>JAXMAO010000007.1:0-219860 GCA_046350375.1 Phycisphaerae bacterium
GCAAAAGTGAAGTGCCGTTCCCGCGGCGACACAATCAGCATGCTGTAGTAGTCGCTCCCCGATCGCAGCCGAAACAGGTCGGCTATCTGCCGGTCCACTTCATCGTCCCATTTGCTCGCCGTTGGCCAGGACGCTTCGCCCGGATGCGTATGAACCCAGATCGCGATGGCCCCGAGCTTCTCGGCCTCGCCGAGGTACCGCACGTAGCCTTCGGAAGCGATCGTCATATGATCCACGCCGCGCCGAACGTAGTACGCCTCGTCAATCCATCGAATACCACGGCCCAAGACTCGCACACTGCCGGTTTCGAGGCGCACGACGCTCGCAAACATCACGCCCGCCGTCTCAATGGGCTGACGTGCTGCTTTATCCAATTCCTCCGCAAGCGACTGCGGCAGAACGAGCGTCGCTAATTGGGATTCTGCACGCAACGTTCAAGCTCCCCGCTGATGAGCGCCAGATAGCTCTCCAGCGAATCGATTCCACTTCGCCATTGTCCCGCATTGAAATGCCGCGACCACCTCTGCCACGCCCGCCCTAGGTGGTGCTCCGTCACATCGGTCGCTTTGACAGCGCGGCCGTCTTTGAGCTTGATCGCGGGATCGAACCACCACATGTCGGGCTGAATGTCGGGGAATCCAGGGTTCAGCCGAAGCAGGAGGTCTGCCTGCTCGCGGTCGTATCCAGATGGTAGGCGATAGCCCTCCAGCACGACGCAGGTCATGTTCGCTTCCGCTGAAACCGTGTACTTTAGACCTCGCTCGTCGAGGCATATCTTGTCGTTCTGCGGCAACATGACTACTTCCCAGGGTTGATCTGGGCCGGAGCAGTGAAAAATCGCTTTCCGTCCCGAATCTCAACAACGTCGGTGTCACCTATTTTTCGGTCGGTGCCACCCGGTACGACTTCGAACAAATCCCGATCTGGGCCGATCGGGGTGGGAGGCACGTGACGCAGTTCCAGACCGGTCATTTTCTCCTTCTTGACCGTGTAATGAACGCGGTCAATCTGGATGTGGAACTCGTGTTCGTGAGGGTGGCCACCATCCGGGTGACCCTGATTTTTCTCGATTTCGCTGGCCATTGGCATACCTCCTGTGGTTGCTTGGTATCATTATAGCACGACACCAAGCAACTTGACAACCGAAATTTCGTGGTGTATGCTTAAATTATGAAGCCCGCAAAATCGATGACAATTCGGCTAACGAGCGAACAGGCCGAGGCTTTGGAGATCGTTGCAAGCGTCGAGTCTTGCCCGGTATCTGAAGTAATCCGAACAGCGATCGCCACCCACATCAGTAGCCGAACTAAGGACCCGGCTTTTCAAGATAGCTTGAAAGACCGGCTTGAGAGGGCACGACGGCTTCTGAAAAAGGGCGGTTCTTGATCAACTCGCGCTGAGCGCAGCGATTGCCTTCGATTCCCCCCGCGCGCCTGTTTCGCTGCGATGATTGTTCGTCCGCCGCCATGGGCGGTTTTTTTTCATGGATAATCGAAGCGAATCATGTGGTACGACGATCTTCCTCGCGGCAAGTCGTGGTCAGCCCTTTGGACGGATTACATCCTCTGCGGAAAGTGCCGAGGCATTCGCCGGACGGAACAAAAGTGTCCGATTTGTGGCGCTGCGCCATATTCGCTCCCTGATCATGCGAAAGAACAGAGCGTTCGGGATATTTCCGCCGGTGACCAATTCCATGCCCTGACGATCCTTGTGAATAGGCGACCAATAAAGGTTCAATGCGAATCCGCGGCGGGAGCTGAAATCAAAGCCGTGGCGATTCGCCAGGGATTACCTGTACACGACCATTGCCTGTTTCTCAGAGGAGAGGGCGCTGATCAAATTGATCGCCCTGTCGCCGATGGCGACATCGTTCGTCTATATGAATCGATGCAGTTCATGACCGCTTCACCGGCATTCATGGGTGCAGAGGGGAGATATGAGGACTGGGTCTTTCTTCGAATGTTGGAGCGAGAATGGAAACGGCCAGTCACCGACGAAGATCGCGTCCCTGGACCCGCTCAAACTGCCCAGCCGTCGCCGCGCGCTACGATTGTCGTTCTTTTTTGGAGCTACTTCGAGACGCGCATTGATCGATTATTTCGAGCCGGCATGAAAGGGATACCGTCTCGGCTAGCCGATGATACCCTTGCAAGGTACGCATCCATCGGATCACGCCTGGATAGACTGTATCGCGTTCTCTTCGAAAAGACATATTGGACGGAACTCGCCGACCTTGGATTCGATGACATCCGCCGCCACCTGCTCCAAGTACAAGAGCGCCGGAATGCGTTTGCCCACGGCGACCCGAGCGCGATCAACGACGATCTTGTCAAAGCCGTTGTGGACAACCCTAAGCGGGAGCATGAGAGTTGGATCGCTGTGTACAATCGCCGCATCACTTCATTGCGCGAAGCGAATACCTGATTCGTCTCGCGAAATGACTCAGCTATTGCAACGCCGATAGACGGCTTTGCCGTGACGCGAATCAGCGTCCGTGACCTGTCGGCTTTGCATCTTTCACGGTTTCACGAAACCGCGCCTGCGCCGCCTCTGCGAAATGAAGCCAGAAAACCGCCCGTATCGACCGCAGAATCAGCGTTCTTTCGCTGTCAGGGGCAGCGCGATGGCGGGCGTAGCGAGCCCCCGCTAGTAAATCAGACGCCGCAAACGGCGGTGACCCGCAAGTGAACGGACCACGCCGGCATGGAGACGTGCCGGCGTTCGCGTTCTTGCGCCCGGTTTGGCAAGGGGTTACGGACTGCCTGGCAAGACGAGATCTCTCCCCAGGTCACGCGAGCGCAGCGCGGCCTCGACGCGTTCGCGCCGCTCGCCCCAAAGTCCCGGCGTCTCTCGTCGAGCCGCGCCATGGGGTTATGGCATGTTTGCCCTCGATTGAGCGGCCGCGATGGCCTTCAAGCAAGTCAGTGTGTGACCCAGCGGTTATTCGAGCGCGCACCGCGCGCTGCGATGGCATAGGTGACGGTGGACCGGCTTGCGACGCGCTGCGGGGCGCGGCGGTCGCGAACGGATACGCGAGCGCGCGGTCCGTGCGGTCACGGCGCATGACGAGTGGAACAACCAGCGACGATGTTTGAGTCAACGGTCATGTCAGCAAGCTCCGAATCGTAGAGTTCTTCCGCATCCGTTGGGACAGCGATGCGCACCGCGATCCCGCGTAGTCGCGAGCGGTTCACCCCCACGTGCGTGGGGACATCGCTGCCCCGGTTCGCTTTCTGTAGATTCGGTACGGTTCACCCCCACGTGCGTGGGGACATCGTGGCCCCATGGAATACCCCGAGGCGATTGAACGGTTCACCCCCACGTGCGTGGGGACATCGCGCGTCGTCATCCGCGGTCCCGCGCCCGCCTCGGTTCGCCCAAACGATGACCTCGCGCAGAGTGATCATCGATTCGCGCCGAGTAGTCGAGATACTGCTTGGTCCTGAGGCGCGCGTCCGAAGCGCCGCGGTGCGGGCCGTATGAACCGTCGCACTCTCATGGCAGAGGCGCGCCGGCTTCGTGATCCGCCCATGCGTCTCGCCCGGTCAGCGACCGCGGACGCGCGCCGCTTGAGACGATCGGCATTCCGGCACGGTGCGGGTGAATTCGCAACGAGGAAGTGAACCCACGCGGGGCAACGCGCACCCCGAACCTTGCGACGGTCACCTCGGCATACGCCGGCTCGCCGCCTCAATCTTCCTAGATTGCCCATCTGCGCTCGCGAATGGAGGTTCAGCATTCGGCTTTGGAAGTCGCGAAAGGCCCGCGCGGGCTCGGTTCTTGGAAGAAGACAGCGGGTTTTTCCGCTGCCGGCGCGTACAAAGCCCCACACCGGAGCCAGTGGATTGACAACGACGTCTGGGTTGCGTTTCGAATCGCTCGCTCGGCACGCGCTCGCGGAAGCGAAGTCCAGTACATCGACCGGCGTCTTGCGCCATAGTGACCGCGGCGCTCAAACCCGCAGTGCCGATTGGGTTGCGCATGTGGTCGCCAGACCGGAGACTGACTCTTGGCCGGCGAGTGAGTGTGCCGCATGGCTTGCCGGGACGGCGGCGCATGCCCACGCGGCGGAGTCGATCCGATCCCGCTCACAACGGAACGACCGTTACCGTGCTCCAGAGTGCTGAGCGGGTTGGCCTTGTGACAACAAGGTACGGAAATCCAGTGACGAGGCCGTGAACCGAGGCGACGGTTCATACGTCTGATCCTCAGCATCGGGAACCGCCGGCCGATGGAGGCTTTCGCGACATTCTGGAGCATTCCTTCGCGCGGCACGTTGCAGCGCGATTACCGCAGTCTGGCCGGCACGAGAATTGCCCAATGTTCTTGTCCGTGGGGATGACTCACACGCCGGCAAGGAGCCGCGGGGCTTGCCTGGCGCGAGACGGTGATAGCACATCCTGCGGATGTGAATAGCTACGGGGAAATACCATGACCTCGCACCGCCGCCGAACGGGTCAGATGATCTTCATCACCGCGTTCTTGGTCACAGCCCTGCCGGGAATGATGACGCGGGTCCTTGCCGGGGGATCATTAGGTCAGGACCTTAGTAAATACGCCGGTCCACCACGAGCGTGGCAGGACGGCGTGAGGGCAACCCCCTGGTCGACCGCCAACATGATCAACGGCAACGTCTTCTCGGCGTTTCCGCTGTTCGGCTGGTCGGGTCGCGGGCCTTCGTTGATGTTGGCGGCGTATCACAATTCGCACGCGACGGTCAGCGGCCTGACGGCCACGCCGGGCTGCGGCATCGATTTCGGTCCGGGGTGGCGCATCTCCTATGGTGGGCAGATCGTTGTGACGACCGAACGAGGCGCGCTTCAGGCCTACGTCATCGAGGACGACGGCACCTGCAACAAGTTCTCCCAGAGCGGGAGTGCCTGGACCGCGCCGAGCGGCATCCACGACACGCTGACCGGGGATTCTTCCTCCGGGTACACGCTCACGCGCAAGCACAAGTCATACCGGAGGTTCGATGCAAACGGAAAACTGCTGGCAGTTGGCGACCCGACGGGCAACGAGGTTCAGGTCCACTACGACTCGCAGGGCGTCATCTCATCTGTGCAAGATGCCGCCGGCCGAACGGTGACGTTCACGCAGGACACCAATGCAAACACCGTCACCATCCGGGACCATATTAACGCGCCCTGGGTCATACACCTGGAGTCGTTTACGTTCTCGGGCGGCTCGAAGCTGTCGATCGCATCGATCGATTTTCCGCGTCCGCAGACGACGTCCGCCCCCGCACGTACAAACACGTTCGCCTACGACAACTTCGGACGGCTCGCGGAGATCGACGACTTTGCGGGTAGTGCGTGGAACCTCACCTACTCGAACGGGTATTTGACCGAGGTGCTGACTCCGGCGCCGGCCGAGGGCCAATTGCGGTACGCGACGGCATTCTCCTTCACGCAATCGACGCCGTACGAAAACACCTTCACCGATCGACGGAGCAAGACCTGGCACTGGTTCGCAAGTGGGCCAAATTCCACAGCACAGTGGGTTACGCACCGGAAAAATCCGCTGTTGCAGAGCGAGTACTTCAACGTCAGCTCAACGACCCTGGACCTGCTGGGTTACACCAACGCGAACGGCCACGACTGGAACTACACCTACGACAGCAACGGCAACCGACTGACCACGACCGATCCGCTAAGCCACGTCTGGAGCTACGGTTACGACGAGACCGGGCACAACCCCCCCGGCAGCGGCACGCTCAACAATCTGACGAGCGTCACCGACCCGCTCGATCACCGCGTCGACCTCGTGTATAGCGACACGCATAGTCCCAAGTCAGTCAGCCAAGTGATCGAACCGGCCACATCCTCTGGTGGACCGCAGGCGACCACCACGCTAACCTACTACTACAACGACGCTTGCGACGGATCGGGCCAGTCGCTCACCTGGTGGAACGGGCTGCTAAAATTCGTCGCTGACCCGAACGGGGTCTATACGACGTTTGAATACGACAACAAGGGGCAGCCGGCAGCCATGCACGAGGGGGCGGAGGGGCCGTGCGGTGGCCCGGAGTCGTCGTATCAAGCGGTCAACGAATCGTCGAACTATGATTCGGTCGGTCGGTATCTGGGCGGCGGGCCGGAGGGGGTCTGCATCTGCAACGACTGGGGTTCTGACCGGCTGCTGATCCAGGGTTCGAGCTGTGAGCTCTGCTCCTTCACGTGCGCCGGCCTGTCCGGGGCTCCGCCAGTGTTGCCCAACCCGCACATCGACGGCGGAGTTCTGCCTTACCACCCGATTGACGCGCCCTCCTCCAGCGACGTCATCTTCTCGTACGACGCCAACCTCGTGAACGTCGGTACGACCGTCGCTGCGCTCTACGGCCTGCCAACCCTCGGCGGCAGCAATCTGCCACATGTCGAGGCAGGACAGACATTTGACGCGCTCTACCGGCTCATGTCGCACACCAAGACCAGCGACGACAACCAATTCCTCGGCAGTTCCCCGGTGGACGTGACGCGGACCTATTCCTACACGCCCGACGCGGACGGCCGGCCGCTGGTACGGGTCGGGCCGGACGGCGTGCAGACGACCTACGCCTACGACGACGCGGGCCGGCTCGCGACGGCCACGCAGGGCGACTTCTCCGCCGCCTACGAGCGCGACGCGGCGGGACAGGTCACGTCGGTCACGCTCGGCAACGGCACGCGGACGCGGTACGAGTACGACGCCGCCGAGCGGCTCTCGGCCATCGTCCACGAGCGGCTGGTGGGCGCGGCGTGGCTGACGATGAAGCAACTGGTCTATGGCCTCGACGCGGCCGGGCGGATCACGACCATCGACGAGACGGACTGCGCCGCCGCGTCGCCGCTCGAGGGCTGCCAGCCGACCTACCGCTTCTACGCCTACGACGCCCGCAACCGGCTGATCCTCGAGGGGGCCACGGCCCACGACACCGGCAGCCTCGGCCCCAGCCACGCCGATTACGCGTTCGACTACGAATACGACCTGGGCGGCAACCGCACGCTCAAGCGCCGCCTCGACCCGCAGAGCGGCCAGCCGCTCGAGACGACCGAGTATCACTATGACTACGATTACGCGCACGGGCAGCCGGCCGAGCACGACTACGGCACGCGGGCCAACCGGCTGATGTACTTCGCGGTGAAGGACGCGGCCGGGGTCGAGACGCGGCGGGTCAGCTTCGCGTATGAGCGGACGGGCAACCCGCGCTACGTGGTGACCTCGCGGCCGGCCGACCCGGTGCGGCACGCGTATAGCCTGCACTATACGAAGCAGAACGCCTTGTGGCTGGTGGTGAAGGCGGAGTGGGAGGTGCAGGGCGGGGCGGTGGTGAACGAGCGGCGGAGCGCGGCGGAGGAGATTCTGACCGAGGGGGTCGGCATCGCGCGGTCGCTGACGCGGCGGCTGGCGCCACCGGAAAGCGACCCGGACGGCCAGACCTCGCCGCTGGCGTGGGAGTTCGTGCGTGAGGTGCAGCGCGACCACGACGGCGACGAGCGGACGGGCGAGTTCGCGGTCGGGCCGCAAGGCGACGCGACGCCGACGGCCGAGTATTTCGCCGCGCTGGGGCGATCGCTCATCAACGCCACCGGCGGGCCGGTGTATGATGTTCACGACCAGGTGGAGCGACGCCGTGCTGACGACGGATGCACAGAGCGGTTCGAGCAGCGGCGCGGATGAGCCGGCGATACTACACCGCGTTCGGCGAGCCGCGTCGCGGAGCTGGGCGAGTCCGGGCAGCCGCCGCCGGCGTGGGCGGCGACGACGTTCGGCTACTGCGGCGCGTTTGGCTACGAAGGCTCGGCCGAGTGGCCGACGGAGAGTAACTTCGGCGGCTCGTCGGGCGGTGGTTCGGGCGGGTCGTCGTCGAACGACGATTTCTGGGAGAGCGACCTGGGCGTGCTGCACGTCGGCGCGCGGTGGTATTGGCCCGAGACGGGGCGGTTCTTGCAGCGCGATCCGATTGGGATTGGGGGAGGCACGAACGCGTACGTCTACGTGGGACAACATCCTACAAACGCGACAGACTCCAGCGGCATGGCAAATGACTGGGCGGTTGGCGACCTTCCTCCTGGTTGGAAACAGGCTTCAAGTGTAACTGGAGCCCCAACTCCACCACCACCGCCGCCGCCGCTGGTGGGCCCGCCCTGGCCGATTCCGCCGCCGCCCCCGCCACCCCCGAACGCCCTTGATCCCTCTGAGCTACGACATCAACATGTTGTCATTCACGGAAGTTCGTCGACGCTATGCATACTTGGAGGAGTGACATGGTGGTTTCCGCCACTCTCTGGCGCGCTATTCGGAGCCGGCGGGCTCACTGAATTGATCTACTGGGTGTGGGTCTATCCCGAGGAACCCTAGCCACAAGCGTGGACGCCTTCGGCGCTTCGAGTCGTTGGAGGGAGTCACGCCGCCGACTTGGCGTACGGGTGGTTGGCGTCATCGGAACTTGGTCTTTCAATGATATTTCAGTCACGTGTAAGCTCCGGCCGCAAACGAGGGTCTCCACCTGCGTACGAGCGGCTCAATCGCGAGATATCAGGGGTTTGGTGGTTGCATGTGCTTATGTGTGCCGGATCAACGATCGTCGCGGCCCTTCTCGTCGTACAAGTCTGCTTTGCGTCAAGCATTGCCGAGCTGCGCAAACTTGGCGCGCTAGCAGGCCTACTCTCCGTCTGTCAGCTTGGTATTCTGACTGTTCTTCAGGTGGTCAAGCGCAGACATCAGCACTCGTTCTTGGCCCGACTTCGAGATTGTGGTTTTCACATGTGCCCCGATTGCGGCTACCGTCTGACCGGGCTCGCAGCGGGCTCAGCATGTCCCGAATGCGGACTCGGTGATGCGATTGGCGTGGCAGAAGTTGAGTGGCGCGCCTGGTTGGAGTCACGGAATTCTCGGTAACTGGCGCATGCCTATCGATCCAAACGCGCCCCCGATCAGAGTGGGCGCGAAATAGCGGAGCCCGGGCCTCTCCGACTCCACTCCACGAGCGTGCCGTCGCCCGCCCGCTGAAGCGGACGCTGACGCGGAGGCTGGCGCCGCCGGAGAGCGACCCGGACGGCCAGACGTCGCCGCTGACGTGGGAGTTCGTGCGCGAGGTGCAGCGCGACTACGCCGGCGACGAGCGCACGGGCGAGTTCGCGGTCGGGCCGCAAGGCGACGCGACGCCGACGGCGGAGTATTTCGGCGCGCTGGGCCGGCGGCCGATCAACGCGACGGGCGGGCCGGTGTATGATGGCCACGACCAAGTGGGCAGCAGCGTGCTGACGACGGACGGACAGAGCGGCTCGAGCAACGGCGCCCGGATGAGCCGGCGCTACTACACCGCGTTCGGCGAGCGCGTGGCGGAGCTGGGCGAGGCCGGCCAGCCGCCGGCGGCCTGGGCGGCGACGACGTTCGGCTACTGCGGGGCGTTTGGTTACGAAGGCTCGGCCGAGTGGCCGACGGAGAGTGACTTTGGCGGTTCGTCGGGCGGCGGTTCGGGCGGGTCGCCGTCGAATGACAATTTCTGGGAGAGTGACCTGGGCGTGCTGCACGTCGGCGCGCGGTGGTATTGGCCGGAGACGGGGCGGTTTTTGCAGCGGGATCCGATTGGGATACGTCGAGGCGAGAATGTCTATTCATACGGCTCGGGTTGTCCCGTTCAGGGCACCGACCCAACCGGACATGGTATGGTCTGGTGGCCGGTCGGTCCGCCGCCCCCGGAGCCCCCGATTGTGGGTCCGCCGTCGCCAATCGCGTCTGACGACAGCGGCGGATACGGGGGGGAATGGTACGGGGGACCCGGTCTTTACGGATATGCGGGTGGAGCGCTACGAGGGCACATGATGCCGCCAGTGCCGCCGCGTGCGACGCCACCCACTCCACACTCGGGGTTTCATGCCAAGCACGTTGGTGGCGGGTTGTGTATTGTCGGTGCTGGCGAGACGATTCTCGGAGGTGCACTTGGTCTAATCGGGTTCTTCACTGGCCCCGGCGCACCGTTTTTCGAAGCAGCCGCCGCCGGGCTAATTACAACGGGCACTCAGACAATGGCGACAGGTGGCGCCCTGATAGGTTACGACAAGGCATTCAACTGATGTGGAGTGACTGGCGGATTGCTTCTGACTGCGGCAGCCCTCGTGGAAGACCGTTGCGATGACGCCGAAACGAGGCGCGCCACTCACATGCACGTCCAATCTCCGATCCGGATTTCACACGGCCGCGATTCCCGTGGCATTGATCATCCTAGTGGCCCAGCATGCTCAGGGCTTGCAGCGTTGGCTGCTGCAGGCGTGCGGCGCAGCGATTTGCGTTGTCGCCGTCGCAAGGGTAGTTCGATGGATAACACGACGCAGAAAGGCCTGCCGAACGAGCTACTACTCAACGGGCACTTCTGAGATCCTGCTGATCGGTGTGTCGCAAGGAGCGATTGCTCCCGAGGTGCCGCCAGATGTCCAGTTTGAGCCCCACATTTACGAGGGCGTCCCCTCGCACACCGTCTCATGGGGCGCGCGAAGCGCACTTTGGGTCCTTACGTTTGCATGGTCCGTCGGGCTTGTTTCATTCATGGTGTGGCGATTTGGGCGGACCGGATCGCCGGCACTTACTGTAGACGGCATCGCTGAGTATAGCCTGGGTCTTGGTTCGGGTGTCCTGACAATTTCAGTCCTGGTCGACTGCGCGTTCTGCACGCACTACATCGTGTTGCCGTCAATGCTGAAGATTGAGACAGTGTTGCGAGGGTCTCGCGGTGGCACAGAGACGGCCTGTGTGCCTCTAGAGAGCGTGCACATTGAACTGGACACTGCCCGCGGCCGCCTTTGCGTTGTTCCGCTCGCTGCCGGCGACGACCGAACACGTTATTTGCTGCCCCTACCGCGGAACAGTGAAGTCCTGCAGTTTTCCCAGAGCATGATCGTCGCGGTTCTTGCCACGAAGGGCCGCTCCGAACGGATATTGTAGGAATCGATGGCGTCTCTACCTTCGCAAGGTGCTCCGTAGGTTGGTGTTCCATCGTGCATTCCGCACTGATTCCAGCTTTGTCTGCGAGACGTGGGCAATCCGCGCTACGTGGTGACCTCGCGGCCGAGCGACCCGGTGCGCCATGGGTATAGCCTGCACTATACGAAGCAGAACGCGTTGTGGCTGGTGGTGAAGGCGGAGTGGGAGGTGCAGGGCGGGGCGGTGATCAACGAGCGGCGGAGCCGCGGCGGAGGAGATTCCGACCGAGGGTGGGCATCGCGCGGACGCTGACGCGGCGACTGGGCCACCGGAAAGCGACCCGGACGGCCAAACGTCGCCGCTGGTGTGGGAGTTTGTGCGCGAGGTGCAGCGCGACCACGACGGCGACGAGCGGACGGGCGAGTTCGCGGTCGGGTCGCAGGGCGACGCGACGCCGACGGCGGAGTATTTCGGCGGGCTGGGGCGGCAGTTCATCAACGCCACGGGCGGGCCGGTGTATGATGGTCACGACCAGGTGGGCAGTGCCGTGCTGACGACGGATGCACAGAGCGGTTCGAGCAGCGGCGCGCGGCTGAGCCGGCGATACTACACCGCGTTTGGCGAGCGCGTGGCGGAGCTGGGCGAGGCCGGGCAGCCGCCGCCGGCGTGGGCGGCGACGACGTTCGGCTACTGCGGCGCGTTTGGCTACGAAGGCTCGGCCGAGTGGCCGACGGAGAGTAACTTCGGCGGCGCGTCGGGCGGTGGTTCGGGCGGCGCGTCGGGCGGTGGTTCCGGCGGCTCGTCGGGCGGTGGTTCCGGCGGCTCGTCGTCGAACGACGATTTCTGGGAGAGTGACCTGGGCGTGCTGCACGTCGGCGCGCGGTGGTACTGGCCGGAGACGGGGCGGTTTTTAGAGAGGGATCCGATTGGGATTCTCGGTGCGCTGAATACCTATGTCTATTCGTCAGAATCTGTACTTGAGCAAACTGATCCGAGCGGGTTGGCACCTGAGTCGATAGTGCGAAGTCACGATTGGCGGTTTCGTGACCACAGGGAACAGGACCGATCTGCTCGTCGTCCGGTGCCGACGCGGTATTTGGGCGACCCACCGCCGCCGCCGCCGCAACCGCCGCCATCAGAAGTACCGGCACTGTTCCCGCCAACGGTTTGGCCATTTGAATTCGTAGAGAAGGGCGAGGCCACGCTGATTCTATCGTCCGTGGGAATGTGCGCCGCATTCATTGGTGACGCCTGCATGACGGTCGGCGGTGTTCCATTTTGGTACGACGGGGAGGGCGGCGAGTTCGGATACTGCACGAAACGTGTGGGACGAACGATCTTGCGAATCTGGGACTGATTTCACAACACCGTCGGCAGGGCTGAATCGCCTCTCGCCAATGGAAACACATGCATGCCAATTAAGACAGACGAAGCCCGTCCATTCGTCCGGGCCGGCGCCCTTGTCGTACTGACGGCACCCGTGTATGTCATCTATGGGCTCTTCGTAACGTCGGAGATGCGCCCCGACAGGGCAGGTCCCGGCACGCTTGCTGCGTGGTGGATCATCGTCACGGCTGTCAGCACCGGCTTGCTCTTTGCTGGACGGCGATTGCGACGCGGGCGCTTGGTCGGGGTCAGCCTGGTCTTGATGATGCTGCTGAGCGCAGGCAGCATCCTGTCAAGCGGGCTTGGGATCGCACAGGGAATTCGCGAAGATTGGCCGTCGCATTTCGTTCGATTCTTCTGTTATCTTCTGCTGTTTGCGTTGCATTGCTTGACTACTCTTGGATTCGTCGGCGCCGCAGCGCTCCACCAGCAAGCCCTCCGGCGCGCACGACGTAGTGAAACCTGATCAGCGGAGGCGATTCGCATCGGATCAGGCGCCGCTCCGTAGCGACCCGGCGTCGGTGGGCGAGTATTTCGGCGCTGGGGCGATCGCTCATCAACGCGACCGGCGGGCCGGTGTATGATGGTCACGACCAGGTGGGCAGCAGCGTGCTGACGACGAATGCACAAAGTGGTTCGAGCAGCGGCGCCCGGATGAGCCGGCGATACTACACCGCGTTCGGCGAGCGCGTCGCGGAGCTGGGCGAGTCCGGTCAGCCGCCGCCGGCCTGGGCGGCGACGACGTTCGGCTACTGCGGGGCGTGGGGGTACGAGGGCTCGGCCGAGTGGCCGACGGAGAGTAACTTCGGCAGCCCGTCGTCGAACGACGATTTCTGGGAGAGTGACCTGGGCGTGCTGCACGTCGGCGCGCGGTGGTACTGGCCGGAGACGGGGCGGTTCTTGCAGAGGGATCCGATGGGGATTGCGGGGGGCCTGAATGGCTACGCCTATGCGGACTCGGCTCCCATCGGCCAGATTGATCCTCAGGGTCTCGCGGTGTGGCGCTGGCGGAACTTCTGGGGAAGTGGTTTTGCAGGAGGTGCAGCTGGAGCCACGCGCGGTGCCCTGACCGGAACCCCGCTGGGCCCTGCCGGCATCGGGGGTGGGTTTGTTGGTGGTGGTATCGCGGGATTCCTCGGGGGCTGCGTGGCGTACACTGGCTGGTGGACCTGGGATACTTCCTGGGAGATATACGACAACTACAAACTAGCCGCACAGATTGATTCGGACACACAAAAAGATGCGGAGCACAACCGCTTGGTGCGGGAGAGCAAGGCAGGCTTTGCGGATCCGTTCAACCCCGCGATAACGCAGAATCGTTCACTTCAGACTTTGGTCGATGGAGTTCGTGCGCAGCGCCGTGCGGCGGCCCTACCGACAAACTAAGATGGGCGACCAGAACAGGAGTGGCATCCACGGCACAAACATCGGAGAAGCACGTGCGACTGTACGGGATAGATGACAACCAAGAAGTAAAGCGACTCACCGGGCAAGCGGAGTCGCGGGTTCCTTTCGCTCTCACCAAGACGCTGCTAATCTTCGTCCCGAGCGCAATTGTGCTGACGTTGGTTCTTGGGAGGATCATCGGCGAAACATGGGCGGGAGTATTGGGCGTGTTTGCCGCGGGACTGATTGCTCCGACCCGTCTGCTATGCCGTCGATCCGCGAGAATGCACATTCGCAGGGTTCTGTCCGAGCGGAACCGGTGTGTGTCGTGCGGATATGACTTGTCTGGCAACGCTAGCGGTCATTGTCCTGAATGCGGAGAGGGGGTTTCGCGATTCGACCGCCCCAAGTGCTATTACCCCGAGCGGTAAATAGTGAACATCTTCACGCGGCGGCGTATTGGACATCGGGATGAGCGAAGTAAGATTGGACGAGCGCGGGGTGTGCCTGCCGGATGCGCAGGTGGCCGCGGACGAGGTCGATCATTTGCGCCTGCGTCGCCGGCCGCGTGCGGCCGACGGCGTTGGCCTTGACGTCGTGGTTGAGATACTCGTCGGGATTCAGTTCGGGGCTGTACCCCGGCGCGCCTCATACTCCGAGGCATGAATCTGCTCTCATCGGAGTTGTCAAGTGTACCCGTGCTCTCCGCCGAGAAACGCCGCCTGGCGCGCCGGTTCGCGTTTACAACCTGTCCGTGGCAGGTAGCCAGATCTTCTGCGTTGGCAAGGACCATGTGATTGTGCATAACAAACAATAGATGGCCCTCGCTCTTGGCAAGATTGCATGGAGTGCCCCACGGATGTATTCAGGTACTTACAACATCATTCTGAAAGCGATCAGTGCGAGCCTAATCCTGATCGGAAGTTGCGCATGCCTCGCGCTCAGCGCCCCCGAGTGGCCGTTTGTGGGCATGATCATGGCCGGTCTGCTCCTTGCAACGTGGCTATCGCAGCGCCGGACGTCGAGGTAGCCGATTCTCAAATGGCGGTGCCGAGGAGAGTCGCAGCCGGCCGAGCACGACTACGGCACGCGGGCCAACCGGCTGATGTACTTCGCGGTGAAGGACGCGGCCGGGGTCGAGACGCGGCGGGTGAGTTTCGCGTATGAGCGGACGGGCAACCCGCGCTACGTGGTGACCTCGCGGCCGGCCGACCCGGTCCGCCACGCGTATGGCTTGCACTATACGAAGCAGAACGGGTTGTGGCTGGTGGTGAAGTCGGAGTGGGAGGTGCAGGGCGGGGCGGTGGTGAACGAGCGGCGGAGCGCGGCGGAGGAGATATTGACCGACGGGGTCGGCATCGCGCGGGCGCTGACGCGGCGGCTGTCGCCGGGCGAAAATGATCCGGACGGCCAGACGTCGCCGCTGACGTGGGAGTTCGTGCGCGAGGTGCAGCGCGACTACGCCGGCGACGAGCGCACGGGCGAGTTCGCGGTCGGGCCGCAAGGCGACGCGACGCCGACGGCGGAGTATTTCGGCGCGCTGGGGCGACAGTTGATCAACGCGACGGGCGGGCCGGTGTATGATGGCCACGACCCGGTGGGCAGCAGCGTGCTGACGACGGACGGACAGAGCGGTTCGAGCAGTGGCGCCCGGATGAGCCGGCGATACTACACCGCGTTCGGCGAGCGCGTCGCGGAGCTGGGCGAGGCCGGCCAGCCGCCGCCAAGCTGGGCGGCGACGACGTTCGGCTACTGCGGGGCGTTTGGTTACGAAGGTTCGGCCGAGTGGCCGACGGAGAGTAACTTCGGCGGCTCGTCGGGTGGTGGTTCGGGCGGCTCGTCCTCGAACGACAATTTCTGGGAGAGTGACCTGGGCGTGCTGCACGTCGGCGCGCGGTGGTATTGGCCGGAGACGGGGCGGTTTTTGCAGCGGGATCCGATAGGGATTCGTGGCGGGCTAAACGTCTACGCGTACGGGCGAAGTCGACCGGTTTCGGAAACGGATCCTGGCGGATTGCTGTCAGACGATGACAAGCCCGGCGTCATCGACAGCCCCAGCGACTACGTGGGCGTGGCAGGCGCCGTTTCTGGTATTGGGGGTGGAATCGCGGGCCTTGCCGGCGCACCTGTCACTGCGGCGGTTTGCACGGGAGTCGGCGTCGTTTGCGGAGCTATCTGGCTCGTCGATTTCTGGATGCAGCCAACGCCAGCTCCAGATCCGCTGCCGCCGCCGCCGGATTTGGTGGACGGCCTGGATCTTGTCATTTTCTTCTACGAAACAGCGACCATCCCACTCCACGGTCAGCCATCGAGGCTTCGACACCATCCGTTGGACGGCTACCCCTGACGTGCCCCTCTCGCTAACCTGCCCCGGGCGTGTAGCGGTAGTCCTGGCGTCCTGCCCCGTGAAGTGGAAAACCGGTCGATGGGTGCACGGATTCGGTACTTCACGGAGCGCATCATTCACAAGTCGTCGAGTGACGCAGACAACATGATGTCGTTATCCTCAGAACCTGACCGTACTACGGCCGGCACGCCATCGCAGTGTTTGGTCTGTGGTTACTACCTAGTAACGTCTGTTGCGTCAGTCCGTTGCCCCGAATGCGGTCTGCTGTACGATTCGAGTACCCGATCATGGCGACCAAGCAAGAAATCGCAGGTAGTGTTTGCTGCTACGGGCGGTGCCATTGGTTGCATTCCCAGTGCGATGATTGCCTGGAGCGCGATCTCGCGAGGCGTTTGGAATTCGCGCACGCGCTTCTTCTGTATTCTGTTTGCGACTGCGATCACATCGCTGATAACCAGCGCAATTTTGGTTTGGCGTCAAGGCAACAAGTACTATCTCGTTACCAACCGCGAAGGACTTCGATTCAGCGCGGGACGACGTCGCGTTGCCCTCAGTTGGTCGGACGTCAAGGGCTGCCGCCATTCGTTTTGGACACTGGTCGTCATACCAAGATCCGAAAGCGCGTTTCGCATTTCTGGGGTCTCCAAGAATGATCGCTGCGAGATTTGTGGGCAAATTCGATCATGGATGGATGGCTCGAACGGACACCTGCAACCATGAGGCCGCAGTGGCGAGTACGTCGGCTCGGCGACGCGGCGCCGACGGCGGAGTATTTCGGCGCGCTCGGGCGGCAGCTCATTAACGCGACCGGCGGGCCGGTGTATGATGGACACGACCAGGTGGGCAGCGCGGTGCTGACGACGGATGCACAGAGCGGCTCGAACAACGGCGCGCGGATGAGCCGGCGCTACTTCACCGCGTTCGGCGAGCGCGTCGCGGAACTCGGAGAATCCGGCCAGCCTCCGCCGAGTTGGGCGGCGACGACGTTCGGCTACTGCGGCGCGTGGGGCTACGAGGGCTCGGCCGAGTGGCCGACGGAGAGTAACTTCGGCAGCCCGTCGTCGAACGACGATTTCTGGGAGAGTGACCTGGGCGTGCTGCACGTCGGCGCGCGGTGGTACTGGCCGGAGACGGGGAGGTTTCTAGAGAGGGATCCGATTGGGATAAGAGGTGGGGCGAACGTTTACCAGTATTCAAGCAATTGCCCGACCAACCGAATCGATCCCAAAGGCCTAGAATCGATCATCGGGGAAATAATCGAAGCGGTCAAATTAGCCGAGCGAGCTCAAGGAATATACGACGATGTCCACAATGCCTTTTTGGGAGAGTGGGAGGAGATCGTTAAGGACCACCTGGAAAGCTGGATTGTGGAGCAACTCAACCATGCTCTCAATGGCGTCGGTGTATGTTTTACTGTTGCACGGTGGGCCGCAGAGGCGGGAATCGCAATCAGCGATGCCGTCAACGAGGCCCAGCAAGATAGCATGACGGCTCCCGGCCCCGCCCACATCACGCGCCCTACGGATGTCCTAACTGATTCACGGGCGGGGACCTGGCTTGATCGAGCCGGAAAGACCTCCGCATGGGGCGCTGGTCACGCGATGCTCGGCGGGTAGTGTCAACCCGTTCTTGCTCTAGAATAGGAGAGATCATGTCAGATGGAATCTTCTTCTT
Organism: Phycisphaerae bacterium; assembly: GCA_046350375.1. Taxonomy (GTDB): domain Bacteria; phylum Planctomycetota; class Phycisphaerae; order UBA1845; family UTPLA1; genus JAXMAO01. The sequence continues at coordinate 17,696 of JAXMAO010000007.1, forward strand.
TCGTCGTAACCTGTGCCAGATCCTCGTCATTGCGATCGCGTCCGGCGCGGCCTTGCTACTGGGAACGCAAGCTCAATCAATGGACAAGACCGGCGAAACACAAACTCTTACAGCCAAGCGCCTTGCGATAGAGGACCGCGAAGGCAAGGAACGAATCGTCCTGTCGGTTAGCGACGACGTGCCCTCCGTCAGTTTGCGGGATCAAAACAACCGCTCCCGCGTGGCAATCTCTCTCTTGCCGAGTGGCGCGGGCGGGTTCCACGTTTTCTCTGAGACGGGAACGCCCGTTCTTGAGGTTGCGACCCAGCCGGAAGGCAACGCGCAGGTCATGCTTTTCGATCAGAGCGGTAAGATCAGCGCAGTCGTCGCGGCTTGCGCCAAGGGTGTTTCTGGATTCGCCCTCTACGACGCGAAGGATCATACACTAGCTGGCATGCTGTCAACTGCGGATTCGACGCGGGTAATTCGCCTCGGCGATGCACGAGGCAGGCCAAAGGCGGAGATATTGTGCCCGAAGGCCGGCCCGGCTGTCGCATACTCTCTCGATAAGAATGGGAGGAAGAAGCCACTGTGTGAAGTAGCTGCACGACATGACGACTAGCTCCCTTACGACCTGACGATCCGCTGCGCTCACAAGCTGGTCGTTTTGAAGGGAGCACATATGATTGGGCGCGCTTCGAATCGGAAGACACTAGTTCCGGTAGGTCTCTAGAATGCTGCGGCGACGGTTTCTTGAAGTAGTGCGCTGCGACCTTGTCAGAGCATTCCCGGCGGCGGTGGCCATGTATTGCGGTGTTGCCGCATGGGTCGCGTGGACGCGGGGGTGGTGCTTGGCTGCAGCGGTTTTCGGAATTGGCGCTGCGGCTGGCGTCGTGTTGTCGCCGTACACCCGTGGTTGGACCAAGGGCGCTGAGCGACTGTCACTCCTGTCCCTTGTACTCGCTCAACCCGCCATTTGGCTCGCCATCGCTTTGGGACGGCTCTCGCGCAATCGGGTTGCGAGCAATTCGGCAATTGCCATTGAGTCCATCATGGTAGTTGGAGGGTACTTTCTCGGCGCCGTGATCGCCTCGAGACACGATGATAATCGCGGTATCTGATCTTGCGGTCAGTGGCTGAATCTGCAGGGCGCGTCGTTGCTGCCCAATCCGCACATCGACGGCGGAGTTCTGCCCTACCACCCGATCGACTCGCCCTCCTCCAGCGACGTCATCTTCTCGTACGACGCCAACCTCGTGAACGTCGGTACGACCGTCGCTGCGCTCTCCGGCCTGCCGACCCTCGGCGGCAGCAATCTGCCGCATGTCGAGGCAGGACAGCAGTTTGACGCGCTCTACCGGCTCCTGTCGCACGCCAAGACCAGCGACGACAACCAGTTCCTCGGCAGTTCCCCGGTGGACGTGACGCGGACCTATTCCTATACGCCCGACGCCGACGGCCGGCCGCTGGTGCGCGTTGGGCCGGACGGCGTGCAGGCCGAGTATTCCTACGACGACGCGGGCCGGCTCGCGACGGCCACGCAGGGCGACTTCTCCGCCGCCTACGAGCGCGACGCGGCGGGACAAGTCACGTCGGTCACCCTCGGCAACGGCACGCGGACGCGGTACGAGTACGACGCCGCCGAGCGGCTCTCGGCCATCGTCCACGAGCGGCTGGTGGGCGCGGCGTGGCTGACGATGAAGCAACTGGTTTATGGCCTCGACGCGGCCGGGCGGATCACGACCATCGACGAGACGGACTGCGCCGCCGCGTCGCCGCTCGAGGGCTGCCAGCCGACCTACCGCTTCTACGCCTACGACGCCCGCAATCGGCTGACGCTGGAGGGGGCCACGGCCCACGACTACGGCAGCCTCGGCCCCAGCCACGCCGACTATGCGTTTGAATACGAGTACGACCTGGGCGGCAACCGCACCCTCAAGCGCCGGCTCGACCCGCAGACCGGCCAGCCGATCGAGACGACCGAGTATCACTATGACTACGATTACGCGCACGGTCAGCCGGCCGAGCACGACTACGGCACGCGGGCCAACCGGCTGATGTACTTCGCGGTGAAGGACGCGGCCGGGGTCGAGACGCGGCGGGTGAGTTTCGCGTATGAGCGGACGGGCAATCCGCGCTACGTGGTGACCTCGCGGCCGAGCGACCCGGTCCGCCGCGCGTATAGCCTGCACTACACGAAGCAGAACGCGTTGTGGCTGGTGGTGAAGTCGGAGTGGGAGGTGCAGGGCGGGGCGGTGGTGAACGAGCGGCGGAGCGCGGCGGAGGAGATATTGACCGAGGGGGTGGGCATCGCGCGGACGCTGACGCGGCGGCTGTCGCCACCGGAAAGCGACCCGGACGGGCAGACCTCGCCGTTGGCGTGGGAGTTCGTGAGCGAGGTACTGGTGTCGACATCGGCGGACTTTGTTGAAGTGGACTTCGCGGATGAAACGATTCGGTGTACACGGAGACACCCGTTCTATTGTGTCAGCAGTGGTTGGACCGCAGCAGGCGAGTTGCGCGCGGGCGATTGCCTCATCTCGCTCTCGCGGGAAGAACGAAGGATTCACAGCGTGCGCCACGTCGGCAAGAGCGCTCCGGTGCAGGTCTACAACCTGCGCGTTGGGGCGCCGCATGATTTCTTCGTTGGTAATACTCCGGTATTGGTCCACAATAAGCCGCCCTAACGGAGCGAGTCCGAGATACGCGATGACGAGAGGCGAGGCATGTGGCTCTGGCCAACAGGCAGGGAGAATGTAGTGGCAAAATCTGCGCTACCGATAGTTATTTTGGTCCTACTCGAAGGTGCGATCTTGGTTGAAGTGGTCGGAGCACGGCATGCCATGCACGGGATGCTGCTTGGTGCAACTTCGGGGCGCAGGATAAGCATCTTCATGGTCGTTTCCTCGACATGGAAAGCGGTTTCGGCGATTGCTCTGAGCGCGCTGCCGACACTGGGGATAGCACTTATAGTGTTGGCAAATCGCAAGGGGTGGACAACGTCGGCGGCAGTCATACTCCTCGGATTCGGAGTGCTCGGCGCACTGATGATTGTTGAGCGCTCACTCCAACAGGGGTCGCTGCAACTCATGCGCGAGCTCGGCATCACATAGCCTGGGAATTCGGTGGGCAGCGCGGTGCTGACGACGGATGCACAGAGCGGCTCGAGCAACGGCGCGCGGATGAGCCGGCGCTACTTCACTGCGTTCGGCGAGCGCGTCGCGGAGCTGGGCGAGGCCGGGCAGCCGCCGGCGGCCTGGGCGGCGAGCACGTTCGGCTACTGCGGGGCGTTCGGTTACGAGGGTTCGGCCGAGTGGCCGACGGAGAGTGACTTTGGCGGTTCGTCGGGCGGCGGTTCGGGCGGGTCGCCGTCGAATGACAATTTCTGGGAGAGTGACCTGGGCGTGCTGCACGTCGGCGCGCGGTGGTACTGGCCGGAGACGGGGCGGTTCTTGCAGCGCGATCCGATTGGGATTCGCGGACGCCCTAACGCTTTCACCTATGCTGGAAGCCGTCCACTCGTAGGTGCAGATCCAAGCGGTCAAATGACCGCTGGAATTGGGCTCTGTGGCGGACTAGTCGTACCCGGGTTTGCACTAAGCGGGGAGGTTACCATCAACATTGGCTTCGATCCGCAGACCGGCCGCCCATCGGGTGACCTGCTGATTTCACTTGGGACGGGCATCGGCGGCGGGGCGTCAGCGTCTGTAGGGCTGACCGGTACGTGTACGAACGCTTGTTCCACGAGCCAGATGACGGGAGGTGGCTGGCAGGGCGATGCGGGTATTGGGCCTATAGGCGGGGCGGTCTTCGGCGGCAACGGCTACACCGGAGGCCAAGGGGCCATTACGGCAGGGATCGGCGCAGGGGCGTCTATTCAGGGCACGTATACCATTGGGGTAGTCGATACCGCCCTTGCCGTTCACGGCGCATTCGTCGACTTAGTTGGCAGTGTGATCTACGACGTCTTTTATCACTGAGCCCGCATTCTTGGATAACGAAGTTCCCATGAACAGGACGTTCGTGCTTAGGGTAATGTTCCCAATTGTCTTCGGAGGAATAGCGGCCAGTGGTGTTACTGTAGGGCTAGCGTTTCTCGGATCTTCTGCACTGTCGTCCGTTCAAATGCTAGTACCGATCTTGATTCTGGGAGCGAGCGGTGGCGTGTCCGCCGGTCGATTATTTTGCCAAATGGTGAGAATCTGCCCGCATTGCGGGAAGCGCGCGTTCTTACGAGGCCCGGGCTGGGCCGGTATCAGGAATCCGTTCGCGAAGCGATGCCTTCATTGTGATGAACCGTTGATGGCGTAGCGTGATCGTATTCAACCATGCGGCGGGGATGCTCCAGCCCCGGGCAGGTCGCCAGGCCGAAGGCGCGACCTGCGGGTGTCGTTGCGTCAGCTTCGCCTACGAGATCAGCGGTAGTCAGAGGCGTGTCGTTCGAGAAGGTACAGAGAATGGGATTCGCGACTTGGCGTTGGCAGGGACAGCCGGACGGGCCGGAGCGAGCGGTTTCGCCTGCCGCGGCGCGCACACTGCTGGCATGCCTGTCCCAGCTCTGGCCCACATTCTCCGTGCACCATGGATGTACGCTCGTTTCCGTCGGTTCTATGACCGGAGAATTTGAGAGCGGTTCATACATTAAGAGTGACGCGGCCGTTGTTCAGGACTGGATCCAAGCCTGCAAGGGTGACCTGACCTGGGCCGAAAAGATGATGAATCACGTACACCTTCCGGATCTCCTGTCTCTGTCTCAAGGTGCGGACGGATTGAGCCGGCAGGAGTGGACCATGATCGCGGTGACTTACATGGCGGTGCTGGATTTTGAGTTGGCGCGACAGTTTCCAGGTGTCGAGTATCGTGTGCAGATGGATGGCGATCCACTTACGGATCCGCTCGAGACGGTCGAAATCACCGTATTCCAGGTGCGAGCCCCCAGCCCTTGACCAAGGCAGCGCGGTGCTGACGACGGATGCACAAAGCGGCTCGAGCAACGGCGCCCGGATGAGCCGGCGATACTACACCGCGTTCGGCGAGCGCGTCGCGGAGCTGGGCGAAGGCGGGCAGCCTCCGCCGGCCTGGGCGGCGACGACGTTCGGCTATTGCGGCGCGTGGGGCTACCAGGGCTCGGCCGAGTGGCCGACGGAGAGTAACTTCGGCGGCTCGTCGGGCGGTGGTTCGGGCGGTTCGCCGTCGAGCGACGATTTCTGGGAGAGTGACCTGGGCGTGCTGCACGTCGGCGCGCGGTGGTATTGGCCGGAGACGGGGCGGTTTTTGCAGAGGGATCCGATAGGGATTGCGGGGGGTACGAATACGTATTCGTACACTGCGGCCGATCCTGCCGAGCGGATTGACCCGGACGGTACGATGGATTGGTCCTGGAGAGGGTTCGGAGGCGCAGCACTGGGCGGCGCAGCGACCGGGGCCACGCAAGGCGCAAGAACGGGAGGGTTGGCTGGGGCTTTCACGGGCGCTTGCTGGGGGTTGGTTGGCGGTGCGAATGCCTATAATGCGATCTACGACTGGCACGCGTTTTGGGACACGATTGACGCGCAGAACGAGGCAAGAGAACGGAATGATGAGGCTATCGAGATATACAACAGACTGACCGAGCGCATAAACGGCCAGATTGAGGAGCTTCGGCGTGAACGAGCTTGGCGTGATCATGGACGCCAGGAGTTCATCGACGGACTCATCAATGGTCCGTCCCCAGGACTGCGAGATATTGCACAGCAGGCCCTTTCCGACCGTTGACTTTTCGGCGAGCAGTAACACGAGTTGATGAATGTCCGCCAGACGCACTGAATTGCATCAATATGTTTGAGCTCTTCGGCAATCCGCTCCAGTTACCTGGCATCGACGACCGCGCATTGCGTCGAGCGTACGTTCGACGCGCACTGCGCGCCACAGAATCGCCCGGCCGTGCGCTCGCGGCAATGTCGATCGTCGTCCTTGGTAGCGCGGGCACGGCGATCGTAGGACAACGGTTGTTCGGCGATTCAATCGGCCCACTCCTCGGGCTATTAGCGCTTATGAGTCTGTGCATCGCTTCGATGCAATGGCGGTTGTGCGCGCGGACCCGAAGCGCGCTGCGACAGTTGTTGGCGGCTGATGGGAGATGCTCAGAATGTGCCTACTTACTTAATAGCAATTGCCGAGGGTGTCCCGAATGCGGAGCAACCCTGCAACATCGGACGGGTACCCAGAATTGACACCTGCGCGTCGGTGCGCATGGCGACGCATCGGCCATGTACAGATACTTCGGATCGCTGGCTCGGCGGAACTGGGCCGGGCTGGATTCGGTGTATGATGTCGGCGACCAGTTCTTCGCCACCACGCCTAGCAAGGCTAGGCCCGCCACATGGCACATCGTCGCATCCGAACGTGTACGAGTCTCGGCATGGCCATGGAGCCGTACTAGTCCTGTTACCGGGAGCAGGCAAATCCCCCGGTCGGTAGTCCAAGAGGGGGCCGGGCGGCACTGTCATGTTTGGAACAGTATCCGTGCGACGCACACCGGCCCGAATTCACGAGAGCGATCAGCGTTTCTGTTTGCACGCACCGCCCCCGGCGCCCCGTGTGCCATGTCCGCGCTGCGGCTACTTGATAGACGGAGAGGCGACCACCGCTCCGTGCGCCGAGTGCGGATTGCTCGTTGACTCCACTGCCGTATGGATCAGTTCAAACACTCGCGGTCGCGTGATCAATTGGCTAATGATCACTGTTGCGTCCTTGTTCCTATGCGGCCAAGTGCTGTCCATTGCAACTCTACAGGTGCGTGCCGAGTGGTGGGTGCTGTTCAGGCTCATCGGTATCGCCTGCACTGGGGCCGTCATGTTCTGGTTTTCCCGGCGCGCGTTGGACTTGAATCAATGGGAGTACATCTTAGAGCCTATCCCGCTAGGTCTTGATTGGTCGATAGAAGGAGTAGCCCGCGGAGCGGGCGAAGGGAGGCTCAAGGATGAGCGCAGTGTTGGGACGCTATCGAACATCGGAGGCCATGTGGGAACGGATGCGGCCGCTGATTCCCAAGCCGGTCGACCACCATCCCCTGGGTTGCCATCGCCCGCGCGTGGAGGATCGCCGCGCGATGGACGCCATTCTCTTCGTCCTGCGGACCGGCTGTCAGTGGAACGCCCTGAACGCCACGGGCATCTGCTCCAGTTCGGCGGCGCATCGACGCTTCCAGGAGTGGACGCAGGCCGGCGTGTTCTGGCAGATGTGGTGCGCCGGGCTGATGGAGTACGACGAACTGAAGGGCATCGACTGGGAGTGGCTGAGCGGCGATGGCGCGATGAACAAGGCCCCGCTGGCGGGGGAAAAAAACCGGGCCGAATCCCACCGATCGGGCCAAGTCCGGCACCAAGCGCAGCCTGCTGGTGGATGGTCGCGGGGCCGCGCTGGGTCTGGCCGTGAGCGGCGCGAACGTCAACGACTTCAAGCTGCTGCGCGAGACGATCGAGAGCATCCCGGTCGATCGGCCGCGACCCACGCGGCAGCGATTGCAAAACGTCTGCCTCGACAAAGGGTACGATTACGACGAAGCGCGTGAGTTGCTGGCTGAGTTCGGCTTCACGGCGCACATCCGCTCGCGCGGCGAAGAAGCGCGGCTCCTGGCGCGGCGGGCGCGCTATCGGGCGCGGCGCTGGGTCTGCGAACGGACGCACAGTTGGCTGAACCGTTTCCGCGGCGTACTGATCCGCTGGTGCAAGAAGCCAGAGAACTACGTGGCCCTGTTGCATCTGGCCCTCACCTGCGTCAACCATGCCGTCGCAGGCCTATCGGGATAGGCTCTTAGTCACCGCGAGTGACATTCGATATCGCGCTCAGGGTGGTGCCGAGCGATCATTCACGCTCGCCGACATCTGTGACATTCGGTGGCTCCGAATGGCTGGCATTCCAACGCTTTCTGTGTGCATACGTCTTGAAGACGTCACGGTGATTCTCCCTGCGGTACTGAGTCTTGGGTACTGTCGTCGTTGGTTGTTGCTCGAAGCCAGGCAGCGAATTCAACAACTGGCTCCGGGAAGCCAGCAGCCGTCCGGCCGCGAACGTCGCGACACATAGGACGGGACGGGCGAGTTCGCGGTCGGCCCGCAGGGCGACGCGGCGGCGACGGCCGAATATTTCGGCGCGCTGGGGCGACAGTTGATCAACGCGACCGGCGGCCCGGTGTATGATGGTCACGACCAGGTGGGCAGCGCGGTGCTGACGACGGATGCACAGAGCGGCTCGAACAACGGCGCGCGGATGAACCGGCGCTACTTCACTGCGTTCGGCGAGCGCGTCGCGGAGCTGGGCGAGGCCGGGCAGCCGCCGGCGGCCTGGGCGGCGACGACGTTCGGCTACTGCGGAGCGTGGGGTTACGAAGGTTCGGCCGAGTGGCCGACGGAGAGTAACTTCGGCGGCTCGTTGGGCGCTGGTTCGGGCGGCTCGCCGTCGAGCGACAACTTCTGGGAGAGTGACCTGGGGGTGCTGCACGTCGGCGCGCGGTGGTACTGGCCGGAGGCGGGGAGGTTTTTACAGAGGGATCCGATTGGAATCGCAGGTGGCACAAATATCTATGTATATGTTGACGGATCGCCATTATCCGGTAGCGATCCAAGCGGCCTCGACCGTTGGGTGGGCAACGATGAATGGCCTCACGAGTATGTGACGCTTGGCCCTGTTTATGGCAAGTACTGGCGGATCGATTTCTGCGCACCCGGTTGGGGCGAGGATGGACTCAATTGGTGGATTATTCTCTCACTTCTCTCAAATATCTGGGGACAGCGAGGGCAAGTCATTATTACGGAAGTCCCCCGCCCTGCCGGGCCGCCCGACATCCATTCAACTGAGGCGCAGGATCGTCGAGCCATTCTCTGGGCCGCGGACAACAGTGTTTACTACCACGGTATTACGCGTAATTGCAGAGTCTTTTCGAATCAAGTTATGGAGGCGGGGCTGGTCGTGGAACCTCCAAGTCAACCGCGAACTGAGCCGCCCGTCGACGTAAAGTGCTTTGTCGCAGGGACGTTTGTGGATTCGGAATCTGGATTTGTTTCGATTGAATCCATCAAAGCAGGTGACTGCGTATTTAGCGCTCGCGCTGCTGGCGATACTGTTTCGAGCGAGCGCGTCGTTCGTCTGTTTCATTCGACCGCGGAGGTGATCGTCGATGTTGTAGTCGATGGTGATACGATCAGTGTCACGCCGACCCATGAGTTTTTCGTAATTGGGCGTGGATGGACGCCAGCGGAGCGACTCTCCGTCGGGGATAGTCTGTATTCTCATGCCGACGGCGCGTTGCCCGTGAGACGCGTCGTAGTACGCCGACTCGAAAAGCCGGTCGAGACTTACAACCTCAGAATCGAGACCAAGAGCACCTATTTTGTGGGAAAGCGACGTATCCTTGTACACAACCGGTACTGTTGAACGGTCGTTGATTCAAGTGGAGCGACCGCATGCGCAGGCGCGCTGGCTAGTAATGAGATGTATGGTGTTGAAAATCATCGACGTGATCTGGTCCAGGAAGTGCATCCAGTGCGCGCCGAATTCACGCACCGCTCCTGGCATTTGGTTGTTTCCGTGGAGTGTATCGGCCCCGACATCCGACAAGGAGGCTGAGGGGTGGTCACGGGTACTGTCGGCGCGTCCAGTGTGATGACTGCTTCTTTGTCTCGGGCGATCAAGAACACCATTCCGGTGCATCTGCGGGCGTTGGTTACCGACACCGGGGAAGCTGATTTCCGATGGTGAGTAAGTGTTATGAATAAAGTAGTCGGTGACGACAATCCCACATCGCGTCGACCGATGGGACGAGGAGGACGCCGACGCCTTTTCTCCTATCGCCCCGCCTCGCTTGCGGAGAAGCTGATTGCTCTGATCCTGCTCGGAGGCGGCGGCTTCGTACTTTTTGTTTTGAATAGCCCAAGGATCGTGCATCGGTTGGGCCTCGCGAGTCTCATGCCTTCGGCTGCGGCAGTTGCACATCTTGCGACAGTCGGTGTTACCATTTTTCGTGGATCTCTTGTGCTTCAGTCGGTAAGAGACCTCGTTCTCAATCGGTCGGTTTCGCGCTCCTCAGCGATATGGGTCGCCGTCTTTGGGATTTGCATAGGTGGATACGTTTACTCTGTACTCATGTTGGCAGGATAGACAGAGTTTGTGCAGAAGATCGACTCTGCGACGCACGTCAGTACTGGTCCGCGGCGCGAGTCGGCGGGGCCGAGCACGACTACGGCACGCGCGACAACCGGCTGATGTATTTCGTGGTGAAGGACGCGGCCGGGGTCGAGACGCGCCGCGTCAGCTTCGCGTACGAGATCAGCGGCAACCCGCGCTACGTGGTCACCTCGCGGCCGGCCGACCCGGTCCGCCACGCGTATAGCCTGCACTATACGAAGCAGAACGCGCTGTGGCTGACCATCAAGGAGGAATGGCAGGTCGGCGACGGGCAGGTGACCAATCACCGCCGGCTGGCGGCGGAGGAGATTGTGACCGAGGGCGTGGGCATCGCGCGGACGCTGACGCGGAGGCTGGCGCCGCCGGAGAATGATCCGGACGGCCAGACCTCGCCGCTGGCGTGGGAGTTCGTCAGCGAGGTGCAGCGCGACCACGACGGTGACGAGCGGACGGGCGAGTTCGCGGTCGGGCCGCAGGGCGACGCGACGGCGACGGCCGAATATTTCGGCGCGCTGGGGCGACAGTTGATCAACGCGACGGGCGGCCCGGTGTATGATGGACACGACCAGGTGGGCAGCGCGGTGCTGACGACGGATGCACAGAGCGGCTCGAACAACGGCGCGCGGATGAGCCGGCGCTACTTCACCGCGTTTGGCGAGCGCGTCGCGGAACTCGGAGAATCCGGCCAGCCTCCGCCGAGTTGGGCGGCGACGACGTTCGGCTATTGCGGCGCGTGGGGCTACCAGGGTTCGGCCGAGTGGCCGACGGAGAGTAACTTTGGCGACGCGTCGTCGGGCGGCGGTTCGGGCGGCGGTTCAGGCGGGTCGCCGTCGAGCGACAACTTCTGGGAGAGTGACCTGGGCGTGCTGCACGTCGGCGCGCGGTGGTATTGGCCGGATTCGGGGCGGTTCATCCAGAGGGATCCGATTGGGATTGCGGGTGGTACAAACAGCTACAGCTACGCTGCGGCGAGACCGTCCGATCGCGTCGATCCGACCGGACGTGCGCTGATCGATCCATTCTCGACCAAAGGCTTCGGCGCGGGAAGTTACCCGTTCCAGCCGGACTCGGACGGGCTGCGGACGCGAGACTTTGAGGGCGACCATAACCCTCCAGGGATGCCGCCATCGGCCCCAGCGATCGGAGCCGAACTGCCGGTGTGCGAGGGACCGGCGCTTCCGGGGTCCGTGTTTGATTGGCCGGGCCCGGTGCCGGTTCGGTACATTCTAGTAGGCACGTTCTGCCATGCGAATCTCTCCGGCAAACTATGGTATACATTTGACCCCCCGCCAACAGACAGGCATTTCGAAGAACGGTTTCACTGACTGGAGTCACTTTCACATGCCTACGCCGACAACCTCAAAATGGTGCGTAGCGCCCATCAACCCAAGGCCGTCGGGTCAACCCCCCGGACGTGAGGGGCGAGTGAGAATCGATTGTTTCGGTTTGGACGTCTTCATGAATGGGTCACCTCGGCACATGTACGTGCGATCGGAGTCTGCGACAACTTCAGGGGCGCCGCCGTGACAGTCGAGCGATTGACAGCCAAGACCCTTGTGCCGGCCCAGCTGGGAGTACTTTGCTTCACCGCGCTGTGGCTCATCGGGCTGTGTGGCTTCTGGGTCCGCGTGGCCATACCCGCCAAGACTGCAATGGGTTCGGTGGCCGTCGTGGGTCTAGACCGGGTCGAGGCCGCGACAGTTTGCGGATTGCGGAGTGGAGCCCTGGTTGTGACGAAGGACTTTGCCACCCCACAATCCAACATGGGCCTTGCGTGTGGCTGGGCACCGCTCGACGTTTCAGCCGCATCCGGAGAGCCCTTGTTTGAAGCCGTGACCGAGCCACGGCAACTGCCCCTTGTCTTTGTATCCATCTTTCTTGCTGTATATGTTGCCACGACGCGGCTGCTCCTGCGCCTGCGCGACACCATCGAATTCGACTCGCTCTGTGTCCGGACGCTCAGACTCGTTCCCCGATTGGTGCGAAAGTGCACGAAGGTGGCATGCGTCTGCCTGTTGTCGGGCGCCGTTGCGACAACGGCACTGTTCGCCTTCTCGAAGCACGGCCTTGCGGCATTCTGGTTTGTGCCGACCGCGGGACTGCCGCCGACCCCGAGCCCGTGGGGATTGGAGTTGGAAGGGCGTTTGATTGATCTGTTCGATGGCTCGTTGGTGATTCGACACAGATGTCTGCAGATTCAAAAGTCAAGAGTCTTTCATGGCTACGCCTGGATCAAATACTCGCAGTCAGTAGGCGGCGGAGAGCCAGTGTATCTCTCCGAGCAGTTAGTGCATTGCTCACAGTTGCTGGCACCGGATCGGCCGGGCATTCCGCTGACGGACTTGGCCCAGTCCTTGTTGATCGGGGCGGCGTTGCTCGCGCCGGGTTACGCCAGAGTACGACGTACCGCCCTCTGCCCGCGCTGCGATTACGACCTGCGCGGAAACCGTTCCGGCAAGTGTCCGGAGTGCGGAGAGCCGGTGCTACGTTCGCCCGCGACAAAGATCGAACCCGCGCGTTGAGTGTCCGACGGCGAGCCGGCGTCTCCGGCCGAGTACTTCGGCGGGCTGGGGCGACAGTTGATCAACGCGACGGGCGGCCCGGTGTATGATGGACACGACCAGGTGGGCAGCGCGGTGCTGACGACGGATGCACAGAGCGGCTCGAACAACGGCGCGCGGATGAGCCGGCGCTACTTCACCGCGTTTGGCGAGCGCGTCGCGGAGCTGGGCGAAGGCGGGCAGCCGCCGCCGGCCTGGGCGGCGACGACGTTCGGCTACTGCGGCGCGTGGGGCTACGAGGGCTCGGCCGAGTGGCCGACGGAGAGCGGTTTCGGCGGTTCGTCGGGCGGTGGTTCGGGCGGTTCGTCGGGCGGTGGTTCGGGCGGATCGCCGTCGAGCGACAACTTCTGGGAGAGTGACCTGGGCGTGCTGCACGTCGGCGCGCGGTGGTATTGGCCGGAGACGGGGAGGTTCTTGCAGCGCGATCCGATAGGGGTTGGCGGCGGTTTGAATACATATATCTATGCATCAGAATCTGTGCTTGACGAGATCGATCCCAGCGGGCTGGCACCTGAGTCCATGGTGCGAGGTCACGATTGGGGGTTTCGTGACCACATCGAACAAGGCCGATCTGCTGGTCGGCCGGTGCCGTCTCGGTATGGTGAGACGCCGCCGTTGGCGGGCCCGCCTTGGCCGCTTCCACCGCCGCCTGCGACGCCACCACCGCCCCACTCTGGCTTTCATGGAAAGCACGTTGGCGGTGGACTATGTTTGCTCGGTGCCGGAGCGTTCGTGGTTGGTAGCGCCCTCGAAATAGGGTCCGCCATCTTTCCGCCAGCCGCGCCATTCGCCGTACCAGTCGGAGTCTGGTTACAGGCGTCGGGCGGGGAATCGATACTGATCGGCGGCGGTGTCCATACAGCCGGCGCGGCGTTCGATTGACTTTGAGGCTCCAAGAGAACCCTTGTTACAATCGTCTCCAACAAATCAACGCGCAACCCAGGGAAGGGAAGCCCGAATGAATGTCGGCGCGTTGGTCGTAACGAAAGCGGATTTGCCCGAACTGGTGAAGGCAGGGCAGCGTGCATTCGATGGGTCATCGGGCTTGTCCCAGGCCGCCGCCGAGCGGCGAGCGATCCACGTGCGACAATCTCGGCTGGATGGCCGACCACAGCTCGCCGCTCAGCGGCGGATCGGCTATGAATGCGCCCTCGGTGTCGCTGGAACCGCTGATCGGCTCGTCAATCGTGCATCGGCAATTCTCCGCACTAACGAGCAAGCATTGCTATTACCCCGGGCATTATTGGTTGGATACCGCGCCTCACCGAATTGCGGCCCTTGTTTCAACCGTTTGCCGACTCATGAATGGCCTACATGAAGTGGCGGGGCTAGTAGGCGTCTTAGGAGCGGTTGACTGCGTGTGTCGCGCTTCGATCAGTCTGGCCGTTGTTGCTTCCCATGACTTCGACTGAATGCTCCATTCCCAGTAAGACGTTCACTTATAGGTCCGGCGTGGCCACAATCGTAATGCCACTAACAATTGTTATATTGGCCGCCCGGCACGTCCAGGGTTTGCAGCGTTGGGTCTTGCAGGCGTGCGGCGGTGTGATTTGCCTTGTCGCCATTGCGAGAATCGTCGCATGGCTATCCACGCGCAGCAAAGCTGGCCGAACAAGCTGCTACTCAGCGGGCACCTCCGAGATCCTGCTCGTCGGTCTGTCGCCAGGAGCCATTGTTCCCGAAGTGCCGCCAGATGTACAGTTTGAGCCGCACACTTACGAAGGTGTGCCCTCGCACACTGTCTCATGGCGCGCGCGGAGCGCTCTTTCGGTTCTCTCATTTGCATGGTCTGTCGCGATCATACTGTTCGTGGCATTGCGATTTCACCGCCCCGCGGCGCCGCCGATTGATGTTGATGTGATCGCGGTGTACTGCCTCGCTCTAGGTTGCGGTGTGCTGACAATCTCAGTGTTGGTCGATTGCGTATTCGAGACACGGTACATTGTGCTGCCTTCAATGCTGCAGATTGAGACAACGTTGCGAGGATTTCGCAGCGGCACCGAGACAGCCTGTCTATCTCTAGATAATACGCACATTGAGCTGGACATAGCCCGCGGACGTCTCCGTATTGATCCGCGCGAGGCCGGCTCAGTCCGGAAGTCATGTACATTGCCGCTGCCGCGGACTAGTGAAATCTCCGAGTTTTCTGAGAGTATGATCCTTGCGGTCCTTGCCGTACGAGGCCGAGCCGACACGCGCCGGCATCGCGCGGCCAGTGACGCAGAGGCTGGCGCCGCCGGCGAGTGACCCGGATGGCCAGACCTCGCCGCTGGCGTGGGAGTTCGTGAGCGAGGTGCAGCGCGACCACGACGGCGACGAGCGGACGGGCGAGTTCGCGGTCGGGCCGCAGGGCGACGCGGCGGCGACGGCCGAATATTTCGGCGCGCTGGGGCGGCAGTTGATCAACGCGACCGGCGGCCCGGTGTATGATGGACACGACCAGGTGGGCAGCGCGGTGCTGACGACGGATGGCCAGAGCGGCTCGAACAACGGCGCCCGGATGTCGCGGCGATATTATACCGCGTTCGGCGAGCGCGTCGCGGAGCTGGGCGAAGGCGGGCGGCCTCCGCCGGCCTGGGCGGCGACGACGTTCGGCTACTGCGGGGCGTGGGGTTACGAGGGCTCGGCCGAGTGGCCGGATTGCAATGGCAATGGACGCGACGACGTTCTGGATATCTCTCTGGGGGCGAGCCACGACTGCAATGCTAACGGAGTCCCCGACGAGTGCGAAAACCCCGACTGCAACGAGAACGGCGTGCTCGATTCGTGCGACGTTTCGGCAGCAACGTCGCCGGATTGTAATACCAATGGCGTTCCGGACGAGTGCGACGTGGGGTTTGGCACAAGTGGGGATTGCAATACGAACCTCATCCCTGATGAGTGTGACATCGCCCCGGGCAACAGCGAGGACCTGGACGAAGATGGCATTCCGGACGAGTGCCAAGGCGTTGGCCAGCAGTCGATGATGATGACTCAGGGTGGCCAGGGTTCGGCGACGGAGAATCAATCCCAGCAGGCGTCAAGCGGGGAGAACGACACCGATCTCGATCCTCAGTGGCAGGCTATGATGGATTGGCTCGAAACGCAGGACTTTACCGGTCTCAAGCAGTGGGAAATCAGTTACCGGATCCATCAGAAGATGGCGGAGCTGGGGCTTTCGGGAGAGTGATATCATTGTTGGGAGGGTTATCATGAAATCTGTCATGACGATCATCGCATTTATCGTTGTCTCGGGCGACGGCGCTCGTGCCGTGCCCTGCAACAGCGGCACCGCGCCGGTCTGCACGTACACAAGCTTTCAGGATTTCTCGCAGTTCGGCGGACCAATCAGTGTGATCGACTTTGAAACGATGCCGAACGGCCAGCCTACAGTCAACGGCACTTTTTTGTCCCCACTATTCAACTACGGTTCGCAAGGCGCTATCTTTTCGTCTCCGAATGTCGCGCCGGAACTGGTCGGAAACCCTGGCGATTTCGATCTCTTTGTTGACACTCATTTCGCGTCCATTCACACTTCGATAATCGCTGATTTGGTCACGCCATGCCACGCGGTCGGCGTCGCGTTTCCCGGAGGAACGACTCTGAGCGCATACGACGCGCAGAACAATCTCATCGGTAGTATCCATCTTTCGGGATCTGGCAGCGGATTCTTTGTCGGAATCACCTCCGATGCATTGATTGCTCGCGCTGTGGCGGATAGTGGAAGTTTTGTTGAGGATATCGAAGCGTTCTATTTCAACCCCACCCCTGAACCAGCGTCCGTTACGCTTCTACTTGTGGGCTTGGCGGCTGGCTGTTCAACATCCCCGATGCGCCCGGCAACATCCAGACGTTCATGAAGCCGTATTTGCGGAACAGCAGCGGGACCGCCTTTGTCACCACTCAGCCCAGTTACGACCTGTACGTGACGATGCAACCGGATTGCGAAGACTGTTCCTCAACGGTCTGCTGCTGTCCGCGCCCGTGCTATAATGAGATAGGCGTGCCGCTCAAACTACGCCTAGCGGACATCGATGGGGATGGAAACCTGGACGCCGTGATGGTCGCAAGCAATCGGCCGAGCTTCTTCTACGTCATCCGCGGCAACGGACAGGGGGGCTTTGGGGACCCGCCGGTTCGGGTCGATAATGGAATTGGCGGGGGCAATCTGGACCTCGACGTGTTCGACCTGAACTGCGACCGGCTGGCCGAAGTCGTGCTGGCCGCGGGACCGGCCGGCTGAAGAAGGTGGTGGCCGACCTGACCCTGGACAACGCGATCCTGAAGGAGGTCGCCCACCCAAACTTCTGAGCCCGGCGCGCCGCAGGGAAGCGGTCGACCGCGTCCGGGAGATTTATCCAGAAGTTTCGGAGCGTCGAGCGTGTCGCGTGCTGCATCAGGCACGGGCGACACAGCGTCATCGGCCGATCGTTCGGGACGATGAGCCGTTGCTGACGCGGAGGATGATCGAACTGGCCTGCCAGTACGGCAGATATGGGTATCGCCGGATCACGGCCATGCTGCGACGGGAAGGGTGGCGAGTGAATCACAAGCGGGTGGAGCGAATCTGGCGAGCGGTGGGTCTGAAGGTGCCGCAGAAGCAGCCGCGACGCGGGCGATTGTGGCTGAATGATGGCTCCTGCGTCCGCCATCGGCCGGAGCACCAGGACCACGTGTGGGCCTACGACTTCGTGCATGTGCAGACGCATGACGGCCGGCCGCTGCGGCTGCTGACGATCGTGGATGATTACACGCGGGAGTGCCTGGCGATCGACGTGGCCCGGAGATTGAATTCGGAAGATGTCCTGGAGCGCCTGGCCTGGTTGTTTGCGACGCGCGGCGTGCCGGAGTATCTGCGAAGCGACAATGGATCGGAGTTTACCGCCCACGCGGTACGGGAGTGGCTGGCGAAGGTGGAGGTGAAGACGTTGTACATCGAGCCGGGCAGCCCGTGGGAGAACGGGTATGTGGAGAGCTTCCACGGGAAACTGCGGGACGAACTGCTCAACGGCGAGATCTTCTACACGCTGCTGGAGGCCAAGGTGCTGATCGAGCGGTGGCGAGTTCACTACAACACCGTGCGGCCGCACAGCTCGCTGGGGTATCGACCGCCGGCTCCGCAGACGATGGCGCCAGCCAGCGCCGCGGGCGTGCGTCTTGGGGCTCCGCCCCGCACCCCGCCAGGGGCTCTGCCCCTGGACCCCGGCTTCTTCCCCTCCGCCCGGAAGAAGACAACAATCAGCGAGGACGAAACTCTAACTTAGGAAGTGGTATCATGAGTGGGGGCAGGTCACAGCCGAGTGCGGGTGACTTGAAGTCGGTCTATGACTACGATTACCTCGGCCGGCGGACGCGAATGCGGGTGTATCATTGTGACGCCGGCTCGTCCGACTGGGCGACCGCGGCGGAAGTCGACCGGCGGTTCGTGTACGACGGCTGGAGCCTGGAGACCGAGATGGACGGCCTCGACACCGACGAAGACGGCAACACGGCGATTCTCAGCCAGGCCAGGTCGTCTTGCATAACGACCATCGGCTTGGTGCTCAAGATCAGTGCCAGTACGGCCGCGCCGGCGCGAGGCGTTGTCAGTGCAGCATCAGATCGGCCATGAAATCACCGAAGGCCCGCACGCCGGGATTGTCGAGGTAGGGCTGAATGTCCAGACCGTTCACCTTGCAATCGCCATTCACGTCCGAAAGCGGCCGGCCGACACCATCCACCGGCAGCCCGGGCACATTGGCTGGGCACCCGTCGGCCGAGTTGGGCACGCCGTCGTTGTCAATGTCCGGATCGCATGCGTCGCCGAGTCCGTCGCCATCGAGATCTGCCTGATCTGGATTGGCCGCGAGGAGGCAGTTGTCGCAGGCATCACCCACGCCATCGCCGTCGGCGTCTTCCTGTCCGGGATTGACGACCAGCGGGCAGTTGTCGACCGGATCGATCACGCCGTCGTCATCAGTGTCCAGGTCGAAGACGTAGGCAGCGCCGGATCGGCTGACGCTGTTGTTCGACTGGTCGCCGTTGACGCCGGCGGCGCCGCTGTCCTCGCCGGACGCGCACACGACCAGCGTATCGCCCGAGATGGCCACGCTGATGCCAAAAGTGTCGCCCGCCTCCGTGTTTGAGGCCTTGAGATACACCTGCTGACTCCAGGTTCCGCCGGATCGCGCGAAGATATATGCTGCGCCGGAGCTGGCGGCGCTGTTGTCGGCTTGATCACCATTGACGCCTGTGGCGTTGCTGTCCTCGGCGATCGTCGTCACGACTATCGTATCACCGTCAATGCCCACACTTTGGCCAAAGAGGTCGGTCGTCTCAGCGTTTGAGGCCTTGATGTAGGCCTGCTGGCTCCAGACGCTTCCGCTGCGTACGAAGACGTAGACAGCGCCGGCGTCCGCGGCGCTGTTGTCGGCCTGGTTGCCGTTCACGCCCGTGGCGCTGCTGTCTTCTTGAGCCGCTCCGACCACGACCGTGTCGCCGGAGATTCCCACACTGAACCCAAAGAAGTCTCCCGCCCCGGTGTTTGAGCCTTTGATGTAGGCCTGCTGGCTCCAAACGCTGCCGCTGCGTACGAAGACGTAGACCGCGCCGGCGTTCACGGCGCTGTTGTCGGCCTGGTTGCCGTTCACGCCCGTGGCATTGCTGTCCTCCTGATAGGCCCCGATCACCACGGTGTCGCCCGAGACGGCCACCGCGGCGCCGAAATGATCGGCCACGCCAGTATTCGAGGCCTTGAGGTATGCCTGCTGGCTCCAGACGCCGCCGTTGCGAGTGAAAACGTACGCCGCGCCGGCCCCGGTCGTACTGTTATCGAGTTGGTTTCCATTGACGCCGGTGGCGCCGCTGGCTTCGCTATCCGCCCCGACGACGAGGGTGTCACCCGACAATGCGAGCGCAGCGCCGAATTGGTCGCCGGCACCCGTGTTGGAGGCCTTGAGGTAGGCCTGCTGGCTCCAGGCGCCGTTGACGTCGCGGACAAAGACATAAGCCGCGCCGGAATTGCTAGCGCTGTTGTCGGCCTGATTGCCGTTCACACCCGTGGCGGCGCTGTCCTCGTAAATTGCTCCGACCACCACAGTATCGCCGTTGATGGCAACGGAATTACCGAAACTGTCTCCCGCCTGCGTGTTCGAGGCTTTGAGGTAGGCCTGCTGACTCCAGACGCCGCCATTGCGGACGAACACGTACGCCGCGCCGGAATCTGTAGCGCCATCGTTGGACTGGTTCCCGTTTATCCCGGTGGCGCTGCTGTCCTCCCAGCGCGCCCCGACCACCACCGTGTCGCCACTTACCGCCACCGATTCGCCGAATGCATCGGTGATGCCAGGGTTCGAGGCCTTGAGGTACGCCTGCTGCGCGATGGGGTCGATGGTGATCGGGTAGGCCGCGTTCTCATCGTCAACGACGATCGAGAACGCTTGAGACTGGGGGCCCGCCACGTCATATCTGCGACCGGGGGGCTGTACCGGACCAGCCGTGTCGAACCACGCATTCAGCTCACGGCCGGTGGCGTCGAAGGCCATCAGGGCGCCGTAGTTGATCACGGCCACGCCGGCTGCGTTGACGAAGGTCAGGCCGCGACCGTCGTCCGACATCCGCGGAGCAAGGCCGCCGCGAACGGCGAGCGCGAAATGCAGGCTGTCGCCAGCGCCCGCCGGGCGCTTCTGCACGGTGTAGCCATGCTCCAGGCCGCGGGGGTCGTTGATGAACCACTCGGTCAGCGCGTCGTCCCATTCATAGCGGACGGACGATCCATCGGCGTCGACGCAGACCGGCATGCTCACGCCCCGTTCTTCGCCCGGCCGGCCGTACGCGACGAGTTCCAGTCCCCACGACCAGCCAGTCGCGTTCGGCGCGCTGTCAAAGCCGCGACCGTCGAATCCCGTCCGCCACTGCTGGGCCGGATTGCGTGCAACCCAGCCTCCGTCAACAGCGGTCACCGCACGACGACCCGCCTCATACGCAGCGCGAATGCCCGACCAATCGGAATCGGACAAGTCGTGCGGAGTCTGGTTCGTGTCCGTGCGCGCCGGATGGAACGACCCTGCGGGCGCGGCCGGCAGCGGCGAGACGGTCACCCATGTGAAGACTGCGAGCGCAGCCGTCGCGGTCGAGGGTCGAGCGGTTCGTGCGGATGCCCGGTCGCGGGTGATTGGGAATGTCCGATGGTCTGCATTGGTCCGGTTCACCGATCTGGCTCCTATGAATTCGTATCGATTCTCGATTTCGACGGCACCGGCAGTCGCGTTTGGCGACATGGACACACCTGCCGCGAGCGCAATGATCGCTCCCGTCTCCAGGCGACGCGGCGGGCGGAATGACGACAGAATTCCTGAGAATTCGTGAGAAAGCCGAATTGGCGTCGGCGGAATGAGGGATGAGGCGCTCCAGGGCCGCCCGTGACCCGGGTTGCAGCGGCAGAGGTTGGCGGGGCCCCAAGCTCGGTCGACCCAACGGCCGGACTATCGTCGCGATTGTTTTCCGAGCGCCCCGCGGCACTGGGCCAGCGTCGCTTGGTAATCGGCCAGGTCGGGACTGTCGGCCGGCAATTGCCTGGCCCCGATGTTGGCCGCCTCCTCCAGCAAGGGCAGCGCCGCGGCGGGCCGTTTCTGGGCCAGGTGCAGCTTGCCCAGCGACCACAGGGCATCGGCCAAGGGCGCGCTGCCGCTTGGCGCGCTCTTCCTGAGCGTTGCGATGGCCTCTTCGAAACCGACCTGGGCTGCGTCCATTCGTCCGAGCAGCATGCGGTCCGCCGCCAGCAACGTCAGGGTCCGTCCGATGGCGGGATCATCTTCGCGCAGGATCCGTCGCTGAGCGTCAAGAAGCTCCGCCAGGACCTTGGCTGCGTCGGCCGTCTTCCGGGCGCCGTGGAGCGATCGAACGAGCGATGACAGGCATGAAATCGTATTCGGATGCGTCTCGCCGCGTCGTCGGCGGAAGCCTTCGACCGCTTCACGATAAAGCTTTGCGGACTCCTCGAACCGACGCATGTCCCGGAGCAGTCCGCCCATGTTCGCGGTCCAGATGAGCACGTCGGGATCGTCCTTGCCGAAGACCCGACGCCCGGTCTCATAGGCCTCGCGCCAGTACGGCGCAGCCGCGGCGGGTTTGTGCTGCGCGAGCAAGAGGAAGCCATACGTATTAAGCGAGATGAGCGTCTCGCGATTTTCGTTTCCCAGCGTGCGTCGCCGCCCCTCGAGCGCGCCGCGCAGCAGCGGCTCCGCCTCCGTCAGCTTGCCCTGCAGGCGCAGCGTGTTGCCCAGATTGGACATCGTGTGCAGCGTCTGCTCATGATCGGGCGGGTGAATACGGCGGCAGCTTTCGAAGACAGCGCGCTCGACTTCGGCCGCCTTTTCGACGTTTCCGGTGCCTACGAGCAAGCGGGCCTGCAACTCGCGGGCATGGATGGAGCGGTCGTGGTCTTCGCCGAAAGTGCGGATGCTCGCGGCGACCGCGGATTCCGCCAGCGGCAACGCCCGGTCGAAAAAACCAAGTGTTTCGTACAGCTGCGCCAGCGAAAAGCGCAGGGTTGCGTCGACCGCCGGCTGGTCCTTGAACTTGGCTTCCACCTCCGGACCGATGGCGCCGGGATCATTCGATCGATCTTGCGTCCGGCGGCGTCGGTCGCATTGATCAATGACAGCTCGCCAGCTCAGCGACGCACCTGCGCGGCCCGATCCGTTTCCAGGAGCTCGCCGCCCTGGCGACCTCGTGGCGCGCTGAAGGTCTTTCCGACTCTTCGGCGACGGCCGCGTCCACCTGGCGACATCCGCCCTGGAAATCGGTGACCCGCTGCAACTCGTCGGCCCGAGCCTTCGCCGCCGCGCGCGGCCTGCTCCGCCGCGTCGCGCTGACGGCGGGCGATTCGCGCCCTGCCATGCGCGAACGCCACCACGCCCAGCAGCAGGCACGTCGCCGCTGCACCCGACGGCCGGCACCACCTTGACGCAACACGAGCACCCGCCGCGCGCGGTAGAGCGCGGCGCTCGGCAGCACGCGGCCATCGGCCTCACCGTCGAGGTAGCGGCGGACATCGACTCCCAGGCTGCGGGCCGACTCGTATCCTCGGCGGCCGCGGTCCTTCTCGAGCACCTTCATCACCGGCCAGTCCAGCTCTCCGCGGATCATCGCGCCGAGTTTCGCCGGCTGCGTTCGCCGTCTCTCGGCCACGATCCCCAGCGTGACGGAGCTGCGAGTGAGCCTCGCGCTGGGCCTGGGCGGCTCGACCTCGCGGATAGGCTGGATTTCCCCTGCGCTGCGCGCTCATCGCTGGTGAACGGCGTCGTGCCGGTCAGCAACTCGGCCAACAGGACGCCCAGCGAATAGACGTCAGCGCGTGTCGATATCCAGGCTGCCTTCCGCCTGCTCGGGGCTCATCAGCAGAGCGGCGTGCCAAGGATGACGCGGCGATGTTCCGTGAAGAGCGTCTTGTCGGTGAGTTGGGCGGCTGTGGCCTTGGCGATGCCGAAGTCGATGATCCTGGCTTGCGGACGCCCGTCTTGAGTGCTGACCAGGATGTTGGACGGCTTGATGTCGCGGTGAATGATCCCCTTCGTGTGTGCGTGCTGCACGGCGGCGCACACCTGCGCGAAGAGCTCGAGGCGCTCCGGAACGCTCAGGGCGTTCCGGTCGCAGTAACTGATGATCGGGTCCCCCTTGACCAGCTCCATCACAAAATACGGGCGCCCGGTCTCCGTCGCGCCCGCATCGAGGACCCGCGCGATGTTGGAATGATCCATCATCGCCAGGGCCTGCCGCTCCTGCTCGAAGCGGGCGACCACCTGTCCGGTGTCCATGCCGAGCTTGATGATCTTGAGGGCGACCTTTCGACGGACGGGTTGCTCCTGCTCGGCCATGAAGACCGAACCGAATCCGCCCGCGCCGATGCGCTCCAGCAGCTTGTAAGGCCCGATCCGCGACCCCGGGCGCTCGACGGCCCGTTCATCGAGGCCGAGCTCGTTCACTCGCGGGACTTGATCGTGCGATGTCGGCGCAGCCAGGAATCGGCCCGCCAGCGACAGGGACCGCAGCAGCGACTCGACCTCCGCGCGCATCGCCGCGTCGTCGCCACACTCGCGATCGAGCAGCGCGCCAAGCTGGTCCGGCGGCGCGTCTGCCGCGCGGGCGAGGACTTCCTGAATTCGTTCCGAGCGGTCCATCTATGGCCCGTCCGACGCCGTGACCGCCCGGTGCAGCCATGCCCGGGCATACAGCCAGTGCCGGTCGACGGTGCGGTCCGAGACGCCGAGCGCCTCGGCGGTTTCATCAACCGACAGCCCGGCGAAGAAGCGCAGTCGCACGACCTGCGCGGCCTGCGCCGCCTCCTGCTCCAGGCGACAAAGGGCGGCGTCGAACGACAGGATTTCCTCGGGCGGACGGACGGCCAGGGCCGCGAGGTCCTCGAACTCGAGACCCGATATCGACTTCTGCTCGGGCCCGCCGCGCTTGAGTCGGGCCTTTCCCTTCGCATGGTCGAGCAGGACCTGCCGCATGGCCTGGGCCGCCGCCGCGTAAAAATGCGCGCGGCCTGCCCAGGGAACCTGGCGTGGCCCCACCAGCTTGAGATACGCCTCGTGCACCAGCGCCGTTGCGCTAAGCGTGTGGTCGGGGCGCTCGGCAGCCATCTGGAGCTGGGCGGCCTTGCGAAGCTGATCGTAGACGAGCGGGAGCAGTTCGGCGGCCGCCCTTGGGTTGCCCGCATCGATTTCGTTCAGAATGCCGGTGACAACGTCGTCTGCCACGGGCATTACGGTACTGGAATCCAGCCGGGCGTGGAACAAACCAATGCAGCACGCCCGCAGAGACACGCTTGCTCTGTTGAATTCCCGCGTGTTCGACCGAAGCCGCTTCCAATTCAGCGGCGATCATGACCCAACGCAGCATGACCCCGGGCGAGCCCGGGCCGCACGAGCCGCTACGCAGGCCGGCGGCGCGGACGCTGCTGGACGGGTCCGGCGAAGGGCTGTGCGTGCAGTGGCTGCTCTCGGACGGCGTCGGCAACACCAGCGGCGCGGTCGATTCGGCCGGCAACATCGTGTTACAGCACTTCGACGCCTTCGGCGTGGCGCTCGACCACGGCGTGCTGTCGTCGTGCGCGGGGCCGACGTGCGAGTCGTGCAACGGCGCGGCCGGCCGGGCGGCGGCGGGGACGGCCGGCTATCGCGGGGAGTATGGCTACGCGACCGAGATGAGCGACGCGGTGCGCGACCTGGCGCTGCGGAACAGCTATCCCACCTGGCCGAGTTACGACCCGGTCTGGCCGAGCGGGTACGAAGACCGCAGCACGGGGCTGATCCACATCGGGGCGCGCGACTATGAGCCCGAGACGGGGCGGTTCTTGCAGGCGGATCCGATCCAGATCGACCCGCTGCCGGTGACGTGGGGGCATTTGAATCGGTGGACGTACTGTGCAAATGAGCCGGTGAACCGCGCCGATCTGGCTGGGCTGGCCACTCTGGCAGAACTTGAAGCTGAATCTTCTCTGCGAAGCGCGCTTGATGAAGCTGGGCTGCAGGCCGTTCGAATTGGCGGACATGTTATCGAGAAAATGTTGGAGCGCCGAGTCACCGCTGGCACTATTGTATCAGCAATACAGTGTGGCGTTCCATACTACGACAGTCTGCGGGACAACATCGCGTTTCTCTATAACAATATCTTGGTGTCGCTGTATCCATTAAGCGGATACGTCGGCACCACATACCCGACGACA
The DNA here is from genome assembly GCA_046350375.1 of Phycisphaerae bacterium. Taxonomy (GTDB): domain Bacteria; phylum Planctomycetota; class Phycisphaerae; order UBA1845; family UTPLA1; genus JAXMAO01. The sequence goes on from JAXMAO010000007.1 coordinate 43,088, forward strand.
CGACTCGCGGCGGAGCGATTCATCGAGGTGACCCTATTCGGGCAGTAGATCATGTGCATTCAATCCTCATGGACGGAGTTCAGACGACTTCTCTGCCGCGCCTGCGGCTGTACGAGTTCGGGTTCTGAAAACACATACTCCATTTACTGCCATCGCCCCGCGCCGAACTGGACGGCGTCCGGAACTTGTAGTTTTCTGGGGGATGCGGCGGGCGTTGCCGATGCGGTTGTTGATGAGGACGGCGAGGGGTATCTTGGCACGTTGACTCTTTACGCGTTCGAACCACGACTGGGCGGCATTGTCGAGGCCAAGACTCACTGGGAACGACTTGGAGGGCTACTTTTGGCGGCGATCGCCGAGAGGCGAACTCCGGCACACGAATGCAAGGTCGTTCTTTCGACAACCCGTGCGACCCGACTGGTGCACTATCGTATCCGCGAGCGCCCGATTTGCGACGTTGAGTTGCAAGTAACGAAGTCAGACGCGCCGTGTGCAATCGTATTTCGCTTCGATCTGGGCGGCGTTTCGAAGTCGCCGTGATTGCCCGCTCAATTACGCCCCCGGGCGATGTCTAGAGAACTACCACCGCTGCGGAGATGATGCCGCCTGCCAAGTTTCACACCAGACGACGATCAACGTCTGCAATCCGCGGTGCGACTCGGGTTGCGACCCGGACGGCAATCGCACCACGCTCTGCAACGCCAACGGCTCGAGCAGCAGCGCCTGCGGCGCGGACGCTGCTGAACGGCTCCAGCGAAGGCCTGTGCGTGCAGTGGCTGCTCTCGGACGGCGTCGGCAACACCAGCGGCGCGGTCGATTCGGCCGGCAACATCGTGTTACAGCACTTCGACGCCTTCGGCGTGCCGATCGACCGCATCGCAATGGCGACCACCAACCCGCCCACGACGCAGGCGGCCTGTTCGGCGCGAAACTGCGAGCTGTGCAACGGGCTGAACGACCCCGGCAGCCGCGGCCGGGCGGCCACCGGCCCGCTGGGCTATCATGGCCAGGAAGGCTACGCCACCAATTGCGACGACCCGGACCGGCTGGCTCCGCTCGACACGGCCGATCCGGGGTATGAAGGGTATGATTCGACGTGGTCCGCCGGCTACGAGGACCGCAGCACCGGGCTGATCCACATCGGGGCGCGCGACTATGAGCCCGAGACGGGGCGGTTCTTGCAGGCGGATCCGATCCAGATCGACCCGCTGCCGGTGACGTGGGGGCACCTGAATCGATGGACGTACTGCGCGAATGAGCCGGTGAACGCGTATGATTTGGCGGGATTCGAATTCTCGCTTGGAGGATCAGCGCCGGCATGGCAATCGGTGCCACATCGGCGCCCTGACCTTTGGTGCGATCTCGGGCTGGGATCCCGAGTACATGATCCTCGGTGCGCTGATCGGCGCGGGGCTCGGAGCGGGCGCGTACTATATATTTGGTGGGGAAGTTGGTCTGATCACTGTTTCGCACTGGGGACCGTATTCTCCTTGGGTCCAGAAGGGCTGCGTCAACTATATTACATTCTTCCTTTCAGGTGTGTGGACCAGATACCCATACGGTTCCGGTTTGTCACTCCAAGTTCCAGCCGAGCTTCTGCAGTGGCCGTCAGGTCCATGGGGATACGTCACCGGATTCTTAGGACACAGAATTATCAATTGAACTTGGCCAACGGCAAAATGGGACGCATATGACTGTTCTTCTGGCCTATTTCCTGTCATTCGCTTTGATAATTGTAGCGATATCAATGGTGACTCGGAATTGGTACACGTTACTTCGATTTCGGAATCGCCCGCGGACTCCCTCCATCATCCCGTTGTTGGCGGGCATTTTTGGTGCTGTCGGCAATATCAATTCTCCAGATCACCGGATCAGTCGACTATGGTGGGTGTGGCTTGCAATTGACCCAGGCTGCCTCCTTTACACCATGCACGGACTTTATCTAGGCCTGCGGGAGAGACGCCGCCGTGAGAAGTAGATGCAATCCACTGAATGGCGGGGATCGCTTCGGCACAGTTCTGTCGAATCATGGAGTGCCAGCCCGACCGGCGGATCGCGAAGCTGTGGCTGACGGAGCTGCACTGCACGGTCGACGAGAGCGGCTGCACGGGAGAGATCGGTTCGCCCGTGCCGCGGCTGTTCGAGGCCTACGGCTACGACGCCGCCGGGCGACGCGTGGCCCGGCTGAACACCGCCCGCGGCGACGTGCCGACCGCGGACTGCTCGCTGGCCACGGCCTATGACTACGACGGCGACCAGGTCTGGGTCGAGCGACATCCCGATCACCATGTCGCGTCCTACCTCTACGGCCCCGCCGGCCGGCGCCGCGGACGCTGCTGAACGGGTCCGGCGAGGGGCTGTGCGTCCAGTGGCTGCTCTCGACGGCGTCGGCAACACCAGCGCGCGGTCGATTCGGCCGGCAACATCGTGTTACAGCACTTCGACGCCTTCGGCGTGCCGCTCGACCGCATCGCGCTGGCGACCACCAACCCGCCCACGACGCAGGCGGCCTGTGCGGCGCGAAGCTGCGAGCTGTGCAACGGGCTGAACGACCCCGGCAGCCGCGGCCGGGCGGCCACCGGCCCGCTGGGCTATCATGGTCAGGAAGGCTACGCCACCAATTGCGACGACCCGGACCGGCTGGCTCCGCTCGACACGGCCGATCCGGGGTATGAAGGGTATGATTCGACGTGGTCGGCGGGCTACGAGGACCGCTCGACGGGCATCCTGCACGTCGGCGCGCGCGACTACGAACCGGCGACCGGGCGGTTCTTGCAGCCGGACCCGGTGCGTGTGGGCCCCGAGTCACTGGCCGGCATGCTCAACCGGTGGGTGTATTGTGCGGATGATCCGGTCAACTTCAGTGATCCGAGTGGCAAGAACCTTGCCTTTGCGGCCGGACTCGCAATCGGATTCGGAGTCGGCACGCTTGACGGATTCGCTTTCGGAACAACAGGGAGTACCGGGGCTTCTCTACTGATGAGGCTCAGCGCAGTCGCGCTATCGATCTTTGGAATTGTAGTGATGGGCAGCGGGGTTTGCGCGCAATTGAGCGGTCCAGCGAACGCGCTAATGGCCGCATTCGGCGAAATCGGGATGAGTGCAGCGGCGGCGACTGGGATTGCGCGAATTCTGCTTGGGGTTGCCCTATTCGCTGGAATCTTGGCGAGCTTCCTAATCGGGTTCCTGATCGGCTACATCGCTGGGTTTGGAGCTGGGACTATTGTCGGAGTAACCGTCTCAGTTGTGAAGAAGATCGGGCAACTGCTCAGCAATGCGCCACCCCACCTGAGCGATCGACGCCAGCCCGAATTGCAGATGGAAAAAGGCTCCCTTGATAATTGTGCGTTGGCATAACGATGGAGCGATCCGAGATGCCACGAAGACGAGCATTCCGCGAATGCCCGTATTGCAAGGGCCGGATGCCGTACTTTCGGCCTTACGGAATTAGCCCTCGGTCAAGATGTCCAATTTGCGCAGGCGTCGTTGAGGTCCTTCCGTTCCCACGGCGCGCGGTCCTGGTAAGCTCAGTCATTAGTCTTGTAGTGGCCGCATGTCTTGCATATCCATTGCGACTTCGTATCGCAGATTTTCCATACGCTTTCATGGTTGTGTGGGCCGGAGCACTGTTTGTATTGCACTGCTTTCACCGGTTTCGGGGATTGAGCCCTCCAGCATCACCGCACTGCACGAATTGCGGCTATCAACTGACCGGCGTCGCAAGTGAGCGATGCCCGGAGTGTGGAACCCTCCGAACACCGTCGGGGACCGCGGGCGAAGATCAGTCGCCCCCGAACTGACCGGTGTCGTATCTGCACGCCGTCGGCAGCTCGACCGGCCCGGCCCACGCCGGGGGGCAGGACCGGCTCGTCAGTTACCGCATCCTGCGGCCGACCGACACCTCCGCCGACGCCCGCTGGGTGCGGTACTATTACGGCGGCGAGAACGCGGCGTTGACGCCGATGCTCAAGATCGTGAACGAGACCTCGGCCACCGGAGGCGTGGCGCAGTTCTGGGATTTTGAGTGCGTGCCCGACCGGCGGATCGCGAAGCTGTGGCTGACGGAGCTGCACTGCACGGTCGACGAGAGCGGCTGCACGGGAGAGATCGGTTCGCCCGTGCCGCGGCTGTTCGAGGCCTACGGCTACGACGCCGCCGGGCGACGCGTGGCCCGGCTGAACACCGCCCGCGGCGACGTGCCAACCGCGGACTGCTCGCTGGCCACGGCCTATGACTACGACGGCGACCAGGTCTGGGTCGAGCGACATCCCGATCACCATGTCGCGTCCTACCTCTACGGCCCCGCCGGGCCGGCGGCGCGGACGCTGCTGAACGGGTCCGGCGAAGGGCTGTGCGTCCAGTGGCTGCTCTCGGACGGCGTCGGCAACACCAGCGGCGCGGTCGATTCGGCCGGGAACATCGTCCTCCAGCATTTCGACGCCTTCGGCGTGCCGCTCGATCGCATCGCACTGGCGACGACCAACCCGCCCACGACGCAGGCGGCCTGTGCGGCGAAGCTGCGAGCTGTGCAACGGGCTGAACGACCCCGGCAGCCGCGGCCGGGCGGCCACCGGCCCGCTGGGCTATCATGGTCAGGAAGGCTATGCGACCAACTGCGACGACCCGGACCGGCTGGCTCCGCTGGACACGGCCAATCCGCAGTATGAAGGGTATGATTCGACGTGGCCGGCCGGCTACGAGGACCGTTCGACGGGCATCCTGCACGTCGGCGCGCGCGACTACGAGCCGGCAGTTGGCCGGTTCTTGCAGCCCGACCCGGTCGAAGTCGGCCCCGAGTCACTCGCGGGGCTGCTCAACCGGTGGGTGTATTGTGCGGATGATCCGGTCAACTTCAGTGACCCGAGTGGGGAGTTTCCATGGTTGATTGTGATCGGCGCCGCGATTCTCGTTGGTGCAATCGTAGGGTACTTCATCGACGGCGCGAGGGGAGCAATCATAGGCGCACTCGGCGCCGCGGCCATCATGATTGCTGCGTGGGGGTTCGCGGAGGCAGTGCTCGGTGGCGGCGCCGCTGCAAGCGGTGCGATCACTTTTGGTGGCGGAACAGCCATCAAGTCTCTGAATGATGTTGTCGGCAGGATGGCGTTCGACTGCAATGGCGTCATCGGAAAGGTTCTTGACTACATGCGCTTACCCGGTACAGGGGAGATATTCTTGATCATTCAGACCGCCAGTGACAGGATCAGACACGTGCCTATTTCCGTGATACGGGGGTTTTCGTGATGAACCGGTGGCGTTCGCGACTGGGCAATCTTCTATGTCGGTTGACGGGGCGTCAGAGGCTCACGCTACATTGGACCGGCGAGTCCTGTGGCCCGACGGACGACCTCGACAAGGCGGCATCATGGACATCGAGCCGGATACTGCACCACATTCGGCACGCCGCCGATTACGAACTTCCGTTCTCAACGGCGTGGTCTGAGGAGCAGTATGCGGCATGGCTTGCCTGCGGTGGGCAATCCTGCTTCATGTCCAGTGTTCCGGCAACCGAACAATGGCGGCGCATTGTCGAACGAATTTCGAGCGTGCCGGGAGACTTCATCGCCTATGGAAGCTCGCTCGAGCCGCGGCAAGAATATCATTGCGTGATCCGATGTATCGGCGCGGAACGGTTGAGTTTCTCATTCTCGCGACTGACGAAGCAAGAAGTCGAGCGTCTCGGCAGCGCCAGCTGAGGATCCGAAGCACATGAGCGAAGTGCGGCGTTACAAGATTGCGATAAGACTAGCTGGACCTGATCCCGATCCTGATGCGGTGAGCACGGCATTGGGACGGACGCCCACTTTGGTGCAGCGCCGAGGTGTGCCGTTCAAGCGTGGGCGGGTGCTGGTTCAGCCGACCGTCAGTCATTGGTCGGAACGGATCTCCGCGTAACCATTGCAACGGTTGGAGGAGGCGCTGACGGAGTTACTGAGCGACATGAAGGGTTCGACAGCACTCTGGGATCAATTGGGGGCCTCATCCTGCCGCGACTTATTCATCGGTGTTTTCCTGGAGGAGTACAATCAGGGAATCCTGCTTTCGCCCGCCCTGCTTCAGCGGGCCGGCGAGGTAGGACTCTCACTTGCGTTCGATATTTACTCTGCTCCAGGCGATCGAGAGCCGGTTGCCGAGTGACGGGTCTCGAGGATCTCTGCCCAAGTGCAGCTTTTCGGCACCGCCGGCGTCCCGATCGAGCGCATCGCGCTGGCGACCACCAACCCGCCCACGACGCAGGCGGCCTGTGCGGCGCGAAGCTGCGAGCTGTGCAACGGGCTGAACGACCCCGGCAGCCGCGGCCGGGCGGCCACCGGCCCGCTGGGCTATCATGGTCAGGAAGGCTATGCGACCAACTGCGACGACCCGGACCGGCTGGCTCCGCTCGACACGGCCGATCCGCAGTATGAAGGGTATGATTCGACCTGGTCGGCGGGCTACGAGGACCGCTCGACGGGCATCCTGCACGTTGGCGCGCGCGACTACGAGCCGGCCACCGGGCGGTTCTTGCAGCCGGACCCGGTGCGTGTGGGCCCCGAGTCACTGGCCGGCATGCTCAACCGGTGGGTGTATTGTGCAAATGATCCGGTCAACTTCAGTGATCCGAGTGGCATGCTACTGGGATCGATACTTGGTTCGATTGCGATCACCATTGGTTTCTTCTTGGTTGTTGCCGCCATTGAACTGGCGCTGCCGATGATTTCGAACCCGATGTACCTTATCGCGTTGGGGCTGTTCCCAACTGCGACACTGGCTTTGCTCTTGCCGGCACTCTCTCTGCTGATGCTCGGCTTGGCCGCGATTCTTCAAGGGTTTTCTTGGATTCTCGGAGACCAGAGAGTTAACGGTTGCAAGACACTTGATTCCCTTGCGGCATCGCTGGCGGCTGGCTCGGGCATGAGCGGCGCCCTTGCCGCAAGGACCGGAATAGAACTCGTAAAGCAGGCTTTCAGGGCCATTGCTGGGCTCGCGAAGCTTGTGCTCTAGAATCGGTCCACGTCCCGAGCTACGTGGACTTCCGCCAAAGCCAAGCGACGGAATGCTGCACATGAACACGAATCCAATCCGGCACTATCCCATAATTGCCGTCGCGTTCGTCCTTCTCGAGATCACATTTCTGATTGCGTTGGGCGCTGGCCTGACTCCAAAATCGACACTCGTGGGCGCGTTGAGCGTGCCCATTGTGGCATGGTGCTTCTTTCAGGCCAAGAGGCGAGAGTTGTCGATCCGTGCAAAGTATTCACGGTGCCCAAGTTGCGGTGCCGATCTGACTCCGATGCCCGTGCCAGGATGCTGTTCGCAGTGCCGGTGGACGGCAGAGGAGTAGCCGGGCGGCCACCGGCCCGCTGGGCTATCATGGTCAGGAAGGCTATGCGACCAACTGCGACGACCCGGACCGGCTGGCTCCGCTCGACACGGCCGATCCGGGGTATGAAGGGTATGATTCGACGTGGTCGGCGGGCTACGAGGACCGCTCGACGGGCATCCTGCACGTTGGCGCGCGCGACTACGAGCCGGCCACCGGGCGGTTTTTGCAGCCGGACCCGGTGCGTGTGGGCCCCGAGTCACTGGCCGGCATGCTCAACCGGTGGGTGTATTGTGCGAATGATCCGGTCAACTTCAGTGATCCGAGTGGGTTACTAGCATGGTCGACCTGGTATGGCCTGATCGGTGGCGGGCTCGGACTTCTCGCGGGTGCCTACTTGATGATTGCCACACCAGTCACCTTTTTCGCGGGATTGGCGCTCATGGCAACTTCGATTGCATTGATACTTGACGTCCTTGCAAAGGATCCAGAACTGGTCGGTTATCGTTGCACTCTGTTGAGGCTACGTAACTATGCCCTATGGATTGCCGCAGCCGCAGCGGCTGCTCAGGTAGGAATAGCTGCGGCGTTTGCCGGCGAAGCTGGCCTGACGGCCGGACTGGCACCTGGCTGGGGCCTGATTGGGAAAGGAACCATAAGTGTCGTTGGCGGCGCGGGGGTGCTTTTCACCGGGCTTGGCAAAGTGCTGAATCTCGTCGCCGAATAGGCATGTGAGACAATGATGTGACCGCCAAGCGACGGATTCCCTGGCGTGACGGCCCAGCACCCGGGGTAGGTCGCGCCGTAGCGCTCGGTCTCGCCGCGGCCGTCGGAAGCGTGATGTGCGTTGTGAACGAAACGCTCAATCGGACGCTCGGCGTGCTTCTGGCAGTTGTTGCGATCGGCGCAAGCGTTTTCGTATTGACAACTCATCTAAGACTTCTCGCGGTTCGTCGGTTCATGCACCGACGCATGCACCTGTTTGGTGGGCGAGTGTGTCTCGAATGCGGATATCCGTTAATTGGGCTGCCAGAATCAACGGCATGCCCGGAATGCGGAGCGGCGACTCCAGACGGCGAACACAATTCTGACCTTCCCTGCCAGTAACCCATGAGTACGGATTCGATTCTACAGAAGCATCGGCCGAGCAGTCTGGATGTTCCGAAAGTGTCATAACGGCTCAGCGCGCCTCGCGCGTGAGGTCAATCCAGCCCAACCTCAGATGACCGGCGCCTCGCTGGCCACGGCCCATGACTACGACGGCGACCAGGTCTGGGTCGAGCGACATCCCGATCACCATGTCGCGTCCTACCTCTACGGCCCGGCCGGGCCGGCGGCGCGGACGCTGCTCAACGGCTCCACCGAAGGGCTGTGCGTCCAGTGGCTGCTGTCGGACGGCGTGGGCAACACCAGCGGCGCGGTCGATTCGGCCGGCAACATCGTGTTACAGCACTTCGACGCCTTCGGCGTGCCGATCGACCGTATCGCGCTGGCGACCACCAACCCGCCCACGGCGCAGGCGGCCTGCTCGGCTCGCAGCTGCGACCTCTGCAACGGCGGCTATTCCCCCGGCAGCCGCGACCGGGCAGCCACCGGGCACGCGCCGCGCGGATCAGCCGAAACCGACTCGCGACCCTTCACGCACCCGTGCTACATTTCCGCGTTCGTTCTCATCGGCGACCCGGGCTGACGCCGTGCCCCACGAGCCGTCGAGCAGGAACGCAAAGTCTCAATCCGTGAGTCACCCGCGCGCCTACATGACCGATGGGCCGGCGTGGCGAACTGGACGCCGAACTAGTCTAGACCTGCCCGTTTCGCGCGCTTGAAGGCCATCTCGTTCGCCCTGATTCGACGGCCTTAGCACTGGCGCCGAGGCCAATTTCACTCACGAACGTGGCCGCGAACCAGCGACGTTCGCATCCAGATTCGCAATCCTGACAGCGCAACGATTGGATTGTGGGCTTCTCCAAGGAAGCGACCGTGGTCGTTTGACCCGATGGCGGTGTCAGCCTACTATCACCCCCATGAGGAAGGTGCCGGGCCTGTTATTTGGCCTTTGGACGGCGATTGCCGCGCCGGCGGCCTGCACGGCCGGCGTCCTTGAGCACCCTTGCGATTGCGGAAAGCAGGCCGACTGCTCGCACGAGTCAGAGTGCGGGAACGATCCGTGCGCGTCCATCGTCGCGCCGCGGGCTGGTTCGACCACGACAGCCAATGACATTACCGCGTCGAGCCTTTTCTCCGACGCCGCGTTTATCTCGCAGTTTTCTACCCAGCTTTCGGGAGTAACACCTCTTCTTCCCGCTGAAGTCTTCGTCCTGCTCTGGCCGGATGAACCTTTTCCGGCCGTTGAACTTCCGCTCCTGATCTGATTCTCAAACGTAGTTTGCTTGCTCGCGCAGAGAGCGGCAGGTTCCCGCTGTTCGGCTGGGGTCTCGTTCTGCGCACCGCAGCTCGCGCGCTTGGAGTCAGAATTGCATGAGCAGGACTTCGTTTCCCAGGTCTCTGATTGGCTGCGTCGGCGCCTGTTGGCTGGTTTGCGGCTGCGTCGCCGTCAATCCCGACAGCGACTACGCTCGCGCGCGCCAGACGATCATCGAGACGACCGGCAGCCGCAGCGTCTTCGCGCCCGAAGATGCGGCCGCCGTCGAGACCGCCGTTGCCGAGCGGATGAAGGGTGGAATCACGCTCGACGAAGCGGTGGAAATCTGCCTGCTCAATAACCCCTCGCTTCAGGCAGCCTTCCTGAACATAGGAATCGCCCGCGCCGACCTCGTGCAATCCGGGCTGCTTTCCAATCCGACGCTGGCGCTGTCGATCGCCTTTCCCGAAAGCGGCGGACGCAGCAACATCCAGGCCACCTTCGCGCAGAGCATTGTTGAGTTGTGGCAAGTCCCGGTCCGCAGGAAGGCGGCCTCGCGCGCCTTGAACGCTTCGATTCTTGACCTCGCGCGTCAAGCCGCCCAGACGACAATTGACACAAAGAGCGCATACTTTTCGGCGATTGCAGCCGAGCAAACGCTCATGATTGCCCAGGAGAATCGCCGGCTCGCGCAACAGCTTCTTGAGGCCGCAGAAGACCGACAGAAGGCCGGTGCGGTCGGAGAGCTGGATGTCAATCTCGTTCGCGGCACGCTCTATTTCGCCGAATTGGAGACGCAGCGGTCTCGCCTGGATAGCAGCACGGCCCGCCGCCGCCTGGCGACTCTGCTTGGACTGACCGCGGATGCGCAGCATCTCGCGCTTGTCTCTGCGCTGTCGCCCACCTCGCCACTCCAGCTCGACGGATCCCACATCACTGAAATCGCACTCTCCCACCGCCTGGACATCCAGGCCGCACGTCAGGAGACGGAAGGAAGTCGGGCGCGACTTGCTCTCGAATATCGAAAGATGCTTCCGGAGGTTGCCATCGGCGCCTCTCTCGAGCGAACCGAACGGCGGGCGCTTCCGGGTCGAAACATCGCCGCCGATACCGCCCGCGCGAGCGTCGCCGCAGGATCGCTCTCGGCGCCCGAGATTCAGTCGCGCGGCCAGCGGGACATGGAACGCAACCGGGATATCGACTCCATCTTCGGGCCGGCTCTTAGTCTGACGCTCCCGATCTTCGACCAGAACCAGGCCCAGATCGCCAAGGCGAAATACACGTACGAGCAGTCGCTGCGCCAGCTCGATGCGCTCGAACGCAGCGTCGTGCAGCAGGTCCGTCAGGGTGTGGACCAGGCGGAGACGGCCCGAAGGGTCGCCGAGTATTTTCGCGGCAAACTGCTGCCGCAGGCGCAGGCAAACCTCGAACTTGCGCGCGAATCGTACAAGGCGGGAAGGGCCTCTCTCATCGTGGTGCTGGACGCCCAGCGCGTCCTGCTTTCGACGCGCCGCGACGCCATCGCTGCCCAGCGCGACAGCGCGATTACCCTGGCCGAACTGGAACGGCTCGTCTCGAAGCCGCTTGTGTTCATTCTCGAAGCGCCATCAACAGCGCAGCCCGCCGACGATTCTCGAGCACAGTCTCTGGAGAATTCCAATGCATCGCCATAGGTCACGCCCGTCAGGCTTTCCGATGCGGGTTCGACAATGGATCGGGCTTGCCGTCGACGCAGTTTCGGTTGCCGCAGGCTGTCTGCCGTGGGAGAAGCGCGACACCGCCTTGAGCGCTGCGAAGATGGCGAGCGCACCGATTGTGGCATTTGTGACTAACTTCGTTCGGCAATTGCCTGCTGCCGACCGGTCTTAGAGGAGTCCTCTCCGTGGCGGATACCAGTACTTCAGGTTGGAAGCGACGGGGTGCGCGGCAACTGACTCTGCTGGCAGCGGGCCTGCTCGCGGGCGCCGCCGGCACTCGCTATTGGATGACTCTCACGTCCGCGCACGATTCCGTCGCGCCGAGCGCTTCCAGTGGCCACGACGATCACCAGCACGACGGCGAACAGCGCCATGAACAAGGAGTGGTGCGCCTTTCGGCCAAGGCGATACAGAGCTCGGGCATCGAGGTTTTCGAGGCGGGCCCGGGCAGACTGGAGCAGACCATTACCCTGCCCGGCGAGGTTCGCCTCAATGCCGACCGGGTCGCTCACATCGTGCCTCGCGTTTCCGGCATGGTGCGCGAGGTGCGGAAGAACATCGGGGAAACGGTAACGCCCGGCGAAGTCATTGCCATCCTTGACAGCCGGGAACTCGCCGATGCCAAAGCGGCCGATCTCGCCGCGGCATCAAGACACGACCTGGCCAAGGCCAGCTTGGAACGGATTGCAAAGCTTTTTGAGAAGAAGATCGCCCCGGAGGAAGAACTCCTGAAGGCCCGTCAAGCGCTCGCCGAAACCAACATCGATCATCGTACCGCCGAAGCGAAGTTGCATGCGCTGGGACTCACCCAGGAGCAAGTCCAGCGGCTACACGAAGAGAAGGATGCCGACTACTCGCGCTACGAGATCAAGGCGCCTTTTTCCGGAGCCGTGATTGAAAAACATCTCTCACTTGGGGAGGTCGTGAGTTCTGAAACAACTTGCTTCATCTTGGCCGACCTTTCCACGGTCTGGGTCAACATTACGGTCTACGCTCAAGACGTGGGACGAATCAGCGTCGGGCAGGCGGTGCAAATCAAGGCGGACGCCTTCGGCCAGGCGGCGAGCGGAGCCATTTGCTACGTGGCCCCGGTCGCCAGTGAATCCACGCGCACCGTGTACGCTCGCGTGGACCTGCCGAATCGCGACAGGCAGTGGCGGCCCGGCACGTTTGTAACCGCCTCGATTGTGCTTGACCAAGATGCGGTGGGGGTGCTTGTGCCCAACGACGCCATTCAGCGCCTGAACAACGAGAGCGTGGTGTTCGTGGTCGAGAAAGATGGCTTCGAGCCGCGCACCGTGAAGTTGGGGCGACTCAGTCATACACACGCGGAGATCGCGGATGGCCTCCGGGCCGGTGAGCGATTTGTCGGCAAGGGCGCCGTCGTCTTGAAAGGGGAACTCGGCAAGCACGAGGCAGCACATGAGCACTAAGTGGACTAATTGAAAAAGAACAGGCGTGACAGAAACCAACGCCATTGTCCAGCGGCACATGTTCAGCGAGGTTATGGTTGCGCGGCCCGCGCTTCTCCATGTCCTGGCGTGACGCGGAGAGACCGGATCTGACACGGCCGATGGCGCATCGACAAAGGGCGGTGCATTGCAACCGAACGGGCCATCGAAACTGCGAAACCGACGAGGCCGGAGCGCGTCTCCGCTGACGAAGCCGGCACCCAAATTCGCGGACACGATGCGCAAGGCAGTGGATGCCCGGTTGATCGACGACAGTGCGATCGTGGTGATTGATCTTAGGTCGCTGACGCGCATCCGCACCGGCAAGGAAAACGAAACGTCGTTCCGGCGGCCGCGGCCGCGTTTCATGTTCGCGGGAAGGATCGCGCAGACAAGATAGACGCGCTGCGACGCGCCTAATCCGCGACAGAAGGCACCACAACGCCGTGCGCCTCTTAGGCGACGGTACAAACGGAAATAGCGTCACATGATCGCTCGCATCCTTCAATTCGCCGTTCAACAGCGATTGCTGATGGTCTTGCTTGCTCTTGGCCTGGCTGTGCTGGGGGCGTGGAACTTCACACGCCTTCCGATCGACGCAGTTCCCGATATCACCAACAAGCAGGTCCAGGTAAACACGGCCGTTACGGGCCTGGCACCGGTGGAGATCGAGAAGCAGATCACCGCCCCGATTGAGTGGGCGCTGCAAGGAATCCCCGGCGTCGAGGAAATTCGATCCGTCTCGTTCTACGGTGTATCGCAGGTCACCGTCATTTTTCAGGACGACGCAGACATCTACCGCGCGCGGCAGCTCGTCAGCGAACGGCTCGCCGAGGCGAAGGAGAGCCTTCCAGAAGCGGTTGGCACTCCGCTGCTCGGCCCCATCTGGACCGGGCTCGGTGAAATCTACTTCTGGAGCGTCGAAGCACTCGGGCCCAAACCCGATGGCACGCCCTACACGCCGATGGACCTGCGGACCATCCAGGACTGGATTATCAAGCCGCAGCTTCGATCCGTCCCCGGCGTGACCGAGGTCAACAGCATCGGCGGATATGAAAAGCAGTACCACGTCACGCCGGATCCGATGAAACTCATTGCCTATGGCCTCACCTTTCGCGACGTGCTGACTGCCCTGGCCGCCAACAACGCCAATGTCGGCGGTGGATACATTGAACACAGCGGCGAGCAGTATACTATTCGTGCGACCGGCCTCATTCAGACCATTGAAGACATCCGCAACGTCAAGCTCGGCTCCGAAAACGGCGTGCCCATCTTCGTAAAGGACGTCGCCGAAGTAGCGCTGGGCAATGAGCTTCGCACGGGCACCGGGACGGCCAATGGGCATGAGGCGGTCGTCGGTACCGCGATTCTTCTCTCGGGTGCGAACAGTCGAACTGTCGCACACAACGTCGCCCGGAAACTCGATGCCATCAAGAAAACACTGCCCCGAAACGTGCGGGCCAACACGCTCTATGACCGCAGCTACCTGGTGGATGCAACCCTACACACCGTGCGCGAAAACCTGACGCTCGGCGCCATCCTGGTTATCGCGGTGCTGTTCCTTCTACTCGGCAACATCCGAGCCGCCATCATCGTCGCGCTCGCCATTCCGCTCTCCATGTTACTTGCTGTCACCGGCATGGTGCACAGTCAGATCAGCGGCAATCTCATGAGCTTGGGGGCCATCGACTTCGGCATCATCGTCGACGGCGCGGTGGTCATGGTTGAGAACTTCATGCGCCGGCTCGGACGGCGACAGCATGAACTCGGTCGCCGGCTGACGAAGGCCGAACGTCTTCAGCTGATCGACGAAGCCGCCCGCGAGGTCGCCCGCCCGACGATGTTCGGCGTCGGAATCATCATGATCGTCTACCTGCCCGTGGTGACCCTGTCTGGCATTGAGGGTAAGATGTTCCGGCCGATGGCACTGGTCGTCCTGCTGGCCTTGGCGGGCGCGCTGCTCCTGACCTTCACCGTGGTTCCGGCACTTGCCGCGCTGCTTCTCGGCGGTCGTGTCACGGAGAAGGACGTCCTGCTGATTCGGTGCGCCAAGGCGCTCTATCAACCCATTCTGCGCTGGGCCCTCCGATCCGCTTGGGGTGTTTCTCTTGGAGCGATTGCAATTGTCGCCGCAACGCTTGGATTGGCATCGCGCATGGGCAGCGAATTCGTGCCCAGGCTTGCCGAAGGGGCTCTCGCGCTTCAGCCCACGCGCATGCCAAGCATCGCGCTCACCACCAGCACCGAAATGCAGGAACGGGTCGAACAGGAACTGTTGAAGGCGTTTCCGAGTGAGATCGCGGCAATCTTCTCGCGGACCGGCACGTCCGAAGTCGTCACAGATGTGTGCGGCCCCGAAGTCTCCGACACGTACATGTTACTCAAACCCCGAGAGCACTGGACACGAGCAGGAACGCAGGAGAAATTGGCGGAGCAAATGGAAGAGGTGCTTCGCGACCTGCCCGGGCAGAACTATGAGTTTAGCCAACCGATCGAGCTGCGCATGAATGAGCTAATTGCTGGCGTGCGAAGCGATCTGGCGGTCAAGATTTACGGCGATGATCTCGGTATGCTTCAGGAATTCGCCGACCGCATCGCGAAGGAAGTGCAGCAGGTAACAGGTGCGGAGGACCTCAAGATCGAGCAGCTCGCCGGTATGCCCATGATTACCATCGATATCGATCGGGCGGCGGTGGCCCGCTATGGACTGAACGTCCTGGATGTGCAGGAAGTCGTGGGAATTGCGCTCGGCGGCAAGGAGGCGGGTCAGGTGCTCGAAGGCGACCGCCGATTTCAACTGGTCGTTCGGATGCCTGAGCGCCTCCGCCGAAATATCCGAGCCATCGGAGATTTGCCGGTGCCGCTGCCGAGGCGCGCAGCGGAAGGTTCTGTTCTGGCGAGCGCCGATGGGCCCGCGCGCCGGCGCGACATCGGCGACGTTGCCGCAGCAAGCCCAGCCGGGTACATACCACTGTCCAGCCTGGCGCGAATTGAAATTGGTGAAGGCGCCCGCATCATTCGCCGAGAGGACGGCAAGCGTCGCGCCGTGGTGCAATGCAACGTACGTGGCCGCGACTTGGGCGGATTCGTGGCCGAGGCACAGCAGCGCATCGAGCAGAAGATCGGAAAGTTACCGGAGGGGTACTGGCTCGGCTGGGGCGGGCAGTACGAAAACCTAGTCGCCGCGCGCGAACGGCTTATGATTGTCGTTCCGCTCGCACTTGGTTTGATCTTTGTTCTGCTTTTCGCCACGTTCAACTCGGTGCGGCAGGCGTTGCTGGTGTTCACCGGTGTCCCCCTGGCCTTGTCGGGCGGCGTGCTCGCTCTGTGGTTACGAGGGATCCCGTTTTCGATTTCCGCCGGCGTGGGGTTCATTGCGCTATCCGGCGTCGCGGTGCTCAACGGCCTTGTCATGGTTACGTTTATCAATCAGCTTCGCTGCGCTGGATCTTCTGTGCCCGATGCCGTTACTCAGGGCAGCCTCACACGCTTGCGACCGGTCCTGATGACCGCGCTGGTGGCTTCGCTTGGCTTCATACCCATGGCGTTAGCCACCGGCACCGGCGCAGAGGTTCAACGGCCGCTCGCCACGGTCGTCATCGGTGGCATTATCAGCAGCACGTTGCTGACGCTGCTCGTTCTGCCCGCCATCTACCAATTGTCCGAGCGTAGACTACAAGCACAAGCAGTAACACCCGGAATATCCTGACGAGCGCTGTGTGCGGAGCGACTCCGCGAGTACTAATCTCGGCGCACTGGCGGAATCCGTTCGCCTCGTCGCGGCTTCGGCTGCGATTGCACGCCAAGTCTGGATACAGCCGGATTTCCCTCACTCGCCAGTCGGCGAACCGAGCGCGCCGCGGCTGTTCGTCGACGACGGTTCTCCTGACGAGCACGGGCCGCGAGATGCCAGACGGATTGATCGATCTGACCTGATCGGGCCGCAGCCGGGTGTCAAACACGTTACGACCGGCGACAAGAAAGGCGCTGACCCGGCGGGACGCATCACGCCGGCGTAACCGCGGACCTCTGTGGTCGCTTACCTTGGAGGGGAGTCCACCGTTACGCTAGAGTCCGCCAAGTTTGAAGCGTTTCTGCGCGCGGTGCGACGGGATGAGGCCCTGACGCGGCGAGCCAGAAGCGGCAGCAGGCAGCAGCAACCCCCAACGCACGAGGCCGTGCCGAAGCCGCACCACGCGGTCGGCATCGGCATTACCACCGGCTCAGCCGCCGTTTCCAACTCCAGTTCGTCGCCATAGGCCGTGCCCGCCGAGTTTGTCGCGAAGGCCCGGACGTGGTACCGCGTGCTTGCCCTCAGCCCGGTCAAACTACTCTCAAAGCTCCCCACGTCCGAACCATCGCTGGTATGGCTGTCGGCCGTGGTCGGGCCGCTCGACGTGCTCCAGCACACACCGCGCGCGGTCACACTCGCACCGCCGGTCGCCGTGACGTTTCCGCCGCCGGTGGCGGTCGACGACGTGACCGACGAGACGCCGGTCGTCGTCACGGTGGGCAGCGTCGCGGACGAGTTGAAGCTGACCTCGCTGCCGTATGCCGTGCCGACGGAGTTGGTCGCATAGGCCCGCGCGTAGTAAGTAGTGCCAGGCGACAGACCAGTCAGGTTGCTTGAGAAGCTTCCGGTTCCGCTGCCGTCACTGGTGTGGCTGTCGGCCGTGGTCGTGCCGCTCGACGTGCTCCAGCAGACGCCGCGAGCGGTGACGCCGCGCCGCCGGTCGCCGTGACGTTGCCGCCGGTGGCGGTCGACGACGTGACCGACGAGACGCCGGCCGTGGTGACGGTAGGCAGCGTCGCGGACGAGTTGAAGCTGACCTCGCTGCCGTATGCCGTGCCGACCGAGTTGGTCGCGTACGCCCGCACGTAGTAAGTCGTGCCCGGCGACAGGCTCGCCAAGCTGCTCGAGTAGCTGCCCGTGCCGCTGCCGTCTGACGTGTGGCTGTCGGCCGTGGTCGGGCCGCTCGACGTGCTCCAGCAGACGCCGCGAGCGGTGACGCTCGCGCCGCCGGTCGCCGTGACGTTTCCGCCGCCGGTGGCGGTCGACGACGTGACCGACGACATGCTAGCCGTCGTCACCGTCGGCAGCGTCGCGGACGAGTTGAAGCTCACCTCGCTGCCGTATGCCGTGCCGACGGAGTTCGTCGCGTACGCCCGCACGTAGTACGTCGTGCCCGGCGAAAGGCCCGTCAGACTACTCGAAAAGCTGCCCGTGCCGCTGCCGTCACTGGTGTGGCTGTCGGCCGTGGTCGGGCTGCTCGACGTGCTCCAGCAAACGCCGCGGGCGGTGACGCTCGCACTGCCGGCCGCCGTCACGTTTCCGCCGCAGCTCGCACTGGACGACGTGATGGATGAGACGCTGGCAGTGGCTACGGTCGGCGCGGCGACGACGACAAACGCTATGCCGCCGCTGTTCGCAATCGACCATGAACTGCCGGTCGCCGCATCCGCACTCCGGACGCGCCAGTAGTAACTCCCGATCGCCAAGGTTTGAGACGCTGATCCCACCGTGTAACTGCCGCTGCCGGCGGACTGGCCGACGGTGAAACTGGTCGCCCCCTGCGAGAGCGACCCGGACGTGTAATCGACGACCGGCGACGAGAAGTCGCTCGAGTCGTCGATCTGAATTCGATACGCCAGCGTGTCGGCCGTGTTGTCGTCGGACTGTGAGAACTGAAGCGCGGGTGTGTCGTCTGCGGTCGGGCTGCCATCCACCAGTCCGGTCGGCCCAAGACTGGCCGGGTCGTTCGGATCGGCGGCGACCTCGTAGAGGCACAGCTTGAGATCGCCGTTGGTGTTGTCCTGATAGGCGACGGCGAGCGTTGTTCCGATCGCCGCGATGGAAGAATAGTACGCCGTGTCGGTGGCGGGGAAGGTCCGAAGCTCGGTCCCGTTCACGTCCTTGTCGCGGACAACGCCAGAGCCGTCGCCGTCGTCATACCAGATGCGCAGGCCGTCTGGCGGCGTTCCGAAGCAACTCAAAGCCAGCCGACCATGTATCTGCCCGATCGAGCTGAAGATTCCGCTGCCGCCCACCATCGGCGCTTCCAGCGTGCGGAGTTCCGTTCCATCAGCGATGCCGTTGTCGGCGATGCCGCCGCCGCGGCCGTCGTCGATCCAGAACCGCCACGATGAGTCGGGAAAATGGTAGTAACTGACGCAAACGTGGCCGTCGAACGCAGAGATCGCATTCCAGAACCCGGTCGGATTATCCGAGCTGACGGTTCGAATCTCCGTTCCGTTCGGGGTTGCGTCGTCGGCCGTCCCGCCGCCGGCTCCGTCGTCGTACCACAGCATGAGGTTCTGCGGCCCGAAGTCTTGAAACGCCACGGCCAGCTTGCCGTTGACTACGGTGATGGCGATCTCCTGCCCATCCAGCGTTGAGAGCGTCTGAATCTCGGTTCCGTTCGCGACGCCATCGCCGGCCGTGCCGCCGCCTCGGCCGTCGTCATACCACAGCTTCAGCGACGGCGTGGCCGCGTCGTAGTAGGCGATGGCGATTTGCCCGTTAAGGCTGGTGATGCTGAGCTGCACGCCGACATAGGGAGCGGAGTCGATGACGCGAATCTCCGTTCCGTTGGCGATCCCGTCGTCGGCCGTGCCGCCGCGGCCATCGTCGATCCACAGCACCACGTCCCAGTTCGTGACATCGCAATAGGCAATCGCGATCCGGCCGTTGTAGTCGAGAATCTTGCCAACGCTCGAGCCCGACGAGGTCACCGCCCGGGACGAATCGACCACGCGCACCTCGGTGCCGTTGGCGATCATGTCGCCCGCGGTGCCGCCGCCCAGCCCGTCGTCGTACCACAGCTTCAGTCGCTGGTTTGTGTCGTCGGCGTAGCTGACAGCCAGCAATCCGTTGACGACGGCGATTGACGATCCGCCGCCGACGTTGCCGGCGGAGTCGAGCGTGCGAATCGTCTGGGCGCTCGCGGCGACGGTCCAGCTGCCCGCCACCCACACCGTCACCAGCGCTGCAGCCACTCGTGTCGCATTCACACGTCGCTCGAATGACGCGCTCATGGCAATTGCCCCCCAAACGGGCTCCGCGTAAGTTTGCGGACCCTCCCCCCGGCCATCTTTCGCCATCAACATCGAGCCGGCACCAACGAAACTTGACTCCGCACGTCGTGAAGCGCGACGGCCAGGAATAGTGATCGTGCCTGGCCCGTCAGCCGTTCGTTTCGGGACTGGGCGACACGGCGGCGGGAAGGGATCTGACGCCGGCTATGGGGCGGCGGCCCGAAATCTGCGATCCTCGGTTTGGGGCATGAATCGCGCGGACACCGAGGATCATGCCGAAGCCGGCCAGGCGGGTGTCATCGAAGGCGGGGCGACACGGGCAGGCCACGAACAAATGCCGGCCGCACGACTCTCGCGCGTTGTGCACGGATTACTGAGGGCGCTGGGACTCGAACCCAGGACCCACGGCTTAAAAGGCCGTTGCTCTACCGACTGAGCTACACCCTCGCTCCGCTCGATGATAGAGAGCCGGCACGCCAGTCGCAACGGGCGTCGCACGCACCCGCCCGCCTGGCGCTGTGCAGCGGACGCCGCCTAGCGCGGCTCGGCCCGCCCGCCCGGCGTCGCGTTCGGGCCCGGCGTCGGGTCCGACAGGGCGGCGCACACCAGCGTCATGATGAGGTACTGCCAGTTGCTCGCCACGTCCGCCTTCATCAGCAGCGTCTGCCCAAGCGTCAGCATGAACATCAGCAGCGCCGTCAGCGCCCACGCCACGCGGGCATAGCGCCCCGACAGCACGAACAGCGCCAGCGCCGGCTCGGCAACCAGAATGACCCACGCCAGCACGACGTTCAAAGCGTGCGGCGACCAGGTCTTGTCGAAGTCCGTCGCGATGAATCCGACGAAGCCCTTCGCGCCGAACATGATCCACTTCGACACGCCCGCATACAGCAGCCACACGCCGAAGAACAGCCGCATGCCGAATACGAAAAACCGCCGCGCATCCAGCCGCATGAGATCCATCTGTCGCCTCGCACGTCCAGTGTTCAATTCGTCGGCATCGCGTGCCGCGCCGCGACCGGCTCGCCACGCGACCCGCGCCGCATGCTACGTCTCGCCGCGCGATCCGTCATCTCAATTCGCGGCCTTGACCGCCCCGGCCGTCCCGATATTGCGGCGCAACGCCGCGCCCGACCGCCCGGCTTGCATTCCGGCCGCGCATTCCGTCCAATCGCCGGTTTCGCAGTGCCTTGAAAGGACCGATACGACCCATGCTCTGGACGCGCTACTTCATCCCCACCACCAAGGAACTTCCCAAGGATGCCACCGCCCCGTCGCATCAGCTCATGCTGCGGGCCGGGCTGATCCGCCAGCTCGCCGCCGGCGTCTATTCCTATCTGCCGCTCGGCTACCGCACGCTCCGCAAGGTCGAGCGCATCGTCCGCGAGGAAATGGACCGCGCCGGCGCCATCGAGCTGCACATGCCCTGCCTTCAGCCGCTCGAACTCTGGCAGGAGACCGGCCGCACCGAGACCATGGGCGACGTCCTGCTGCGGCTGGCCGGCCCGAAGGGCGACTGGCGCAGCTTCACCTGTCTCGGCCCAACGCACGAAGAGAACGTCACCGAGATCGCCCGGGCCTACCTTTCCAGCTACAAGCAGCTCCCGGTCAATCTCTACCAGATTCAGACCAAGTTCCGCGGCGAGGCCCGTCCCAAGAGCGGCGTCCTGCGCACCCGCGAGTTCCTCATGAAGGACGCCTACAGCTTCCACCGCGACAAGGCCAGCCTCGACGAAGGCTATCAAAAGATGTACGACGCTTACTGCCGAATCTACGCCCGCTGCGGGCTGCCCTACCGCGCGGTCGAGGCCGAGAGCGGCCCGATCGGGGGCGACGCGTCGCACGAGTTCATGGTGCTGACCGACGCCGGGGAAGACCTGATCGCCATCAGCGAAAACGGCGACTACGCCGCCAACACCGAGCGGGCCGCCGCCGCCCCGCTGCCGCCCGACGCAGCCGAGATGCAGCCGCTCCGCGAGGTGCACACGCCCACGCAGCGCACCATCGACGAGGTGTGCGCCTTCCTCAGCACGCGCCCGGCGCAGATGATCAAGACGCTGATCTTCGAGGGCAGGCCTGCCGCGGCGGCATCCGGCGCGGCCCCCCCGCCGCCGCGCGTGGTCGTGGCGCTGGTCCGCGGTGACCACGAGCTGAACGAGCACAAGCTGGCCAAGGTTGCCGGGCGCGGGCTCGAACTGGCCACCGAAGAGACCATTCGCACGCTCACCGGTGCTGCGGTGGGCTTCGCCGGACCGCAGGGCCTTTCAGAGCGCGTGACCCAGCTGGTGATCGACCCGGCCGTCGCCGGCCTGCGCAATGCCTGCACCGGCGCCAACAAGACCGGCTACCACGTTGCCAACCTGAACCCCGGGCGCGACTTCCCGCTCGACGGGGCAAACGTCGCCGTGGCCGACATCCGCACCGTCGTCGACGGCGACCGCTCGCCGCGCGGCAGCGGCTCGCCGCTGCAAATCAAGAAGGCCATCGAAGTCGGCCACGTCTTCAAGCTCGGCACGAAATACAGCGACTCGATGAAGGCCACCTACCTCGATTCCGACGGCAAGCCCAAGCCGTTCATCATGGGCTGCTACGGCATCGGCCTGAACCGCATCGTCGCCGCGGCCATCGAGAGCCACCACGACGACAACGGCATCTGCTGGCCGATGAACATCGCCCCCTTCGAGGTGCTCATCGTCGCGCTCGACCCGCGCGAGGCCGACGTCATGGCGACCGCCCACAAGCTCCACGACGACCTGGCGGCCGCCGGCATCGACGTGCTGCTCGACGACCGCGACGAGCGGGCCGGGTTCAAGTTCAAGGACGCCGACCTGATCGGCATTCCCATTCGCGTCACGGTGGGCCGCAAGAGCCTGGCCGACGGCGTGGTGGAGTTGAAGCGGCGCGAATCGGCCGACGTGCAGAAGGCCTCGCCCGCCGACGCCGGCCGGATGGCAGCCGAGTGGGTTCGCGCCGCGCGACAGGCCTAGCGCAGCGTCTCGATTGAAGCTTCGAGTGGGTGGTACGGGCGTCCCGCCCGTCCACACGGCCCAGACGGCCGTACCACGCGAAGACTCGACCGAGACGGAATACTAGCGCGGCCGCTCAGTCCGCCCGGTCGCGGGCGTGGCGCCCGGGCCGATCGCCCAGGATCGACCGCCGGAAATCGAGCAGCGACTCGAACGCCGGCTTGGGCGTCAGGTCCGCGTGCAGCAGCCCGCCGGTCGGAATGATCCGCCCCTGCGAATCGGACAGGTCGCGCCAGGCGATCGTCTCGACGAACGGCTTGGAGAACGCGATTTCGTAGAACTGCCGCAGCCAGCGCGCCTGCAGCCCCTCCGACCACGGCTCGCGCCACTGTCCGCCGCCCGCCAGCAGCGATTCGGGGCCGCGATTCGACATCACGGTCGACGGAACCGCCACCGCGGTGACGTGCAGCGGCTTGTTGAACGCCGCGAACCGGTCGAGCAGCGCCGAGACCTGCATCATGTCCCGGACCAGCATTCCCTCGACCGGCACGCCGAACTGGAACTCCAGCCCGAACGCGTCGAAGTGAAAGCCGCTCTGCACGCACATGTCGGCGTACAGCAGCGGCGGGATGGTGCGGATGTCGCGCGCGTAATACTCGCCCCACGGCAGAACCACCGTGACGATCGACGCGCTGCGCGGCGCATTCTGCTTCACGATCAGCGCCGCCAGCCGCGTCAGCTCCATCAGCTGCTCGAAAGTCATGTGAAACGTGTTGAACGCGTGGATGCCGTGCACCACTTCCCACGACTGCACGCGGTGGGCAAAACGCTTCACCAGCCGCATGGCGTGGCCCAGCAGCAGGTCGCGGAAATTCTCGTAGTCGGCGGCCTCCGGCACGGCCCAGTCCGGCAGCGCCAGCCGCTCGAGCGACACCAGCGGCGCGCCGCGAACGTGCAGCTTGTGCTGCGCCAGCCAGTTCACCCACAGGTCCAGAGTCTCCCAGCGCTGCGTGCCCGAGCGCGGCTCCACGTCGCGCCAGTGCGTCGGCAGCACGGCGAAATCGAACCCCGGCGGCAGATAGCGCCGGTACGGATCGTCGCCGCGATTCAGCAGCACCGTCACCCCCAGCGGCCGCTTCACGAACTGCCCGGTCGCCTTGCGCCGCGCCAGGAAGATGTCGGCGTGAAACAGGCTCAGCTCTTCGCCGACGCGCACCGCCGCCGCCAGCGACTGATCGGCCAGCTCGGCCGCGGTCGCGTCGTCGGTCGCGGTGATCGCGTCGATCAGCGGCGCTTTCGCCTCGTCGATCTGCCGGTAGTACTCCGCCCCGTCGCTGTAGTCGTACAGCCCCCAGTCCTCGCGCTTGTGGCTGATCTTCATCAGCCGGCCGCGGGCCAGCTCGACGTGCAGGTGATACGGCGTCTCGCGCTCCGACAGCCGCGTAGTCTCAAGCATCAGCCGGCCGTAGCCCTCGATCGGCCACGGCAGACACAGCGCCGCCGGCCCGGCCGCCCGCTTACTGCAGCGGATCTCGCCGTCGCCGAACGAAAGCTCGGCCCGCAACGGAACTCCGTCGCTGCCCAGAAGATAGGCGCCGTCGAGCAGCACGCTCTCGGCCGGCTTTCGGTTGTGAAACACCTTGAACCGCAGCATGCTCGTCGCGTTCCCGCAGCCGGGGCGCCCGGCGATCTCTCTCGCCCGCAACTCTCGCGCGCCATGATACGCCCGGCCAGTGCCGGACGAAAGCCGCCGCCCCGCCGCGCCACGCACGCGCCGCCCCCGCCGCACCGCAGGACCGGCTCGGCCGACCCGGCGGGCCTGCGGTAAAAAGGAAAGCAGGTCTCGAGCCGCGTCTGCGTGCCCGAGACCTGCCCTCGTGTCGCCGGCGGACTACTGCTTGCGGAACGGCAGCATGATGGCCGCGTTGCCGGAGTTCTGTGCCGCAATGTCGATCTTGTAACTGTCGATCGACACCGTCGACGTGTCGTTCTTCACCAGCGTGTCGCGGAAGACCTCCTTGGGAATCGTGACCGTGTAGGTGTTGTCACCGGCCAGCGCCCCCAGATCGGCCGCGTGCACGACGTACTTTCCGTTGTCGAAGCCTGGCGGCGGCGTCCCGCCGAACGACGCCGACCAGTTCACATTCTGCACCTGCTGGTGCATCGAGTCGTTGTAGAAAATCTCGAAGAAGTAGTCGAAGCCGGTCAAGTAAGCGCCCGTCTCGTCCACCGGCGGGCGGAACTTCAGCACCAGGTCCTGCGTGCCGTCGAACACGACCTCGCCGCTGGTGTACGCCGTGCGGCCCGACGGCGTGCCATGCTCCATCAGCCGCGGAATGTTCTTGAACACGTAGTTGATCATCCGGCGATAGGTGTCGGTCGTGTCGTCGCTGTAGGAGACCTCGACCACGAACGTGTCGCCGGCCTGAATCAGCGCGTGCGGCACGACAAACGCCTGCCAGCGATCGCCTGAGTGCGTGAACGCATAGTCGTGGTCCGACCACGGCTGGAATTGCAACCCCATGCCGGTGTCGACCTGCTCGGTCATGTCGGCCAAGTACGACGGGCCGGAGACCACGTGCACGCCGGTGATGGTCTTGCCCATCGGCGTCGGCAGAATCTCGAACGTGATGACAGTCTGCGACGCCAGCGCCGCGTCGATGGCCGACTGCGTGCCGCTGTAGTAGGTGCCGGCGTCGCCGTCCGAAACCTTGAGGTTCATGAAGAAGTTGGCCTGGAAGTCGGCACCCGCCATCACGCCGCCGAAGTCGGTGGCGGCCTCGAAATCATCGACCGTCCCGTTGCCGTTGTTGTCGGCGTCGAAGATGTCGATCAGTCCGTCGCGGTCGGCGTCCAGCGCCGATCCGCTGCCGCCGCTGGCGGCCGCGCCGCTGCCCTTGCCGATCGACGGCACGCCCACCGGAACGCCGTTGCCATCCAGCCGCGCGGTCACGTCCATCGCCATCTGGTCGCCCAGCTCTGCGTCGCTGCCGGCCATCAGCGGCCCGGCGCTCGGGTCGGCGGGCAGTTCGATCGTGCCCAGCGACGCCGATTCGCTCAGCGCCAGCCCGGTCACCCCTTCGTTGCCCTGCGTCTCCATCAACACCGGGCCGACCGCGTGGTTCTGCGGATCGACCACGGTGACGATGATCGTGTTGCCGGCCTCTTCGATCGGCAGCTCGATCGCGAAGTTGCCGTCGCCGTCGGTCGTGCCGACGTAGCTCTCACCCGTCTCATTGCTGGACGCGTAGACGCTGTAGCTGTCGCTCGTGCCGTCGGCGTGGGCGAACGGCCGCTTGCGCGACGTGCCCGACACGCTCAGCCGCCCGGCCAGACCGAACGACGGCAGATCAGAGCCGCCGCCGCCACCACCTCCACCGCCATCCGACGGATTGGTTCCGCAACCGCCCACGATGACGCCCATCACCACGATTCCCGCCAGACCCAGTATGGCTCGCTTCACGGCAATTCCCCCGCAGTGTGTCAGTGGCACGCCTGTCCTCGTAGTGGGGCGCGCCGCAGCCCGACCATCGGTGCAATCGCTGAATTCCTTGAGTGGAAAACCCGCGTTCCAATACTGGCAAGACCGGTCCGCCGGTTTTTCGGACAAATGCGCCTGGTTTTTCAAATTCCCGCCGCCGTGCGACGCGTCCGATCATCCGCGCCGCCGACTCGGACCCGACCGAGTTATCAACCGGCTGTGAAATCCGCAGCGTGACTCCGTCCGCCCCGATTGCCCCGGTCGTCGCCGCGGGTATCATCGCGCCCCGGTTTTCCGCCCGCCGGAGTGGGAGCGACTGCGCACCATGTCATCCGCCGCACCAGCTCGCTTCGCCCACCTCCACTGCCACACCCACTACAGCCTGCTCGACGGCGCCAACCGCATTCCCGACCTGGTCGCCGCCGCCAAACAGTTGCAGATGCCCGCACTGGCCATCACCGACCACGGAAACCTCTTCGGCGTCATCGAGTTCTTTCAGGCCGCCCGCAAGGCCGGCGTGAAGCCGGTGCTCGGCATGGAGGCGTATATCGCCCCCGGCGACCGCCGCGACCGCGACGCCCGCGGCATCAGCGATGCCAGCTATCACCTGCTGCTCTTGGCGCAGGACCTGGCCGGCTACCACAACCTGCTCAAGCTCAGCTCGATCGCCTATCGCGAAGGCTTCTACTATCGCCCGCGGATTGACCGCGAAACGCTCGCCGCCCACAACGCCGGACTGATCTGCACCAGCACCTGCCTGGGCGCCGAGATTCCGCAGGCGCTCTTGCGCGACGACCGGCGCGGCGCCGAGGAGATCGCCCGCTGGTACCTGTCGGTGTTCGGCGACCAGCGCTTCTTCATCGAGCTTCAGGACCACGGACTCGACGAGCAGCGCAAGATCAACCCCGAGCTGATCGACCTGGCGCGCCGCCTGGGCGCCGGCCTGGTCGCCACCAACGACGTGCACTACCTCACACGCGACGACGTCGAGGCCCACGACGTGCTCTGCTGCATCTCGACGGGCAAGCTGGTGACCGACGAAAACCGCCTCAAGTTCCCCTGCGGCGAGTTCTACCTCAAATCGCCGGCCGAGATGGCGCAGCGCTTCGCCCATCTGCCCGAGGCGCTCGACAATTCGCTGCGCATCGCCGAGCGCTGCAACGTCGAGCTCGACCTGACCCGCCGCTTCACCCCGGTCTATCGCCCGCCCGACTCGCGCACGCCCGAGGAATTCCTGCGCGCGTGCGTCCTGGCGGGCGCGGCCGAGCGCTACGGCCAGATCGACGACGAGCTGCGACAGCGCATCGACTACGAGCTCGACGTCATCCAGAGCAAGGGCTTCAGCAGCTATTTCCTGATCGTGTGGGATTTCGTCCGCCACGCTCGCGCGCTCGGAATTCCCTGCGCCGCGCGCGGCTCGGGCTGCTCGGCCGTCGTGACCTACTGCCTGCGCATCTCGCAGCCCGACCCGATGCGCTACGGGCTCTATTTCGAGCGGTTCATGGACCCCGACCGCGACGAGATGCCCGACATCGACGTCGACATCTGCCAGGAAGGCCGCGAGGAAATCCTCCGCTACGTCCGCGAGAAGTACGGCCACGTTGCGCAGATCATCACCTTCGGCACGCTCAAGGCCCGCGCCGCCCTGCGCGATGTCTGCCGCGTGCTAGGCGTGCCCCTGGCGCGGGCCGACCAGATCGCCAAGCTCGTCCCCGAACAGCTCAAAATGACGCTCGATCGCGCCCTCTCCATCGAGCCCGAGCTCAAGCGACTCTACGACCACGACGACGAAGTCCGCCGCGTCATCGACATTGCCAAGCGCCTCGAGGGGCTGGCGCGCCACGCCGGCGTCCACGCCGCCGGGGTCGTCGTCGCCGACCAGCCGCTCGATGAGCTGCTGCCGCTCTACAAGCCCAGCGACAGCGACCAGGTCATCACCCAGTTCGAAGGCACCACGGTCGAAAAGGTCGGCCTGCTGAAGATCGACTTCCTCGGCCTGCGCACGCTGACTGTCCTCGAGCGCGCCCGTCAGCTCGCCGAGCGCAACCACGGCGTCGCGATCGACCTCGAACGGCTCGACCTCGCCGACCCGCGCGTCTATGCCCTGTTCGCCCGCGGCGAGACGCGCGGCATCTTCCAGTTCGAGTCGGGCGGCATGCGCGATGTACTGATGCGCATGCGCCCCAACCGCATCGAAGACCTGATCGCCTCCAACGCCCTCTATCGCCCCGGGCCCATGGTCAACATCGACGCCTATATCGCCCGCAAGCACGGCGAATCGTGGCGCACGCCGCACCCGATCATGACCGAGGTCCTGGCCGAAACCTACGGCATTGTCGTCTACCAGGAGCAGGTCGCCCGGCTTGCCAATCGCCTCGGCAGCATCGAACGCAAGCGCGCCTTCCGCCTCGCCAAGGCCATCAGCAAGAAAAAGTCGGACATGATCGAGGCCGAACGCGAGCCCTTCGTCGCCGGCGCCGTGCAGAACGGCGTCAGGCGCGAGGTCGCCAACGAGATCTTCAACCAGATCCTGCCGTTCGGCGAATACGCCTTCAACAAGGCCCACTCCACCGGCTATGCCCTGGTCGCCTTCCAGACGGCCTACATGAAGGCCTACTACCCGCACGAGTTCATGGCCGCCCTGCTCACGTTCGAAATGGGCGACACCGACAAGGTCGTCGAATACATCGAGGAGTGCCGCCGCATCGGCATCGACGTCCGCCCGCCCGACGTGAATTCCTCCGACGCCGACTTCACCATCGTCCGCGAGACCCGCGGCCCGGCCCCGCGGACCTTCCTGCGCTTCGGCCTGGCCGCCATCAAGGGCGTCGGCCACAAGGCCGTCACGGCGATCCAGCAGGCCCGCGCCAGCGGCGGCCCGTTCGCCAGCCTGTTCGATTTCTGCGAGCGCGTCGACCTCACCGTCGTCAACCGCTCGGTCGTCGAGGCGCTCATCAAGGCCGGCGCCTTCGACACGACCGGCGCCATGCGCCGCTCGCTGTTCGACGGGCTCGAAGGCGCCCTCCGCGCCGGGGCCGAGGCGCAGCGCGATCGCCGCACCGGGCAGATGTCGCTCTTCGGCGCCGCGCCGCCGCCGGCCGGATCGCCGCCGCGCCTCGCGACCCACGAGTGGACCGACGCCGAAATGCTCGCCTACGAGAAGGCCGTCCTGGGCTTCTACGTCACCCGCCACCCGCTCACGCAGCACGCCGAGCTGCTCGCCACGTTCGCGTCGTGCACCTGCGCCCAGGCCAAGTCGCTGGCCGACGGCGAAGAGGTCATCCTCGGCGGCGCCATCAGCCGCGTGCGCTACAACGTCACCAAGGTCGGCAAGAATGCCGGCTCGAAGCTCGCCATCCTCATGTTCGAAGACCTGTCCGGCGCGCTCGAGGCCGTGCTGTTCGCCGAGACGCTTGAAAAGTTCCGCGCCCAGATCGCCCCCGATCGCCTGCTGTTCCTGCGCGGCCGAATCGACGCCCGCCGCGAAGAGCCGTCGTTGCGCGTCAGCGATGTTGTCGCGCTCGAAACCGCCGCCACGCGCCTGGCCTCCGGCGTGCTGGCCCGCTGCCCGGCCCAGGCGCTCTCGCGCGACGCTTTGCTGCGCCTTCGCGACGCCTGCCTCGCCCACCGCGGCGACCGGCCGCTCTTCCTGGAAATCGTCACCGACGACGGCCTTTCCGCCACGCTCCGCTGCGACAGCGATCTCGCCGTCACGCCTGGCGACGCCTTCGTTGCCGCGGTCGAGCAGATTCTCGGCGCCGGCTCGGTCCACATCCTCGGCAACCGCCGGCCGAGCGCCGCCCCGCGCAGCCAGCCCGCCGTGCCCGAGCGCCCCGCCGCCTCGGAAGAAGCCGAGTCGGAACTGGAAGAGAGCGCGGCCTGACCCGTGTCGCGCCGCAGCGGCGCTGCGCTCGGCGAGCCGACGCAGCCTGCGCCCACGGTTTGACTTCGTCGCAACGCCTTCTAGAATCTGACCTGCGACGGGCCACCCGAATCGGGCCACCGATCGCCAAGGAGATCTCTCATGGCCGGAGCGGATACGCTCACCCTCACCGACGCCGACTTTGAAACGCAGGTTCTCAAATCTGACATGCCCGTGCTGGTCGACTTCTGGGCCGACTGGTGCTCGCCGTGCCGCGCCCTCGGCCCCACCATCGACGAACTCGCCTCCGAATATCGCGGCCGCGCCCGCGTCGGCAAGGTCGATACAGATGCCAACCAGTCCACCGCCATCAAGTATGGCGTCCAGAACATTCCGACCATCATGCTCTTCCGCGGCGGCCAGATGGTGAAGCGCTGGATCGGCGTCACCCCCAAGAAGGAATTCAAGTCCGCGTTGGATGAGGCCCTCGGCGTCCCGCGCTAGCCCGGCCGCGCTGCCGCCCCGGCGCGCTGCGCTTCGTCATGCCATCTCACCCGCAAGCGCTCGACGCGGTCGAATATGTCCTGATCGCGGTCGGCGTGGCCATCTGGCTGATCGGCGCCGTCCGCAGCCGCGGCCGGTGGCGATCGTTCCTGCACTTCGCGCCGTTTCCCCAGCATCGCTTCTCGGCGCTCGATGCCGTTGTCGCCTACTTCCTGCTCGTGTCGATCGGCACGCTGGCCGCATCCGCCTGGATGACCGCTACCGCCCCGACCTCCGCGCCCGCCTCGGCGCCGTCCTCCGCTCCCGCGACCCTCGACCCGGCCGTCAGCGCCGCCGCAAACGTTGTCGCCGCCGCGGTCGCCAGCGCATTCATGATCGCCGTCGCCCGCGGCCGCGTCGCCGGCGGACTGCCCGCCTGGGGCCTGACGCGGCTGCCCGTCGCGCCCACTGCGGCGCGGGTCACGCTCGCCTACCTGGCAGTCTGGCCGGCTTGCGCCGGGCTGCTCCTGGCCGGTAAGTGGCTCATTCCGCGCCTCGCGCCCGGCTACGAGGTTCACGATCACCCCACGCTCGAACTTCTCCGCCACGCCTCCGGCGGCGCCCTGCCGCTGCTGGTTATCTCGGCCGTGCTCGCCGCGCCGATCTCGGAAGAACTGCTCTTCCGCGGGCTCATTCTGAACCTGCTGCACCGCGCCACCGGCTCAGCCTGGTGGGCGATCGCGCTCAGCGGCTTGCTCTTCGGACTGGTTCACGCACCGCAATGGGAAACCGTCGCCCCGCTGGCGTTCTTCGGCGTCGTGCTCGGCTACACCTATGCGCGGACGCGCTCGCTCACCTTCGCGGTGCTGCTGCATGCGCTCTTCAACGCGCGAACCATCGCGTCGGCGCTGCTTCAGGGATGACCGTCGCAGGAATGCTCGGTCGAAATCGGGCCGGCCGCTTCCGGCCGCAGGCAGACCATCACGATGAGCTGCCGTGCGCCATCGTCCAGCGCTTCGACCCGCGTGCAGAGTTTCTCGATCGGCCGCCCGCCGCCAGAGCACAGCCACTCATCCACCGCGTCGCCCAGCTCCGCCAGCCCGGCCGGTGTCATTGCGCCGTGAAAGATTCGAAATCGCCCGGCCCGCGGCTCTTCCGCGTCGCAGGCCCCGCCCGGCGCCGCGTCCGCGGTCGCCTCGGCCACTGCGGCATTGCTGTCCGCGGTCTCGACCGATTCGCTCGCCGCGGTTTGCGATTCGCCGGTCGGCGCGGCCTCTGCACTGCTCGCAGTCGCGGTCACTGAACCGGCCGGCGCCTCGTCGCGCTCGTCGGTCGTCGCCTGGGCCGCCGCGTCGCGCGCCGACCGCGCCGCCGCATACTCGCTGCGCAGCGCGTTCACGCACGCCACGCACAGCAACTGCCCGTGGACCAGTCCGGCAGCGCGGGCGCGGATCTCGTCGGCGGTGATTCCGCCGCCGCACTTGTCGCAGTTTCGAATGTGAACCCCCGCCATGCCGGTTGCTCCGCGCTGCCTGCCCGCATTCTAGTGTCGGCGCGTTGCCGCCCGCTGTTGCCCTTCATCCGCCGGGCGCGAAATATCGGCCGCCCGCCGCCCGAAAAAAGCCCCGCCCGCCCAGTTGGCCGCCCCCGGGCCGCTAGCGCCACGGCCCGAGCGGCTCCAGAATCGTCAGCCCCGCCGCCATCACCAGCAGCGCCACGCCGCACATGACCACCGCCACACCGATCCGCGTCGGCACCAGCAGCGAAATACCGCCCGCCGCAACACCCAGCGCCACCGCCAGAAGCGGCTGCGCCCCGAACAGCTGCGCCGCGCCCGCCAGCACCAGCACCCCCACCACGCCCCAGTTCCACCCCGCGCGGCCCAGCCCGATGCGCCGCGCTGCGAACAGCACCGCGATCAGCGGAACCATCCGCACCGCCGACTCGATCGTCCACAGCCGATCGGCCCGCGACAGCCGCGCCAGGTTGATGATCGCCGCAGCCGCGGTCAGCGCAACGGCCGCGAATCGCGCCACGCCAAACCGCATCCGCGCCAGCCGCGCCACCCGCCGGCCACCGTCGCCCACGCGCTGCAGCACCGGCCCGCGATCGGCCGGCGGCGCGATCACCGGCCGCTGCCCCAGCGCCCCGCCCCCCGGCCCAACCGGCTGAATCGGGCCGATCAGGAACCGCAGCACGAACGCCCCGACCCGCAGCGCCTGCCCCGAGCGCAGCCGCGCGGTCGGCGTCGCCGGCACGCCCGGCTGGCTTTCATCGCCATAGACATCGAGCTCGCCACCCGCTTGCAGCGCGACGCGACAATGCAGCCACGCCACGCTCGGGTCGGGCAGATACAGCCAGTTGCCCAGGCGCGAGCCGATGCCCAGCCGTTCGCCGACCGGAATGAGCACCACCTCGCCGCGACGGTCCGGCCCCTCGACCACCGTCAGGTAGCCGCGCCGCCGGGCGCTCTCGTCCGGCAGGTCGAGCGCCAGCTCAATATTACAATGCGGGCAGCGAATGGTTTCAATAATGTCCGTGCGGGCGCACTCGATCGGCCGACCGCAGACACAGTGAAGGATTTCCGCCATCGACGCCCGCCGCCGCGCTGCCGCGCGGGCCGCATCTTAGCCGGACGCACCGCGATCGGCTGCGCCGCCCCCGCCGCGCCGCTCTCCCCGGCGCGCCGTTCAGCGCAGAACCGGCAGCGCCTGCCGCGCCGGCCGCGCCAGCACGTCATACCCGCGGCTGCCCGTCCCGCGCACGCGCACGAACTCGCCCGGGTCGAATTCGCCCCCCTCCACGTGCGTCACGCTGTCGATGTCCGGCGCCTGCCCCGCGTGCCGCGCCGGATAGACCCCGTCGCGCCCGAACCCGTCGATGACCACCTCAAACGTCTGTCCGCGCCGCGCCGCCGCCTTCGCGTACGCGACCGCGCGCTGCGACTCCATCAGCGCCGCCACGCGGGCCTGCTTCTCCCGCTCCGGCAGTTGCCGCTTCATGCGACCCGCCGGCGTGCCCGGCTCGCTCGAAAACGCAAACGCCCCCACCATGTCGAACTGCTGCTCTCCCACAAACGCCAGCAGGTCGTCGAACTCGGTCGCCGTCTCGCCTGGAAATCCGACGATGAACGTCGTGCGAATCGTCACCTCCGGCATCGCCCGCCGCAGATCGCCCAGCAGCCGCTCTGTCGCCGCCCGGTCGATCCGCCGGTGCATGGCCTTGAGCACTCGATCGTGGCTGTGCTGCAGCGGAATGTCGACGTACTTCACCACCCGCTCACACCCCGCGATCGCCTCAATCAGCCCCGCGTCCACTTCCGTCGGATAGACATACATCAGCCGCAGCCAGCGCAGCCCTTCCAGCCGGTCGAGCCGCCGCAGCAGCGATGCCAGTCCGCCGGCCGCACCGCGGTCGCGACCATAGCTGGTCGTGTCCTGCCCGATCAGCAGCAGCTCGCTGGCGCCGTCGGCGATCAGCTCGCGGGCCTCGGCCTCGATCTCGTCCGGCGATTTCGAGTGCATCGGCCCGCGAATCGACGGAATCGTGCAGAAGGTGCACTTCTGGTCGCACCCCTCGCTGATCCGCAGATAGGCATAGTGCCGCGGCGTGAGCCGCAGCCGGGCGCGGTCCGACCAGGCGCCGTCCTGCATCGGGTGATAGTCGCCCAGGTGAAGCACTGGCAGTGCCGCCGCGCGACCCGCGCCCGCGCGCCCGCCGCGCCGCACCGGCCGCTTCGCAAGCACGGCCTCCACCACGTCGGCCCGGTTGTTCACCCCCACCAGCGCGTCGATCTCGGGCACGGCGTCGACCAGCCCCTGCCCGTCGCGCTGCGCCAGACAGCCGGCCACCACCAGCCGCCGCAGCGACCCGCGCCGCTTCTGATCGGCCGCGTCGCGCAGAATGTCCAGCGCCTCGTCGCGCGACGCCGACAGAAACCCGCACGTGTTCACGACCATCACGTCGGCCGGCAGACCCGGTGCGACCACGGCGCAGCCCGCCTCGGCCAACAGTCCGAGCATCTTCTCGGAGTCGACCAGGTTCTTCGGGCAGCCCAGCGATACGAACGAAACCCGCGGTCCCGGCATGGAGCGATTGTACCCGCCGCCGCCGCGTCCGTCCTTCCCGGCCGCCGCGACGCCGCTGCATGCTACACGTTGAATCGAAACAGGATCACATCCCCGTCGGACACGACGTAGGTCTTGCCCTCGAGCCGCACCTTTCCGGCCGACTTCGCCCCCTTCATGTCGCCCGCCGCCTGCAAGTCGGCAAACGCCACCGTCTCGGCCCGGATGAACCCACGCGCAATGTCGCTGTGGATCTTCCCGGCCGCCTCGACGGCCGACATTCCCTTGCGAATCGTCCAGGCCCGCACTTCCTCCGGCCCGGCCGTGAGAAACGAAATCAGCCCCGCCGCCTCGTAGCAGGCTCGTATCAGCCGATGCCGCGCCGGCTCGCTCAGGCCGAGGTCGGCCAGGAAGCTCGCCCGATCGCCCGGCGCGAGCTGCGCGATCTCCGACTCGATCTCCGCCGACAGCGCCGTCACCGCCCGCGCCGTCGGATGGGCAAACGGCGGCGGATTGCGAATCGCCTGCTCGCCCACGTTCACCACCGCCAGCAGCGGCTTGTGCGTCAGGAAGCCGAAGCTCGAGGTGATCTTCGACTCCTCCTCGTTGTGCACCGCCTCGCTCACCGGCTTGTCGCCTTCGAGGCAGGCCCGGATCCGCTGCATCAGCGCCAGCTCGCGCTTCTCGGCGTCCTGCGTCTTGGTCGGCTTCGAGACCGCCTTCTCCAGTTTGGAGATGCGATTGGTCACCTGCTCCAGGTCGGCGAACATCAGCTCGGTGTGCAGCTCGTCCAGGTCGGCCTGCGGCGCGATGCGGTCGCGATACGCCGGCACGCCGGCCGACTCAAATGCCCGCACCACCGCCACCAGCCCGTCGCACGTTCGCAGCTCGCCCATGCAGCGCCGGAACTCGGCCTGCCCGTGCGGGTCCGACAACGAGATGCCCGGCACGTCGACAAACTCGAGCGTCGCCTCGGTGTACTTCGCCGGCTTGTAAAGGCTCGCCAGAAAATCCAGCCGCGGGTCGGGCACTTTCACCGTCGCGCGGCGCTCGAGCCCGGCGCTGGCCGGGTCGGGCGCCTGCCCGGTGATCGCACAGAAGAGAGTAGACTTGCCCGACATCGGCGGGCCGATGAGCGCGAATCGCATAGTGTGTCCCGTTCTTCGAAGCTGGAGGGCGATTCTAGGAGGGCGCCGACGCGCTGTCGACGTGGTCGGCCGCTACGTCTGGCAGACGTCGCCGGTGCCGATCAGCCACATGCGGTTCTTGCCGGCGCGCTTGGCCGCAAGGGCCGCCTGGTCGGCGTGGTGCAACAGGTCCGCGGCCGTGCGGGCGTCGGTGGGAAAGCGCGCCAGCCCGCCGCTGCACGTCAGCCCGCCCATCGAGCGCGGGCCCAGACGCGCGAACTCGTGCGTCGCCAACCGGTGGCGGAAGCGGTTCAGCACGTTGACCACCTCGCGCGGATGCTGCGACCCGGCCGAACGCGGCCCGGCCGGATCCCAGAAGACCACCACGAACTCGTCGCCGCCATAGCGCGACACCAGGTCGTGCTTGCGGCAGCAGGCGCGGAACAGCCGGCCGGTCTCGCGGATGATCTCGTCGCCGACGTCGTGCCCGAAGCGGTCGTTGAAGGTCTTGAAGTCGTCGATGTCGAACAGCAGCAGCGTCACGGGGAACTCTTCGCGCTCGGCCCGCGCCAGCAGGTCCTCGAGAAAGTGCTGCAGGTGGCGCCGGTTCGGCAGGCCGGTCAGCTCATCCTCGTACGCCAGCCGCCGCCAGTGGCGCGACCGCGCCGCCAGGTCGACCAGGCTGCCGAACAGCGCCGCATAGTCCCGCAGCCGCAGGGCATCGGCGGCCGAATAGGCGCCCGTCTCGCTCGGGCCGATGCGAATCTGCCCGGCCACGCGCCCGCGCCGCACGATCTCCTGGATCAGCACCGCCCGCGACAGCAGCTCGGCGTGCTGCGCCCCCACCGCCCCGTTCGATCCGTCGACCACCACCATCGCCGATTCGGCCCGCAGCGCCGCCGCCACCACCGCGGCCATCTCGCGCAGCAGCTCGCGCCCGCCCGCGACTGCCACCGGCAGCAGCTGCGCCAGCCGCTGCAAGTCGTCGGTGCTGGGGCCGCGCACCAGCGGCGAGTCGCTCACCCATCGCTCGCGCGTCCGCCGCGACGGCACGTGCAGCGCCGCCTGGAGGTCTTCGGCGCTGGGCGGATAGATGACGTAGTCATCCGCCCCCGCCGAAAGCAGCCGCCGGCAGAGCGGCTCGTCGTGCGGCTCGCCGCACAGCACCACCCGCGCCGACCCGGCCGCCTGCTTGATCGTTCCGACCGCGCTCTCCATCCGCCGGCACTCGCGGTCGATCCCCAGGACCACGCCCTGCGTCGGGGCGCGCGGCAGCTCGGCCAGCGCCGACAGGTAGTCGCGCGCCGTCGCCACCGGCACGGGCGCGAAACACTCGCTCACGATTGGCGCCAGCCGCTCCGAATCGCCCGCCACCAGCAGGCGCGATTCGACGTAGCCGAAATGGTCCTCGTCGCCAGTCATGGTTCGGCGCCCGGCTCCGCGGCCCCCGCCGCGCCCGGCTCGTCGCCGCGCAGCAGGGCCTCAATCTCCACCGGCGTCACTTCCACGTCGTCGGAGGCCGCGCGCGGCGGCGCTGCCGGCTCGCTCCGCGGCGGCCCGCGCCGCACCACCGTGCGACCCAGGTCGCTCGCCATCCGCGCCCGCACCGTCTCGTGCATCGATCCGCCGCCGGCGTCCGCATTCGATCTGTCCGCCGATTCCGCCGCGCCGCCGATCCGATCATCGCCGCGCGCGCCGTCCGTCTCCGGCCGCAGGATGCCCAGCGAGTCGAGAATCTGCCGCGCCCGGGACACCGCGTCCGCCGCCGACATCGGCCCCGCGCCCGCGGGCCGTTCGCCGTCGCCGGCCGGAACCGCCCCGATCGCGCCCGCCATGATCCACGGGAAGTAGTGCCGCACCACGCCGAAGAAACGCTGCTCGGCATGGTCGGCCGCGCGGGTGTCGAACAGCACCATGCGAACGCTGCGCCGCGCGTCGCTCGCCAGCCGCAAGACCGTCTGATAAACGTCGGACTCGACGCCGACCGACACACCCGCTGCGCTCAGCCCGTCGCGATATTCGCGCAGCAGGGGGTCATCCGCGTCGGACACGATGAGGACCAGCGGCTCGGTGGCGAGTGTGGCGGCGGAAGTCGACATGGCTCACACCCGGACGGGCGGCGGACGTGCACCTCACCCGTAAGATAACTTGGTCTCTTGCAAGTGCTTATCGCCGATCGCCGCGCAGCCTTCGTCGCGACGCATCGGCCGGCCGGTCGCGGCGCTGCCCGATCTCGGCCGACACACCGCCACGGGAGTCTATGAGCCTCGGATGGGGGAGTCAAAAACTTGTCGGCCGAGCGAGAGTCCCTATCATCGGCGTCCGTTGAACCTCTGGATTGGATCGCTGCATGGATGCACCCATTCGACTCCGCGCCGTCCGCATTCGCACCCTCTGCCGCGCCTGGCTGCTCTTGGTCGCGCTCGCCGCGCCGGCCCGCGCCGATTACGACCTGCAGCGCCTGTCGCGCCTGCTGAACGAGGCCCTCTCGGCACACAACGACCGCAGGGCCATTCTCTCGGCCCACGTGGTTGACCTCGCCGATGGCCGCACGCTCTTCGAATTCAGCGCCGACACCCCGCTCATCCCTGCCAGCGTTCACAAGGTGATCGCCTGCTCCGCCGCGCTGAACAAGCTCGGGCCGCAGTTCCAGTTCTCAACGCGGCTCGCCATTAGCGACCAGGACCTGGTCCTCGTCGGCGACGGCGACCCCACGCTCGGTGATCCCAAGCTCGCCAAGGCTCGCGGCGCGGCCGAAGCCGGCAGCGCGTTCGACCACTGGGCCGCCGCCCTGCTGAGCGCCAACATCCGCCGCATCCCCGGCCGGCTGCTCGTCGACGACTCCATCTTCGACGACACGCTCGTCCATCCGTCGTGGCCGACCGACCAGTTCCAGGAGTGGTACGAAGCGCCGATCGGCGGCCTCAACTTCGCCGACAACTGCGTCGAGGTGGACCTCACGCCCGGCGCCCGCGGCTCGACACCGCTCCTGGCGCTCGTGCCGCCCAACAGCTTCATGACGCTGCTCGATCGCACCCAGCCCGCCGGCCGCGCCGGACTCGCCGCTCGCCGCCCGCGCGACAGCTCGCAGATCATCGTCACCGGCACGGCTTCCCGCGCCGCGCATCTCGGGCCGATCACCGTCAGCGACCCCGGCCTGTTCACCGCCGCGGCGCTGCGCGCGGCGCTGGCGGAACGCGGCATCACCATCGCCGGCCCGACCGAGCGCCGCCGCGTCACCGACGACGCCCGCCGCCTGCTGCCCGGCTTTCGCGAACTCGACGCCGCCCGCGCCCCGATCGCCGACGCCGTCGGCCGCGCCTGCACCGACAGCCTCGGCATGATGGCCGAGTGTCTCTTCAAGCGCACCGGCTGCGCCCCGGGGCGCACCGGCTCGTGGTCGAGCGGCGCCATCGAGGTCATGGCCTACCTGCGTTCCATCGGCGTGCGCGACGACGCCTTCGTCATCGACGACGGCAGCGGCCTGTCGCGCCGCAACCGCGTGAGCGCCCGCGCCGTCACCACCGTCCTGGCGGCCGCCGCCCGCGGTCCGGCCGCCTCGCTGCTCTACCAATCGCTCGCCGAGGCCGGCGTCTCCGGCACGCTGCGCCGCCGCTTCCGCACGCCGCAGCTCGCCGGGCGAATCCGCGCCAAGACCGGCTACATCAACGGCGTCCGCACGCTGGCGGGCTACGTCGACACCCGCGACGGCCACCGCCTGGCCTTCGCCTTCCTCTACAACGGCACGCCCAACACCTCGAAGCTCACCCATTGCCAGGACGCCGCCTGCTCCATCCTCGCCAGCCTGCCGGACATTGCCGACGCCTCGGTGCCGGCCGCCGCGACGCGCCCTGCGACCAAGCCGGCCAAGCGCCGCACCCCCGCCAGCGCGGCGCGGAAATAGGCCACGCCGCGCGGCAGCCGCGCCGGCCGATCAGTTCATTCGTTTGAAAAGGTCGCGATTGTGAAACGCCGCGTCGGCGGACGCCTACGGGTGCATGCCCGGTCCCGGGGTCTCGGGCGGCATCGAGGTGGCCGCGGTCGTCATCTCGACGTAGGCCATGCGGAGGTGATAGAGCGTCGTATCCAGAATGCGTTTTTCGTCCGGCGTGACGTTGCCGGCAGTCTTCTTGTCGAGCACTTCGAGCAGGTCGATGAAGTGCTTGGCGAGCTCGGGATTGGGGGGAATCTGCTGCCCCGCTGGCCCACCCAGGCCGCCCAGACCGACCATCGCCTGCATCGCCAGCGTGTTGATGATGCCGTTGAACGTGGCCTCACCCATCCCGGCTTGCGGCGCGTCATCAGCCTCGCGCGACAGCCGCTCTTTCTCGCGGGCTGCCTCGGCCTTCCAGTCGTCGTCGATGTGCAGGCGTTGTGAATCGCTCACGGTGCATCGGCCCCGGCTGTGCGTGGGAAGTAAAAAAGGCCAGGGTCCGGGCGCGGCTGGGGGGGACCGCGGGGATCCGGAGCGCCTGGCCAAAATCGTCCAACCGGGTCTAGGCTAACCGTTCGCCCGGTAAGATCAAGCAAAAAAAGTCACAAATCGCGGATATCGCGCATCACTCCAGCGACGCGCAAATCCCGTTGTGAACTAACCTTTCGCCACGCAACCAGACCTCGCGAATCTGCGTTGCGTCGCTCATTCGGATGGCGCCCCCGTCTGCGACAGTGACCCCATCCAACGAAATTAGATCGGCACTCTTCCCCGTTTCGATCGAGCCACATTCCGCCTCCACGCCCAGCGCATTCGCGCCCGCCAGCGTGGCCATTCGCAGCAGCCGCGCAGAATCGGCCGCCTCAATTCCCGTGCCGCGCCGCAGCGCCAGCAGCTCATCCAGCAGCGACAGCGACGGCGTGCAGCCGCGCCCGTCGGTTCCCAGGCAGACATTCACCCCCGCTGCCAGCATCTCGCGCCAGCGATGGCCGACGTGGCCGAAATAGGCCGCCGCCCGCGGACAGTAGACCACCGAAACGCCGCGCGCCAACCACGCAATCTGCTCATCGCTGTAGTAGTTCACGTGGGCCAGCAGCGCCGGCGGCGCGCGACGTCGGCCCGCTCAGCCGCGCTGAAAAATCATCGCCGCCCGTCGCGGCTGCGTTCGGCAGGCCGTGCCGCGCCAGAAACTCCTTGCCGCGCCGCCGCCCGCGCGCAGCCAGGCCACCTCTTCGCGCGTCTCGGCGACGCATGCATCGTCAACGGCAGCCCGCGCCGCCGCGCAGCACCACCGCGGCCAGGTCGTCCGGCGTCACGTTGTAGAGCGAGTGCGGCGTGACTCCCAGCCGCGTCAGTTCGTCCGCCTGCCCGGCCAGCTCATCCAGCCGCTCTGCAGGGCTGCGGCGGCTACCGGCGGATTTGTCGCGCGCTTCGATCAGCTCCACGAAGCAGACCTTGCGGAGTGGCACGCCGCGCGCGCCGCCACGTTCCGCCCGGTCCGAGAGATGTCGCCGACGCACGTCACTCCCGCCGCCACGCTTTGCAGCGCCCCCGCCCGCGCGGAGCCGTCCGGCTCGTTCGCGTCGATCGCCGGCTGCCGCAGCGCTTGACGCGGCTCCAGCCACTTCCCAGAACGGCCCGGGCATCCTCGCCCCGGCGAGGCCGCGTCGCTGTTCCAGGTGCGTCGTCTTGCGTTGACGAAGCCCACTTCGCGGCGCCCGTCGCCGCGCCTCCTCGACGCGCGCCCCCGCGCCGCCGCGCAGCGCCGCCCAGCGATCGACCGCCACGATCCGCCCGCGCTCGACCCGCACCGCTCCATCCTCGATCGGCGGGCCGCAATCAGCAGCACCCAGCAGCGGGCACGGATCAGCGTCGACATGAGTCCAGGTCAGTCGATCAGCCCGGTAGTAGAAATCACGCTTGCGGCTGCCGTAGGCGTCGCGCGTCGAGACGCCGGATCTCGGCCTCGTTCAGACAGAAGGTGGTGCCCGCGGCCGAGACGACGTTCTCCTCCATCATCACGCTGCCCATGTCGTTCGCCCCGTACAACAGCGCGATCTGCCCGATCTTCGGGCCCATCGTCACCCAGCTCGACTGAATGTGCGCAACGTTGTCCAGAAACAGCCGCGACAAAGCCAGCATGCGCAGATACTCGCTCGCGTCGGCCAGCAGCAGGTGGCGGCCATCGGGAATGGGTCGGCCGTCGCGCGTCCGCGGCGCGTCATCGGGCAGCGGCCGGACGCGACCCAGCGGCGTGTCGCCGGGCTGAAAGGTCCAGCAGATGAACGCCGAGAACCCGCCGCCGTTGCCGCGCGCCAACGACTCGTCCTGAAGTTCGCGCAGCAGGCGCAGGTGCTCGATCCGCTCGCCGATCGTCTCGATGTGGCCGAACATCAGCGTGCAGCTCGTCTGCATGCCGATGGCGTGCGCCTGGCGCATCACCTCCAGCCATTCGTGCGTCAGCGTCTTGCCCTGCCCGATTCGCTCGCGCACGCGGTCGGCCAGCACCTCGCCGCCGCCGCCCGGCACGCTGTGCAGCCCGGCCTCGCGCAGCCGCAGCAGCACGTCGCGAATCGACAGCCCGAAGACCTGGTGAAACGCGAATATCTCCGGCGGGCTGAACGCGTGAATGTGAACTGTCGGATACTCGCGCCGGATAAAGCGCATCAGTTCGAGATACCACTCGAACGGCAGCCCGGCCTGACCGTCGGCCGGCACCAGCCCGCCTTGCATCAGAATCTGCGTTCCGCCGATCGCCAGCAGCTCTTCGATCTTCCGCCCGATGTCGGCGTAGCTGAGCGTGTAGCCGGCCGGAAGGTCGCTGCGACCCGATGGCGACTCCGGCGGGTCGGCCTTGAAATTGCAGAAGATGCACTTCGCGGTGCACCAGTTGGCGTAGTTGATGTTGCGGTCGACGACATAAGTCCGCCACTGCTCCGGGTGCATTTGAAGCGTGACGGCGTGCGCCTGCCGGCCGAGGTCGTGCAGGGTCGCCTCGGCCCACATTCGCTCACACTCGGCGGGGCTGAGCCGGGGCCGGGCAACGGACGATTCCGTGCCGTTCTCAATCGCAGCCGACGCTGGACTGGTCCGTAATTCACACACCGGCAGATCCTCCCAATGTGTCCCCCGGTCGGCGCCAGACGACGGGGCGGCACCCAATCGGAAGCCGGATACTAACAATCGACGAAGTTGCCCACCAGTTTTCGGGCCCAGGGCTGGTTTCGACACCCGGTCTTGCCGTATAATGGGGTACGGCGATTCTCCGTCATGGCAGCCGATCGCGTGGGTCGGTGGGGACAGGCTCTACTCGGCGCGCGCCGAGGAGCACAGAGTCGCGAGCCGACACGCTTCGACATGTGGGGCGGTTCGCGTAATGCGGCGGCTGCCGCAACGCAACATTGAGCGCGATCGAGTTCGCGTCGCTGGCACGCGGCGCGCGCGATCACGGGAGCTGTTTACGATGACACCGAGCCGTATCGGTCTGTGGATCAGTGGCGCTGCATTTGTCACCTGTGCGACGCTGGCCGGCGCCTGGATGCTCCGCGGTCCTGCCACCGTGCCCCCGACGACGCCGGCGGCGGTTCACACCGTCGCAGTCAGCGACCCGAACGAGCCGATCTGGAAAATGTGCGGCTCCACCGCCGTCTGCTTCGCCCCCGGAACCTCCGACGAATACATGCGCACCATCTCCAGCCAGCTCTACGGCGGCGACGGCGCCGAATTCTTCACGGCCAATCGCTGGCCTGGCACGACCGGCTCGCCCGTCACCCTCTCGTGGAGCGTGGTGCCCGACGGCGTGAACGTCCCCGGCCTCTCAGGCGGCAGCGTCGCCAGCAACATGTTCGCCCAGATGAACGCCAAGTTCTCCGGCCAAGGCGGCCAGGCGCAGTGGATCAGCCTCATCGGTCAGTGCTTCGGCCGCTGGCAGGCAGTCGGCGGCGTAAACTACTCGATGGTTCACGTCGCCGGCGTCGACTGGGATGACGGCGCCGCCTGGGGCACGGCCGGCAGCCCCAACTTCCGCGGCGATACCCGCATCGGCGGCCGCAGCCTCGACGGCCAGTTCGGCGTGCTCGCCTTTGCCACCTTCCCACCCCCCCAGCGGCGCCGCCGACATCGTGGTCGACATGCAGGAAAACTGGGGCGCTTCGTTCAACAATTGGGTCTTCTTCCGCAACACGCTCACCCATGAAATCGGCCACACGCTCGGTTTCCAGCACGTCTGCCCGTCCATCGCAACCAAGCTGATGGAGCCGTTCGAGTCTGATTCCTACGACACCGTCCGCCATGATGACATCCGCGGCCTGCACAGCATGTATGGAGACCGCTTCGAGAACAATGACAGCATCGCCACCGCCTCCAACGTCGGCACCATCAACGTCGGGACGCCGCTGATCATCGGCACCGTCCCCGGGGCTGCCGTCCCCCAGGGGTCGATCGTCAGCATCGACCAGACCGGCGGCGGAGATCCCGACTACTACCGCTTCACCACCACCGGCCCGCGCGCCCTCACCGCCACCGTGACGCCCGTCGGCCTGTCCTACGACTCCAGCCCCCAGAACGGCGACGGCTCCTGCGCCAGCGGCGCCTTCGTCAACAGCCTCACCCTCGGCAACCTCGCCATCCAGGTCATCT
Organism: Phycisphaerae bacterium; assembly: GCA_046350375.1. Taxonomy (GTDB): domain Bacteria; phylum Planctomycetota; class Phycisphaerae; order UBA1845; family UTPLA1; genus JAXMAO01. Next base: position 87,494 of record JAXMAO010000007.1, read on the forward strand.
CGACCGATGGCGTCACTGTCCTCGCGACCGCACAGAGCGCCCCGGTCGGGCAGTCTGAAACCGTCTCCAACGTGCTGCTCAACGCCCCGGGCAACTACTACATCCGCATCTTCACCACCAACAATCCGCCGTCGCCACAGCTCTACACCGTCTCCATGTCGGTCACCAACCAGGACTGCAACAACAACGGCCAGACCGACCCGCAGGACATCGCCTTGGGCATCAGCCAGGATTGCAACAGCAACCTCGTCCCCGACGAGTGCGAAGTCGCTCCCATCTGCCCGACCTGTCCCGACTGCAACAACGATCACATCCCCGACAGCTGCCAGGTTCCGCCGGTCTGCCCCGCCTGTCTCGACTGCAACAGCGATTTTGTCCCCGATGCCTGCCAGCCCGACTGTAACTCCAACAGCCGGCCCGACGACTGCGACATCACCCTCGGCGCGGCCGACTGCCAGCCGGACGGCATCCCCGACATCTGCCAGGTTCCGCCCCTGGGCTCCGGCGGAGATTGCAATCAGAACACCGTTCCAGACTCCTGCGAGGTCGCCAACGGCCAGCAGCCCGACTGCAACGGCGACACCATTCCTGATATCTGCAACGTCGTGCCGGCCTTCTGTGGCGGAAGCTGTCTGCCCGACTGCGACAGCAACCTGATTCCCGATGTGTGCGACCTGTCCGGCGTAGTCGATTCGTCATCGGCCCAGCTCAGCCCGATCACCTTTGTCTCGCCGCAGTCCTACCAGCTCACGCCGGCTCCGCCGGCGCTCGGCCCGGTCCTGCTCTCCTTCAAGGCCCGCGGCGACTTCGCGTTCGACAATCCCCTCGATCCGTCCATGGCCGAGGATGTGCAGATCAAGATCAACGGCACCACGGTCGGCTGGGTCTACGACGGCCAGACCCCCGGCGAGTCGCACTTCGACTGCCCCGGCTTCGACGACATCGACACGCTCACCGTGCCGGCCGCCACGTACAACGCCCTCGTCAATGGGATCGCCACCATTCAGATGGTGCCCACCAACCTCGTCGATCCCTGCCCCAGCAGCTTCATCCAGGTCCACATCCAGTACGCCAAGCGGGCCAACGACTGCAACTTCAACAGCATCATCGATTTCTGCGAGACCGCCTCGGGCCAGACGCCGGACTGCAACTTCAACCACCTGCCCGACTCGTGCGACATCACCTCCGGCCTGCTGACCGACTTCAACGCCAACCTCATCCCCGACCAGTGCGAGTGCGTGCCGACCTTCTGCCGCGGCGACCTCGACGACACCAATCGCATCGACGGCGATGACGTGCTGCTGTTCACCTACTGCTACATGGGCCACGACATGACCATTCCGCCGTGCGCCTGTGCCGATCTCAATTCCGACGGCTCGCTCAACGCGGCCGACCTGGCGCTGTTCATCGACAAGCTGCTTGGTCGAACCGATCCGAACCCGGCCTGCCCGTAAGGACCGGGTTTTCTTCGTCGCGGCGGGCGCTTCGCGCCCGCCTCAGGCCAGCGCGCGAATCGCCCGCATGATCTCGGCCGACGCCTCGGTGTAGGCGGCCCGGTCTCCCTCGCGCCCCGCGAACCGCGACAGGTCCACTGCCGGGCCGTATCGAACCCGCGCCCGCTGTCGACGCAGAAACGGCCACGCCACGCTCTTGGTGTGCTGCACGCCCGAGACAAACGCCGGAATCACCGTCGCCCCGCTCCGCAGCGCCAGCAGCCCCACGCCGTCGCGCGGCTCCGACCGGTCGTCCGGCGAGACGATGCCCCCCTGCGGGAAGATGCCCAGCGCGCGACCGCTCGACAGGTGCCGCAGCGCCGCCTTCACCGACGCCACGTCCATGCCGCTGCGATTCACCGGCACGCACTCCACCAGCTCCAGCAGCCGGCGGAAGCCGGGCAGTTTCGTGAACTCGCGCGCCACCATGAAGCTGATGTACCGGTTCGGCGAGGTCGCCGACAGCAGGAACGGATCGAGGCTCGAGTGGTGATTCGCCGCCACGATCACCGGCCCCTCGGCCGGAATCGTGCAGCGCCCCACGCGCCGCGCCCGCGACCACAGCCGGCAGTAGAACTCGTTCAGATTCCGCCAGAAGGTGATCGCCGCGCCGAACCGCCCGCGCCGCAGGCGCACCCGCGTCGTCGTCACGCCCGCCGCCAGCAGCCCCGCGGCCGTCAGCCCGGTCAGCGCCGGCAGATACCGGTCGATGCCCGGCCAGCGCGGAATGCCGAGCAGCCCGGTGGCCAGCAGCAGCCCGGCGATGGTCGCCAGGTCGTGCACGCCGAAGACCCGCCCGCGAATCTGGTTGGGCACCATCCGCTGGAGCAGTGCCGCGACCCCCACCTGAACCCCCGCGCCGAACAGGCCGATCAGGAAGATGCCCGCGCCGCACCACACCCGCCCGCCGTTCAGCAGCAGCCCGGCCGTGGTGAACAGCCCCGCCGCGCCGCTCATCATCAGCGACCACGACATTGCCAGTTCGCTGCGCAGCGCGTCGCCGAACAGCGTCAGCAGCAGTGCGCCGGTCAGCAGTCCCGCCCCCAGCAATCCCTGGTACTTGCCGATGTCCATGTAGCCGCCGCCAAACACCCGCTTCACCAGCGCAGGGATCAGGCTGTTGACGATGGCCGCGGCCGTCCACAGCACCGCGCTTACGGCGATCACTTCAGCCACGCGGCGATGGTCGCGCACGTAGCGCAGTCCCTGGACAATCGGCGAGCCTTCAGACGCCGTCCGCGCCGCCGGGGCGCGACGCCGCGGCACAACGATGCAGGCCACCAGCATCGCGCTGCCGACAAAGGTCAGCCCGTCGACACGGAAATTCCAGCGCACGCCGGCATGCTCGACCAGCCAGCCACCCAGCGCATAGGAGGCGATGGTGGCGATCATCCCCAGCCCGGCCGTCAGCGCGTTGGCGCGGACGAGCTGGCTTGGCTGAATCAGCGTCGGCAGCAGCGCGCTGCGGGCCGGCGAGAACATCGCCGCGAACACTCCAACCACGAGCAGCGGCAACACCGTCACCCCGGGCGCGATCGGCCCGCCGGCCGGTGCCGACGGATCCCACCATCGTTGCAGCGCGAACAGCAGCGGCGGCAACTCGACCATGCAGAGCGCCCGCACCAGGTCGGCGAAGATCATCAGCCGCCGTCGTGCGAAGCGGTCGGCCAGCCAGCCCATGGCCGGTCCCAGCAGGAAGAATGGCACGAAGAAGCAGAAGGTCATGAGCGCCTTGCGGCTGATCATGTCCTCGACGCGGGGGTTCAGGGCATCCTGGAGCTGGAGAAGCCCCATCTCCGACAGGTGATCCCCGAGCGCCGAAATACCGTAGGCACACCACAGCAATGCAAAATTGCGGTTCCGCAGCAGCAGGTCTGGCGGGCGCGGCCCGGAGTGCGACGAAGCCGAGAGGTCTGACACGGGCATGGGCGCGGAAGCATACAGACGCCGCCGCGCCGCTGCACGCCGGCCGGCCAAATCGACGCGGCGCCCCGCCGCCGGGACCAGGCCGGAATGATCCCTTGACAGCCTCCGACAGGTGTAGTAGGATAGATGTTCAGCGGGCGCTCAGGTGGCGCCTGGCGCGGACCTGGCGCCGCGGGACAAGCGATGGGCGATCCACAACCCGACCTGGGCGCCGCCGAACTCGAGGTCCTGCGCGTCCTCTGGGACGAGGGGCCGCGCACCGTCCGCGAAGTGCTCGGCGCCCTGCATGCCCGCGGCCGCAAGGTCGCCTACACCACCGTGCTCACCATGCTCTCGCGACTCGAACAGAAGGGCTTCGTTTCGGCGCGGCGCGGCGGCCTGGCCCACGTCTATCGCGCGCGCATCTCCCGCGCGCGCGTCACGCGCGTCCGGCTGCGCTCGCTGCTCGATCAGTTGTTCGACGGCGCCGCCGGACCGCTGGTGCTCGAATTGCTGCAATCGCAACGGCTCAATCGCGAAGAAATCGACGAACTGCGCGCCCTGGTCAGTCGTTTGGAATCCCAGGGGCGCTCCGACGGGCGCGATGCACGCGGATGATCGCATGACGCACTGGCTGCAACTCGCGGCGGACCAGCTCTGGCGGAACGGCCTGGCCGTGGTCGCCCCCGCGATACTCGCCGCCCTGGTCTGCCGCCGGGCGCGCTGTCGGCCCGAAACGCGCCACGTGCTGTGGCTCATCGTGCTCGCCTGGTTCGTTGTCCCGCCTTATGTCCCACCGCTCGCCATTCGGCCGTCGCTCACGGTCGATGCCCGACCGATGGCGCGGTCGTCCGCGAGGCTCGCACGGACGCCGCGTATCGCCGGGCATCGACCGTCGGCGATCGCCGACTGTCTTCCCGTTCACCTCCCGGCGACTGAGCAGGTCGATCGCCTGCGTGGCGCGCTTGCCCGGCCCTGCCGCCGGTCATGCCGCTGCCCGCATCGCGTGCCAGCCCGCCGCGCCGCAGCCGACCATCGGCGCCGCCGGGCCCGCGGAGCCAACCGCGGTCGCGCAGCCGCCCGCCGCCGTGGGCGTCTGGTCACGATGTCTCACCGCCCTGCGTTCGGCGATTGCGGCCGGCGCGGCGGCCGTCTGGGCCGATGCCCGACTGGCGCTGCTGTCGGTCGTCGCCTGGCTCGCCGGGCCCTGCCCGCTGCCGATCTCAATCTGGCTCGCCGGCTCACTGGCGCTGGCCACCTGGCGGATGGTCGGCCTGCTGCGCCTGGCCCGCATCGCGCACCGGGCCGCGCCGGCCGACGCTGAAACGCTCGCGTTGGTGCAAGCCGCGGCGGCGCGACTGGGGCTGCGTTGCCCGCCCCGGGTCCGCATGACCGCGGCCAGCCTCAGCCCGATGATCGTCGCCATCGCCGCGCCCATCCTGCTGCTCCCGCAGCAACTCTGGGAGGCGCTGCCGCTCGCGGCGCGCCGCACCATCATCTACCACGAGCTGGCCCACGTCCGCCGACGCGACCACTGGGTCCGCCGGCTCGACGTGCTCATCGGACTGCTTTTCTGGTTTCACCCGATCGCGTGGCTGGCGCGGCAACGCGTCCGCGAAGAGGCCGAGCTCTGCTGCGACGCCTGGGTGACCTGGCACCTGCCGCGCTTCCGCCGCGCCTATGCCGACGCCCTGCTGGCCACGCAGGAGCTGCTCTTCCATTCGCGAACTGCCATGCCCAGCGCGGGCATCGGAATGTCAACTGTGCGAGCCGGACGTTTTGCAAGGAGACTGACCATGCTTATGACCGAAACCCGTCGACCGCGGCTGACGCGCGCCGGCGTCGCACTTGCCGGCCTGCTCGGCCTGGCCGCCTGGGGCGCCACGCCGGTCTGGTCCTGCCCGCCCGAGGAGGCGCCGACGCCTACGCCGCCGGCCGCCGTCTCGCCCCCCGCGCCGCAACCCCTGGCCGAGTCTCCACCCGCCGCGCCCGAGCTTGCCAGTCTGCTGATCGAGTCCGGCGAAGAAGGCGCCGTCGAACCGGCCGTCTTCGACGAGTACACCCGCGAGATCGAGCACGCGTTGGGCGAGTTCGACTCGCAGATCGATCATCTTTCCAAGCTCCGGATTGCGCTGGCCGAGAGCGGTGTCGGCACCGGCGACGAGCTTCGCCGCGAGCTCGAAGTACGCCGCGCCGCGATCGAAAAGGTCCATGCGGAACTCATGGCCCAGCGCGAACAGCTCCACGCGCGGCTCCACGCCCTGCGCGACCAGTTGCGGACTCAGGTTCACGCCGGTGTCGCCGCGCTGCCGCGAGTCGCGACGCCGCGCGCATTCGTCCGGCCATTCGCCGGCACGCCGGCCCCGATCGCGCCGCTGGCGCCCGTCGCCCGGCCTGCAGTGCCAGGGCAGCCGGCGCCCCGCGCGTTCCTGCTCCAGCCGCCCGGCACGCCGCGCCTCGCGCCGCCGGCGCACGGCCTGTTCACGCCCCCTCCACCCGGAAACGACGCCGGCGCGGTCGTCGCGCGCGTCTATCGCCTGCCGCAGGGCAAGCGCGAGGCACTGTTCGAGCTGCTCAAGCGCAACGACGTGCCCATTCGCGTCGCCACCACCCGCGACGGCGTCCGCATTTTCGCCACGCCGCAGCAGCACGAAGTGCTCGGCGCGTTCGTCGCAATCATCAATCCTGACGGCGAACAGGCTGAGGCCTCCGTCGGTCGCGGCGCCCGCGCCCGCAGCGGCGGCGGCTCTGGATCGGGAATGGCCGTGGCGCGTCCCGCGAATCGGGGCGGCGGTCACGGCGGACAGTCCGTCGCCCGCAACCGTCACGACGCCGATGACGACGACGATGATGGCGATGACGAAGCCCGCACCGCTCAGCAGCAGCGCGGGGCCGAACTCTTTTCCAAGGCCATGGCCGCCCACCGCGCCGGCAGCTACGCCGACGCCGTCAAGCTCTTCAAGCAGTGTGCCGAGTCCGGCTACAACCGCGCGACCTCGCTCTACAATATGGCCTGCGGCCTCGCTCTCAGCGACCACGCCGACGAGGCCTTCGCCGCCCTCGAACGCGCCATCGGCGCCGGCTTCGACGACGTGAACCAGATTCGCAACGACGACGACCTGAAGCCGCTCCACAAAGACCCGCGCTTCAAGAAGCTGCTCAAGGCGGCCAAGTCGACCGACGACGACGACGACGATTGACGCGTCGCCCCAGGCTAGGTGCAACGCGGCTCCTTCACGCAGCCCGCTGACCTTGTCGGCGGGCTGTCTTCATTCACCTTCGCTGCGCCCGAGTCACTCGTTCGGAATCGCACGCAACGCCGCCGCCGCCCCGCGCGCACGCATCAGCCACCCCAGCCACATCGCCGCGCCGATGGGTAGCGCCAGCCGCGCCAGCGGCGTCGTGAGCGCCCGCTCCACCGCACCGGGGCCGAGCACCATGATCAGCATCGCCGCTGTCGCCACCCATGCCCGGCCGCGCCGCGCCCGAAACGCCGACGCAACGCTCCATGCCAGCGCCGGCGCCGCGATGACGAAGGTGTTGAATTCAACCGCCGGGCCGAACAGCATCAGCCACGCCGTCCCCAGCGCCAGCGCGAGCAGAATTCGCCCCCGCAGTCCCGCCACCTGCCGCCTCAGCATCACCAGCCGCGCGCCCACCACGCCCAGCGTCACCCCCTGCACCGCCCGATACGCCGGCGGATAGACCGGCCCGATCAGCGTCTCCCAGGCCGTCCAGGCGTCGCGGAAGCCCGGCCAGCGCGCGTCGGCCGTCGTCCGCAGATGCGTCAGCCAGCCGCGATACTGCTCGACGGCCAGGCCGGGCGACGTCGTCGCGAACGGCAGCGCCAGCCCGAGCAACAGCGCCAGCGCCAGCCACACGGCCAGCCGCCGCGGAGCCATCATTGCAATCAGAAACGCCACCGCGATCGGCGACACCTTCAGAAAGAACGTCGCCGCCAGCAGCCCGGCTGCCGCGACCATTCGCTGCCGGACAATGCACGCCGCGCCCGCCGCCAGCGCCGCCGCCACGAGGACGTTGCTCTGCCCGTTCCAGCTTCCGCGAATCGCCAGCGGGAGCGCCAGGAGCAGTACCGTCGCCGAATCGGGCCGCGCCGCACGCAACTCCGCGGACGCGTCGCACGGGTCGCGGTCCGACTCCTCGATCAGGACTCGCGCCAACCAGCGCACCGCCGCCCAATAGCAACCCACACCCGCGACCGCCCACACCGCCCCGCCCCAGCGCGGGCCGAGCCACGCGAACGGCGTCATCACGATCGCAAACGTCGGGCTGTATCGAAACGCGCCCAGCTCGTCCGCCTGGTCGTAGAGCGGCTCGCCGGCCCACCAGCGCGTCGCCCCCGCGATAAACTTCGGATAGACCGTGTGACGATCCGGCGCGACCAGCGCCTTGCCTGCCGCCGCGACGGCCAGCACGGCGTACATTCCCGCGACCACCCATATCAAGCGCTTGTTCGCCATCGGTCCGCTCACTGCGCGGTCCGGAGGTTATCCGAACCCTGCGGCGGTCGACAGCAACGGATAAATCGCTCTTATTAGCATGAATGCGGTCCGCGCGGCACGCGACTTGCTCCGAGGTCCACCGCCGGCGCCGCGCGCCGCAGGAGCGTGCCGCGGCCCGCCGGCCACTCGCGGAGGACTCCCATGTCGCGCAACCCCGGAATCTGCCTCGCCGCTTCGCTCGCTCTCGTCGGCCTGACCGGCTGCGGCCTCGACGACCTGCTCTCCGTCGGCGACAGCGCCGCCGTCCGGCTCTACCTCGTCAACGCCAGCACCAGCCGATTCGTCGAACCGAACCCCGGCCTCTGCCCCCAGGGGCTCGACCAGTTGCCGCACTTCTTCCTGTCCGAGCGGCCGCTGCTGCCCCCCGGCAGCGCCATCGGCCTGACGACCGTGCGGATCGCCGGGCTCAGCGGCATCTGCATCGCCGCCGACGAACACTTCCAGGTCGGCCTGTGCGGCTGGAAGACCGGTGACTCGGCCGACAACCTGACCGCCTGCACCGACAAGCTCGGCGGACAGCTCGGCACTCAGTTCTCGTGCGGCGACACCGTGATCCTGACCTGGACCGACACTCCCGCGCCCAACGGCACGTGGACCTCGCAGGTGCTCACCGTGCCCGGCAACCCGGCGCCCAGCGCCGCGTTCATGATCCTGCCTGGCGGCGGAACCTGCACGCAGTAGCCGGCCCGGGGCCGGACCGGCGGCGGACCCGATCCCAGATCCTCCCGTCCGCGTCCCGAGACCGCTCGGCGCAGAACAACCCTCCGGTAGTCTGCAGCGCAACCGCGTCGCGGCGGCGGGATGCCTCCAAGCTGGGCGGAGTCCGCCACGATCGTCCCGATAATCGCGTCCCCATTCGCTCGCCGAATGTTGATCCCCACCGTGGAATGTCCATAGAATCGACCGCGTCGGGCCGCGGCTCTTTCTGTGAGACTCTTGCCGACGGGTTCCCACCGGGCCTATCTGAGGTGCCATGATGCGCTCCAAGACCATTGCGTTGCTGTTTCTTGTCATGGCAGGATCGCCGTGCCTGGCCCAGGTGCCGCTCGGCTCGGCGTTCACCTACCAGGGCCACCTCAAGAATGGCGGCAGCCCGGCCAACGGCAGCTTCGCCATGGACTTCAAGCTTTTCGATGCGCTCGCCGGCGGGACCCAGATTGGATCGACCGTGTCGCTGCCGGCGGTCTCCGTGGCCAACGGCCTGTTCACGGTGTCGCTTGACTTCGGCGCCGCCTTCAACGGCGACCGGCGCTGGCTGGACATCACCGTCAGCGGCACGCCGCTCACGCCGCGACAGGAACTCAGCGCCGCGCCCCATGCACGCTTCTCGGCCGCCCCGTGGAGCACCAGCGGAAGCAACATCTCCAACACCAACGCGGGCAACGTGGGCATCGGGACTGCATCGCCATCGGCGAAACTGCATCTCGCCGGGCCCGGAAAGATTGACGGGGCGAATACACTTGAATTCGGTGCGGGCGTTCCCAAGGAGACGAACGCCGGAAAAATCGGATATCAAACCTTTTCGCAGGGGCTGGACATTGTCGGCGCGGGGACGGCGGCGCTCTCTCGCAGGGTCACGATCTGGGCCGAGGCCGGTTGCAGCATTCAAGGCGCGTGCAGCATGACAAAGGCCATCATCTATGGTGGTGCCGACGTGGCTGAGAATTATGACGTGGCGCCGGCCCTTGCGGGCAAGACCGGATGCGTCGAACCCAAGCCGGGAAGCGTGGTCGTGATTGATCCAGAGAGTGTTGGCAAACTCAGGGTCGCGTCGGTTGCCTATGACCGGCGCGTCGCGGGCGTCATCAGCGGGGCCGACGGGATCAAGCCGGGTCTGGTGCTCGGCCAGAAGCATTCCGTCGCCGACGGGCAGCATCCGGTCGCCAACGTCGGTCGGGTGTGGTGCCAATGTGATGCGGACGCCGGCGGATCAATTGAGCCAGGCGACTTGCTCGTCACGTCGGGCACGCCCGGGCACGCAATGCGGGCGTCCGACCTGACCCGCAGCCAGGGCGCCGTGCTGGGCAAGGCCATGTCACGGCTGGAAAGAGGGCGCGGCCTGGTACTCGTACTCGTCAGTCTTCAATAGCAAGGCCGAAGAGAAATAATCCATGTATCTGAAGCAACACGGGCGTGGGTTCGCGGCTGGCGTGCTGGTGCTGATGCTCGGCGCAGATGCGGTCCGGGCACAGTATGAGTGGGAGTTCGCCCCGCGGCCGGGCGAGCGCCGCCTTGGCTACAACATCTTCAAGGCCAGCCACAATTCGTATGATCGCGACGAAACCTATGTGCAGCAGCTCGATGAATGGAACTGCTGGTGTCTCGAACTCGACGCCATCTGGAGGGACGATGCACTCAAGGTTTCGCATGACTGCTCTGGGGACCCGCCGCTGCTCTCGACGGCGCTCGACCGCTTCAACGACGCGACTCTGACGCCCTACCGCATCACCGTGATCTGGCTGGAATGGAAGAGCATCTGCAATGGGTCGCCGACTCATCAGATGATTTTCAACAATCTCGCCGGCGCGATCGATTCCACCATCGGACTGAACAATTGCTATACGCCGGATCAATTCCTCGATCCAAACGGCGACAACGCCCGCTGGCCCTCCTGGCAGGAACTCGTGCGCCGCGGCAAGTACTGGATCGTGGTGTGCGAGGGATGGCCGATTCCCAACCACTCTCCGCACGTGTTCCGGTCAATATGCACCGGCTGCATTCCGAGTGGGGTGCCAAGTGATTCCCAGGTGTTTCACAATCACGAAGAGACCGAGTCGCCCGGGCCCCACAACGACAACTGGATGTCGCGCGGGTATCCGGAACCGACCTGCCCCCTCGAGCAGCCGGACGGGTGGAGCGATGGCGTCAGCAACGGCCACAATCTGGTGGCCACGAACTGCATCTCGTACGATTCCGTAAACACTGACACCCGCGTTCACCCGCCCCAGCCCTGCTTCGTCACGCGTAACGACATTGGCAGCGCCCACGAATACGGAACCATCCGCGACCCGTTCTGGGGGCTCGGTTTGGAGGACGGCAGCACCGGGGGTCTGTTGGGCGCGGTCTATCGCGTGAGAACCTACGGCGACTTGAGCGAAATCTGGGTTCAGGAAGGCGACTACGACTTCGCGGGACCGATCACGATCAACGGACCGTGCGTCATTACCAACTGGACTGGCGGCGGCACTGCGGTGGTGATCCGATGAAGACACGAACGAAATCCGGCATCGATCGGGCAGTTCGGTCGTTGCGGCTGGGCGGCACGATCTGCCTCTGCACCGCCGCGCTTTCGCTGGCCCAGCCCACAATTGACTGGTTCACCGTCGACGGCGGCGGCGCAATGAATAGCGCGGGGGGGGCCTTCAGCCTCTCCGGCACCATCGGCCAACCGGACGCCAAGGTCGCACCGGTGATGTCGGGCGGCACATTCGAGCTGACCGGCGGCTTCTGGCCCGTAACGCAGGTCTGCTACTGCCTCGCCGACATGAACGGCGACGGCAAACACAACGGCGACGACGTTCAGATATTCGTGAATTGCATCATCGCCGGCGGCAACTGTCCCTGCGCCGACGTGAACGGCGTGAACGGCGTGGACCTCGCCGACGTGCCCGCGTTTGTGGCCGATCTGCTTGCCGGCAACGTGTGCCCCTAGGCGACCGTGTCCCGCCCAGTCGACGCGCGCTTCACGAAGGGCGTCCGACGCATCAATCGAGCGTCGGCGGCAAAGGCGCTCGGCGATGCACCCGGGGCTGTGCCGCGCCCCGCCCACGTCGCACGGCCAGGCCTCGCCGCGAACCGGTCGCTCGTCCGCCGCTGGCGGGCTAGACAAGTCTGAGCGCGGCCGCGCGCGCTGCGCTACGGCTTGCCCAGCAACTCTTCGGCGAGCTTCTCGGCGTCGTACACCTTGCGCAGCGCCTCGACCAGGCCGCGGCTGTCGACCGCCACCGCCCGACCGGCACGGTCGGTGTAGGCGATGTCCCACACCAGCCCCTCGATGTTCCCGTCGAAGATCAGCCCGATCACCTCGCCCGCCCGATTCACCACCGGGCTGCCCGAGTTCCCGCCGATGATGTCGGCCGTGCAGACGAAGTTGAACGGAATGTTCAGGTTCAGCTTCGAGCGTCGATCCATCCAGCGCTTCGGCAGATTGAACGGATAGACGCCGCCGCGCTCCGACTGGCGGGCATACATCCCCAGGAAGTCGGTGAACGCCGGCACCCGCGCGCTCTCGCTCACGTAGCCGCTCACCGGCCCGAACGCCAGCCTCAGCGTGAAGGTCGCATCCGGGTACATGTCCTCGCCGTTGATGGCGAACTGCGCCGCGGCGATCTTCGCGTACGCGTCGCGCTCGACGCTCTCGATCTCGTCCTCGAACCGCTTGCGCAGCGCCCGAGCCTGCGGATCGACCATCCGCACGAACGCGATGACCGGGTCGTTCGAGCCGGCGATCGCCGCCGTGCCGCCGGTCGCGAGCTTCCGCCGGAACTCGACGTCCTTCAACTGCGTGCCCGACACCATGGCCGCCGCCCGCGCCCGCGGCGACTGCCCGGCCAGCAGGTCGCGAACCAGCGCGTCCTCGCCGCCGAACGTCTCGGCCAGGAACGACAGCCCCGCCGCGATGCGGTCGATCTCCAGCCCGTCATAGATCGGCGCGGCTGAGAACAGCTCCTGCTCGCGCGACGGCAGCTCGTTGTCGGTGAACTCCCGCAGCCGGTCGGCGTTCGGCTTGCTCTTCTCCTCGGCCATCCGTACCAGGGTCCGGCCGATCGTCAGCAGGTCCGACCGCAGCACGCTCCGCCGTCCCTCGAGCGCGGCATGGCGCTCGTAGAACGTGGCGTAGCTGCGCCGCGAGGCGGCCAGCTTGTCCCACGCGTCGCCCCACTTCTTCTTCCATTCCGGGTTGCCGTCGACCGCACCGCGCAGCTTGCGCTCGGCCTCGATCTTGCCCGCCATCAGCTCCGGGTCGAGCAGCCCCGCCAGAATGCCCGTGAACGCCTTGCGGCTGTTTTCGACGCTGCGCCGGTCGCCGTTGGCGATCCGCGCGTTCTCGGCCGACCGCCCCGCGAACGATTGCAGCGTCACCTCTCTCCGCCACAGTTTCCGCAGAATGCTGGGCGTCTCCACGTCGCGCAGGAAACGCAGGTGATCGACCGTGTAGAGCCGCTGCGTGCGACCCGGGTGGCCGAGCACGAACGCCAGGTCGCCCTCCTTCGACCCGCGACTCCAGCGCAGATAGTGCTCGCACTTCAGCGGCTGACCGTTCTCGTAGATGCGGAAGAACGACACGTCCAGGTTGAAGCGCGGATACTCGAAGTTGTCGGTGTCGCCGCCGAAAAAGGCAATCTGCTCCTCCGGAGCCATCACCAGCCGGATGTCGGTGTAGCGCTGGTAGCGGTAGAGGTGAAACCGCGCCCCCTGGTACAGCGTCACCACCTGGCTGATGAGCCCGGTCTTCTCCTTCGACTCCTGCTCGATCGTAGTCATCGCCTTGCGCCGCGCCGTGTTGGCGTCGGCATCGGACATGCCCGCAGTCACGGCCGCGTTGACACGCTCGGTCACGTCCTCGATCGACTGAAGCACTTCGAACTCTTCGTCCTTGCACTTCAGCTCGTCGGCCCGCGTCGCCGCCAGAAAGCCGTCGCGGATGTAGTTGTTCGCCTCGGTGCTCAGCTTCTCGATGGCGTCCGACCCGACGTGGTGATTGGTCATCACCAGCCCGTCGGCCGAGACAATCGACCCCGAGCCGCCCGCGCCAATCCGCACGCACGACTTCTGCACGTGCTCCAGCCACGCCGGGGTCACCTCGAACTGGTGCCGCTCCTTCAGCAGCTTGGCCGGCGGCCGGTTGAGCAGCCACATCCCCTCGTCGGCCCGCGCCCACGAACTGCCCGCCAGAACCGCGGCCGCAGCCGCCGCACGGCACACCTGTCGATCCAGACGCCACATGGAAACCATCTCCTCGCAGGGGCGACCCTCGCCAGAATCGCCAACCCAGGCTCGCGCTCGCTCGCGGCCGCGTGCGGGCCGCGCGACCATTCAACTCACCGCTTCGCGCCGCCGTTCGACGCCGGCCGGCGACTCCCGATCCACGTCAGCACCGCCGCCAGCCCGCCAAACATCAGCAGCGAGATCACCTTCGCCTTGCCCGACTCGGCATAGCCGTGACCCAGGCGCGAACCGAGGTCCAGCGCCCGGTTGAAGCCGTCCGGCATGAACGCGAAGAACGTCACGATCAGCCCGCACAGCGTGCCGCCCGCGATGTAGCCGCTCGACAGCAGCACGCCCGGACCGGTCTCGGTCTCGCTCTCGGACGCTGACACCCCGGTCATCTTGTCGCAGATCCAGCGCAGCACGCCGCCCGCGAACAGCGGCGTCGTCGAGTAAAGCGGAATGTACATGCCCACCGCCACCGGCAGCGCCGGCAGACCCGCCAGCTCCAACGCCACGGCGATCAGCGCCCCGATGATGACCATCCCCCATTGCAGCGTGCCGCCGAGGATTCCCTCGATGATCGACGAAAACAACTGCGGCTGCGGCGCGGCAAACGCCTTGGGCGCCTCGACGCCGTTGTCCATCTGCGTCAGCTCGCGCGCGATCGGCAGATCGGTGCGGTAGCGCGCGTGCCCGGCCGCATCGACCAGGTACCGCCCCGCCCGCACGCCGGCCACCTGCCCGGCGCGCACGTGGACGATGCGATACTCCGCCGTGTCCTTCTCGGCATAGGGTCGCCCGACCCGCTGCGTCGGCGCATCGCCGGGCACCGTCAGCGCCGAAGCGGGCAGGTCTTTCGTGGTGTAGTGAACCCGCCCGGCGTTCATCAGCAGCAGCGTCACCCCGATCACGATCGCCGAGGTCACCGCGCCGACCACGATGCCCACCTGCTGGGCCCGCGGCGTGGCGCCGACCAGGAATCCGGTCTTCAGGTCCTGCGAAGTCGTCCCGCCGTTCGACGACGCGATGCACACCACCGCCGCCACCGTCAGCACCGTGAGCATCGAGCTCGCGCCGGTCCGACCCAGCAGCAGGAAGACGAGGCAGGTCATCAGCAGGGTTGCGATCGTCATGCCCGAGATCGGGTTCGACGACGAGCCCACCTCGCCCGTCAGCCGCGACGAGACCGTCACGAACAGGAACCCGAACAGCAGGATCATCGCCGCGCCCAGCAGACCCTGCGGCGAGAAGCCCAGCCCCAGCGAAGGTATCGCCATCATCGCGACCACCAGCGCCGCGCTGCCGAACAGCACGACTTTCATCGACAGGTCGCGCCCCGTCCGCCCGGCCCCGCTGCCGCCGCTGCCGCCGCGCAGGTCGCGCAGCCCCGAGACGATCGACGCCCAGATCAGCGGCAGCGCCCGGCACATGCTGATGATGCCGCCCGCCGCCACCGCCCCGGCGCCGATGTATCGCAGGTAGTTCGCCCACAGCCCGTTGTGATCGAGGGCCCGCACCAGCACCGTCGCCGGCGGCACCGGGGCGCTCAGCCCGTCGCCAAACGTCGCGATCAGCGGGCCCAGCACGAAATAGGAGAGCACCGCGCCCGACATCATCAGCCCGGCGATCTTCGGCCCCAGCAGAAAGCCCACGCCCAGCAGCTCCGGCGACACGTCCGCCGAAATCGCCGCGCCCTTCAAGCCCGTGCGCGTCCCGTCGGCCGCGGTGCGATAGAGCGCCTGCTCCGGCACGTCGCTCCACAGCTTCATCGCGCTGGTGCAGAACTTGTGCACCGCCGCAATGCCGAACCCCAGGAAGACCATCCGCGCCGTCGTCCCGCCCTTGTCGCCGGCGATCAGCACCTCGGCGCACGCCGTCCCCTCGGGATACTTCAGCTTGCCGTGCTGCTTGACGATGAACGCCCGCCGCAGCGGGATCATCATCAGAATCCCCAGCAGCCCGCCGAGGATCGACACGGTCATCACCCGCGTCACGTCCATCTCATAGCCGAGCAGGTAGAGCGCCGGCATCGTCACGCCCACGCCGAACGCGATCGACTCGCCCGCCGAGCCGGTGGTCTGCACGATGTTGTTTTCGAGAATCGTTGCCGGCCGGCCGAACGCCTTGCCGAACACCCGGAAAAAGGTGATCGACAGCACCGCGATCGGCACCGACGCCGAGACGGTCATGCCCACCTTCAGCAGCAGGTAGAGGCTCGACGCGCCGAACACGATCCCCAGGACCGTGCCCAGCAGGATCGCCCGGATGCTCAGCTCCGCCAGACCGACCTGCGCATCGGGAATGTACGGCTGGTGCGCGGAACCGGATTCACCTGGCGACGGGTGCGAGTTGGCTTTCATATGAGAGTTGCCCGGACGACCGGCGTACGGCGATTTCCGCTCGGCTCGAATCGCTCCAGTGTCGCCGCTGGGCGGTCGAAATGCAATCCGGTCCGGCCGCGCGCCGGCCGTCGCGGTTGGCCGCGCTAGAGAATGCTCTTGCCGAACAGCGACAGGATCAGTTCGACTCCCAGTTCGGCCGTGCGATTCCGCTCGTCCAGCACCGGGTTCACCTCGACCAGGTCCACCGCCCGCACCGCCTTCGAGTCGTGCAGCATCTCCATCGCCAGGTGCGCCTCGCGATAGCTGATTCCGCCGCGGACCGGCGTTCCGGTGCCCGGCGCGAAGGCCGGGTCGAGCGCGTCGGTGTCGAATTGCAGGTGAATTCCCTCGGTGTCGCGCGACGCCACGGTGATCGCCCGCGACATGACCTCCCGAATGCCCAGCTCGTCCACGTCGCGCATCGTGAAGACCCGCACGCCGCTGCGTCGCAGGTTGTCGCGCTCGCCCGCGTCGATGTCGCGCACGCCGACGATCGCCACGTGGTCGGGCCGCACCTTCGGGCAGAATCCCAGCAGTTCGGTGAACCGCGGATCGCCCAGGCCGCACAAAATCGCCAGGCTCATCCCGTGGATGTTGCCCGACGGCGTCGTCTCGGCCGTATTCATGTCGCCGTGCGCGTCGAACCAGATGACGCCCAGCCCCTGCTTGCGCTCCCGGAAATGGGCCGCCGAGCCCGCCACCGAGCCGATCGCGATGCTGTGGTCGCCGCCCAGCATCAGCGGAAACCGGTCGTCGTCGAGCGCCTGCTGCGTCACGCGCGCGACAGACTCCACCACCTTCAGAATCACATCCGCATACCGCAGCCGCGGATCGCCGACGCTCTGCGTCTCCGGAATCTCAACGTCGATGTCGCCGTAGTCCTCGACATCTTGCCCCAGCAGCTCGAGCTGCCGCTCCAGCCCCGCCACCCGCACGGCCGACGGGCCCATGTCCACCCCGCGCCGGCCGGACCCGAGGTCCAGCGGCGCGCCGAGAATCCGCACCCGCTTGCGCTGCGTCTGCGCCATGAACGACTCGCTTACGATGGCTGTCCGGCCCGATCCGCGGCGATATTCTATTTCATGATGTCCGTTCCCGCGACTACCCGCCGCGCCGCCGCAGCCCGCCCGATTGCCCGGGCTTGCATCCGCTGCCGGCGCACCGCCCGCACCGCCACAACCCTGCTGCTCGCTCTCACTGGAGCACTTCTTCCCACCATCGCCGCGGCCGCCGACTGGCTGACCATCACGCCGCGCCTCGTCGTCGCCGGCGACACGCCGCTGTCGGACCGCGACCCGCGCGCCATTCACCTGCTCACGCGCGCCGGCCAACCCACCGCCTGCGAGGTCGATCTCGTCGCCGGTAAAGACCGGGTCCGCGACCTCCGCGCCACCGTCCAGTGGACCGCTCCGCCGGCCGCGCCCGTGCCCGGCTGCCAGCTCTTCGTCGAACGCGACGTCACGCTCGCCGCCCCGGCTGACTGGTACCTCCGCGCGCACGGCCCCGCCGCCGACGTTACGGTGCCAGACCTGCTCGTGCCGATCGACGCCCCGCGCCTCGGCCTGCCGACCAGCCTGCCGCCTGGCACGTCGCTCCGCCTGTGGCTCGACGTGGACGCCTGCGTTCCGCCCGGCGATTACCGCGCCCGACTGGCGCTCTCGGCCGCCGGCCGCGCCACACTGGAGCGCGACTTGCTGCTCGAGGTCCGCCCCGCTGCCGGCGGCGGCCATCGGCCGCGCGTTCTCGCGGGACTGGATGCAACCAACGATCTCGCCGGCGCTGCGCCGAACGAAGCGACGATCCGCGCAGCGCTGCAACTGCTCGACGCGCACGGCGTGACCGCGCGCCTGCTGGACCGCCCCGCCGACGCTTCGGCTGGCACGACGCTCGCCTGGATCTGGCCGCCGCTCGACCTGCCGCCCGATCCGGCCCACGGCGCGCGCCCGATTACGCTGCCGCCCGATTCCCCCGGCCGTGTGCCCGCGGCGGCCGACGCGTTCGCCCGCGCGCTTACCCGCCAGCTTGGCCGCGCTGACCCGGGAACGCTCTTCGATCCAGCCCGTCGCCTCCGCATCGCCGATCCGCCGTCGGCCTGCCGAGTTCGCCGCCCTCGCCGCCGCTGTACGCCGCCGCACCGCGCATCAAGGTCATCTCGCGTCTGCCGCCCGGCTCGATGCGCGAATTCGGCTGGCCCGATTTCCGCCGCGCTGCCCGATCTGCGGGCCGACATCGCCGCGGCGCCGCCGGCCCGTTGCGGACACCGCGCGCTCGCCCGGCTGCGTCGCGACGGACGACAGACCTGGTTCGTGCCCGACGAGCCCCCTTCGGCCTCGCTCGCGTTGGCCGCCGACCCCGCCCGCGCGCCCGTCGCGCCTGGGAGGCGTGGCTGCCGAACGCTGCCATCTGGCTGCCGGCCATTCGCGCAGTCGATCGCCGCCGCGGCCGAACCGCTTCGAATCAATTCCGCGACCGCCGCGGGTGCTCCTCTACTGCGGCGCGCTCGCCGGCAGCAACAACCGCCGCCGCGCCCGCCTCAAGTTGCTGCACCTGGGGCTGGTCGAGTCTGCCCGGCACGGCAGCGGCTGGCCGACGCCGGCCACGCCCAGACCGCCGCCTCATCGGCGAGAGCCTGGTGCAGGCCAGCGGCACCGATCTGTATCTCACCAGCTGCTTCGACCCCGATCCGACCCGCCTCGTCGTCGATGAGCGCGCTGGAGCGATCGCCGCGCGCCAATCATCAACAGCTCGCCCCTGCGCTTGGCCCGCCGCCCGGCGACCCACGCCGCGGCGCTCCCGCGAAGAGTGGTCGGCGCTTGTTCGACGCCGCGCGCGACGCGGTCGCCTGGGTCGAACGCGGCGATGTCATCGCGATCGCCGACGCGGCCGCGCCACCGTCGAGGTCGAGCTCGGCCTGCGCAATCCGCGCACCACGCCCGCGGCGGCTCCGCATCACGCCGCCCGGCGCGGGCCGGCCATCGAACGCCGCCTGCCGCCCGGCGAGCAGCGCCCGCAGATCCCTGACGTTCACGATCGCCTTGCGACCAGTTCGACCCCGCCGCCCATGTCCGCCGCGACTTGCCGCCGTCGAGCTCGTCCCGGGGACCCATCCGCGCCGCGCCCCGTCCGTCACGCTGCCGGCCTTCGCCGCGCTCGTCGAGGTGCCGCGCGCAATTCGTCCGCTCACCGCCGACGGCGACCTGTCCGACTGGACCGCGCTGCCGCGCAACACCGCCGGCGAGTTCCGCCTGCCGGCCGATGCCGCGTTCGCGCGCCTCGGCGCCGCCGGCGACACGCCCCCCGCCGACCCGCTCGTCGCCGACGACACCCTCGCGTTCTTCCAGTACACCGACGACGCGCTCTGGGTCGGCCTGCACTGCCGCGCGACCGGCCCGCTCTCTGGCCCGGCGCGGCGCACCGACCGGCTCGAGCGCCGCACGGCGGGCGCCGATCCGCCGCCCGCCGCAACGTCCGATTGCGTTGAACTCCTGCTCTGCACCCGCGGGCCGCGGACCGGCGACCCGGCCACCTGCCGCATTCGCGTCGGACCCGACACGCCGGCCCGGCTGCTGTTCGGTGGCGAGCCGCCCCCGGTCGCCGTCGAAAACCCGGGGACGGCCGCCGTCGCACACGCGTCTGCCGGCCTGTGGACCGCCGAACTGGTCATCCCGTGGCAGGCCTTGGGAGGCCGACCGGCTGCTGGCCAGCCGTTTGCGCTCAATCTGCGCAGGTTTGGCCGAGCCGGCCGGCTGGCGCCGGCGTGGAGCGTCGGCCGCGACACCCTGGGGCTCCGGCTCTCGGGCCAGGCCTGTCTGATGCCCGCGTCGCCGCCCCCGTGAAAAAGATTCTGCATTCCGCGCAACCACCGCCGGTGGCAGGGTCTAGGCCGATCGGTCGATAACATCCAGGTGTGGCGGACGCGCGCCGCAACGAACGAGGCGACCCGGAAACCCGCCTAACCCATTGACGGGGCTGGTGTTTCGGGATAGGATTGAACATCAAGGTCAGCTGCGGGTCGTCGGCCATAGGGTCGATATGCCTCCCCCCGCCGCAGCTTGGCTTTGGGGTCTGTGCCGTCTGGCCGGATGGAACCCTGGCTTGGCGAGTGCGACCGGGTACTCCCGCGCGAACGCTGCATCCTCGAGCAAACGGAGCCTGGCTGCCATGCGCGCCGTCCTGACACGCTGTCACTCAATCGGATTCTCAACCCGCTCGACCGGCTCGCGCCTGGCGAGTCGCCTGCTGCTGGGCGCCGCACTGGCGCTGGTGAGCACGGCCGCCGCGCCGGCCGACGAGACCCTCGTCCGCCGTCAGCACGTCGTCTCGGTGCAGGAATCATTCGCCGAGTCGGCCGCTCGACCGGTCACGAGCAAGATGCGCCCCGCGCAGATCATCCGCCGCGGAGACCGCGTTACCGTGTCGGTCATGCAGCCCGTTCCGCGGTCCGGCGGAACGTCGGACGACTCGGGCGCCGGCGACGCCGCGCTCGACTCGGTCTCCACGGCTGCGGCCGTTCAGTCTCCCGGCCCCCTGGCCGGCGAAACGTTCCAGCGCTTCGACGGCCCGATCCAGAGCAGCTTCAGCTTTCCGCCCGATCCGCACATGGCGGTCGGCTCCAACCACGTCGTGGCGGTCACGAACGACGAAGTGGTGGTCTATTCCAAGTCCGGCCAGCGGCTCTTCAGCCAGTCGTGGCCGCAGTTCTTCCAGGCCGTCGATCCGCAGGGCAACCTCGACATCATCTTCGATCCGAAGGTGATCTGGGATAACACCACCAATCGTTTCTTCCTGGTCATCATCGGCGGCGAGGGCAATCCGCCGGCGATCACCGCGTCGCACTACCTGATCGCCGTCACGCAGACCGCCGATGCCACCGCCGTCTGGCGCAAGTTCGACAGCGAGTCGACCAGCGGCGGAAGCTGGTCCGACTATCCCGGCTTCGCCGTCGACTCCAGCTCGCTCTACGTGACCGCCAACTACTTCTCCAGCGGCACCGGCCAGAGCACCTTCTCGGCCATTCGGGTCTATCCCAAGGCGCAGCTCCTGTCGGGCATCAACCCGCCGCAGGATCTCGATTCCATCGACAACACCAACGTCACCGAGCCCGGCCAGGGCGCCCCGGATGCCTTCACCATCCAGCCGTCGGTCTCCTACGATGCCTCCGACGTCGAGTGGTTTGTCAGCTCGCGATTCCTCGCGTTCAACGAAGACAAGATCTTCCTCTACAACCTCAACGGCAAGGACGCGCCCCGCGCCATCCGCAAGTTCACCATCACGCTGCCGAACAACCGTCGCTATACGCAGCCTTCGCTGGCCGTCCAGCCCGATGGCACGCCGGTCGACTCCCTCGACGGACGCGTCGTCTCGGCCTTTCGATTCGGCACCCACCTGTGGGCCGCCCATGTCGCCGGCGGCACGAGCGGCAACGATGCCGAGGTCCGCTGGTACGAATTCGATATCTCCAACACCAACGCCCCGGCCCTGCGCCAGTCCGGCGTCCTTCAGGTGTCGAACGGCTCGTGCATCAACCCGGCCATTGCCACCAACGCCGGCGGCGATGCCGTCGTCACCTTCTCGCGCTGCACCCGCAGCGGCGAGTTCCTCTCCATGTACTACGCCGCGCGCGGCGCGCTCGACCCGCTGGGGCTCATGCCCACCGTCCGCAAGGTCGAGGGCAGCAACTCCTCCTATCCGTTCTTCCGCTGGGGCGATTACGCCGGCGCGTCCGTCGACCCGCTCGATAATTCCACCATCTGGCTGCTCAACGAACTGCCCGGCACGGGCGGCACCTGGAAGACCACGATCGCGCGCGTCCCGCTCGGTTCAACCGGCGGCGGCGGCAGCGGCGGCGCCGTTTGCCCGCAAACCCTCGAACTCGTCAGCCCGCAGGGCGGCGAAAACTGGGTCAAGGGCTTCAGCCAGCAGATCGCCTGGCAAGGTGACGGAACCGATCAGCCCGACGTCCTGCTGAACGTCCTGCTCGCACGATACAACCCCGATACCCAAACTTCCGACGTCATCGGTTTCTTCCGAAACGGCGACAGCGTCCTGTTCCCGGCATCGACCGGCGGCATCACCTGGAACGTCGACGACCCGCTCATCATCGATCCGGCCGGCAACCTCAACGACCCGGCCAACCAGGTCGACGTCTCCGACAGCGATTTCACTTCCGGCGAGTTCGCCGACTACCAGATCGTCGTGCAGACCGCCTTCCTCTGCCCGCCCGGCAGCGGCGGCCGCCTGCAGGACGCCAGCGTCAACTTCTTCCGCATCTCCGATCCGCTCAGCGTCCTGGTCACCGCCAGCGACAGCATCATCGAACGCGGCGAATCGGTGACCCTCGCCGCCACTCCGGCCGGCGGCAAGCCGCCTTACAACTTCCGCTGGACCCCGGGCGAACACCTCGACAACCCCAACATCTTCCGCCCCATCGCCACGCCGCCCGGCGGCATCAGGAGCGGCTGCGACCCCGACCTCGAATGCGTCACCTACACCGTCGAGGTGACCGACTCGACCGGCCCCCAGCCCCTCCGCGCCACCGGCTCGATCGTCGTCCGCATTTCCGATCCGCTGCTGGTCGACGCCGGGCCCACCAAGTCGTTCCTGCTCGGCGCCACCGTGCTGCTCGAGGGGTCGGCATCCGGCGGCGGCAAGCCCTACACGTACCTCTGGAATCCGATTCCCGATCCGACTCAGCCGCCCGGCTCGAACGGCCAGAACCTGCCCCAGCCGATCGCCCGGCCCACGACCGACACGGTCTACAACCTCACCGTCACCGATCGCTTCGGCACCGTGCGCTCTGACACCGTGCAGGTGCTGCAAGGCTATACTCTCTCGATCGTCAATCAGCCGGCCGGCGCCGGCTCGGTCGCGCGCACGCCCGTGAAATCGCTCTATATCCCCGGCGAACAGATTTCCTTCACCGCCAATCCTTCCGCCGGGTTCCAGTTCCTGCGCTGGGAAATCGGCCCGGCAGGCGGCCAGGTCAGCCAGTTCAGCGAGCGCACCGTCCCGATCGCCATGCCCGCCGCGACGCTCAACGTCACCGCGGTCTATGTCCCGGGCACGTCCGGCTCATCGCGACCGACTACCGGCTCCGAGAATCCAGACACCAGCGGCGGCGGAACGCTGCCGGTCGTCGCGTGCGGCCCCGCGGCGCTAGCCAGCGCCGCCCCGATCGCCGGCGTACTTCTGCTGCACCGCGTTGTTCGCCGTCGCCGGCGGCGGTAAGCTGAATGGCGAGGTGAGCCCATTTCCTCGCTGCCCCGCATCAGCCTGTCCGCCGCTGCGCCCGACCTCGCCGTCGACCCCAGCGGCGCCAGCCTCGACGCCTTGCTCCGCGTCTGTGCCGACCTCGGCTCGACCCGCTCCATCGAAAACAACCTCGAACGCCTGCTCAACGACGCCCGCGACATGCTCTCGGTCGATGCCGCGGCCCTGTTCCTGGTCGATCGCGGCCGCCTGCGGCTGGCCTGCCGGCAGGACGAGGCCGTCACCCTCCGCGGCCAGCCCTTCGGCTGGTCGGTCGATCGCCTGCCCATGGCCGTCGCGGTCGACGACCCGCCCGACGAACTGGCCAGCTGGGTCTGGCGTACCGGGCGGCTGCTGAACGTCGTCGACGTCGCCCAGCTTCCGGCCGAGCTGGCCAATCGCATCGCCCCCGCGGCCGCCGGCGGATCGGCCGCCTCGCTGCTGGCCGCGCCGCTCATAGATCGCGGCGCCGTCTCGGGCGTGCTCCAGCTTCTCAACCGGCGTGACGCCTCCGGACAGATCACCCCTTTCACCGCGCGCGACGAGCGGATCGTCCAGTCGCTCGCGGCGGTCGCGGCCGTCAGCGTCCGCAACGCCCAGCTCGATCACCAGCTCCACGTCTCGCACCTCGACACCATCCTGCGGCTGGCCAGCGCGGCCGAATTCCGCGACGGCGACACCGGCCAGCACATTCGCCGCATGAGCTGCTACTGCGAGCTGATCTCCCGCGGCCTCGGCCACGACCCCGAGTGGTGTCGCGCCATGCTCTTCGCCAGCCCCATGCACGACGTCGGCAAGCTCGCCATTCCCGACGCCATCCTCAAGAAGCCCGGGCCGCTCACCGACGACGAACGCCGCACCATGCAGCAGCACACCGTGCTCGGCGCACGCCTGCTGGCCGGCTCGCGCAACGAGATTTTGATGATGGCCGAGCGGATCGCGCTGACTCACCACGAACACTGGAACGGCTCGGGCTACCCTGCCGGCCTGGCCGGCGAGGACATTCACCTCGAGGGGCGCATCGCCGCCGTCGCAGACGTCTTCGACGCGCTCACCAACGTCCGCGTCTACAAGCGCTCGTTCGACCTGGCCGAGGCCTTCGACCTGATCGAGTCGTCCGCCGCGCGGCAGTTCGACCCGCAGGTCGTCGCCGCTTTCGTGAACATGCGCGAAGAAGTGGTCGCGATCTACGAGGCCTACCGCCCCGGCGAAACCTGAGCCCGGCGCCGTTGGTGCCGCGCCGGCGATCCGCTACGATGTCTCGCGCCTGAACCAGCCGGGCGCCGCGCCGCCCAGAATCGCCGCAGGGGCCGCACCGTGTATCCGAGGAGTCGCATGAATCGCCAACTTTGCCGCCATGCGTTGCTGCTGGTCGCCGCCTCGCTGCTGCTGCCGTGCGCGGTTGGCCGCGCCCAGCCGCGACCGTCGATCACCCCCGTCCGTTGGGAGCTCACCTTTCAGCCGTTCGACCTGCAGCAGATCTCCGTCGCCACCCGCGGCGGCACGCGCAACTTCTGGTACCTGCCCTATCGGGTCGTCAACAATAGCGGCGACGATGTCGACTTCCTGCCGCTCATTGAGCGCGTCGGCGAGATTGACAGCGAGCTGCCGCCCGACGCCGCCGTCCGCCGCCCCGACGTCGCCGCGCGAATGATCGTCCAGCCCGCCATCATCGGCGGCGACCCGGCCATCTTCCGCGCCATCAAGCAGCGGCTGTCGCGAACTCACCCGCTGCTGCTCTCGCCCATCGAGGTCATCGGGCGCATCCGCCAAGGGCTCGACAACGCCCGCGAAAGCGTCGCCATCTTCGAAGAGCTCGACCCCCGCGTGAACCGCTTCACCCTCTACGTCGGCGGCCTCTCCGGCGAACGCCAGATCCTCCCCAACCCGCTCTTCCGGGCCCGATCGGCCCCCCCGGCCGGCTCCGATGGGGCCGCGGAAACCCCCGCCCAGGCCCAGGTTTTCGTGGTTCAAAAAACCCTCGCCCTGCCTTATACTCTTCCCGGCGATGTCAACACGCGCCGGTACGCGGTTCCGGCCTTGGGACGTCTCGACTGGGTGATGCGATAGGATGTGATCGCGGCCGACCGCCGCGCACCACATCGTCGTCGAACAGCAAGGGTGCGTTATGGCTCATAAGAAGGGTGGCGGGTCAACCCGCAACGGGCGCGACAGCGGCCCGCAGTTCCGCGGCGTCAAGCGCTACGGCGGCGAATTCGTCACCATCGGCACCATCCTCGTCCGCCAGTGCGGAACTCCGTTCCAGCCCGGGCAGAACGTCCGCCGCAGCCGCGATGACACCCTCTTCGCCATGTCCGACGGCGTGGTCGAATATCACGGCCGCAAGATCTCCATCAAGCCCGTGCCGGCGGCCGCTCAGTAACCGCGCGCCGCCCCGGCGCACCCCTGCCGAATGATTTTCGTCGACGAGGCCGAGATTTTCGTCCGCGGCGGACGCGGCGGCGATGGCGCCGTCTCATTCCGTCGTGAGCTCGCCGTTCCCAAGGGCGGTCCCGACGGCGGCGATGGCGGCGACGGCGGCAGCGTCATCATCGAGGCCGCCGACGACGTCGACACCCTCGCCGAACTCGCCCACCGCCATCACTGGCACGCCGACTCCGGCCGGCCCGGCTCGGGCGCTAACAAGGCCGGCAAGTCTGCCCACGATCTGCACATCCGCGTCCCCCCGGGCACGCTCGTCCACGACGCCGTCACCGGTCTGCTGCTCAAGGACCTCACGAACACCGGCCAGCGCGTCACCGTCGGCCACGGCGGCCGGGGCGGCCACGGCAACGCCCGCTTCGCCACCGCCACCCATCAGACCCCGCGCGAGTTCGAACCCGGCGCGCCCGGCGAGGAACGCCGCATCCGCCTGGTGCTGAAGCTCATTGCCGACGTCGGCATCGTCGGCCTGCCCAACGCCGGCAAGAGCACGCTGCTGTCGCGACTCTCGCGCGCCCGGCCCAAGATCGCCGACTACCCGTTCACCACGCTCATCCCGCAGCTTGGCACCGTCGACCTGCCCGGCTTCCGCCGTTTCATCCTCGCCGACATCCCCGGACTCATCGAAGGGGCGCACGCCGGGGCCGGCCTCGGCGACCAGTTCCTGCGCCACATCGAACGCACGCGGATGATCGTCCACCTGGTGGACCTCTTCCCGCTCGAAGGCCAGCCCACGGCCCTGGCCGCATATCGGACCGTCCGAGCGGAGCTCGCCCAGTTCAATCCGGCGCTGGCCGCCAAGCCCGAGCTCATCGTCCTCAACAAGCTCGACCTGGGCGCCGGCGACGACGAACGCCGCGCCTTCGAGGCCGCCGTCGGGCAGAGCTGCGTCGCGATATCGGCCGTGACCGGCCGCGGCCTGACCGATCTCACCAACGCCATCTGGCGTGCGCTCGAGGCCGAGCGCGGCGCCCATCGCTGATCGGACCCGCGCCGCGCGGGCGCTCCACACGCTGCCGCGCGGAAGCCACGCCTCCCGCCGCGCGCAATCCGCAAGCCCGCCGCAACTTGCAGCCCGGTGTGCGACGACACGCCAGCGCGCCGTTGCAAATCGACAACGCGCCGGCACGACCGGACCGCCGCCGGAGCAGTCCGTTATCTGACGCTGCCGCCGCAACTTGGCTGGAAATCGCGGGTTGCGCGGGCATATAGTTTTTCGCCGGACTTCGCTGCGCCGCTGGTCCCGAACTTGCTTCACAAGCGGGGCGGCTGGCGTTTCACGGTGTCCGGGTGCGCTCCGTTCAGGGCGCGCCGCCGCGGCACACACCGGCAGGATGGCCGTGGCGCAAGAGCCGGTGAGTTGGGAATCAAACGGGGGGACATGTATGTTTCTGGGGAGACTGGAAATGAACCGAACCGTCATCACTGCGATCTGCGTGCTGGCCGCGGCGGGTGTCGCCAGCGCCAACGTCGGCGAGCCCTTCGGCGCCGGTCCGGGCAACACGTTTTCCATCAAGGTCACGCAGGGCAACAACGTGATCTTCGACAGCCCGAACACGCCGTTTCCGACCGACTTCAAGGTCAATGACGGCGATCCGGAAGACTTCGTGCAGGTCGGCACCACGCCCGGCGGCACGCCGATCATCGTCAAGGTCGTCAGCGACGGCGGCCCCAGCGAGGCCTTCCGCATCATGCACGTCTATGTCGACGTCGTCTCGAGCCTGATCGGGCCGATTCCGCCCTTCAGCGCGACCGACTCGCTCTTCGCCTCCGACCCGACGCAGAACATCAAGGTCGAGATCGGCAACATCGGCTTCATCAACACCACCAACGCCACGCCGCTCGTGGTTGGAAACGACTCGTTCGCCGTCTCCTACATGGAGGCCTTCGGCGGCGGCTTCTACATGCTCCCGAACACCAATCCGTTCGACCTCTTCGGGCAGCGACGGGTCGATGTGCAGGTGCCGGGCAAGTATTACCTCGACGGCATCGCCGATCCGTACCAGTTCTCGTCGGTGCCCGGCAGCGTCGTGAGCTGGAAGTACGAGAACCTCGAGGCCCCGTCGCCGCTGACGCCGGCCGAGTTCGCGGTCTCCCCGCCATCGCTGGTCGCCATCCCGGGCGGCAAGGTGGCCGAGCTGGGGCTGGGCATCGCCTTCGTCGGCGTGCCCGAGCCGGCGACGCTGGTGTTGCTGTCGGGCGGCCTGCTGCCGCTCATCCGCCGGCGCAAGCGGGCCTGACGCTCGCGCGTCGTCGGATTGCAACCAACCCGTGTAGTTCCAAGCGAGGCGCCATGGGCAACCGTGGCGCCTCGCTCTTTTTTTTGTTTTCTTTCCACCCGCGCCGCGCCGCGCAGGTCGCGCCGCGCAATCCTCAGCGAACCCCCAGCGCCGTCGCGGTCGCATAGCGCTCGGTGTGCGAAATCGAAATGAGCACCCGGCCGATCCCCAGCCGCCGCGCAATGTTCGAACACTCGCCGGACAGCGTCACGTGCGGTTCACCGGCCGCGTCGTTGACCACCTCGATGTCGGTCCAGGCCACGCCGCCGCGCCAGCCGGTCCGCAGCACCTTCATCACCGCTTCTTTCGCGGCGAAGCGCCCGGCGATGTGCGGCAGCGGGTCGCGCAGTCGCTGGGCCGCGGCCTGCTCGGCCGGCGTGAGGACGCGCTCGTAGAACCGCTCGCCGTGCCGTTCGAGCACCGCGCCGACGCGCGCGTTCTCGACCAGGTCGACGCCAATCGTCAGCACATCCACGCCGTCATTATAGACGCTCCGCGTCCAGCCAGTTGGCCCCGGCCGCCAGGTCCACTCGCACCGGCACTGACAGCGGCAGCGCCCCGCTCATTTCCGCCGCGACGTGGCGCGCCTCGTCCGCCAGCGCCGCGCGCGGCAGCTCGAACACCAGCTCGTCGTGAATCTGCAGCAGCAGCCGCGTTTCACCGCGCGACCGCATCAGCCGCGCGTGGATCGCCAGCATGGCCTTCTTGATGAGGTCGGCGGCCGTTCCCTGCACGACCGTGTTGACCGCGAACCGCTCGGCCGCGGCGCGGGCCGTCGGGTTGCGCGAGTTGATGTCGTCGATCCGCCGTCGCCGGCCGAGCAGCGTCTCGACCTGCCCGCTGCGCCGCGCCGTGGCGACCGTGTCGTCGAGAAAACCGCGGATGCGCGGATAGCGCGCGAAGTAGCGGTCGATGAACTGCTGCGCCTCGCCGCGCGACATGCCCGTCTGCCGCGCCAGCCCGAAGGCCGACTGCCCGTAGATGATGCCGAAGTTGACCGTCTTGGCCCGCGCCCGCTGCTCTTTCGAGACCGCGCCCGGCTCGACGCCGAACACCTGCGACGCCACGAACGCGTGGATGTCCTGGTCGGCCGCAAACGCCGCCCGCAGCGACTCGTCGCCGCAGAAGTGTGCCAGCACCCGCAGCTCGATCTGCGAGTAGTCCGCCTTGAGCAGCACCCGATCGGCTGCGCCCGCGACGAACGCCCGGCGAATCCGCGCGCCGGACGGCGTGCGGATCGGAATGTTCTGCAGGTTCGGGTCGCTGCACGACAGCCGCCCCGTCACCGCCACCGCCTGGTGAAAGCTCGGATGCACGCGCCCCGTCCGCCGCGACACCATCGTCGGCAGCGCGTCGACGTACGTCCCCTTCAGCTTCGCCAGCTCGCGATACGCCAGCACTGCCCGCGGCACCGGGTGCTGCGTCAGTTCCACCAGCGTCTCGAGCACCTCGGCGTCGGTCGAGCGGCCGGTCTTGGTCCGCTTCTGCACCGGCAGCTTGAGCGTGTCGAACAGTACGTCGGCGAGCTGCTTGGTCGAATCGACGTTGAACGGATAGCCGGCCGCCGCGTGAATCTCCGTCACCAGCGCCGTCGCCTCGCGGCTCATCTCCTCGCTCAAGCTCGACAGCAACCCCGTGTCGAGCGCGATGCCGTTGAATTCCATCTCGGCCAGCACCTCGACCAGCGGCATCTCCAGCTCGCGGAAGAGTCGCTCGACCGGCGCGCCGCGCAGCTCGCGCTCGAATCGCTCGCACAGCCGCAACGCGATGTCGGCATCTTCGCACGCATACTCGCACACCGGGCCGATCGGCAGCCGATCCATCGTGATCTGGTCCTTGCCGCGCCCGATCAGGTCGCTGGTCGGAATCTTGGTGTAGCCCAGCAGGTCCAGCGCCAGCGCGTCGATGCCGTGCGACCGCCGCGATGAGTCGAGCACGAAGCTCGCCACCATCGAGTCGAAATCCACCCCCGCCACCGGCAGCCCGGCAACCCGCAGCACGTTCAGGTCATACTTGCAGTTCTGACCGCACTTGCGGATGCGCGCATCCGCCAGGATCGGCCCCAGCGTCTCGCGCACCCGTCCCACATCCAGCGTCTGCCCCAGCCCGCGGACCGGCACGTACCAGCCGCTGCCGGCCGCGGTCGCCATGCTGATGCCTACCAGGTCGCAGTCGATCGGCGACAGGCCGGTCGTCTCGGTATCGATCGCAAAACGCCCCGCCGCGGCCAGCGTCCGCGCCAGCTCGGCCAGCGCCGCCGGCGTGTCGACCAGCGTGGCGCGCGTCCGCGGATGGCCAACCGCGACCGTTGCGGCCGGCGCGTCAAACAGCGAGCCGGTGGCGGGCGTCGCCGTCGCGCGAATGCCGGCAGATTCGCCATCAATCGACGACTCGCTCGCGGTTGTCTTCGCCGCGCTGGCGCCGCCGGCGTCGGGCGAGATCTGCTCAATCAGCCGGCGCAGTGCCAGCCGCTCGAAGATTGGCCGCGCCGCCGCGAACTGAAATCGCTCGACCTTCGCCGTTTCCCAGTCGAAATCAAACGGCACGTCGCGCCGCAACGTCACCAGTTGCCGCACCTGCTCGGCCCGCGGCGCGAACGCCCGCACCGATTCGGCCAGCTTCGGCGTGAGCTCGCCGGCGTGGGCGATGATCTCCGCCACGCTGCCGAACCGCGCCAGCAGCTCGGCGGCCTTCTTCGGGCCGATGCCTGACGCACCGCGGACGTTGTCGGTGCTGTCGCCCATCAGCATCTGCGCCTCGACCGCCAGCGTCGGGCTGTAGCCCTTTTCGCGCGTCATGCTTTCCGCGTCCACAAACTGGTCGCGGGCCGGGTCGTACAGTCGAACATGCTCGCTTAGGAGCTGGTCCAGGTCCTTGTCGCGGCTGACGATGGTCACGGTGCAGTTCGGGCCGGCGTGGCGCTCGCACAGCGTGGCGATCAGGTCGTCGGCCTCGAAGCCCGGCATGCGACAGACCGGCACGCCGGCGAGGCCCAGCGTGTCGAGGATGCGGTCGAGCTGCGGGCCGAGGTCTTCCGGCGACGGCTGGCGATGGGCCTTGTATTCCGGATCGACGGCGACGCGAAAGACCGTTTCATCGGCCACGTCGAACACCGCCGCCACGCGGTCCGGCCGATGCTGCTTGAGGATATTCAGCAGCATCTGGAAGAACAGGAACGTGGCCTTGGTCGGCTCGCCGCCCGGAGCCGTCAGCGGGCGGAACGGCGCGTAATAACAGCGGAAGACCTGCGCGTGTCCGTCGATAAGCCAAAGCGATTCGGCCGGCATGTGTGGTGCAGACGGTACGGGCGAGAGGCGCGGACGTGCAAGTGCGGGCTGTGACGGCATGTCGCCGGCGCGCTCGATGCTGGCGTCCGCCAGGTCCCACTCTCGTGCGCGATGCGCAAACAAAAGGGCCCGCCACAGTGGCGGGCCCTGGAGAGTTCAGAGTTTCAAACCGACCGTCAGGCCGAGCGGCGTCGCAGGAAGGCAATCGCGCCCAGACCCAGCAGGCTCAGGCTGGCCGGCTCGGGGACGATCATCTCAATGCGAACCGAGCCGCCCGCGAGGATCGAGCTGAAGGAGGTCTCGGCACCGCCGTAGCCGCCGGTGTCAGAAAACTGGGTCACATCAGCCAGGATGTCAAAGGTGCCGCCGCCGGCATAGGAGCCGAACAGCACCGAGTTGATGAACCCCATGTCCATGTTGCTGCCGGCAACGCCGAACATCGTCCCGCCATCGGGAGCGCTGGGATCGGGCGGGAAGCCCTGGAGCAGCGTGCCGTCGCCATCATCGCCGGCGAGGTTGAAGTGCTGCGCCGTCTGCACGGTGACCGGCGAGGTGACCGGCTGAAACGCGGCGTTCAGCAGCGGGACATCGACCGAGCTGATGCTCAGCGTGCCGCCCAGGTGGGCATCGAACGACGCCGGGTTGGCGCCGTCGTTGTCGACAATGAGGATGCCGCCGCTGACGTTCAAGTTCGTCTTGACCTTGATCGAGCAGATGTCGGACGCCGGCCCCGGGTACTTCAGGAACGTGAGCGTCGAAACATAGTTCGGCGTGCCCGGCCCGAACGGAATCTCCTGCTTGATCAACGTATCGCACGGTGCGGCGCTGGCAACGGCCGCCACGGCGAGAACCAGCAGACATGAAATCGACCGGAACATATTTTCCTCTCTCCCAATCCTGCCGCCAGCGCTCGCTGGCGATCGGCTCCTTGTTGTCGCTGCACTGAAGACGATGCAGACCATGGCGGTCAGACCGTCTCCCTCCTCGTGACAGCCCAAGATACCCGATTTGGCATGTCCAAGTCAAGCCCGTCACCGGTATCGGCGCCGGTGCAGCTCCGCGGCGGCGTCGGAGGGTGTGAATTCTCCGCCACCGAACCCGTCGTGGCAGGTCTGTCGGTGCGTGGCGCGGCCCGACGCTAACTCGCGGGCGCTCCGATAATTGGCCAGCGTGTGGCAGCACACGGATCGGCGCACGGCGACGGGCCGGGACCGAACGGCCGGGCCATGACGAGAGGGACGGATTGACCGCGCTTGGCGCGGTTTTCTCTAGGGGCCGGGCGAGAAAATCAGTATTCTAGGCTATTCAGGTCCGCTCAACCCGCCCGAACGGGGTTGTGCGCCAGCTCAATTTCGCGGTCCTAGATCGACATTGAGGGAGGGCGCAGGGTGAAACACCGACCCGTTGTATGGTCCCAGCAATTGGTCACGTGGCTTATCGGAATTCTCACTCTGGCTCCCGCGGCGCATGGCCAGTGCATCGGCGCGTGGGCGTCGCCACTCGGCGCGGCGCCGGCGGCGCGCAGCAGTTTCGCCATGTCCTACGATTCGGTGCGCAACCGGATGGTGCTGTTCGGCGGACTGGTCGGCGGCATCCGGCAGAACGACACCTGGGAGTGGGACGGCACGGCGTGGCAGTTCCGCGGCAACGGCGGACCGAGCGCGCGGTTCTATCACGCGATGGCCTACGACCCGGTGCGTCAGCGAACGGTGCTGTTCGGGGGTCTGGACGTTTCGTTCCGCCGCGACACCTGGGAGTGGGACGGCACCAGCTGGACGCAGAAATCAAACAGCGGACCGACGCCGCGAATGGGGTCGGCGCTGGCGTTTGACCCGATTCAGCAGAAGGTGCTGCTGTCGGGCGGGTTTACCGGGCTGCCCAGCAACGAGACCTGGACCTGGAATGGGACAACCTGGACGCAGAACATCGGCAGCGGCCCGTCGGCGCGCTACAACCACGCTCTAGTCGGCGATCCGCAGCGCGGCAAGGTGGTGCTGTTCGGCGGCATTCTCGGCGCGGGCCTCTTCAGCGGCGAGACCTGGGAGTGGAACGGCGCCACCTGGTCGCTGGCCTGCGGCAACGGCCCGCCGGCGCGCTACGCCCAGGGCATGGCGAACGATCCGATTCACGGCCAGACGCTGATGTACGGCGGCTACAACACGGTCTTCCTCTCCGACATGTGGCTCTGGTCGGGCGCGGGCTGGAAGCAGCTCATCGCGCCGACGCCCGGGGCGCGGCGGGCCTTCGGCATGGCGTACGAAAGCGCCGCGGCGCGCTATTTCGTGTTCGGCGGCGAAGACGCGGTCGGCTATCGCGGCGACACCTGGAACTATCTGCCGCCGGCGGCGCCGGTGGTGGTGCAGCAGCCGCTCCCCGCACCCGCCATGATCGGCGGCCCGGCGAGCTTTTCGGTGAATGCGTCCGGCATCGGCCCGCTGAACTTCCTGTGGCGACGGAACGGCGTGCCGCTGGCGGACGGCGGGGTGATTTCGGGCGCGGGCACGCCGACGTTGAACATTAGCGCGCTCAGTGCGTCGGACCTGGCGGCGTATGACTGCGTGGTGTGGGACGCCTGCGGTTCGACCCGCAGCGATCCGGCCGCCCCGTCGGTCAGCGGCGCGGGCTGCCCCGGCGACACGGATGGCAACAACATGATCGACGGGGCCGACATCCAGCCGTTCGTCACGGCGCTGCTGACGGGCTCTCCCTGTGCCCCGCCGCCGGTCACCCAAACGGCCCCGCAGGCGGCGATGCGCTCCGGCGAAACGCTGCACGACTGATTGCGCGCTGCCCGGCAAGTCGATAGATTCGTGTGGACCATTTGCAGCGCCGCCCGCGACCCGCAGTGCGCACGGGCGTGCTGGTCTGCGCCGCGATCGCGCTGGGCCTGTGCGTCGGGCGGTGGCGCGCAAGCGGCAGCGCGCTGATCTCGGGGGATTCGGTTTCATACCTGGCGCAGGCCCGCGCGTTCGCCGACGCGGGCGCGGCGCCGCTACAGGGTGGCGGTCGACCGCGCGGCTTTCCGTTGCTGCTGTCGCCGCTGGTGGGGCGCAATCCGCTGCCGCTGATCGAGCTGGCCTGGGTGCAGGTCGCGGCCGGTGCGCTCGCGGTGGGGCTGTGTTTGGCGCTGCATCGGCGGTGGCTGTCGGCGCCGTTGGCGACGCTGACGGCGGCGGCGCTCCTGGCGAACGTCTCCGCGTGGCAGCCGGCCGACTGGGCGCTGTCGGAGCCAATCTTCACGGTGCTGCTGCTGGCAGCGCTGTGGGCAGTTGAGCCAGGCGAAGTGACGGACGCGGCGATCGAAGAGCTGCGGCCGGGCGGGCGCGGCGGCGGCGCGCTGCGGCGTGCGGCGGTGGCAGGCGCGCTGGCTGGCGCGGCGACCGCGGTGCGAACGATCGGCGGATTGCTGATTCCGATCGGCTGCGTGGGGCTGATCGTGCGGCGCGGACGGCGCGGCGTGCTGCCGGCAACCGTCTATTTGATGATGGCCGGGCGCGATCGCATGGCCGCTCCGCGACCGCTCCGCGGACGGCGGCTACGGCGCGGCAGTGCTGCATGCGTGGTCGGGGCACGAGGCGGAGCGGCCGCTGCCGGCGCTGCTGGCGGCGCGGGCGGCACGGATGGCTCCGCAGCGACTCGCGGAGATGGCGACGGTGGCGCTGCCGACGCGGACGCTGTGGCGCGTGTGGCAGTCGAACCGGGGCCGCGTGCTGGCGATTGCAATTGGTGCGGGCGTGGCGGCGTGCGTGGCGCGACGGCTGGTGCTGCGGCGCCGCGCGACGGACGCGTTCGCGCTGGTGTGCCTGGCGGCGGTGGCGCTGTGGCCGTGGGACGAAGGCGGGCGGCTGGTTGCGCCGCTGACGCCGATCGCGCTGGGGGCGGTGATCGAATTTGGCGCGGCGGCGTGGGGTGTCGCGGCGCGGAGGCGACCGCCAAACAAACCGCAAGTGGCCGGCAGTCGGCGGCGGGCGATGCGGCTGCTGGTGGCTGGCGCGGGCGCGGCCTGTGCCTGCGCCTGGGCGATCGAATGGCGGATCGACCGTGACGGCGCGAGCCGGCGGGCGGCGCGGACCGCGACGCGCGTCGCATCGGCCGAGCGGATCGGGTGCCAGCTTTTGCGAGTCGGCGGACGGGCGCGCCCGGTCGCGGTTGTGACCGAGCAAGGCGACGACGCGAAGGTGACGGCCATGCTGGCGGCCTACCTGGCGGGCGTGCCCTGCGCCACGGTGGATGTCGCAACGTCAGGGCTGCACGACTGGCCGGCCACGCTGTCCGCGGCGGCGCGTGCGGCAGAAGAATCGACCGGCGGCGCTGCGGCGCGGCTGCCGCGCGGGCCGGCGCTGGTCGTTTCGCGGCTGGATTCGAGCGGCGCGGCGCCGGGTGCGGCGGCGTTCGAGCGCGTGGCGCAGGTCGAGCGATTCGAGGTGTGGCGGGCGCGGCCGGAGTCGCTGGCGCGCGATTTGCGACGGTAGCGCGGCGGAGACGCGACGGTAGCGCCGCGGCAAGCGGGGCGGTCGCCGTCACGACCAGGGGGTTGAAACTGCCCGGGACAGGGGTCGAACCTGCACTGCCTTGCGGCAACTAGGCCCTCAACCTAGCGCGTCTGCCAATTCCGCCACCCGGGCCGATTGGGGGACGGAACATGATAGTGCCGTGCGGCCGGGCGTCAAATGCGACGCCGCGCGGGAGGCGCGGCGCCGCGCGCCTGTGAATTGTTGGCGCGTGCGGCGCGCGATCGGCGCGCTTCATCTGTTTACACGCGCGCGTGACTCTCTATACTCCGCTCGCACCGTGGCGCGGACACGCAGTGACCCTCTGCGTGGAATGAGGCATGATGCCGCACGTTGAAAGTTCTCGCCGTATGCGCGCTGCGCTGCGCGCCGGGCTGTTGGGCGCGCTGATTGCCAGCGCGTTGTGGGCCGCGCTCGGAATGCAGGCCGGGCAGAGCGAAGGCCCGGTTCCGCCGGGCACACCCATCTCCGCGATTGAATTTGCCGGGCTGCAAGGGGTGACCGATGCGTTTGCGCGGTCGGTGGTTCAGGCCAGGCCGGGCGACACCTACGACGAACGCGCCATCGAGGCCGACGTGACGCGGCTCATCAAGACCGGCCGGTTCGACGACGCGCGGGCCGAGCCGCAGATGCGCGGCGGTCAGGTGGCGATCGTCTTCCGGCTGGTCGAGCGACCGGTGATTGCGTCGGTCGAGCTGGTGGGCAACCGCAAGTTCAAGACGAAAGACCTGCTCGGCGAATCGGGGCTGGCGGCGGGTCAGCCGATCAGCGATTACGCGATCAAACAAGCCCAGGTGAACATCGAGCGGAAGTACAAGGAAGCGGGCTACTACTACGCGGCGGTCGAGATCAGCCGGGCGCGGCTCGAGTCGGAACGGGTCGTGGAGCTTCAGATCCGCGAGGGGCCGCGGGTGCGCGTGCGGCAGATCCGCTTCGAAGGCAATCACGGCTTCTCGGCGGCGCGGCTGAAGCAGCAGATCGAGACGCACACCTACATCTGGATTTTCCGCACCGGCGAATATGACGACGAGCGGGCCGAGCGCGACGCCGCGGCCGTCCGCAACTTCTACCGCGACCAGGGCTATCTCGACGCGCGGGTCGGCCACAAGCCCGAGTTCAGCAACGAGACTGACCTGACGCTCACCTTCACCATCGAAGAGGGCACGCGCTATTCGGTGAAGTCGATCACCTTCCAGGGCAACACGGTCTTTTCGGCCGAAGACCTGGCCGGCGGAATGCGCCTGCGCTCGGAAGGGCTGTTTCTGGCCGAGAGCCTGCGGCAGGACGTGCGGGCGATCAACGACAAGTATGGCGCCCAGGGCTACATCTACGCCGACGTGGCGACGAACTGGACCTATGCGAAGGAAGAGGGGTTCGTCGACCTGACGCTCACGATCAATGAGCGCGGGCAGTTCCGCTTCGGGCGGATCGTGATCCGCGGGAACGCCGCGACGCAGGACAAGGTCGTGCGACGCGAGCTGCGCTTCTTCCCCGAAGAGCTGTACGACCTGCCCGCGACGCGCGTGGCCGAGCGGCGGCTAGTCGAGACGCGGCTGTTCAACACGGCGCGGATCGAGCCGGTCGGCGAGCAGCCCGGCGTGCGCGACGCACTGGTGCGCGTCGAAGAGGCCGAGACGACCAAGATTCTGTTCGGCGTCGGCGTGACGACCAACAACGGCCTGCTGGGCACGGTGACGATCGAAAACCGCAACTTCGACCTGTTCGACTGGCCGCGGAACGCGACCGAGTTCTTCAAGGGGCGGGCGTTCCACGGGGCGGGGCAGGTCTTCCGGCTGCAATTCGAGCCCGGCACCGAGCTGACGCGCGGCCGGATCGACTTCCGCGAGCCCTACCTGCTCGACCTCGACGTCGGCTTCGGCACGAGCCTCTACCTGTTCCAGCGCGATCGGAAGGAGTGGGACGAGCGGCGCGTCGGCTTCAACGTGAGCTTCGATCGGCGGTTCCGCGAGGGGCTGCTGAAGAACTGGGCGGCGGAGGCGGCCTTCCGATTCGAGAATGTCAATATCGGCGGGCTGGATCGCTGGTCGCCGGACGAGGTCCGCCAGACGCGCGGCGACAACTTCCTCAGCACGGTCAAGGGCACGCTCGTCCGCGACACCACCGACAGCCTGTTCATGCCGACGCGCGGCAACCGGCTGAGCGTTTCCTACGAGCAGGCGTTCGGCGATTACTCGTTCGGCAAGATCATCGGCGACGGGGCGCAGCACTTCACCCTGCTGACCGACTCGGTCAACCGCAAGCACATCCTCTCGCTGGGCGGCACGATCGGCCAGATCGTCGGCGACGCGCCGCCGTTCGAGCGCTTCTTCGGCGGCGGCATCGGGTCGATCCGCGGGTTCGAGTTCCGCGGCGTCAGCCCCCGCTCGGGCTGGCTGATGCGGGCGCGCGACCGCGTCGGCGGCGACTTCGAGCTGCTCGCCAACGCCGAGTACAGCTTCCCGCTGATCGGCGAGACGGTGCGCGGCGTGGCGTTTCTGGACATGGGGACGATCGAGGAAGAGTTCGGCGTCCACGACTGGCGCGCCGCGGCCGGCCTGGGGGCGCGGATTTACTTCAAGCCGTTCGGGCCGATTCCGCTGGCGTTCGACTTTGCCTTCCCGATCAGCTCGAACGGCGACGACGACGAGCAGGTCTTCAGCTTCTCGTTTGGGACGACGTTTTGACGGGCGATCGAGGGGGCCAGTCCGCCCGGCCCCCGGGGTCTGTCGGCCGGTGACGCTGCCGGAAACCGGGAAATCCACGATTTCATTGACCCAAGATCGTCGCGGCGACCAACTAGTCTGGCACAGCGATGTGCACGCCGCCTGCAACTGACCGCGATTCGTTCTTCGCCCCGGCCTTGGAGAGCCAGCGGTCGCTCCTGATGCGGATTATTCGCAGTTGCGTCTTCGATCGGGCGCTACACGAAGATGCGTTTCAGGAGATCTGTCATGCCATCTGGCATGCGCGGGCCGATTACGACCGGACCCGACCCTTTCAGCCGTGGCTTTTCGGCGTGGCGCGGCGGGTTCTAGCCGATTACTGCCGCAGGCAGCGGCGCCACTCGGCCGTCATGGTGCTCGATCCGCAGCACGTCGATGCGACGCTGGCGGCGGTCCACGAGCTGGGTCCGGCGGCGGCGGTCGAGCATCGGGAGCTCGTCGGGTTCTTGCGCGACTGTCTGAGCCGGCTACCGCCGGAGCGGCTGGCGGCCGTCTACCGCTTCTACTTTCTGGAAGAATCGAGCGCCGAAGTGGCGGCTTCACTTTGCCGCACGGACGAGGCTGTACGCAGTGACCTGCGCCGCGCGCGAGCCGCGTTGAAGGCGTGTATCCAACGGAAGCTGCGCTGAGGAGCGATACTATGCCATCCCCCCTTGAGTCCCAGGCATCGCGCTTCTCGGGTGAGCCCTTCGACGCGGTGCAGTGCGCGATGCACGGACTGCTCGAGACGTATTTCGATGAGCTGACGCCGGACGAGGCGGCCGCACTGGCGGACCAAGTCGCCGCGGCGCCGGCGGGCGCGGCGCGCCGGTCGCGGTTGCGGCGGATGTGGCGCCGGACGGCGATCAGCGCGATCGCAGCGCTTCTGCTGCTGGCGGCCGTCTATCACTGGCACGCGACACCCACGGCGGTTGCATCCAGCCGGGCTCTTGAAGATGCAGCCGCAGTCGACACGATCTGGCTGTTGCAGATGGCCTACCGTGACTTCCCCGAGCCGTCGAGCACGGACGAGCTGCAGCGTCGCGGATCGGCGGTGGAGCTGGCGCATCTGCGTCGCGACCTGGGGCTGGCCGTAGTCGCGGCTAACCCGACCATGCCGATGTCCGAAGTCCACCGCGTCATGGCCGACTGGCAGGACTACTACTGTGGACTGCGCGACCTGGGCGACCGCGCGTCGGCGCTTCGCGATATCATGGCGGCAATTCGCTACAGTCGATGCAACCCGACGAGGCAGGCGATTGGGCTCTACCCGCAAATCTTCCTGGACGGCCTGGGGCGATGCCACGCCGCATTCGGCGAGCTCGACGCCGCCGAGGCGGCATTTGAAGAGTCACTGGCGGTGCGGCGGGCCGGCGAGCGAGTTGCCGGCGATCCGCACCATCGCGACGCGGGCTACGAGGGCGACCTGGCCAACGCGCTGGTTCCTTGTTACATGCAACTGGCACTGATCAGTCTCTCGCGAGGCGAGTTGGCCCAGGCCTGCGAGTGTCAGAATCGCGCCGAGCGTGCGTGGACCCAACGCTTGCGGACGATCTGCGAACTGAAGGGCATCGCGGTCGCACCGTCGGCGGGGCTATGGGAGACGTGGCAGGCATTGCCATTCGAGTTCAGCCAGCCGTTCCGCACGGAGACTGGACGCGATCCGGCCGCGCTGCTGAAGGTCTATCCGCTCTATCGTCCGGGAGCCGACACCTGCACGCTGATGCGCGCGATTCTGTACCACGCGGCGCGCCTCGCGCAGGCGGCGGGACGGCGCGCGGACGCACGCGAATCGCTGGAGCGGGCCGAGACGATTCAAGATTTCCCGCTCCAGGACGAGTTGCGGCTGGCGTTTGGCATTCCGATTGAGCTGGCGCGGCTGGACTTGATGGCCGGCGACCTGCCATCGGCCGAGGAGCATTTGCGCCGTGCGCGGCAGTGGGCCGGCGCGGCGTGGGCGGGCGGGGCCGCGATTGTGCCGGTGAACCAGGCACCGCTTCCGCCGGTTCGGGTATTGGAGCTGGAGATCCTCGAAGCGCTGGTGGCCCGGGGAAGGAACCCGGGCGATCGCACGGTCGCGGATCGAATGGCGCGTTCTCTGGGGGCGCTGGAGACCCTGACCGGGGACCTGCCGGAATCGCAGCGGGTGGAAGTGCAGCGCTCGATGGCGCGTTGGCGCGACGCGGTGAGCGTGGACGCGGTGGCAAACAACATTCCCTAGCGAGGGTGGAAGAAAGGCGGCATGCGATGAGCGCGCGGTGTTCTACGATGATTAGAGTCTATTGTACGCTCTCTATTATTATTCTATGTTATTGTGGTCGTGCGGCGCGTGGTGATTGCGCGACCGTCGGGCTGAGCCTGTCGTCGGTGACGGGCTGTCCGACCGGCGGTGTCGCCCGCGGCTCGTATTTGAACGGAACGGTCGCAGGTAGTTGGTGGAACTCGACCGGCTACCCGAACTCGCTGCTGCGGGCGGTCGTGGGCTTTCGCGATCCAACGACCGGCGCCTGGACTGGCCCGGAGCCGGTGGACCTCGGGCTGTTGGAAAACCCGACCTCTTGCTCGCCGGGCACGCCGTTCGGCAGCGCCTCGTGGGGCATTGCCGCGCCGAGCGCAGTCGGCACATTTGCACTGTGGATCTATGTCGCAGAGGCCGTCGATGCCAGCGGGGCGATCGCCGACTTCAAGGCTCACATCCGGACCGGCGAGGCGGATCGCGAGAAGCGGCTGTGTGCAACCGTGCAGGTTGGATCGGGTAGTGGTGGTGGCGGCGGGACGGGCGGAGGCACGGGCGGCGGAACCGATGGGGGCGGAACGTCAGGCGGCGGGCCGAATGACGATCCGTCCCCGATCGGAACGGCCGGCGGACTGTGCGGCAACGGTCTGTGTGGGGTCACAATCCTCCAAAGCTCGTTTGTCTCAGTAGTGGCCGTCATGGCTCTGCGCTCTCGTGCCCGGCGCCGCACCCGACATCTGGTACCCGGCAATTTGCGTCGAAGGGGCGCGACCGCAAGTCGGATTGCGGCGCTCGCTCTCGCCATCGTCACGTGCGCCGGTGTATCCTGCTTGGACACGCGCCCGATTGGCCTGCCCGCGCCGGCTGCACCCATCATCTCTCCCGCTGGCGGGACCCATCAAGGTCCAGTCACAGTCACGATATCCTCGGAGACGCACGGCGCGTGGATCTACTACACAGTAGACGGATGGGACCCACTTGCCGACGACCCCGACGCGAATCTGCATCGATATGCATATGCACACCCGTTCACGGTCCACCAGACGACGACGATCAAGGCCCGGTCCTACATACCTGGGGGAATGAGCAGTTCACTCACTGCTGCGACTCTCATTGTCTCGTCCAGCCCGGGTGGTGGCGGGGGCGAAGGAGACAGCCCCACCCCACCCCCGTCACCTGCGAATGACCATTGTGCGGATGCCGTCACGCTGACGGCCTACTACGAGTTTGAGAATAGAGACGACACGCGGAGTGGCACGCTCATCGGCGCGACGGCAGACTTCGTCGGGCCGCCCGAGGCCTGCAACGGCTCCGAAGATGTCTGGTACGAGTTTCAGGCCCGTCCGCTGCCGAATGAACCCGGCTATCGGCCGACTTGCAGTATTGGCATCTGGGAAAATACCTGCGGCATCGGCGTATCGTTGTTTGAGAAGTCCGGATCATGCGCCGGCCGGCGGATTCACTGTGTCATCGACAACAGGGCGCCATCTGTGGTCATTCTCGCGCCCGCCGTGCAACTGGATGTTGGGCGTCGGTACCTCGTGCGTGTCGCAAATACGTACGGTTCGCCCGGCACATTCAAGATCTCAATTGCACTTGACTGACGTCGTGGGAGTGAAGAAACGGCGTCCAGTTCTGATCCATCGCCGGGCACAGTAGATTCCGACCGCGACCCTGCCAGCCAACGCCCCGCTCGACTTCCCGCGTCGGGGTACGACAAGGCGCTGCCGTATCGCGGCCGCACGGCAAAGCTGGAGCTTTGCCCTACCCATGGCGCACGGCAAAGCTAGAGCTTTGCCCTACTCGGAAGAAAGAACATTGGCCGATCCGAAAAAACGAATCGGACGCGACGCTAGCCCGCCAGAATCTTCTTCTCAATCAGCCCGATCACCTCGCGATATTGCGGGAATCGCCCGGTGTCGTGCTTGCTGTAGAGGCGCTCGCCGTCGACCACCACGTCGAAAATTCCGCCGCTGCCCTGGATGAGCTCACAGCTGACGCGCGGCTTTCCGAAGTGGGCCTCCAATTCGGCCACCAGACCGGTGGCCTGCGGGGTGTAGTTTCACTGCACGCAATAGGTGATCTGCACTTTCATGTCGCTTGGCTCCCTGCCGAATCGGCTGCCGGCAGCGTAGTCGTCATCGGCCGATCGGGCAACCGCGGCCCGGTCATCGCGGCCCGGCGTTGCGACGCCCGGGCGCGCATCGGCCATGCGACTGGAGACCGCTCCGCGGCCGATACATAATAGCGCCGCCCTCGCGCGGGCAGCCAGGGTCCAGCAGCGGAGCGAGTCATGCGCCTCGGCGTCGTCGGCACGGGCTATGTCGGACTGGTGACGGGCGTCTGCTTTGCCGACACCGGGAACACCGTGGTCTGCGCAGACATCGACGCGGCGAAGGTGGCCCAGCTTTCGCGCGGCGAGGCGCCCATCTACGAGCCGGGGCTGGCCGACATGCTCCGCGCCAACCTGGCGGCCGGGCGGATTCAATTCACGACGAACCTCGCCGACGCGGTGCAGCCGGCCGAGGTGGTCTTCATCGCCGTCGGCACCCCGCCGCAGCGCGACGGCTCGGCCGATCTGAGCGCGGTCGAGGCCACGGCGCGGCAGATCGCCCAGCACGCCCTGCATGACCTGG
Source organism: Phycisphaerae bacterium (assembly GCA_046350375.1). Taxonomy (GTDB): domain Bacteria; phylum Planctomycetota; class Phycisphaerae; order UBA1845; family UTPLA1; genus JAXMAO01. The sequence continues at coordinate 131,068 of JAXMAO010000007.1, forward strand.
TGGTGGTGACGAAGTCGACCGTGCCGGTGGGCACCGGCGAGCGGCTCGAAAAGCTGATGGCCGGGCTGTCGCGGCACCGTCTGACGGTGGCGAGCAATCCCGAGTTTCTGAAGGAAGGCTCGGCGGTCGACGACTTCCTGCGGCCGGACCGGGTGGTGATCGGCGTCGAGCAGGCCGACGGACCGGCCGCGGCGACGCTGCGCGAGCTGTATGAGCCGTTCGTGCGGAACAAGCGGCCGATCCTGGTGGTGCGGCGGGCGGCGGCCGAGATGATCAAGTACGCGGCCAACTGCTATCTGGCGACGCGGATCAGCTTCATCAACCAGGTGGCCGAGCTGTGCGGCGCGCTGGGGGTGGACGTGGACCAGGTGCGCCTGGGCATCGGCTACGACGAGCGGATCGGGTTCCAGTTTCTCTACCCGGGCATCGGCTACGGCGGAAGCTGCTTTCCGAAAGACATTCCGGCGATGATCCACGTCGGCGAGCAGGCCGGCGTGCGGGCCACCATTCTGGGTGCGGTTCACGAGGTGAACCAGCGGCAGCCGATGCTGCTGTTCTCGGCGGCGCGCGGTCACTTTGGCGACCGACTGCGCGGGCTGACCTTCACGGTGTGGGGGCTGGCGTTCAAGCCCAAGACGGACGACATCCGCGAGGCGCCGGCGCTGCGGCTGATTGACGCGCTGCTCGAGGCGGGCGCGGCGGTGCGCGCCCACGATCCGAAGGCGCTCGGCCAGGCGCGGGCGGTCTATCGCGAGCGGATCACCTATTTCGAGGACGCCTACGAGGCGCTTCGCGGGGCCGACGGGCTGTTTGTCTGCACCGAGTGGAACGAGTTCCGCTCGCCCGATTTCTCGCGGATGCAGACGCTGCTGGCCAAGCCGGTCATCTTCGACGGGCGAAACGTCTATTCCGCCGAGCAGATGCGGCGGCACGGGTTCGACTATTACTCGATCGGCCGGCCGCCGGTGCGGCGCAACTGAAACCCGGCGGCGCGACGCGGGGCGCCGCCGGCCCTGCTCAGCCGGAAACCTGCTGACGAATGGCGTGATAAGCCGTCGTGAGCAGGTTGTTGGTCCAGATTTTCTGCATGACCTGCACCGGCGTGAGGTAGCTCACCACTTCGTCCTCCATCACGCCGTTCTTCACGCGGCCGGTCTTGATGAACAGCGCCACGCGCCCCTGGCCGATCCGCGCCAGGTCGGGCGCGAAGCGCGCGAAGAGGTCGACGCCGACTTCGTAGCGGGCGCGGCCGTCCGGCTGCGTCTCGCCGTCGACGTAGAGGTGGTAGTAGCGGCCGAAGAAGGTCATCACGTTGTGATGGCTGCCGTCGGCGTGTTTCTCGAAGCGGTTAACCATCTCCGAGAATTCGAAGCTGGCGACATTCAGCCCCGGAAAGATGCTGGCGACCCACTTGGGCGCGGCCCGGCCGACAATCGTTCCGCCGCGGATGCGCATCTCGCCAGATCCGGTCGGATAGCTGGGCACGCCCGGCGGCGGCCAGAGACGATCGTGCGACGCGTCGGTCATCGACATGCGGCCGGTGACGGTCATGCCGGGGAAGAAGTTCTCGACGATCGGGCGCGTGCCGGGCGCCGGCGCCAGGTCGCGGGCCTCGTACGCCAGGTCATACATCGCGGCGTCGTCTAGCCCCGCGCTCCACGCACCGGAGACCCAGCCGCCGTCGACGGCGCAGCCGAACTGCACGTGCACGGCCCGCTCGGCGACCGCGGCCGAAAGCGACAGCTCGTCGGCGTCGATGGGTGGTCCGCCGCCAATGCCGCCGAAGCGGACCGACCGGCCGTGAAGCGTGAGTTGCAGGTCGGCGCGGCGCAACGCGTCGAGCAGCGCGGCGCGGCGCGGTCCGGCGACGGCGCCGCCGTCGGATGCAGCCAGCCAGCCGCGCAATTCGGGCAGATCGAGCCGGTCGGCCGACAGCAGGGCGCTGCCGCGCGGGCCGGTCGAGAGGTGATCGAGGTTGGCCGAGATTCGCAGGCGCGACTCGCCCGCCCGCACCGCCACGTCGCTGACGCGAACGTGATCGTCGGTCAGGCTGATCGGCCCGCTGACGGCGATGGCGAGCGGCTCGGCCGCGCCGGCGCGGCTCAATCGTCCGGCCAGCGCGTCGAGCTTCAGTTCCGACGGTCGCAGCACGAGCCTGCCGTCGGCAAAGGCCAATCGCAGTGTGCCGGCGACCCCGCCCGACTCGAGCGCCAGCGCCGTGCCACCGTCGTCGATCGGCCAGGTGAGCCGGCCGACTCCGTCGGCGATGGTCGGCGCGCGGAGGACGATCTGTGCGGTGGCGCTCTCGATGCGCTCCTGCGGGCGCGGGAGCGTCATCCAGTCGCGCGGGCGCGTCGGGCGCAGCCGCGCCTCGCCGCTCGCGACCAGCTCTGCCGAGCCCCACCGCGCCAGCCAGCGCCCGACGCGGATCGTCCAGACCGCGGCGTCCGGGGCCGGCGCCTCGCGACGCAGATCGGCTTCGCACTCCATCAGGCCGGCTACGCCGGCGGGCTTGCGCAGCGCGTCGTGCCAGGCGAGCGCGGCCTGCGTCGCGTCCACGCGCCATGCGACGTGAGCCGCGGCGGGCGCCGCGTCGGCCAGCAGCTGGCCCGTGAGGGAGCCGTCAATCTTGGCGGCCGGACGAATCTGCCGCAGCCCGGGAAAAACCTCCGCCCAGCGCCACGGCTCGCGCACGGCGACATCTAGCGCCAGCCGGGCGCGCCAGGCGGCGTGCGGATCGGCGAAGAAGTCCCAGTCGCGCGCCAGCAGGGCGCGCAGCCCGTCGGCGCGGACCGGCGCGCCGAGCGTGATGGCACTTTCGATCGAGCGGACGCGGACGCCGGCAAGCTCGGCGTCAAGCTGCGACACGTCCCAGGTGCGCTCGGCCTGCGGACCCTGGACCGGGGCGGCGCGAAGCCGGGCGCTGACCACGCAGGGCACGCCGGCCCCCTTCAGAAAATCATCCGGCGACGCGGCGCCGGCCGAAGTCGGCCCGGCGATGCGCACGTCCAGCTTCGTCGCATCGACCTGGGCATACCATTCGGACTGATCGACCGCGTCGATGGCCTCGATGCGGGCCAGCAGGCCGCCGCGCAGCGCCGCACCCTCGGTCAGCGTCGCCAGCGCCGGACAGGTGTGCAGCAGCCGGGCCGCGTCGTCGACGCGCGCTTCGGCGGCGTAACTCCAGCGGTCGCCGCCGGTCTGGAGGCCGAGCGTGACGCCGCCGCCGTCGACCTCGGCGCGGCCGCGGAACCGATGCGGGGCCTGCTCGCGATGGCGGTCGAACGAGTATTCGAGCCGGGCGCGGGCCGGCTGACCGGCGCGCTTGTCCAGCCGCGCGGGAATGCGGGCTTCGAGCGACGCGGCATCGACCGCAGCGGCGAGACGCCAGCGCTCCGCCCACATCGTGCCGGCCGAGACGACATGCTGGCCGCTGGCGGTCAGTCGCACGTCGGCGGCGCCGGTCAGGCTGGCGGTCGAGCCGGGCGCGGCGCCACGGTGCAGCGCTGCGACCGCGCGCGGGCAGAGTGCCAGCCACTGCTCGACGTTCGAGAGCCGCACGCGATGATCGGCTGCGAAATCGACGAGGAAGCCGTTGTCCGGCTGATCGTCGCCGGCGAGGCGCGGCGGATGGCGACCCGCACGCCCTGCGTCGCGGCGGCAGCGACCGACTCGAGCCCGCCGTGCCGATCTCGACGGCGGTCGTCAGGTCGTCGATCCATCCGTCACGGTCGCGGCGATAGGTGGCGGCCAGCTGGGCGTGCAGGCCGCTGCCGGCCGGAACCTCGAGCCAGCCGGGCAGCGCGCCGGTCCACCCGGGACGGGTCGCCAGCGACAGCTCGACGCGCGTGCCGGCGTCGGTCGGGCGCATGGTGGCCGTGAGCGTCATCGGCCCCTGCACGTGAGCCGGCGCGGCGACGACGCGGCCCGCGAGGTTGGATTCAACCCACGCGGCATCTGGAATTTCGGCCTCGACGCGAATGGTGCCGCGGCGCCAGACATCCTGCAGCCACGCGCCGGCCGCCACGTCGTCGGCGGCGGCCGTGGCCAGGCTGGCCGGCATCGGCACGCTGGCCGCGCCGCCCAGCCGGGCGTCGGCCGAGACGACGGTGAACTCGGACAGGTCGAGCCAGCTCGTGGCGCGATTCAGCCGGCCGCGCCCGCGAAGCGCTACGCGCCCGCGTTCGACCGCGTCGGTCGAGGTGCCCGCGGCCGGCCAGCGGACAAAGGCGTTCACGTCCCAGCGCCACTCATCGGCACCGCCGGCCAGGTTGAGATCGAAGTCGAGCGGCGCCGGGCCGAGCGGAGTGGCGGCCGCGGTCTCGCTCGGAAACAGCCAGCGAACCCAGGACGCCGGCAGTCGGGCGCGGTGTGCGGCCAGATCGACCAGGTGGCCCGACAGGCCGGCGCGCCAGCGCGGCGCCTGGGCAGTGATCAGCTCGAGCACCGGCGACTTGGGCCCGGCGGTCGGCCGGCCATGCAGTTCGACGCCCGGCAGCGCGACCGTGAGCTCCTCCAGCGCGATGCGGTCGCCGGTCGGCTGCCACACGCCGCGGGCCGCCAGCCGGGCAGTCGCGAGCTGCCAGGCGGGCGCCGGGGCTGGCGCGCTGGCAGGCGCGGTCCAGGCCAGGTCGCGCAGATCGAGCGCGATGGCGAAGGCCTGTTCAAGCTGCGGGCTGACGCTGACGGTGACCGAGCCCGAGCAGTTTCCGCGGAGCGACTGGCCGTGCCAGCCGGGCACGAGTTGCAGCGGCAGCGCCGCGAGGTCGAGCGTGTCCCAGGTGATCGTGCCGTGACCGGAAAGCCCCTGGCCGGCGGCGGCGCTGGCGGAGTCGGCGGACGGCGCGCCCGGCGGCGGCGAGAACACGGCATTCGAGGCGAACAGCCCGCCGCTGCGGCCGCCGGCGCGGCCATGCACGTCGAGCGTCAGTTCGCCGGCGGCGTCGGGGGGCGAAAGGTGAACGTCACCGAGCGCAAGCTCGGCGGTCGCGCCGCTGCGCTCGTCGCTGACGTGCAGACGGACGTCGGTGAGGCGCAGCTCGCAGGCGCGGCCGCCGCGCGCGGGCCGAGCCGAGATCGTGCGCAGGCGACCCTGGGCGTCGATGAGCGCCGCCAGGCGGGGTGCGTCAATCTGCAGCCAGCGCGGGCCGCGGCCCAGCGCCAGCGACAGCGGATCGAACGGCAGCGCCACGCGGGCCATCGCCAGCAGCGGCTCGCGCTCGGCTCCGCCGTCCGAGACGCGGACGTCTTCGATCTCGATTCCGCCGCTCCAACTGACGCGCACCGGCCCGACGGTGATTCGGCCGTCAAGGGTGCGCTGCAGCTCGGCGACGATCTGCTCGCGGAGGCGCTCGATCGGCAGCCACGCCGGCAGCGTGACGTAGGCCAGCACGCCGGCGGCCAGCAATCCGACGGCGATGCGCCGGCCGCGCCGCGCGCGGCGCCGCGCCGCGGGCGCGGGGTTGCGCGAGGCGGGCGACGGCATCGTGATCTCGCGGTTGGCGTCCACGCGTGAGGTCGCGATTCTATGTCGCCGATGACGCGTGGGCGACACGTCCGGCTTCATATCGGCGAGTGCCGCGGATAGACTCGCCCGCCGGGCCCGCCGCCGGCGGCGCCGAGTCGAGCACACAGGGGCCAGTCGGCATGCGCGTTCTTTCGGGCATCCAGTCTTCCGGCAAACTGCACCTGGGCAACTACTTCGGAGCGATGAAGCAGCACATCGAAGACCAGGCGCGGCACGAGTCGTTCATCTTCATCGCCAACTACCACGCCCTGAATACAATCAACGACGCGGCGCTGGCGCGCCAACTGACGCGCGACGTGGCGCTCGACTATCTGGCGCTGGGGCTCGACCCCGCCAAGGCCTGCCTCTTTCGCCAGTCCGACGTGCCCGAGGTGTGCGAGCTGGCGTGGATCCTCGGGACGGTCACGGGCATGGGGCTGCTGGAGCGGGCCCACGCCTACAAGGACAAGATCGCCCAGGGGCAGAGCGCGTCGGTCGGGCTGTTCACCTATCCGGTCCTCATGGCGGCCGACATCCTCATCTACCGCTCTAACCTCGTGCCGGTCGGGCGCGACCAGGTGCAGCACATCGAGATGACCCAGGACATGGCCGGTTACTTCAACACGCGCTACGGCTGCGACGTTTTCGTCCGCCCGGAGGCGAAGCTGAACGACGCGGCGATCGTCCCCGGGGTCGACGGCCAGAAGATGAGCAAGAGCTACGGCAACACCATCGACCTGTTCGATGACGCCAAGTCGGCCCGCAAGAAGATCATGGGCATCAAGACCGACAGCACGCCGGTCGACCAGGCGAAGAACCCCGACAGCTGCAACGTCTTCGCGCTACTGAAGCTGATGCTGCCGTCCGCCGAGCTGGCCGAGTGGGAGCAACGCTATCGCGCCCCCGGCATGGGCTATGGCGACGCCAAGAAGCGGCTGGCCGAGCGGTTTGAAGAGCTGTTCGGCCCGGCGCGCGAGAAGCGCCTGGCGCTGGAAAATGACCCGGCGTACGTCGAGGACGTGCTGGCGGCCGGCGGGCGGCGCGCCCGGGCGGTGGCGTGCGCGACGATGGACGACGTGCGCGAGGCCTGCGGCATTGTGACGGCGAAGCGCTGACGGCAGGCAGCCGCCGGATCACGCGCCAAGCGGCGGCTGCCCGAAATACACGCGCGTTTCGTAGCCCAGTTCGACGTGGCCGTTCTCGGCAAACTGGTCGAACAGCCCCCGCAGCGCGGCGACCATGGGCTGATAGCCGTCGTGGTCCGCGCCGGGCATGTACGAGCTCGAGCGGACGCGGCCGAGCAGCCCGTCCCAGTCCAGCCGCTGCGAATTGGCGAACGTCCGCCAGGCCGCCGAACTGCCCAGAAAGCGCCGCACGCTGCCGTCTTCCTCGACCCCCTCGTGGCGGACCTTTTCGTAGTCGATGGCATGCCCGCGCAGGAACGCCTCGTACCGCTCGTGAAACGGGCCGTCGGTGCGGCGCGAGTTCCACAGCAGCCCGACGCGCCCGCCCGGCCGCAGCACGCGGCGGAACTCGGGCCCCGCGGCCGCCTGGTCAAACCAGTGGAACGCCTGGGCCGCGAAGACCCAGTCAACGCTGGCCGGCGGCAGCCCGGTGGCGTCGGCCGAGCCGGCCACACTGTGGAAGCGCGGCTCGCCGCCCAGGAGCGACGCGGCCGCGCGGCGCATCTCGGCGTTGGGCTCGATGGCGAAGACCTCGCAGCCGCGGGCCAGCAGCAGCGCGGTGAAGATGCCGGTGCCGGATCCGACGTCGGCGACCGTCTGCCCGGGCGCGAGCCCGTGGTCGGCGACGAGCCAGTCGAGCGCCGCGCTCGGGTAGCCCGGTCGATAGCGGATGTAGTCGGCGACGCGTGTGGAAAACCGATCGCGGGCATCGGCGGCGGGCTGTCGCGCGGGCATGGCGATCACTCCGGGCGCGGGCAGGTATAGCCGCGACCCGCGGCGGCGGCGGTGATCCGCCGCAAGGCCGTGTCGCGCCCCGCCAGCGCCAGCGTCTCGCCGATCGCGGGCGAAATCGTCGTGCCGGTGAGCGCCACGCGAACCGGCTGGGCGACGTCGGCCAATTTCAACGCCGCGCTGTCGCAGAAGGCCTTGATCGCCGCGTCGATGGCGGCCGGCTGCCACGGCTCGACCGACTCGAGCACGGGGCCGAGCGCGGCCAGCGTCGCCCGGCCGCGGCCGCCATTGGCGTCGAGCACCTTGGCGACGGCGGCTCCATCGGCGGACAGCGCGTCATCGGCTGCGAACAGCCGGCCGACCTTCGTATCAATGTCGTGCAGGGTGCGCAGGCCGCGGCAGGCCGACAGGCAGCGATCGAGCGTCGGGTCCGGCAGCGCGCCGATCGGCGAACCGCTGACGCTGGCGTAATCGCGGAAGGCCGACCGGAGCCGTTCGGGCGTGGCGCGGGCGCAGTAGTCGGTGTTCATCGCGAGCAGCTTTTCGCGGTCGAATCGGCCGGCGGTCTTGCCGATGCGGTCGATGGAGAAGCTCGCCACCATCTCGCCGAGCGAGAGAATCTCGCGATCGTGGCCGGGCGCCCAGCAAATGAGCGCACCGAAGTGGGGCAGCGCCTCGGGCAGGTAGCCGGCGGCGCGGAAGTCGTGCACGTCGATCTCGGGGACGGCGGCGCTGACCGCGGACGCGAGGCGGGCGAGCTGGTCGCTGGAAAACTCGGCGTCGGCCTTGTCGAGCCAGCGCGCCACGCCGGCGGCGTGGTGGCCGACCTGCGCCGCGACGCGCTCGGCCGACCAGGCGCCGCGCTTGATCTGCTCCTTGACGACGGTGCGCACGGCGCGGTGCTTGTCACGCTTCGACATCTTGGTGCCGTCGATGTTGAACACCAGCGGCAGGTGGGCGAAGACCGGCGTGCCGTAACCCAGGGCGCGCTGCATGAACACGTGCTTGGGCGTGTTCATGAGGTGTTCCTGGGCGCGCAGCACGTGCGAAATGTGCATCTGCTCGTCGTCGACCACCACCGCGAAGTGATAGGTCGGCCAGCCGTTCGATTTCACGATGACCAGGTCTTCGATCTCGCCGGCGCCGAAGGTGACATCGCCGAGGATGGCATCGTGCACGGTGATCGGTTCGTTCGGCACGGCGAAGCGCACCACCACCGGCCGCCCGGCGGCGCGGGCGGCGGCGGCATCGGCGTCGCTCGGAAATTGGCGCGGCCGGGCGTATTTGAACGTGCGCTTCTCTGCCTCGGCCGCCTTGCGCTGGAACGCAAGCTCCTCGGGCGTGTCGAAGGCATAGTAGGCCGCGCCGGCGTCGAGCAGGTGCCGGGCCGCGGCGTCGTAGCGCTCGCGCCGCTCGCTCTGCCGGTAGGGCCCGGCCGGGCCGCCGACGTCCGGCCCCTCGTCCCAGAGGATGTCGAGCCAGCGCAAGTCGGAAAGCAGTTTCTCTTCCGCGCCGGCGATGTTGCGGTCGATGTCTGTGTCTTCGATGCGGATGATGAAGCGGCCGCCCATGCGCCGCGCGAAGAGGTAGTTGAACAGCGCGGTCCGCGCGCCGCCGACGTGGAGATAGCCGGTCGGCGACGGGGCAAAGCGGACGCGGACGGGGGATTTGCTCATTGTGGAATCATGGCAGGTGGAGGTTCAGCCGGCAAATCGGCCCCGGGTGCGGCGGTCATTCCCACTCAATCGTCGCCGGCGGCTTGCTGGTCACGTCGTACACCACCCGGTTCACGCCCGGTACCTCGTTCACAATCCGCCGGCTAATCGTTTCGAGCAATGTCCGGTCGAGCGCCATCCAGTCGGCCGTCATGAAATCGGTGGTTTCGACCGCGCGAACCACGACGCAGTGCTGGCCGGCATAGGTCCGCCCGTCGCCCATCACGCCCACGCTGGCGATCGGCAGCAGCACGGCGAACGCCTGGCCGATCTTGCGATACCACCCGGCCGCGGTGATTTCCTCGATGACTATGCGGTCGGCGCGGCGCACCATGTCGAGCCGCGCCCGCGTGACTTCGCCGGCAATGCGCACCGCCAGGCCCGGCCCCGGAAACGGGTGGCGCCACACAAGCTCCTCCGGCAGCCCGAGCAGCTCGCCGACCTGGCGCACCTCGTCCTTGAACAGGTCGCGGAGCGGCTCGACCAACTCGAAGCCCAGCTCTGCCGGCAGCCCGCCGACGTTGTGATGCAGCTTGATGCCGGCCGCCGTGCCGGCCTCCGAAACGCCCGACTCTATCACGTCGGGATAGAGCGTGCCCTGCGCCAGAAAGCGGGCGTTGCGGATGGTGCGGGCCTCGTCGCGAAAGACGGCGATGAACTCGTGACCGATGCGGCGGCGCTTCTCCTGCGGATCGCTGACGCCGGCGAGCTGCGCCAGGAACCGCTCGCTGGCGTCGACCACGCGCAGGTCGAGCTTGAAGTGACCACGGAAGGTGGCCTCGACGCGGTCGCGCTCGTCGGCCCGCAGCAGGCCATTGTCAACGAAGATGCAGGTCAGCCGGTCGCCCAGGCCGCGCGCCAGAAGCGCCGCGGTGACGCTGGAGTCGACGCCCCCGGACAGGCCGCAGATGACACGCGCGTCGGCGGGGACACGGCGTGCGACGTCGGCCAGTGCTGCTTCAATGATGTTGTCGGCCCGCCAGCTTCCGTCGCACTGGCAGATGTCGTAAAGGAAGTTCCGCAGGATCTGACCGCCGTGCAGGGTGTGCGTCACCTCGGGGTGGAACTGCACCCCCCAGAGATTCACCCGCGCGTTTCGGACCGCGGCGGCCGGACAGTTCGGCGTCGTCGCCAGAACGGCGAACTCGGCCGGCAGGCTCTCGACGATGTCGCCGTGGCTCATCCAGACTGCCGAGTCGGCGGGAAGGTGTGCCAGCAGCGGATCGGCCTGCCGGACGCACAGGGCCGCCCGGCCGAATTCGCGGCAGGACGAGGCGGACACCCGCGCTCCGAGCGCGGCGCACGCCGCCTGCATTCCATAGCAGATGCCGAGCATCGGCAGTCCGAGCGTGAAGTAGTCTGAATGCAGTTGCGGGGCGGCGTGGGCGTACGTGCTCGCCGGTCCGCCCGAAAGCACCAGGCCGGCCAGGTTGGCGGTTTGTAGGGCCTTGACCGGCGTGGTGGGTGCAAAGATGCGTGAATGGACGTGATTCTCGCGGATTCGGCGGGCGATGAGCTGGGTGTACTGCGAGCCGAAGTCAATCACGCCCACGGTCCGGACCATGGGGTCGATTCTGAGGCGGCCTGCTGGCGTTGTCGATGGGGTAATTCGCGGCCTCGGAGTGAAGAGAGAATTGTGTGGTGCGAGTCGATTGAATGCCGGCGGCGGGGTCTGTCGCGTTCGACCATCGGCGTCAGACGTGCGTGGGTGTTCATTATTAACGTGATGCAGATAAGTGAGTTATGCAAACGTGTGGGGGTTCGAAGTTGCGGCGTTGGAGGATCGATGTGTCGGCCGTCGAGTGGCAGGTTTTCCGGGATTGCAAATTAGGGTTCGTTTTTCGCAAGGAGGGGCTTGACTCGGGGGGAGGGGCGAGGTATCATGACCCCTTAACAAGTGGACATGCTGCACGCGGAGGGCGGCGTCCACGATTTGGTATTGCTACGCCTGCGCTCATCGGGTCGCCAACATGTGCGACGGGTCGCGGGCGTTGTACGAGCGGAGGAGAGGGATAATGTCGCGCAAGTTTACGCTGAGTGCTCTTGCCGTGTTGGCTCTGTCGAGCGTCGCCAGCGCCCAGTTCCTGGGCTCGGGCGCCGGGTTCGCCATTCCGTACAATGCTCCGGCTGGTGCGTCCTCGTCGATCGTCGTCGCCCCGAACTTCCCGATCTCGGGCGTCGCGGTCGAAGTGACGTTCGGCGTCGGGCACACGTGGATCGGCGATCTGACCATGACGCTGACCGCGCCGAACCTGACATCGACCACGCTGATGAAGCGGGCGGGCGTCGGCGTCGCCAGCTCGACGGTCGGCGATAATGCCAACACCCTTGCGGGTGGCGTCTATCGGTTCACCGACCGCTTTGGCGCTCAGAACTTCAGCGCTCTGGGCGGCGGCGTGACCAACATCAGCTTGGTCGGCGCGGGCACCCCGGCCGGCAACTGGTGGAGCGAGGCGGGGATCAGTGGCGCACCGGCCCCACTGGGCGACACCACGGCCAGCACTGCCTACAACATGCGGGTCGGCGACTATATCGCCAGCGGAAACACCGGCTCGGGCACGACCTACGCCAGTCTGTATGTCGAGAACAACCTCCTGACGTCGGTCGGCGCCAGCCCGTCGAACGGCACCTGGACGCTGAACATCTCCGACGGCGCGTCGCTCGACACCGGCAGCATCACCGGCTGGCGGCTCATGCTCCTGCCTGAGCCGACCACCATGAGCCTGCTCGGCCTCGGCGCTCTGCTGATTCGCCGCAAGCGCTAACTCGCGAACCCACTTAGGTTCGCAGATAACTTCAACGCATCTTTCGGGCGGGCGGAGCAATTGTGCTCCGCCCGTCCTTTTTCGTGTCCGCTCAAGCTCAATCGCAAAGTGGGGGCGGAGGCGCGAACATGACACAGTTCGATCGTTCCACGGCCAATTCAATTGCGGCAATGCGGCACATCACCCAGACACCTGCCGCCCTTGGCCGCCGCCGAGCGTGGACCTGCGTGTTGATCCTCGCCGTCTCGTCGTCCGCGGCGAATGCCCAGCGAAGGTACGTCATCGCCGATCGAACCAACGACGCCCTCTTTCGGCTGTACGACGCCGACCAGAGCCTCTTCATCGATGAGCCGGGCGAGCTCAATCGCTATTTCGACGCCCTGAATGCCCCCGGTACGCTCGGACCCATGAACCCCAGTACGCTCGCCGTCAGCCGGTTCGGCGTCTGCATCATGGGCGACCAGCAGAATCGAAACGTCTATCGATTGGTCGACCTGAACGGCGACGGCGACACCGAAGACGCCGGCGAGAGCATCGTGTTCGCCGATGTCACCAACGCCTCGGGCGTCAGCTTCGCGTTTCCGACCGGCGCGGGGTTCGACCTGGCCGGCAACGCATACGTCGTGAACGCCGGCAACGCGTCAGGCAACGACGGCATCTATCGCCTGATTGATGTCAACGCCGACGGCGACGCCCAGGATGCCGGCGAAATCACCGACTACGTCACGGTCGGCGCATTCGGCCCCGGCAACGGTCCCTACAGCCCGCAGGAGATGTTCATCGACTGTGCCGGCGTCGGATACGTGCGGAACTCGTCCGCCGGGCTGCACGGCGTCTATCGCTTTGAAGATCTGAATCACAACTCCCGGGCCGACGACCCGGGCGAATTCACCGTCTATTTCGACGCGACCAATGCCTCGGGGGTGACCGTCGCAGCCGGGTTCCCGCTCGAGCCGGACCGCGCCCGTCCCGGGTCGATGTACGTCCACCAGATCGTCCCGGTCGGAATCGACCAGGTCTTCCGGCTGACCGACACCAACGCCGACCACGACGCGCAGGACGCCGGCGAGGCCGTGCTGGTCTGGCAGGACACCGGCGGCAGCTTCACCGGAATCGACCTGCTTTCAATGCGCAGCGGCGACCTGCTGGTGACCGACAACACCGGCCTGACCGTGTTGCGCCTGCACGACGGCAACAGCGACGGCGACTTCCTCGACGCGGGCGAGGCGATCCCGTTTTTCGCCAACTCGGGGGCCCAGGTGGCCGCGGTCCGCCAGATTGCGTCAATCGAGCTGCTGGGCGACATCGACGACGACGGCGACGTCGACGCCACCGACGCCGCCCTGCTCGCCGACGTGCTGGCCGGCCTCGATACCAATGCCGACCATGTCCTTCTGTCGGACCTGAACTGCGACGGCAGCCCGAACGGACTGGACGTGCAGGTGATGGCCAAGCGGCTGATCGGGCCGTAACGCGGCCGCTCATGATGCGCGGACCAGCCGAACCGGGGCGCGCAGCACGCCGCGGGCCGTTCAGCCGACCGCATCGAATCCGAGGCAATCTCGATCAGGGCGTGGAGAGATAGGCCTGCACGTCGCCGCCGTTGAGGGTGCCGCTGCCATCCATGTCGGCCAGGCAGAGATCGGCCGGGCTGGTGTCGAGCCCGATCAGCACGCTGACGAAGGTGGGAATGTCGAGCCGCGGGTTGACGCCGCTGCTGGCGAGGTAGGCGGACTTGAAGAGCGGCCAGTCGAGGCAATTGACCGTGCCGTCGCGGTTGATGTCGAAGCCGACGCACGAGCCGCTGCCAGGCGAGCCGAAGCAGGCCCGAAACGCCGCCAGGTCGGCCGCGTCGACGTCGGCATCGCTGTCGCCGTCACCCCACAACTGGATGCCGATGGTATCGACCAGATAGCCGCACACCGAGCGCAGCAGGTCGGCCACCATCGGATAGGCGAGATAGCCCGGGGCGATGTCGACCGCGTCGGTCGACTGGTGATAGTTGGTGTTCAGCTGGTAGTTGCGCTCGATGATGACGACCGCGGGAATGCCGGCGCTCTCGAACGACCAGTGATCGCTGAAGGAATAGTTGCCGATGTTCAGGAAGCGATGGAGCCCGCTGCCATAGGTATCGATCGCGGTCGCCACGCCGTTGGTGATGGTTGACGAGGTGCTCTTGCTGTAGAGGTCCATGCCGTACGAGCCGCTGTCGTGCCCGACCATGTCGGCGGTGACGGCCATCTGGATGGTCTCGCCGGCGTGTGCGGCGACATAGGCGATGCTGCCGCGGCGACCCTGCTCCTCGCGGTCGAACGTGATAAAGCGGATCGTCTTGGGGGAGCGGTGCTTCGAGAGGACGCGCGCCATTTCGACCACCAGCGCGGTGCCGGTGGCGTTGTCGTCGGCGCCGGGGTTGTTGACGCTGTCGAAGTGGGCCCCAACGACCACGATCTGGCTGGGCGTGACCGTGCCGGTCTGCTGGGCGACGACGTTGTAGTAGGTGTTGCCAAGATAGGTGAACGATTCGAGCGTGACGTTCAGGCCGTCGGCGGTCAGCGCGGCGACGATGTTCGCCCGCGCCAGGTCGTGCTGCGGGCCGTTGCCGCGGTTGTCACCCAGGTGGGTGTAGAGCTGCGTCTCGAGGAAGGTCTGGTAGGACGCAATGCTGACCTGTGCGTTGATGACGGCGGCCTGCGGGCTGGCCTGAGCGTCCGGCGCTGGCCACGCAAGGCAGGCGGCGGCGACGAGCGCGGCCCGAGTCGCCGAATGTCCTAAGTGTAAACGCTGGTTCAGCATTCGATCTTCGCCCGACGAGACACTGGGCAATGATACCCGAACCGGGGCGGCGGGAGCAATCGGCGCGGCAGGCGGCCCGGCACGTCCGTCGGGGTCCATCGAGCGGCACGGGCCTCATGGGCGGAAAGCCCGTGCCACCCGCTCCAGCTGCATGTCGCCCGGGTCGATTGAAAGACAAGCCAGGCAGTCACTTCTTGCCGCGCTTGCGCGGTGTGACGATGGCGCGGATCGGCCGCGGCGGCGGTTCGGCATCCGGCGCTGCCCCACTCGCAGAGGCCCCGCCGGGCGCGGGCTTGTCGCCGGGCGCGGCCCCCTCGGCCGGCGCGGTCGAAAAGAGCGTGGGGCGCTCGCGAATGCGGCGGATTCGATCGCGTATCTCGGCGGCCCGCTCAAAGTCGAGCGCCTCGGCCGCGACCAGCATCTCCTGCTCGAGGTCGGCGATCGACTCGGTGACGTCGAACTGCTCCTCGCTCTGGCGGACGGCCTGCCGTGCGGTGCGATGGGCGGCGATCTCCTGTTCGAGGCTGCGGCGGATGGCCTTGCGGACCGTCTCCGGCTCGATGCGGTGTTCGCGGTTGTAGGCCTCCTGCCGGGTGCGGCGTCGCGCCGTCTCGTCCATCGCCTGTTGCATGGCCGCGGTGATCGAGTCGGCGTAGAGAATGACCTCGGCGTTCACGTTTCGCGCGCAACGGCCGATCGTCTGGATGAGGCTGGTGGCGCTGCGGAGGAATCCTTCCTTGTCGGCGTCGAGGATGCAGACGAGCGAGACCTCGGGCAGGTCGAGCCCCTCGCGCAGCAGGTTCACGCCGACCAGCACGTCGAACTTCCCCAGCCGCAGCTCTCGCAGGATCTCGACGCGCTCGATGGTGTCGATCTCGCTGTGCAGGTAGTGACAGCGCAGGCCGGCCTGCTTCATGTACTCGCTCAAGTCTTCGGCCAGCCGCTTGGTGAGCGTGGTGACCAGGGTGCGCTCGCCGGCGGCGGCGCGGGCCTGGCACTGGTGCAGCAGGTCGGGCACCTGGCCGCGGGCCGGCTTGACCTCGATCCGCGGGTCGATCAGCCCGGTCGGGCGGATGACCTGCTCGACGACCTCGCCGCCGGTCTGCTTGAGCTCGTACGGGCCGGGCGTGGCGGAGACGAAGATTGCCTGGCTGACCATGCCCTCGAACTCGTCGAACTTCATCGGGCGGTTGTCGAGGCAGCTCGGCAGGCGGAAGCCGTGCTCGACCAGGGTCTGCTTGCGGTTGCGGTCGCCGTGATACATGGCGGAAATCTGTGGAACGGTGGCGTGCGACTCGTCGATGACCACCAGGAAATCCTTCGGGAAATAGTCGACCAGCGTGTAGGGCTTGGCGCCGGGGGCCGTGCCGGCCAGGTGGCGCGAATAGTTCTCGATGCCGGAGCAGTAGCCCACTTCCTGGATCATCTCGAGGTCATACTTGGTTCGCGCGGCCAGCCGCTGGGCCTCGAGCAGCTTTCCCTGCTGGCGGAACTGCATCAGGCGGTGGTCCAGCTCTTCGCGGATCGACTGCACCGCCTGCGCGATCCGCTCTTTGGGCATGACATAGTGCACGGCCGGGTAGATGAATATCTGCTCGGCCGACGAGAGCGTCGCGCCGGTCAGCGGGTTGACCAGGTCGATGCGTTCCACCTCGTCGCCGAACGACTGGATGCGGTAGGCGAACTCTTCGTAGGCCGGCTGAAGCTCGACCACGTCGCCGCGGACGCGGAATGCGCCGCGCTTCACGCCGTAGTCGTTGCGGGTGTATTGCAGGTCGACCAGCATGCGCAGCAGGTCGTCACGCGGGCGCGACTGGCCGACGTGAATGTCGATGACGCTGCTCTTGTAGTCGTCGGGCGAGCCCAGGCCGAAGATGCACGAGACGCTGGCGACGATGATGGTGTCGCGCCGGCTGACCAGGGCGCTGGTCGCGGCGAGGCGCAGGCGGTCGAGGTCGTCGTTGCGGCTGGCGTCCTTCTCGATGTAGATGTCGCGCTGCGGGATGTAAGCCTCGGGCTGGTAATAGTCATAGTAGCTGACGAAGTAGGCCACGGCGTTGTTCGGAAACAGCTCGCGGAACTCCTCGTAGAGCTGGGCGGCCAGTGTCTTGTTGTGGCTGATGACCAGTGTGGGGCGCTGCACGGTCTGAATGACGTTGGCGATGGTGAAGGTCTTGCCCGAGCCCGTGACGCCGAGAAACGTCTGGAAGCGCTTGTCGGTCTTCAGGCCGCGGACCAGGGCGTCAATCGCGGCGGGCTGGTCGCCGGCCGGCTTCATCTCCGAGACGATCTCGAATTCGGGCATGGAAGGTCGCTCCTGCCGCGTGTGGAATCGACCATTGTACCGCGCGGCCGGGCAGCGGGCGCTGGGTTTGCAAGCGGCGTCCATGGCCCGCGCGGCGGCGTCAGCAGCGCGTCAGCCGGCACATCGCGACCGCCCCCATGACCGCGCCGACGAGCAGGACGAAGATGCCCAGCTCGGCCGCGACCAGAACCAGAAACAGCAGCACGCCGCGGACGGTTCGCGGGAACGACGCGCCGTCGACAGGCACAGGTTGCGGCAATCGATCAAGCATGATCTGCTTCGACAGCGTCGCACAGGTTCGCAGGCCGCCAAAAAAACTGACGCACAGCAGCACCAGCGCGACAACTGCCGCGGCGAAGACGTCGAACATGGGGACGATGCCAATCGCACCGATGGCCAGCAGCGGAAACGCGACCAAGCGGCCGATGAATTCGAGTCCGTCCGGCGGCGTGACGCGCTTCCGATACTTCTCCGCGATCTGTTCACGATCGATGCGCGTGCCGCACTCCGGGCAGTGCGGATCGACCACGCCGGTCAGGCAGTAGCCGCAGGCCACGCACCGCAGCGGAACCCGCACGCGCGACCCGTCGAACGTGGCGTCGCAGTGTTCGCAGCGTGCGGCCGACGCATCGGGCAGGTCGCGCAAGCACGAAGAGCAGATGCAGGTCTCTTCGACGGACATGGCGTGCCCTTCCGTCAGATCGACCCCCCCCGCCGCCATCCGGTCAGCACAACGCAGCGTGCACATCTCCATCACGCTGCGCGCGATCGATCGGCGCTACATGCACAGCATGCACGCCGCGCAAATCCCCATGAACAGAAACTGCGAGCCGACAATCACGACGAAGACGAAAAGCCCGAACGCGGCGTGATTGCTCGGCCGCTCGTACGGGCGGCCGCGCCACGCGAAGTATCGCATGACGACTTGCGGCGCCAGCGCCATGCCCGAAACGACGGCGCCGGCAAGCCCCATGAAGAGCAGTGGAAGCGCGACTGCCGTGGCGGCCGAGAACGGCGCCCCCGCCATCAGCACCATGGCAATCGCGCCCAGCACCGGCGGGCCGATGAGACAAGCCAGCGCGGTCGATCGCGCCATCGGCACGACCAGGTCGCCGTAGGCCTCGACGATCTGTTTTCGATCGATTATCCGGCCGCACTCGGGGCAGCGCGGATCGACGACGCCGGTGAGGCAGTATCCGCAGGCCACGCACCGCAGCGGAACCGGCGCGTGCGACTCGCAACAAGCGGCACCGCAATGCTCGCAGCACCTGGCCGACGAATCGGCCAGCTCACGAAAGCAACTGGAGCAGATGCAGGATTCTTCTACGGCCATGGCGTGACTTTTCGGCCGGACGCTCTGCCGCCACCACCATCCGGCCAGCACAACGCAGCGCGGCCCGGCTCGTCACGCGGCGGTGAGAAATCTCGCGCGAGTTCAACTCGAATGTCGGCGCGGGCCGCTCTCGGCGACCCGAACCTTGACGATCTGCCCGCCGTAGACTAGAAGAAAAGAACGATAGGGCCCCGCGACTGTCCGGCGAGCGCCCGCTCAGGCCGGTCGAGTCCGAAGATACCCAGGATAGGAACACGTGCCGCGCCGTCACACGCTTCTGCTGCGATCCTTCGTCCGCGCCCTCGCGGCCGTGGCAGCCTTGCTCACCGTCCTTCCCGCGGCCGATCCGCTGGGCCATCGCGGTCCGGCAGCGCTCGAGTTCGAGTCGGAGTCCGGCGCGGCGGCCGAAGGCGGCGCGTGCGACTGCAGCGGCACCACGTCGGAAACGGCGGGCGCGGTGCCGAAGCCGGTCCTTCCGGCAGCCCCGCCGTGGCGAACACCCCGCCTGCATGGCGCGATCGCCCGCGAGGCCATGGCGCTCAAGTTTCCTGGAACGCCGGCCCGTCGTCCCGGTCGCGCCGGGCGCGACGGCGAGTATCGCGTCGCCTGCGATCTGCGCAACGGGTTCGGCAGTCCGCTGCTGTGTTGAACCGCGGGCGCCGCGCGTCTTGGGCCGCTGGGTTCGGCCGCGCGGTCCGTCCGGCCTGTCGTGAATTCATCGGCGCCTGCCGCGCCTGCGCGCGGTCGGCCCGGCCCGACCGACTATCAACGTAATACCTGCGCTCCCCCGCGCGTGCGCCTGCCGCGCCCGCGTCGTGGCAGCGATCGCAATCTGACTTCGGAACCGGAGACCTGACCATGGACAAGATTCTGCGCGGCGTCGAGCACTTCCGCCGCTTCGTCTTTCCCAAGCAGCGCGAGCTGTTCGCCGCGCTGTCGAGCAGCCAGCAGCCGGCCGCCTTGTTTGTCACCTGCAGCGACTCGCGGATTCACCCCGACCTCATCACTCAGAGCAGCCCGGGCGACCTGTTCATTCTTCGCAACCCGGGCAATCTCATTCCCGCCTACAGCCCCGGCCCGGCGAGCACCGACGCCACCATCGAGTTCGCCATCGACGTGCTGCACATCGCGCACATCATCGTCTGCGGCCATTCCGACTGCGGCGCAATGAAGGCGCTGCTCAATCGCGACGACACGCGCCACCTGCCCGCCGTCACGGCCTGGCTGGAGCACGCCGAATCCACCCTGCGCGTGCTCGCGGCCTCGGTCGACAGCCCGGCGGACCCGCTCGAACGCCTCGACAAGGCCAGTCGCATCAACGTGATGCTCCAGCTCGACAACCTGCGGACGCATCCGTCGGTGGCGGCTGCGCTGCAGCGCGGCGAATTGCAGCTGCACGCCTGGCACTACGACATTCCCACCGGCGAAGTGACGGAGTTCGACGCCGCGACGAGCCAGTTTGTCCCCGTGTCGGCGCCACGCGACGCCGTCGAGCGGGGGACGCGCTGATGTTGATACAACCTGGTGCTGCTCGCGACGCCGCGAGCGTCGCCCGCCCGCTCGTCGACTGGCGCCAGCGACTGCGCCACGACGGACCTGCGTCGATCGTCGTGTTCCTGCTGGCGCTGCCGCTGTCGATGGGCATCGCCATTGCGTCTGGCGTCCCACCGGCCGCGGGGCTCATCAGCGCCATGATCGGCGGCATGGTGGTCGGCGCCCTGGCCGGCTCGCCATTGCAGGTCAGCGGGCCGGCGGCCGGGCTGACCGTCATGGTCTTCGAAATCGTGCAGCGCGAAGGGCTGCCGGTGCTCGGCGCCGTCGTGCTGGTGGCCGGGCTTCTGCAATGCACGGCCGGCGCGCTGCGGCTCGGACAGTGGTTTCGCGCCGTTTCCCCCGCGGTCATCCGCGCGCTGCTGACCGGAATCGGCATCCTCATCGTCGCCAGCCAGTTTCACGTCATGGTCGACGATGCACCGCACGGCGGCGGGCTGTCCAATCTGCTCAGCCTGCCGGGCGCCATCTACAAGGGCGTCTTTCCGCTCGACAATTCGGTGCATCATCACGCCGCGCGGATTGGATTGCTGACGATGCTCATCACGGCGCTGTGGCGGCCGCTCATGCCTGCCCGGCTCCGCGCAGTTCCCGCGCCGCTGGCCGCGATTACCGTGGCCACGCTGCTGACGATCGTCGCGGACTTGCCGATCAACCGCGTGGCGCTGCCCGAGAAGTTCTCGCAGGCCATCAGCCTGATCTCGCCCGGCAGCCTGGCGCGGCTGCTCGACGGACGCATCCTGCTCGCCGGCATCGCCATGGCGTTTGTCGCCAGCGCCGAGACGCTGCTGTGCGCGACGGCGGTCGATCGACTGCACGCCGGGCCGCGGACGCGCTATGACCGCGAGATGATCGCCCAGGGAGTGGGCAACACGCTGTGCGGCCTGCTCGGGGCGCTGCCCGTCACCGGGGTGATCGTCCGCAGCGCCGCCAACGTCGAGGCCGGCGCCCGCTCTCGCGGGTCAGCCATCCTGCACGGCGCATGGATGGCGATCGCCGTCTTCGGGCTGTCCGGGCTGCTGCGGCTCGTGCCGACGGCCGGGCTGGCGGCGATTCTCGTTTACACCGGGTTCAAGCTGATCGACCTGCGCGCCATCCGCGAACTGGCGCGGTTCGGCCGCAGCGAGGCGGCCATCTACACCATCACCGTGATCGTCATCGTGACGGTCGATCTGCTCACCGGCGTTCTGGTCGGCGTCGGCCTGGCGGCCGCCAAGCTGCTCTACACGCTGACGCACCTGAACGCGTCGGTCTCGTCGGCCGCGGGCACGTCGCGCACCGACCTGACGATCAGCGGCGCGGCCACGTTCCTGGGTCTGCCGCGGCTCGCGGCGCAGCTCGAACGCGTGCCCGCCAGCCACGAGCTGCACGTCCACGTAGACCGGCTGCGATACATCGACCATGCCTGCCTCGACCTCCTGATGAACTGGGAGAAGCAGCACGCATCGACCGGCGGACGGCTGGTGCTCGACTGGGAGAACCTGACGGCGCGCGTCGAACCGGCGTACGCCGACCGCGGACCGCAGCCGGCCCGGCCGCCGCCCGAGCCGGGCCCTAGGCCCGTCGAAATGTCCGCCGGTCGCGGTCCTTGACGACGCCCGGAAAGCGCAGCGCCTGGTTGTGCAGCACGCACCAGACGCCCGGCGGCAGCAGCCGGCACGCCAGCAGCGCTTCGGTCAGGTTCTGGAACGCGTCGGTGTCGCGGAACTCGAACGGGCGCATCGCGCCCGTCAGCACTACCGGCCTGCCCGGCGCGGTCAGCCGCGCGCACAGGTACTCGCCCGTGACCGCCAGCGTGTCGGTGCCGTGCACGATCACCACGGCGTCGGCCTCGGCCAGGGCGCGCTCGACGGCCGACAGGATCACCTGCCGGTCGGAGTCGGTGAGCTCGAGCGAGTCCTTCGACATGACCGGCTGGTGGACGTAGTGAAGGTCGGGCAGGCGCATGCAGCTCAGCACGTCCTGCAATACCGAGCGGACATTGCGCAGCGAGCCGTCCGTCTCGTCGTAGGTCTTCTCGATCGTCCCGCCGGTGGTGAGGATGGCAACGCGAAACATGCCGGCAGTAGACGCGGAAATTGCAAAAAGTCAAAACCGCGCCGGCCGGGCGGCTGGAATCGGCCAGCGCCCTGCCGCGCCGC
Organism: Phycisphaerae bacterium; assembly: GCA_046350375.1. GTDB lineage: Bacteria > Planctomycetota > Phycisphaerae > UBA1845 > UTPLA1 > JAXMAO01. Next base: position 153,096 of record JAXMAO010000007.1, read on the forward strand.
GGGTCGCGCGTCAGCGCAGGCCGTGGTGAATGGCCGACTCGATCGCCGCGGCAAAGCGGTCGACCTCTTCGGGCGTGGTGTAGACATTCGGCGTGATGCGAATTCCGTGGATGCGCGGGTGGTCGATCCACGACACCAGGATGCGGTGTCGCCGCCACAGCCAGTCACGCAGCCGGCGCGAGTCGATCCCCTTGACCGCCATCGCCGCGAATCCGGCCGACAGGTCCGGCGACAGGCTGGTTCGCAGCAGCACGCGTTCGTGATTGGCCAGGCGCGTCGCCCAGCGGTCGCGCAGGGCGCGAAGCCGCGCCAGTTTCCGCCGCGGTCCGATCCGCCGCTGGAAGTCGATCGCCGCGCCGATCGCCAGCCGCGGCGCGACGGCGTGCGTGCCGAATTCCTCGAACTTGCGGATGTCGCCGTCCTGCTGTCGCGACGCGGCCAGCAGCGGCCAGACTCCGCGGAGGCGCGTCCGCCGCACGCACAGCAGCCCGGTGCCGAACGGCGCGCCGAGCCACTTGTGCAGGCTCGCGCCGTAGTAGTCGCAGCCCAGGTCGCCGCGCCGGTCGGGCAGATGCGCGAAACCGTGTGCCCCGTCGACCAGGCAGACGATGCCGCGCCGCCGCGCGAAGTCGACGATCCGCCGCACGGGGTAGACCTGCCCGGTCATGTGGGCGACGTGGCTGACGAGCATGACGCGCGTCCGCGCCGTGACGGCGTTGGCGAACACGGCGAACAGCTCGTCGGCCGAGCGCGCCGGGGCCGGTGCGGGCACGGCTCGCAGCCGCACGCCGTCGCGCCGCACGCGCTGGCGGATGGTCGTGAGCATGCGGACGTAGTCCTGGTCGGTGGTCAGGATCTCGTCGCCCGCCCGCAGCGGCAGGCCGAGCAGCAGAATCTGCATCGACTCACTGGCGTTGCGGGTGATCGCCAGCTCGCCGGGCTGACAGCCGAACATCGCGGCCAGCTGGGCGCGGACGCGCTCGACGCGCGGCACCAGCTCTTCCCACATCGTCCACACCGGCGCGCGGTTGGACTGTTGCCAGAAGCGGTTCATCGCCGCCAGCACCGGGCGCGCCGTCGGGCAGACGCCGCCGTTGTTGAGATTGATTACGCCGCGCGGCAGGTCGTACTGCCGGCGAATGGCCCGCCAGAGCGCCGCGCCGCGCTCGGTCATCCGGCGGGCGGCGCTCGACGACGCTGGGCGCGGCACGGTTGCCATGATGGGTGGAGGGTTATAGCCTATGCGGCGGCTCATGGGAGGATCGGTCATGACGGCACGATGGCTGGCCGCGGGCGCGCTGCTTTCTCTGGCGGCCGGATGCTCGGCGCCGAGCAGGGAAGTGGACATCACCGGGCGCTGGCTCGGCAAGCCGGCGGCCGACTTCACCCTCTCCGATCTTGACGGGCAGTCGGTCACGCTTTCGGCGCTGCGCGGCAAAGTGGTGCTGCTGTCGTTCTGGGCGGTCTACTGACCGCCATGCCGTGCGGAGGCTCCGCACCTCAGCGCGCTTCAGAAGCAGTACGGCGAACGCGGGCTGGTGGTTCTGGCCGTGAATGGCCGCGACGAGCCGGCCGCGAAGGTGCGAAAGTTCGTTCGCGAGAAGAACCTGACCCACCGTGTGCTGCTGACGGGACAGTCGGTCGCGAAAGAGACCTACGGCAACCGCAACATTCCCGAGACGTTCCTGATCGACCGCAGCGGCAAGGTCGTCTGGGGACACCTCGGCTTTGAGAAAACCGACGCGGCGCTGCTCGCCCGCGAGATCGAAAAGGCGCTGTAGCGCGGCGATGTTCGGCCTCGCATCGCGTCCGACCGGTCGTTCCCGTAAGGGCAAAGCTCCTTCTTTCGGGCAGGGCAAAGCTCCAGCTTTGCCATGTGGCAGCGACACGGCGACGCCTGGCCGTACTCCGACCCGAGAAATCGAGCGTGACGATGCACTAGCCGCGCCGCCGACGCCGACTCGTTCCGTTGCGCTTCAGTTCCAATCCGGCGATGTGCAGCAGCGGCACCAGGTCGAAATGATCGGACGCCGGCTGGGCGATGAAGAGTTCCGACTTCATCACCACGACCAGCTCGGGATGCAATACGTCATGGGTTGCGCCGCTGCTGGCGCGAATTCGAAATGGACGGAACGGCTCGCGCGAAAGCAGTTCGCCAATCGCGTGCGCGAGCATGCTCCGATTATCGCCGCTCCCGCCGGCGCATTCAATTGCCGGCAGAGCGGAGCAGGTCGGCCCGCTACTGCTGAAGCTTCTTGGCCTTCTCGGCCGCCTCTTCGACCGCGCCGACGTACATGAAGGCCTGCTCGGGCAGATGATCCCACTTGCCGTCGCAGATTTCCTCGAAGCTGCGGATGGTGTCAGCCAGCTGCGTGTAGTTGCCCGGGAAGCCGGTGAACACCTCGGCCACGTAGAACGGCTGGCTGAGGAACCGCTCGATCTTCCGGGCGCGGGCGACGATGAGCTTGTCCTCCTCGCTCAGTTCCTCGACGCCCAGAATGGCGATGATGTCCTGCAGGTCGCGATAGCGCTGCAGAATCTGCTGGACGCGCTTGGCGCAGGTGTAGTGCCGGTCGCCGATGTAATTCGCATCCAGAATGCGGCTGCTCGACGCCAGCGGGTCGATGGCCGGGTAGATGCCCTTCTCGGAAATGCTGCGCGCCAGCACGATGAACGAGTCGAGGTGGGTGAACGCGGTGGCGGGCGCGGGGTCGGTCAGGTCGTCGGCCGGCACGTAAACCGCCTGCACCGATGTGACCGCGCCCTTGCGGGTCGAGGTGATCCGCTCCTGAAGCTCGCCCATTTCGGTGCCGAGCGTCGGCTGGTAGCCCACGGCGCTGGGCATGCGCCCCAGCAAAGCCGACACCTCGGAGCCGGCCTGGCTGAAGCGGAAAATGTTGTCGATGAAGAGCATCGTGTCGGCGCCCGACTCATCGCGGAAATACTCTGCCATCGTCAGCGCGGAGAGCGCCGCGCGCAACCGCGCGCCGGGCGGCTCGTTCATCTGCCCGAAGACCATGGCGGTGTGCTCGATGACCTTCTTCACCTTGCCCGCCGTGTCCTTGAAGGTGGCGTGCTGCATTTCGAGCCACAGGTCGTTCCCCTCGCGGGTGCGCTCGCCCACGCCGGCGAACACCGAGTAGCCCGAGTGCTCGCGGGCGATGCGGGCAATCATCTCCTGGATGATGACCGTCTTGCCCAGCCCGGCGCCGCCGAACAGCCCGGTCTTGCCGCCGCGAACGAACGGCGCCAGCAGGTCGATCACCTTGATGCCCGTCACCAGTGGCTCGGTCTTCGGAACCAGGTCCTGCATCTCGGGCGGAGCGCGGTGAATCGGCCGGCTCTGCTTGGCGGCCACGCTTCCACCGCCGTCGATCGCCTCGCCGACCAGGTTGAAGACGCGCCCGAGCGTCTCCTGCCCCACCGGCACCGAGACCGGCCGGCCGACATCTTCGATCGCCATGCCGCGCATCAGCCCGTCGGTCGAGTCGAGCGCGACGGCGCGAATGCGTCCGCCGCCGAGCTGTGCCGCGACCTCGCACCACAGCGTTTCGTCCTGCTTGCTTTCGCCCACGCCGCGCGGCACCGCGACGCGCAGCGCGTTGTAGAGCTGCGGCAGATGCCCCTCCGGAAATTCGGCGTCGAGCGTGGAGCCGATGACCTGCGTGATCCGCCCGACGTTTTTCTCTGGTCCGCTCATGAGATTGTCACCTGCCGCTCGCACGGCCAACCTGGATCGTTACTTCAGACTCTCCGCGCCGCCGACGATGTCGAGCAGCTCAAGCGTGATCTGCGTCTGCCGGGCGCGGTTGTACGAACGCGTCAGCGTCTTGATCATTTCCTCGGCCGCCTCGGTGGCCGATTTCATCGCCACCATGCGGGCCACCTGCTCGCTCACGGCCGCGTCGGTGAAGCGCTGGAACAGCCGCACCTTGATCGACTGCGGCAGCAGCCTCGCCAGCAGCACGTCCGGCGCGGGGGAGAAATCGTACTGCCGCGTCCGCTGAACGCCGCGGGCGCTTTCGACCGCCGCGCCCGGCTTCGAGAGCGGCAGCAACGGCACCACCTCGGCCACCTGCTTGCCGGCCGAGACGAACCGCATGGACGCGATGTGGACCGAGCGCAGCCGCCCGGCGCGGTAGTCGTTCATCAGCGCCCGCGCCAGCTGCTCGACCCGCTCGAACTTCGGGCGGTCGTCGATGTCGGTGATCCGCTCGCGCATCTCGCGCCCGAGAAACCTGAAATAGCTGATGCCCTTCTTGCCCACCACGTGCACGTGGGTCGGCCGATCGGCGACGCGCTCGAGGTGCTCGTTGGCCGCCGCCAGCACCGAGGTGTTGTAGCCGCCGCACAGTCCGCGGTTGGAGGTGATGACCACCACGGCGTCGGCCGGCGCCTGCGGATTGTCGCGCAGCAGCGGATCGTCGACCGCCGTGGCGGACGCGGACAGCTCTTCCACCATTTCCGACAGCTTGCGCGTGTAAGGCTTGGTGGCCATGGCCCGGTTGAAGGCCGCGCGGAACCGCGCCGTGGCGATGAGCTGCATGGTCCGCGTGATCTTGCGGATGTTCGTCACCGCCTTGCGGCGCTTGTGGATTTGTCGGGCCTTTGCCATGCCGGGTCCGCCGCGTGGGGCCTATTTCGCCAGTCGCTTCTTGAGCTGCGCCATCAGATCGGCGACGCGCTTTTCAAGCTCGGCCGTCAGCTCGCGCCGCTCGGTCAGTTCCTTCATGATCTCCGGATGCTCGTCGTGGAAGAACCGCAGGATCATCGCCTCGGCCTCGCCGACGCGCGCCAGCGGCACCTCGTCGAGGTAGCCGCGCGTGCCGGCGAAGATCGACAGCACCTGGTCGATCACCGGGTAGGGCTTGTACTGCCCCTGCTTCAGCAGCTCGACCATGCGCGCCCCGCGGTCGAGCTGCCGCTGCGTGGCGGCATCGAGATCGGTGCCGAGCTGGGCGAACGCCTCGAGCTCGCGGTAGGCCGCCAGGTCGAGCCGCAGCGAGCCGGCCACCTTTTTCATCGCCTTGACCTGGGCCGCCCCGCCGACGCGCGAGACGGAGATGCCGACGTTGATTGCCGGGCGCACGCCGGCGAAGAACAGGTCGGGCTCCAGGTAAATCTGCCCGTCGGTAATCGAAATGACGTTGGTCGGAATGTACGCCGAGACCTCGCCTTCCAGCGTCTCGATGATCGGCAGCGCCGTCAGCGAGCCGCCCGAGTTCCAGATCTTCAGCACCTGGTGCTGATCGGCCGCCGGCAGCCCCTTGAGATCGTGCTCGGCCTGCTCCTTGCCCGGCACGCCCACGTAAACCTTCCCGTTCACGCCGGCGGACGACTTCGGATCGGCCCCCTTCTTCACGATCACGTAGCGCTCGGCCAGTTTGCACGACCGCTCGAGCAGGCGGCTGTGCAAGTAGAACACGTCGCCCGGATAGGCCTCGCGCCCCGGCGGCCGGCGCAGCAGCAGCGAGAGCTGCCGATAGGCCGCCGCCTGCTTGCTGAGGTCGTCATAGACGCACAGCGTGGCGCGGCCCTGCTCGTACATGAAGTACTCGGCCATCGCCGCGCCCGAGTAGGGCGCGATGTATTGCAGCGGCGCCGCGTCGGAGCTGCCGGCCGTGACGACGATGGTGTAGTCCATCGCGCCGTTCTGCCGCAGCACCTCGACCAGGCCGGCGACGGTCGATTCCTTCTGCCCGATGGCGACATAAACGCAGACAACGCCGGTACCCTTCTGGTTGATGATCGTGTCGAGCGCGATCGCGGTCTTGCCCGTCTTGCGGTCGCCGATGATCAGCTCGCGCTGCCCGCGGCCGATCGGAATCATCGAGTCGATCGCCTTGATGCCGGTCTGTAGCGGCTCGGTCACCGGCTGGCGCTCGGCGATGCCCGGCGCCTTGTATTCCAGCGGCCGGCGATGGGGCGAAACGATCGCCCCCTTGCCGTCGAGCGGGCGGCCGAGCGGATCGACCACGCGCCCGATCATCGCGTCGCCCACCGGCACCGAGAGCAGCTCGCCGGTGCAGCGGACGGTTTCGCCTTCGGAAATGCCCAGGTAGTCGCCAAGCACGACGGCGCCGACGGAGTTCTCTTCGAGGTTGAAGACCTGGCCGATCGGCCCGGACTCGAACACGATCATCTCGCTGGCGCGGGCCGCGCCCAGGCCGTAAATGCGGCAGATGCCGTCGCCGACCTCGAGCACGCGGCCGACGTCGGACACTTCGAGCGTGTCGCGGTACTGCGCGATCTCCTGCTTGATGACCGACGCGATCTCATCGACCTGGATTCGCATGTTCACTCACCCTGTCTGTTCAACTTATCCCGCCGGCGACCGCGGCCGCCGACGCGCCCGGGGCTCAGTTCTCCTGCACGAAGCGCCGCCCGCTGTGCAGATAGCGGTCGACATCGCCGACCAGGTTGGCGCGCATCCGCACCAGCCGCCGAGCCAGCGTCAGGTCCAGCACCCGGTCGCCATACTGCACGCGCAGACCGCCCAGCAGCGCGGCGTCCACCCGCTCCACCAGCAGCGGGACGCGCCCGATGATGCGCTGCAGCGCCGCCACCAGCTGGCTGCGCTCGGCGTCGGTCAGCGCCACGGCCGAGGTCACAAACACGCGCTGCTGGCCGCGCTGCTTTTCGAGCAGGCCGTGATAGGCATCGCGGATCGCCGGCAGAATGGCCGACCGCGCCCGATCGTTCAGCACCAGCATCAGGTTCAGCACGTGCGCGTGCACCCTGCCGGCCAAGAGCTTGCGGATCGACGCCCGCCGCGCCGCCTTGTCGATGCCGGGCGCCGACAGAAACCGCGCAAAGCCCGGCACGCCGCGGACCATCTGGGCCACACCGTCCAGCTCGCCGGCCAGCGCGTCCTCGATGGCCGCCGGCTTGGCCAGCGCCAGCAGCGATTCGGCGTAGACGCCGGCCGCTTCCTGGATGGTTTCAAAATCGCCCGCCATGCGGTGGTTTCCCGTGCGCAGGCGGTGGCGGCGCCACCGTTGCCCGCTAGTTCCGCGTCGATCCGAGTTCCGCCAGTGCGTCGTTCAGCAGGCCGCGCTGGTCGTCGACCGACAGCTGCTTCTTCACCAGTTTCCCGGCCATCAGGGCCGCCAGCTCGACCGACTGCTGGTAGAGCTGCTTGACGGCGTCGTCGCGCGCGATCGACAGCTCGCGCTTGGCGCGCTCGAGCATCGCGGCAGACTCGGCCCGTGCCTCGTCGTTGATCCGCTTGCGCACCGCCTCGGCGTCGCGCTTGCCCTCTTCGACGATCGCCGACGCGTCGGCCCGGGCCTGGTCCAGCTTGCGCGTGTATTCGGCCAGCAGCCGCTGGGAATCTTCGCGCTCCTTCTTGGCCGTCGACAGCGAGTCGAGAATGAACTGCTCTCGCCGCTGCAATGCCGCGCGGATCGGCCCCCACGCGGTCGCCCGCAGGATGACCAGCAGCACGGCGAAGATCGCCAGCGTCCAGAAGACATTGCCGATATCGCCGGACAAGATGCTGGGGCCGCCGGCCCCTTCGCCGTGCACGGCGTGTTCGGCAGTCGGCGCGGCGCCGTGTGCGGCCGACTCCGCGGCGAGGGTCCGCCTGGCCGGCGCGACGGCGAAACTCAGCGCCGCCAGACCCAGCAGGGCGATCGAGAATCTCTGACGCGTCCGTTTCACGCACGCCACTCCTGTCCCGCGCAGGCGGGATGCCGCCGATGGCGCCCGCGCGTCGCGTTCGACGCCCGACCGCCACCCGGCCGTTCCCGTCACACTACGCAATGGCCGCCAGAAAGCAGCCCAGCACGCCGAACAGCGTCGCCCCCTCCACCATGGCCGCGGTAATCAGCATGGCCGTGTTGACCGTGCCGGCCACTTCGGGCTGCCGCGCCATCGCCTCGACGGCTGCCGAGCCGATCCGGCCAATCGCCGCGCCGCCGCCCATCAGAACCAGCCCGGCGCCGATCGCGCCGCCCAGGTTCTTGGCGCCCTTGTCATCCAGGAACCGGCTGCCGGTCGAGCCGCCCTTTTCCTCGGCGAAACTCGGGCTGGTCCACATCAGGACGCAGCCCGCGACCACCAGTGCCAATGCCACCCATGCCCGTGTCTTGCTCATGTGCGCTCTTCCTTCTCAATTCCGTTTCGCGCCCGGTGAAGACGGGCGCTCGTCCGTTTCCGCCATCGCCTCTCGGCCTCATGACCCGTGACTTCACTTCCGGGCATGGCGGGAATCAATGTCGTTTTCCACGCGGCCGGCGCTAGTGATGAGCGCCATGGGACGCGCCGTGCTCCTCGTGCTCGTGATGTTCGCCATGGTGGTCGTGGTGAATGTTGACCGCCTGGCCAACGAACATGCAGGTCAGGAACGTGAAGATGAATGCCTGCAAGAACGCGACGAACAGCTCCAGCAGGTTGATCGCCACGCTGCCGAAGAGCACCAGGACCGCGATCAGCCAGCCGCCCGCCGCGCCGAGCGCGCCGGTCGCCATGGCAATGAAGCTCAGCAGCACCGCCAGCAGCACGTGCCCGGCGACCATGTTGGCGAACAATCGCATCGTCAGCGCGAAGGTCTTGGCGACCAGGCCGACGATCTCGAGAAACGCGATCAGCAGCGAGATCGGAAACGGGCCCTGGAAGAAGTGCTTGACGAACGACATCCCCTGCAGGCGCAGCCCGTTGATGACTACCATCAGCAGGGTGCAGGCCGCCAGCGTGCCGGTCACGAACACGTTGCCGGTCGCCGTTCCGCCCACGCCGTGTCCGTGTGTCAGGTGCGAGTCGCGCAGCCCCAGATAGCGCGACACCGGCTCGAGCGGCACCAGCCCGAGCAGGTTGGAGAACAGGATGAAGAAGAACAGCGTCCAGACGTATGGCAGAAAGCGATCGGTGTATTCGCCCAGCGCCGGCCGCGCCACCTGCGTTCGCAAATAGTCGCAGATGCTTTCGATCAGGTTGCACAGCCCGCGCGGCGTCAGCCGGCGAAGCTCGTCGCCCGACCGCGGATAGCGCGCGGCCACAGTCAGCACCACAATTGCCAGCAAGCCCGCCAGCATCTGCATGACGATCTGGTCCGACAGCCAGGTAAACGTCTGCGGCAGGAAGCCCGGCAGGCGGATGGGCTGCTGCACGAACGGGTGCTGCACCACGTGTTCCAGCGGACTGCCCGATGCCAGCAGGAGCATGCCCAACCCTCGACCCTAGCGCGTTCGCAGAATGCGCACAAATCCGATCGTCTCGACCGCCAACAGTGCCAGGTAACTCACGCCCGTCCACACCGCAAGCGGACGGCGTGGCACGATATCCGTGAGAACCAGCGTGGCAAAAACTGCCAGTGTCAGCACCATCCGCACGCCCATCGCCCCGAAGGCGGCGAGCTGCCGCGCCCGCGGATCGGCCGACCGGACGCTCACCAACACACCCGCCGCCGCCAGGGACGCCGCAAACGACGTTCCCACGCCAGCCCACAAACCGAACAGCCCGCCCGCACCGGCGACGCGCACCGTCGGCAGCCAGCCGGCCGCAAGCAGCACCGCCGCGGCGACGCCGCCGGACAGCGCCAGCCACGCGAACTCGCGCGTTGCGCTAGGGGTCCGACCGGTCATGGGTGCCGTCACCGTGCTCACTCTGTCGTAGTTCCTCGGCTTCGCGCTGCAACGCCAGCGCCTGGCGAATGAAGTTGTACATTCCGCCGACCAGCCCAAGTCCGCTGCAAATCAGCGTTCCCTTCAGCCCGGTCGAATAGTGCCGGTCGATCCACACGCCGAGCAGCGTCAACCCGATCAGCGCGCCGGCGAATTCCGTGCCCATCCCGGCGTAGGCGCGCCAGTTTGGCGGTTCCCGCAGCGGCGGTGTCGAACCCTCGTCACCCACCGTACTTCGTGCCAAAAATCACGAAGTCGACCGCAAAAAAACGGCCGATCTTCGACCGCCGCGACTCGGGGCTCCGCACCGCGCCACTCGCCGGATCGGCGAGAATAGCGAACCGGCGTTCCGATCGTCAAGAGTCTCTAACCCGTTGTCCCCGTGGACCCTCCCGCTCGGCGGGCGCCTGCGACACCGCGCTTGTTTGAACGCTTGCGTTCGTCGGATTATCCTGCAACTTGGCCGAGTGTTTGACCCGCGCGATCGAGCCGCCCCGCCGGGTGTTTGACCCGCTCACGCGCCGCATGCCGCCGCTGCGGACCGGGCGCACGACCTCCGCCGTCCGGAGCCTGCCTTTGAACGTCGCCATCGTCGGTGCCACCGGAGCGGTCGGAAATGAACTCCTCCGCGTCCTCGACCAGCGCCGATTCCCCGTCTCGGAACTGCGCCTGCTGGCGTCGGCGAAGTCAACCGATCGCACGCTCACTTTCCGCGGCCGGGCGATCCCGGTGCAGCCGCTGGCCGCCGAAGCCTTCCGCAACATTCAGATCGCCTTCTTCTCGGCCGGCAAGAGCGTCAGTCGCGAGTTCGTGCCGCGCGCCGTTCAGGCCGGCGCGACCGTGGTCGACAACAGCTCGGCCTTCCGCATGGACGCCGGCGTTCCGCTGTGCGTGCCCGAAGTCAACGGCCATCTGCTGGCCGGCGGGCCGAGGGTGGTCGCGGTGCCCAATTGCACGGCGATCATCCTGTGCATGGCGATCTGGCCGATTCATCGCGTTTCGCCGGTCGAGCGGATCGTCGTCTCAACCTACCAGGCCGTGAGCGGCGCCGGGGCCCGCGCGCTCGACGAGCTGCATGAGCAGCTCCGCGCGGTCGCGCGCGGCGAGCCGCCCGTGGCGCGCGTGCTGCCGCACCCCATCGCGATGAACGTGTTTTCGCACAACACGCCCGTCGGCCCGACCGGCTTCAACGAGGAAGAGACCAAGGTCATCGACGAGACGCGCCGCATCCTCGATGTCGCAAACCTGCCGATCTGTCCGACCTGCATCCGCGTCCCCGTGCCGCGGGCCCACGCCGAGTCGATCACCCTCACGCTGGCGCAGCCGCTCGAGCCCGATCGCGCCCGCGCCCTGCTGGCGGCGGCCCCCGGCGTGCGCGTGGTGGACGACGCGGCGGCCAATCACTTTCCCATGCCCGTCGAGGCCAGCGACCAGGACGACGTGCTCGTCGGGCGCATTCGATCCGACCCGAGCCAGCCTTCCGGCCGCGGGCTGTGCCTGTTCGCCTGCGGCGACCAGCTCCGCAAAGGCGCGGCGAGCAACGCCGTGCAGATTGCCGAGCGACTGGTGGGATCCGTACAATAGCCGTATGGTTGCGTTCGCACTCGATCAAGTATCAGCCATTGGGGCGGATGAGCCCTTTCCGAGGCTTGCAGTTCAGCCCGGATCGGATGCCGTTTCGCACGACCGCACGGACGAAGAGATTCTCGCTGCGGCGGTATCCCGGGCTCGCAATCAACTTCCAAGCATCAAGGCTCAGTTCGAGAAAACGGAGCAGGTGCAACGGCAGTGTCAAGATGACCTTCGAATCTTGGAATTGAACCAAGCATCCGATGATTGGATCACCGAGCGGATGGCCAGCAATGTGTACTTTCACTCGGTCATGAAAGAGCGAGAAGACAGTCTGCGACAGTTTGTTGAGAATCTCCACGAATTTCGTCGTCGGACCGGCGCGTGGAGCGCCGAAGCGGATTCGTTGGTTTCTGACCTGATGCGTCTGTGTGAGCTGGCTGCTTGGGCTCAGCGCGCGGCCTTGTCGTGGTCCGCGCAGCTGTGCGATGAGTACGCTATGCGATATCCCGCATCACAGACACTCCCTTTCGAACCACTGGACCTCGGGCCCACGGACTCTTCGAACCTTCCTCCCGTTCTCTAGCCTGAGGCGCGTTGCGATGAAGGTCGTCGTCGACACGGGTGCGCTAGTGGGCCTGGTGAACTCGCGAGATCAGTGGCATTCTCCTGCTAAGGCCATCCGGAATCGGCTTCTTCAAAGGAAAGCCGATTTGTTCGTGCCACGAATCGTCCGCGTGGAGCTCTATGCCCACGCAACACGATTGCAGTCCAAGAGCGATTCGGCGAACGAGCGCAAGAGATTCATTCAGTCAATTGAGGCTTTGGAATTACCGATTATTGAGCATGAACTCTCTGATTTCGTAGCAGCTGAGCGGTGGTGGACGCAATACGCCGATTGGCCCCTCGACTTGCCGGACGTCCTGATTGTCGAAACTGCAAGGCGCATCCACGCCGAACGTATCTGGGCGTTTGACAAGAATCTGACCAAATTCGTGGCTCAGACTCGAGGGTCGCTCCGGACCATTGGCGCCCCAAACGGTGGCGTCGAGCCATGACCCGCGACTCCGCCTGGCAGCTCGTCTGCGAATTCGTCACCTCTGACTCCCTCCGCAAGCACATGCTCGCCGTCGAGGCCGCCATGCGATACTACGCCCCCCTGCTCGGCGGAGACGCCGACCAGTGGGCCATCGTCGGCCTGCTGCACGACTTCGACTACGAGCGCTGGCCCGACCCGCCAAACCACACCCGCGAAGGCGCCGCCATCCTCCGCCAGCGCGGCGTCGACGAAGAGATCATCGGCGCCATCCTCTCGCACGCCGACTGGAACCTCGCCGACTATCCGCGCGATCGGCCGGTGCGAAAGGCCCTGTTCGCCTGCGACGAGCTGGCCGGCTTCACCGTCGCCGCGGCGTTGGTCCGCCCGACGCGCCTGGCCGGCATGGAGCCGTCAAGCGTCCGCAAGAAGCTGAAGACGCCCGCCTTCGCCGCCGCCGTCAGCAGAGAAGACATCGCCGCCGGCGCGGCGCTGCTGGGCCTGCCGCTCGACGACCACATCCGCAACATCATCGCTGCATTGCAGCCCGCGGCCGGGTCGCTGGGGCTGGCTGCGCCCACGCCCTAATCGCCGCCCGCCGCGACGCAGAGCCGTCCGCCGCTAGTCTCGCCCCGCCGCCGCCGGTACAGTCCGGCCTCGTCGTCCTCGGGACCCCGCATGAACGCCGCGCCTGAAAAATACGACCTCGACCGCGTCGTGCGACTCGTCGTGCTGCTCGCCGTGCTGGCCGGCCTGTTTCTGCTCGTTCGCACCCTGGCCGACGTGCTGCTGCCCTTTGCGATCGCCGTCCTGCTCGCCTACCTGCTGAACCCCATCGTCACGCTGCTCGAACGCCGCCTGCACAGCCGAACGCTCGCGGCGATGCTCACCGTCTTCACGACGCTGCTGCTGTTGGTCGGCGCGGTCCTGGTGCTCACGCCTGTCGTGCAGTCCGAAATCGGACGGTTCGAGTCGGTCGTCGGTCAGCTCCGCGACAGCGGCTCGGCGCTGGCGCGCCGCGCCCGCGACACGCTCGCCCACCCCACCGATCCGCGGCTCGCCTGGCTTCAGGCGCGCGTCAACGAGTTCCTCGCCTCCGAAGATTTCGCCACGCTGCTGAAACAGGCCGGCGCCCTGGCCGTGCCCACCGCGTGGGGACTGGTCAGCGGCGCGCTGCGCGTCGTGGCGATCGCCGTCGGGCTGACCATCGTGCTGGTCTATCTCGTCTTTCTGCTGATCGACTACCGCCTGCTCGCCCGGCGCTGGAAGGAATTCCTGCCCCCCGCCCACCGCGGCACCATCGTCGAGTTCTTCGAGGAATTCCGCTCGGCCATGGCCCGCTACTTCCGCGGGCAGTTCGTCGTCGCCACGCTCACCGGGGCGCTGTTCGCCACCGGCTTCTCGATCATCCACCTGCCGCTGGCGGTGCTCGTCGGCCTGCTCGTCGGCCTGATGAACATGGTCCCCTACCTGCAGACCATCGCCATCGTCCCCTGCTGCATCCTGGGGCTGCTCCGGGCGGTGGAAGCGCAGTCCAGCCCGATCATGGCCGTGCTCGCCGTGCTCGCCGTCTTCGCGGTCGTGCAATGCCTGATGGACGGGCTGCTCGCGCCGCGCATCGTCGGCCACGCCGTCGGCCTGCGACCGGCCCTCATCATGCTCTCGATCTTCGTCTGGGGACGCCTGCTCGGCTTTCTCGGACTGGTACTGGCGATTCCGCTCACCTGCCTCGCGCTGGCCTACTATCGCCGCGTCGTTCTCAAGGCGCCGGGCGGGTCGTCGCCGCCGCAGCCGGGCTCACCTTGACGAGCCGCACGGCGGTCAGCCCGGCCCCGCTCACCCAGTCGACGAACCGCGCCCGCACGACCAGTTCGCCGCGCGTCGGCACGCCGTCGCGCCACGGCATCTTCACGGTGAAGTGCGCCGTCATGAACCGCCCGTACCACGCCTTGCGCAGCGCCGCCCCTTCCAGCGTCGCCGACGCCAGCACGCGGGACGATTCCGGCGCGCTCAGCTCGACGACCTCGACCGTCAGCGATCCGGCCGCCTTCACGCTGTCGCCGTCGTCGTCAAACGGCTCGATATAGACCGCGACGCCGTCGTCGCCGGGCCGGCCATCGTCGTTGTAGCCGCCCGACAGCGCGTCGATTTCGATTCGCGCGGCGTGCGGTATCAGCTTGGCGCGCTCGTCGGTCACGCCCTGCAAGTTGCGAATCTGCTCGGCCTGCTGGCGGATGAGCTGGTCGCGGGCGGCGAGTTCGCGCGACATCTCCGCCTCGCGCTCGTGATGGGCGCGATCGTCGCGCGACTCGCTGACAGTTTTCTCGGTGTCCGGGATGCACGCCGGCAGCAGCGCCAGGACCACCAGCGTGGCCCCCCACCTCGCCCACGCCCGATCAGACGATCGACGGCGGCGCCGCGTGTCGCTCATTCGTCGCTCAGCGGGGCACGCTTCGGCAGCGCGCTGTCCGGCATGCGCTCGAGAATCTTGTCGACCAGGCCGTAATCCAGCGCCTCGGCCGGGTCGAGCCACAGGTTGCGGTCGCAGTCCTTCTCGATCTTGGTCATCGACTGGCCCGAGTGTTTCGCCAGGATCTGGTAGAGCACCGACCGCAGCCGGATGATCTCGCGCGCCTCGATCGACAGGTCGGTCGCCGTTCCCTGCATCAGTCCGCCGAGCAGCGGCTGGTGCAGCAGCACGCGCGAGTTCGGCAGGATGAACCGCTTGCCCTTCGCGCCGCCCGCCAGCAGCACCGCCCCCATGCTGGCAGACATGCCGATGCCATAGGTCGCCACGTCGCACCGCAGAAACTGCATCGTGTCGTAAATCGCCAGGCCGGCCGAGACGCTGCCGCCGGGCGAGTTGACGTACAGGTTGATGTCGGCCGCGCTGTCCTCGTTCGCCAGGAAGAGCATCTGCGCGACGATGGTGTTGGCCATCTCGTCGTCGATCGCCCCGCCGCAGAACACCACCCGGTCGCGCAGCAGCCGAGAGTAAATGTCGTACGAGCGCTCGCCGCGCCCGGTCTTCTCGATCACGATCGGGATCAGGTGCTGATTCACGGCCATCGTGCTTGCTCCCGGGCGTGGCCCCACGCCCCATCCGCTTGCCGCCGGTCTTTCGTCCCGGCCCCCCGGCGCCGGTCGCCCGGCCCTGCCGCCGTCGACTACTTCTTCTTGTCCTTCTTCCCCTCTTCAACAATCTCGTCGACGATTCCCCACTCCTTGGCTTCCTTCGCGCTCATGTAGCGGTCGCGCTCGGTCTCGGCCTCGATCTTCTCGAGCGCCTGCGACGTGTGTCGCGCCAGAATCTCGTTCAGCTTGCGCTTGTCGCGCAGAATCTCCTCGGCCTGAATGCGGATGTCCTCCGCCTGGCCCGTGATTCCGCCCCACGGCTGATGCAGCATGATCTTGCTGTTCGGCAGGCAGTAGCGCTTGCCGCGCGTCCCGGCCGCCAGTATCACCGCGCCGCCGCTGGCCGCCTGCCCGATCGAATAGGTCGCGATGTCGCACGTCAGGAACTGCATCGTGTCGTAGATCGCCAGCGTCTGGTCGACCAGCCCGCCGGGACAGTTGATGTACAGGTTGATGTCCTGGTCCTTGCGCACGCTCTGAAGATAGAGCAGCCGCATGATGACCACGCTCGCCGTCCGCTCCGAGATCGGACCGGCCAGGAAGATGATGCGGTTCTCCAGGAGCATGTCTTCGATCGACATCTCCCGGTAGCGCTGCATCGGCGGCACCTGGGCATAGGTCTGCATCATCCTCTCCAGCGGATTGTGAATCATCGCATCTCCCCTGTTGCCGATCTCACCGCCCGGCCCCTAGGTCGCGTCAGCCACGGCCGATACCGATTCAGCCGGACCGCTCGTCTCTTCTATCTCGGCATCTTCCAGCAGCCGGTCGAGGCACTTCCGGTCACGGATGTCGACATATAGGGCCGTCAGCCCGTCGCCTTGCGCCAGCTCGTCCCGAACGCGGTCGAACCGGCGGTTATACTGCCGCGCGATCTCGGCGATCTGCGAATTCAGCTCTTCCTCCGAGACCTCGATCTCGAGCTTGGTCGAGATTTCCTCCAGCACGAATTGCAGCTTCAGGCTCTCGATCGCCTGCTTGGCCGCGCTGGTTCGCAGCTCGTCGGCGTGCTTGGCAATCGCCTCTTCCGGCACGCCGTTCCGCCGCAGCTCCACCACCTTTCGAACGATCGCCCGGTCGATGTGCCGCCGCGAAATCCCCTCCGGCAGCTCCATCGCCGTCTTTTCGAGCAGCGCCCGGCACAGCTGGTTGCGCATCCCGGTCTGCACCGCGTCGGTCAGCTCGCGCTCCATCCGCGCCTTCAGATACTCGCGCGCCTCGGCCTCGCTTTCGAACCCCAGCGCGTCCAGAAACTCCTTGTCGACCGGCGGCAGCGCGAACCGCTTCACCTCGTGCACCTGGAACTCGAAGTCGGCACTCTTCTCGCGCAGCTCGGCCCGCTCGTGGTCGGCCGGCACGGTGCCCGACGCCTGGCGCGTGTCGCCCGCCTTGGCGCCGGCCAGCGTCTCGCCGAGTTTTTCCAGCGTCACCCCCTCGATCTGCTGCGGCCGCACGTACACCTGCGTGTTTTCCTGCTTGCGGATCACCTCGCCCCCGACGCGCATCGTCACGTCGCACACCAGCAGGTCATCCGTCTTGGCCGTTCCCTTGGCCACCGGCTCCCACTGCCCGCGATAGGCCCGCATCCGGTCGAGCTGCTTGGTGATGTCGCCTTCGGTGATCGCCACCTTCGGCCGCTTTATCTTGAGTCCCTTCCATTCCGGCAGCGTAAACTCGGGCCAGACCTCAACCTCGCACCGGAACTCGAACGGCCCCTCATCCGGCAGCGTCAGCTTGCGCAGCGCCGCCTCGACGCCGGTCAGCGTCTCGTTGCCGTCGGTCCCGCGGATCCACACCTGCGGATCGCCCAGCGGCTTGATCGATTCCTTCTCGGTCGCCGCGAGGTAGGCGTTGGTCATCAGCTTGAGCTGAACCTGCTCGCCCACTTCCTGCGCGAACCGCTTTTCCACCAGCCGGCGCGGCGCACGCCCGCGCCGAAAGCCCGGCACCAGCGCGTCGGTGAACAGCTCGCTGTATTGCTTGTCGCGCTCCTCGGCGATCGTCTCGGCCGGAACCGATATCTTCAGCCGCTTCCGCAGGACGCCCGCGTCGCCGACCTCGACGCCGATGACGCGCTTCAGCCGCTCCTTCAGCTCCTCGGCTGACTCCTCATCACTCCCCGTCTCCTGCGCCGCCTCTTCGGCCTCGGCCGCCTCGACCGCGGCGGCGGCGGCCGGAAGTTCTTCCGGCTTCGATCCGGCCGGCTCAGTTGCCTCGCGCTTCTTCTTTG
Organism: Phycisphaerae bacterium; assembly: GCA_046350375.1. GTDB lineage: Bacteria > Planctomycetota > Phycisphaerae > UBA1845 > UTPLA1 > JAXMAO01. The sequence continues at coordinate 170,689 of JAXMAO010000007.1, forward strand.
CCATGATGTGCCCAACTTTGCTGGCGGGTGGCCGGGTCACCTGTTGACACGGCGCGCCGCTCAGTCCCAGATGCCGGTCCACGCCCGAACCGCTCGGTCGCCCACGGCATCGAATCCCGACGACACTGGCACTCCAGCTGCGGAATGTCGGCCGTCCGTCCCAACCGTTGCCGCGACAAGTCGTTAGCGGATTTCGCAGTGCGCGGCCCGGTTCTCGGACGCAGACAGGCAAGCAGGATAGAAACCGGCGTCGCGTGCGTCAAGCCATGCACCCCCACCCCGAGCGCCGCCCTAGCGCGCGTCGCGACGAATTGCATGGGAATTCTTGGTGAATTCTTTTTAATGATTGACCCCGTGGCCCGCCAGCGATTACTCTGCACGTTAGAGGGAACAGTCTTCGCGGAGGGAATGCCTGCTCGTTGGGGTCCAGTCTTCGATCAGGCAATCAATTCGCACTAGCAGAATAGTCCGTCGATCTTGACCCGTGTCGGGGTTGGTCCGGCCCGCGACACGCAGCGTCGATCGGCTCGCGCGGATGTTTCCGTGGCGATGATCTATTCACCTGAACCGGGGGATAAGCGCGCGGTCTCCGCGCTGCGTCGGATCACAAATTTAACATCTGCATCAACTTGTCACTGGGAATCTCCGTGCCATTTCCGGCAGCTGCCGCGGGTGGCACGGTTTCTTTGAGCCTATTTTACGGTGCATCGAATTCCGTATAGCTACTTGAGGAACTGACGTAGAAAAGGAGTCTTGCAATGTCGTCCGTCATCGCTGGCTGGTGTTCCACAAACCGCTCCACAACTCGCACAACCGCTCGCCTCGCCGGAACCGTTATCGGGCTGGTACTCGCCCTGGCCGCCACCCGGGCCAACGCCCAGGTAGTCATCAGCCAGGTCTATGGCGGCGGTAACAACGGCGGCGCCCTGTTCAATGCCGATTTCGTCGAGCTCTACAACACCGGCGGAAGTTCCATCAACTTCGCCACCACCAACTACTCGCTGCACTATCGCGCCGCCACCGGCACCAGCTGGACCAAGATCACCATCAGCACCGGCACCATCCCCGCCAACGGCTACTACCTCATCCGCACCATCAACGCCGGCACCAGCTACGGCACGCTCGACGTGCCGTCGCCCGACATGACCGCCACAACGCCTGACATGTCGGCCACGGCCGGCGTCATCGCGCTTTACAACTCCGGCACCACCGTCCTGGTTGGCAGCAGCGCCTGCCCGCCCGCCATCAGCTCGGGCACCGGCACGCTCCAGGACCTCGTCGGCTGGGGCACCACCGCCAACTGCAGCGAGCCGACCGCCTCCAACTCCACCGCCAACAACGCCCCCGCCCCCGATAACCGCAACGCCGTCATTCGCCGCAGCTGCGGCGGCGGCGATGGTAACAACAACGGCTCCGACCTCTTCGTCGGACTCCCCAATCCGCGCAACACGGCCACCACCGCGACCGTCAACCTGTCGGCCTGGGGCGGCGGCTCGCCGTCCAACGTCCGCGCCGGCGATGCCACTCTGCTCGTCGTCATCCCCAAGAACTGCACCGGCGGCCGCGTGCTCGGCGCCTCGGTCAGCGCGAACCTCAGCTCCATCAGCCTCTCGAACCCGCAGACCTTCTTCGACGACGGCACCAATGGCGACGAAGTGTCCGGCGACGGCATCTACTCCTACCTGGCGTCGGTGCCTGGCGCGGCCACGACGGGCGCGAAGACCATTCAGGCCAGCGTCACCAGCGGCGGAAACTCCGGCGGCTGCATTATCCCGCTGGTCGTCACCAGCAGCGCCGGCCCGGCCGGTGACTCCTGCCGCACCGCCATCGCCATTCCGCCCAGCGGCACGCCCGGCACGCTCAACTCCTACGGCGCCGCCGGCGTCTCCACCACCGGCAACCTCACCAACGCCCAACCCGAATACAACCAGACCATGAACGGCTTCGCCACCGCCGGGTCGCATAACACCTCAAGCGCAATGCGCCGCGGCATCTGGTACACCTGCGTCGGCACCGGCGGCACCATGACCGCCGAGACCTGCCCGTCCACCACATTCGACAGCGTGGTGGGCGTCTACTGCGGCACCTGTGACGGCCTGTCGGTCGTCGCCGGCGACGACGACACCTGCACCGGAGTTTCCGGCACACTCGCCAAGGCGACCTGGTGTTCGACGGCCGGCCAGACCTACTACGTCTGGGTCTCTCACTTCAGCACCGGCGCCCAGACCAACGCCTACACCATCAAGATCACCGACAACGGCACGGCCTGCGCCACGCAGCGCCCCTGCACCACCTGCACGCCGACCTGTCCCGGCGGCTCCACCATTGAAGACGAAACCAACCCCGGCAACTCCAGCAACGACGGCTGCGACGCCAGCAGCGTCACCGCCGCAACGGCAAACACCTTCACGAGCGTGACGGTCAGCGGAACCGTGCTGAACATCTGCGGCACCAGCCGCGCGGTGGGCGGCACCAGCTCGGCCGCCGGCACCATCGACAACGACTGGTATCGCTTCCAGGCCGGCACGACCGACACCTTCCAGGCCAACTGCACCGCCCAGTTCCCGGTCCAGATTCAGCTCCGCCAGCTCTCCGGCACCGGCACCTGTTCCACGAACACGCTGGTCAGCTCGGCAACGGCCGAGCGCTGCGCCACGGCCACCATCAGCACCACCGTCACCAGCGGCGTCTGGTACGCTCTGAAGGTTTTCCCCAACCTGCCCAGCGGCAACAACAACAACTCCGGCTTCATGGTCGGCGCGACCAGCAACGCCTATGTGCTCTCTATGCAGGTCGGCGTGCCGCCCGCCAACGACGTCTGCGGCAACAACGTCGGCAGCTTCACCATCGCCGGCGCCGGCGGCACCGCCAGCGGCAACTCGACCAATGCATCGAGTGATGCAGGCCTGCCCGCGTCCGCCTGCCCGGCCGGCAGCAACGACGTCTGGTACTACATCACCCCGACTGCCACCGGCCCGTTCCTGGTCTCCACCTGCGGCAGCAGCTACGACACCATCGTAAACGTCTACACCGGCGCCTGCGGCTCGCTGACCGAGGTCGGCTGCAACGATGACAGCACCCAGTGCAGCGGCGGAACGTCCGAACTGCGCGTCACCCTCACCGCCGCCACGCTCTACCGCATCCGCATCGCCTCGAAGACCGGCACCACCGGCGCCTACAGCCTCTCCGTTCAGCCGGCCCCCGTGAACGACGATTGCGCCAGCGCCCTGGCGCTGTCAGCCGTCTCCACGCTCTCAAACTCGTGGGGCGGCTCGTTCCAGCAGAGCAACGCCACGGCGCTCGCCGACGGCACTGCCACCTGCGCCACCACCAGCCGCGACCTGTGGTACAGCTTCACGCCGGCCGTCTCCGGCGTCTGGACGATCGACACCTGCTCCGCCAGCACCGTGCCCGACACGGTCGTCTCGCTGTGGGATACGTGCGGCGGCACCGAGCTGGCCTGCAACGACGACGCCTCGCCCGCCTGCACGCCGGCGACCTCGTCGCGCATCACGCCCACGCTGACCGCCTCCACCACCTACCTGATTCGCATCGCGTCGAAGAACGCCATCTCCACCGGCGGCCTGATCGCCTTCAACGTCGTTCCGCCCACGCCCGGCAACGATGCCTGCGGCGCCAATGTCGGCAGCTTCAGCTACAGCGGCACGGGCTTCACGGTCGACGGCAGCACGCAGTCTGCCACGCCCGACGCCGGCGCGGGTGTCTCGTGCGACACGTCGCTCGGCAAGGACGTGTACTACTACTTCACCCCGAGCGTTTCGGGCAATTACACGGCGTCCACCTGCAATCCGACCACCCTCGTCCCCGACCTCGACACGGTGATTTCTATTCACACCAATACCTGCCCGGTGGTCGACGCCACCCAGATCGGCGGCACCTCCGGCTGTAATGACCAGGGCTGCACCGGCGGCGGAACGAACGAAACCGTACTCTCCAACGTCCCGCTGACGGCCGGCACGACCTACATCATCCGCGTCGGGCAGTGGAGCAGTTCGCACACCGGCGGCCCGTTCCGGCTGACCGTCTCGCTGCCGCCGCCTGCAAACGAGACCTGCGCCACCGCGACGACCATCACCATCACCAGCGGCGCCGGAACTGCAAGCGGCTCCAACGTCAGCGCGGCCGTTCCGCTGGACGGCACCACCCCCGTCCCGTCCTGCAACGGCTCGGCCACCAAGGACATCTGGTATTCGTTCACGACCCCGGCCAGCCCGGCCGGCACCAACCCGTGGGTCATCAACACCTGCGGCAGCGCCATCGACACCGTGCTGCAGGTCCTCACGGCCTGCACCGCCGGCAGCGAGGTCGGCTGCAACGACGATGTCGTGGCCGGTCCGTGCACCGGCTGCTCGGCGCCCCAGTCTGAAATGACCGTCAGCCTGACGGCCAGTACGACCTACAAGATCCGCGTCGCGTCCGGCGCGGGTTCGCCCGGCGGCGGGGCCATCACGGTCAACATCATTCTCGCCGCCGCCCCCGCCAACGACGCCTGCGCCAGCCCGACGGCTATCACCATCAGCGGCACCTGCCCGACCGGCACCGCGACCGGCTCCAACCAGTTCGCCGCCTCGGGCCTCGATGGCACCCAGCCGGCCATGTGCGTCACGGCCGACAAGGACGTCTTCTTCTCGGTCGCCATCCCGGCCACGCCGACCGGGACCAACAACTGGGTCTTCGAGACCTGCACCGGCACGACGCAGGACACCGTCCTTCAGGTGCTCGACGCCTGCGGCGGCACCGTGCTCGGCTGCAACGACAACACCGCCGGCTGCGGCACGGGGGCGCAGTCGCGCGTCACCATTCCGCTGGCGGCCGGCACGTCGGTCCGCGTGCGGGTGGCCTCGGTGGGCAGCCCCGCGTGCGGCGGTGCGTTCACCCTCACGGCGAAACTGTCTCCGCCGGCCAATGACTTCTGCGCCAACGCCACGGCCGTCAGCGAAGGCGCCTTCACCTGGTCAAACTTCTGCGCCGGCACCGACGGCGCCGCCTTCGTGGCCGTCTGCGATCCGACCGACACCGGCACCAACGTCAACAGCGACGTCTGGTTCCTCTACACGGCGACCTGCACGGCCGTGACGACCGTCACCACGTGTGACGCCCCGGCCACCGGCACCAACTTCACCGACACGGTCCTGGCGGTTTATCCCTCGGGCACCTGCCCGCCGACCGATGCCTCGCGCATCGCCTGCGATGACGACATCGATGCGCCGTTCACCTGCGCGGCTTCGGGCTTGCGCTCGTCGCTCACGTTCAGCGCCGTCAAGGGCACGCAGTATCTCATCCGTGTCGGCGCCTTCAGCACCTCGGCCCAGGGCACCGGCAGCCTGACCATCAGCCAGCCGGCGGACACCACTCCGCCGTCAATCTCGCAGTGTGCCGGCAACCAGTCGGCCAACGCCGATGCCAACTGCCAGGCCGCCGTGCCAGACTTCACGTCTGGCGTCATCGCTTCCGACAACTGCACCGGCAGCCTGACGATCACGCAAAGCCCGACCGCCGGCACGCTGGTCGGCCTGGGCGACACGCCCGTCACCCTCACGGTGAAGGATGCCGCCAACAACATGTCGACCTGCATGGCGCACTTCTTCGTCAATGACGTGACGGCGCCCAACATCAGTGATTGCGGCTCGAACCTCCAGGCCAACGCCGACGCCAACTGCCAGGCCGCCGTGCCAGACTTCACCGCGGCGGTGGTCGCGACCGACAACTGCACCGCCCAGGGCAGCCTGGTCATCACCCAGAGCCCGACCGCCGGCACCCTGGTCGGCCTCGGTGATACGCCCGTCACCATCACGGTGAAGGACGCCGCCAACAACATGGCCATGTGCTCGCGGACCTTCACCGTCGTCGACGCGACGCCGCCGTCGATCAGCGACTGCGGCATGGACCTGTCGGCCGATGCCGATGCGATGTGTCAGGCCGCCGTGCCCGACTTCACCGCGGCCGTCGTCGCGACCGACAACTGCACCGCCCAGGGCAGCCTGGTCATCACGCAGAGCCCGACGGCCGGCACGCTGGTGTCAACCGGCGACACGACCGTGACCATCACCGTGAAGGACGCCGCCAACAACATGTCGATGTGCACGCGGCACTTCATTGTCAGCGATGTCACGCCGCCGTCCGTCGTCACCTGCCCCGGCACGGTCGATCTCTACGCCGATGCCAACTGCCACGCCATGGTGCCCGACTTGACGGGCCTGGTCGTCGCAACCGACAACTGCACGTCGTCCGGCAACCTGGTCATCACCCAGAGTCCGCTGGCCGGCACGCAGATCACCCTCGGCACCACGCCGGTCACGATCACGGTGACCGACGAGGCCAATAACCAGAACACGAGCTGCGTGGTCGACGTGATCGTTCACGACGACATGGCCGCCGTGCTCAAGAGCTGCGTCAGCGATCAGCAGCTCTCGGCCGACGCCAGTTGCCAGGCTGAATTGCCCGACCTGACCGGGCTCATCATGGCCCACGACAACTGCTCGTACATGGTTTCGCAGAGCCCGCCGCCCGGCACGATCCTGGCGCTCGGGCCGCACATGGTCAGCTTCACCGTCACCGATCCCAGCGGTCAGCCGGTGGCCGGCTCGCCCTGCTCGGCGACGGTTACGGTGGTCGACGTCTCGGCGCCGAACATCGTCCAGTGTGCGTCTGATCAGCAGCTGTCGGCCGACGCCAGCTGCCAGGCAATCGTGCCCGACCTGACGGTCGACGTCGTCGCGCACGACAACTGCACCGCCGACGAGAGCCTGGTCATCACCCAGAACCCGACCGCGGGCTCGACCATCGGCCTCGGCCCCACGGTGGTGCATATCACCGTCAAGGATGCGGCCAACAACATGGCCATGTGCTCGGCCACGCTCACCGTGGTGGACGACGCGCCGCCGATGATCGGCCAGTGCGCCGGCAACCAGGAGCTCACCGCCGACGCCAACTGCCAGGCCGCGATTCCCGACCTCACCGGGCAGGTCAAGGCCTCCGACAACTGCACGCCGTCAGAGAACCTGATGGTCTCGCAGGTCCCGGCGGCCGGCACGCTGGTCGGCCTCGGTCCGACCGACGTGGCGATCACCGTGAAGGATGCCGCCAACAACATGGCAGTCTGCCATGCGATCATGACGGTGGCCGATCACACCGCACCGTCGATCGACGATTGCGGCCCCAGCCCGGTCACGGTCAACGCCAATGCCAGCTGCCAGGGCGTCATTCCGGACGTGACCGGTGGCGTCAGCGCCTCCGACAACTGCACCAGCGTGGCCAACCTGGTGATTTCGCAGTCGCCGACCGCCGGCACGCTGGTCGGCCTCGGTGACACCGACATCACTGTCACCGTGACCGATGAGGCCAGCAACCAGAGCCAGTGCCACATCATCGCCCACGTGGTCGATGCCACGCCGCCGAGCATCTCGGAATGTGCCGGCGATCTGGAGATCCCCGCCGGTCAGGGCTGCGTCGCCATCCTGCCGGACCTCACCGGGTTCGTCACGGCCAGCGATAACTGCACGCCGACCGGCAGCCTCACGATCACGCAGAACCCGCCGGCCGGCTCGGTGGTCGGCCTCGGGCCCCACGTGGTCACGCTGACCGTCAAGGACGCCGCGAACAACATGTCGATGTGCCAGGCGACCGTGACCGTGTCGTCGCCCGACACCGACGACGACGGCATCCTCGATTGTGCGGACAACTGTCCGACCGTCGCCAACCCCGATCAGGCCGACACCGACGGCGACGGGTTGGGCGATGCCTGCGATTGTCAGACCTGCAACGGCGACATGAGCGGCAACAACGTCGTCAACGGTGCTGACGTTCAGAGCTTCGTCAATTGTTATGCCGGCGGGTCGCCCGCCGCGGCCGGCTGTGCCTGTGCCGACATGAACAACGACGGCGCATTCACCACAGCCGACATCGATCAGTTCGTCGCCAAGCTGCTCGCGGCGAACAACGGCTGTCCGTAAGGCGACCGCATCCGAACCCGCCCAGGCCACGCCTGGCGGAACCCAATGGTCGCACTCGCACGGCTCGGACGGGGAAACCGTCCGGGCCGTGCCTACTTTCAGCTCAGCGTCGATCTGCGAGACTCACCGGCCACCGCTTACGGCGCACAAGCACCTATTACTAAAAGTGTTATGGCGCGGTACCGGCCGCGGTCCCGCCGAGAATCCGTTGCCACACGCGCCCAGCAGACGCCCGGATTGCCCGCCTGGGTGGCCAAGATTCCCCGCGCGTTGCGGGTGGTTACCCAACTTCGCCGGGCGATCGGCGGCCGCAGGCCCGCCACGCCGGTTCGCACGCTGGCACGCCGAGTGCATATCCCTGGATCAACCCGCCGGGGTTCGGCGGAAACGATACCAAGGAGATACAATGGATATTCTGAGTTCAATCTTCGGTGCGATTTACGGTCTGTTGAACGAGACGCTCGGCCACCAGATCGCCAACATGTTCAACGGCCTGCTGTGGACCCTGGGTGTTTACCACGACTAACGCACCGTTCTGAACAGGCGTTCGGGTGGTCCGCTTCGGACCACCCTCTTTTTTTTTCCGCAGTCCGAACTTGACCCGCGCGGTGTACGCCCGTAAATAATTGAAACTCGCATCGGACGCCCGCTGCGCCGGCCACCGGCCACGGGCGCCCTCAACACTCTGGAGAATCCGAATGCCCACGCTCGGCAGCTTCAGCCTGTTTCACTCGATTGGAATGTTGATCTCGTCGCTGCTCGGCGACGGCAGCGTTTTCAAAGCTGTACTCGGCGACGGATCGGTCTTTCAGGGCGTCCTCGGCGCGCTCGACGGCGCCGTGAACGGCATCATCGCCATCCTCATTGGCCTGCTGCTGCCGGCCTAGAGCGTTTTTCACGCGACCGTCGCGAACCTCACCGTGGGGTGGCACGGGCTTTCAGCCCGTGTCCCGGTTTCTCCGCGTGAACAGCCGGCGACCGCCATGAGCGAACGAAAAACGCTCTAGCCCCGGACACACACACGCCGCGCGACGCCGCCGTACGATCCCCGCGCCCCCTCAGCCGGACGGGGGCGCCGACCCGGCGCCCGGCAGTCGAATGGTCACCGTCGCCCCCGCGCCCGGCGTGCTGACCAGTTCGATCGTCCCGCCGTGCGCCTCGACCAGCGATTTGCAGATCGCCAGCCCGAGCCCGGCGCTGCTCCGTCCGGTCGCCGAGCGCGAGCGCTCGCCGCGGAAGAACCGCCCGAACAGGTGCGGCAGATCGTCCGCCGGAACGCCGTTGCCGTCGTCGGCCACCTTCAGCACCGCCCAGCCGTCGTCGCTCGAGACGGCCACCTGCACGCAGCCGGGCCGGCCCATGTGGCGGATCGCATTGTCGATCAGGTTCCCGGCCACCTGCCGCAGCCGGCCGTTGTCGGCCCGCAGCCACACCGCCTGTCGCGGCTCGAAGCGCAGCGCCACGCGCTGTTCGGCCGCGTAGGGGTCGTACAGGTCTATCACGTCGTCAATGATCGCATCGAGCCGCACCGGCTCGGGCCGCAGCACGGCGTCACCGGTGTCGAGCCGCGCGAGAAGCAGCAGGTCTTCGGCGATCCTCGACAACTGGTCGAACCGCTCAATGCTCGCCTGTACGGTCTGGCGCAGTTCCTCGGCCGATCGCTCGCGGCTCAGCGCCAGTTCCGCCGAGCCGCGCAGCGCCGCCAGCGGCGTCCGCAGCTCGTGCGACGCGTCGGCCGTGAACTGCTGAATCTGCCGGAACTGGGCCTCCAGCCGGTCGAGCATCTGGTTGAGCGTCTCGGCCAGCCGGTCGAGCTCGTCGCCCGAGCCGCTGCGCACCAGCCGGTCGGCCAGTCGCGTCGCGGTGATGAGCTGGGCGCTGTCGGTCATGTCGCGCACGGGGCGCAGCAGCCGCCGCGCCAGCCAGCGCCCGGCCATCAGCGAGAGCAGCGCCGCGCCGCCGATGGCCGCGCCGCAGATTTCCCGGAACTGCCGCAGCGAGTGCTCCATGCCGTCCAGCGAATAGGCGACCTGAACCAGGTAGGCCTGGTCCTGGAAGTGCGTCGGCTGGCTGCAGACGCGCACGTCGTGTTCTCCGCCGGCGATGCTTACGGTCAGGAAGCGCGGCACGCGGCGTCGCGCCTCGGCCTGCTGGCCCGCATCCGGCGGAACCGGGATGGCGTCGTTGACCGCGCTGGTCAGCACCAGCCGGCCGTCCATCGACACCATTCGAAACACCAGGTCGCCGCGCAGGCGGCTGCCCAGCTCGCGGCGCACCTCGGCCTCGATCTTGGCGAGCGGCGCGCTGGCCTCTTCCTCGAGAATGGAGATGAATTCGAGCACTTCGCCGCGCAGAAATGCGTCGATCTCTCGCCGCAGCGAATACTCCAGCCCCCCGTAGAGCGCCAGGCAGACCACGACGCAGATCGACAGCGTCGAGCCCATGCCCAGCAGCGTCAGCCGGGCGCCGATGGTTCGCGGCAGACGGACGATGCCCTACTCCCGCACGACGTAGCCCACGCCGCGAATGGTGTGAATCAGCGGCGAGTCGAACCCGTGATCCACCTTCTTGCGCAGCCGGTTAATGTGCACGTCCACCACGTTCGTCAGCGGGTCGATCTGCATGTCCCACACCTTGTCGAGCAGCATCGCCCGCGACACCACCTGCCCGGCGTGCCGGGCCAGGTATTCCAGCAGCGCAAACTCGCGCGCCGACAGGTCGATCCGCCGCCCGCCGCGCTGCACCTGGTGCGTCAGCGTGTCGATCGTCAGGTCGCCGACGATCAGCGGGCCGAGCGGGGCGCCGCTCCGCCGGCGGATCAGCGCCCGCACGCGCGCCAGCAGCTCCGCAAAAGTGAACGGCTTGGGCAGGTAGTCGTCGGCCCCCAGGTCGAGCCCGCGGACGCGATCGTCGACCGCGTCGCGCGCCGTCAGACAGATAACCGGCGTCGCGTCGCCGCGCTCCCGCAACTCGCGCAGAATCGAAAAACCGTCGCGCCCGGGCAGCATCAGGTCGAGCACGATCACGTCGTACGATTCGGCCAGCGCCATCGCCATGCCGCGATGACCGTCGTGCGCCACATCGACCTGGAGCGACGACTCCCGCAGACCGCGTCCGACGAAGTCGGCTACACCGCTGTCGTCCTCGACCAGTAACGCGCGCATAGTCGCGCTCCCGCCCCGCCTCGACCCGAATCGACCCTGATTCTCGCGCGCCGCGCACGCCATGACAACGCCTTCATACCGCCACGCCGCGCCGTGGCCGCACGGTACCGGACCCGAACTTTACATGTTTGTAATCAAACTCCGGCTTGCCGCTCGTCCCAACGCGCCGTAGCCTGCGCCCGGCCATCGGCCGAGCGCGAGTTGTCCCTCTTGCGTCGCGCATCGGCAGCGGCCGCCATTTCACGGAGGATTGCGATGTCAGTGGCGCGATTCGCACGTTTCGGGTCTGCCGCGGTTCTGGTCGGTGCGCTGGCGACGGTGGTGCTGGCCGATCCGCCTGTGTCCCGAACGCCGCACGAGCCGCTCAGCCTGTCGCAGGCCCCCGAGCCGGCGCCCGCTGACAAGTCTGCCCCGGCACACAACGGCGAAATGACCGCCAACGCGCCCGAGTCCGAATCGCATTCCGGCTATCGCGAGGTGAGCGACTTTTTCAACATTCGCGAAGCCAATCCGCAGGTAGACAAGGGCGAGTTCGAGTTTGAACTTGAGGGACGCTGGTTCACGCGCTCGTTGCATGAGCGCGACGAACTTGGACTCGCCCAGACTTTGAAGTATGGCTTCACCGACGACTTCTTCGTCGAGCTCGAGGTGGTCGAGCCGCGCCTCGGCGACGGCGGCAACCAGGGCACTGGCGACATCAACCTCGTCTTCTTCAACCGCTTCCTGCGCGAAGACGGCACCTGGCCGGCCATCGGCGGCCAAGTCGAGCTGCGCCTGCCCAGCGGCGACGGCTCGAGCGGCGTCGACGCGACTTTCTCGGCCATCGTCACCAAGTCGATCACCGACCGCCTGCGGGCGAACGTCGAAGGCCAGGTCGAAACCGCCAACGGCGCCCCCGGCGCCGAGGAAGAGGACGAGCGCCGCCACTTCCAGTGGGCCATCGGCGCCGGCATCGACTACCTGTTCGACGACCAGACGCTCGGCCTGCTGAACTACATCAACCGCGCCAGCGAGGAGGAGGGGCAGCACAACAACAACATCCTCGAGCTGGGCGTCGTCCGCGAGATCTATCACGTCGGAAACGTCCACCAGCACCTCAAGTTCGCCGTCGACGTCGGGCTCGACGGTCAGCCCGAAACCCCCAACCTCGGCGCCAAGTTCCAGTATTCCATTGACTGGAAGTAGCCCGCCGATCGCCGTCTTTTCCCGCGCGCCCCGGGCGGCGCGTCGTCGCACCCATCGCGCATGCCGAATCGCCGCCACGCTCGCCGGGCTGCCGGCCATCGCGGCCGCGTGCGCAGCGGTCCGCCCCGAGGCCGACTTTCGCCGCACGGCCGCCCAGGTCGCACAGCGAACCGGCGCCGCCGACGTTTACGACCCCGCGGCCGAGGCGCGCGTCGCGACGCGCGTCGGCGAACTGCTGGCCGACGGCCTGACGCCCGACGAGGCCGTCAGCGTCGCGCTGCTCAACAACCCCGAGTTCCAGTCGCTCTTCATGCAGATCGGCGCCTCGCGGGCCGACGTCGTCCAGTCGCGCCTGCTGACCAACCCGGGCCTGAGCCTCTCGGTGCGCTTCCCGGAGGGCGGCGGGCGGCGCAACCTGACGCTCGGCTTCGCCCAGGAACTGGTCGACCTGTGGCAGATTCCGATCCGCTCGCAAATCGCCACCGCCGCGCTCGAGCAGCTCGTGCTCGACGTCGTGCAGCGCGGAGTCGCCCTCACGGGCCAGACGCGCAGCGAGTGTTTCCGGCTGATGGCGGCCGAACGCGGCGCCCACATCGCCGCCGAAAACGTGCAGCTCATCGAGCAGTCGCTGGCGCTCACCGAGAAGCGCGTCCAGGCCGGCGAGACCAGCCGGCTCGACGCCAACCTGGTGCAGGCCGGGCTGCTGGCGGCCAAGCTCGAGCAGCAGGCGGCGGCGCGCGACGTGCAGGTGGCGCGGGCCGCGCTCGGGCGACTGCTGGGGCTCAGCCGCCGCGATCAACCGTGGACGCTGGTTGGCGAGCTGCCGGCGAGTTCCGTCCTGCCGGCCGACGATCGCGAGCTGCTCGCATGCGGACTGGCCGATCGCACCGACGCCCGCGCCAAGGCGCAGCAGCTTTCCGCCGCGACCGACGAATTGAAACGCCAGTGGCTGAACATCTTTCCGAGCGTGCAACTGGGCGTGGAGGACGAGGCGCTCGAGTCTCGCGGCCTGCCCGGCCGGCAGATTCTCGCCGACACGGCCCGCGCCTCGGTCGCCGCCGGACAGCTCGCGGCGCCGTCAATTCAGACGCGCAGGCAGCGCGCCGCCGAGCGGAGGCAGATCATCGACAACTTGCTCGGCCCGACGCTGGCCATCACCCTGCCGATCTGGGACCAGAACCAGGCCCAAATCGCCAAGGCCCGCTTCACCGTCGAACAGCGCCGCCGCGAGTACGAATCGCTGCTCGACGCCATCGCCGATGAAATCCAGGAGTCGGCCGCCGTCGCGCGGGTCGCCGCGACCCAGGCAGACTACTACCGTCAGCAGGTGCTGCCGCGGGCCGAGGAGAATCTCCGCGCGGCGCGCCAGGCCTACGACGCCGGCGAACAGAGCGTCGTCGTGCTGATCGAGGCCCAGGAGTTTCTCGTCGCCCAGCGGCGCGGACATCTCGGCGCCCTGCGCGACCAGGCTGTGGCCCGCGCGGCGCTCGAGCAGGCGCTGGGTGGTCGATTGCCGGCCAGCCCGGCAACCCAGCCGGTGGAAGTCGAGCGGGTCAACTGACAGGAGGTGTGCCATGGGTTCCGGATCGATGATCGACGTCTTCTCGCTGATCTCGGACGTCTTCTTCCAGTTTCTCGGAATGATGATCGATTTCGCCTTGAGTTTCCTCCGCCAGGGACTCGCGGCCGTGCTGCTCTGATCGCCGGCAAACGCGACGCAGTCCGTCGCAGCCGCAAACCGGCGCGGGGATGCATCGACGAACCGTCCGCCTGCGCGCAGTGATTGAGAGAGTCGAGCCATGCTCAGGGTGTCGTTCTGGCTGCTGCTCGCAATGGCCCTCTTCGGGGCGGGACTGCTGGCCGGCCGTGCGCTCTATCTCACGGGTGAACACGACGAAGACGAGGAGCCCGGAAAGGGCAAGCACGCGGCCAGCGCGCCCGCGTCACAACCCGAGGCCGAATCGTCCGCGGAGGCCAAGATCAGCCTCGACGCAGAGGCCATCGAGCGCATCGGCCTGAAGACGCAAGCGCTGGCCGCCGCAACGCTGCCGCCGCAGGCGCTCGCCTATGGCCAGCTCGAGGCCGACCCGGCGCTCACCTTCACACTGCGCGCCCCGCTGCCCGGCACGCTGCTGGCCGCGCCCGACCACACCTGGCCGGCGCTCGGCGATCGGCTGCCCGACGGGCTGCACGTCGCCGACCTGGCCGCGCGGCTGTCGTCGGTCGAGCGGGCCGACCTGGCGGCGCGGCTGTCGACCGCGCGGGCCGAGGTCGCGGAGGATCGCGCCGCCCTCGACGCCGCCCGCGCGTCATACGAAAGCAAGCGCCGGCTGAACGAGCAGGGCCGAATCGTCTCAGACCGCGCCACGGAAGAAGCGCTTGCCAAAATGCGCTCGAACGAGGCGCGGCTGCATGCTGCGCAGGAGACCGTTTCGCTCATCGAGTCGGCCCTCAGCGCCACGGCCGGACCGGCTGGTCCGGCGCCGCTGGTCGTGCCGCGCGGCGGCGAGGTGATCGAGGTGGCCGCGCAGCCCGGCGAGTCGGTTGACGCCGGACAGACGCTGCTGCGGGTCGCCCGGTTCGATCGATTGATGGCGCGCGTCAGCGTGCCGGCCGGCGAGGGCGTGACGGCCATGCCCGCGGCCGCCACGGTCGTCGTGCTCGCAGAGCCGCAGACGACCTGCGTAGCGCGGCCGGTGGCAGTCGCGGCGGCGACGAACTCGGCCGCGTCGGGGCGCGGTTTCATCCTGGCGATGGATCACCCGGCGGCCGAGCTGCGACCCGGCCTGGCGGTGCAGGCGTTCCTCGATCTGCCGGGCCCGGCCAGCGACGGTGTCATCCTGCCGGCCAGCGCCATCGTTCGCCATGCCGGCGGCACGTCGGTCTATGTCGAGCTTGAAAAGGGCGAGTTTGCGCGGCGCGCCGTGTCGCTCGATCGGGCCGCGCCCGGCGGCTGGCTGTCGACCCGCGGCGCGCAGGCCGGAGATCGCGTCGTCACCACCGGCGCAGCGCTGCTGCTGGGACAGGAGCTGAAAGGCCAATTCCAGTCCGGCGCCGGCGAGGAGGAGGAATAACGCCGGCCCGCCGCGCGACGCCCGTCGCGCCGGCGCGGACCGACCCATCGTCACCATGCTGCAACACCTGGTCGGCATGTCGATCCGCGCCCGCCGCATCGTGCTGGCGCTGGCGCTGGCGCTGGTCGCCTATGGCGTCCACGTCGCCGCGCACGCCAAGCTCGACGTCTTCCCCGACTTCGTTCAGCCGCAGGTGGTCGTGCAGACCGAGGCGCCCGGCCTGTCGCCCGAGCAGGTCGAGCTGCTCGTCACGCGCCCCGTCGAAGGCGTCGTCAGCGGCGTTTCCGGGCTCGAGTCCGTCCGCTCGCAGTCCATCCAGGGCCTCTCCATCGTCACCGTCATCTTCCGCGAAGAGACCGACCCGATCGTCGCCCGGCAGATGCTCGCCGAGCAGCTCGCTTCCGTCGCCACCGACCTGCCCGGCGGCGTCAAGCCGCCACGCCTCACGCCGCTCACCTCGGCCACGATGGACCTGCTCAAGATCGGGCTGGTCTCGGGGTCGCGCACGCCGATGGAGCTGCGCGACTTCGCCGACTGGACGCTGCGGCCGCGGCTTCAGGCCGTGCCCGGCGTCGCCTCGGTTGGCATCATGGGCGGCGAGGTGCGCGAGCTTCAGGTGCAGGTCGATCCGCAGCGCCTGGCGGCGCTCTCGCTCGGCATCGACGACGTGATCGCCGCGGCGCGGCTCGCCACCGGCGTTCGCGGCGCCGGCTTCGTCGAGACCGCCAACCAGCGCGTCATTCTCCAGACCGACGGCCAGGCCGCCACGCCCGAACGGCTCGGCCAGGCCATCGTCAGCCGGCGCGGCGGCGCGGTCGTGCGCTTGTGCGACGTCGCCACCGTCACCAGCGGCTACGAGCCGAAGTTCGGCGACGCCAGCATCCAGGGTCGGCCGGGCGTGCTGGTCAAGCTGCTCGGACAGTTCGGCGCCAACACGCTCGAGGTGACCCGCGCCGCCGAGGCCGCGCTCGACGCCATGCAACCGCTTTTCGCGGCCAACGACATCCAGGTCTATCCGCGCCTGCACCGCCCCGCCACGTTCATCGAGACCGCGCTGCACCACGTGACGCTGGCGCTGCTCGTCGGCGGCGTGCTGGTGGCGGGCGTGTTGTTCGTCTTCCTGTTCAACGTCCGCACGGCGCTCATCTCGCTGACCGCGATTCCGCTCTCGCTGCTGGCCGCCGTCATCGTGCTTCAGTGGCTCGGCCTGACGCTCAACACCATCACCCTCGGCGGGCTGGCGATCGCCATCGGCGAGGTGGTCGACGACGCCATCATCGACGTCGAGAACATCTTCCGCCGCCTGAAGGAGAACCGACTGCTCCCCGCGCCGCGCCCGGCGTTCGAGGTCGTCCTGTCGGCCTCGCTCGAGGTCCGCAGCGCCGTGGTCTATGCCACCTTCGTCGTCGTGCTCGTCTTTCTGCCGGTGGTCACCATGTCCGGCCTCCAGGGACGCATGTTCGCGCCGCTGGGCTTCGCCTACATCCTCGCCATTCTCGCGTCCCTGCTGGTCGCACTGATCGTCACCCCCGCGCTGGCGATCGTGCTGCTGCCGAGCGCCGCCGGCCGAGCCCACGCGCCGGTCTTCCTGGAGCGCATCAGGCGCCTCTATGCCGGGCTGCTGTCGCGCTTCGTCGGCCACGCCGGGCGCGTCGTGGCGCTGTGCGCCGCGCTGACGCTGCTGGCGGGCGCCGGGCTGGCGAACTTCGGGGCCGAATTTCTGCCCGAGTTCCGCGAAGGCCACTTCGTGGTGCAGATCAACCTCGCCCCGGGCACCTCGCTGACCGAGATGACGCGCGTCTCGCAGCGCCTCTCGCGCGACCTGCTCGAACAGGTGCGGGTGAACGGCCAGCCGGTCATCGCCACGGTCGAGGTGCAGGCCGGTCGGGCCGAGCTCGGCGAAGACCCGTGGGGCCCCCACCGCGGCGAGATTCACGTCGAGTTGCGACCCGACACGCCCGGCCCGGCCCAGGCCAGCGCCCAGGAGCAGATCCAGCACCTGTGCAGCGCCTATCCGGCCGTCATCGCCGAGACCATGACCTTCCTCGGCGACCGCATCAGCGAAACGCTCACCGGCGAGACTGCCCCCGTGGTGGTCAGCCTCTACGGCGACGACCTCGACGTCCTCGACGAGCAGGCCCAGCACGTCGCCGCCGCGGTGTCCGCCGTGCCCGGGGCGATCGCCGTCCGCGTCGCCGCGCCGCCCGGCGCGCCGACCGTCTCCATCCGGCTCGAGGACGAAAGGCTCAAGGCCTTCGGGTTTCAGCCGGTCGCGGCGCTCGAGGCGATTCAGACCGCCTACCAGGGGGTGCGCGTCGCGCAGGTGAACGACGACATCCGCGTGCACAACGTGGTCGTCATCCTGCCGCCGAGCCTGCGGCAGGCGCCCGAGGCGATCGGCGACCTGCTGCTGCGGAATGACGCCGGTCAGTGCGTCCGCCTGCGCGAGCTGGCCGACGTGACGCCCGCGACCGGCCGCTCGATGATCGCGCACGACGGCGGCCGGCGGCGGCAGTCGGTCACCTGCTCGGCGCGCGGGCGCGACCTGGCCGGGTTCGTCGCCGACGCCAAGGCACGCGTCGCCCGGCTGACGCTGCCGCACGGCACCTACGTCGAGTTCGGCGGCGCGGCCGAGGCGCGCGACCAGGCGGTGGAGCAGCTGCGCCTGCACGCGCTGCTGGCGGGCGGCGGCGTGCTGCTGCTGCTGGCGAGCGTCTTTCACAACCTGCGAAACCTGGCCATTGTGCTGGCGAACCTGCCGTTTGCATTTGTCGGCGGCGTGGCCGCGGTCGCCGTCAGCGGCGGCACCTTGTCGATCGGCTCGATCGTCGGCTTCGTCACGCTCTTCGGCATCACGATGCGCAATTCGGTCATGATGATGTCGCACTTCGAGCACCTCGTCCGACACGAAGGCTGCCCGTGGAACCTCGACACCGTCCTGCGCGGCGCGGCCGAGCGCCTGGTGCCGATCCTCATGACCGCCACCGTCACCGGCCTCGGCCTGCTGCCGATCGCTTTGGGCGCCGGCGAGGTCGGCCGCGAGATCGAGGGGCCGATGGCGATCGTCATCCTCGGCGGGCTGGCCACGTCCACACTGCTGAACCTGCTGGTGCTGCCGCTCCTGGCGCTGCGCTTCGCGCGGATACAGCCCTGATGCCACCACGCGTATGATGCCCGCGGGGCCGCATGCGCGCGGCCGGCAGACCCCGGGCTGACCCGCCGATGAGCCGACTCGAACTCCGCGACCTGTGCCTGGCCTATCCGCGCGGCGCGGCGGTGTTGTCCGACGTGTCGCTGACCGTCGAGCCGGGCGAGCTGCTGGTGGTGGTCGGCCCGACCGGCGCGGGCAAGAGTACGCTGCTGCGGATCGTCGCCGGGCTGGAGCGCCCCGCGTCCGGCGAGGTGCGGATCGACGGCCGCGTCGTCACGCACGACCCGCCCGCGCGGCGCGACATCGCGATGGTCTTCCAGGACAGCGCGCTCTATCCGCATCTGAACGTGTTCGACAACCTTGCCTTCTCGCTCCGCGCCCGCCGCCGCGCGCTGCAACTCGACGCCGCCGCCATCTCCGAACGGGTCCGCTCGACCGCCGACACGCTCGGCATCGGCCCGCTGCTGGCCCGCCGGCCGTGGCAGCTCTCGGGCGGCGAGCGGCAGCGCGTCGCGCTGGGTCGGGCGTGGGTCCGCCGGCCGCGGGTGGCGCTGCTCGACGAGCCGCTCGCCCAGCTCGACGCCCCGACGCGGGCCGAGCTGCGCACCGAGCTGCGCCCGCGCTGCCCAGTCGCAGGTCACCACGCTGCTGGTCACCCACGATCAGGACGAGGCGCTGCGACTGGCCGATCGCGTCGCCGTGCTCGCCGGCGGCCGACTCCGGCAGGTCGCGGCGCCGCTGGAGCTGCTGCAGCGCCCGGCCGACCGGTTCGTGGCCGGCTTCATCGGCTCGCCGCCGATGAGCTTCCTGCCGGGCCAATTCTTCGGGGAAGGCAATGCGCTGGTGTTCAACACCGGCTACTTCATGCTGCCCGCCACGCCGGCTGACCTGGCACGTTTCGGACTCGACCTGGGCACGCCCGTCGCGCTCGGAATCCCCCCCGACGCCCTGTCGTTCACCCACGCCGGCGCACTCGGCGCGCTGCGCGCGACGGTGGTCGATGTTGCGGCCCTCGGCTCGCACAGCGAGGTCCGCCTCGAGCTGTGCGGCGGCTTTGTCCTGACGGCGCGGGTCGCGGGCCCGGTGGCGCTGCGCCCGGGCGAGGCGTGTGGCGTCGAAATCGACCTGGCGCGCTGCCACTGTTTCGATCCGGGGCCGTTCGGACAGAACCTCATGCCAACCACCTCCTCGCCCGCGCCGGGCGCGGATCGGCACGCCTGACGGCCGCGACCGGCCGGCCGATCGCCCCCGGGCCGCCGGCTTGTTCGGCACGTCGCGCGACCCTAAGATTTTCGTTTTGCGCCTTCGGCCCGAGGCCGGGCGCCAGCGCGTTTCACCACCCATCCGGGAGGCATCATGGCGGCATACTCAACGGCGGACATCCGCAACGTGGCGATCATCGGACACGGCGCTTCCGGCAAGACCTCGCTGGCCGAGGCGCTCCTGCACCTGACCGGCGCCACCAACCGCCTCGGCTCGGTCGCCGACAAGTCGAGCCACCTGGACACCGACGACGAGGAAAAGGAACGCGGCTTCTCGATCGACTCGCACGTCTGCCACGTCACCCACGCCGGCAAGCACATCAACCTCGTCGATACGCCCGGCGCGCCCGACCTGCTCGGCCAGGCCATCGCCGCGCTGGCCGGCGTCGAAACCGCGGTCGTGGTCATCAACGCCGCCGCCGGCATCCAGGTCAACACGCGCAAGATGTACGAGCACGCCAAGGCCTTCGGCCTGGCGCGGATCGTGGTGGTCAACCGCATCGACGCCGAAACCGCCAACCTCGAAGAGACGCTCAAGCTGCTGCGGGAAACGTTCGGCGCCGAGCTGACCCCGTTCAACCTGCCGGTCGGCAAGCACAAGGGGGTGGTCGGCTGCTTCGATTCGCGCGGCGCGGCCGGCGACGGCAAGCCCGACTTCGGCAGCCCCGCCGAGGCCCGCACCGCGATCATCGAGCGCGTCGTCGAGACCGACGACGCCATGATGACCAGGTATCTCGACACCGGCGAGGCCGACATCGCCGCCGTCGTGCGCCAGGCGCCCGCGGCGCTGGCGGCCGGCGCGCTGGTGCCGCTGGTCTTCACCGACGCGCGGCACGAAGTCGGCGTGAAAGAGCTGCTCGACATCGTGGCTCACTTCGCCCCCGACCCGGTCGCCGGCAAGCGCCGCACCGCCGTGCACGGCAGCGATGAAAAGCCGATCGAGCCCCGGCCCGACGCCCCGTTCTGCGGCATCATCTTCAAGTGTCACTACGAGTCGAAGAGCAACATCAAGTACGTCTTCGTCCGCGTGCTGGCCGGAAAGCTGCACGCCGACAACACCCTGCTCACGCCCGGCGAAAAGAAGGGCGCCCGCGCCGGCCACCTGCTGCGCTTCCAGGGGGCGGCCCACGCCGAGATCGAGGAGGCCGTCGCCGGCGACCTGGTCGCCATCGCCAAGCTCGACCTGCCGATCGGCACCACGCTCTACACCGCCCCCACCGACGGGGCCGTCCGCGCGCCGCGCTTCCCGACGCCGATGTTCTCGCTGGCGCTCACCCCCAAGGCCCGCGGCGACGAAGCCAAGCTCGGCGACGCCTTGCGGCGCATCGCCGATGTCGACCCCTGCTTCAAGACGCGGCACGACCCGCAGACCAACGAGCTGGTCGCCTCGGGCATCGGCGACCTCCACCTGCGCATCGTGATGGCGCGGATGCACCGCCAGAGCAAGCTCGACGTCAACACCCACCCGCCCAAAATCCCCTATCGCGAGACCATCGTCGCCAAGGCCGACGGCCACTACCGCCACAAGAAGCAGACCGGCGGCGCGGGCCAGTTCGGCGAGGTCTATCTCACCGTCTCGCCCATCGCCCGCGGCAGCGACCCGGCGATGGAGTGGTCGTGGGACATCTTCGGCGGCTCCATTCCCGGCAACTTCGAAAGCGCCATCAAGAAGGGCGCCATGGAGCTGATGGAACAGGGCGCCATCGCCGGCTTCCCGATGCAGGACATCAAGGTCTCAATCACCGACGGCAAGCACCACCCGGTCGACTCCAAGGAAGTCGCCTTCAAGATCGCCGGCAAGCTCGCCTTCAAGGACGCCATCCTCAAGGCCAGCCCCACGCTGCTCGAGCCGATCGTCGACGTCGAAGTCACCGTGCCGACCGAAAACGTCGGCGACGTGACCGGCGACCTCGCCCAGCGCCGCGGCCGGCCGCAGGGGCAGGACATGCTGCCCGGCAACCTGGCCGTCATCCGCGCCCAGGCGCCGCTGGCCAAGATGGCCGACTACCACTCGCGGCTCAGCAGCATCACCGGCGGCAAGGGCAGCTTCGCGATGGAGTTCAGCCACTACGAGCCGGTCCCCGGCAACGAGGCCCAGGCGATCGTGGCGGCGTACAAGCCGAGGAAGGAAGAGGAAGAGTAGCACCCCCGAGGCACGGGCGTCGCACACAGAGATGCATTGAATTGCAACTCATTACGAAGGGCAATGGCACCATGAGCAATTGGGATGACATGAATTGCCCAATCTGCCGAGCTCAGGCACGGAACAGAGAAGAACCCAGAGTCGTGGCCCTTTGCGAGTGCGATTGTCAGTCTTGCGGGCGCTATTACTATCTTCAACCACTCAGCCTTGGTACGAAGTCACAAGCAGATCGCGCGAAACTGTCCGCGATTTCCCGCGAGGCCGCAATTCAGAATCATGTCATTTGCTTTGCCGTGAGTCCTCCGGGAGTGCCTTCGATACCGGGAATTGACACTGTGATCTCGATAGACGACGCGATTGATCGCCGCTTCCCAGCTGACGTTGATGCGAGATTGGAGCGCACGCTGCTCAATCTTGCGGCGCTCTCCGGAAAAGCCGGACAATGGATGCTTAACTTCTGGGCCACTGATCGCTCGGTGTATTTCGCCGCTGATAAGGACGAAATGTCCTTTGTCCACGATGCCCTTGACGAATTGAGACTCATCAAGACTCGAAGCAAGGACAATCGAGGACCTGAGTTTCAGATGACAGCCGCAGGCTGGCGCCTCGTTGGAGATCTAAAACGGCGAGGCCCAAACAGGAACGAGTTCCAGGGTTTCATTGCGATGTGGTTCGGAAACGACGACCCCAAGAGCCTCGGACCGGGCGCGCGCCAGTCCGCGGAATTCTGTGATGCGTTACATCGCGACGGCCTGACTCCCGCCATCCTGGATGCGGGATACGACCCACTCCGCATCGACGATAAGCTCTATACCGGCAGCATCGTCCCCGAAATCGTGGCCGAAATCAGGCGAAGCCGATTCGTGGTCGCAGACTTTACAGGCCTTCGGGGTGGCGTCTATTTCGAGGCCGGATTCGCCATGGCGCTCGGAATACCAGTATTCCTGACATGCCACAAGGAAGATGCGAAGAATCTGCACTTTGACATCAGCCACTACAACATCCTCATCTGGGATGAGCTACCAGAACTGAGAAAGCAGCTCGCCCCACGCATTGCCGCGGAGATTGGTTGGGGCCCCAATCGTCCGAGAGAATCTGAAGCGAAGCCGCGCTAAGTCGCGGGCAATCGACCGCCCCGCGCCCCCGGGGCGAGCGAACCCCGCCCCGCGCCCGTCCGCCGTGCGGGCTTGATTCCGCCATCCTCCGAACGGTATCCTCAACCGTTTCGCCGGAGGGTCGACAGCCACTTTCGGGGTTGCACGGCGTCGGAAGCGGGAAAGCGCGCCCAAATGGCCGACTTGGCCGTCAAATCCATCCAGGTCCGCGGCGCTCGGCAGCACAACCTGCAAAACGTCGATATCGACCTGCCGCGCGACCGGCTGGTCGTCATCACCGGCTTGTCCGGCTCCGGCAAGAGCAGCCTGGCGTTCGACACGATCTACGCCGAGGGACGCCGCAAATTCGTCGAGTCGCTGTCCGCCTATGCCCGGCAGTTCCTCGAACAGCTCGCCAAGCCCGAAATCGACCGCATCGAGGGGCTGCCCCCCACCATCGCCATCGAGCAGCACGCCGGCGGCTCCAGCCCGCGCTCCACCGTCGCCACCACCACCGAGCTGTACGACTTCCTGCGGCTGCTCTTCGCGCGGGTCGGCCAGCCGCACTGTCCCAAGTGCCATCGCCCGGTGACGCGGCAGACCGTCAGCCAGATGGCCGACGCGGCGCTGGCGCTGCCCGAGCAGTCGCGCGTCATGCTGCTGGCGCCGCTGGTGCGCGGCCGGGCGGGCGAACATCGCGACGTCTTCGCGCGCATCCTGCGCGAGGGCTTCGTCCGCGTCCGCGTCGATGGCGAGCTGATCGAAGCCAAGAACATTCCCAGGCTCGAGCCGCGCCGCAAGCACGTCATCGAGGCGGTGGTCGACCGCATCCTGCTTAAGCCCGACCTGCACGCGCGGCTGGTCGAGTCGATCGAGGCGGCGCTGCGCCTGTCCGACGGGCTGCTGGTCGTCGCCCATCAGCCGCCGGGCGCGGCCGCCGAGAGCTGGAGCGAGGCGCTCTACTCGGCCCGCTACACCTGTCCGCGCTGCGACCTGTCGCTGCCCGACATGGAGCCGCGGCTCTTCTCGTTCAACTCGCCGCACGGCGCGTGCGAGACGTGCAGCGGCCTGGGCACGGTGCTCGAGTTCGACCCCGACCTGATCATCCCCAACGCCAAGCTGCCGCTCGATTCGGGCGCGATCGAGCCGTGGCGCCGCGGCGGACAGCGGATGAACGGCGTCTATTCCAAGCTGCTGCGCGAGTTCTGCGACCGGGCCGACGTCGCCCCCGCCACGCCGGTCGCCAACCTGCCCGACGACGTCCGCCGCATCCTGCTCTCCGGCTCGACGCCCGACGACGCGGCCGCGCGCGGCTGGAGCTTCGAGGGCGTCATCCCCAATCTCGATCGCCGCTGGCGCGCCACCGAGAGCGAGTCGGTCAAGCAGCGGCTGCACGCCTACCAGTCGGAGCGCGCCTGCGAGGCCTGCCACGGGGCGCGGCTGCGGCCCGAGGCGCTGGCCGTGCGGCTCGGGCGGCTCGGCATTGCCGACGTGGTCGCCATGAACATCACCGCCGCGCGGCAGTTCTTCGACGGCCTGCGGTTCGACGCCGAGCGCGGCGCCATCGCCGAGCCGATCCTCTCCGAAATCCGCCAGCGGCTGCGCTTCCTGGCCGACGTCGGGCTCGATTACCTCACGCTCGACCGCGCCAGCGCGTCGCTCTCGGGCGGCGAGGCCCAGCGCATCCGCCTCGCGACGCAGGTCGGCAGCGGGCTGGTCGGCGTCTGCTACGTGCTCGACGAACCGACCATCGGCCTGCACCAGCGCGACAACGACAAGCTCATCGCCTCGCTCAAGCGGCTGCGCGACATGGGCAACAGCGTGCTGGTCGTCGAGCACGACGAAGACGTGATTCGCGCCGCCGACTGGGTGGTCGACGTCGGCCCCGGGGCGGGCGCCGACGGCGGGAAGATCGTCTGCGCCGGCACCCTTGCCGACCTGCTCGACTCGGACGAGTCGATCACCGCCGCCTACCTGCGCGGCGATCGCGCCGTCGAGGCCCCGCCGCGCCGCCGCCGCGCCAATTCCAAGAACGCGCTGCAGGTGCTCAACGCTCGCGAGAACAACCTCAAGGGCATCGACGTCACCTTCCCGCTGGGCGTCTTCTGCTGCGTCACCGGCGTCTCGGGCTCGGGCAAGTCCACCCTCGTCACGCAGACCCTGCTGCGCGGCCTGCAGCGCCGCTTCGGCCTGTCGCGCGCCCGGCCCGGCGCCCACGACAAGATCGCCGGCGCCGCCCGCATCGACAAGGTCATCGAGATCGACCAGTCCCCCATCGGCCGCAGCCAGCGCAGCAACCCCGCCACCTACACCGGCCTGTTCGACCTCATCCGCGACCTCTACGCCAAGACGCGCGAGGCCCGGCTGCGCGGCTATTCGGCCAGCCGATTCTCGTTCAACGTGCAAGGCGGCCGCTGCGAGGCCTGCCAAGGCCAGGGGCTGAAGCGCATCGAGATGCACTTCCTGCCCGACGTCTTCGTCACCTGCCAGGACTGCAAGGGCACGCGCTACGGCCGCGAAACCCTCGAGATCAAGTATCGCGGCAAGTCGATCGCCGACGTGCTCGACCTTTCGGCCGCCGAGGCGCTGCCCTTCTTCGACAGCTTCGCCCAGGTCCGCCAGATGCTCCAGGCGCTGTGCGACGTCGGCCTGGGCTATCTCAAGCTCGGCCAGGCCGCCAGCACCATGTCCGGCGGCGAGGCCCAGCGCGTCAAGCTCGCCGCCGAGCTGGGCAAGGCGCCGGTCGGCCACACGCTCTACGTGCTCGACGAGCCGACCTCCGGCCTGCACTTCGCCGACATTCACAAGCTGGTCAACGTGCTCAACCGGCTGTGCGACCTGGGTCACACCATTCTCGTCATCGAGCACAACTTGGACGTCATCCGGCAGGCCGACTGGATCATCGACCTGGGGCCCGAAGGCGGCGAGGCCGGCGGTCGCGTCGTCGCCGAGGGCACACCCGACCAGGTCGCCGCCAACCCCGACAGCCACACCGGCCACTATCTACACGCGAAACTGCGCCCGGCCAACGGTCGGCGCAAGCTGCGCGCGAGCTAGGGCATACTTCACGCGCGCACCGCGAAGCTTCACGCTTCGGTGGTGCAGGCTTTCAGCCCGTCTCATCGCTTCACGGCGGAATCAGCCCGTCGCGCCGCCGCGCTGTGGATCAGGAAAGTCGCGGTAGAGCGCCGATTTGAAATCCTTCACCATCGCGAAGACCCGCGCGTGCAGCGCCTCAAGCTCGCCCGTGCGGGCGGCGGCCAGGCCGAATGCCTCGTCGAGCTGCGCCAGCGACGCGGCCTGGATCGACACGTGGAACTCGCCCAGCTCGGCCGGGCCGAAGCCGAGCTTGCGGCGCGTCAGCCGGTAGCCGGCGATCTTGCCTGCGGTCTGAAGAAACCCCAGGAACGCCCGCAGGTTGGACGCGAATTCGAGGTCGCGCCGCGTGTCCGCCAGGTTGAACCAGATCTCGTAGTGATTCACGCGTCGGCGCCCCGCAACTTTTCTTCTTGGCCGGTCGCCCGGCCGCGGCCCGCGGCGTCAGTGGATTCCGCCGCCGGCGAGCTGCTTGGCCACGTCGCCGACCATCTTCTTGGCGTCGCCGAACAGCATCAGCGTCTTGTCGAGGTAGAACAGCTCGTTCTCGACGCCGGCAAACCCGGGGTTCATCGAGCGCTTCACCACGATGACCGACTTGGCCTTGTCGACATCGAGGATCGGCATGCCGTAGATGGGGCTGCTCTTGTCGTGCCGCGCGGCCGGGTTGACCACGTCATTGGCGCCCAGCACCAGCACCACGTCCACCTGCGGAAACTCGGGATTGATGGTTTCCATGTCGATCAGGCGGTCGTAGGGAATCTCGGCCTCGGCCAGCAGGACGTTCATGTGGCCCGGCATCCGCCCCGCCACCGGGTGCACGGCGAACTTCACGGTGACGTTCTTCTTGCTCAGCTCGTTGTAAAGCTCGCGCACCATGTGCTGCGCCTGTGCCACGGCCATGCCATAACCCGGAACGACCACCACCTCGCCGGCCATTTCCATCATCTGGGCGGCCTCTTCAGCGTTGGTCGACTTGACCGTCTTGTCGGTCGCCGCCGCCGCCGCCGCCTGCACCTGCCCGAAGGCTCCGAACAGCACGTTGAAGAACGAGCGGTTCATCGCCTTGCACATGATGATTGACAGAATCAGTCCGCTCGAGCCGTCCAGCGCGCCGGCCGTAATCAGCAGCTTGTTCTCAACCACCACGCCCATGGCCACGGCGCTCAGGCCGGCGTACGAATTCAGGATGGAGATGACTGTCGGCATGTCGGCCCCGCCGATCGGAATGATCAGCAGCACGCCAAACACCAGCGACAGCACGATGATCAGCGCATAGAGCAGCCACCAGGTCGGGTGGAAGAAGGTCAGCACGACGCCCGATGCGATCGCCACGGCGAACAGCGTCAGGTTGATGAGATTCTGGTTCTTGTAGGTGATCGGCCGCGTGGGGATCAGTTCCTGAAGCTTGGCGGCGGCCATCAGGCTGCCGGTGAAGGTGACGAAGCCGAGGATGACCTCGAAGATGATCGCCCCGACGCGGAAGGGCGTGAGCTGCCCCTCGCCCATCCAGATCGAATACTTCGCCGTGCCGACCAGTCCGGCCGCCAGCCCGCCGAACGCGTGCGACAGCGCCGTCCGCTGCGGCACGGCCGTGAGCGCCACGCGCGACAGCGGATAGCCCAGCGCAATGCCGGCCAGCGCGCCATAGACGATCCAGCGATAGTGCTGCACCTCGTGGTCCAGCAGCGTCCCGGCGACGGCCATCACCATGGCCGCCACGCCGGCGAACACGCCGTTGCGGGCCGTCTTCGGGTCGCTCATCCATTTGAGCGACATGATGAACAGCCCGGTGGAGATCAGGTAGATCAGCTGGATGATGTAATAGCGCGCGTCGGCGGTGGCGCCGGTCGCCGCGCCGAGCAGCAGGCCGATCGACGACGTGGCGGTCACTTGGCCGGCTCCTTCTTGCGGAACATCTTGAGCATGCGATCGGTGATCAGAAACCCGCTCACGATGTTGGTCATCGAGGCGAACACCGCCACGGCCCCCAGCGCCGTGCTGAGCGGCGTCTTCTGCTCGCCCGCGACCAGGATCGCCCCCACCACCGCGATCGCCGAAATGGCGTTCGTCAGCGACATCAGCGGCGTGTGCAGCAGCCGCGAAACGCGCCGGATGACCTCCAGCCCGATGAAGGTCGCCAGCATGAAGACGAACAGCGCCGATATCAGGTCCAGTTGCATCCGGTTGCGACTCCTCTCGCCGTCTGCGCCCCCGCGTTCACAATCGCGCCGCGCCGCTCAGCCGGCCGACTGCGCCTGCTTTGCGCCGGCGTGCACGACCTCGCCCGCGTGCGTCACCAGCGCGCCCTTCAAAACTTCGTCGTTCAAGTCGAAGTTGAACTTCTTGTCCTTCCAGAAGGCCAGCACAAACGTCATCAGGTTGCGGGAGTAGAGCGTGCTGGCATGGATCGGCATCTCGCTCGGCAGGTTCAGCGGCCCGCAGATCGTCACGCCGTGCTGGATGGTGATCCGCCCCGGCTCGGTCAGCTCGCAGTTCCCGCCCCCTTCGGCCGCCAGGTCGACAATCACCGCGCCTGGCTTCATCTGCCGAACCATCTCGGCCGTAATCAGCCGCGGCGCCTTCACGCCGCCGATCAGCGCCGTGGTGATGACCACGTCGGCCAGCCCGCAGTGCCTGGCCAGCAGGTCGGCCTGCTTCTTGTAGAAATCGGCTGACAGCTCCTTCGCGTAGCCGCCGGCGTCCTGGGCCGACTCGCTGGTGTCCACGCCGGTCCACTTGGCGCCCAGGCTCTCGATCTGCTCGCGGACGGCCGGGCGGGTGTCGGTCGCCTCGACCGTTGCGCCCAGTCGTCGCGCGGTGGCGATCGCCTGCAACCCGGCCACGCCGGCGCCGATCACGAACACCTTGGCCGCCAGCACCGTGCCCGCCGCGGTCGTCAGCATCGGGAAGTAGCGCCCCGAGACCGTCGCCGCCAGCAGCACCCCCTTGTAACCGGAAATGTTGGCCATGCTGGAAAGCGTGTCCATCGACTGTGCCCGGGTGATGCGCGGGATGCAGTCGGTGGCAAACGCCGTGACGCGCCGCTCGGCCAGCCGGCGAACCGCGTCGACGTTGCGCGTCGGATAGAGCGTCGTCAGCAGCATCGACTCGGGCCGCAGCAGCTCGACCTCGTGCCGGCCGCCGGCGGTCTCGCCCGTCGGCGGCTGCACCTTCAGCACCAGGTCGGCCGACCCCAGCAGCCCGGCGGCGTCGGGGACAATGGTCGCCCCGGCGGCGCGGAAGGAATCGTCGTCGAAGAACGCGTTGACGCCCGCCCCGCTCTCGACCGAGACCTCGATCCCCGCCTGCACCATCTTCTTGCAGGTGTCCGGAACGACCGCCACGCGCCGCTCGCCGGCGAGTATCTCTCGTGGAACCGCGATTCTCATGCGCACCTCGCGCCCGGCGCCAGGCGTCGTCGCGCCTCTCGGCCGGGGGCGATATCTTACACGCGACCCGCCGCGACGAAAGCCCGCCGCGGCGCCCGGCACGCCTCCGACGCAGCGCGCCGCCGGTGCCCGCGCGCCGCGGGAATCCCACTCATACCATAGGGAAGATCGTCGTGCGTCGCGAGCGACTTCAGTCGCGCGGCAGCGGCACGCCGTGCAGCCGGCGGCAGGCCTCCGACAGCCGGCGCATCACCGCCACGCGCACCGCCGGCACCGACACCTGGTGCGACCAGCGCCGCGCCCCGCTCGCCAGCAGGGCCGGCGACATCAGCATCACCGTCGGGTTGACGTGTGGCGTCGATTTCGCCACCAGCCGCAGCAGCCAGCAGTCGATCGTCGAGAGCCCGGCGTCGCGCAGGACCCGCCGGAAGAGCCGCGCCGGCTGCCGCCCGACCGGGTCGCGTCGCCCCTCCTGAAGGATGCCGAGCATCCGCAGCACGATCCAGCAGATCAGCAGCGCCGCCGCCAGCAAAATCACCTGGATGATGATCTGCGAGCCGCTGCTCGTCCCCTCGTTGAACTCGTAGCGCATCGAGCGCAGAAAGCGCTCGGTGCTCTCCGACACCTGCGACTGCGCCAGGAACAGCATCATGACGCGGCTCCCTGGGCCAGGTCCGGCTTGGGCGGCGCGGGCTGCGACAGCGCTTCCAGCACCCGGGCGGCCTGCCCGCGGATGGTCGAATCGGGATCGCTCTCGGCGGCCTCGCGAACCCGCGGCGCCATCGCCGTGATGCGCAAGGCGGATATCAGCCCCAGCGCGTTCGAACGGTGCATCCGCCGCGGATCGACCAGCATCCGCACCAGCTCGTGGGCCGCCGCCGCGTGTCGCCGCCGCAGCAGCGCCCGCACGGCACAGGTCCGCAGGCGCGTGTTCGGATGGGCCAGCAGCGGCAGCAGCAGCTCCGGGCGCAGGTCGGGCGCGATCCGGTCCAGCCCGGCGACCGCGTTGGCCACCACGCGCGGATCGCCGTCGTTCATCGCCCGCTCGAGAATCCGCCGCGCCGTCGGTCCGCCCGCCACGCCCAGCGCCGCGACGGCCATCGAGCGGACATAGACATCTTCATCGCTGGTCAGCCCCGCCAGCTCGTCCATGAAGTCCGCGACCAGGCCCAGCATCGACACCAGCCGGATCGCGCGGCTGCGATGCTCGGCCGTCTGAGACAGCAGCATCGCGCGGCACGGCAGGAAGAATCCGCGCATTCGCGAACGCAGCTTGCGCCCGGCGGCGCGCGCCAGCCGCGGGTCGAGGCGATCGGCGTTCTTCCAGAGCACTTCAAAGATTTCCTCGCCGGACTTGCGGACCGGCTGGGCCGCCGTCGCGGCGCCGCGCCGCTCGCGGGCCGCCAGCCGCCGGCGATGGGCCAGCGCCCGCTCGGCGATGCGCTGCCCCGCCGGGCAGCCGGTCCGCGCCGCCCGCTCCAGGGCACGCGTTGCCGCCGGGCCGTCCAGACGCGTCAGTTCCCAGACGGCCGAAACGGCCGCCGCCGCGGCGTCTCCACCGGCGACCTGCAACAGGCAGTCGACCTTCACCTCGTTCGACAGCCCGGTCGCCATCAGCCAGGCGGGAAAGCGCTGCAGCGCGTCGGGCGGCAGGTCGGCGATGGCGTCGAACCCGCCCGCCAGCCACGCGAGGCGGCGAATCGCGCCCAGCGCCTGGCGGATCCGCGGATCACGCACCAGCACGCTGTGGCGCATCATCTCGACCCAGAACGCCAGGTCGCAGCGCGTCTCGAGCCGCTTGACGATGTGCGTCCGCGCCTCGGGATGCATCAGCCCCAGATAGGCGTAGCTCGCCAGCCGCGGGTCGTCGTGCGTGACAAACCGCTGCACCATCGCATGCAGATCCGGCCCGCGCCGCGCGCAGATCGCCGCCAGCACGTCGGGCGGCATGTCGAGCGGCATGAGCATCGCCGCCTCGACCGCCTCGAGCCGGTGATGCGCGCTGAAGCTCGTGACCGCCTCGCCGATCGCCCGCGCGACGAACTGGCGCAGCTCGGCCAGCGGTGTGCCGCCGGTCGTCGGCGCCGACGGCTCTTTCTCGCGCGCGAGCTGGCGCGTCGTCTCGCGCAGCAGGCGCGTCGCGGCCGTCTCGCGGACCTTGGGGGCCGCGTCGCGGATCGCCATCGCCAGGAGCGTGCAGAGGCGCGGATCGGCCAGTTGCTCGATCAGCTCGAGCGCGTTGACGCGCGAGTCAATCGGCGGCGCCCGCAGCGCCCCGGGCAATGCGTCGATCAGCGCCGCACGGCGCTCGATCGCGGCGGCCCGCACCGGCTCGGTCACCAGGTGAAACGCGCCGATCAGCTGAACCAGGCTCTCGCGCTTGCCGCGCCGCAGCAGTGTTTCGGCGGCGTGCGTGCGGTAGGGCTCGGCCAACAGCGGCAGCGCCTCGCCCAGCGCCTCGTCGGCGACCGGGCTGTCTATGCCGCCCAGCACGTTGTAGATGTGCGGCGTCCCCGCCATGGCGCAGCATCCCCCGAAAATCCCCTAGTAGATCGGTCCGCGCGGAGCCCCAGGTGAGATTGGCGCGGCCGGTCGCAGACGCCCCGCCGGTTTCCGCGTCCCAGAATCTGTCGCGTTTGGCCGGGCGATGCGCGATACAATGGACCGCGGAATGGGCGAGCCGCCCCTGTCGTTCGAGCCGACACGCATTCGCGTGGAGCGACGCCGTTTTCAGCGACCTGTCGTCGTCCTGCCGGCCTACAACGCCGCCACGACGCTCGCTGCCACGGTGGCCGACATTCCGCGCGACGCGGTCGCCGAGATCATCCTGTGCGACGATTGCAGCCGCGACGACACGCTCGCCATCGCGCGGCGACTCGGGCTGCTCGTGCTTCAGCACGATCGCAATCGCGGCTACGGCGCCAACCAGAAGAGCTGCTACGACGCCGCCTGCGCCCGCGGCGCCGACGTCGTCGTAATGCTTCATCCCGACTATCAGTACGACGGCCGGCTGATCCCGGCGTTCCTGGCGGTGCTCGAGACGGGCGTCTGCGACATCATGCTCGGCAATCGCGTGCGGACGCGGCGCGAGGCGCTGGCGGGCGGCATGCCGGCCTGGAAGTACGCCGCCAACCGCGCCCTGACGCTGATCGAAAACGTCGGCATGGGGCAGAACCTGGGCGACTTCCA
The DNA here is from genome assembly GCA_046350375.1 of Phycisphaerae bacterium. GTDB lineage: Bacteria > Planctomycetota > Phycisphaerae > UBA1845 > UTPLA1 > JAXMAO01. The sequence goes on from JAXMAO010000007.1 coordinate 203,412, forward strand.
CTCCGGCTTTCGCGTCTTCACGCGCGAGGTGCTCGACGCGCTGCCGTACCCGCGCTTCAGCGACGACTTCGTCTTCGACACGCAGTTTCTCGCGGCCGCCGCGGCGCTCGGCTTCCGCATCGGCGACGCCCCCATGCCGTGCCGATACTTCCACGAAGCCAGCTCGATCAACTTCCGCCGCAGTTGCCGCTACGGGCTGACCACGCTCTGGACGGTCGCGCGGTTCAACCTTCACCGGCTCGGCGCGTGGCGCTGCCCGCTGTTCGTGCGACGCCAGGAGCGGGCGCTCTCCGCCGCGCCGCCGGCTACGGATGGCGCATCATCCGCTCGACTTCCGGCCGCGTCGGCAACGCCGGCTGGGCGCCCTGCTTCAGACAGGTGACGGCGCCGGCCGCGTTCGCAAAGCGCGTCGCGGCGGCCAGCGGTTCGCCCGCCGCCCGGGCCACGCCCAGCGCGGCCGTGAAGGCGTCGCCCGCGGCGGTGGTATCGACCGGCGTGATGCGGTGGGCCGGCAGGTGTTCGAGCTGCTCGCCGTCGAAGTAGACGGCCCCGCGCTCACCGAGCTTGACCACCACGGCCGCCGGGCCGCGGGCCGCCAGCGTCGCCGCCAGCAGCTTCACCTCGGCATGATTGCCAAATCGCTCCCCGGTCAGTCGCTCGGCCTCGTGCTGGTTCGGCGAGAGCACGGCAACGTGGAACAGCCCGGCGACCGGCTCTTCCGGACAGGGGGCCGGGTCGAGAATGGTCTCGACCTCGGCCGCGCGGCAGACCTGCAGCGCATGCAGCACGGTCTCGATCGGCAGCTCGAGCTGCAGCAGGCAGACCTTGGCCGATCGAATCAGCGGTGCGGCGCGGTCGATGTCGGCCGGCGTGACGCGCATGTTGGCCCCGCCGGCGACGCAGATGGCGTTCTCGCCCAGGGCGTCAACGCAGATCAGGGCCGTGCCGCTCGGCACGCCTTCGGTGACGGTGACGTGGCGCGTGTTCACGCCGGCCGCCTGGAGCGACGCCAGCAGTCGCCCGCCGTAGGGGTCGTCGCCGACGCGCCCCACCAGCGCCGTCCGGGCGCCGAGCCGCGCGGCCGCGACCGCCTGGTTGGCCCCCTTGCCGCCGGGGAAGGTCATCAGGTCGCGACCGAGAATGGTCTCGCCGGCGGCCGGAATCCGTGCAGCTCGAACGACCAGGTCGATGTTCACGCTGCCGATGACGACGACATCGCAGGTGGCGGACATGGGCGTGCCTCACGTCGGGTTGGCGTTCAGCCGCGCGGGCGCCGGGGCGCGGCGCAGGGCTCGCCCCGTTGCATGGGCGCTCGCACGTCTGAACGCAACTCCATGCAATTACGCGGCCAGCGCCGCCGATCGGCCGGTTCCGCGAACGACCGGCCCGACCTCGCGCCGGCGCAGTTCACAGCGCCGGCCACGACATCGGCTGGGCCTTTTTCCGCAGCTCGCGGGATAATCCGCAGCGGCGCCGGCCGATTGCCCGGGCCTGGCCCCGCCGTTATCGTACGTCGAAGGGTTTTCACGTGCGCGATTCATCGACCGGCAGCGCCCCCGCAGCACCCGGGCCGGAGGTCCGACATCACTGTGGACTGTTCGGCGTGTTCGACCACCCCGACGCGGCGCTGCTGACCTATCACGGGCTGTATGCCCTGCAACACCGCGGGCAGGAGTCGGCGGGCATCTGCGTCGCCAACGGCCGCTACCTGTGGCGACACGCCGCTTCGGGGCTGGTGACCGACGTCTTCCGCCCGGCAACGCTGGAGTCGCTCCGCGCCCCGCATGCGATCGGCCACGTCCGCTATTCGACGACCGGCTCGGGCTCCGACGCCAACGCCCAGCCGCTGCTCATTCAGTACGCCCGCGGGCAGATCGCCGTCGCCCACAACGGCAACCTGGTGAACGCCGCCGCGCTGCGCGACGAGTTCGAGTCGGCCGGGGCGATCTTTCAGACCACCAGCGACACCGAGGTGATTCTGCACCTTCTGGCCGATCCGCGATTCGCCCAGGCGCCCGATCCGCTGGCCGAAGTGCTGCCGCACCTGCGCGGGGCGTACACGCTGCTGTTTCTGCGGCCGGACCGGGTCGAGGCCTGCCGCGACCCGCTTGGGTTCCGGCCGCTGGTGCTAGGCCGGCTGCCGAACGGCTCGGCGTGCGTGGCGAGCGAAAGCTGCGCGCTGGACCAGGTCGATGCGGCGCTGGTGCGCGAGGTCGAGCCGGGGGAGATCGTCACGCTCTCGGCGAGCGGGGTGAGCAGCCGGTTCTTTGCGCCATCGGGCGCGCCGCGTGCGGCGCCGTGCATGTTCGAGCTGGTCTATTTTGCCGATCCGTCGAGCGACGTGTTCGGGCAGAACGTGCACAAGTTCAGGGTGGCGACCGGCGAGCGGCTGGCGGTCGAGGCGCCGGTGGCGGCCGACCTGGTGGTGGCGGTGCCGAACGCGGCGCGGTGCGCGGCGATCGGGTATTCGCGGCAGAGCGGCATGGCGCTGGGGCGCGGATTCACGGTCAACCATTTTGCCGGGCGGTCGTTCATCAAGCCGACGCAGCAGGCCCGCGACGCGACGGTGCGGATGAAACTGAACGTCATCCGCGACGCGGTGCGCGGCCAGCGGCTGGTGGTGATCGAGGACTCGGTGGTGCGCGGCACGACGACGCGCGGCAAGATCGGCGCGCTGCGGGCCGCCGGGGCGCGCGAGATTCACCTGCGCGTCGCCAGTCCGCCGATCAAGCACCCGTGTTACTTCGGAATCGATTTTCCGAATCGGCGCGAGCTGATCGCCGTGCAGCGCAAGGTGGACGAGATTCGCGACTACCTCGGGGTCGATTCGCTCGCCTACCTCTCGCACGAAGGGCTGCTCGCGGCGGCGCAGGCGGCCGGGCGCGGCTACTGCACCGCCTGTTTCTCGGGGGACTATCCGGTGGTGGTCGACACGCCGCCGCACAAGCTGGCGCTCGAGCGGCACGGCCCGGCGGGTCAGCCGGTGATCTGAGCGGCGGAGTGCGCCGCGGCCGAAAGCGCCCGACCTGGCAAGGGAGCGTGGCCGCGGACGGTCTCGCGGACGACGTGCTGGGTCGGCAGCCTGGCGCGTTTCATGCGGCGCAGCAGGCGGCGCTGGTGGCGGGTGAACAGCAGGGCCGAATTGCCGTTCGGGTCTTCATGCAGCACGGCCGAGCTGCGCCCCTCGGAGAGCACCGAGCGGATGCGCTCGAGCGACTCGGCGTGGAACTCGGCCAGGACCTGCAGATCGATCGGCCAGCGCGACAGGAGCGACGCCACGCGGACGCTGCGGCGCCAGCCGTCGGCGCATTGCAGCAGGTTCATTCGCTGAAAGAGGTGGCGGTTGACGCGGTATGGCAGCAGGGTGCGGGTGAGGTGCGCGGCGAGCAGGCGCTCGGGCTCGGGATAGCGCTCGGCCAGGACGCTGCGCAGCCCGGTCCAGTGGCCGGGCGGCACGGCGGCGTCGGCGCGGATTTCCCAGTAGAGATGGCCGAGGGTGACGGTCGAGCCGGCGGCGACGATCTGCCACGGCAGAAACTTGTTGTGGGCAACGGTATCGGCGGCAAGGTGCGAGAGGTAGCCGTAGGCGAACGCGCGACCGGGGTCGGTCTCGGCGCGTTCGAGCAGCGACCAGGCGGTGGACCAACTGTGGCAGACCTGCTTGACGCGGCTGAGCTTCTTGGCAAGGACGACATCGGCGGCGACGTTGCCGAAGACGAAGTAGCGGCGATACCGGGCCAGGATCGACGCGACGCCGACCGGCACGGCCCAGAGCGAGGCGAGCAGCTCGTCGGCCAGGTGGATGTGGGTGAGCGGGCCCCACGCCCAGGCCGCGGGCGCGGCGGCAAGCACGATGAGCGCAACCAACCAACCCGTCCGCAGGCGCGCCATTCAGAGACCCCCTCGATGATTGGCCGCGAGGCTCGGACTATTCTACGCCGCCGCGGCCGCGCGGGTGCGTATTCTATCGATCGGTCGGCCCGGGCCCCAGGTCGAGCGGCGACCGGCGGCTTGACGGGGCCGAAAACGGCCGGATAGCATGAATCCCGGGCTACCCTGATCGACCGGGACGCCGCATGCCGCAGACGCCCGCCAAACTGACCGAATCCGAGGTTTCCAACCGAGTCGCACGACTGCCGGGCTGGGCGGTTGTGGGCGGGAAGCTGCACCGCGAATATCGCTTTGCGGACTTCGTGGCGGCGTTCGGCTTCATGAGCCAGGCGGCGCTGGCGGCCGAAGCGGCGCAGCACCATCCCGAGTGGTTCAACGTCTGGAACCAGGTGAAGATCGACCTGACGACGCACGACTGCGGCGGCATCAGCGAGCGCGACTTCGCGCTGGCCGAGCGGTTCGAGTCGCTGGCGCGCCGCGCCGGCGCGGTGGAGAAAAAACCGTGACCCAGACTCGGCGACCGGCGACGCGGCGTGCCCGGGGCGCGGCGGGCGATGTCAGGTTCAACGGCATGGGCGATGCGGCGGTCCGCGCCGCGACCGGCAAAGGCTGGAACGACTGGTTCAAGATGCTCGACGCGGCCGGCTGCCGGACGCGGGACCATCGCGAGATCGTCGCCGAACTGGTGCGGCTGGCCGACCCGGGGGCGTGGTGGCGGCAGATGATCACGGTCGGGTATGAGCAGGCGCGCGGCCTGCGGCGCGTGCACGAGAAGCCGAGCGGGTTCGAGATCAGCCGGAGCAAGACGCTGGCGGCGTCGGCGGCGAAGGCGTACCGGGCGTGGACCGATGCGGCGACCCGCGCGGCGTGGCTGCCGCAGGCGGAGTTCACGATTCGCAAGGCGACGGCCGGCAAGTCGCTGCGGATCACCTGGTCGAATGCCGGCGGCAACGTGGAGGTGATGCTCTATCCGAAGGGGGCCGGTCGCTGCCAGATGACCGTGCAGCACGGCAAGCTGGCCAGCGCGGCGGCGGCCGAGCGGATGAAGGCTTTCTGGGGCCAGCGGCTGGAGGCGCTGGCGGAGTCATTCGGCGCGGAGCCGGCGCCGGCGCGGCGCGGCGGGAACGGGCGTCCGGCCGCGAGAACCGGCCGAAAGAGCGCTGCCCGGCGGGCTCGGAACGGGTGACTAGAATAGGGAGCGAGGAAACGGCGTTTCGGGAGGCGAGGTCATGAATTCCCTGCTCTCGCAGGCGCATGCGGCGCGGCGGCGGCTGTGGGTCAACCGCTGGCTGCGGGCGGGCGGCTGGTCGGCGGCGATTGCGGCCGGAGTGTTTGCGCTGCTGATCGTCGCGGAGCGGCTGTTCGGGCTGTCGTGGCCGACCGGGTGGCTGGCGGTTGCGGCGGGCGCCGGGGCGGTCGCGGCGGCGACGGTGTGCCTGATCGCGCGGCGCGAGTCACTCGCGCAGGCGGCCATCGAGCTGGACCGCGCGGCCGGGCTGCGGGATCGCATTTCGACCGGGCTGATCGTGGCCGAGAGCGCCGACCCGTTCGCGCAGGCGGTGGTGGCCGATGCGCAGCGGAAAGCCGCCGCGCTGTCGGTGCGACAGTTCGTGCCGCTGCGGCCGGACCGGTCGCTGGCGCTGGGCGGGCTGGCGACGCTGGCGGCGGTGCTGGTGACGTGGCTGTTGCCAGAGTTTGACCTGCTGGGTCGGCGGCAGGCGCAGGCCGAACACACGCGGGCGTTGCAGGCGGCGCGCGAGGTGCGGACGCAGGTGGCCAAGCCGGTCGAGGCAGTGGCGAAGCTGGCGAGCGAAGGGGCCGAGGCGTTCAAGGATTTGAAGGAGCTGGACGAGCTTCAGAAGCTGGCCAAGCTGGACACGCCCAGCGATCCGGCCGATCTGCGGCGCGAGGCGGTCAAGCGGCTCGACCGGCTGGGGGACGAGCTGAAGCGCAAGCAGGATTCGGAACGATTCGCGGATTTGAAGGATACGCAGCGGCGGCTGTCGGAACTGGGCGAGCCGCGCGGCGAGAAAACGGCGACGTCGGAGCTGGTGAAGAACCTGTCGGAAGGCGACTTCAAGTCGGCGCAGGAGCAGGTGAAGAAACTGAAGGAGCAGCTGGCGAAGCACAAGCGCGGCGAGGTGAAGGACGCCGACGTGAAGAAGCTCGCCAAGCAGCTCGACGACCTCGCCAAGCAGATCGAGAAGGCGGGCAACGATCAGAAGAAGCTCGAGAAGCAGTTGCAGTCGGCCGGGCTGACGCCGGAGCAGGCCAAGCGGGCGCTCGAGGCGCTGGCGAAGAAGGATCCGCGGCAGTTGCAGAAGGCGATGCAGGAGATGGAGAAGAAGCTGCAGGAGAAGGGGGTCGATCGGAAGCAGATCGAGAAGCTCAAGCGGCAGCTTCAGCAGCAGCAGAAGAACTGCCAGGGCGGCAACCAGAACATGAACAAGCTGGCGGGCGCGCTGAAGAACGCCGCCAAGCAGGCCCAGCAGGGCAACGGGCAGCAGGCGGGCCAGCAGCTCGACGAGGCGGCCCAGCAGCTTTCGGGCATGGAGATGGTCGAGCAGGAGATGGGCGAGCTGGAGTCGAAGGCATCGGAGCTGGAACAGCTGCGCGACAAGCTGAGCGAGAAGGAAGGCGACCAGGACGGCCAGGGCAAGAACGGCGAGAAGCCGTGCCCGAACTGCAAGGGCACCGGCCGGCGGGCGGACGGTTCGCCGTGCGGCCACTGCCAGGGCAACGGTCAGCAGCCCGGTCCGGGCGGACAGGGGCGGGGCGCGGGACCGCGCGCGGCGAATACGATGGGCAAGGTCGGCTTCCAGCAGAAGCGGGCGAAGGTGGCGCAGCGCGAAGGGGCGATCATCGGCAAGTGGTTCGTGAAGGGCGAGCAGTTGAAGGGCGACACCGCGGCGCCCTACTCGGACGCGGTGAACGCGGCGATTCGCGATGCGACGGACGCCGTCGAAAAGGATCAGATTCCGCGCAGCTATCAGAACGCGGTGAAGGCCTATTTCGATCGACTCGGCGATGAGATGCCGGCGAAGCCGGCGGCCGAGCCGGCGAAGAAGCCATGAGTCGCGGCCGGCGCGGCGTGCGAGCGACATTTCACGGGCTGGTCTGCCTGCTGAGCGCGGGGGCGGCGGCTGCGGTGCGGCCGGCCAGGGCAGCCGAATCGGCAACCGTTACAATCTACTGCTCGGCCGACGAGGCGATTGCGCGGCCACTGCTGGCCGAGTTCACACGCGCTACGGGCGTCGTCGTGCGGCCGCTGTTTGACACCGAGGCGGGCAAGACGACCGGGCTGGTGCATCGGCTGATGGCCGAGCGCGAGCGGCCGCGGGCGGACGTGTGGTGGTCGAGCGAGCTGTTCGGGACGATTCAACTGGCCGAGGCCGGCGTGCTGGCGGCGTATGAGCCGAAGAGCGCGGCGGACATTCCGGCGAGTTTCCGCGATCCGCAGCATCGCTGGACGGCGTTCGGGGCGCGCGGGCGGGTGATCGCGTATGACCCGAAGCGCGTGGCGGCGGAAGCGCTGCCGCGTCGCTGGGCCGACCTGGCGCGGCCGGAGTATCGCGGCCGGGTGGCGCTGGCGAACCCGCTGTTCGGGACGACGCGCGGGCAGGTGGCGGTGCAGAGTCTGCTGTGGGGCGAGCCGGCGTGTCGCGCGTGGCTGGCGGCGCTGGGGGCGAGTGGGGCGCGGGTGGCCGACGGGAATTCGCAGTCGGTGCTGCTGGTGACGCGCGGAACGGTGGACTTCGGCGCGACCGACACGGACGACGTCTTGTCCGCACAACAGCGGGGCGAGTCGGTCGCGATGCTGTTTCCCGACCTGGATAGTCCGCACGGCCGGTCGCGGCCGGGCACGCTGTGGATTCCGAACTCGGTGGCGCTGGTGCGCGGCGGGCCGAGCGCGGCGGCCGGGCAGCGGCTGGTGGAGTGGCTGGCGTCGGCAGAGATGGAGCGGCGGCTGGCCGAGAGCGAGTCGGGGAACGTGCCGGTCCGCGGCAGCGTGGCCGTGCCCGGGGCCGACGCAGTGCGGCGCGCCTACTGGCAGCAGGCGACGGCGGAGATGCGTCGGTCGGCGGGGGTGGACTATGCCGCGGCGGCGGCGCGACTGCGGCCGTGCGACGAGATGGTGCGCGAGACGCTGCTTCACTGAGGGTCGCGGCGCTCGGCCGGCGCGGGGGCTGACGGCGGCGACGAACACCGGCTGCGCGGTTCGACAAGTCCGGGGCGGTGATCGAGAATCAGGCAGTGGGCCGGATTGCACTGTACGCGATGCGCGCGGCGGGCTGGGGGCTGCTGCTGGCGGCGGTCGGACTGCCGCTCGGCTCGCTGGCGCGCGAGGTGATGCGCGGCCCGGCGGACTGGCGCGCGGCGGCGCTTTCGGCGCGGCAATGGGGAATCGTCGGGCGGACGACGGCGATCTCGGTGGGCGCGGCGCTGCTGGCGACGCTGCTGGCGCTGCCGGCGATCTGGGCGCTGACGGTTGAGACGGCGGCGCGGTGGCGGGCGTGGACGTGGAGCGCGGTGGTGCTGCCGCTGCTGATGCCGCCGGCGGTGTTCGGATATGCGTGGATGCTGCTCGGCTCTCAGGCGCGCGGCGTCGGGCCGGTGCTGCGGGCGGTGGGGTTCGAGTCGGCAGGCGCGGCGCCTGTACGGGCGGCGGTGGCGCTGGGGACGTGGCTGTGGCCGATTCCGGCGGCGATCGGCGCGCTGGCGATGGGTCATGGCGGGCGTCTGGCATATCGGCTGGCGCTGATTGATGCGGGGCCGATGCGGGCACTGCTGCACGCGGCGCTGCCGGGGGTGCGCGGTCCGCTGGTGGCGGCGGCGGCGCTGGTGTTTGCGCTGGCGTTGAACGAGGCGACGATTGCGCCGCTGGTGCTGGCGCACACCTGGCCGGGCGAGCTGGCGCCGGAAGTGCTGGACACGGCGCTGGCGGGCACGCCGGCGGCGGCGATGGTGTGGCGGTCGTGGCCGATGTTTGCGGGAGTGGCGGCGGCGATCGGCGTGGCGCTCGTGTCGCTGCGCGGCGTGGCGGAACAGAGCGCCGTCGGCGGGCGGAGCGCGGTGGGCGTCGGTCAGGGGCCCGGGCGACGGACGCGGCTGTCGGCGGCGGCGATGGTGGGTGGGCTGGCGCTGGGGCCGTGGCTGGTGTTTGCGTCGGAGCTGTGGTCGGCGCGGACGGATCTGGCCGGGGCGCTGCGTCGGGCCGTGGGGCTGTACTCGATCGAGTGGCGGGCATCGGCGGTGGTGGCGCTGTGCAGCGGCGTCGGGGCTGCGATGGTGGCGATGGCGCTGCTCTCCGCGCGCGGTCGGGCCGGCCGGGGGGCGTGGGCGGCGCTGGCGGCGACCTGCGTCGCAGGGCTGGTTCCGCCGGCGCTGCTGGCGCAGGCGTGGGTGGGACTGCTGGATCGGCCGGGCTGGCTGGGCTGGATGTATGACGAGACGCCGGTGGCCTGGGTGGCGGCGATGCTGGGGCGGTTCGGGTTCGTGGCGGTGGCGGCGGCGATCGTCGCGGACGGCTGGGTGGGCCGGGGGCTGATCGAGCAGGCGTGGCTGGACGGGGCGGACGCGTCGCGGCGGGTGGGGCGGATCTGCGTGCCGATCGGCGGCGCGGTGATGGGGGCGGCGGCGCTGACGGTGTCGTGCCTGGCGTTGTCGGAGGTGCCGGCGGCGATCATCCTGACGCCGGTTCGGTTTGGCGGCAGCCTGGCGGTGGCGGTCGACAACCAGATGCACTACGGGCGCAACGCCGACCTGATCGTGACGACCGGGCTGCTGATGATTCCGGGGCTGGGGGTGGCGGCGGGGCTGCCGCTGCTGGTCTCGGCGGCGCGGCGGGCGACCATGGAGCGGCGCGGGTGATTCGGCGGGCAAGGGCGCTGGTGGCGTTGGTGGCGCTGGCGATGTGCGGCGCGGGGTGCGATCGCGCGGAGCCGCGCGACGACGAGCGTGTGGTGGCGGTGTTCGGTGAAACGGGGCTGGGGTTCGGGCAGTTTTCGTATCCGCGCGGGCTGACGGTGTCGCCGGTGGACGGCTGCATCTTCGTGGTGGACAAGACCGCGCGGATTCAGCGATTCTCGCCCGAGGGGAAATACGAGTCGGGCTGGCGGATGCCGGAGTGGGAGAACGGCAAGCCGACCGGGATCAAGTGCGACGCGTCGGGGCGGTTGTGGGTGGCGGACACGCACTATCACCGGGTGATCGTCTATGACCGCGAAGGGGTGGAGCAGTTTCGATTCGGCCGGCGCGGCGAGGGGAAGGGCGAGTTCATCTTTCCGACCTGCGTGGCGTGGGATGCGAGCGGCGCGATCTACGTCGGCGAGTATGGCGGCAACGACCGGATCAGCAAGTTCACGGGCGGCAGCGCGCCGCAATACGAGATGAGCTTCGGGACGCGCGACGCGGGCGCGGCGTCGCTCGAGCGGCCGACGGCGATCGAAGTCGATGCGCAGGGGACGCTGTGGGTGGCGGATGGCTGTCACCACCGGGTGTGCAGGTTTTCGGCGGCGGGCAAGTTCCTGGGGGCGATCGGCACGGCCGGCCACGGGCCGGGCGAGCTGGACTACGCCTATGACCTGGCGCTGGAGCGCGGCGAGCCGCTGCGGATGGTGGTGACCGATCACGGCAATAACCGGGTGCAGGAACTCGATGCGGCCGGGCACGCGCTGCGGACGTGGGGGACGGTGGGCCGGGCGCGCGGGCAGGTGACGCAGCCGTGGAAGGCGCAGTTCGACCGGGCCGGGCGGCTGCTGGTGCTGGATTCGTGGAACAACCGGGTGCAGGTCCTGAAATGGTAGGCGTGCGGGGTGTGTGAGCGGGCGCGCGGCGAGTCAGGGAGTTGACGGGCCCGCGGGCCGATGATAGAAAGAGGGATTGGAACAGGGCCGGGACGCGACCCGTCCAGGCCGGGTTTCCGCTCTTGCGGGTGTAGCTCAGTGGTAGAGCGTCACGTTGCCAACGTGAATGTCGTGGGTTCAAGTCCCATCACCCGCTGTTTCCAGCAGTAGTCGGGGATATTGGAGATTGCGCGACGAGCGGGCCGGGCCTGCGCGTCGCGGTGGGCGTTGGTCTGCAATTGCGGGAAGATGGCGATCGGCCCCGGTGCGGGGCTGGCGGGCAGGTGGTGGTGCGATGAGCGACTCAACGGAAAGACCGCGACATTTCATCCACGAGCTGATCGACGCGGACATCGCGGCGGGTCGCTGGGGGACGTGGCCTTCGGGGCGGCCGCGCGTCCATACGCGCTTTCCGCCCGAGCCGAACGGCTACCTGCACATCGGGCATGCCAAGAGCATCTGCCTGAACTACGGGCTGGCCGCCGAGTATGGCGGCAAGTTCAACCTGCGGTTCGACGACACCAACCCGGTGAAGGAGGAGCAGGAGTACGTCGACTCGATCGTCGCCGACGTGCGCTGGCTGGGGGCCGACTGGGAAGACCGGCTGCTGTTCGCGTCGGACTACTTTCAGGCGATGTACGACTTCGCGGTGGAGCTGATCCACAAGGGCAAGGCGTACGTGTGCGACCTGGGGGCCGAGGCGGTGGCGGCCGGGCGCGGGTCGCTGACGAAGCCGGGGCAGAACAGCCCGCACCGCGATCGGCCGGTGGCGGAGAACCTGGCGCTGTTTGAGCGGATGCGCAAGGGCGAGTTTCCGGATGGGAGCCGAACGCTGCGGGCGCGGATCGACATGGCGCATCCGAACCTGAACCTGCGCGACCCGGTGATGTATCGCATACTGCATCGCGAGCACCACCGGACGGGCGAAGCGTGGTGCATCTACCCGATGTACGACTGGGCGCACGGGCTGGAAGACCTGCTGGAGGGCATCACGCACTCGATCTGCACGCTCGAGTTCGAGAACCACCGGCCGCTGTATGACTGGTTCATCGATGCGATCAACGAGGGGCGCGGGCCGGGCAGCCGCTGGGGCGAGCGGGTGGTGCATCCGCAGCAGATCGAGTTTGCGCGGCTGGAGCTGACGCACACGGTGATGAGCAAGCGGAAGCTGCTGGAGCTGGTGAAGCGCGGGCTGGTGCGCGGGTGGGACGATCCGCGGATGCCGACGCTGTCGGGGCTGCGGCGGCGCGGCTATACGCCCGAGTCGATCCGGCGGTTTGCGGCGGACATCGGCGTGGCGAAGTTCAACAGCACGATCGAGCTGGTGCGGCTGGAGAACGCGATCCGCGACGAGCTGAACCGCATCGCGCCGCGGCGGATGGCCGTGCTGCGGCCGCTGAAGGTGGTGATCGACAACTATCCGGCCGGCAAGATCGAAGAGCTGGAAGCGGTGAACAACCCCGAGGATGCGTCGGCCGGGAAGCGGCGTGTGCCGTTCGGTCGCGAGCTGTACATCGAGCGGGACGACTTCCGGGCCGATCCGCCGAAGGGTTTTTTCCGGCTGTCGCCGGGGCGCGAGGTGCGGCTGCGCTGGGCGTACCTGGTGACCTGCACGGGGGTGGAGACCGACGCGAGCGGCGAGGCGACGACGCTGCACTGCACGTATGACCCGGCGACGCGCGGCGGCGACGCGCCGGACGGGCGCAAGGTGAAAGGGACGATTCACTGGGTGTCTGCCGAGAAGGCGATCGACGCCGAGGTGCGGCTGTATGACCCGCTGCTGTCGGTGGCGGAACCGGAGAGCGGGGCCGAGGAGGCGGACTTCACCGCGAGCCTGAACCCGCAGTCGCTGGAGGTGGTCGCGGCGGCGAAGCTCGAGCCGAGCCTGGCGACGGCGCAGTGCGGCGTCGATGCGCACGGGGCGCTGCGGCCGGAGCGGGTGCAGTTCGAGCGGCACGGCTACTTCTGCACGGATCCGGATTCGCGGCCGGGCCGGCCGGTCTTCAACCGCACGGTGTCGCTGAAGGACACGTGGGCGAAGGTTCAGAAGCGCGGCTGAGGCGCGCGGCCCGCGGCGCTGCGGCGGTGCAGGGCCGCGATTGGCGGCGAACAGTACACGCGGGGTCTCTTCCGCGTCCGCGCGTCTCGTATTCGCGATGCGAACGGCCTGCCGGCCGTGGCTCCACGGGCTGAAAGCCCGTGCCCCCCAATTGAGCGACGGTGCCGTACGAGAGAATCCGCGGCATGCGATCGACGGAATGTCTCGGCGTTCGATCGAACGGCGCGTCAGTAGATGTTCGTGCTCTCGGTTTCCTCGACCGGGGTTTGGATCTGATCGCTGGTCATCGTGGTGTGGAAGCGGACGTCGCCTTGCGACAGGCCGCGGACGACGACCTTGTAAGTCGCGCGGGCCTTGGGGGCGAGCGACGCGAGCGGTTCGAAGCGAATGGTGCGGCCGCTGGTGGCGAACCGGGTCGGACCGGTGGCGCTGACGAACTCTTCCTTCTCGGGCAGGGTGCACTCGATGACGATGTGGGTGCCCGTGGAGGAGCCCTGGTTGGTGACGACGATTTCGTAGGTCACCTGCGAGCCGACCTCGATCGGGTCTTCGACGTCAATCACTTCGAGCAGAATGGCGGGGATGCCGCGGACCTCGAGCGTGGCGCGGCCTTCGGCGGCGGCGCAGAACGCCTTGGCGGACGCGGTGTTGGTGAAGGTGCCCAGCTGCGTGCAGCGCAGGGTGGTTTTGACGGTGACGGACTGGTCTGGCGCGAGGGTGCCGACGTTCCAGAGAATCTGCCCGCCGCCGAAGCGGCCGTTGTGATCGGCCTCGACGAATTGCAGTCCGTCGGGAACGGTGTCGGTGAGCAGGCAGCGCTCGGCGGTGGCGTCGCCGCGATTGCGGACGGTGATTTCGTAGGTGGCGGTGCGGCCGACGAAGCGGAGGTTGGGGCCGGTCTTGGTGACTTCGAGGGCCGGCACGCGGACGCGCGTGCTGGCGGAGGCCTCGGCCTTGAGGCCGCCGAGCTCGGTGGCGTGTGCGGTGTTGGCGAACTCGCCCACCTTGGCGGCGTGGGCGACGACGGAGAATTCGCGGGACTGGCCGGCGGCGAGGTCTCCGGCGTCGAGAGCGATGGAACCGCGGCCGTCGCGCGCGGAGAGGCCGGCGGGCAGGTCGTCGGTGATGCGGACGCCGCGGGCGATGCCCGAGCCGGTGTTGGTGACGACGAACTGAATCGGGATGTCGTCGCAGAGCAGGGCGCTGGGGGGCATGGACTTGGTGAGGCGCAGCGCGGGTTCGACGATGCGCGTGGCGGCGCAGGTGACCCCCTTGAAGGTGAGCGTGGCGCACCAGCTCAGCTCGGCCGACGCGTCGCTGGTGCCGGTGACGCTGAGGGTTTCGCTGGCGCCGGGGGCAAGTGCGGGGATGGTCCAGGAGAGCGCGTCGGCGTCGGCGCTGCCGCGCGGGGTGGTGGCGCGGACGCGGAAGCCGGACGGGAGCTTCTCGACCAAGGCGATGTCGTCGAGCCGCGAGCGCGACTGATTGATGACGCGGATGGTGTAGGTGAACTCTTCACCGCGGCGGACTTCGACCGGGGTAAGCCGCTCGACCAGAACCGGGCTGCCGGCCGGGTCGCCGCCTGGGAAACCGCGGACCTCGCGGCGCATGCCGGCGGCGGTCGTGTCGCGGCGTGCCTGCTCGGTGCGGACATCTGTGCGCGGTGTGCTGCGCGGCTCGCCACGGCGCGAGCGCGGTTGCTGAGAGATGGCGGGCAGCGCGACGCCGAGCGAGACAAGCGCGGCGAGCACGAGACGGCGACAGGATCGTAGATTCACGGCGAAGAGCCCTCCGGGCGGGCCGATGCGAGCGGGCCCGCGGGCATGATAGCGAGCGGGAAAAAGAAAGGGGCGCCGAACTTTCGTTCGGCGCCCCGGGTTGACAGAGAGATCCGCTTCAGAAGCGGCGCGAACTATTCGTAGAAGTTCGTGCTTTCCGACTCGGAGACAGCGCCGCCAGCCTGGATCTGGTCGGTCAGCATCTGCACCTTGAAGCGGGTATCGCCCGCCTTGATGCTCTTGATGACGACCTTCCACTCGGCCCGAGCCCGCGGAGCCAGGGACGGCAGCGGGGCGAAAGTGACGGTGCGTCCGGCCGCCGTGCCAGTGGTGGCGCCGCTGGACGAGACGTAGTCGGCCTCGGGCTGGACTTCGGCGGTGATGCGAACGTTGGTCGCATCTTCCGAGCCCTGGTTGGTGACGGTGATGGTGTAGGTCTCGGTCGTGCCGACCTCATCCGGGTCGTCCTGATCGACGACCTCAAGCAGCACGGCCGGGATGCCGCGGACGTCCATGGACGTCTCGGCCTTGCCCTCGGCACAGCGAGCCGTGGCGTAGGCCACGTTCTTGGCGCTGCCCTTGGCGACGGCCTTGAGCTTGATGCCGACGGTCTTGGACTGGCCGGGCTGGAGATCGCCGAGCTGCCAGACCACTTCGCTGCCGGACATGGTGCCGCCTTCAGTCGCACTGACGAAGGAGGTGCCAGCCGGGATGGGATCACGCAGGACCGTACCGGCGGCGACGGTGTCGCCGTTGTTGGTGCCGGTGATCTGGTAATCGGCATCGCGATTGATGAAGCGGGTGGCCGGGCCGGTCTTGGAGACAGTGAGCTTCGGCTCCTTCACGACCGTGGTGCAGGTGGCGGTGGCCGCGAGGCCGCCGTCCGCCGACGCGTTGGCCGAGTTGGTGAAGCTGCCGGTGCGGCTGGCCTTGGCCGTGAAGCGGAGCTGCTTGGCCTGGTTAGGCCCGAGGTCGCCAACGTTGCCAACGACCGAGTTCTTGCCGGAGGTGGTCAGGATGCCATCCGGGAGCTGGTCGGTGATCTTGACGTTGCGAGCCGTGCCGTCGCCGGTGTTGCGAACGATGACGGTGTACTCGATCGGGTCACAGACGGTGACTTCGGCGGTGCAGTGCTTCTCGAGGACGAGAGCAGCCTCGCCAATGTCGGTCGTGCAGCATTCCTTGGCCTGGAGGTTGCACGGGCCGGCGGTGACTTCGGCACAGTTCTGGAGACCCTTGCCCTTGCCGGTGGCCTTGGCGTTGATGGTGATCGTCGCCGAGCCGCCCGCCTTGAGCGTGCCGAGGTTCCAGCTGTTGCCGCTGGTGGCCGGCGGGGTGGCCGATTCCATGGTGATGCCGGCCGGCATGGAGTCGGTGACGGTCACGTTGTTGGCGTCCATCGAGGACGGGTTGGTGACCGTGATGTTGTAGGTGACGGCCTCGCCGACCATGACGGACGGCGTGCAGGTCTTGCTGATGGTGATCTTGGGGCAGACCCAGGTCTTGCTGGTCTGGCAGTCGGCGATCTTGACGGCCGGCTTGCAGCAGGCGGCGTTCTCAGGCCGCATGATCTCGATCGCGACGTTGTTGGTGCCCTCGACCGGGCTGGACTGGCGGATGGTGACCTTGGCCTCGCCATTGCTGTCGGTGTTGACCATGGCAGTGGTGCCGCCGCCCGGATCGAGCGTGGCGGCCGGGCCGTCCATGATCTTGTAGGTGACCATGTAGCCGGCGAGCGGAGTGCCGTCGGAGTACTTGGTGACCTTGGTGACGAATTCATGCGAGGTGCCGGTGGGGTTGGTCGACGGCGGCGGGCAGTCCCACTTCACGTCGTACCAGTGCTTGACGGCGAAGACCTTGTGCTTGCTCCAGTCGA
>JAXMAO010000008.1:0-179171 GCA_046350375.1 Phycisphaerae bacterium
GACGCGACCCACGGCATGCGCCGCCTGCAAGACGTCCTCGCCGCCGACTACGACCTCGTCCTGCCCGGCTGGCGGCTGAATGACGCGCGGGCCATCTCGTCCGACGGCCTGGCGATCGCCGGCGTCGGCCGCAACCCCAACGGCGACGGCGAGGCCTACCTCGTCCTGCTGCCCGAGCCGGCCAGCGCCGGCCTGATGATACTCACACTGCTCGCCCGCGCTGCGTGCCGCGTCCGGCACTGAAGCGCCACCCCATCCGCGCAACGCTTCTCGCGGTCCGTCCCATGTCCGCCGCGTTGACGCCGGCGCGCGGCGCGCGGAGAATGGCCCGCTCACTTGCCGGAGGGACGCGATTGTGAACAAGGTCGTCCGCAACGCCCGCGAAGCGCTCGAAAAGGCCGGCATCCGCGATGGCATGACGATCATGTCCGGCGGGTTCGGAGAATTGCTGTCGTATTGGATTATCCACGCCGCCGGGTTGCCGCAGGCATAGGCGACCTGGTTCAGCGAGTCCAGCGGCTGGCCGTCGACGCACAGACACTGACCGTTCGGCCAGAAGAGGTCGAACTCACTCTGAAGAAAGTAGCTGCTCGGGACGATCTTGGCCGAGTAACTCGGCGCGAGTTGATTGTTGATCGTGCAGACGATGTTGGCGACGAGCCGATCGGAGTCTTCGGCGTTGCAGGGCACGGTGACTGCCGCCGCCGGCGTGCTGTTGCAGGCGTTGGGGCAGGTTACGAAGCGAATCTCGAGGTTGCCGCCCGCCGGCGGGTCGCTTGCGCCGACGATGATGCGGATCGAGCCGGCCTGCGCGGTCGCGGCGACTACCAGAGTGACGAGGGCGGGAAGGAATCGACGGGCGGGATTCATGACATGGACCTCCTGTTCAGACACGGTGTGTGCTGGTACATGGCTGGAACCGGGCAGGGCTGGACACGAACCCGGCCCGGAACTAGAATCAGGTGAGGGTTGCATGGGTTGATCCCCTGGGGCTTGTGAACATGAGAAGACACTGGAGCGGCGTGTTTCTGCTGGCGCCCATGTTGGGAACCAGTAGCATTTCCCGTGCCGGTGAGGCCCGTTTTCTTGCCTTGGGTGACTTGCCGGGCAGTGTTTTTGACAGCGAAGGACAGGGAGTCTCGAACGGCGGCAGAGTGGTTGTGGGGCGTTGCAACCCTGAGAAAGGGGGTGAGGCCTTTCGGTGGACCGCCGAGACCGGCATGATCGGCCTGGGTGACCTGCCGGGGGGCGCTTTCGACAGTTGGGCCTACGACGTCTCCGCCGACGGCAGCGTCGTGGGCGGCCAGGGGACGACCCCCGGCGGCGGGCCGTTTCGCTGGACCGAAGCGACCGGCATGATCAGCCTCGGCGGCATTCCCGGCTCCGGGACGGGCGCGCAGTACGGCGGCCTCTCGGCCGACGGCACGACCGTGGTCGGCTGGGGCAATTCGCTCATTGCGGGTCAAGATGTCGCTTTTCGCTGGCGGGCCGACACCGGCATGGTCACGCTCGGCACGCTGCTCGGGGACCAATATCCCAACACCAGCACCGCCTACGCCGTCAACGCCGACGGCAGCGTGGTCGTCGGCCGATCCAGCTCCATCCATGGCGGAGAGCCGATGCGCTGGAGCGAGACCGGCGGCATGATCGGCCTGGGGCGCATCCCCGGCGCGGCCTACGGCGGCGTCGCCCTGGCCGTCTCGAGCGACGGCTCGGTCGTCGTCGGCCAGGCCAACGGCATCGCCGGCGGCGAGGCCTTCCGCTGGACGGCCGAAACCGGCATGATCGGCCTGGGCGACCTGCCCGGCGGCATCTTCCGCAGCGGCGCGCTGGGCATCTCCGGCGACGGCTCGATCGTCGTCGGGCAGGCCCGCATCGACAGCCCGATCGGCATTCCGGGCGGCATTACCACCGCGATGATCTGGGACGCGCCGCACGGCATGCGGCAGCTCGAGGCGGCGCTCGTGCAGGACTACGGCCTGGCGCTGCCCGGCTGGTGGCTCTACGCCGCCACCGCCGTCTCGCAGGACGGCCTCGCCATCGTCGGCTGGGGCAAGAACCCGCAGGGCAACCAGGAGGCCTTCCTCGTCCTCCTGCCCGAACCGACCAGCGCCGGCCTGCTCGCCAGCGCGGCGCTGCTCTTGCGCCGCCGAGCGCGAACGACGAAATCGCGCGTTTGCCGTCGCGGCGCGCCGGAATGCCCGTCGTCTACCCGAACCGCCCGCGCTCGCGCGGCGCGCCGGGTGTCAGCAGCGGCAACTGGTAGTCGCCCATGTAGCCCTTCTGCTGGAAGTGTTTGAACAGCTCATCGACCGAGCGAAAGACGCGCGTGGCCGTCTCGGTCACAAACGGGCTCGGCTCGACCCGCGGCCGCCAGATCACGTACACCTCTTTCGTGGTCTCGAACGCGTGCTGCAACTCGCGCTCGACGCCGCTCGACAGCCCGGGCGTGCCCGACGGCAGCTCGGGAATGTAGCTCACGATCATGTCCGATTGGTCGATCAGCTTGAAGTCGCGGGCGTAGATCTGCCCGTCGATGTCGCGCGCCACGCTGGTCACGTCGGGCACGCGGAAGTCGACCGGCCGGCCGTTGACGTCGAGCGTGATCGTGTCGCGCCCGGACTTGGTGGCCTCGCCGGCCTCGAACAGCAGCCGCTTCTCGTCGAGGTCGCCGGGGTCGAAACAGATGAAGTGCTCGGCCAGCGCGGCGCGGAAGCCGTCGATTTCGGCCAGCACGTCGGGCATCTTCATGACGTGCGTCATGGGGAACGACGGGTAGATCTTCTTGCGCTGCGGCTCGAACATGAGGCGGTAGAGCGACTCGGCGGTGTTGGCATCCTGCCCGCGGGCGAGCACGTAGTACGAACCGTGCCCGCGCAGCGCGTGCGAGAGAATCTCGGTCGCGAGGATCTCCTCCTCGCGCCACACCATGATGTCCTTAAGCGTGTGCGGCACGTCGTGATCGCGCACCAGCCGCTCGTGCACGGCGTCGACGTTGTCGACCAGCGTGACGTAGAGGTCGGCGTCGAAGGCGGTCATCTGGTCCCAGTCATACGCCTCGAACAGCCCGTGCTTCCAGCGGAAGGTGGCGTGCGTGTTGAGGATGATGAACTCGGAGCGCTCGGCTTCGCTCAGCAGGTCTTTGAAGACCGCGCGGCGCAGTGAGTTCAGCCGGGCGCGCGGCAGATCGAGAATGCGCCCGCGAACGATGTCGGGCGCTTCGGTGTACATGCGATCGCCGACGTGAAACAGCTTCACGTCGCGGCCGCGCTGTCGCGCCACCTGGGCGACCTTTTCGAGGAACGGTTTTTTTTCGACGCCGACCTGGCCGGTCACGACGACGCGACAGCCGGGCCGGGGGGTGCCGTTGAAGAGCGATTCGGGTTTCTTGATGGGGGTCATTCGGGCCTCCGATCAGTCCAGCGTATTCGGGCGGTAGGGGGCAATCAATCGGCTGCGCACCGGCTGCGCTGCGGCTGGTGCTTGGTCGGGGTTTGGTGCGGAACAGTCTGGGCCTGCATCGGGGTGCCGAGGGAAGTTTGACGACGTTTCGGGGCAGGAACGCCAGCGCACGTAAATGTTTACCAAATAGAGACTTAAGGCTGTCCTCGCGGCGGGCTTGAACTTTGGCCGATGGGCGTTAGTCTCTCCGGGCTGCGCAGAGGGTCGGCGGGCCGAATTGCGTGGCGGATGAGTGACGGTTGGACGGAAAGTTGGCCGTATTTTTCCGGTTGACAGCCCCACACCCGCCTGTACAGTGTGGGGCTCGCCGTGCGGGCGACTGAGCCGGTGAAAAGGCTCGGCGGACGCGTCGGCGGGGTCGGTTTCGGCGGAGAGTCGAGGCCGGCACAGCTCTTTGACAAGTGAACAGGGATCGCCGCAAGAACGTGAGTCCTGCTGGTGGGCGTGGTGTGCCCGCCGGCGGGTCAATGATCGGGAGCCGTCCGCTGGTCGGACGGGACCTGGTCGATCGGCGTGGCCGGATCCGCAAGGGTCTGGAGGCGCTGATGTTTGAGTAAACCATCCCGCCGGGTGGCCTGAACGGGCTATCTGGCGTGAGTCAGCAAACTTTACGAAGAGTTTGATCCTGGCTCAGAACGAACGCTGGCGGCGTGGCTAAGACATGCAAGTCGTACGATACGCTGTAGCAATATGGCGTATAGTGGCGGACGGGTGAGTAAGACATGGGTAACGTGCCCCGAACACAGGGATAGCGTCGGTGCCCGCAAGGGCATCTAGCGAAAGCGACGGTAATACCTGATGACGCCCGCGGGAGGCATCTCCTGCGGGTCAAAGGTGGGGACCGCAAGGCCTATCGGTTTGGGATCGGCCCATGACCTATCAGCTAGTTGGCGAGGTAATGGCTCACCAAGGCTGCGACGGGTAGCCGGACTGAGAGGTTGGCCGGCCACATCGGGACTGAGACACTGCCCGGACACCTATGGGTGGCTGCAGTAACGAATCTTCCGCAATGGGCGCAAGCCTGACGGAGCGACGCCGCGTGGAGGACGAAGGCCTTCGGGTTGTAAACTCCTTTTAGGGTGAAGAAAGCGAGGCGGCTGAATAAGTCGTCGAGTTGATTGATCCCAGAAAAAGCCACGGCTAACTCTGTGCCAGCAGCCGCGGTAATACAGAGGTGGCAAGCGTTGTTCGGATTCACTGGGCTTAAAGCGCGAGTAGGCGGCTTGGCAAGTATCTCGTGAAATGCCACGGCCTAACCGTGGAAGTGCGAGGTATACTGCTAGGCTTGAGGCAGGCAGGGGTGCCTGGAACTCTAGGTGGAGCGGTGAAATGCGTAGATATCTAGAGGAACGCCCGTGGCGAAAGCGGGGCACTGGGCCTGAACTGACGCTAATCCGCGAAAGCGTGGGGAGCAAACGGGATTAGATACCCCGGTAGTCCACGCCGTAAACGATGCGCACTAGGTCTGAGAAACTCTGACGTTTGTCGGGCCGAAACAAAAGCGATAAGTGCGCCGCCTGGGGAGTACGGCCGCAAGGCTAAAACTCAAAGGAATTGACGGGGGCTCACACAAGCGGTGGAGCATGTGGCTCAATTCGAAGCAACGCGAAGAACCTTACCCGGGTTTGACATGCTGGGATTAGTTTCCCGAAAGGGAAATGACGCGGCTTGCCGTGGAACCAGCACAGGTGCTGCATGGCTGTCGTCAGCTCGTGTCGTGAGATGTCGGGTTAAGTCCCCTAACGAGCGAAACCCCTGTCGCTAGTTGCTAGCGGGTCAAGCTGAGCACTCTAGCGAGACTGCCGGTGTTAAACCGGAGGAAGGCGGGGACGACGTCAAGTCATCATGGCCTTTATGCCCGGGGCTGCACACGTGCTACAATGGGGCGGTACAAAGCGACGCAAAACCGCGAGGTCGAGCAAATCGCAAAAAACGCCCCCCAGTTCAGATTGCAGGCTGCAACCCGCCTGCATGAAGTCGGAATCGCTAGTAATCGCGGATCAGCTACGCCGCGGTGAATGTGTTCCTGAGCCTTGTACACACCGCCCGTCAAGTCATGGGAGCTGGTAGTACCCGAAGTCCGCTCAGCCAACCGCAAGGAGGCGGCGGCCTACGGTAAGACCGGTGACTGGGACTAAGTCGTAACAAGGTAGCCGTAGGGGAACCTGCGGCTGGATCACCTCCTTTCTAGGGATTTCCTAGAACGATCCGGCCTTTCGAGGTCGAATCGATTCTGTCAGCACGCTCTTGGTCGCCCTTTCAGGGCGACGCGCCCGCCGGCAACGACGGCCCGACGATCCCTGTTTTCTTTTTGTATTCCACGATCAGCTTCATCAGCCACCGGCGACCATCGCCGGCGGCTGATGCTGCGCGCGCACCGTCTCCACGGGACGATTGCCCCGCGCGCGGGCGGATGGTTCGTGCGGGCAAGCCACCCGCGCCGGTCGGCTGGAATCGCGGGCGTGCTGTTCGGTCCGCGCGCGACTAAGATACCAGGTCGGCTGGACGTGGCGTCGTGCGATGAGACCGACCACTCGAACCATTCTCTGTCACAAGCTGCGATACGCCCTCTCTGGACCGCGCCCCACTCTGTTGCAGGCGGTGCGCATGACGTTCAGGCGGTCGAGCAACGCCATCGCCGCGAGCGGCACGCCGCGATGGCTTCTCTACTTCGCAACATTCGCGTGGCTGTACCGCGCATTCGTGCGGCCCGGGGCAAGCGAAACGCCGATCGAGTGGGTCGCCGGGCTGCTGCTCCTGGCGCCTATCGGCATGTTCCTTCTGGATGGCGTCTGCGGCTGGCTGGAGTTTGGTTGGCGCGCGCGGCCGATTCCCACACTGGCCGACTTCATCGCCTGCTTCCGCCGCCTGACGGCGCTGGAACCGGACCGCACTTGCTGTTCGGAAATCGAGTTGGCGATTTTCGTCATCAGCCTGAGCGCTGTCGTGTGGTTCAGTGATCACATGACGCTTTGCCCGATCGTGTGCTGGCTGCTGGTAGGCGTGAGCTGGCTGGTGGCGCGGGGCCGAACTCGACGGGCGGGGCCGATTCATCACGCGACCTAGCCCGCTGGACTGACTCCTTTCGCGCGCTGTGAACCGCGGCCGCGCGGTCGAAGAATCCGCCTACAATGTCGGGCGTGTCCACGCTTCCCGCACCGCAGACCGGCTCCGTGCTGCCTGCATCGGCAAACCTGGCCTCCGAGCCGGCCAGCCGTGCCGGTGCGCCGATCGGCTGGGATGCGCAGCGCCTTTCCGATCCGCACGGTCAGCCCGACAAGGCGGCCCGCGTGCAGGCGATGTTCGACGCCATCGCGCCCACCTACGAACGGGTGAACCGCGTGGCGTCGGCCGGGCGGGATCGCGCGTGGCGGCGCCGCGCGGTGGCGCTGGCGGCCGTGCGGCCGGACGACGTGGTGCTCGACGTTGCGTGCGGCACGGGCGACCTGGTGCGTGGATTCGCGGCGGCCGGCGCGCGGCGCGTGGTGGGGCTGGACTTCGCCGCGGGAATGCTGCGGCTGGCGGCCGATCGACCGGCGGCGCGGGCGGCGTGGTGTCGGGCGGATGCGTTGCGGCTGCCGTTCGCGGCGGGGTCGTTTTCGATTGCGAGCTGCGCGTTCGGGGTGCGGAACTTCGCCGAGCTGTCGGCGGGGCTGGCGGAGATGTCCCGCGTGCTTCGGCCGGGCGGACGCGTCGTGGTCTTAGAGTTTGCGCTGCCGGGCAACCGGTTGATCCGGGCGGTGTACCAGGCGTACTTTCAACGGGTGCTGCCGCGGCTGGGGGCGTGGCTGTCGGGCGACGCGACCGGCGCGTACCGCTACCTGCCGCGGTCGGTCAGCCATTTCGCCGGGCCGGAGGAACTGTCGGCAGCGCTCGGCCGCGCGGGGTTCGAGCGGCTGACGGCGCACGCGCTGACGCTGGGCGTGGCGTACGTTCACATCGGATACAAGCCATGAGCGGCGCGGCGGGACAACGGCGCGGGGCCGGAGCGGGCGCGGCATGAGTCGGCGGCTGGAACGATTTCGGGCGCGGCGGGAAGAGGCGTGGGTGGACGTCTGGACGCGGACGTCGCCGAAGTATCGCATTCGCGCGGTGCTGCTGCTGGTAGTGACGGGGCTGCTCTTTGCGGGGTTGTGCGTGTTTGCGTTCTGGCTGCGGACGGGGGCGTACACGCCGTGGCGGTTCTCGGGCTATTGGCCGCTGCTGGGGCAGTCGTTCAATCCGGTCGGGGCGAACCAGATCACGCTGGTGGACTTCCTGCTGTTTCCGATCAGCGTGGACGACGTGCCGATCCAGATTCTCATCATGGGGCTGCTTTTGGCGTCGCTGGCGTCGGTGCCGATCCTGGTGACGATTCTCTACCGGCTGCCGTGCGGGCTGGTGTTCTGCACGATGATTGCCGGGCTGGCGCTGATGCCGTGGTACGGCGCGACGATTGCGCTGGGGTGCGTGGTGGCGTCGGGGCGGCTGGTGAAGCTGCGTTTTCGATACGCGCTGGCGATCCTGGGGCTGCTGCCGGTGGTGGTCTATTTCATTTCGGCGACGCGCCGGCCGCAGAGCGCCTTTGCGGCGGCGACGACGTTCGGCTCGAAGCTGTATCTGCCGTGGGTGCTGGCGGTGCTGGGTTCGTGCGTGATCTGCGGCGTGGCGCTGTGGATCGCGCGGATCATTCAATATCGCCCGGGCGGCATCGCGCCGGTGCTGGCGGTCTTGTTTGCGCTGCCGGTGGTGCTGTTTCACTCGCAGGTGGGGCGTGACGAGCTGGAGTATCGGCTGCTGGAGTACGAGTTCGGGCCGAACAGCGCCACGCGCTTTGTCGACGACGACCTGCGGGTGCGCGAGACGAAGGTGGCCGAGCGCCAATGGAAGGAGTCGAAGGACCGGCTGTTTGCGTCGGTGCTGCGGCGGCGGATCGAGCAGCAGTCCGAGGCGGCGTTCGACCAGCTGGCGGAGGACCGGGCGGCCGGCGTGGCGGCGTGCGACGAGTTCATGGCGAACTTCAAGGAGTCGCGCTACGTGCCGTGCGTGCTGCTGCTGAAGGGTCGCGCGATGGACCTGTCGATCGACGAGTCGGCGCTGGCGCGGTGGGATCGCATCGAGCACGTCTGGTCGATGCCGTCGGAGCGGGCCCGCTCGGTCTGGCAGTCGCTGGCGAACAAGTATCCCGAGAGCGATCCGGCGGCGGTGGCGCTCAACCGGCTGGCGATCTACGCGATCCGCGAGAGCCGGTTCGGCGATGCCGAGACGCTGCTCAACACGCTGGTGGAGCGGTTCGACGCGCGCGGCGAAAGCGAGGTTCGCCGGGCCGATCGCAGCTCGTGGATGATGCGGCAGCCGGCGTGGAACGCGCTGGGGATCGATCTGCCGGCCGAGGTGCGCCAGGCGCGGCGGGCGATCGAGACGATCGCGTGCTGCAAGGCGGAACGGCCGACGCCGTTTGACGCGACCGCGCCGGACCTGGGCGCGCGGAGCGGCCCGGCGGTGCATCCGCTGGCGGCGCTCTACTCGCTCGATCCGCACCATCCGCTGTTTGGACAGCACCTGGCGGAGTTGGCGATCGGGTTTCCGTGGTCGGAGCTGCGGCCGGCGCTGGTGGCGCGGCAGGCGATTCTGGAGGAGTCGCCGGCGGCGCAGCTGGAGTGGCTGGCGCAGGAGTCGGCGGTGTGCAGCGGGCACGCGGGGTGTGCCGAGGTGCTGCTGCGGCAGGCCGAGGCGCTGCACGCGCTGTCGCGGTTCGCCGACGCGGGGCGGCTGTATGAGCAGGTGCGCGACGACTATCCCGGTTCGTGCTGGGCCGACGAGGCGCGCCAGCGGCTCGGGGCGCTGACGCTGCTGGGCAAGGGTCGGCCGGCGGCGTAACGGCGGAGGGAAGGCGATGCAGCGGCGCGTGGTGGTGGGCATCACCGGGGCAAGCGGCGCGCTGTATGCGCGGCGACTGGTCGAGTGCCTGGCGGCCAGCGGCGCCGAAACGCACGTCATCGTCTCGCCGCACGGGCGACAGTTGCTGCGCGACGAGCTCGACCTCTCGGCCGTGGAGCCGCGCCTGTTGGCCGGACGGCACGCGGCGCAAGTGCAGGTGCATGGCTATCACGACCTGGGCGACCGGCTGGCGTCGGGGTCATATCTGACCGACGGGATGATTGTCTGCCCGGCGAGCGCCAACACGCTGGGCGAAATCGCGGCGGGGCTGGCGGGCAATCTCATCACGCGCGCGGCGCACGTTCATCTGAAGGAAGGTCGGCGGCTGGTGGTCGTGCCGCGCGAGATGCCGCTTTCGCGAATTGACCTGGAGAACCTGCTGCGGATCTCGCAGGCGGGGGGAATGGTCTGCCCGGCCGCGCCGGGGTTCTACATGCGGCCGCGGACGCTGGAGGACCTGGCGGACTTCGTGGTGGGCAAGCTGCTGGACCTGGTGGGGGTGGAACACGCGCTAAAGGTGCGCTGGGGGCAGCCGCTGCCGAAGAAAGCGCGGCCGGCGCGGAAACCGATGCGCGCGGGGCGGAACCGGGGCGGGCGGGGTGCGCGACGGCGCTAGTCGTGTCGCAGGGCCTCGATGGGGTTGAGCTGGCTGGCGCGCTGGGCGGGCAGCCAGCCGAAGAAGACGCCGATCACCGCGGAAAAAGCGAACGAGCCGATGACGAGCCAGGCGGGCATCTGGGCCTTCCAGCCGAAGCCATCGGAGATGGTGATCGCGCCGAGGATGCCGATTCCGATGCCGATCAGCCCGCCGAGGGTGGAGATGACGGCGGCCTCGATGAGGAACTGGCGGTTGATGGCGCCCTGGGTGGCGCCGATGGCCATGCGGATGCCGATCTCGCGGGTGCGCTCGGTGACGGCGACGAGCATGATGTTCATGATGCCGATGCCGCCGACGACGAGGCTGACGCCGGCAATGCAGACCATGAGCAGGGTCATGACGTCGGAGGTATTGCGGGCGAGCTCGATCTTTTCCTTGAGGGTGGTGACGCCGAAGTCGTCCTCGTCGCCGGGGCCGAGGCGGTGGCGTTGGCGCAGGAGGGAGCGAATCTGGATGACGGCCAGCTCGACCACGTCGTCGGACTTGGCGGAGCAGATGAACGCGCCGGGCCGATCGAGCCCCATCACCTGTCGCAGGAGCACGTTGAGCGGGACGACGATGGTGTCGTCTTCGTCCTGGCCGAGCGGGTTGACGCCCTTCGAGTCGAGCATGCCGACGATCTTGAGCGGCACGTTGCCGACGCGGATGGACTCGTTGATCGGGTCGGCTCCGCCGAACAGTTCGCGGCGGGTGGACTGGCCGATGAGGCAGACCTTGTTGCCCAGCGCGATGTCGCGCGGTTCGAGGTCGCGCCCGGCGACGATGTCCCAGGTGCGGATGGCGGTGTAGTTGTTGCCGACGCCGGTGACCCAGACTTTCCAGTTGGCGGTCTTGGTGACGGCGCGATATTCGGCGCGGTGGATCGGGCAGGAAAGGGCGACGGCGTCGCACTCGTCGGCGATGGCCAATGCGTCGGACTCGGTCAGGTTGGTGTAGAGCGCCGAGCCGCCGCGCAGGCTGGAGCGGGTCGGCGGCTTGCCGACCACGATGATCATGTTCTTGCCCTGCTTGGCGATGTCGCCTTCGATGCTCTTCTTAGCGCCCTGGACGACCGAGACGGTGATGATGACCGCCGAGACGCCGATGATGATGCCGACGGCGGTGAGTACGGAGCGGGTCTTGTGGCGGCGCAGCTCTCGCAGGGCGATTCGGCAACATTCAATCCAGAGGGCAAACATGGCTCAGCGGGCCTTTCAACAGCGACATCAGGTTTTGGCGGCGAGGGCACGCACGTCGGGCACGGGCGGACCCCCGCAGCGCGGCGTGGGCTGATCGGCGATGATCTCGCCGTCGCGCAACGCGATGATGCGCTCGGCGAAGGAGGCCACGCCCGGGTCGTGCGTGACGAGGATGATCGTCAGCCCTTCGTCCTCGTTCAGCCGGCGGACGAACTGCATGATTTCTTCGGCGGTGCGCGAGTCGAGGTTGCCGGTGGGTTCGTCGGCCAGCAGCAGCTTGGGGTTGTTGACCAGGGCGCGGGCGATGGCGACGCGCTGCTGCTGTCCGCCCGAGAGCTGCCACGGGAGGTGGTCGACGCGATCCTGAAGGCCGACTCGCTCGAGCGCGCGCTGCGCGGCTGGGTGGCGGTCGCGGGCCGGACGGCCGGCGTAGACCATGGGCAAGGCGACGTTTTCGAGCGCCGTGCTGCGGTGGAGCAGGTTGAAATTCTGGAAGATGAAGCCGATGTGGGTGTTGCGCAGCCGGGCGAGCTCGTCGGGCGAGAGTTTTTCGACGGCGCGGTTGTCGATGCGATAGGAGCCGCTGGTGGGCACGTCGAGGCAGCCGAGGATGTTGAGCAGCGTAGACTTGCCCGAGCCGCTGGCGCCCATGATGGCGAGGAACCGGCCGGTGGGCAGATCGATGTCGATGCCGCGCAGGGCATGGACGCGGTTGAAGCCCGAGTCGTAGATCTTGTGCAGGGTTTCGATCTGAATCACGACGGTGTCCGCGTCCGCTTCGGGCCGATCACAGGCTGCGCCCCTCGGGATTGGCGAGTTTGAGCGCTTCCTTCAGACCGGCGGCGCCGCCGGACATCTGGACCGACTGCACGCAATTGAGCCCGACCGATCCGCCGGCCAGCACCTCGGTCTCGCGGTTGTCGGTAATGCCGAGCAGGACGGGGACGGGCGTCCACTGCCCGGAGGTGTATTGCCAGACCAGCCCCTGGACGCGCGGCAGGGTCTTGCTGGCGGGGGCGGCCTGGCCGGTCGGGGCGTCGTCGCCGGGCGCCTGTGACGCAGCGGGCGGGTCGTCGGATGGTTTCGGCCACGAGAGGTTTCCGGTCAGCTCGGCGAGCGCTTCGGCCGAGAGCGGCGGGCGGAACCGCAGGGCGGCATTGGCGACCTTGAGGGCCTGGTCGCGCCGCGCGACTTCGATGACGACGTTGGCGGTCATGCCGGGCTTGAGGAGGCGCTCGCGGTTGTCGACGTCGATGACGACGGTGTAGGTGACGACGCCCTGGATGGTGGTGGGGTTGTTGCGGACCTGCGTGAGCGTGCCGGAGAATTCGCGCTGCGGATAGGCGTCGACCGTGAACTGGGCCGACTGGCCGATGCGCACGTTGCCGATGTCGGACTCGCTGACGTTGGCGTGGACCTGGGTGCGGTCGAGGTCGGGGGCCATGACGAACAGGACGGGGCTGATCATGACGACGGCGACGGTCTGCCCGACGTCGACCAGGCGCTGGAGGATGATGCCGTCCATGGGGGCGTAGATAATGGAGCGATCGAGCTTCGTGCGGTTGAGGTCGCGGGCGGCCTCGGCCTGCAGCAGGGAGGCCTTGAAGCCGTCGAGGCGGGCGACGGCGGCGCGGAGATTCTCGTCGGCGGTGGCCACCTCCTCGGGCGCGGCGGCAGAGCGCTTGGCCATGTCTTCGAGCCGCTTGACCTGGCGCCGGGCGCGCGACACTTCGACGTCGCCGGCGTTCACCTGGGCCTTGGCGGCCAGGACGTTGGCCTCGCTCTGCTTGAGGTCGGCCTCGAACAGCTCGGGCCGCAGCCGCGCCAGGGGCTGACCTTTCTTGACGATCGAGTTGAAGTCGGCCATGAGCTCGCCGACGGTGCCGGAGACCTCGCAGCCGACGTTGACGGTGATGAGCGGCTGAACGCCGCCGGTGGTTTCGACGGTCATGCGCAGGGCGCCGCGCGCCATGGAGACGGTCTTGACGGACATGCGCGCGCCGCCCGAGACGGTGCGATAGCCCCACACTCCGGCGGCGACGACCACAGCGAGCACAATCAGCCAGGCGAATCGCTTCATTGAGGATGAGTCCCAGGCGGTCGGCGGCGAGACGCGACGGCGAAGGTCTTATGCTCTTACACGCCGGGCACGGGCCGGGTTGCGGCTCAGCCCGAGCCGCGGTCGGCGCGTCGCGCGGGCGCGTCGACCTGGGCAGTCTTCCGGGGCGCCGCGGCGGGCCCGAGCTCGTCGGGGAGGAAGATCCGCGGGCCGATTTCGTAGTGCATCATGTCTTCGCTGGTGCCGTCGGTGTGACCGCCGACCCAGCCGTATCGTTCATACTTCGACGACCAGCCGATGTTGACGATCCGCCCGGCGTTGGGGCCGCGGGCGCGCAGGCCGACGAGCCCAGCCGAGTCGTCGAAGGTGCCGTCGATGGTGCCCAGGGCGCGGACGGCGCCGTTGAGCACCGGGTCGCTGGCGGAGAAGTAGGTGAAGATTTTTCCCTTCATTTTGCTGAGGGCGCGCGAGGGGTCGTAGCGGCTGGAGAGGCTGGAGCCGAGCATGACGTAGTTGTTGATCTTGTGGGGCGAACGGACGGACTCGATGGCCCAGATTCCGACGCCGGTGCCGGCGGACAGGCCGATGACGTTGACGTTGGCGTCGGGGAAGCGATCGAGGTAGTCGCTGATGATGCCGCCGAGGCGCTCGCCGCCACCCTTGGCGACGAATCGGAGGGTCTGGTCGAGGGCGGGGTTGAAGGTGAGGGACCAGTGGTAGCTCTGCACCAGCCCCTTGTAGCCGGCCTTTTCGAGGCCGACGGCGCTTTCGAGCACGCCGAAGCCCCAGTTGCCGGCGCCGTCGATGTACCACGTCCGGCCGAAGCGTTCCTTCGGATCGTTGCAGCCCGTCATGCCCACCAACACCGGGACCAGGAGAAGCAATACTCGCCGCGTCATCGCCGCCCTCAATGCGAAGTCGTCTTTCGGCGGCGGGAGTGTAACAGAAACGGCCGGTCGTGCCACGCGGAAAACGGCCCGAACCGCGGGCGGTCGCGGCTGGCGGCGCGGCTGGCGGCGCGGCTCGCGGCGCGGCCAATCGGCCCATCGCCGCCGGGCCGGATCGCCGGTATTATCTGAACCCGGACGGCACGGAGCGGCAGATGAAGTTCTTTCTGGACACGGCCAACCTCGAGCAGATTCGCGCGGCGCGCGATCTGGGGATTCTCGACGGGATCACGACCAACCCGAGCCTGGTGGCGAAGGAAGGTCGCGAGTTCCGCGGGCTGATCGCCGAGATCTGCTCACTGGTGCCCGGTCCGGTTTCGGCGGAGGTGGTGTCGACCACGGCCGACGAGATGATGAAAGAGGCGCGCGATCTGGCAAAGATCGCGCCCAACGTGGTGGTGAAGCTGCCGACGATCGCCGAGGGGGTGAAGGCGCTGAAGCGCTGCGTGGACGAGGGCATTCGCACCAACCTCACTTTGGTGTTTCAGGCGAGCCAGGCGCTGATCGTCGCCAAGGTGGGCGCGACGATGTGCTCGCCGTTTCTGGGTCGGCTGGACGACATCGGGCAGCGCGGCATGGCGCTGGTCGAGGAGATCCGCCAGATCTATCGCAACTACGGACTGCGGACCGAGATTCTCGCCGCCAGTCTGCGACACCCGCTGCACGTCGTCGAGGCCGCCAAGGCCGGCGCCGACATCGGCACCATGCCCTACGACGTCTTCAAGCGGCTGCTCGACCACCCGCTGACCGACATCGGATTGCGGCGCTTTCTGGACGATTGGGCAAAGCTGAAGGCCAAGTGACCTTGATGCAACACGCTACACACGCACTGCCGGCGGCCTTTGCCGCGCTGGGACTCGATCAACCGATTCTGCAGGCCATTGCCGCGATGGGGTTTCGCGAGCCGACCGACATTCAGCGCGAGATGCTGCCGCTCGTCCTTCAGGGGCGCGACGTGCTCGGCCAGGCACGGACCGGCACCGGCAAGACGGCCGCCTTCGGGCTGCCGATCCTGCAGCGGGTCGACCCGTCCGGGCCGCTGCAGGCGCTGGTGATGACGCCGACGCGCGAGCTGGCCGACCAGGTGCTCGAGCAGTTCGGCCAGTTCATCCGCCATCGGCCGCTGGTGTGCGTTCCGACGATTGGCGGGCGCGACCTGCGTCGGCAGGTGCAGATGTTGTCGACCGCGCAGGTGGCGGTGGGCACGCCGGGCCGCGTGGAAGACCTGATCGACCGCCGCGCGCTGCGCGTCAGCGAGCTGCGATTCGTCGTGCTCGACGAAGTCGACCGCATGCTCGACATCGGCTTCCGCGACGACATCCGGCGCATTCTGAGCCACATTCATCACGTGCACCAGACGATCTTCGTGTCGGCGACGCTGACCGATGAGATCAAGCGGCTGGCGCGGCAGTACCTGTACGACCCGGTTGAGGTGAACGTGTCGGGCGATGCGCTGACCGTCGGCTCGGTGGCGCAGTATTACTGCTCGGTCGAGCCGTGGGACAAGTATCGCCTGTTCCGCCTGCTTTTGGCGCAGGAGCAGCCGCGGCTGATGATCGTCTTCACCAACACCAAGCACGCGGCGCGCAAGCTGTCGCGCAAGCTGCAGGACGACGGCGTGCCGGCGCGCGAGATTCACGGCGACCTGCACCAGCGCAAGCGCGACACGGTGATGAGCCGGTTCCGCGAGCAGAAGCTGTCGGTGCTGGTGGCGACCGACCTGGTCTCGCGCGGCATCGACGTGAGCCAGATCACCCACATCGTCAACTACGACGTGCCGCAGGACATCGCGTCGTACGTGCATCGCATCGGCCGCACGGCCCGCATGGGCGCGCACGGCAAGGCGGTCACCTTTGTCACGCGCGAGCAGGGCAAGCAGCTGACGGCGATCGAGATGCTCATCAACAAGGAGCTGATGAAGCTCGACGTGGCCGAGTTCCAGCCCAGCCCGCCGCCGCGCGACGGGCGCGGCGGGTTTTCCGGTCACAGTGCGCCGCGCGGCCACGGGACGAGCCATGGCGCGCCGCACGGCGCAGCGCCCGCTCCGGCCGCGAGCGAGCCGGCGGCGCCCAAGGCACCCGCGCCGGCCATGCCACGGACGCTGGGGGGCAAGTTCCCGCCGCGCCGGCGACGCTAGCGCGTTTTTTGACGCGCTCATGGCGGCCGCCGGTTGGTCACGCGGTGAAATGGGAACACGGGCTGAAAGCCCGTGCCACGCTTAGAGAAGACTCGCGACGCTCGCGTGAAAAACGCGCCAGCGGCGCCGCATTGCGAAGACGCCCATGTCCGCCCTGCTGCCGAATCGATTCCTGTTTCGCTTCGAGGTGATCGTGCATCGCTGGCGCGGTGCGGTGCGGCTGGACGGCGACCTGGCCAAGTGGGGCGATCGCCATCGCCTGCCGCCGCTGCACGAGCTCGACGGCCAGCCCGGCTTCGCCGAGCTGCACCTGGCATGGTGCGACGACGGGCTGCTGCTGGCGGCACGCGTCCGGGGGAAGCGGCAGGCGCCCAAGTGCGACGCGGTGCGCTTCCGGCAGTCGGACCATGTGCGCCTGATGACCGACATGCGCGACGCGCGCGACATCCGCCGCGCGACGCGCTACTGCCAGCACTTCTACTTCATGCCGGCGGGCGGCGGAAAGGGCGGGCGCGATCCGCTGGGCGGCGCGGCGCACATCGCCCGCGCGACGGCCGATGCGCCGCTGGCGCCGGCGGGGTCGATCGCGGTGGCGGCGCGGGCAGCGCGAGACGGCTATGACCTGGAGGCACTGGTGCCGGCGACGGTGCTGTCGGGGTGGGACCCGGCGGGCAGCCCGCGGATCGGCTTCCTGACGATGGCCGAGAACCACGAGCTGCGGCAGCAGTCGCTAACGGTGGGCGACGACCTGAACTGGTGGTGCGACCCGAGCACGTGGGTGACGGGGGTGTTGAGCGCGGAATGACGCGTGACGGCCGGTTGAGGGTGCGGGGGGGGGCTGCGCGAGTCTGCGACTTCGGGCAAAGAGAATCTTTGCCGTACCGGTTCAACGGGCAAAGAGGATCGTTGGGCACCGTTTCAGTGTGCAAAGAGAATCTTTGCGCTACCGTTTCGGCGGGCGAAGAGAATCGTTGGCGTACCGTGTGCAGCGCGAAAGCAGAATCTCCGCCCCACCGTCCGAGGCGGTCTGGCGATCAGTGCCGGAAGTGCCGCGTGCCGGTGAAGATCATCGCCAGGCCGCGGGCGTCGCAGGCGGCGATGACCTCGTCGTCGCGCTTGGAGCCGCCGGGCTGGATGAGCGCGGTCACGCCGGCCTCGGCCAGCAGGTCGGGCCCGTCGCGGAACGGGAAGAAAGCGTCGGACGCGGCCGCCGCGCCGCGCAGCCGCTCGCCGTGGCCGTTGTCGCGCGCCAGCCAGGTGGCGACGCGGCAGGACATGACGCGCGACATCTGCCCGGCGCCGTTGCCGATGAGCTGCCCGTCGCGGCAGATTGAGATGGCGTTGCTCTTGGTGTGCTTGGCGACCAGCCAGGCGAGGCGCAGGTCGGCGAGCTCGCGCTCGTCCGGCGGGCGGCGCGAGACGACCTTCCAGCCCGACTCGTCGAGCCCGATCGTGTCGGCCGACTGTGCCAGCATGCCGCCGGCGATGGAGCGGTAGCGGCGCTCGCGCGGGTCGACGGGCCGATCGAGATCTCCCAGGCCGAGCAGGCGGACGTTCTGCCCCCACTTCTTGGCGGTGCGGATGAGCTGCTCGGCGTCGGCGTCGAAGTGCGGCGCGAGCCAGACCTCGACGAAGAAACCGCCCGCGCCGGCCGACTTGCCGATCCGGTCGTAGGTGGTCATGACCTGTTCGGCGAAATCGCGCGTCACGGCAAAGTTGACGGCGAGGATGCCGCCCATGGCGGCGTTGGGGTCGCACAGATAGGCGCGTTCGTAGGCGGTGAGCGGATTGCCGGCAACGCCGACGCCGCAGGGGTTGGTGTGTTTGACGAACACGGCGGCGTGGACGAGCGGGCCGGTCGAGGGCGGCGATGGGGCAGAGAGAGTCTTTGCCCTACCGGTCGCGGCGCGCGAGAGTTCGGCGCACAGACCCAGGGCGGCGTCGGCGTCGAGGTAGTTATTGTAGGACATCTCCGCATCGACGGCGGGCGGATGAGCGGGCGCGGGCGCGTGTTTCGGCACCAGAGGCGGACGAGGTGCGTCCGACGAGACCAGGCTCGGTCCGGTACGCACCGCCGAGCTGCGGTACAGCGCCCCCTGCTGATGAGGATTCTCGCCGTAGCGGCAAGTCTGCGCGAGAAACAGCCCCAGGCCGTCGGCGGTCGGGAATTCGCCGTCGCAGGCCTGGCCGAACAACGCGCCGGTCTCGCGCGCCAAGTGCAATTGAAGATACTGAGAGACCGATCTGTCGTATCCGCTCGCATGACGAAACGTGATTTCGGCGAACGTGCGCCGGACGGCCCGTGATTCGACCTCGGTCAGACGCAGCTCCGGCTCGCGCGCGCGCAGCAGACCGAGCAGCTCGTCGCACAGACGCGGCTCGCACACCGGCCAGACGTGGGCAAAGTTTTTCGCCGCCGCGCGGAGCAGGCAGGGCCCGCCGATGTCGATCATCTCGATGGCCTTTTCGATCGTGCACTGCGGGTCGGCGACCGTCTGCGCGAACGGGTAGAGGTTGACCACCACCAGGTCGATGGGCTCGATCTGCTGCTCGGCGAGCTGGCGCATGTGCTCGGGGTTGTCGCGGTCGGCCAAAATGGCGGCGTGGATGCGCGGGTGGAGCGTCTTGACGCGGCCGTCGAGCATCTCGGGAAAGCCCGTCACCTGCTCGACCGGCGTGACGGGCACGCCGGCGTCGCGGAGCTTGCGGGCCGTGCCGCCGGTGGAGATGATCTCGACGGCGAATTCGTCCACCAGGGCGCGGGCGAACTCGACGATGCCGGTCTTGTCGTAGACGGCGATGAGGGCACGGCGGATGGGGCGAGTGGTCATGGGCGCGATCCTCGCTTCAGACCGGGACGATTCTAGCGAGTTTTTCACGCGCTCACGGCGGTTGCCGGCTGGTCATGCGGTGAAGTGCGGACACGGGCTGAAAGCCCGTGCCACCCAGCAGAGAGGACTCGCGACGCTCGAGAGACAAACGCGCGGGTGAATCGCGGGCGGGCTACTCTTCCTTCGAGTCCTCTTCGGAGGGCGTTTCGTCGTCCTTGCCGTCGGTCGATTCGTCCTCCGTCGCCGGCCTGGTGGGGGCGGAGGTGGCGGTCGCGGGCGGCGTGGCGGCGGCCGGCGAGTGGGGCGTCTCGGTCGAAGCGGCGGCGGGCGGCGCGGTGCTCTTGCTGGCGAAGGGATCAACCGCCGGCGGCGGCGCGGCCGGGCGGCTGGTCGGCCTGGCCGGCAGGCGCGGCGACTTCTGCTTCGCGACGGCCTCGGCCGCCTCGTCGTGCAATGCGTCGGCGACCTCGGTCGATCGCAGGTAGGGCGCGTCGACCGAGCGCAGGCAGACGACGTTGCCGCGCTTGTCGGCGGCGAAGATCGCGGGCGGGTCGGCGGTCGCGCTCACGAACGAGAAGGCGGCGATCAGCAGCGTTGCGCCGGCGGGCTGGCCGGTGCGTGCGTCGAGCCGCGTCAGCGCCGGCGATTCGAGCGCCGCGCCGCGGGCCGGGGCGTCGGCGACGGCGACATAGACGTATTCGCCGATCCGCGTCAGCAGTGACAGTCCCGGTTCATGACGCCAGCGGCGTTCGCCGGACGAGCGCTCCAGCGCCACCACGCCTTCGCCGGGAACGTATTGGGCGACCAGGTCGCCGCTGGGCACCGGCGAGGTCACCAGCTCGGCGTCGAACCGCTGTCGCCACGCCCGCCGGCCGTTGGCGGTCCGCAGGGCATAGACGGGCGATCGGTGCTGGAGACGAACAGCAGGTCGCGCGAGAGGGCCGGCTTCGCGAAGATTGGCCCCTCGGTCTTGAAGGGCTCGGGCCACGAGCCGGTGCGGTCGCGGGCGTTGACCTTGGTCACCTGGCCGTTCTGCCCGGCGAGATAAAGCTGCTCGCCGTCGATGAGCGGCTCGGCGGAGATGGTCTTGGGGGTCAGCAGTTCCTATGCGCGATAGCCGCCGATGATTTCGAGCGAGTAGAAGCCGCTGGTTGGCCGCCGTAGTAGACGTTCTGCCCGTCGGCGACGGCGGCGGAGCTGGACGAGTTCGGCAGGCGGAGCTGGTCGATCGGCAGCTCGATGGACGCGCTGGCGGCGTCGCCGGCGCGCGGCAGATTGCCCTGGTCGAGCTCGGTGAAGCGCCCGGTCGATTCGCGCTCGCGGACAATCTCGCAGCGCAGGGCGGCAATCGGCGCGTTGGCCTGACCGACGTCGCCGCCGCGGCGGATTTCGAGCACGTCGCCGGGCGAGACGCCGTGCAGCCGACCGAGGCTGACGTCGGCGCGGTCGCCGCGGACCTCGATGAGCGTGCCCTTGAGATTGCGCGGCTCGCCGGCGAACCGGCCGGTCTGGCGGTCGACCAGGCGGATGGCGGTGGTCGACGTGAAGACGGCGTGTTTCTGCGTGTGGGTGGGTCCGCGGAGAGTCTGGCCAGGCGCGGCGACCTCGCGCGACCAGCGGACGACGCCGGTGGGTGCGTGCAGGCAGTAGGCGCGGTTGTCGGCGGTGAGCAGGTAGACGTTGTCGTCGATCACGACCATCCGCTCGATCCAGTCGGCGGCTGGTAGAGAGATTCGTGTTTGCCAGTAGGTTTGCAGGCCGATCGGCGCCAGGCCGGACTGCGGGATGAGTTCGCCGGCGGGTGTGCGTGCGGCGGAGAGCAGCGCCGCGCCGAGCGTGACGGCGATGGCGGCACGTCGAGATCGGCGGGCAGGGACGGTGAGCGAGGCGATCGTCGATCGGCAGTTTTCGCGCGTCGGCATCCGGAAGGCTCCGAACAATGGACCGGAAGGTATATCGGTCGGGTCGGCGTGGCAGGACGGGCCGGAGGTCACGAGCGGCCGTCCGCGTCGGCCGGGGCGTACAGGGAGGCCCCCGTTCGAGGCCTAAGATAGTGATTTTTCCGCAGTTAAGTCAAGGCGTGCGGGGCCGGTCGCGGGCGGTCAGCGCGGTGCGCGGTGGCGACCGCAGCGCGAAAGACTATGATGATGTGGGGCGGCGGCTGTGAAAGCAGCGCCGGATTGATCGGCAAACAAGACCGCAAGCCGCGATCGGGGGCGGCCGATAAAGCTTTGCGCTTGGGATGGTTGTCGAGGTCGAGCGGGCCTGCGAGGCGCATTTTTTGCCTTGCAAAAAGGGGTCTGATTTGGCATACTGCGGCGGTCAATCCTGGAGGGGATTGCCTCACAGACCAGCCTGCAATGGTGCATGGCGGCGGCCCAAGGCTGCTGCCGGCGCAAGGTTCCGACCTGACAACAGTTTGCGTGCCCGGGACGGCTTTGGCTGGATGCCAGCGCGCTTCCCCGACGACGATGGAGCACACCCGTGAGTATTCTGACGAAAGTGTTCCTGGTGCTGGTGGCGGTGCTGTCGATCGCGTTGTCGACGCTCACGATTGCGGCCAACAGCCTGTCGCACAGCTGGAAGAAGTCAGCCGAAGACTGGAAGGCCGCGGCGATGGCCGCCTCGGCCGCCGAGCGATCGACCGCGGTGCAGGCCAAGCTGACCCATGAGCAGGACCTCGACAAGCTGCGGCGGATGTCGGCCGAGCTTGAGAAGAGCAAGTCCGAGGGGCTCGAAGTGCGGCAGGACCTCGAGGCCAAGTCGCTCGAACTGGCCCAGGCCCAGAGCCAGAACAGCGGGCTGACGTCGAACGTGACCGGCCTGCGCGAGACGCTCGGCATGGTCAGCTCGCAGTTTGCCCGCGAGCAGGAATTCAGCCGCAAGATCGCGGCGCGGAATGCCGAACTCGAGCGCCGCAACATCGACCTGTCGGATCGCACCAAGGAGCTGACCACGGCGCTGGCCATGGCGACCA
Organism: Phycisphaerae bacterium; assembly: GCA_046350375.1. Lineage (GTDB taxonomy): Bacteria > Planctomycetota > Phycisphaerae > UBA1845 > UTPLA1 > JAXMAO01. The sequence continues at coordinate 22,169 of JAXMAO010000008.1, forward strand.
CGCAGGTGCGCGCCCTGCAGCAGCAGCTCGCCGCGGTGGAAGAGGGTCGCGGCGGCGCGGCGGTGGGCGCGGCGCCGGGGTCTGGCGGTCTGCAGGCCGGCCCGGCGGCCGGGAGCGGCGCGGTGGTCGAGGCGTTCCAGCCGTCGCCGGACACTTCGGCGATCGCCAGCGTGACGGCGCCAATCCGCGGGACGGTGACCGGCATCCGCGGGAACATCTGCGGCATCAGCGTCGGCTCGGCGGACGGCGTGTCGCCGGGCATGCGGTTTCTGATTCACCGCTCCGGCGGCGGGGCCAGCGGCTCGCAGTATGTCGGGACGCTGCAGATCGCCCGGGTGGAGGCGAACGAGTCGGCCGGCACGCTCATTCGTTCGTCGGGTGACATTCGGAACGGGGACCAGGCCACGGACGAGGCCAGCTTTGCCATGAGGCGCTAGGCGCATGTCGCAGCTTCCGAGCATTCCGGGCCGGGCGACGCGCTCTCGAACCGAGAGCGACGTTTACTCCGTCCTGTCGGTGATCGCGGCCGTGTTTCTGTGCGGCGCGGTCGTCTTCCTGGTCATTCGGCTGCTGAGCCTGTACGGCACGGTCCTGCCTCCGGCCGGCGGTTGACTCCGGCGGCAAACCTGATTCAAATCCCGCGCATCACTCGCAGCCGCGGCCCGCTCCGGGCGGCGGCCGAGCTCGCATCGGAATGCACGAACCCTGGCGCCGGGCGCGGCGTCTGCCGGCGCGGAAGCGGCCCGGCGGGCGCGGCGCGGCCGGGTCGTTGCGACCCTGGGACGGGAAGCGGGACACATGCTCGAGTCGCTGCGGTCGCTGTTCACCATCGACATGGGGATCGACCTCGGCACGTGCAACACGCTCGTGTGCGTGAAGGGCGAGGGCATCGTCCTCAACGAGCCATCGGTGGTGGCCGTCAAGAAAGGCACCAACAAGGTCCTGAACGGCGGCAACGCGGTCGGCCTGGTCGCCAAGGAAATGCTCGGCAAGACGCCGGGCAGCATCACCGCCATCCGGCCGCTGAAGGATGGCGTGATCGCCGACTTCGACATCACCGAGGCGATGCTGGGCTATTTCATCCGCAAGGCCAAGGGCAACCGCGCGCGGATCGTCAGCCCGCGCGTGGTGATCGCCGTTCCGTCGGGCATCACGGCGGTCGAGAAGCGGGCCGTCTACGGCTCGGCCGAGCGGGCGGGGGCGCGGCGCGTCTACCTGGTCGAGGAGCCGATGGCCGCCGGCATCGGCGCCGGGCTGCCGATCGCCGAGGCGACCGCGAGCATGATCGTCGACATCGGCGGAGGCACGACCGAGGTGGCGATCATGTCGCTGGCGGACATCTCGGTGAGCGAGTCGCTGCGCGTCGCGGGCGATGACCTGGACGAGGCGGTCATCAACTACATGAAGCGCACCTACAACATGCACATCGGGCCGCTGACGGCCGAGCAGCTCAAGATCGAGATCGGCTCGGCGGCGCCGTCGGCCGAGGAGAACAGCCGCGAGATCCGCGGTCGCGACATGATCAGCGGCCTGCCGCGCAAGACGGTCGTCACCAGCCAGGAGGTGCGCGAGTCGCTGCGCGAGCCGGTCAACCAGATTGTCGAGGCCGTCACGCGGACGCTGGAACGGGCCGAGCCCGAGCTGGCGGCCGACCTGGTGGAGAACGGGATCCACCTGGCCGGCGGCGGGGCGCTGCTGCGCGGGCTGGACCGGGTCATCAGCGAGGCGACCGGGCTGCCGGTGAAGATTGTCGACGATCCGCTCTCGTGCGTGGCGCGCGGCACGAGCGTTTACCTCGAACATCTGGCCGATTGGAAGGACACGCTCGAGAGCGACGAGGACGATTATTGAGCCGACGCCGCTGCCTAGGCCGCGGGAATGTCGCGTCGAACGAACCATGCCAGTCCCGCGCTCCAGGCGACCAGCGCCACCCCCAGCAGGACCAGCACATCGCCGATCGGCCAGCCGTTGCTGCGGATGAGCGGCAGCGGCTGGTAGTAGTGGAACAGGCAGGCGCGCAGGATCGGCGCCGGCAGCTTCCAGAACGACGACAGGAACAGAATCAGCATCGACGCCAGCACGACCGCCAGCACGGCGCCCACCGCGACTCCGCGCCGCACGCAGACGGCGGAGATGAGCGTCGCAATGCCGCCGATCGCCAGCGTGAGCGCATACAGGTTGAGCGCCGGGCGCCACAGGCGGTCGATGGCGATCGGGCCCCACAGCGGAAACCACGACTGGCCTAGCGCGATGCCGATCGGCGGCGCCAGGCACAGCGGCGCGGCCAGCGCCAGGAAAACGGCGCTGCTGCCGAGGTAGACGGTGACGCGGGAGACCGGCAGGGTCAGCAGCAGGTCGGCAGTGCCGCGGTCGATTTCGCCGGCAAAGGCCCGCGTCGCGGCGGCGATCAACGGCGACCAGCACAGGCCGAACAGCAGCGGATGGGCCAGGCCGATGGCCATGAGGGTGGTGGGGGTGAGATCGCGCGCCAGGTCGTAGCCGACCAGCATCTGCACCATGCGACGAATGGTCCTGTTTTCGAGCCAGACGCGGCTGATGTCGGCCGAGAATTCGCCCATGGCGCGGACGAAGCCGACCTCGAAAATCATGACGCCCAGGAACGCGACCGCATAGGCGACCGCACACTCGCGGAGCGTCTTGGCGAGGATGCCGCGGTTCACGGCGGGCCTCCTGTCGCGGACGGTTCGTAGTAGGCGAGGAACAGATCCTCCAGGTCCGGCGCGCCGATCACCAGGTCGGCCAGCGGACAACGGGCCAGCCAGGCCAGCAGCGGGTCGAGCGGACCGACCCAGGTGGCGCTGAGCCGTTCGGCCGATCGGGAGCGCAGCAGCAGGCCGTGCGGCAGCGGCTCGGGCAGCGGCTGGTGGTCGCGCGCGGCGAGCTCGATGCGTCGCAGCGCCTTGCGGCGCAGCGTGGCGATCGCGTCCTGCTCGACCAGCTTTCCGTCGCGGAGGATGGCGACGCGTTCGCACAGCTCGTCCACCTCGCTGAGCGTGTGGCTCGAAAACAGGACGGTCCGGCCGTCGGCGACGACGCGGCGGAGTTCGGCGAACAGCGTGCGGCGCACGAGCGGATCGAGTGCCGCGGTCGGCTCGTCGAGAATGAGCAGGGCGGGCTTGTGCATCAGCGCCTGGATCAGCCCGAGCTTTTGCTTCATGCCGTGCGAGCAGATCCGCACGCGCTTGGAGAGGTCGAGGTCGAACGCCGCCGCCAGCCGGCGGATCTCGTCGCGGCTGTCGCGGCCGCGCACGGCGTCGAGCATGCCAAGTGTCTGCCGGCCGGTCAGCCGTTCGTAGAAGCGGATGTCGCCCGCCAGGTAACCGACTTCGCGGCGCAGCGCCGCGCCGGCGCGCCAGCAATCGCGCCCGGCAATCGCGGCGCTGCCGGCCGAGGGGCGCAGCAGCCCCAGCAGGGTGCGCAGCAGCGTGGTCTTGCCGGCCCCGTTGGGCCCGAGCAGGCCACAGCAGACTCCTGGCTCGACGCGCAGAGTGACGGCGTCGAGCGCGGTGCGGTCGCCGTAGCGCTTGGTCAGTGCGTGGGTTTCCAGCGCGACCATGCGGCTATTAGACCGCGCTGCGACGCGGCGGACCATTCTCGCGGCGAGCGTGTCACCGCGAAGAATGAAGTCGCGCCGTTTCGCATCGCGTGTCCAGGCGCGATAATGGTCGGCATGATCGCACACTCGCGGACCGGGAATCGATTGACAGGGCTGGCGGTCGGTCTGGGCATCGCCTTCGCGGCGCGGGCGGCCAGTCCGCCCGTCGTTGCGGCACAGCCGGCGAGCAGCCAGCCGGCGGGCGGAATCGCGCCGGTGATCCGCGCGGTGGACCTGATTGTCACGAACTGTCGAATCTGGACCGGCGACCCGCGCCAGCCGCGGGCCGAGGCGTTTGGCGTGTCGCGCGGCCGGATCGCGATGGTCGGCTCGCGCGAGATGGTGGCTCGCTTCAAGACGCCCAACTGCCGCGTCATCGACCTGGGCGGGCGAAACGTGCTGCCGGGGCTGATCGACGCGCACGTGCACCTGGTGAGCGGCGGTCTGTCGCTGTCGCGGCTGCCGCTGCGCGACGTGCGCGACTACGACGAATTCGTGCGGCGCGTCCGCCAGGCGGTGAGCGATCGCAATCTGGGCGCCGACGACTGGCTGATCGGCCGCGGCTGGACCACCGAGAGCTGGCCGAAACAGGTGCCGCTGACGCGCGCCGCGATTGATTTTCCGGGCGGCGTAAAGATTCTGCTCTATCGCATGGACGGCCACTGCGCGCTGGCCAACAGCGCCGCGCTGGCCGCGGCGGGGCTGAACGGCGCGGACGCGGCGGCTCCGCCCGGCGGCGTGATCGAGCGCGACGCGGCCCGCGCTGCGACCGGCATTCTGAAAGACGCGGCGATCGACGCAGTGGAGCGCGTCATTCCCAAGGCGACACCCGCCGAGCAGGAGGCCGCCGTGCGGGCGGCGATGCAGCTGGCCAACTCGTTCGGGCTGACGGCGGTGGGGGCGATGACCGAATGGGACGAATTGGACGCGCTGCGGCGCGTGCACGACGTCGGGCAGGACACGCTGCGCGTCGCGGTCTATGTGCAGGAGAAGGTGTGGCAGGAGTTCGCCGATCGGGTGCACGACTTTCCGGTGCACGACGAACGGCTGTGGATCGCCGGGTTCAAGGCCTACATGGACGGCTCGCTCGGGTCGCGCACGGCCTACATGCACGCGCCGTATGCCGACCGGCCCGGCGAGCGCGGCCTGATGGCCAGCGGCGACGGCACGCTCGACCGGCTGCGGGTCAACGTTGCCACGGCGCGGGCGACGGGGATGCAGGCGGCGGTGCACGCCATCGGCGACCAGGCGAACCACGAGATACTCGACCTGTACGAGGCGGCCGGCGCGGCGCCGCACCGCTCGTTCCGCCCGCGGATCGAGCATGTCCAGCACCTGCTGCCGGCGGACGTGGCGCGGTTCGGCCGGCTGGGGGTGGTTGCGTCGATGCAGCCGCTGCACAAGGCCGACGACGCGCGCTACGCCGAGGCGGCGCTGGGCGTGGAGCGCTGCAAGACGAGCTACGCCTTTCACGACCTGCACGCGGCGGGTGCGACGCTGGCCTTCGGCAGCGACTGGCCGGTGGTGAGCCTGAATCCGTGGCTGGGGGTGCACGTGGCGGTGACGGGCGTGACGCTGTCGGGCCAGCCGTGGATGACGCAGCAGAACCTGGGTGTGGCGGATGCGCTGACGGCGTATTCCGGTGGCGCGGCGTTCGCGTGCGGGGCCGAGGCGACACTCGGGCGGCTGGCGTCGGGCTGCTGGGCCGACTTTGTGGTGGTTGATCGCGACCCGCTGACCTGTCCGCCGCGCGACCTGGCGAACGTGCGGGTGCTGGAGACCTACGTTGCCGGGCGGCGCGTCTGGCCGGCGCGGGTGAAGGTCTCGGAAGGCGGCCCCTAGGCGCGGTTTTCGCGCGCGACCGCGGCGTTGCGCTGCCACATGGCAAGCGAGGCGCGGCGGGTGGCCGAGCCGGCAGTGGCCTGCTGATGGGCGGCGTCGTCCCAGGCGGCGATTTCGTCGAGCGCCGAATGCGGGCCGGGCGCGCGAATCGCGAAGCGCGGCTCGCGCGACAGCGGGGCGTCGCGATTGAACGGGCAGACCGCCTGGCAGATGTCGCATCCGAACAGCCAGTCGCCCAGCGCCGCGCGAAACTCGGCGTCGATATCGCCGCGTTGCTCGATGGTGAGGTAGGAGATGCAGCGGCGCGGGTCCATAGCGTACGGGGCCGGAAACGCGGCGGTGGGGCAGGCGTCCAGGCAGCGCGTGCAACTGCCGCAACGGTCGAGCGCCGGGGGGTCGGCGGCGATCTCGAGCGAGGTGAGCAGCACGCCGAGCACGGTGTAGGAGCCGAGCCGCCTCGCTGAGCACGAGCGTGTTCTTGCCGATCCAGCCGACGCCGGCCGCCGCTGCGAGTTCGCGCTCAACGATGGCCGACGTATCGACGCAGAGATAGGCCTCGAACGGCTCGGCGAGCGCGGCGCGGAGCCGCTCGATGAGGGTTTGGAGGCGCTCGCGCATCAGCCCGTGATAGTCGTCGCCCCAGGCGTACATGGCGACGCGGCCGCGTGGACGATTGTCGGGGGGCGCCGGCTCGCGCTGGTGATAGGAGAGCGCGACGACGACGACGCTGCGGGCCCAGGGGCACCAGGCGCGCGGGTCGAGCCGGCTGGCGCGGTAGCGGTAGAGATAGCCCATCGAGCCGGCGGCGCGGCGGTCGAGCCAGGCGCGGAGGTAGTCGCCGTGGGCGATCGGCCCGGCGGGGGCGACGCCGCAACGGTCGAAGCCGCACTCGGCGGCCAGGCAGTGCAGGCGGTCGCGGCGCTGGTGGGGAGACATGGCGCGGTTCCGGGGGCGGCGATTGACTTGCGCGGCGCGAAATCATACCGTGGAGCGTTTGCGACACGGAGTGGCGTATGCAATTCGATCACGACTGGTGGCACGGCGGGGGGCTGGAGCGCCACATCGCCGAGGCCAAGCGCCGCGCCACGCGGAACAAGTTTCCCAAGGCGGGCCTCGACAAGGGCGAGCCGCGCGGCGAGGCGGCGAAGTTTTTCGACGGGCTGGAGGCCCGCATCATTCTCTACCTGCGCGACAACGCGGTGTACGAAATCAAGGAACTGGCGTCGGTGGAGCGGACGAGCTACCTGACGTTCGAGTGCCTGTCGGCCGAGGAGGCCTATCGCGTGGGGGCGTTCGTGGTCGCCGTGCCGTATGACGAGATCGCGCGGGTCGAGATCTTCGCGGTGCACAAGTCGGAGAAGCCCGAGGAGAGCCCGCTCATCAAGGGATTTGGCGCGGCCGGACCGCGGACCGTGGATCGCAAGCAGCCGCCGCCGGCGGAACCGGCCTGAACCGGGCCGATCCGACCCTCATTTGGCAAAAAAGAGGCTGGCGCGGCGCGTAAGCGCGGCGGAGGGAACTCGTTCGCTCTTGTGCCGGCGAGCGGCGCGCGACGGCTGCGCGACGCGCCGGCAAGTCGAGCCTAATCGTCGATCAGTAAACGATTTGCAGTGGGAGGACAGTCATGCACAAACGTGGGAAGTGGGCAAAACTGGTCATGGCGGCGGCGTGGGCTGGCGTGATGGCGCTGCCGGCGCTGGCCGAAGAGACATCGAAGGTGGTGCACCTGCGGCTGCGCGGCGCGCTGGCCGAGGCGCCGCCGGAGTTTCAGCTGAACCTGTTCGGCGGCGGCGAGCAGGCGCCGAATTTGTTCGACCTGCTGCTGCAGATGCGCGAGATGCGCGGCGACGCGAGCGTGAAGGCGCTGATCGTCGACCTCGATGAGGCGGCGCTCGACCTGGCGCAGGTGCAGGAGATGCGGCAGCAGTTCGAGGCGCTGCGGGCGGCGGGCAAGGACGTGTGGGTCTATTCCGAGGCGCCGTCGCTCGGGCAGCTGATGCTGGCGTCGGCGGCGAGCAAGGTCGTCATGATGCCGCGCGGCGACGTCGACGTGGTGGGAATCTACGCCGCCCCGATGTACTTCAAGGGGCTGCTCGACAAGATCGGCGCCGAGGCCGACGTGGTGCACTGCGGCGCCTACAAGGCGGCCGGCGAGCCGTTCAGCCGGACCGGCCCGAGCAAGGAGGCCGAGGAGGACGTCAACCGGATTCTCGACGGCGTGTACGACACGGTGGTGACAAACATTGCCAAGAGCCGCAAGCTGGATCGGGCCGCGGTGGAGAAATTTGTCGATTCGGGCCCGCACTCGGTGGCCGATGCAGTCGACGCCGGGCTGGTGGACGAGTTGCAGTATCGCGAGGACTTCCTCAAGAGCGTGCGCAAGAAGTACGGCCGCGAGACGAAGATCGTGCACGACTACGGCAAGAAGAAGGGGCCGGACGTCGATTTCGAGAATCCGTTCGCGATCTTCAAGCTGTTCGGCGAACTGGCGCGCGGGCAGAAGAAGTCGGACAAGAACGCGATCGCGGTGATCTACGTCGACTCCATGATCACCACCGGTCGCAGCGAGCGCGGCTTCTCGACCAGCAGCGGCTCGGACACCATCCGCAAGGCGTTCGACGACGCCGCCAAGGATGACGCGATCAAGGCGGTCGTGCTGCGGGTCGATTCGCCCGGCGGCTCGGCCATCGCCAGCGAGGTGATCGCCGAGGCGGCCAAGCGCTGCAAGGGCAAGAAGCCGTTCGTCGTGTCGATGGGCGGCGTGGCGGCCAGCGGCGGCTACTATGTCTCCTGCCTGGCCGACCGCATCTTCGCCCAGCCCGGCACGATCACCGGCTCGATCGGCGTGATCGGCATGAAGCTGGTGACCGGCGGCGTGTGGAACTCGATCGGCATCAGCCGCCATGAATACAAGCGCGGCGCGCAGGCCGACATGATGGGCAGTCAGCGCCCGTGGTCGGAGGAGCAGCGCAAGCGAATCCTCGGACTGATGACGCGCGTCTATGGCGAGTTCAAGGACCGCGTCGTTGAGGGACGCGGCAAGAAACTGTCGCGCGAGATCGAGTCGCTGGCCGGCGGCCGGGTCTATACCGGCACGCAGGGGCTGAAGGCCGGCCTGGTGGACGAGCTGGGCGGCTTCGATGACGCCATCCGTTTCGCGGCCGATCAGGCGAAAATCAGCGACTACGAGCTGCGCGTCCTGCCCGAGCCGAAGACCGTGTTTGACATTCTGGCCGAGGGCATGGGGCTGCGCGAGAAGGACGAGGACGACGTGTGCGTCAGCCTGAACCCGGGGCTGGGCGTACTCGGTCTGCCGACGATTCAGTCGGCGCTGCTCTCGCTGCAGGCGCTCGACCCGCGCTCGGCCGACGAGCTGCGGCGCGGCCTGCTGCAGCTTCAGGCGATGTCGCGCGACAACGTGCTGATGGTCGCCCCGGGTCTGCCGGAGATTCGCTGACCCGGCACGGGTGGACGCGGCGGCGCAGCGGCGCACTGCGCCCACCGGCCGATGGACAAACAGAGAAGCCGACCGATTCGCATCGGCCGGCTTCTTCTTTTTTTTGGCGGGGAACTGTGCCGGGTGGCGCGATCAGGCGATCGCGGTCCGGCGCGTGCGTCGGAGAATCCACGGCAGGAACCCCATGCCGAGCAGGCCGCTGGTCGCCGGCTCCGGGGCGATGACGGCATAGACGCGGATCGTCTGCGAGCCGGGAAAGGCGGCCAGGTCGAGCACGAGGTGGCGGACGCGCCAGGCATCGATGTCGCCGAGCGACGCGGTCTCGATGCCGTTCCAGACGACCTGGCCGTCGGGCAGTTGCACGCCCAGGTCGGTGGACAGCCCGAGGCTGTTCCAGCGTTCGTCGAGGAGGATGTCGAGCGGGCCGCCGCCGGTGACCACGAAGTCCTTGTAGATGACGTCGGCGTGCCCGTCGCGCAGCAGGGCGCCCTGTGCCGCGGTGCCCTCGGTGAACAGGTCGGGCCGATTGGGGGCGAAGGTGTAGGACTGCGGCAGGTCGATGTTGTTGTTGTCGTCGAAGTCGCTGACGCGCGGCGCGCCGCCGGCGGCGACGGGCAGATCGACGCGAGCGATGGCGTTGAAGTAGTGATAGCCGGTCGGGTTCGCGCCGATGGTGCCGATGATCGGATGATTGACGTACTGTCCGTCGGAGAGCTGCTGCCAGCCGGCGGCCAGGCCGTCGCCGCCATAGGTGTAGCCCGACGGGCCTGCCTCGGCGCCGCCGGCGGGTTCGAACGGGTCGCGGATGTTGAAGTTCATCCGCAGGTTGTCGAAGATCACGTTGGCGGTCACGTAGCTTTCGAGCCAGTTGCGGTTTTCGGCGATCGACAGGTCGGCGGCCTGCATGTTGCGGGTGTTGCCGTTGCACTGTGCGCCGCGCTTGGTGGGGTCGGCCATCTTGCGATACAGGTCGGCGCCGCTGACGGTGGACTGCACGCCGTAGACGGTGCCGTTGAGTTCGTACGGCCCGCCCGAGTCGCCTTCGCACATGTGGCGGAAGGGGTCGGTGCCCTGCGGCGTTGCGCCGCCCGTGCCGCCGCGGACGAAGGTGACCGAGCGCCGCGCGGCGCTGAAGCCGCCGATGCTGAGGTACGGGTCGCGCGGCGTGCCGAAACCGGCGTTGCGCCCCTTGGGCGGCGTGCCGGGCGGCGGCGCCGGCACTTCGGGGTTCGGATCGGGGACAAACGTGGTAGTGCCGAAGCCGACGCCGAACATGTTCTGACCGACGCCCGGCTGGGCGGCCGGCAGGTTGAGTCCGGCCACGTTGGCCAGTCCCTGCACGCCGCCGATTGCCAGGTCGCTGCGGATGGCGCCGGCGCCGACGTTGAAATCGGGGTGACGCGAGACGGCGGTCATGTTGAGAGCCGCGCCGGCGTCGCCGGGGCGGAACTGCCAGGTCGTGCCCGCGCCCGGGTTTTCGGTGCAGTGGCCGGCGGTGACGATGTAGCTCCGCGCCGGCTGCACGGTCGAGGTGAGTTTGAATGCCGAGCAGCGCGGGGCATAGGCGCCGGCCGCTCCGGCGTCGCGACCGAACGTGCCGGCCTGGGGATAGGAGGCCGCGAGCTCAGCGGCCGTGAGGGTCTTTCCAAGGTAGAACTGGTTGACGTACGGGTAGGGGGTGAAGTTGCTCGCCTGCACGGCCGAGCAGGCCAGCGACAGGCACGCTGCGGCCACGATCCAGGTCCAATGCCGGGGTGGGTTCGATCCACGAGTCATGACAAAACTCCTTTTGCACGAGGCGTTTAGCTGCCCGTCTCGGTGCCGGGCGGCGCGCCGTGCGTCGCTCCTGGCCGGACGTCTCGCCAGTCAGATCGCAGTGGCGGCGCGGATCGGGCGCGAAAAACTTGGACGGTTTCGCGGGGGGTTCAGAGATTGGCGGCGCGGGAGGTGAACGGGGAGGTTCGCGCCAGCAGCTCGCGGAGCCGGTCGACCGCCCGGCCTGCGAGCCGGCGGACGGCGTCCTCGGTGCGACCGAGCTCTGCGGCGACGGCGGCGACGGGCTGCTGGTCGAGGTGGACGCGCTGGATGACGATGCGGTATTCGTCCGGCAGCCTTGCGAGGCAGCTCAGCAGGATGGCGACCGCTTCGTCGTGCCGTGCGAATCGGCTGGGGGTGGCGGTTTCTGCGAGGCAGTGCTGCAGGAGCGCCGCGCGGCTGGCGGCGGCGTCGGCGGGGCGGATCTCGCGGGCGATGTCGCGTCGCGCGGCCTTGGCGCGGCGCACGCGGTCGATGAAGCGGCGGTCGACGATGCGGGCGGCCCAGTGATAGAACGAATCGGCTCCGCGATATTCAAACTCTGCGATGGAGCCGAAGACGTCGATGTAGGCCTCCTGGAGGACGTCTTCGGCGCCGATCTGGGCGTGCCAGTCGGGACCGACCTTGCGGCGGGCGTGTTCGAGCAGGCGATCGTGGTGGATCCAGAGCAGCCGTTCGAGGCTGTCGGCGTTGCCCCCGCGCGCCTGGCTGCACAGGGCGTCGATTTCGTCGTCGGCGGGGCGCGGCGCCAACTCGGCCATGGCTCGTATAATACCGCGCTCGGAGCCGAACCGTCAGACTGCTGGAGCCCCGCATGGCGCACGAAGCCGACGATGCCGTCGCCCGGATCGTGGCGCGCTTCTTCGAGCAGCGCAGCGCGGGCCAGCGCGTGTCGGTCGACGCGGTGCTGGCCGGCGCGCCGGGCGGCGCGGCGCCGGCGTTGCGGGCCGCGGTGGTGTCGCGCATTGCCGCCGAGTCGCGCGCCCGCAGCCTGTCGGACGCATCGTCGGGCGCCGCGCCCGGGGTCGATCCGGCGGCGCCGTTCCCGCAACTGGCCGGATATGACCTGGTCGAGCTGATCGGCCGCGGCGGCATGGGGGTCGTGTACGAGGCCTATCAACAGTCGACCGGTCGGCGCGTCGCCGTGAAGTTCATGCTCGAGTCGGCGGCGGCGTCGGATTCGGCGCGGCGGCGGTTCGAGCGCGAGGTGGAGCTGGTCGCGCGGCTGGAACACCCGGGCATCGTCGCGATTGTCGACTCGGGCGCGCAGCGCGGGCAGTGCTACTACGTGATGGAGTATGTCGACGGCCGGCCGCTCGACGCGGCACTGGCCGACGAGACGCGCGTCGGGCGCATCCTGGACGTGCTGGCGCGGGTGTGCGACGCGGTCGACTACGCGCATCAGCGCGGCGTGCTGCATCGCGACCTCAAGCCGTCCAACATTCTGCTCGACGGGCGCGACGAGCCGCACGTGCTCGACTTCGGCCTGGCCAAGGCGATTGACACCGGCTCGCGCGTCTCGCGCGATCTGACGCTCGAGGGGCCGCAGCACCTGCTGGGCACGCTGGCCTACATGTCGCCGGAGCAGTCGCGCGGCGAGTCGGCCGCGCTGTCGGTGCGGAGCGACGTCTATTCGCTCGGGGCGATCGGGTATGAGCTGCTGACCGGCGGGCCGCCGATCGGCGTGGACGGGTCGCTGGTGGACGTGCTGTCGCGCATTGCGACGGCCGAACCGGCCGCGCCGTCGGGCGCGGCGCGGCGCAGCGCCGTGGCGAGCCGTGCGTCGCGCGCGGGCGGGATCTCGCGCGATGTCGACGCGATCCTGCTCAAGGCCCTCGAGAAGTCGCCCGAGCGGCGCTACGCGACGGCGGCGGCGCTGGCCGACGACCTGCGCCGCTGTCTGCGCGACGAGCCGATCTCCGCCCGGCCGGCCGGCGCGTGGCTCGCGTTTCGCAAGTTTGCGCGGCGCAATCGGGCGTGGGTGGCGGGCGCGGCGGCGGCGCTGCTGCTGCTGCTGGCGGGCAGCGCCGCGACGACGGGGCAGGCAATCCGCGCGACCCGCGCCGAGCGGACGGCGCTGGCCGAGCGCGACTCGGCGCGGCAGTTCGGCGCGCAGGCGGCCCGCGAGGCGGCCCGCGCCACGGCGGTGCGCGAGTTTCTGCAGCGCATCTTCACCGCCGGAAACCCGATGCAGGGGCGCGGCGCCAACCTGACGGTGCGGGAGGCGCTCGACGACGCGCTGCTGCGCATGGAATCGGAGCTGAAGGACCAGCCCGAGATCGAGGCCGGCGTGCGGCGCGCCATCGGCGGGGCCTATTACGGCCTGGGGCAGAGCGGCGAAGCCGTCACACAGCTGCGCCGCGCGTGCGAATTGCAGCGCCGCGTGGCGCCCGACGACGAGCCGGAACGGCTGGAGTTCGAGCGCGAGCTGGGCATCGTTCTGGCCGGCGACAACCAGTCGGAGGAGGCCGAGCGAATCCTGCGTCGCGTGCTGGAGGGCTATCGGCGGCGGAACGGACCGCAGGACCTGCACACGCTCCGCGCCACCGCCGACCTGGTTTTCTGCCTGGACCACGGCGGGCGTTCGGCCGAAGCCGAGCAGATGGTCCGCCCGCTGATCGAACTTGAGACGAAGCTGCTGGGGGAGGACCATCCCGACCGACTCTACGCCGCCACGTTGCTGGTGAGCACGCTCGAGAAGCAGGGCAAGGAGCTGGACGCGGTGGCGGCGGCGGCGCGGCGCGCCTACGAGCGGCAGCTCAGCCGGGACCACCCGCTGACTGCCGAGCTGGTTCAGGTTCAGGCGGGGGTGGCGCGGCGCAAAGGCGACCTGGCCGAGGCCGAACGGCTCTACCGCGAGGCGCTGGCGCGGCTGCGCACCAGCAGTGGCGAAGAGCACGCCGAAACGGACCGCAACTACCGGACGCTGCGCGACGTGCTCTACCAGGCGTACAAGCTGCCGGCGGTCGAGGCGCTGTGCGCGGAGACCCTGTCGCTGCGGGTTGCGAAGCTGGGCGCCGATCATCCGCTCACGGTGGCGGCGCGGTTCGACCTGGCGATCGCGCAGCGCTCGATGATGAAGCCCGACGCAGCGATGGCGAACTTCCGGATCGTGCTCGAGCAGCGCCGCAAGTCGCTGGGGCGCGAGCATCCGGACACGCTCTGGCCGCTGGAGGAGCTGGGCATCCTGCTGCTGAACGTCCGCCGCCAGGCGGAGGCCGAGCCGCTGCTTGCGGAAGGAACCCGGATCGCGCAACAGCGCTTTTCGCGTGCCGACGCACGGCGGTCGGCGGCGGTGTTTTATCACGGTCGCTGCCTGGCCGAACTGGGGCGGGCCAAGCAGGCCGAGCCGCTGCTGGTCGAGGGGTACGAGACGGCGGTGCTGTCGTCCGGGCCGGCCAATCCGTGGACGATGACGACGGTCGAATCGCTGGTTCGGTTCTACGAGTGGCAGGGTCGCCCGGCCGAGGCGGAGCGCTATCGCCAGCTCATGCGCACGCCCACGTCCGGTCCGACCACCGCGCCGGGGGGAGCTTCGGATCGCCCCGCCGCCAGCGGACCCGCGCCCGCCCCGTCGGGGTCGCGGCCCGGGTGCGGGCGCGAGTTCTCGGTCGCGCGGCTGCGTCAACATTCGGCTGGACCGGCGGTTGGGTGGGGCGTAACATTAGCAGTCCAAGCGCTTACCGGCCGGGGGAGTCCAGCGCGTCGGAAGCCTCAAGAAGCAAGGTTTCGCTCGGGCGCCGGGGTGAATGCCCGCCGCCTGCCTGCGCGACCCGGGGCCTGTTGAGTCATGCCCGTACCGAACGATCCGCAGCGCGACGCCGATGCGCGGCCCGCCGGTCCGCCGCCCGCGTTGCGCGGCGAGCCGGGCGCGCTGGGCGAGGTCGACGCGCTGGCGAGCGGCGCGGGGCTGGGCAAGTATCGCATTCTTGAACGCATGCACGCCACGCGCCAGGCGACGCTCTACAAGGCGCGCGACGTGATGCTCGACCGGCTGGCGGCGATCAAGCAACTGGCGCCGGACCTGATCGACGACCCGCGGGCGTGCGGCCGCTTCCGCAAGGAGGCCTACACGCTGGCGCAGATCTCGCATGATGCGCGCTACGTGGTGGGCGTCTATGAGCTGATCGAGCAGCCGCGCGGCTTGTTCCTGGTGATGGAATACGTCCCGGGCTATTCGCTCGAGACGCTGATCACCAAGCGGCAGCTTTCGCTGCAGGGCACGCTGGAGCTGCTGGCGCGGTCGTGCCTGGGGCTGCGCTCGGTGCACGCGGCGGGGTTCATCCATCGCGACCTTTCGCCGCGGCACATCATCACCGACCCGCGCTGCCGGCCGCGGATCGCCGACTTCTCGATGGCCATGAACGCCGGCGCCGAGCCCGACTACACCGTCGGCAGCCCGGCCTACACCGCGCCCGAGATCTACCTCGAACAGCCGTTCGACGACTGCATCGACATCTACTCGCTGGGCGTCATCGCCTACGAAATGCTGATCGGCCGGACCGAGTTCTCGCGGCTGACGCAGCGGACCATCGGGGCGATCGACGACCCGATCCGCTGGCTGGCGTGGCACGCCGATCCGGATTCGAGCTGGCCGGCCGCGAGCGAGCTCAATCCGCGCGTTCCGCCAATGCTGTCGGAGATCGTCGCACGGATGATGGCGCGGCAGCGCGACGAGCGGTTTTCAAACATCGACGACGTGCTGACGATGCTGGTGCGGCACTTCTCGCGCGCCCCGCGGCGCGTGCTGACGGGCGTTCCGGCGGGGCTGGTGGCCGGCACGCTGCCCGGCGCCGCGGTTGCGCCGATGCCGGCCGCGGCCGTCGGCGAACCGCGCCGCATCGTCGATGTCACCATCTTGCCGCCGGCAGCCGGCGTCTTCGAGCCGGGCCTGCCCCGCCGCGCCGGCTGCCGCAGCGCGCCGGCCGCGCCGATTGCGCGCCGCCCGCCGCCGTGCCGAGTGCGGCGCCGTCGTTCGCGCCGCCGCCGATGTTCGAGCCGATGGCCCCGACGATCGCCCCGGCGACGATTCCGCCGATCGACCAGCCGCGTGGCGGCGTCGAGCCCCGCACCGTCACCGGCAGTAACTCCTCGGTTGCTCCGCCGGCCGCGTCGCTGTTCGCCGGCGCCGTGCGGGCGGAAGTTGCGGGCGGCTACTCGCCGTTTGGCGGCGGGATGGCCGTGCGCCCGCCCGAGGCGCCGCTGGCGAGCAGCGGGCTGGTGAGCGGGCTGATCGCGGGCGTCGCGCCGGCCGGGTCGGCCCGGCAGACCCACACTGTGAGCGTTTCGGCGAGCACCGGTCCCGCGGCGATTCCGGGTCGCGGCGCCGCGGAAGTGCCGCTGCCCTGGGGGCGCGGCGAAGAGCAGCGCCGGCCGGTGGTTCGCTCGGTGCCGCCGCTGCGGCAGCGCGAGGCGCACGAACTGGCGCTGGCGCGGCAGCGGGCGGCGCGGCGCCGGGCGGTGCGCCGGGCGTGCGTCACGCTGATCGGCATGGCGGCCATGTGCGGCGGCGGATGGTCGCTGCATCGCGTCTTTCCGGCGCTGCTGAGCGACTCGGCCAAGCAGATCGCCGCGCGGGTCGAGAGCGCCAAGGCGGCCTATCGCGCCGGCGACTATTCCAAGGCGGTGACGATTCTGACGGAGGTCGAGGCGGCGCGGGTCTCGGGCGTGATAGCGTCGGAACGGCGGGCCGAGGGGATTCGCTGGCTGTCGCTGGCCGAGGCCCGGGCGGCGCTGGCGGAGCGCAATCTCGACCTGGCCGAGATGAAGCTGAAGGAGGCCGTTTCGCGCGGCATCGAATATTCGCTGGTCGGCGATCTGCAGCGGCAGCTCATCAAGGAGCAGAGCCTGGCGCAGCTGCGTCGCGGCTACGGTCGCAACGGCGAGAACGGCAAGGACAAGCCGCAGCCGACGATTCCGGACCTCGAGCCGCCGGCGGGTTCGGAGCCGCTGGCGATCAAGCCGAAGAGGCCGTCCGCACCGCTGGGCGCCGACGAGGAGCAAGACGGCAGCGAGCGCAGCTACCAGCGCCTGATGGAGGAGATGCGCGACGCCATGGGGCGCAAGGACTATGACGCCGCCTACCAGGCCATCGAGCGAATCCGCAGCCTGCGGCACACGCCCGAAACCGAGGACCTGTACGTCGAGATCGCCCAGCGCCGCGACGGCATGCTCGCGGCTGCGCAAGGCGACAGCGCCATGCTCCGCGGCAACTACGACGAAGCTGTCGAACAGTACCGCGTCGCGGTGAAGAAGACCCACTCGGCCGAGCTGGAGCAGAAACTGAAACGCGCCCAGGCGATGGGGCTGATTCTCGAGGCCCGTACGTCGGCCGAGCTGGGCGACATCGACGAGGCCGTCAAGAAGCTGCGCTCCGCCGCGTGGCGCGACCCCACGTCCGACGCCAACCGCGAGCTGGCGGCGCTGCAGCCGGCGATTCGCGCCGTGGACGCCGTGCATCGCGGCGAACGCGCGATGCAGCTGGGCGACTACAGCGAGGCGGTTCGCCGGTTCGAGTCGGCTTTGAAAGACATCCCCGCGGCGCTCCGCGACGATCTCTACCAGAAGCTGAACGAGGCGCGCACCAAGGCGGCCAGCCCGCGCTAGCGGGTCTTCCCGGTCGCCGCATTCCCGGCTGGCAGTGGTCTGCCTCGGGCCGTCCGCCAGACCCGGGGCCCCCTCTGGCTTCAGTCGGTTTCACCCGGCCGATGGGGCCGAAATCGGCGGTTTCTCGGCCGCCCGGGCCGGTCCGCACCTTGCGATCCTCATTTTCGTTGAACTTCCTGATTATCCCATGCCATGTAGACTGCGGCCGGGCAGCGTCGGTGCGGCCCCGCGGTGAGGCGCCATGCCAGGTTCAGCCAGCGAGCTCGAAGTTCTCTACCGCCGGCACGGCGACGACCTGCGTCGCTACCTGCGCGGGCGGGTCCGCGACGACGGCGACGCCGATGACGCGCTGCAGGAGACGTTCGTTCAGGCGGCGCTCTATCCCGATCGCTGGGTGACGGCCCCCTCGCCGCGGGCCTGGCTGTTTGGCGTGGCGCGGCACGTGGCGAGCGGGCTGCGGCGCTCGTGGCGGACGTGGAAGAAGCTGCCGGACGAGCCGCCGGCGGCGGCGCCGGTCGAAGACGAGCGACTGGCTGCCGCGCGGCGGGCGCTCGCAGCGCTGCCCGACGAGCAGCGCGAGCCGCTCGAGCTGCGGCTGCTGGGCGAGTTGAGCTATGCCGAGATCGCCGCCGCGCTGGACCTGCCGATCGGCACGGTCCGCTCGCGGCTGCACTACGCGATGGAGCGGCTGCGCGCGGCGACGCACGCGGCGCTGGAGGACGAACGATGAGTGATGAACGATTCCAGGCCTTGCTGCGGGACCGCGCCCTGGGCGTGCTCGAGGCCGACGTGGCGGCGCTGGTGGATGCCTGGGTCGCCGAGCATCCGGCGGCCGCCGAACGGCTGGCGGAGTATTCGACCGCGCTCGGCCTGGCGCGGCGGGCTCTGGCCGGGCGCGACGAGCCGCGCACGCGACTCCCCGATTTTCCGGGCGAGCGCATCGCACGGCGGGCGCAGTGGCAGCGGCGCTGGTCGCACGTGCGCGTCTTGGCGGCGGCGGCCTGCGTCGGCCTGGCGTTTCTGCTCGGGCGCGGCAGCCGCGCGGGGGCGCCGGTGGTCGAGAGCCACATTGTGCAGGCTGAACCGAGCCGGGCCGCGACGGGCATCTGGTCGCGCTCGACGTGGCGCGGATCTGCGCCGGAGCGAATGGAGACGAGCCCGCCGGCGGTGCACTGGGTGTCGCCGCTGCGGATCGCACGAAAGGAAGTCATGTCATGAAACGGCTGGGAGTTCCGGGGTTGATGGTGTTTGTGGCGCTGGCGTCCGGCTGTTTGCCGGAGAAGCGCATCCTGTGGTCGAAGGACGGTCGCACGGCCGCGGTGCTGACGCCCGAGGGGCTGCGGCTGAGCAGCGCGGAAGGGCGGCTGTCGGGCGTGGTGGTTCCGCATGTGCGGCGCGGCGTGTGGGTGGCCGATCAGCAGCGGCTGGCGCTGGCGGTCGCGCACGAGGCGAAGACCGCGCGCGAGCTCGACGGGCTGCTGCTGCCCGGGCAGCGGACGCAGTTGGATTCCGCCGCGACTCGGCTGCGCGAGCAGGCGCTGGCGTTCAAGGGCAACTGGAACGACTTTCATCCGACGCTGCAGCCCGGCGAGGGCAACGGGCTGATGGCCGCGGCGCTTCTGCGGCTGCGCGACGCGCAGGATGCGGCTCTCCGAGCGCATGTCGGAACCGAGTGGGACAAGCTGGCCGACCTGTCGGCGACCGTCTGGACCGTCGAGCTGGCGGACGTGCAGGAGCAGACGGCGCGCGTCGCCGCGCCGGTCCTGCGAACGTTCGAGGAAATCCGCGCGCTGGCGGTCTCGCCGAACGGGCGGCTGGTGGCGTATCTCTGCCAGCACGGCGACCAGGAATCGCTCGACCTGTACGCGGTCGACCTGCAGAAGCCCGGCGCACCGCGGCTGGTCTGCGCCGGCGTGACGTTCGGGTTCGACTGGAGCCCGGACAGCCGCTCGCTGGCGGTGATGCGCGCCTCCGGATACGTCCCCGAGAAGGAGGGCGCTTCGCTCGGCGCGGTAACGACGCTGGCCGTGGCCGGCGCCGACGGCGCGCTGCTGGAACCGTGGGGCGCCCAGGAAGAGCTGGCCGGCGTGCTGTTCGGGCCGATGCTGGCCGTGAAATGGCTGCCGGACGGCCGGCTGATCTTCAGCGCCGCCGAGGTGACGCTTCCGGCGACCACGGCGGACATGCCGAACCAGGTGACGTTCTTCGCGATCGATCCGCGTCAGAAGGCGACCGTGACGCGTCTCACGCCGCGCTCGCGGCCGGCGCCGCTCAACGCGCCCGAGGGGCTGTTCGAGCTGTCGCCGGACGGGTCGCGGGCGCTGTTCCTCGGCGACCAGGGGGCGAAGGTCGCGGTGTATACGTTCGCGACCGGCGAGACCACCTGGCTCCGCGATCAGCCCGGTCGCGGCGACGAAGAGCGCATTGTTCCGGTGTGGCGAACCAGCGACGAGGTGTGCTACCTCGCGCGAGCGCCCGAGGTGCCGGGCGAAGAGCCGCGCGACGAGCTGGTGCTGCGGAAGCTGGGGGGCGAGCCGCGCCCGCTGAGCCGCACCTGGAAAGGCGAAGACGTGGACACGCTGATGAAGGGCAAGCCGAAACCGACGACCGCGCCGGCCAGCCAGCCGGCCAAGCCCTAGCCGTCGCACGCGTCGCGCCGAGCGTCGCCGCGGCCCGCCGCGCCGGGCGAGAACTCGCACCGTCGCATGGACGGCCGGTCGGCCGGGCTGATACAACAGCGCCCGGTCGATCGGCCGTTTCCATTGGTTCGAAGGGCGAATTGCGTGTCGGGCGCGGCGTGCACAGTGGTGATTCCGAACTACAACGGGCGGCGCTTCCTGCCGGCGCTGATGGCGTCGCTGGCGGCGCAGACGCGGCGCGACTTTGAGGTGGTGGTGGTCGACGACGGGTCGCGCGACGACGGCGTGGACTATCTGCGGCGCGAGTGGCCGGGCGTCCGCGTGCGGGTCAACGGACGCAACCTGGGCTTTGCCGGGACGTGCAACGCCGGCCTGCGCGAAGCGGGCACGCCGTTTGTCGCGCTGCTGAACAACGACACGCACGTCGCGCCCGACTGGCTCGCCGAGGCGCTGACACCGTTCGACGATTCGACCGTGGGCTCGGTGGCGTCGCTCGTGCTGCTGGCCGATCCGCCGCACGCGATCGACACGGCCGGCGACCTCTACTCGGTGGTGGGCGGGGCGATGAAGCGCCTGCACGGCGCGCCGCGCGAACAGGCGGCCGGGCTGCGGCTCGACATCTTTTCGGCGTGCGGCGCGAGCGCGTTCTATCGCCGGGTGGCGCTCGACGAGGTGGGCCTGCTCGACGCGGCGCTGGTCAGCTACTACGAGGACGTCGAGCTGGGGTTCCGCCTGCAACTGGCGGGCTGGCGCTGCGTGCTGGCGCCGCGCTCGATCTGCTACCATCATCTCAACTCGTCGTACTCGCCGACCGGCTGGACGATGCACTATCACTCGTCGCGCAACGCGGAGATCGTCTGGTGGAGCCGGATGCCGCCGCTGCTGCGCCGCCGGTATCTGCCCGCGCGGCTGATCTTCCTGGCGCTGCAGTTCGGCGCCGAATTGCTGCGCGGCCGGGCGGCGTCGTTTCTGGCAGGCAAGCGCGACGCCTGGCGAATGCGCGTCGCGATCAGCCAGCGCCGCGTCGCGGCGGCACGATTCACGCGTGTTTCGCACGCCGCGATGGATCGGCGGCTGACGCACAACTGGTGGGCCTTGCAGGCACAGCCGCGCTTCCGGCGGCTACGACAGATGCTCGGGTGGCGATGATCAGCATTTTGACGGTGAACTTTCACAGCGCCGCCGACGTGGCCGGGCTCGCGGCCGCGCTGGCGCCCGATCGTGCGGCCGCCGCGCTGGAGCTGATCGTCGTCAATCACTCGCCGCGCGAGCCGCTGGCGCTGCCGCCCGACTGGGCCGGCGCGAGCCGCGTGATCGACCAGCAGAACCGCGGCTTTGCGGCCGGCATCAACGCGGCGGCGCGGGTCGCCCGCGGCGAGACGCTGGCGATCGTGAACCCGGACGTGCGGCTGGGCGTTGCCGCGCTGCAAGCGGCCGAGCGCTTCCTGGCCGATCACCCGGACGTGGGCGTGGTCGCGCCGCGGCTGCTCTATCCGGACGGGCGGGTGCAGCCGTCGGTGCGGCGCTTCTACTCGTGGTCGACGGCGCTGTGGGCGCGCTCGCCGATGCGGATGGCGGGTTGGGAGCCGGCGTTCTTTCGCGACTACCTGCGGCCGGCGGTGTCCGAGACCGGGCCGAGCGACGTCGACTGGGCCATGGGGGCGGCGCTGTTTCTGCGTCGGGCCGACTATCCGTCCGGCGAGATCTTCGACGAGCGGTTCTTCCTTTACTTCGAGGACGTGGACCTGTGCTATCGCGCCTGGCGGGCCGGCCGGCGCGTGGTTCACTGTCCGCACATCACCGCGGTGCACGCCCATCGCCGGCGCAGCGCCCGTCCGTTCGGCCGGCACGGCCGGTATCACCTCACGAGCTGGCTGAAGTTCATGCTCAAGCACGGCGGGCTGCCGGGCCGGCCGGGCGGCTGAGCGGCGCGTGTCGCGGCGGGCGCGGCGCGGCTATGCTGCGTCGTTCGTAAGGGGAAGCGGCATGCTTTCGCGTCGGGCGCAGACCCTGGTGGCGGTGGGATTGCTGGCGGGCAACGTGGTCGCGTGGCTGATTCCGTCCAACGTGCTGACGCTGGTGGCGCGCGAGCAGGCCGTGCTGCTGGGGCGCTACTCGCGCCCGCACCTGCTGTGGCTGATCACGGCGGGCGCGGCGACACTCGTGGCGCTGCTGATGGGCTCCGCGGCCGACGCCCGCGCGCGGCGGCTGCGCGCGTTCAAGCTGGTGTCCGTCACGACGTTCGGCCTGCTGGCGTTTCTCGCGGCCGACGTGGCGCTGCGCTTCTTCACCCCGCTGCCCTACGTGCTCGACCGGGTCGCCTATCGCCGGCCGGCCAGCGCCGTCATCGAGACCACCTACGACGACCGCCCCGCGCCGGGCTGCGTCTATCCGGCCGATCCGCCGGGGTTCGGGCGGGTCGTCTGCCGGCTGTCGACCGACCGCAACGGCTTCCGAAACGGCGCCGACCGGGCCGCGTGCGACGTGGTGGCGCTGGGCGATTCGTTCACCGAGGGTTCGCGCGTCACCGACGGCGACCCGTGGCCCGCGCGGCTGGAGCGCGAGCTGTCGCGGAGCGTGGTGAATCTCGGCGTGTCGGGCTATTCGCCGCAGCACTGCGCCGCCGCCTGGGCCGACTTCGGTGCGGCGCTGCACCCGCGCGACGTGGTGCTGCTGCTCTACGAAGGCAACGATTTCCGCGCGGTCGACGCCGACGTCCGTAAGACGGTCAGCCTCAAGAAAATCATCCGCACGTCGCCGATCCTCGCCGGGCTCGAGCGGCTGCTGGTCGACCGGCTCGGGGCGATCAACCGCGGCGCGGCCGCGCGGCGACTCGATCTGCTGAGCTGGATGCCGATCGCGCTGCCCGCGTCCGGCGGCGTCAGCTACTACGCCTTCGCGCCCAAGCAACTGCTCGACCTCTACGGCCGGGCGACCGGCTTCGAACAGAGCCGCGAGTGGCAGGTGGCCCGGCAGACGCTGGGCGAGCTGCACGACGCGTGCGCCAGAAGCGGCGCGCGGCTGACGATCGCCTATGCGCCGGTCAAGGCGCGCGTCATCGTCCCGCTGGTGGCCGATCAACTGCCCGGCGAGAAAGTCCGCGCGTTTCTGTCGTTGCGATCGCGCCGTCTGCTGCCGCCCGCCACGGAGCTGATGGCCGACTTGCTGGCCGGGCTTGACCGCACCGAGGCGGTGGTGCGCGACTGGTGCGCCGCGCAGCGCGTGGAGTTCGTCAGCCTGACCCAGCCGCTGCGGCGCGCGGCCGCCGCCGGCCGGCAGACCTACTACACCTACGACCAGCACTGGACGCCGATCGGGCACGCCGTCGCTGCCGAGACGATCGCCGCGGCGCTGCGCGAGGTCGGCTCGGGCGGCACGATGGCGCGGCGTGCCGCGGCGGACGAGGGCCCGCCCGGCGCGTCGAGCCGGCCGGCGGCCGATTCTGGACAGGCGGCGCCGCGGGGCGGATCATAGGATTTGCAGATTCGAGCGCTGCGCCGCGCGTCAGCGCCGGGCGCAGGCGGGCGCCGCGCTCGCGGGAGGGCACCAGCGATGGCCGACATCTACCCGTTCCGGGCGATTCGCTACTCGCAGCGCGAGCTGAGCAGGCTCGTGGCGCCGCCGTACGACATTCTCGACGAGCCGGACAAGCGCGCCCTGCTGGCGAAAGATGCGCACAACATCGTGGCCGTAGACCTGCCGCACACGCCGCCCAAGGAGGCCGGCCCCGACTCGGTCTACGCCGCCGCGGCCGCGACGCTGGCCGGCTGGCAGCAGGACGGCACGCTGCGTCAGGACGCCGCGCCGGCGATCTACGCTTATCACCAGCATTTCAAGGTGGACGGCGTCGAGCGCGTGCGGCGGAAATTCTTCGCGCGGCTGCACCTGGAGGAGTTCGGCGCGGGCAAGGTCTTTCCGCACGAGCAGACGTTCGGCGGGCCGAAGGAGGATCGGCTGAGGCTGACCCGCGCCACGCGCTGCAACCTGTCGCCGATCTTCGGGCTGTACACCGATCCGCCCGGCGCGGTGGCCGAGGCGCTGGCCGCGGTGACCACACGTCAGCCCGACGCCAGCGCCGTCGCCGACGGCGTCGACAACCGGCTGTGGGTGGTCGCCGATCCGGCGGTCATCGAGCGCGTTCGCGGGCTGCTGGCCGACAAGGCGATCTTCATCGCCGACGGCCATCATCGCTACGGCACGGCGCTCAACTACCGCCGCGAGCTGATCCAGCATCATCGCACGCTGCCGGCGACTCATCCGGCGAATTCGGTACTGTGCGTTTTCTGCGCGATGGAAGACCCCGGGGCGATCATCCTGCCGACCCATCGCGTGCTGGTCGATCTGCCGGGGCTCGGCGAGCGCCTCGGCGACGCGCTGTCCGAGCGCTTCAGCATGACCGCGTCGGCGGCCACCGACGGGGCGGCGTTCGTCGCCGAGCTGGCGCGCGGCGGACCGCAGGCGATCGGACTCTTCAGCGGCGCGACCGGCAGGTTCGCGCTGCTGCGGCCGAAGCAGGCCGACTGTCTGGCCGAGCTGGAGCCGCATCGGGCCGCCGCGTGGCGCGGGCTTTCGTACGCCATCCTGCATCGGGCGATCATCGACGAGGTCATCACGCCGCGGCTGGCGGGCGGAAAGCCGCCGACGATTCACTACGTCAAGCCGCTGCCGGACACGCTGGCCGAGGCGCGGCAGTCGCGCGGCGCGGCGTTCATCATGCAGGCCTGCACGATGGGCGAGCTGCGGGCCGTCTGCACCGCGGGCGAGCTGATGCCGCAGAAGACGACTTACTTTTTCCCGAAGCTGGCGACCGGCATGGTCCTCAGTCCGCTCCACGACTGAGCCGCCGCCGGGCGATAACTCCCGCGCGATGCGACGCCGCGCGCCGCGCCTATCGGACGGGCGCGGCGGATGATCCGCATCCGGACGCGAGCCGATGTTCCCGTAGCGGGCGCGCGAGGCTTCCGCATCGCGGAGTCGCGCCCGACGCTGGGGGACGTCATCATGCAATCGCTCTACGACCGCATCGGCGGCGAGGCGGCGGTGTCGGCGGCGGTCGAGCTGTTCTACAAGAAGGTGCTGGCCGACAATCGCATCCGCCACTTCTTCGACGGCATCGACATGGCGCGGCAGCGCGCCAAGCAGCGCGCGTTTCTGTCGATGGTCTTCGGCGGGCCGCGGCAGTACAACGGTCGCTCGATGCGGCATGCCCATCGCGCGCTGGTTGAGCGCGGGCTGAACGACGGGCACTTCGACGCGGTGATGGAAGACCTGGGCGCCACGCTGACCGAGCTGAAGGTGCCGGCCGAGCTGATCGCCGAGGCCGCGGCGATTGCCGAGTCGGTTCGCGATGATGTGCTGAATCGAAGCCCGGCCGGCGCGCGGTAGCCGCGTCCATCCCGGAGACGTGACATCGACGGCTCAGCACGGCGCCCGCGCTAGGGCGGCGGCGGGGCGGCCAGCATGGCCTCGATCACGTTGCGGAACATCTTGCGGATGACCAGGTAGTCGGTCGCCCCGGTCTGGAATCCACCGACAAACGTCTGGCAGCCGGACGCGAAGACCTTGCCGCCTTTTCCGTTCGGGAAGCCATAGGCCGGCGAGTCTTCGTAGTAAGTGCATAGCGCGGTCGCGGGGATGTGCACCGGCGTCGTGAACGGCAACGGACTGGCGAGCTCGGCCGCCAGCAGCACGTCGAGCACCGGGGGCGACGCCCGGCCGACCGTGTCGCACTCGCCACCCGCCAGGTTGAAGCCCAGCGACTGGCCGTCCTGCACGCCGGTGCCGGCGAAGATCCAGTGCGACGCGTCGCGCACCACCATGTTGGTGCTGAACATCGAGCCGGACGCACGGTCGTAGGCGACGCCTTGCAGCGCCTCGCCGGGCCGGTTGACCAGCGCGGCATACCAGTTGGTGGTCAGCAGGCCGTTGTCGACGCCGTAAACGGGGTCGTTCGGCACGGCCGACTGCTTGTAGCCGACCATGAGCGTGTCGTCGTTCTCGTAGCGTACCTGCCACCACAGGTCGTTGGCGGAGAGGAAGCAGAGGTGGCCGCCGCGAGCGTGGTGGGCGGAGATGGCGGTGTAGAACTGGCTGGTGTTGTACTCCATGTGGTCGCTGAAGACGATGATGTCGTAGTTCTGCAGGATGGCCGGGTTCGCGTGGATGTCGCGCTCGGTGAGATACTCGACTGCGAATCCTTCCTCTTCGAGCTGAATGTGCGCCAGGCGCGTGCTCGACGAGCCCTTGCCGCGCCCGTTCTCCTGAATCATCGGCCGCAGGAAACTCACCTTCGGCTGCGGCGGACCGATGTAGAGGCTTGCCCCGCCCCAATAGTTGTAGGCGTTGCGCGTGTTGTATTCCATGCAGAACGCCAGGCGCGACGTCGCCCCGGGCACGGCCGCGCGCACCGCGATCGGCCAGTCGCGAAACCCGCCGTCGCTGTCGGTGAAGCGAACGTAGTAGCTGCCGGTGGGCCAGGCGCCCACGAGGCGCGTTGCCGTGACCACCCAGGTTGCCCCCAGCCAGCCTTGTGCCTGCGTGCTCTGCAGCGAGCCGGGCAGACCGGTCAGGCTGTCGATCAGCACCGGCGTGGTCTGGTCGCGGTAGATGTCGATGCGATAGCTCGACGCATCGGTCGAGACGCGGAACTCGATCGTCTCGCCGGGGGCGTAGCTCTGCCGCGAGGTGTAGCCTTCGATGTAGACGCCCCGCGCCGGCAGCGCCAGGCCGAGCGACAGCAGCAGCGCGCCCGCCGCTGCGCGGCGCCGCACCGGCCTGCCGAGTTCGCTAGTTTCCGTAGAACGCATTGACGAATACCTGCACGTCGCGCCCGTTCAGGGCGCCGTCGCCCGACAGATCGCTCGTCACCACGTGGCACGGCGCCAGCGGCTTGCCCACCAGGGCCGATACAAACAGGAACAAGTCCGTCGCGTCCTGCACGCCGTTCATGTCGATGTCGGCGCGTGGCAGGGCGTCGATGGTGAATCCGCCGCTTGGCAGGGCGCTCATCGGCACACCCGTCGCCAGGGTGAACGTCGCGCCATTGAACGTGTAGGACACGTCCACGGGCGTGGCCGGGTTCGAACCGTTGCGCGGGATAATCGTGGCGCGATAGCGCCCCGGCACCTGGCCGACGATGTCGGTACCACAGTCGGTCCGCCCGTCCGAGTTCAGATCGCGGTTGTAGTAGATGCTTCCCGGGATGCCGTTGCCGTTCCCGGTTGTCCGCCGCCCGGCTGGGTCGGTGACGGTCAACACGGCGTCGCTCTGCGAGTGACTGCTGCCGCCCGGACCGACCAGGACCGTGATCGAGAGCACCAGCGGCCGGCAGGGCGCCCCGACCGGCCAGAGCGCCTGCAACTGCAGGCCGTCGGCGGCGTCGACGTCGCCGTCGGCATCGAGGTCGGCATTGGCACAGGCCGCGCCGGCCGAGCCGCCCGGCCCGCCGGAAGACTGCACGCACGACTGCATCGGCGCGACATCGCCGGACTCGATCTGGCCGGAGTGGTTCAGGTCGCCGAGCTGATCGCACGGGTCGCCGAAACCGTCGCCGTCCGAGTCCGCCTGGGTCGGGTTGGGCACGGTCGGACAGTTGTCGCACAAGTCGCCACGACCATCGCCGTCGCCATCGGCCTGGTTGGCATTGGCGACGGTCGGGCAGTTGTCGCACAGGTCGCCGTGGCCGTCGCCGTCGCTATCGAGCTGGTCGGGGTTCGACTGCGCGGGGCAGTTGTCGCACGCGTCGCCGGCGCCGTCGTTGTCGGAATCGGCCTGTGCCGGGTTGGCGACGCCGGGGCAGTTGTCTGTCGGGCAGGTCGTCGGGGCGAAGCCGGGGCTGGCGAAGCCGTCGTGGTCGGGGTCGGTGCAGGTGTCGCAGGCGTCGCCGACGCCGTCCGAATCGAGGTCCGACTGCGTCGGGTTGGCGACGGTCGGGCAGTTGTCGAGCACGCGGCCGTCGCGGTCTGGGTCGGAATCGACAATGGTCAGCCGCCCGGCGTTGCGGGGGCAGCGCAGGTTCTCCAGGTAGGCGGCCGATCGCGGCGTCGGGCAGGCCGTCGCCGTTCACATCTGCCAGGCCGGCGACGCTCGAACCGAAATACCGGCAGCTTCCGGCTGTGGCGAGCCGAACAGAAAAGCAGCCGCACCCGGCCAGGCCAGGTAGAATACGCCCGGCCAGACGGGATGGGCGCGTCGTCCGGGTCTTCGCGCGGCGCGCCGACGACCAGGTCGCCGCGACCGTCGCCGTCGAGATCGCCGATGCCGCTGATAGCCGCGCCAAACTCACCGTCGTACTCGCCATGCGGCGGGTCGATCATGTAGAGCCGGGCCGCCGACACCGACGCGAAGACATGCACGCGCCCGGCGTTGACCGGCGGGCCGTTGCCGATCTGAAGGTTCAGCGAGCCGACCGCCAGATCGGGCCGGCCGTCGCCGCTCAGGTCGGGCACGGTCGCGAGCGATCGGCCGAAGTGAATCTCGCACGCCTCACAGTAGGCCTGGAGCGTCGCCAGCGATCCGCCGCTGACGCCGGAGAAGACATAGACACGTCCGGTGATCGGCCAATTCACAGTGGGGCCGTCCTGCGGGGCACCGATGGCTACGTCTCCGCGGCCGTCGTTATTGCCGTCGAAGTCGATCAGCCCGGCGGCGGCATGGCCGAAGACCAGCCGTGCAGCGCCCGGCGTGGGTGGACGAAGGTGCCGGCAACCGCCGGTCGCGCTGGAGAAGAGATAGGCCGGCCGTCGGCCGGACCGGCCAGGAGGTCTTCGTGTTCGGCGCTGACCAGCGGACGCCTGGCCGTCGCCATCGACATCGGTCACGCCGGCGACCGCCAGGCCGCCGCCGGTCTGCCGTTAGGCAACGCCAGGCTGCGCTGCAACGCGGTAACGCCGAGAAGTGCACCGTCCGGAGCGGGAGACGCCGCCGGTCGGCGTTTCGTTGTAGGCGCCGACGGCACGGTCGTTTACGCCGTCGCCGTCGACATCGAGGCCGCCACGGCACGGCCGAACTGCCC
This sequence comes from Phycisphaerae bacterium, assembly GCA_046350375.1. Classification (GTDB taxonomy): domain Bacteria; phylum Planctomycetota; class Phycisphaerae; order UBA1845; family UTPLA1; genus JAXMAO01. The sequence continues at coordinate 51,157 of JAXMAO010000008.1, forward strand.
GAGCGGCTGGGCGGCGCTGAGCAGCAGCTCGGTCATGAGCAGCGATCCGTTGACGCCGAGAGGATGTAGGCGCGGCCGGCGTAGTCGGCGCCGCTTCCGGCCTGCTCGTTGGGCGCGCCGACCAGCATGTCGCCGCGGTTGTCGCCGGTGACATCGTCGAGGGCCGCCAGCGCGCGCGCGAAGAACCCGGCCGCCTGCTCGTTGGGCGACGGCACGGAAATCGTCTGCGCCGCGGCGGCGGAGGCGACCCACAGGCCGACCGCCACCCGCAGCCACGCGGCAGATCGCATCGCGGGCATTGCTTCTTTCCGCACCTTCGTCACGCCACCCGATTGCCGGAACGGCCCGAGCCATCCGGCCGGAAATATCAGTCGCTCAGAGACTGCGCCAGCGGCCGCGCCTTGAGCGCCAGCATGCGATCCAGCGCGATGCGCGCCAGGGCGCGCGTCTCGGGATCGACCCGCACCACGTTGACCGCCTGGCCCTCAACCAGGTTGTCCAACGCCCACAGCAGGTGCCTCAGATCGATCCGATACATCGTCGTGCACAAACACTGAATGCCGGCCAGCGATCGAACCGCGATGCGGTCCTTCAGCCGCTCGGCCAGGCGATGCACCAGGTGCACCTCGGTCCCCACGGCCCAGCGGCTGCCGGGCGCGGCGGACTCCAAAGTATTGATAATGTATTCGGTGCTGCCGACCTCATCGGCGAGGCGCACCACGTCCACGGCACATTCGGGGTGGACGAGTATTCGGCATCCGGGGTCGGCTTTTCGGATGATCTCAACGTGTTTTACACTAAATAGCTGGTGAACGCTACAGTGTCCTTTCCACATTATGAATTTCGCGTCGGCAATCTGCTGTGCCGCAAGTCCGCCCTGCGGCTGATGCGGGTCCCAGACCACCATCGATTCCAGCGGCCAACCCATGGCGTCGGCCGTGTTTCGGCCCAGGTGCTGGTCGGGCAGGAACATGACTTTGCGGTTGGGATCGGGCTGGTTCGGCCGCCCCCCCGCCAGCGCCCACTCCAAGACGCTGCGCGCGTTGGACGACGTACAGCACGCCCCGTCGTGACCACCCACAAACGCCTTGACGGCGGCGGATGAATTCACGTAGGTGATCGGCACCACCGTGGCGGGGGTGACAGCGGCAATCTCGTCCCACGCCTGCTCGACCTGCTCGATCGCCGCCATGTCGGCCATGCTGCATCCGGCCGAAAGGTCGGGCAGGATGACGGTGACGCATTCGTCGGTCAGGATGTCGGCGGACTCGGCCATGAAGTGCACGCCGCAGAACACGACGTACTCCGCATCTTTTTGTGCAGCAGCGAGTTGTGAAAGTTTCAGGCTGTCGCCGGTGAAATCGGCGAATTGGACGACGTCGTCTTGCTGGTAGTGGTGTCCGAGGATCACGATCCGCTTGCCGAGCGCGGTCTTGCGGGCACGAATCGCCGTAACCATCTCATCTGGCGTGAGTTTGGCGTATTTCGGCGGCAGAGGGGGTTGAAAGAGCATTGATACATTATGGTCGCACCGAGCGGCCGGACAACGCGGAAAGTGGAGATGGCGCGGCAATCTGCTGCGCGCGTTGACGGACTGAATGGGGGGCAGGTCCGCGATGTGAGAAACCGGGGCACGCCGCACTGTGCGTCAGTCATAACTGCATAAAGGCAAGTTAATTATGTCTGTCAGTTGAAATTGGGGAGGTTTTCGTTGCCGGCTGAAAACGTGGATCGATATAATCGAGCCGTGGCCCCCGCCGCGGGCCGGGAATCGAGGCACGGAATGGCCGGCTTGGAACTAGGGCTCAACAAGCAGCAGAGCAGCGACCTGAACTTCTACCTGTACCGGCGCGCGCTGCATCCGGAGCTGTTCCGCATTTATCTCGATCGCCACATCGAGACGGCGAACTATCAGGCCGACCTGTGGATCATTGGCATGAGCCACCTGGTCAGCTTCCAGTCGGACGGCCGGATCGTGACCGAGCTGACCGGCTGCTCGAGCGACCTGCTGACCGATCGCAACCTGATTACGCAGTTCAAGTTCCGCGGCGAGCGAGATTTCCAGTTCCGCTTCGACGACGCGACGCGCTACATCTTCAGCAGCCAGGTCGAGGAGATGACCGAGCACATCTTCCGCACGACCTACCGCGACCTGCAGCGCTACGCCAAGAAAAAGGGGCTGTTCGTCCCCTTCAAGCAGTGGGCCACCGCCGGGCTCGAGCCGTTCTCGTTCCTCGACTACGAGACGCGCGATCGCGAGCTGCACATCCACGCCTATCACGCCTTCCCCGGCGAGTGGAAGATCCTGCGCACGCAGTCCATTTTCGAGCTGCCGGGCTCACTCTGACAGGCCGGCGATATTGATCGAGCGGGTGTTGACGGCTGCGTTCCGTTCTGAGCGGGCGCGACTGTTGTGCCGCGCGCCACGGTCGTCCAGCCACCACGCCCGATGATCGGGCGCCCGCCATTCTCCGCGACGCCGGCGGCGCCGCCACGCCGGGTTGCGCGCCGGCTGCCGGTTTGATTCGTCCGCCCGACCGCCGGTAGGATGATCGGCTACGACTTGGCGCAGGTCCGCTTGGGGATTCGACATGGGAGGTTCGGCGATGACACGGCTTGGCGGGGTGGTGGCGGTGCTTGCGCTGTGCGCGGTGCACGGGGCGCTGGCCGAGGAAGTGGTGCGGTTCGATGGCCACCGGGTGGTCCGCGCGACCGTTCGCAACGCGGACGAGCTGAACCGGCTGTTGTCGCTGACGCACGACGTCTGGAGCGAGCGGGTCGGCATCGGCCCGGTCGATGTGCGGGTCACTCCGGCCGAGTACGAGCGACTGAGAAACAGCGGGCTGCGGTTTCAGGTGCTGATCGACGACGTGCAGGGCAAGATCGACAACCAGTTTGCCAAGGGGCCGGAGGGGGTCGATCCGTTCCTGAACTACATGGACAACGCGACGGTGAACGCCTACCTCGCGACCTTGGCGGCCCTGCGACCTGACCTGGCGCAGGTCGTGACGGTCGGCACGACGCTGGAGGGGCGGACGATCCAGGGTCTGCGAATTACCGGGCCTGGCGCCGGGCCGAAACCCGGGGTGCTGTTCCACGGCTGCGAGCACGCGCGCGAGTGGATCAGCGTGCCCGTTACGCTGTACGTGGCCGATCAACTGGTGCGGAACTACGACGCCGATCCGATGCTGCACGACCTGGTCGACCGGTGCGAGTGGTTCATCATTCCGGTGTTCAACGTCGACGGGTACCTCTATACCTGGTCGACCAACCGGCTGTGGCGCAAGAACCGGCGGAACAACGGCGACGGCTCGTTCGGGGTGGACATCAACCGCAACTGGGGCTTTCACTGGGGCGGCGAGGGGGCGAGCACGCTCGGCTCCGACGAGACCTTTCGCGGGCCGTCGGCGTTCTCGGAGCCCGAAACGCAGGCGATGCGCGACTTCTTCCTGGCGCATACGAACATTGTGACCCACGAAGACCTGCACAGCTATTCGCAGCTCATTCTCTGGCCGTGGGGCTACCAGTCGCCGACGTCGCCTGATGAGCCCGAGTTCAACCTCATCGGCACAACCATGCAGTCGATCATCCTGGGCGTGCACGGCGTGTCGTATCGCCCGGGCGCGATCTACAACAACATCTACCCGGCGTCGGGCGTGTCGGTCGATTGGTGCTATGGCACGCTCGGAATCCGGTCGTTCTCGATCGAGCTGCGCGACACGGGCGCGAGCGGGTTCGTGCTGCCGGCGACGCAGATCCGGCCGAATTGCGAGGAGATCTTCCCGGCGCTGATCTACCAGGCCGACTACACCACCACGCCGGTGCACATTGCGCTGCCGAACGGCGCGCCGACGCTGGTCGCGCCGGGCGCACCTGCGAACTTCGCCGTGCGGATCACCGACGGCCGGCAGACGGTCGATCCGGCGGGGGCGACGCTGTATGTGCGCTCGTCGCCGAGCGATCCGTACGTGGGGGTACCGATCGCGCACGTCTCCGGCAACGATTACACGGCGACCATTCCGTCGCAGCTCTGTTCGGCGAGCGTGCAGTTCTACATCGTCGCGGGCGGACTGGGCGGCGGGCAGGCGCGCTCGCCGGGGGCGGCCCCGACGGCGTACTACCCGGCCAGCGTCGGCACGACCGCCTACAGCTTCAACGATAACTTCGAGACCGACCAGGGCTGGACGGTGACCAACGTCAGCCTTTCGACGGGTGCGTGGGTGCGGGCCGATCCGGTCGGGACGTTCAGCGGCTCGACGCCGGTGCAACCCGAGGATGACAACCCGGCCGGCGTGGGGACGCTGTGTTACGTGACGGCCAACGGATCGCCGGGCGGCGGCGTCGGCGCGGCCGACGTGGATGGCGGGCCGACGATTCTGACGTCGCCGCGGATCGACCTGTCGGCGGTGGCGGACCCGTACGTGAACTACTATCGCTGGTTCTATTGCAGCAGCGGCACCGGCTCGGGGGCCGACTTCCTGACGGTCGAGATTTCGAACAACGACGGCGCGAGCTGGGTGACGCTTGAGAGCATCACGCACGATCCGGGCTGGAAGCCGAAGTCGTTCCGCGTTTCGAACTACGTTCCGCCGAGCAGCCTGATGCGGCTGCGGTTCAGCGTGGCCGACCAGCCGAACGGCTCGACCACCGAGGCGGCGATCGACGACGTGACGGTGACGACATTTTCGTGCGTGAACCCGGTGGTGACCGGCGACATGAACTGCGACGGTCTGTTCAACGCGAACGACGTGGCGCCGTTTGTGCAGGCGCTGGTCGACGAGGCCGGCTACGCGGCCGCCTATCCGGGCTGCGCGCGGTCGAACGGCGACCTGAACGCCAGCACGACGATCGATGGCGACGACGCGCAGCAGTTCGTGGCGCTGCTGCTGGCGCTGCCGTAGTCCGGCCGGCGGCGGTCAGCGCTTGCCGGGCGGGAAGAGTGCCTCGAGCTCTCGCCGCAGGCTGCTGAGCGGCTTGGAGGCGATCTTCGGGTCGCGGATCGTCCCGGTCACCTGAACCTCGAACAAGTCGCGCGACGCGCCTTCGATCAGCTCGGTGAGCACGGGCACGCGCAGCCGGTGCGGGCTGCCGATCAGCAGTTTCACGTTCAGATCGCCGCTGTCGGTGTTCATCTCGCCGCTGCCGACCAGCGCGACGGCGTGCCCTTGCAGGTCGATCTTGTCGAGGTGCAGCGTCTGGCCGTCGAGCGAGAAGCGGATCCAGCCGTCGTGGAACATGTTTTCGTCGGGGGCCAGGTTGACGAGCCGGAAGATGTCGAGCACGGCGGGCAGGCGCCAGACCTGGGCCTCGCGCAGGAAGACCTCGCCGCCGCCGCGCCGCCCGGCGTCGTCGCCGACCTTGCCGCGCAAAGCGAACTTGCCGAAGACCAGTCCGCGGGCATTCGACGCGGGCTGACCCGGGCGGCGCATGGCGTTGAGCAGCTCGTCGAGCCGGGCGTCGACCACGTTCATCAGGAAGGCGTACTCGGTGTGGGCGGGGGCGAACTCGATCTCGCACTCGCCCGCGGCCGAGCCGCCGAACAGCTTGGCCTCGCAGCCGGCGAGCTTCAGCCGCCGCGCGCCGGCGGGAATGACGGCCCGCAGCGTCAGGTCGCGAAAGTCGAACGGCCCGAGCGCGGCCCGCGCCAGTCTGGCGCTGACATCGACCGCCAGCTGCCCGGCGTGAATCGAGCCGCCGCCGGTCAGCTCGCCGTTGACGTTGCGGGTGTCGAGACCGAGGTTGAGCGCCAGGTCATGCAGGACGGCCTGGCCGCGCCAGTCCCAGTCGAGCGCGCTGCCGCCGGTGGCGGCGAAGCGCAGGATGTCGAGGTGCAGATCGCACGTGCCACTGGCGGCCAGCGAGCGCCAGCCGGCCTGCAGTGCTTCGGGCAGCGCGGCGGTGAAGGCATCGTTCAGCGGCAGGCGGTCGGCGTCGACGCGCAGCAGGCCGGTCGGGCCGACGTTTGCCAGGTCGATCGAGCCGTCGATGCGCAGCGGCGCCGGACCGCACTGGCCTTGCACGCCGGAGAGCTCGACGCGTTCGTTGCTGACGACCAGGCGCCCGCTGAGCTGGTCGATGGGCAGCGGAAAGGCGGCGTAGCGCGCCGCCCCGTTGCGCACCGTGACGACGGTGTGGTGGCGCTGTTCGGTGGTGGCGCCGCGCGTGACGCGGTGATACTGCGTCGCCAGGTCGACCTGCCCGGCCGGCGAGAGCATGTTCCAGACGCGTCGCAGTTCAGGCGGAACGGCCGATTGCAGCTCGGCGTCGAGCGGAAGATTGGAGACGGAGATCGCCAGGTCGGCGATGGCGCCGTCGGGCTGGCGGTGAACCTCGCCGCGGGCCATGACGGCGGCCGCGCCGTGCGAGCCGCGCAGGTCGATGAGCGCGATGCGGTCGGGCGTGATGCGCAGCTGGCCGGTCAGCTTCTCGATGGTGTACGGCAGCTCGCTGTAGCGCAGCCGCGCGTCGAGCAACCGGGCGTCGAGGTCGTAGCGGACTTCGTCGTCGGGTGGGGCGACATAGACGCGACCGATCAGGTCGGCGCGGCCCTGCGGGCTGAACTGGGACAGCGCGGTGCGGGCCTCTGGCGGCAGGGCGTCGAGCAGCCGCTCGTCGAGCGGCAGGTCGCGGGCCTCGACGCGGAGTTCGAGCCGGCCGCCGGGCGCAGCGGCGTCGGCGTCCTGCCAGGCGCCGTCGACGCGGATCGAAGCGTCGAGATGGGCGGGAGTATCGCCGGCGGCCGCGGACGTGACCGACTCGATCGGGCCGACGCTGCCGGTCAGGCCGTCGAGGTCGATCCGACCGGGGCCGATCCGTACCTGGCCGCAGACGTGGTCGAATGGATAGGGGAAACGTTCGAAGCGCAGGCCGGCGTCGAGCAACCGCACGTCGAGCTGCTGATTCCAGGGGCGCGGGCCGTGTGTGTCGCTGCCCGAGGGGCGCGTGAGCCGGGCGTGGACCTCGGCCAGTCCGTGCGGGTCGAAGAGCATCCACATCCGCTGGTAGCGCGGCGACAGGGCGGCGAACAGCGCGTCGTCGAGCGGGACGGCGTCGGCATCGACCGAGAGCTCCAGCCCGGTCCAGGGGCGCGGCTCGTCGAGCCGGGCGTTGATTCGCGCGGTGGCGCTGCCGTGGTTGCCGACGAGGTTGTCGAGCCAGACGCCGTCGTCGGTGAATCGGACGCGTCCGCGGACGTTGTCGAGCCGCACCGGAAAGCCGCTGTAGCGGGCGGTCGTGCCGTTGGGGCGCAGCTCGCCGCGCAGCCGCAGCGGGGCGGCCTGGGCGCCGGCCGGCCGGGTGACGTGGCAGTCGACGCCCAGCAGCCCCTCGGGCTCATAGGCGTGGAGGAACCCGATCAGCTCTGCGGGGAAGCCTTCGCCGTCGAGGATGAGCCGGCGCAGCTCGGGCGACGGGACGGGGACGGCATTGCAGGTGACTTGCAGGTCGAGGCCGATCTGTTCGAGCGGCAGCTCGATGCTGGAGAGGGTGCCGCGGAGCGTGACCGGCGCCTGGTCGAGCCGGCCGGCCAGGTCGGCGGAGAGCGTGCTGCCGACCAGGTCGATCTCGCCGACGATGTCGGTGAGGTGGTGGAGGATGATCTCGCCGGAGTCGGCGGCGGCGTCGGTGGCGCGGACGCGACCGAGCAGCGACAGCGGCACGTTGAGGCTGACGCCGTTGAGCAGCATGTTGTAGCGGCGCTCGGCGGCGACGGTCGCGCCGTACTGAATTCGCTGCGAGCGCACGTCGCCGCGCAGAGTCAGTCGCTCGAAGAACTGCTGGTAGACCTTGGGCAGCATGCCGCGGATGGTTCCGAGGCCGACCGCGGGCAGGTCGCTGATGGTGCCGGCGACCGGGTCGTAGTTCATGCGGCCGCGGGTGGAGCGCTCGCCGAACTGTCGTACGTCGACCAGAAAGGCGGTGCGGTTGCGCGGGTCGGGGCGGACGTCGATGTCGAATTGCAGCCGCTCGGACTGGCGCCGGCCGGAGGCATCGACCGTGACCAGGGCGACCTCGGCGTCGCGCAGCCGCGTAGTCGGCCGGGGCGGACGGGCGCGGGCCGATTCGTGCACACCCGAGGCGCGGAGCGACTGCCAGTTGTAGCGGCCGGTCTCGACGTTCTGGATGATGGTGAGTCGCGGGCGCGTGGCGACGATTTCGCGGACGGCGAATCGCAGGCCGACGAGCTTCCACGGGTCGGTGGCGAGGCGCAGCGACTCGGCGCCGAAGATTTCGCGCGCCGGGCGGTCGCGCGCCGCCGGGTCGAGCGCAGGGTCGGCGGGGGTGGAGATGCTGACGCCGCGCAGCTCGATGCCGTCGAAGAGAGAGAAGCGCGCCGCGGCGACGCTGACGTCGCCGCCGGTCATTGCGGCGAGGAAGAATTCGGCGCGGCGGCGGATGTTGTCGTCGGTGGTTTCCCAGCGATAGGCGGCGTAGCCGGTCGCGAGCAGCGCCAGAGTGGCCCAGCCGATGCGCTGCCGGGCGAGCGACACCGGGCGGCGGCGCGTCGCGGGGCGCGGCGCGGGCGCGGCTCGGGGCGGTGCGGCGTGCGGCAGGGCTCGGGCGGGGTCGACGCTCATGGCCGGTGGCGGGCGGGCGCGGCCGATCGGCGCGCAACGCCGGCGACCATTGTAGTCGCCGCGAGGACGTAGATCATCGCGAGCAGCGGAACGCGGTAGCGGACCGATCCGATGAAGACGGTGTGCTGCGCGGTGTAATAGAGCGGGGCCGCCAGCAGCGCCGCCAGCAGCGTGCGCCGTCGCCGCAGGGTCCAGACGCCGATCGCCGCCGCCGCAAAGACGGGGGCGACGGTCAGCCAGCAGACGACGTCGGCCCAGCCGCCGCGATAGCCGAAGCGCGTGCAGCGTGATGGACCAGAGGCGCGCTGAAGCCGCGCCGGCCAGGCGCAGGGTCTGGCGCGGATGGGCGGCGGCCCAGTCGATTGCCGCGCGGCGACAGGCGCGGTCGCGTTCGAGTTCGCCGGCGCCGGGTGGCAGGGCCGGATAGACGATCCGCTCCATGCCGGGCCCGCCGTCGGCCCAGTCGCCGAGCCCTTCCATCAGCGTCGCGCCAACGCCGGTGCGGATCGGCACCCACGCTCCGAGCAGGCGATGATTGCGGATTGCGGCCGGCGCGATGACCAGCGCGAAGACGATCGCGGCGGCGGCGGCGCGGGCGGTCGCGCCGGGCCGGCGAGCGGACGGGCTGCCCGCGCTGCGCCCGAAGCACAGCAGCCCGACCCACGGAACGATCAGCAGCAGGGCGCTGCTGCGGGTCAGCGCCGCCAGCGCCAGGGCCGCGCCGGACAGCGCGGCGGGCGACGCGCGCTGCTCGTCGATGGCGGCCAGCAGCCATTCCAGCGACCACGCCAGCAAGGCCGTGAAGAGCACCTCGGTCAGCAGCAGTCCGTGGCAGAAGACAAAGATCGGATCGACGGCCGCCAGCGCGCCGGCGACCAGGCCGCCCGTCGGACCGGCGGCGCGGTCGGCTAGCCGCATGATGGCGAGCATGGCGGCCATGCCGAAGAGGACGTTGGCGCCGCGCCCCCAGAGCGCCAGCGCGGCGAAGCTCCGCGCGCCGAGGACGGTGCCAACCGCGAGCACGTGCGGATAGAGCGGGTCGGTGCCGCAGCGGACCTGCGGCGAGTCGATCGGCCCGCGCCCGGCGGCGATGTTCATGGCGACGGCGGCGTAGCGGTGCGAGTCGGGATAGTCGAAGGCGGCCGGGGCGCGGGTGGCGTAGATGGCGATCGCAATGCGGGTCGCCAGGCCGATCAGCAGGCAGAGATCGCGACCGCGCGGCAGCGACAGGCGGGCGCGGGCAGGCGGGGGCGTCACGAGGTGCTCTGCCGGACGGTGGGGCGTCCGCGCCGTGCGGCGATGGGCTGCCGGCGGATGACCAGGCGCGGGCCGACGCGGGCCGCTTCCCAGCCGCCGGGCAGCTCGACGCGGCGTCCGCCGCGGTGCGGCGCGACCAGGGCGGCGGCGGCGGCCAGGCGCTCCTGTCCGACGCGCATCAGCCCGGCCCGCAGGCGGCGCAGCGCGCGGCGAACCAGTTCGGTCTGCACGATGGCCGGCTGACGTGCCAGCGAGCGGCGGTCGAAGGCGATCTGATCGACGCCGGCTTCGACACAGGCGGCGCGCCAGGCGGAAGCGGTCGCGGCGGTCAGCAGCGCCCGGAGCTGGCGGGCGTGATCGGCCAGCCGGACGAGCGCCCGCGCGACGCCGGGGTTCAGCTCGCGGGCCAGCGTGGGCAGGACGCGGTGGCGGATGCGGTTTCGGGTGTACGTCGGGCTGTCGTTGGAGCGATCGTCGCGATGCGCGTAGCCGCGGTGCACGAGGTACGCCTGCGTGTCGGCGCGGGTGAGCGACAGCAGTGGCCGCACGAGTTTCGGCCCGTCGCGACCCATGCGGCGTGCCGGGGCGATGCCGGCCAGTCCGCGCACGCCGGTGCCGCGCGCGACGCGATGCAGCACGGTCTCGGCCTGGTCGTCGGCATGATGAGCGGTGAGGACGATGTCGGCGCCGGCGTGGCGCGCGACGCGGGCGAGAAAGGCGTAACGCTCGCGCCGCAGGGCGGCCTCGGACGTCGGGCGGGCATCGTCAGCGGCAGGCTGGCCGATCCGTGCGGGCCAGTCGAGCGAGTGTGCGAGCGCGGCGACGAGGCCGGCGTCGAGCTCGGATTCTTCGCCGCGGAGGCGGTGGTTGTAATGCGCGACGGTCAGCGACCAGCCGGACCGCTGCCGGCGGATTCGCTCGGTCAGCGCCAGCAGCAGCGCCACCGAATCGCAGCCACCCGATACGGCGACGACCATGCGGGCGTTTGCGGCGGGCGCGGCGGCGGCCTCGAGCGCCCGCAGGACGCGGCGTTCGAATTCGACCGGCGGCAGTTCGCGTCGGGCCATGGCGACGGTTCCGTGCGGGCGATGCGTCCGCACGCACCATTTTATTCGGCGCGGCGGGCGGCGTCGATTGAGGCCGGCGAAAGCGCGTCGGAGAGCGCCTGAAGAAACGTCTGCCGCAGGGCGCGCGGCGCCAGCGCCACGCTGAAGTGGCTGCAATTCAGCTCGTGGCGGCGGACGTCGGGTCGCGTGGTCCACCAGGCCCGCAGCGCGGCGATGTCGACCATGGTGTCGTTTCGGCCGTTGACCATGACGACCGATCCGCCGGCGCGACCGACGGCGCGATCCACGTCAACCTGCGGCGCCAGCTGCGTCGCCGAGACGCGCTGCCGGAACCGTGCGTGCACCAGCCGCGTGAATGACGACGCGAGCAGCATTCGCGAGAGGAAAGGCGTCGCCAGCAGGGCGACGTTGGCGCTGAAGCGCGGCTCGAACGTGGATTCGACCAGCGTCACGATGCCGCCGAGGCTGATGCCCGACAGCACCCGGTGCGGATACTGGTTGGCAAAGCGGTCGGCGATTGTCTTGGCGACGACCACGCTGGCGGCGATCAGCTCCTCGAAGCCCTCGATCCGCCGCAGCCGGCGGCGCAGGTCGCGCCGGCCCGGCACGTGGCCCAGGCCGGCCAGGCAGATGCGATCGGCGGCTAACGCGGCCGATCCGTGCGCCAGGAAGTATCGATAGCTGCCGCCGGGCGGGCGTTCGGCCAGGCCGTGGTGATAGACGATCAGCCGGCCGTTGTGGGCGACGCGTTCGTGGAGAAACAGCAGCTCGTGCCGGGCGCCGTCGAGGTGCACGTGGGCGCGGTAGTCGACCTGCGGGCCATGCTCGGCGATGCGCTCCAGCTCGCAGGACGCACCGCGCCAGCGCTGGATGCGGTCGGCAAGCTGGCCGGACGGCGCGGCGTCGCTGTCGCTCAGCAGGTCTCGGCCGCGAAACGCCAGCGCGGTAATAACCAGGTGATCGAGGGCCCGCGCCAGCAGGCCCGCGAGGAAATTCATGCCCGGTCCCGCGGCGCGGCCGACAGCGTCAGCGGGACGACCGGGTCGGCGCGCTCGCGGCGGCGGAGCTGACCACAGGCGGCGTCGATCTCCAGCCCGCGCGAGCGGCGCAGGTGGGCGTTGATGCCGGCCTGGCGCAGCACGGACTGAAAGGCCTGAGAGTCGCGGCTTTCGGGCCGGCGGTAGGGCAGCCCGGCGACCGGGTTGTAGCGGATGAGGTTGACGTTGCAGCGAAGCTGCTTCGCGACGCGGGCAAGCTGGCGCGCGTGGACCGGCTGGTCGTTGACGCCGCCGAGCAGGATGTATTCGAGCGTGATCTCGCGCCCGGTGCGGTCGAAGTAATGCCGGCAGGCGGACAGGATGTCGTCGAGCGGAATCTTCCCGGCCCAGGGGATCAGCTCGTGCCGCAGTGCGTCGGACGGCGCGTGCAGCGACAGCGCGAGGTTGATCTGCAACCCTTCGTCGGCCAGCCGGCGGATCTGCTTGGGCAGGCCGACCGTGCTGAGCGTGATCTTGCGGGCGCCAATGTGCGGGCCCCACTCGGCGTTGATGATTCGCAGCGCCGCCAGCACCTCGTCGTAGTTGGCCAGCGGCTCGCCCGAGCCCATGAGCACGATGTTGCCGAGGCGCGTTGCGGCGTCGCCGTCGGCCGCGGGCGACTCGCACAGCCGGCGGATGCGCTGCACCTGTTCGACGATTTCGCCGGCCGCGAGGTTGCGCTCCACGCCGTCCAGGCCGCTCGCACAGAACTTGCAGCCGACCGGGCAGCCGACCTGCGACGAGATGCAGGCGGTGCGGCGGTCGTCGTCGGGAATGAGGACGCACTCGCTGGTGGCGCCGTCGGGCCAGGCGAGCAGCAGCTTGGTGGTGCCGTCGGCGGCGGAAGCGACGCGCAGGTCGCGGGCGGTGACGATGTCGAACTCGGCGGCGAGGCGGTCGCGCAGGCCGCGCGGCAGGTTGGACATGGCGGCGACGTCGGTCGCCCCGCGGCGGTAGAGCCAGTCGAAGACCTGGGCCGCGCGGTAGGCGGGCTCGCCAGCGGCGGCCAGCCAAGCGCCCAGCGTGTCGGGCGTTTCGCGCAGCAGGTGTCGCTTGGGTACGGCGGTCATCGAACAGATTGTAACCGCGGCGGGCGGCGGGCGGTTCGCGCGGTGGCTGGCGACTGCGTCCGAGTTTGCCGGGCGGGGTGCGGCGGGCGGGCGGCGCGGCGGTCGGCGATCAGGCCGCGGCGGCGAACGGCCGATGATGGTGGGATGGATTCCTCGTGTCTGGCATGCAGCCTGGTTGAGCTGCGTTCGGCCCAGCAGGCGAGCGCGATTCAGTATGCCGTCGCGGCGAAGATGCTCGCGGCCGAGCGGCAGAACGGCGCAGCGGTGACGAAGCTGATCGCGGCCGCCGGGACGGGCGTCGACAACGCGGCCGAGCGGGTGGCGAGCGCGGTCGCCTCGGGCGGCGGGCTGGATGTGGTGGCGTGACGGACGGCCGCGGTTCGCGAAGATATTTCCCTGACTGACAGTGGCCCAAAAAACGAAACCGCTCGCGACGACCGTTGGGTCGCCACGAGCGGTCTGTCATGACTTCCGGTTCTTGCCCGCCGACTGGCGCTTGGTGGCCGGGGCTTGCCCCGGTTTTGCCGACCCGGCGCCGCCGCCGGCTTTGCGTTTCTCCAGCCCGACACGCACCCCCAGCAACACCGCCGCGAAGTCGAAGTATCGCTCTCGAAGGGCGAGCGGGAGGGCGTCGAGCACTGCGGCGACCGCCTCGGCCGGTCTCCGCGGGCTCAGCGACGCGTCAAGCAAGCGATCGAACAACCCGCGTTCGGCGGCTTCGAGACCGCGTGCGGCGAGTGGCGGCGCGGCGGCTCCGCGCCCGCGCGCGGCGGTCGCCTTTCGACTCGAGGCGCGAGTTTTCCCGGCGCGTCCGCCCATTCCGATCACGGTCGGCGATACGAAGATCATCGGACTGGCGCCGGCGGATCATGGACTCCGAATGCAGCCGGGCGGAGCCCGTGCGCACCTGCCGGGTTTCCTGTTCGTGAAGCCGGCCTTGGCGCTCGCTCCGGCGGGTCCGCGGCCGGTTGTTTCGGACGTTCTGCTTTCCGCGGCCGTCCGACCGGGTGCGATTGCGTCGGGCGGCGCCGCGGCCAAGGGAGTTGCGGGAACCGCGATTGATCGTGGCAAACTGACTCATTGCTGTCCTCCAAGGGCATTCGTGCACAGGGCACGGTGACGCCCGATCGGGCTCGGCGCTACCAGCACCGAGGGGAGTAGGCCCGACTGCGGGCTTCCGAAATGTGAGTGTTGGCAAACTCGCCGCGGCGCGGACAAAAATCAGGCCTGCGGCGAGATTCTTCCGCACGTGCCAGACGGGCGATATTCCGCGACCGGGTCGCATGCGTTGGGCCCGTCTTTCGCCGGCGGACACATCTCATCGATGATCGCCTCGCGCGAATACGGCGCGGGCGTCTTGGTCCGCCGCGGGCGATCTCCGGGCACGGGGATGCCGTGGCGCCGGCAGGCCGCTGCAAAGGCAGCCTTGACCCGCTCGCGCAGCGTGGACGCGGCCTTGCCGCACTTGGGCGCCGTTGCCTGCCAGCGGACTGAATCGACCGCCTCGCTCTGAAACAGAATTTCGGTGACGAGGGTCTGGAGTTGGGCAGGATCGAGACCGCGGTTGGCCAGCTCGGCGAGCACGTCGTTGATGACGGCGACCATGTCCGGGTCGTTGATGCGGACGGTCATCCGCTCGCGCGGGTCGCCGTACGATTCGTCCGGCGTCCAGCCGCCTTCCGGTTTATCCGCGAGCGGTCGATCGAGCACACTGTCCGTCTCTGGCGCGGACGCGGAGAACCTCCGGCTGCGGCGCTTTCTCAGGCGAATGAGCCGCTGCTCCTCCCGCTGCACGATCCGCCGCATGAGCGGGGGCATATCGCCCAAATCTCGCCCGTCGATTGCTTTGACGAATTGGGGAACGACCCGCGCGAGAATCCATTCCGCAAGGGCCCACGTGCCGAGTCTCCTGGCGGATCGCTGGACCATCGGCCAAGCAACCCTGCTGGCCCTCTGCACCAGTTGGTTCGGTAACGAACCCCAAAGGGCTTTGAACGACGCTTCGATAGGCGCGAATGCGCTGCCAGCAGACTTGCGCACGGTGCGCCGCGGCCGACGACGGTTGGAGGCCGACATTGTCTTTGCCCCTGCCAGGGACGCCTTGGGTTGTCGGTCTTGCCGCGCGCCGGGTCCGCGCGGTAGTCACCGCGTATCGCTGCGCTTCCACTCGCATTCGAAGCCGCCGCCCGAACGCTGAACCCGGCGGCACTTCGGCCCGCTGTGCAGTAGGTGTGGCTTGGCGACGTCCGGCGCGGAAAAAAGTCAGAAATCCCCGAAGTTCGCGGGCGCCGCTCTCCTTCGCAAAGAGATGTTAGCGCGTCGCCATCTGCCGACAACGCGAGAATCGGCGCCGCGCTGAAAATCGCTCGGCGGCTGCGGCCGCTCACGACGCACATTGTCGTCATGATCCAAAACGTCTGCGCATCCTTCCCATCTTCACGTCGCGGCCGCCGGTGCCGCACACGCTCGGGCCGCGCACGTTTGCCATCAGCGCACAAGAAGAAACCGGCCGGCACGATGCTCATGGCATCGCACCAGCCGGTTGGACGGCGGTCGGCTCACGAACGGTCGATCGTTAGCCGGTGCGGGCGTCGACCCCGCGCGGCCGCGGAACGACCGCTGTCGCCGCGGCGTCGGGCCGGCGCCGGGTCCGATCGCGCCGGCCGCGCCGGACGAGCGTGTGGTGCATCCGACGGATCCGGGCCTGAATCAGCCGCACCCGTTTCGACAGGGCGAGCGAATGCAGCAGCGGGTGGAGCCGGCTGAAGCAGATCGCCGCGGCGCCGACTATCCAGGCGACGATCCGTCCGGCATTGGCGAACAGCCCGGGGTTGACGGTCGTCAGCATGATCAGCACCAGACCGAGTGCGAAGAGGCCCGCACCGGCACTCCGCGCGGCCAGCCGCCGGCGGCGGTTGCGGAGCGCCCGGCACGCCGAATAGGTCGTCACGCCCGCGCACGCGGCCGGGTCGACGTACTGCCAGTTCGATTCGGACCGCTGCAGCGCGTCGCGGCTCGGCCGGGCGATGCGATAGCCGCTCGCCCTCCAGCCGCTCACGCCGGCGACGAACCGGGCCTCGATGCGCGTCTCCGGCCGGCGATCGCTCGGCCGGCGGTTCGGATCGGTGCGGACCCGCGCGCCGTCGGCGCCGGACGGATCGGCGGCGTCGCGCCGCGGCTCGACCGGCCGCGCGGGCAGACGCACGCGGCCATCGCGGGCCTCGCCGCGGTTGTCGGCGGCTTGCGGATGGCGGCCGGGCGCGGCCAGGTCGGTCGCGAGGTCCATGAGCCGCTGGCGGTCGGCATACGCGGCCGCCGCGGCGCAGACAAACGCGGCGATCATCGCCAGAGTCACGTCGAGCATGTGGACGGGCTGGTTCGTGTTCATCGAGGGTCTCCTGCACCTGGGTCTGGGCAGGTCGTCGAGCACCGCACGGCGCTAAGCAACGCCCTGCCGACGGCCCTAGTGGCAAGGTTCCGATCGTCGCGCAGCAGATTTTTTTGGGGGTCGCGACGAATTCGGGTCGGCCGGCCGCGCGCCCGCCCGCCCCTGTCGGCCCGCGCACCGCGGCGGTATCGTTAGTTCCGATGTCGTTCGTCTCGCTGCCCCAGACCGTTCGCAGCCTGGCGCGTTTGCGGGTGATCGCGCAGACGCTGACCAAGCACGGCTTCGGCGCCGTCGTCGAGCGCGTGCAGCTCCGCCGCTACATCCCGCTGCCCAAGTGGCTCGCCGGGCCGCCGCCGGCGCACGAGCCCGACGCCATCCGCAGCATCGGCCAGCGGCTGGTCCGCGTCTGCGAAGAGCTGGGGCCGACCTGGATCAAGCTCGGGCAGCTCGCGGCCGGCCGGCCGGACGTGCTGCCCGCCGCCATCATCGACGAGCTGTCGCGCCTGCAGGATCGCGTCGCGCCGTTTCCGCCCGAGCAGGCGCGGCAGATCGTCGCCGACGCCATCCGCCAGCCGATCGAGCAGGCTTTCCGGCAGTTCGAACCGCAGCCGCTGGCGAGCGGCTCGATGGCGCAGGTGCACCGCGCGACGACTAAGGCCGGAATGGACGTGGTCGTGAAGGTCCGCCGGCCGGGGATCGAGTCGGTCATCTCGACCGACGTGACGATATTGCGGTGGCTGGCGGCGGGCGTCGAGCGGCACGTGCCCGAGCTGCGTTTCACCCATCCGGCCATGCTGGTGGACGAGTTCGCCCACGCCATTCAGCGCGAGCTGGATTTCATCAACGAGGCGTCGGTGACCGAGCGGTTCGGGCAGGCGTTCGCGGGCGACGCCGGCGTGAAGGTGCCCGGGGTCGTGTGGGAGCTGACCGAGTCGAACGTGCTGACGCTCGAGTACGTCGACGGGCTGAAGGCGCGCGAGGTGCTGGAAGACACGTCGGGCCGATGCGACCGGCGGGCAATGGCGCGCAACCTGGCGACCGCCTTCATGCGGCAGTTCTTCGAACTGGGGCTGTTTCACGCCGACGCGCACGCGGGCAACATGTTCTTCCAGCCGCCGGCGAAGGTGGCGCTCATCGACTTCGGCAACGCCGGGCAGCTCGACGACGAGGTGCGGGCGCGGCTGGTGTTTGCGCTGGTGGGGACGACGTCGCGCGAGGTGGACCTGGTGGTCGATGCGCTGGCCGACGTGGGGGCGATCGGCGACGGCACCGACCGGGCGGCGCTGCGGCGCGACATGCGCGAGATGCTCGACAAGTATTACGGTCTGCCGCTGCGGCGGCTGGAGATGGCGGCCATCTTTCGCGAAACGATGGACCTGGCCCGGCGGCACGACCTGCGCCTGCCGCGCGAGTTCGTGCAGCTCGGTCGCAGCCTGGTGGCGGCGGCGGGGGTGGCGCTGCAACTCGACCCGGAGCTGAACCTGCTCGCGATCATCGAGCCGCGGCTGCGGCAGACGATTCGGAACTACCTGTCGGGCCGGCGGGTGGTGCGCGAGCTGGGGCTGTCGGCCTGGCACCTGGTGAACATCCTGCGCGACGCGCCGCGGGTGATGCGCGACGTGCTGCGCAAGAGCAGCCGCGGCCAGCTCCAGATGAACGTCCGGCACGAGAACATCGATCACCTCGCGACCGAGGTGGACCACGCCAGCAACCGCCTGGCGTTTTCGGTCCTCATGGCGGCGACGTTTATCGGCAGCTCCCTGGTCATCACCCAGCCGGCCCACGAGGCCATGTTCGGCGTGCCGGTGCGCTACTTCGGGCTGGCCGGCTATGTGGCGTCGTTCTTCATGGCGGCCTGGCTGGTGATCGCGATCCTGCGGAGCGGCAAGCTGTCGTAGCCGCCGGCCGACGCGCGAAACGCCATTCCATTACTACGCCCCCCAGCCCGCCGGACCGAAAAAGCAGGCGGAACCATGCCCGCGCCTGTTTCTCCCATCCTGCGCCGACCGGTCGCGCCGCCGTCGATCGGCAGCGGGCCGCCGCGCGCGGCGGACACGCTCGCCGTGGCCGCGCCGGCGTCGCCGTGGCGGGCGTGTCGACTGCCCCGCGCCGACTGGCTGCTTACGGTCGGGCTGTTCGCCGCCGCGCTGCTGGCGCGCTGGCCGCTGATCAGCCAGGGTCAGACTCTGCTGCATCCCGATGAGGCGGTCGTGGGCGTGATGGCGCAGGACATCGCGGCCGGGCGGCACTATCCGATCTACTTCTACGGCCAGCGCTACATGGGGGCGCTCGAGGCTTACGTCGTCGCGGCGCTGCTGGCGGTCTGCGATCGGCCGATCGTGGCGCTGCGGATGGCGCCGGCGCTGTTCTTCGCGGCGTTGGTGGCGGTGCAGTCGCGGATGGTGGGGCGCTGGTTCGGCCGCTGGGCAGGGCTGCTGGCGGGCGGAGTGCTGATCGCCGCGCCGCCGATGATGGCGCAGTGGTCGATCTCGGCCCGCGGCGGGTACATCGAGATCTTGCTGTGGGGCACGCTGTTGTGGTGGGCGTACGGCGCCTGGTTTGCCGATACGGCCGCACCGGCGACCGGCCGGCAGCGATTCGTCCTGGGGCTGATCGCCGGCTCGGGCTTCTGGATCAACCCGAGCATCATTCTGTTCGTGCTGCCGCTGGCGGCGCGCGAGCTGCTGCGAAGGTTTGGCCGGGCCGACCGCGCGGTGGCCGCGTTGAGCTGGCCGCGCCGCGCGAACGCGCTGGCCGATCGGCTGGGCCGGACGGCACTGCCGGTGGCCGTGCTGGCGGCGGTGGCGTTGGTGAACTGCGTGCATGCGGTTTGGGCGGAAGATGGCCAAGTGCAGACGCGAATGCTGCTGGGCCTGCTGCCGGCGCGCGTGGCCGCGCCGATGATTGCGGTGGTTCTGGCGGCGGCGGCGGTTGTCGTTGCGTGGCGGACGGGCATCGTTGCCGCGGCTCGCACGGCGCTTACGCGGCAGGCGTGGCTGCTGGCCGGGGCGATCGTGGGCGCGGGGCCGGCGCTGCTGTATGCCATCGGCGGCGCGCTGGGCTGGCATGCGCTGGAGCCGGCGTTGCCGCTGGCAATTCGGCCGATCTGGAAGGTTGGCGATCCGCTGCTCTACCTGGCGCGGGGCGCGGCGGTGCTGTACGGGGCCGATCCGCGGCCGTTCACGAGCCTGGTGACGGTCGGTCGGCCGGCGGTGACGAGCGCGCCGGCGGGAGCGATTGCCGCGGCGCTGCCGGCGTGCAACGCGGTCGTGGCGACGGGGCTGGCACTGCTGGCTGCGGTGCTGGCGTGGGGCTGGCGCGAGCGGATCTGGGCGGTGCTGCGGTTGCGGCGGACGGCCGCCGGGCCGTGCGAGACGCTGCTGCTCGCGCTGGCCGCGAGCGTCGGGCTTTACCTGCTCGGGGCGGCGTCGCACGACTTCATGACGATTCGATACCTCGTGCCGGCCTGGGCATTCGTGCCCGGACTCGTGGCGGCGGCGGTGGCGCGGCGGCGAGCGTTGCCGCGCGCCGTGCAGGCCGTGCCGATCATCGGCGCGGGCGCGCTGCTGGTCGCCTGGTCGGTCGGACAGGCGGCGTTGGCAACGCAGATCGGCCGGGCGCACCCGCTCCAGGCGGCTGCCGACGCGCTGGTCGAGCGCGGCGTGCCGGCCTGCAAGGCGGAGCTGCTCGATGCGCACCTGCTGAGCTATCTGACGCGGCAGCGCTGCTGCGTGGGCGAGTTCGAGCCGTTCTGGCCGCGACTGGCGAAGTTCGAGCCGCGTTTCCCGGCGCGGCAGCCGACGGCCTACCTCGTCGACCCGACGCGCGAGGACTGGACGGACGACTGGGTCGCGGCGGGCTGGCCCGGTCAGCCGCCGCCCGAAACGCTGCGGACGCTCTGGCCGCGCCTGCGGGCCCATCTGCGGCAGCATCCGGCCGACCTGCTGGCGCGCGAGGCGCTGCCGGACGGGTTCGAGCTGATCACGCTGCGCGACCGATTGCCGGAAACTCGTCGCCCGCAGTAGCCGCTACCACGCCCCGGGCAGTCGCAGCAGCCGGTCGAGGGAATCGGCCGGTTCGCCGCCCAGCGCCAGGTCGGGCGCGATGGGAATGGTCATGCCGGCGGCCGGGTCGGCGGGGTCGAAGTCCACCAGGCGATAGTTCAGCGTCTCGTCGGCCTGATCGAACTGCGACGGCATGCAGCGGCAGAGCAGCGTGGTGAATCGCAGCGCGGCATCGAGGTAGACGAACGGGCCCATCGGCTGCGGGCCGTCGGCGAGCGTCCGCGGGACGACCGCCTGCGGCGCGTCGGCGAGCGATCGCTCGATCGAGAATCGCCGGCCAGGCAGCGGCGGGCCGTTTTCGAGCGCGGCGCGGGACTCGAGCGCCGCGGAGACGAAGATTCGCCGCGCGGGGTCGTCGTCGGCGAATGCCTCCCAGATCGCCGGCGCGCCGTCCGAAGCAAACGTGACGCGCACCGTGCGCCACCGCGGCGGGTCGGCCCGGCGCCGGCCCGGGTAGGCCCACGCATACGCAAGCTGGCGATAGGCGCCGCGCGACAGGCGTGCGACCGACTCGACCCGGTAAATCGTCGGCGTCCCCGCGGCGTTGCCGGGCCGCGACGCGATGTGCGCCGCGCGGCGGCCCGCCAGCTCCTGCACGATCAGCGGCGCGAGCGCCGCCCGCTCGGCGGCCACGTCATCGGCGGGCTTGTAATAGATCGCGCGGTGGAACGTCTGGTGTGTGGACGCGACGATGCGATCGGCGTCCGGCGGCGAGCGGTCCGCGGCCGGCCCGCCCGGCTGACCACACCCCGTCAGGAACTGTGTCCCTGCGAACAGCGCTGCGGCGATTCGCCCGTGTCGGGGTCGGCAGCCGCGAGTCATCAGAGCCTCCTGCGCCGGCCCGGCGATTGAAGCGCCGGCGAGCGGTTTTGTACAATACTGCCACACGTGCGGCGAATGCGAGCCCGCGCCGCGCACACACATCTCGCGGCCGATCCGGCCGATGGGAGATCCCCATGGTGGCGCTTGCGCTGTGGCTGGCCGCCGGAACGCTTTCCGCCGGACCCGCCGAACCGTTTGACGCCGAGACGTTGCGCTACTTTGCCGCCGACCGGGCCACGATGCCGCCGGGCGAGCCGGCGCGGCGCCGCGGTCCGGCCGGGCGCTATGGCTTCGGCTCGCTGCCCGGCAGCGTCCAGGTCAACGTGATCGACGGGATGAACATCTTCGGCGACGCCGCCAACGAGCCGTCGCTGGCGGTGGATCCGACCAACCCGAACCGCATGGCGATCGGCTGGCGGCAGTTCGACACCGTGCTGTCGAATTTCCGCCAGGCGGGCTGGGCCTTCAGCCAGGATGCCGGGCGCAGCTGGGTCTTTCCGGGCGTGCTGGAGGCGAAGGTCTTCCGCAGCGACCCGGTACTCGAGTCCAGCCCGGACGGCGTCTTCTACTACAACAGCCTCGAAGAGTCGTTCGTCTGCGACCTGTATCGCTCGACCAACCACGGCCAGACCTGGCCCGAGAGCTTTCCGGCCTTTGGCGGCGACAAGGCCTGGATGGCCGTCGATCCGACCGACGGCGTTGGCCGTGGCAACCTCTACTGCGCGTGGAGCTCGAACGCCGGCTGCTGCGGCAGCAGCGTCTTCACGCGTTCGCTCGACGGCGGCGCGACCTGGATGACGCCGATCGCGTTTTCAGCGACGCCGATCTTTGGAACACTTGATGTGGGGCCGAAGGGCGAGGTGTATGTCTGCGGTCGCAGCCCGGGCAGCGGCTCGACTTTTCGCGTGGCGCGGTCGGACTCGGTGCAGAATCCGGCCGACCCCAGTCCGTCGTTCGATCCGGTGGTGACGGTCAACCTGGGCGGATCGCAGCTTACCAGCGCGCCGGTCAACCCCGCCGGGCTGGCCGGGCAGGCGTGGATCGCGGTCGATCGCTCCGACGGCCCGTGGCGCGGATCGGTCTACATGCTTTGCTCGGTCGATCCGCCGGGAGCCGACCCGCTGGACGTGAACTTCATCCGCAGCCTCGACGGCGGGCAGACCTGGTCGGCCCCGGTCCGCGTGAACGACGACCCGCCGGGCACGAACGCCTACCAGTGGTTCGGCACCATGGCCGTCGCGCCCAACGGCCGCATCGACGTGATCTTCAACGACACCCGCAACTCGCCTACCGCGCAGACCTCGCAGCTCATGTACACCTATTCCTACGACGGCGGCCACACGTGGGACGCGAACACCATCGTCAGCCTGCCGTTCGATTCGCACGTGGGATGGCCGATGCAGAACAAGATCGGCGACTACTACGACATGGTTTCCGACAACGTCGGCGCCAACGTGGCCTATGCCGCAACCTTCAACGGCGAGCAGGATGTTTACTTCCTGCGGATCGGCGAGTTCGACTGCAACGCCGACGGCGTGCCCGACCCGACCGACCTGCTGTTCGGCTACTCCACCGACTTCAACGGCAACGGCATTCCCGATGAGTGCGACTTTCTCGGCGACGCCAACTGCGACGACCTGGTCAACCTGGCCGACATTCCGCCGTTCGTGCAGTTGCTGGTCGATCCGGCCGGATATGCCATGACCTATCCGAGCTGCCCGCCGTTCCGGACCGACATCGATGGCAGCGGCCTGGCCGACGGCGCGGACATTCGCGTTTTCGTGCGGATTCTGCTGGGGCCGTAGGCGGGCGTCAGTCGTAGCGCGGCCGCGTGAGGATGGCCGGCGCGGCCGGGAGCGGTGCCGTGTGTCCGCCTGGCGCGGGCGGCGTCGCCGGCGGCGGGTCCGGCGCGGCGGGCGGGACGTCATTGGCGGGCGGGGCGTCGGCCGGCGGAGGCGGATCGAGCACGGCGCCGCGCGGCGTCATGCGGAACTGCCCGCGGATCAGTCCGCCGTCGTGCACGACGACGCTTTCCGCCTCGACGTCGCCTTCGATGATGCCGGTGGGCGCGATCTCGAGCAGGCCGCGCGCCGCGACGCGCCCGATGACGCGCCCGCGCACCAGGATGTTCGACGCCACGATCCGCGTGAGGTGCAGCTTCACGCCGGCGTCGACGATGATGTCGCCGCAGGTCATCACCTCGCGGCTGGGGACCGGCGCGGTGATCTTCAGGTTTTCGATCGTCAGCCGCTGGTGACAGAGCGGGCACGAGGCTGACATGGCCCGCGCGGGGACGGGGATTTCACGATTGCAGCGATAGCAGACCACGCGACGCGTGGCCATCGCAGCCGGTGTGGAAGCGGGGGCGCGGCTCATGGCTCGAGTGACGAACGCGGTCTGACACTGCGCCGCTCAGGCAGCCGGCGCGTGGCCGGCCCATCGGCCGACCGGACGACTGCCGCGCCGGGCACAGCCCCGGGCGACGCTAGCGCACCGCGGGCATCGGGATCGGCATCGGCTCGGCCGGGTTCGGCCGCGGCCGCGGCATCGGCTGGGCCGACGAATCGACCGTGCGGACACTGCCGGGCGGCGGAGCCATCTGGGTGCGGTTGCCCGTTTCTCCGAGGGCGCCGACCGAGACGTGGCCGATGAACTGGGCCCCGTCGCTCATTTCGAGCCGGGCGACGCGCAGGTCGCCTTCGATCTTGGCCGAGGTGGCCAGGTGCAGCTTTTCGGTGCAGGTGATGTTGCCCTTGATCTCGCCGTCGACCTTGACGTTGGCGGCCTCGATGGTGGCCTGGACGCGGGCCCCTTCAGCCACGTGCAAGGCGCCGCGGGCCTTGATCTGACCCTCGAAGTGACCCAGGATTCGCAGCCCCTTTTCGAAGCTGATCTCGCCCTTGAACCGCGCGTCGGGACCGAGCACGGTTGCGAATTCACCGTTCATGTCGGACATCGGCTAATGCCTCCCGGCGGATCGGCTCGCTGGATGCCGCCCGACCGTTGCTTCCCTGTTAGTTCCCACCCACGAGTCGCGAAGTATAACGAGCCGGGCGGCTGGATCAAACTCCCATCCTCGCGACGGTTAGCCCCGGTAATGAAATTCTTTTCGCAACCCCTTGCGGCTGCGAAAGACCGGCGCAGCACCCCCTCAGTCCGGCCGTCACCGGGCGCTATCGGCTGCGACCTGGCACGTCGCGACGTTCCTGCAGCGCCCGCGGCAGCGGCTGGCGTGACCGGCCTGGCACCTGCGACGAAAACCCCTCGACGTTCAGATCGCAGCGCGGCACCACCGCGATGCAGAACGGGCTGGCGAGCACCAGCGGCGCGTCGTCCGGCGGCGCGACCACGTCGTAGTCGACCTTCAGCACGCCGCCGTCGCGCCACACCCGGCGGATGTCGATGCGATACTGGTCCGACAGGCAGCGGCCCAGCGTGACGACCAGCAGCATCTCCTCGTTGAAGTCGACCGGAATTTCGATGAGCGGCACCCGCGCCAGGGTCGCCGCGTCGCGGATCACCAGCCGCATCGGGCGATCCTCGTGGCTTTGGGCGCGGAACACGCACGTGCGGATCGGTAGCTCCTGTCCGTCGGCCGGCAGCGGGACGGTGCGCGGATTCAGTTCGTGACAGCCGGCCAGGCTCAGCGCGGCGATCAGCCCCGGCAGCGTGCGACGCAGCGCGTGCATGACGGCATGCTACCGGCAGCCGGGCCGGCGCGATACGATGCGCCCGGCGTGGCCGGTCCGTCGGTCGCGGAGAGATGACCCATGCAGTGCCCCGGTTGTCGCAAGCCGATCGCCGATGAGAGTAAGTTCTGCCAGCACTGCGGCGTGCCGATCTCGGCGGCCCGGCAGGTGGCGGGCGGACGGTCAAACGCGCCGGCCGCGACGCCGGCGCCGGTCGCGCCGGTTGTGGCCGACGCGCCGATGTCGCCCGGCGCGGCGCGCAGCGCGGCGCTCGATCCGGCCAACGAGAAGCCGGTGCGCGAGTTCCGCCCGGCGTGGCGCGGCTTTCTGGGTCAGTGGCTGGTGTGGCTGCTGGCGGTGACGTTCGTCTTCGGCGCGTCGTTCATGGCCGGGTTCGATCGCAACGTGTGGACGTGGGTGGTGGGGCTGGTGGTGATCGCGGCGGCGGTCGTCGCGCTGCGGCAGTGCTGGTCGGTCTACCGGATTCAGTATCGGCTGACGACGCAGCGGCTGTTTGTCATACGCGGCCTGCTGGCGCGGACGACCGATCAGCTCGAGCTGCTGCGCGTCGACGACGTGCGCGTGCGGCAGGGGCTGATCGAGCGGATGCTCAATATCGGCAGCATCGAGCTGATTACCTCCGACCCGACCGACAAGGATCTGGTGCTGCACAAGATCGACACGCCCGGCGCCATCGCGGAAGAAGTCCGCAGCCACACGCGCCGCATCCGCGCCCGGCAGATGCTCTACGTCGAAAACGTCGGCGGCGACGCCCCGACCGGGCTGAACCCGACCTGACGCAGTGCGCCGCTGCCGGGCAATCGGCACGCGACTACGGTCCGAGCAACTGATCGACGAAGGGCTGAATGTCGAGGCCGTTTTCGAGGCAATCCTTGTTCAGGTCGGCATTGAGAATCGGACAACCCGGATAGGCGGCGACGAAGGCCGCGGGGTTGACCAGCGCGAGCACGAACGGCGCCACGTCGTTCGTATCGAAGTGGCCATCGCAATTAACGTCGCCGCGCGAGATCACCGGCCGGGCGAAGGCGACAAAGCCGACGTTGTCGGAGGGTCCGGACGCGACGTCCCAGACCTGCGAGAATATTCCCGTCAGCACGTCGAATGTCCCGACCAGCAGGTGGCCGTTGGTCGCCTGGACACGCAGCGCCCCCCACAACTGCCCGGCGTACATTTCGAGACCGCTGCTGTCGAAGTTAATTCCCACGTTGCCGATTGCGGTCCACGCGGCGGCCGTGGGTGGATCCACGTCGCGAATCAAGTTGCTGTTGCCGCCATTCGTGAAGTACCAGGTGCTCGTGCCATCGAAGGCCATTCCGCCGACAACGCTCGCGGAAGACAGATCGACCGCGGGCCCGACCGGTTGAAAATTGGTCGGATTGAAGGCGTAGAAATTGGCTACACCGTCGATTCCGAAAAGCTGTCCGTGCGCGAACGCGATCGAACTGACCTTGACTGTTGACGGCAGGCGTCCGACCTCCGACAGGCGCGGAGTGCCGCACGCCGCAGCATCCACGCGCCAAAACCGTCCGCCATCGCCTTGCTCAACGGCCAGAACATCCCCGGGTGCGCATCCGGTGACTGTTGCACCGGCGGGCACGAGCGTCATGCCGATGATCGTGCCGGGTTGATTGGCGTAGGTCTCAACCAGCCCCGCCCCGTCACCGTTGACGCGATAAAGCGTCGTTCCCAGGCTGACCAGGCAGACCGGCTGTGCGGTCGCCGGCTGGAACGGCATCGCCACTACCACCAAGAGCGGCGCCCAAC
This sequence comes from Phycisphaerae bacterium, assembly GCA_046350375.1. Taxonomy (GTDB): domain Bacteria; phylum Planctomycetota; class Phycisphaerae; order UBA1845; family UTPLA1; genus JAXMAO01. The sequence goes on from JAXMAO010000008.1 coordinate 77,912, forward strand.
ACGTCGCCGTAATCGTGCGTGTCATCGCATCCTCCCTTCTCAAGAAAATGAATCAATGAGGACTCCGAGTCAGCCCCGTCCAACCAGCTTCAGAAACCCCGCCTCGTCCACCACCTGCACCCCGAGCTTTCGCGCCTTGTCGAGCTTGCTGCCGGCCTCGGCGCCGGCCACCAGCAGGTCGGTCTTCTTGCTGACGCTCCCGCTGGCCTGTCCGCCCAGCTCCTTGATGAGCGCCTCGATCTCGTGCCGCTTGAAGCCCGACAGCGTTCCGGTCACCACCACCGTCTTGCCGGCCAGCGGCTGCGGGCCGCTGCGCTGCACCCGCGGCTGCTCCATGTTGACGCCGGCGTCGGCCAGGTCGCGCCAGGTCTTTCGGCCGGCGTCGCTGGCGAAGAAGCCGCTCACCGACCGCGCCACCTCGGGCCCGATGCCGTCGACCGCCTGAAGGGCGTCCGCGTCGGCCGACGCGATCGCCTCCATCGTGCCGAAGTGCCGGGCCAGGTCTTCGGCCGTGGTCTTGCCGACGTGGCGGATGTTCAGCGCCGCCAGCACGCGCGCCAGCGGTTGCGACTTGCTCTTCTCGATCGCCGCCAGCAGGTTGTCGGCCGACTTCTCGCCGACGCGCTCGAGCGCCAGCAGCGCGTCGCGGCGCTGCGCCAGGCGGTAGAGATCGGCAAAGCCGTGCACCAGCCCGGCGGTGACGAGCTGGTCGACCAGCGCCTCGCCCAGCCCCTCGACGTCCATCTGGTCGCGCCCCGCGAAATACTTCAGCCGCTCGCGCACCTGCGCGTCGCAGGCCGGGTTGATGCAGCGCACGAAGACGCCTTCGTCATCCTTGCGGACCTCGCCGCCGCAGACCGGGCAGTGCGCCGGCGGGGCGATCTTCTTCGCGCCGCGCGGCCGCTTCTCGACGACGACGCGAATCACCTGCGGGATGATCTCGCCGGCTTTCTCGATCACCACTGTGTCGCCGACGCGCACGTCGAGCCGCTCGACCTGGTCGAAATTGTGCAGCGAGGCGTGGCGGACGGTCGTGCCCGAAAGCGGCACCGGCCGCATGACCGCGCGCGGCGTGATCGTGCCAAGCTTGCCGACCTGGTAATCGACGCCTTCGAGGATCGTCTCGGCGCGGTCCGGCTCGTACTTGTACGCCACGCACCAGCGCGGCGCGCGGCTGGTTGCGCCCAGCGCCTGGCGCTGATCGAGACGGTCGATCTTGATGACCAGGCCGTCGGTCTCGTAGGGCAGCGCGCGGCGCTGCTCGTTCCAGGCGTGGATGTGCGCCAGCACGGCGTCGATGTCCGCCAGGCGGCGCCGATGCGGATTCACCGGCACGCCCCACTCGGCCAGCGCGTCGAACAGCGCGCTGGCGCGGTCAAACTTCAGCGGGCGGATCACGCCGCTGCCGTGGGCGCAGAACGCCAGGCCGCGCCCGGCGACCTTGCGCGGATCGAGCTGCTTGAGCGTGCCGGCCGTCGCGTTGCGCGGGTTGGCGAACGGCTCCTCGCCGTCGGCCTCGCGCTGGCGATTAAACTTGTCGAACGCCTGGCGCGGCCAATAGACCTCGCCGCGGACCTCGAGCAGTTCGGGCCAGCCATCGCCGTCGAGCACCAGCGGGATGTTCCGCACGGTGCGGGCGTTGGCGGTGATGTCGTCGCCGGTCGCGCCGTCGCCGCGCGTCGCCGCCAGCGTCAGCCGCCCGGCCTCGTAGCGCAGCGCCACCGAGACGCCGTCGATCTTGGGGTCGACGAGATAGTCGAACGACTCGCCTTCGAGCCCCTTGCGCACCCGCGCGTCGAACTCGCGCAGCTCGGCCTCGTCGTAGGTGTTGTCGATCGAGAGCATGGCAACGGCGTGCGTGACCGACACGAACCCGGGCAGCGGCTCGCCGCCGACGCGCTGCGTGGGCGAGTCCGGCGATTGGTGCTCCGGGTGTTCGGTCTCGAGCGTGCGAAGCTGCCCGACGAGCTGGTCGTATTCGCGGTCGGAGATTTCGGGCGTTGCGTCGACGTGGTAGAGCCGGTCGTGGCGGCGGATCTTCGCCCGCAGCTCGGCGATCTGCGCGGCAATCGACGGTGAGTTTGACTTGGCCATGGTCGGATGAACCGCGGTCCGGCCGGCGTCGGCCGCCGAGACAAGTGTTTGCAAGGGCAATGGTTACAGACTGTTTCAACGCGGCCTGCTGGCCGTGGCGCGATTATATCCTAAGGTGGAGAGTGCCGCGGGCAAGCCGGCCGGTGACGCCGTGGGTGGTCGCCGGGTATCGGGGTTCGCGGCGCCCGACTCCGGGCCTGGCCCGGCGAAGAGTGCTTTTCGGTGGGGGGCAAGCGCGCTGCCCGGGGGTCCGCCTGGACACGGGGGCGTGCCTGCTTTTTACGCGCGACCTGCGCGGACGTCCGCCGGCTGCGCACGGCAGCGGTACGGCGAACGATGCGGAAGTGTGCTATCGTTCCGCGCCGTGACTACCCATCCACGCCGAAAGGTCGTCCACACAGGTCTTGCAACCGCGCTGTCGCTGCTGGCCAGTGGCTGCGCGTTTGACGCGCATTGGCCGATTCCGACGGTGCGGCACGACGCGCGCGGGCGCGAGCTGCGGGCCTTCGCCGTCGACGGCGCCCGGCAGGCGAACTACTTCCAGACGCTGGAAGTGGGGCGCGTGGTTTCGCTCGGCTTCGACACCAACGGCGACGGCCAGCCGGACGAAACGCTCGACCGCGCCGTCGACAATCGCGACTGGCCGCACTGCATCCTGGTGCTCGACGGCGCGGCGTTCGACGTGGTTGATCGGCTGTGGCGCGACGGGCATTTCCGGCTCTTTCCGCGCCCGACGCGCGTGGTCTCGGTCTTCCCGGGCATGACCGACCTGGCGCTGACGCGCTTGTTTCACACGCCCGACTGCATCGGCCCCGAGGCGCTCTATTTTGACAAGTCGCAGAACCGCATGGTCGGCGGGAGCCTGGAGTATCTTCGCGGCGACAACGCGCCGTGGCTGACGTTCGTCAGCTATCACGCGCCGCAGGACATCGGCGCCAAGGCCTATCTCGATCCGCCCACCGTCTTCAACGAAGAGCTGCGCGGCGCCTACAACGCGTTCCGCGGCGCGACACGCGGCACGGTGAGCGCCTATTCCATCGGCGCGGCCGGCCTGGGAACGCGCGGCGGGCCGGATGCGATCCGCGAATACATGCTCACGGTCGAGCAGCTCGTCGAGCGGGTCGTCTATGAGAAACGCGGCCGGGTGCGCTTCACGCTCACGGCCGACCACGGTCACAACCTGCGCCCCTGCCGGCGGGTGAACTTTGAGTCGACGCTGTCGGCGGCCGGGCTGCGGCGGGCCGACCAGTTGAACGACGATCGCGACGTGGTGCTGCCGGCCTACGGGCTGGTGACCTACGCGGCGGCGTTCACGCGGCAGCCGCGGCACGTCGCCGAGGTGCTAGTGCGCGATCCGGCGGTGGAGCTGGCGGCGTTCGTGGATGGCGTGGAGGTGGTGGTGCTGTCGCGCGACGGCGAGGCGCGGATCATGAAGCAGGAGCGCGGCCACACCTACGTGCAGGTGCGCGGCGACCCGCTGCGGCTGGCGCCGATCGTGGCGCGAATGAAGAAGCCGTGCGAGGTGAACGAGTATGGCGTGATCGACGACCGGGCGCTGTTCCTGGCGACGGCCGAGCACGACTATCCAGATCCGCTGCATCGACTGTGGCAGTGCTTTCACGGGCTGATGAAGCAGCCGCCGGACGTGGCGCTCTCGCTGCGCGACGACGCCTGTCACGGCTCGTGGCTGTTCGAGCTGGGGATCGGCCGCGTGGCGAGCACGCACGGCTCGCTGAACCTGAAGAACTCGTCGGCGTTCCTGCTGAGCGATGTCGGCGAGCTGCCGCGCGTCGTGCGCATCGAGGACGCGCTGGGCGCCGTGGAGCGCGCGCGGCGCGCGACGCTCGAGCGCATCGCGGCGCATATCGATCCGCGTCCGCTGGCAACCTATTGATTTCGCCCGCCAGAATGGCTATATGTTGAATGTGTGATCTGCCCTGTGCGATCACGGAGGCTCCGATTTTTTGAACCGATAACGATGAACCCTGGGAGGCTGGCAAACGGGCAGCCCTCGACGTAGTTGCCGGCGGTCGCACCTTCGCGGTGCAGTTCGCCGTCGACCGGTCCTGGCGCCCCAAGGTTTCTCCCACCTGTCACATGGGGTTCATGAATCCGGCTTCCGAACGGCAGGCGCGGAAAACACTTTTCGAACTGAACCCGGTTGGCCCCTGCGCCGAACCGGGTTCTTTTTTCTTAATCCCTTTTTCCAGCGCCGCGCATGCTGAACGGACCCCGCGCTTGCGGGCCGCGGCCGCGCCGGGTTGAATCTGCCCACCGCAATGGCGCCGCACTCGCCGCTGTTTCGTTGGGTCGCCCCCGTCCTGCCGACGCGCCACTGGCGTCGCTTCTGCGTGCTTGCGGCCGTGCTGTTTGCCGTTCGCGGGCTGGTCGTGCTGTGCGTGCTCGCGCCGGACGAGGGCTGGGACGAGTACCAGCACGTCGGTTACGTCGTTTTCATGCACGAGCAGCAGCGCCCGCCGCGGATCGGGCAGGACGTCGTGCCGCGCTCGCTGCTGGCGCGACAGGTCGACTATCCGCACCCCGACTACGCCATCGAGCAGATCGGCCGGACCGGCGCCCGAGACTACAAGGCGTTCTTCGCCGCGACGCAGCCGGCCCGCTTCGACCCGGCCGCCGGCGACATCCCGCTCTACCAGGCGCAGCATCCGCCGCTCTACTACCGGGTGGTCGGGCCGCTGTTTCGCGCGGCGGGCGGGCTGGAGGCGCTGCCGCGGGCGATCACCACTCTGCGCGCGGCAAACCTGCTGATTGCGACGATCGGTGTCTGGCTCGCGATGGTCTCGCTGGGCGAGTGTGTGCGCGACCGGCGGACCGCGGCGCTGCTGGCGCTGCTGGTGGCGCTGCAACCGGTGATCATGATGAACAGCGTCCGCATCTCGAGCGACGCGCTGGCGTTCACCCTGGCAGTGGCGGCGATCCGGCTCTGCCTGCGCGGGCGGGTCGATCGGCCGATGCACTGGGCGGCCGCGGGCGGACTGATCGGCGTGGCGATCCTGACGAAGACAGTGCACCTGTCGCTGCTGCCGTTCGCGGGCGCGGTGATCGGCGTGGAGTGGCTGCGCGGCCGGGCGCGGCTGCGGCAGGCGGCGGTGGCGCTGGCGGCGCTGCTCGTTCCGGCAGCGGCGCTGGTCGGTCCGTCGCTGGCGGAGAACCTGCGGCAGTTTGGCAGCCTGACGCTGATGCAGGAGGCGATCGCCAACCGCGCCGCGGGGCGCACCACGGCCGACATCCTGGGCGGCGCTTCGCACGTGCGCTGGGGCCGCGTCGTGCGCCATCTCTGGATCCGCGACCCGGTGTGGGCGGGCGGCTGGAGCTTCGCGCCGATTTCGGACTGGGCGTGGCGCGGGTACCAGTTTCTGACGGTGGCGGGGCTGGCGGGCTGGTTGTGGCGGCTGCGGCCCGGACGAAGCCGCGGCGCGCCGCGCATCGACGGCGCGGCGGCGTTTCGCGCGCTGCTGCTGGTGGCGGCCTATACCGCGTCGCTGTGCTACTACGTGCTGCACGCCTGGGCAAACTGGGGCGGCAGGCTCGCCAACACCTGGTACGTGGCGGCCGTGCTGCCGTCGTTCCTGCTGCTGGTCGTCGGCGGAATGAGCTGCTGGCGCGGCCGACATGTGGCCGGGGGCCTGCTCGTGTCGATGGTGGCGACGTACGCGCTGGTTCCGCTGCTGGGCGTCCGGCGGCTGATCGCGATCGAGGGGGCGACCGCGTCGCTGACGACGGCGCTTGCCCGGCTGGCGACGCTGCACCCGGCCGGGCTGGGAGCGACGACCGTGTGGGCCGGCCTGGTGGCGATGGCGGTCGTGCTGGTGGCCGCACTGGCGGCGGTCGCGGTCGCCGGCGCGGGCGATTCCGCGCCTGGCGAACGGCAGTTGGCCGATATATCCCGGTAGCCTCCAGCAGCCGAATCGAATGTCCCCGAGGGATCGGAGCCGCCGCATGTCCGTGCCGCTACGCTGCCGCCAAGCCAGCCCGTCGCGGATCGCGCGTTGGTGCGTCGTCGCGTTCGCCGGCATCGTTTGCGGCGTCCGCGTCGCCGACGCGGCCGAGCCGGATCGCGGGGCGGGCGACTGGCGGGAGACGATTGCCGTTCAGGTGGCGCTCGACAACGCCCTCTTTTCGCCTGGCATCATCGACGGCCGTGCCGGCGACAAGACGACGCGAGCGATTCGACAGTTCCAGCTGGCGCGCGGCCTGCCAGTGACCGGACGCGCCGACGACGCCACCCGCGCGGCGCTGGGCGTCGACCCGGCCGCGGCGCTGACGACCTACACCATTTCGCCGGCCGACCCGGCGCGGGTCGGCCCGACCCGAAGACGTGGCCCGAAAAGTCGCGCGCCCGGCAGCTTGGCTACAAGTCGCTCGCAACCCTGGTGGCCGAGCGCGGCCACTGCACGCGCGCCCTGCTGGCGCGGCTGAACCCGGGAAAGTCGCTCGACGGGCTGGCGGTCGGCGACGTGCTGACCCTGCCGAATGTCGCGACCGAGCCGCCGCTGGCGCGGGCCGCGCGGCTGGTCGTCAACCTGGCCGTCAAGCAGGTGCAGCCGGTGGCGCGCGACGGCCGCGCGCTGGGGCTGTTTCACTGTTCGATCGCCAAGCACAAGGAGAAGCGGCCGAGCGGGCGCTGCACGGTGAAGGTGGTCAGCCCCGATCCGGTCTATGTGTTCGATCCGAAGATGTGGCCGGAGGTGAAGGGGGTCGATCGCAAGCTGGTCATTCCGCCCGGTCCGCGGAACCCGGTCGGGCAGTTCTGGATCGGGTTGTCGCTGCCGGGGTACGGCATCCACGGCACGCCGGAGCCGGAGCTGATCGGCAAGACCGGCTCACACGGCTGCTTCCGGCTGGCGAACTGGGACGCGGTTCGCCTGGGCCGGATGGTCCGGCCGGGCATCCCGGTCGAGTTCGTCAACAGCGCTGCCGCGCCGGACGAGACCGCATTGCGAGGCGGTCCCGCGTTGGCGGCCGCGCCGGCGGCGCGCCGCGGGCCGGACGCAACCGTGTCGCGCCCGGTGCGCTTGATGGCACTGCGCCGCGCGTCCCGCGACCCGTCGCGATGAAGTTCGATCGCCTGACGCTGGCGGTGATGGTGGCGGCCGGCGGCTTCGCAGCCTGGGGGGCGCAGTACTACACCGTCTTCGACGACGAGGCCTTCTCGCTGCAGCGCTACGTCCTGCCGCTAAGCGAGCTGGTGCCCGGTCTGTGGCGCGGCGTCGAGCCTGATCCGCCGCTCTACTACGTGCTGCAACATGCGTGGATCGGCCTGTTCGGCGTCCGGCCGCTGGCGCTGCGCGGCCTGTCGATCGTGGCGTTCGTCGCGGCGATTCCGGTGCTGCGGGGGGCGGCAGAGCAGTGGTGGGGGGCGCGGGCGGCGCGTTACGCGGTGGTGCTGGCCGGGCTGCACCCGCTGCACCTGTTCTTCGGCTTTGCGGCGCGGTGGTATGCGCTGTTCTTCCTGTGCGTCGCGGTGTTGCTGCATGCGACGGCCGGCGTGGCCCGCGGCACGGCGCCGCGCCGCGCGGCGATCGCCTGGGTCGCTGCGGCGCTGGCGGCGTGCTACACGAACTACTATGGGCCGGCGGTCGTCGGGCTGGTCTGGTTCTGGGCGGTCTGGTCGCAGACCGGGCCGGCGCGGCGCTGGAACCGGTTGCTGGGGTGCGTGCTGCTGGGCTACGCCGCGTGGATGCCGGCGTTCGTGCAGCAGCTCACGACTTTCCCCGGCGCGACGGCCGGCGGCGTGGGGCGGCTGACGGGCATGGCGGCGACGGCCGGGCGCGTCGGCGTCGCGCTGCTGAGCGGCAACCTGGCCGGCCCGTCGGCGTGGTATGTCTGGGCGCCGCTGGCGGTGTTCGCGCTGGCGCTGGTGGCGCTGGCGTGGGCGGATCGCGCCATGCCGGCCGGACCGACCCTGGTCGCGGCGGGCTGCCTGCTGGCGGGGGTCGTCTCGCGGACGCTGATCGACAAATATGCGCTGGTCCTTTCCGGCCCACTCTGCATGGTGGCGGCGGCGCGGCTGGCGGAACCGCGGACCGGGCGACTGGCGTGGGTTCGGACAACGGCGATGGCCGGATTGCTGCTGGGCTGGGCCGGGTGCGGCATCAACTGGGTGATCGAGGAGAACTGGTCCAGCCTGCGCTGGCTCGACCCGATCCGCGCCACGGTCAAGTTCCATCTCTCCGCCCGCGTGATGGTCGCCACCCACCCGTCCGTCCGCTACTACTACGGCATTCTCGATCCGACCTACTGGACCGGCCGGGTCTCGCCCGAACGCTGGCAGGCCCGCGCCGAGCAGGTGCTCGCGCCCGCCCAGGCGCTCGAGCGGCTGGAGTCGGCTCCGCTGGCGTGGCCGGCCGAGCCGCAGTGCGCTGTCTGCCTGATTCGCACGGCGGCGCTGGCGGATCCGCGCTCGGCCGGCTGGGCGCCGCTGGAGGCGTGGCTGACCGCAAACCTGCAGCGCGGCGAGGTCGAGACGCGGCTGGAAGACCCGGCGGCCGAGCTGAAGGACCGGCTCGACCCCGGTTACGAGCATCCGCGTTATCGCGTGGTGGTGGAGTGCTTCGGTCCGCGGACGGGGTCGGGAACTTCGCGCGTGGGCCCAAATCGACGCTAGTCGGCGCGCCGGGGGCGTGATAAACTGACGCCATCCGCCCGCGGAGGTCGCCGCCGTGCGACCGGCCGCGCGCGGCGTCACCTGCCGGCGCCATGCCGGCCGCGAGCAAGAAGCAGCGCACGGAGGCGCGCCCTTCGATGATCCTCAAGAAGCTGATCCTGCACGGTTTCAAGAGCTTCGCCGACAAGACCGAGTTCGACTTTGAACCGGGCATCACCGGCATTGTCGGGCCGAACGGCTGCGGCAAGTCGAACGTGGTCGACGCCATCAAGTGGGCGCTGGGTTCGCAATCGGCCAAGAGCCTGCGCGGGACGCAGATGCTCGACGTGGTCTTCAACGGCTCGGGGACGCGCAAGCCGTCGGGCATGAGCCAGGTGGACCTGGTGTTCGACAACGCCGATCGGCGGCTGCCGCTGGATGCCGGCGAGGTGACCGTGTCGCGCCGGCTGTTCCGCTCGGGCGAGAGCGAATATCTCATCAACAAGCAGGTGGTGCGGCTGAAGGACGTGCGCGACCTGTTTCTCGACACCGGCATCGGCGTCGAGGCCTACAGCGTGATCGAGCAGGGGCGGGTCGACAGCCTGCTGCGCGCCAATCCGCTCGACCGGCGGCTGATCTTCGAAGAGGCGGCCGGCATCAGCAAGTACAAGGCCCGCAAGCGCGAGGCGCAGCGCCGCCTCGAGCGCGTCAACCAGAACCTGCTGCGGCTCCAGGACATCGTCGAAGAGCTGGAGCGCCGCCTGCGGTCGATCAAGGTGCAGGCCGGCAAGGCGCGCAGCTATCAACAGTATTCGCAGCGGCTGCGCGAGCTGCGCAGCGTGGCGTCGCTGGCGGAATATCACCGGCTGATCGAATCGCAGCAGGGGCTCGATCGCCGCGCGGCCGAATTGTCGGACAGCGTGACGCAGATGCGGACGCGCGAGTCGGAGCACGAGGCCCGCGCCAGCCAGGCCAACGTCGCGGTTCTGGAGCTGGAGCAGCAGATCACGACGGTCGACGGGCAGTTGCTGACGGCCCAGTCGCGCCTGACCGCGCTTGAGGAGCGGATCAGCGGCGCCCGGCTGCGAATCGACGAGCAGATTGGATTCCAGGATCGCGGTCGCGTCCGGGCCGGCGACCTCGAGCAGCAGCTTTCAGCCGCGCGGCGCGAGCTGGACGCGCACGAAGAACAGCGGACGCAGCGCCTTGCGGAGCTGGCCGCCGCCGAGCAGGCCGTCGCCGGGCAGCAGTCGGCCGACCAGCGCGCCGCCGACGAGCTGGCGCGGCTGACCGCCGAGCTGGACGCGGAAAAGTCGGGCATTCTCGAGCTGGTCCGCCGGGCGAGCCAGCTTTCGGGCGAGATCACCCGGCTGGAGCTGCAGCGCGAGCACCTGGCGAGCGATCGCTCGCGCGTCGAGCAGCGCGGCGAGCAGATCACGCGCGAGCTGGCCGACCTGATGGGGCGACAGCGCGCGTTCGACGAGCGACTGGTCGAAATCGACCGGCTGACCGCCGAGCAGAGCGAGCGGCTGGCCGCCACGCGGCAGCAGCGCGAGTCGCTGGCGACGCGCCGCGCCGCGCTGGCCGACCAGCTGGCCGCCTCGAAGGAACATCGCAGCGCCCGGCAGTCGCGGCGCGAGGTGCTGGCCGAGCTCGATCGCCGGCGCGACGGGCTGCACCAGGCGGTGCGCGACATTCTCGCGCGGCGTGACGCGCAGTCGGGCGCGTTTGCCTACGTGCTCGGCCCGCTGGGCGAGCTGTTCGAGGCCGACTCGGACCACGCGCCCGTGGTCGAGGCGGCGCTGGGAGAGTTCGAGCAGATGCTGGTGGTGTCGCAGCGCGACGCGTTCCTGGCCGACCAGGCCGCGATCGAGGCGACGCAGGGGCGCGTGGCGGCGTTCTGCCTCGACTGCCTCGGTCCGGCGATTGCCGGGCCCGACCTGCGCGACCAGCCCGGCGTGGTCGCGGCGCTGATCGACTGGGTGCGCTTCCCGGCCGAGTGCGAGCGGCTGGCGCGGTTCCTGCTGGGGCGGGCCTACGTCGTGGACGACGTCGCCACGGCGCGGCGGCTGCTGAGCACGCTGGCGCCGACGACGCGCTTCGTCACGCGCGACGGCGTGGTGTGCGAGCCGGACGGACGCGTCGCCATCGGTGCCCGCGGCGCCGGCACGGGCACCATCAGCCGGCGCAGCGAGCTGCGCGACCTGGTGGGCGAGCTGGCGGCGGCCGACGAGCAGATCGACCGGCTGACGGCGGAGCTGAGCGCGGTCGATGCCGAAGCGGCGCAGACCGTCGTGCGGCAGCGCGAGCTGGAGCAGGCGATCTCGGACGCGAAGGCGCGCCGCGCCGAGGCCGCCGCCCACGCGCAGGCGCTGGCGGCTGACGTGCAGCGGCTCTCGGCCGAGCAGCCGGGGCTGGCGCGCGAGGCGGCCGAGCTGGCGCAGCAGGCCCGCGAGGCGGAGATCTGCCAGCAGTCGAGCCGCGAGACGATGAACGAATTGCAGGCGAACAACGCGCAGCGCGAGCGCACCGTGGCCGAGCTGACCGCGCGGATCGAGCAGGCCGCCGGGGCGCGGTCGCGGGCGGCCGAGCGGCGACCGCAGCGCGCGTCCGCGCGGGCGAGCTGGGGCAGCAGTGCGCGGCTGGCCGAGGCCCGCAAGCAGGCGCTGTCTGCCATCGCGGCGCAGGCGGCGCAGCTCGAGGCGGTGACCAGCGACGTCGAGGCCGCCCGCGAGCGCGTCGAGGAGCTGCAGCGGCAGATCAGCGACGACACGCAGGCGCTGGCCGACCTGCGCGCCCAGACCGCTGCCCTGGCGGCCGAGGCCGCGCGGCTGCGCGAACAGCGCGACGAGCGGCGGCGCGAGATCGACGAGCACGGCGCGGCGCTGCGGGCTTTGCGAACGTCGCTGGCCGACGTCGAGGCGGCTTTGCACGCCGAGCAGATGCGACTGTCGGAGGTGCGCGTGCACCTGGAATCGCTGGTGGCCAGGGTGCGCGAGGAGATGAGCGTCGACCTGGCCGAGCAGTACGCCCGCTATGCGCCCGGCGAGACCGACGCGGCCGCGATCGAGGCCGAGATCGCCGAGCTGCGCGGCAAGATCGAGCGGCTGGGCAACGTAAACCTCGACGCCATCGGCGAGCAGGAAGAGCTCGAGCAGCGCCACGGCTTTCTCACACGGCAGCGCGACGACCTGCGCGAAAGCGAGAAACAGCTGCTGGAGCTGATCGAGACGCTGAACCGCGAGTCGGTCGATCGGTTCGCCAAGACCTTCGCCGAGGTCCGCGAGCATTTCGCGGCGCTGTTCAAGAAGCTGTTCGGCGGCGGCAAGGCCGACGTGTTTCTCGAAAACCCGGCCGACGTGCTCGAGTCGGGCATCGAGATCGTGGCGCGCCCGCCCGGCAAGGAGCTTCAGAGCATGACGCTGCTGTCGGGCGGCGAGAAGACCATGACGGCGATCGCGCTCTTGCTGGCGGTCTTCAAGACGCATCCGTCGCCGTTTGCGATTCTGGACGAGGTGGACGCCGCGCTCGACGAGGCCAACAACCTGCGCTTCAATCACGTCATTCAGGAGTTCACCTCGGGCACGCAGTTCCTCATCATCACCCACAGCAAGCGCACCATGAGCATCGCCGACGTGCTCTACGGCGTCACGATGCAGGAGGCCGGCGTCAGCAAGCGCATCAGCGTGCGCTTCGACCGCGAGCAGCCGGCCGAGCGCCACGCGGTGGCGTAGCGCATCGGTCGACGCGCCCAGGCGCGCGTGGCTGTGCGGGTCGAGTCGTCGCAGGCGGTCCGGAGAGGCCGGGGCCGATCCACGCTAGCCGGCGAGCAGCCGCTCCACGAAAGACTGAACGTCCCGGCCGTCGACGGCGCCATCTCCGTTCACATCCGCGATGCACGACGACGGCGCCTGCAAGAGAGACGTCACGAACACCGGAATCTCTGCGATCGTAACGTGGCCGTCGGCGTCATAGTCGCCCGTGAAGCAGTCGATCGATACGCCGTAGGCCCACGTGCACTGACAATACGGGCAGTTGTCGTAGGCGCTTCCGCCGAAGAGCAGTGTCCCGGCCTGCGCGAGCTGGTAGGTCATGGCATGGTCTTGACGAGCCGTTGGAGCAACACTGTCAAAGCTCTGCGTCCACGCGGTGCCGTTCCACTCCCACGTTTCGTTACTGAGAGCACCGGTGTTTCCCCCAAACATGACGGTGACCCTGCGCCGCGGGTCATAGGTCATTGCCAAGCCGGACCGGGCAGACGGGCCGGAGGATGATCGCAGCGTCCAGACTGCTCCGTTCCACTCCCAGGTCTCCCCGCTGAGACCGGCTGCCGTGGAGCCACCGAAGAGCACTGTCACGCCGCGGGCAGAATCGTACGCCATGCCGTGTCCCTGTCGTGGCGAGGGGCCGCTCTCAGACTTCAATGTCCAGCCGCCTGCGACAAGCTCCCACGTGTCGCCCATCCTCCCGCCGCTGGTGCGCCCGCCGAACATCACCGCTACGTGCCGCGCAGAGTCATAGACCATCGCATGGGAATGACGCGCCGCCGGGCCGACCGCGATCTCGCTCAGTGCCGATGCGTACCATGTAGTTCCGTCCCATCCGAGGAGCTGGCTGGTGTCTGCGTTGATCGAGTCAAGGTAACCGCCAAACATCAGCGTCACGCGCCGGTCAGAGTCGTATGCCATCGCGTGGAAACTCCGCGGCTCGAGCGTTTCGGTCTGCCGCGCCACCCACAGGTTTCCATTGAACTCCCACGTCTCGGCGCTCTGCCGGTTGGTGTAGAGGACGCGCCCGCCAAACAGCACCGACACGCCGCGGTACGAGTCGTACGCCATCGCGAGCTCGGAGCGCGACCAGGGTGCATACTCAAGCTGATACGGACCGGTGGCGGCGAGACAGTTCCAGGTCCCCTCGTTCAGCTCCCACGTCTCGTCATCCCAGAAGATGTGCTCTTCTCCGCCGAACACGACTAGGACGTCTCGGACGTTGTCGTACGCGGCCGCATGCTGCGAGCGACCGACAGCAAGCGAATAAGGCGGTGACGGACGCAACGACCATTCCGATCCGTTCCACTCCCAGCTGTCATAGGTCAAAACGGCCGTCGAACGGCATTCTCCGCCAATCAGCACCGTCACTCCGTTGCGGCTGTCGAATACCAGTGAATGAAATAACCGGGCCGCGGGTCCTTCGGTCGCACGCAGATTCCACGTCTGCGTGCTGCTGTCCCATTCCCACGTCTCGCTCAGGCAGTCGCCCGCCAACGTGCCGCCGCCAAACAGCACGGCGACATTGCGCAACGTGTCGTACGCCATACGGGACCACATTCGCGGCGCCGGGCCCGTTGTGGATCGCAGCGTCCAGGTCGCCCCGTCCCATTCCCAGGTCTGTCCCTGTGACTCGGAGAACATCAGGATGACACCGCGAAGCCTGTCGAACACCATCGGCCCCGCGGCCGGCGCGCTGGCACTGCGCAGCGACCAGGCGATTCCGTCCCACTCCCACGTCTCGTTCGCATTGCCCGCCACCGTAACGTGGCGTTGCGAATCGTACGCCAGCGCGAAGGCACCCGGCGGGCCGCCGTTCGCTCGCCAGTGCCAGCGGCTGCCGTTCCATTCCCACGTGTCCAGCGGCAGATTTCCGCCCGCGTGCGCGCCGCACAGAACCGCGACGCCACGAGCCTCATCGAATGTCATGTTGGCGCGGCCCTGCGGCCACGGAATGAACGAACTCCATCCGAACTGTTCCGCACGTGCTCCGGCCGACGACCAGAGCGCAGACAGCAATGCGGCGACCAGAAGAACTCCGATGGATCGTTGCGGCCGTCGCCGCGTGGGGGGGTCCGCCGCGCCGCGTCCGGTGACGATAGTCTTCATGGAATGCCTCCGTTTCGAACTGCGATGGCGGGCCCGGACCGGAGCGCGCTTCCCCGACGAGGCTCGCCACGCGCCAGGCTCACTCCCGTTCCGGGTCGACGAGGCCGGCGCCTTGCCGCCTCAGACATGAAGCCGACGGCCGGTCGGTCGGGCTCGGAGGACGTCTTGATCGGCGAACGAAATGATGCCAATCGGCTTGGGTAGCGTCCGCCAATCGGCGTCCCTGCACCAATGGAATTTTAGTTCCGCGAAACGGCGTTGCGTGATGACAGCGATCTTCGGTGACACGGAAGTAATTCGGTTCGGTGCCAGCACTGATTTGGTGCGGGATGGGGAGTCAGCCGGTTGCACAGCGTGCAGCTTCGCGCCGCACAGGCCGCCTGCGTCGTGGGCGGGTTTGTGGCCGCCAACGCGATGCGGTCGATCGGCACGCCGAAGGCGTCGAAGTGCTGCAAGACGATGTTGCCGGCCGAATCGACCGCGCACGTGACCAGCCCTTCGGGAAGCTTCTTCGCCTTTCGTTTCTTGCCTGTCTTTGTGATTTCTCCCGTCTCCGACCAGTGGATGGCGCGGGCGCGCTCGGTGATCGGCAGATCGTCAATCGTGCAGGCGAATACCAGGTATGGCGTCGCTGATTTCAAGGACCCGTTTGGATTCAGGCGAATGTCGTGCAGAATGAGTCTTGCACCGCTGATCTGGGCTGGGCGATGAATGCCGCCGAGCTGGGTGTCCGTGAAGAAGAAAGACTTCTTGATCTTCGGTTGACCCTTCTTCCTGCCCTTTCCGAAGCTGGTCGTTTCGGTCCGCTCGGAGAATTGCGCCATCCTTGGATCGGAACGGAACCGAACGAGTTTCCACCTGTGAGGCCACTTATCACCCTCGCGTTCGCCCGCGAGCAGGCAGAGTGCAACCGAGCCGAACTCATCGCGGCTCTTGGGCAAGCTCAGCGCGCGATAGCCCTTCGGGCTCGTCTGTGGGGCGTTGAACAGCGCCCAGCGCGGGTGCAGGACCGGATGTGGCATCGTGAAGGTCGGACGGTGCTCGAAACCGTCTGGATTCTTCTTTGACTTGCGACGGCGGACAAACTCGCGCTCGTAGAAGCCGTGCAGGCGGTCAAGGGCCGCAAGTTCCGAATTGGCCTTCCAAAATTCTTCCGCTTCGACTGTCCGCCGCTTCGACGGCTTGGCCCTCGCGATGCGGGCCTGCGCCCCGGCGTCCAGCGGATGCACGACAGCGGCGCCGCCGCGCCACGCGGCAAGGTCGGGGTTGTCGCGAAGCCAGTTCAGATAAAGGTGCCAGCGTTCGCGGCGCTTGCCTATCTTGCCGCCGACCGACTGCTCGAAAGCGTCGAAGCGCTTGCGAAGTGCGAGGTATTTCTTATTCTCATCTTTCGCTTCCCACGCCGCCTTCTTTTTCAGCCATTCCGCATGCTCTTTCTGCCAGTTCTGAACCAGCTCGTCATGCCCGCTCATGTAAGCAACGGCGTCGCGTATGAGCGGCTGAAACAGCGAGTCCGGCAATCCGTCGCGCTCGCGTTCCTTTTCATAGGCGAGCGATCCCCCACAGGAGAGCTTTGCAGCTTCGTTGGCCCAACCGTCGCCGGTGATTTCAACATCGGCGCCGACCGAGTTGCGAACTTTGGCCCTCATCTTGACGGCCGTAGAAGGTCTCCAGTCTCTGATGCTGACGCTGTTCAAGAGGTAGGTCGCGTCCTTGGAATCGCGTGCCAGTACAAAGCGGGCAACGCGCTCATAAAGGGCGCGCTGCTCAGAAGTCGCGCCGAGTTGCCCGCGACGCCTCGCAAAGAGTTTGGTGATCAGGCTCGGAAGGCGCTCGTTGAAGACGCGGTGAGTGCGCCAGAGCGCGAGCAGTGTCTCGCGGCCGCACTCGATTCGAGCTCGGATTGCACGCACGCCCACTGGGATGGCCTCTGGTCTCGCACCAGCGGAAGGCGTCAAGTGACCATCATACCAGCGTCTCGTACGGGCAAACTCTCCCCGAGCACCGTCGCCGCCTCGCGTGCCAGCTTGACGGCGCCGCGGCCGGGCGAGATCATCAATCCCGATCGATTTCAGGCGATTCCAGCCGAAGTGGCGGAACTGGCAGACGCAGCGGATTCAAAATCCGCCGCCCGCAAGGGCTTGAGGGTTCGAGTCCCTCCTTCGGCAAGTTCACATCACGAGTCCCCAGTGGGCCACGATCGCCGCCGGCAGCCACGCCGCAGGATTGCGATCCGCCGCGACAATACGCCGCGCGCCCGCGCCGCGTCAGCCGTCCGCTCGGCGCCGCGCGACGAGCAGCCCCTGGTGCATCGGCAGGATCACCGCGTCGAACCGAGCGTCGGCCGCCACCTGGCGATTGAATCGATCGACGGCGTCGCGATCGGCCCGGCCGGCCGCGTCGGCGGCGGCGTCGATCCACCACGAGTTGGAACCGAGCGCGTTGTGCGCGGTGAAGATGCCGCCGGGCCGAATCAGCGGTGCGGCGCAGCGGAAGTAGAGCGGATAGTCCGTCTTGATCGCATCGACGAATACAATATCGAACGACGCCGGGCCGAACTGCCCGGTCAACTTCTGAAACTCGGCCTCGCTGGCGGCTGTGCGACGCAGTTCCACGCGCCCCGCCAGCCCAAGCTCGCCGAAAACCGCCTCCGCAACGTCGGCATGCCGGGCGTTCGGCTCGAAGGTGATCAGCCGGCCGTCGGGCGACAGGCCGCGGGCGATCCAGCATGCGGAGTAGCCGGCCAGCGTGCCCAGCTCGAGCGCCCGCGCCGCGCCGCGCCCGCCGTTCGTCAGGCCCGCGAGCATCATCAACACCCTGCCGGTGTCGGACGAGACCGCGATCGACGGCAGTCCGCCGGCCGCGGCGCGCCGCGCGACGACTTCTTCGAGCGCGCCGGACGGCGCGAACAATTCGCGGATGTAGCGTTCCGAGTGGTCCCAGCGGGCGGGCGTCATTTCCACGATTTCACCTCCACCGCACGGCCGTCGCCGCGCCGTTCGCGCGCTACGGGCAGAGCGCCATCAGCAGCAGCATCGGCCAGCCCAGGTATTTCGCGGCGCGCGGCGAGCGGGCCGCCAGCGTCGCATCGACCGCGTGTTCCGACAGGTGGTCGAACCGCAGCCCGGCGCCCAGCGCCGCGACTACATAGTCGCATACCTGGTGCGGCTGGCTGTCGGGACGGGTCTCGCGACCGGTCTCCGGGTCGGTGAAACGCGCCTGCACGCCGCGCAGCATCATCGCCGGGTGCATAATCGAGACGACGATCCGGCCATCAGTGCGGCAAATGCGCCGCGCCTCGCGGAAGAAGTGCGCCAGGTCGGCGACGTGATCGAGCACCAGCCCGCAGACGACGCGGTCGACCGCGCGGTCGGCCAGGGGGACGGCCCGTGCGAGGTCATGCACGACCCAGGTGACCGCCGCCGCGCCCGGCCGGGCGCGGGCCCGGGTCAGCATTCCCTCGGAAAAGTCGAACGCCGTCACGGCCGCGCCTGCCGCCGCCAGGCGCACGGCATGTCGCCCGGTTCCGCAGCCGAGGTCGGCCACGCTCAGCCCGCGGACCGGCCCGAGCAGTGCGTCGATGCGCGGCTCTTCGAGCGCGATGAGGGGGTTGTCCTCGTCGTCGTAGATTGACGCCCAGCGGTCGTAGCCGTCGCGCGTGGAAAGGCGGTCGATGTCGGGGGTGCCAGCCACTGCGCCAAGCTAAAGCGCTGCCCCGGCCGGGTCAATCGGCGGGCTTGTCAGCGGCTGCATCGGAATGGACAATATCCGGTTCGAGCCGATCGGGGTCGGGGCCGCTGCGGCGTCGCGCGACTCTCTGGCCGTCCAGTTCCATCCGCGGAGCATTCCATCATGAAACGCACAATCTTCGCCGTCATCCTCGGCGTGTCCGGTCTGGTCTGGGCGGCCGACGCGCCCCTGGCCGGCAAGCTGGCCTATCCGGCCGCGCAGCGCGGCGACCAGGTGGACGACTACCACGGCACCAAGGTGGCCGATCCTTACCGCTGGCTGGAAGACCTCGACTCGGCGCAGACCAAGGCGTGGGTCGACGCGGAGAACAAGATCACGTTCGGATTTCTCGGCAAGATTCCGCAGCGCGAGAAGATCCGCCAGCGGCTGACGAAGCTGTGGAACTTCGAGCGCTTCGGTCTGCCGTTCAAGGAAGGCGGCCACTACTTCTGGTCGCGCAACACCGGGCTTCAGAACCAGAGCGTCTATTACACGGCCGACGCGCTCGACGGCTCGCCGCGCGAACTGCTCGACCCCAACACGCTCGCCGCCGACGGCACCGTGGCGCTGGCCGGCCTGGCCGTCAGCGAAGATGGCAAGCACGTGGCCTATGGCCTGGCCGCCGCCGGGTCGGACTGGAACGAGTGGAAGGTTCGCGATGTCGCCACCGGCAAGGACACCCCCGACGTGCTGAAGTGGATCAAGTTCTCCGGCGCCTCGTGGAAGAAGGACGGCTCCGGCTTCTTCTACAGCCGCTACGACGAGCCCAAGGGCAAGAAGATGGAGGACGCGAACTACTTCCAGAAGCTCTACTTCCACAAGCTCGGCGCGCCGCAGAGCGACGACGCGCTGGTCTATCATCGCCCGGACCAGAAGGAGTGGGGCTTCGGCGGCGCCGTCACCGAGGATGGCCGCTACCTCATCATCTCCATCACCAAGGGCACCGAGCGCAAGAACCTGATCTACTTCCAGGACCTCGCCGCGGCCGACGGCAAGACCGTCGAGCTGCTCACCGAGTGGGAGGCCGAGTACGACTTCATCGGCAACGACGGGCCGGTCTTCTGGTTCCGCACCGACCTGGACGCGCCGCGCGGCCGCGTGGTCGCCATCGACACCCGCAAGCCCGGCAAGGCCAGCTGGCACGAACTTATCCCGCAATCCAAGGACACGCTGCAGGGCGTCAACCTGGTGAACGACACGTTCATCGCCGACTACCTCTCCGACGCCCACTCGAAGGTGAGCATGTTCGATCTGTCCGGCAAGCACGTCCGCGACGTGGCGCTGCCGGGCATCGGCACGGCGGCCGGCTTCGGCGGCAAGCGCCGCGACACCGAGACCTTCTACTCCTACACCAGCTTCGCCACGCCGACCACCATCTATCGCTACGACATGAAGACCGGCCAGAGCACCGTCTTCAAGCAGCCCAAAGTCGACTTCAACCCCGATGACTACGAGGTCAAGCAGGTCTTCTACAGCAGCAAGGACGGCACGCAGGTGCCCATGTTCCTATGCCACAAGAAGGGGCTGAAGCTCGACGGCAAGAACCCCACGTTCCTCTACGGCTACGGTGGGTTCAACATCTCGCTCACCCCCACCTTCAACGTCACCAACATCGTCTGGATGGAAATGGGCGGCGTCTATGCCATGCCCAACCTCCGCGGCGGCGGCGAGTATGGCAAGGAGTGGCACGAGAACGGCCGCCTCCACAAGAAGCAGAACGTCTTCGACGACTTCATCGCCGCCGGTGAGTGGCTCATCGGCAACAAGTACACCAACAACCGGAAGCTGGCGATCGCCGGGGGCAGCAACGGCGGCCTGCTGGTCGGCGCCTGCGAGACCCAGCGGCCGGACCTCTATGCCGCCTGCATTCCGATGGTCGGCGTCATGGATATGCTGCGGTTCAACAAGTTCACCATCGGCTGGGCCTGGACCGCCGACTACGGCAGCTCCGACGATCCGGCCTATTTCAAGACGCTCTACAAGTACAGCCCGCTGCACAACATCAAGTCGGGCACGCACTATCCGCCCACGCTGGTCATCACCGCCGACCATGACGACCGCGTCGTGCCGTCGCACAGCTTCAAGTATGCCGCCACCCTGCAGGCCGCCCAGGCCGGCGATGCGCCGATCCTGATTCGCATCGAGACCCGCGCCGGCCACGGCGCCGGCAAGCCGACCAGCAAGATCATCGAGGAGCACACCGATCGCTGGTCGTTCCTGGTGCACGAGCTGGGCATGGACGGCTCGGGGCTGAAGCTCTAGGCGGCGACGCCGCGCGAGACGAATCCGGGCGGATCGGCTGGGCGGCAGCGCTCGGCCGGTCCGCCCGGCTGTTTTTGTGCCGGGCGTGTGGAATGCCGCGGCGCGACGGAGACAAATCGCGTCAGCTGCCGGCCGGCTGCGACGTGGTGGCCCAGCTCGGCGTCTCGCCCGGCTTGGGTTCGGGCGGCAGCTGCATCGGCGTGGTGTCGTAGACGTGTTCCTGCTGCATGTAGCGATCGGCCTTGCCCATCACGGCGACCAGCTCGCCGCCGCGGATGACTTCGTAATCGACGCCGTCGGCCAGCATGTCGCGATAGACCAGCTCGCGCAGCGCATAGCGCCGATCGCCCAGCCCGAGCGCCCCAAGGGTGATCGAGTTCACGCCGCCCTTGATGGTGCAGATGCGCATGACCATGTAGGCCAGCGAGCCGCGGTCGAGCACCTGGTCCGGCTCCAGCCGCCACGCCGCCCGCGCGATGCCGCGCGACTCGAGCCGCGCTTTGCGCTCTTCAAACGTTTTGCAGGTGTCCTGACCGTCGGCCAGGATGAGCATGGCGCGATAGGCCTCGGCCACCGTCACCAGCGGCGCCTCGGCGACGTAGGCCTGGAACTCGACGTCGGACATCTGGTCCGGGTTGCCCTGCACCTCGACCGTCCGCCGCACCGCGCAGCCCGACAGCGCCATGCCCGCCGCGCATGCGATCAGGACCGGCATCGCCCGGCTGCGGGTCAGTCGCCGCCATCGGGTTCCTAGAACGACCATGTCAACCCCGCCAGGAAGAAGTAACGCGGATCGGTTTCCGAGTAGGCCTCGCCGGGGAAGAACTCGCCCAGGCGGAACGTGAGGGACAGATCGTTGGTGATGCGATAGTTGGCGTAGTAGTCCATCTCCCAGCCGAGGTAGCCGCTGGTCTCGTTCGCGGTGGGGTCGCTGATGGCAGCGGTTTCCTTGTGCTTCCAGTAGAGGAACCAGTTGGTGCCCAGCTCGAGATTCTTCAGGCGCTCGACCTCGGGCACCGGGACGAACGACGCCCCGGCGCGCCAGATGTGGATGTTGCTCAGCCGCGGCGCCAGCGCGAGCCCGGTGTCGCGGAAGCCGAAGCCGATGAAGCTGCGGTCGACGTGGTCGTTGCGATTGCCCCCCTCGGCGTTGGTGGGGGTGAAGACGCGGTCCGAGTCGCCGCTGGCGAACATGTATTCGAGCGAGGCCCGCGGCTTGGTTCGGTGGCTGAAGAGATACTCCAGCTCCTGGTCGAAGGCCCAGGCCTTGACCTCGTCGCGGTGCAGGAACTTGCGGTCACCGTAGCTGTCGCCGCGCTCGATGACCCACTCGGTGTTGTACTTCAGGTTGCGGACCATTTCGCCGGTCGACCCGAAGCCGATGTACTCCGAGTCGTAGTCGTAGTTCTGAAGCAGGTCGATCGGGTCTTCGCGCGTGTGGTCCGACTGCCGCGCGTAATAGACGAACGGCTCGTGCCGCGCAAAGCCCTTGTAGCGCTCCTCGAAAATCCAGAATACGCGGTTGCTCTCCGACGCCACGGGGTAGGAGCGATCGATGTTCGGCGTGCTGCCCGGCGTGCGGCCGATCAGCGCCGTCGTCTCGAATCCGGCGTACTCGGCCTGCAACTGCACGTGGTCGAGCGGCATCGCAATGGCATACGCCGAGCCGGTCTGAACAAAGTCGCGCCCCAGCTTCAGCTTGAGCGACACCGGCGAATCGACCCCGCCATATTTCCGCAGCGCGTGCGTGATATCGAACTGGTACCAGCCGCGCTCCAGGTTCGGGCCGATGAAGTCGTCATCGTTCGAGTTGTAGGCGTCGCCCGAGTTCCAGTCGACCCAGCCCAGGCGCATGCGGGCGTAGCCGTCGTGAATGCCTTCGTCGGCCGTCACGTGGGCGAACAGCCGCACGTCATACGTCCGCTGCGTCCGCTCGCGGACGCCGTCGTCAAAGTTGAAGTAATACCAGTCGAACCAGCCGCCCCAGTCCACTCGGACCTTCTGCGTCGCCGGCAGCGTGCCTTCGAGCTTGCGGCGGTTTTCCTGCTCGATCTGCCGCTGCTGCTGCAGGTAGCTGCTCGACTCGCCGCCGGTTTGCAGGCTCAGCTGTGCCGCGACCGGACGCGTGGTTGCCAGCGCTGTCAGCGCCGCCGCCGCCCACACCGTCTGCCGCACGCTACGCCTGTGCAAGGAAAGCGTCCCGCGTCTGTGCTGTCCGCATCGGCCCGCGCCAACCCGACGCAGATCGGGGCCAATCCGGCGCCCGACCGCATGAAAGCCGACCGGGGGAGATTATCGGATCACTCGCCGATTGCAACCCGGCCGAGCCACGTAATCGGCCATTCGAACCGGTCCGCCGCAGGGTCGCCAGCGGCCCGCCGCGACCCGGCTACGCGGCGTCTGCGACGGCAGTACAATGGCCGCGGCCGGCGGTTCGCCGACCGGCTGAACGGTGCCTGCCGGATGAGCACCGGGTCTGCGTGTCCCCACCGGGGCAGGAGACGTCGCCACGATGACACCGACACATCGGATGCTGGGGCAGTGCGGGTTCTGCAAAATGCTGATCGCGGGACTGCTCGCCACCGCGGCCTGCGGCGGCGCCGCCGACGCCCCGCCCGCCGGCACGACCTCCAAACCCGTCAAGCTCCAGGCCGGACCGGTTCCCGGAACGCGCCAGTGGCGCTTTGCGAGCACCAAGCACCAGGTGGCGCTGCTCGAGCTCTATACCTCGCAGGAGTGCAACAGTTGTCCGCCGGCCGATGCGGCGATCTCGGCCTTGCCCGAGCAGGGCTACGGGCTGGAGAAGGTGGTCCCGCTGGCGCTGCACGTCAGCTACTGGCCGAACCTGGGCTGGACCGACACCTTCGCCCAGGACCTGTTCGCGGCGCGGCACCGGGTGATTGCCTATCGCGCCGGCTCGGAAGGGCCCTACACGCCGCAGATCGCGCTCAACGGCAGCAGCCGGAACCAGCGCGGCGCAGAGCTGCTGAAGCTGATTGACCGGGTGAACCTGCGACCGCCGGCGATCAACCTGTCGATCCTGGTTGAGCTGGCGCCCGCGGGCGGCGCGCTGCAGATCTTCGCCGACGCCGACCGCTCGCGCGTGCTGACGCGCCGCGACACGTGCGAGATCTACTTCATCGTGTTCGAGAACCACTGCCTGACGACCGTCACCGGCGGCGAAAACAAGGGCAAGACGCTGAAACAGCCGTGCGTCGTCCGCCACATGGGGCTGCCGCACACGCTGCCGCCGGACGTAGACATCATGCCCATGGGGCACGGCGTCAAGATCGAGCCCGGCTGGAGGATTGAAAACCTCGGCGTGGCGGTCTTCGTGCAGCGCGCCACCGACGGCGCCATCGTGCAGGCCTGCGGCGGGCTGCTGACGCCGGGCAGCGAGACCGTGGTCAAGTGAAATGGACGCGGCGCTGCGGCGCGATCGGGCCGCAGGCTATTGCCGCCCCTCGCCGCCGCCCTTGGCGGTAGCGTCGCCGGACGACTCCTGCCGCTCGCCCTGCATCTGGGCGCTGACGATCAGGCTCAGCCGCTTGCCGTAGACGATTTTTGCGCTGATGCCGGACCCCTTGTATTCGCGCAGGTCGGCGACGGCCAGCGCCGTGTTGCCGCTGTCGGTGAGCGTCGAGACGCCTTCGAGAAACTTCAGCCGCAGCGCCTTGTTGGCGACCTGCTTGGGGCGCGGCGGCGGCGGGGCCTTGGGCGGCTTGTGCGAACGACCGCTGTCGCCGGAACCGCCGCCCGGTCGCGGCGGTTTCTTCGACTCGCGCGGCGGCGGGGTGGGGCGCTTCATGGCGGGCCAATCCTGGTTGTTGGCCGGCTTGCCGAAGACCGACAGCACGTCCGACTCGTCCTCCGAGACGCCGCGGATGTTGCCCTCGACGTCGATCGCGTCCAGTGACATCGACGACAGCACGTGCGTCGTGCGCGTGCCCGACTTGGAGACGGTCCAGCCGACCGTCGCCATCAGCCCCGGCAGCAGCACCTTCTCATATTCCTCGGCCGTGATGTTGTGATTGCCGACCGAGATGGTGAGGTTTTCCTTCGTGCGAACGTCGAGCGACAGCCGCTTGCCCGATTCCGTCTTCACCGAGAGCGTGCCGACGACTGCGTCGCCGCCCTCCTTGGCCGGACGATAGGCGACGATCTCGGCCTTCTCGTTTCCGCCGGTGTTGTTGCCGCGATCTCCGCCGCCGCCGCCAAGGCAGCGCCGCCGCCGCCACCGAGATTCTGTCCCAGCGCGGGCGACGTGCCGGCCACCAGCGCCAGCAACGGCCAGGCCAGCAGCACCACCTTGAACCGCGAGCGCATCATGGTATTTCTCCGAGCCGGTCGGGCGTGTGAATCGTCCCCCCTCACCCAGACACTATAGATTGATCGCCGTTGGCTCGCAAGCCGAATCGCCGCGCCGGCCGGCCTGACCGGCCTTTCCGTGTCATGCCGGCCGGGCCCGTCAACCCGCGGCTTTCTCGCCCGACGCCGCCCCGGGCCGGTCGCCGAAGCCGTGCGGATGGCTGCGGTGCCACGCCCAGGCGCTGGCGATGATCGGATCGAGGTCCGGATAGCGCGGCGTCCAGCCCAGCTCCCGCCGGATCAGCGTGGCGTCGGCGCACAGGACCGGCACGTCGCCCGCACGGCGCGCACGCTCGTCGCATGGCAGCGCATGGCCCGTGATCCGCCGTGCGGCGGCGATCACTTCGCGCACGCTGGCCCCGCGGCCGGTGCCGCAGTTGTAGCGGCGGGCCTGGCCAGGCTGCAGCGCTTCCAGCGCGCCGGCGTGCGCGGCGGCCAGGTCTTCGACATGCACGTAGTCGCGGATCGCCGTGCCGTCGGGCGTGGGGTAGTCGGTTCCGAAGAGCGTGACGGCCGGCCGCTGCCCGAGCGCGACCTTCAGCACGTTTGGAATCAGGTGCGTCTCGGGGTCGTGGTCTTCGCCGATCGTGCCGTCGGCGGCGGCGCCGGCGGCGTTGAAGTAGCGCAGCGCGACGTAGCCCAGTCCCCACGCGGCGGCCGAGTCGGCCAGCGCCCACTCAATCGCCAGCTTGGCGCGGGCATAGGGGCTGGCGGGCTGCTGCGGCGCGGATTCCGCGATCGGAATCGTCGGCGGAACGCCGTAGGTGGCGCACGTCGAGCTGAAGACGCAGCGGCGCACCTGCGCCGCCTGCATGGCGCGCAGCAGCCCGATGGTGTTCGCCACGTTGTTGTCGTAGTACTTCAGCGGATCGCTGACCGATTCGCCGACCTCGATCGATGCGGCAAAGTGCAGCACGGCGTCATAGGCGCCGCGCGCGAACAATTCGGCGAGCAGGGTGCGGTCGGAGAGCTCGCCGACGAACAGCCGCGCGCCGCGCGCCACCGCGCGGACGTGGCCGGTGCTGAGATTGTCGAGCACATCGACGACGTGCTCGGCGGCCAGCAAGGCCCGCACGACGTGGCTGCCGACATACCCGGCGCCGCCGGTCACCAGGACGCGCACGGTCTCAACCGAGTTTCCGCACGAGATTGTAAGTGTTTGCGTCTCATAATGATGCAACTGATTCGTGCAGCGGACAGCAGGGCCGCTTGGCGAAACGCCGATTCAATCATAGAGTACAGGGTGCCGCAATGGAAGCACCCGCCCACGACGGCGAACCCGCGGACTGAAGTCCGATCGTCGCGCGATGTGAGTCATCGCGGACCGCAGGGTGAGTCGCTCGGGTTCGCGGCAACTCGTCCGGGACGGTCCCGGGCAAGCCGGTCTTTCTCGGTCCGTAATGGGAGTTAATATGATTAGCGCCATCGTCACTCAGGTGTGTTCGAGCCTGACAACGGCCCTGACCAGTGTGCCGTTCTTCGGCTCGTCCATCGCCAGCATCATTTCCCAGATCTGCACGCAGATCGTCAGCCTGCTGACTGGCTTCGGGCTCTAGTCCGCCGCTCGGCAGTGCAATTGTACATTCGGGCGATCGTCGCGGTCTGCGCCGTGGCGATCGCCCTTTTCCTTGCGCGCGATCAGGCCGGCGGACGGTTCGTCGCCGATTGGAAGGGCCACGACGCCAGCGCCACCGCGGCGATCACCAGCCCGAACGCCAGCCACTGGTTCCAGCGCGGGGTTTCGCGCAGATAGAGCAGCGCGAACGCCGCGAAGACGAGCATCGTGATCGCCTCCTGCAGCACCTTCAGCGTCGCCGCGGGAATGCCGTCGCGGTGCGCCCAGCGATTCGCCGGCACCTGCAGGCAGTACTCGAAAAAGGCGATCGCCCAGCTCACCAGCACGACCTTCCACAACATCTGGCTCTTGTACTTCAGGTGCCCGTACCAGGCGCCGGTCATGAAGACGTTGCTCGCCACCAGCAGCCCGATCGTTCGAATCCACGGCCCCATGTTCACCTCGCTGGCGGCCGCACCGCCGCTTCCGCCGGGCCGACGTTAGCCAACGCGACCGGCCCCGTCCATCCGGCGGCGCGCGACAAAAAAAGTCCGCCGGCGCACGGCCGGCGGACTGCGTGTGGTTCATACTCGCGGCACGGGCCAAGCGCGGTTTCGCGGCCCGCTGCCCTTGAACTATGGGCCGGCCAGCAGCGCGTTGACGAACGGCTGCGCGTCGGCGCCGTTGGCGGCGCCGTCGCAGTTCAGGTCGGCCAGAACGAGGTGATAGGGATCGGCGGGCATGCCGACGAGGGCGTCGACGAAGAGCACGAGGTCCGCCGTGTCGATCGCGGTGTCGTCATTCATGTCGCCGGGCTGACCATCCTGGCAGGGCACCAGCGTCTGGATGGCGATGCGATCGGCGCCGTCGGTCTCGCCGTCGCCGTCGGCGTCGTACTCGACGAGAATCTCCACGGGCGAGAACGACTCGGCCTCGTTGACGGTCACGTCAATCGGAATCATGCCGCTGCCGCCGGGCGGCACGGAGAGGTTGCCAATGTAGCGCGTGCCGGGCGGCAGGCCGTTGAGGCTCAGGACGCGCGTCTCGGTGGAGTCGTCCTCCGGGTGCACGGGTCGCAGGCGATAGTTGAGCACGCCCGCCGGGTCGCCTTGGTTGAAGACGGTCAGAGCGAAGTGCCGGGTCGTGCCGACCTTCACCGCCGCGATCGCCCAGCCGGGCAGACACTGCACGCACCAGTACTTCGTGGCAGTAATCTTGCCGGTGCAGCTGAAGGTGTTGGCGGTGGTGGTGTTGGTCACCATGAGCTGGTAGCAGCCCATCAGGAACGGCGGGGGGATGGGCAGGGCGGACGGCCGGCTCATGTTGACGCACACGCTCTTGCACTGCCCGGGCAGGATGACGCCGGTGGTGCCGGACGAGGGCGTGAACGTGATTGAGCCGACGTTTTGGCAGCCGAGCCCGCCGATCGGGCCGGAGAGGTTCCAGTCGTAGCTGTACGGCGCGCTGGTGTAGTTGCAGACTTGGAAGCAGAAATTGCGGACGGTGTGATTGGCGCAGAAGTTGACGCGCGGGGCGTAGCACGTTTCGCGACACTTGCCGCCCAGGGAGCGGGCGCTGTAGAGCGCCTGGATCTCAGTGCCGGCCAGGGCGCGGGCGAAGAACTCCCATTCATCCAGCGCGCCGTGCCAGAAATCAGGCGGGCTGAATCCGATCGAGCGCGTTCCAAACCGCAGAGCGGCCGTGTTGGTCACGCTGCCGGTCACGCTCGAGTTTGTGAACAGCGTGGACGTTCCATCCACCCAGAGCTGAATGATGTTGATAGCGCCGCGATCGACGACAGCGGCGACGTGGTGACACTGCCCGTCGGTTAGCGTCGGGCCGGTCGTCCAGACGAAGTTGCCCGTGGCCGCTCCACCGCTGCCGAACGAGAATCCGAGCTTGCCGTTCTGCACAAACATGTGGTAACCGATGTAACCGGCGCCCGAGACGACGCGCTTGTCGAGAATGACAAACGTCCCCACCTGGCCGAAGTCGTTCTGAATCCAGCCTTCGAGCGTGAAGTCGCCGCCGCCGAAATTGATGTCGCCCGAGCCGGGCAGATTCGGCACCGTCAGAATGCCGGAGGTACCGTTGAAGAACAGCGCCCCACCGACGCACGACACGGACAGCGGCGCCGGCGACACGCCGGCGTTGGGCGTGCCATGGTTTAAGATGCCGGCGATGTCATTGATCGGGAAGACGGCCGGATTGTCGTCCATCGGCCACCAGTCGAGCATGTTGGCTGGCGGCTGGATGCACCGGCATTCGCAGCGATACCGCGCCCCCAGCCCGGCCGGCGTGGGCAGTTCGAGCGTGCGGCGGACCTTGCACGGATTGCTGGTCGGACAGGTGCCGCAGCACTGCACGATGCCGCCCACAACGATGGGTCGGCAGGGCAGCGCGTTGAGCGGCGCGCATTCGCATTGCGAGATGGTGAAGTTGCCCGAGCCCACCGGGAACTCGCGCAGCTCGATCGGCACGCAGACCTGCCCGGGCGGGCAGTCGCCCACGCAGGCGGGGAAGCAGGTGCCGGGGTGCTGCACGTCGCACACCGACTGCGGGCCGCAGGAGACGGAAAACGGCAGGGTACAGAAGCAGCGGTAGACGATGCTGCCGTCGATCTTGGCATAGACCTGCGGTTGACAGACCTGCTGGGGCATCGGGCAGTTGAGGACGCACTCCGGCCCGTTGGGCCCAAGCTGCACATGACACATGCCACCGTTCTGGCAGTCGCAGTCGGTGACGATGTACTCGCCCTGGCAGTTGCGGGTGATCTCAACCGGGACGCACTCGCCGCCCACCGGCTGGGTGCACGGACCGGTGCAGCCGGTGCCGCTCGTATTGGGATGGCATTGATCTGGGCAGGGCGTTCCGGAGCAGTTGATCGTGAACGTGCCGCTGCCGGGCAGCGTTCCGGGCTTGCTGCCGAGCTGGATGAGATATTGGTGGCCACACTGCACTTCGCACGAGATGACGGTTTGCACGCCGCAGCCGTCGTCGTTGCAGCACAGCGCCGGCGGCGTCGGCGGCGGCGTCGGACAGACGCAGCCGACATAGAAGGCGATCTTCGTGTCCATTGTGGTCTGGCCGCAGGTGGAAATGAGCGCCAGGCCGTCGCAGTCGGCCGTCCAGCAGAACCACACGTCTTTCAAGATGTTCGAGGAGCCGGCGAAGGTGCAGTTCTGGTTGGATTGGCCCTCGGGTCCGGTGGTGGCGCCCAGGGTGTTGAAGACGAAGGTGCCGCTGCCCGAGATCGGCTGGGCCGTCGAACAGGCATCGCTGCCCTGGCCCAGCGCTGGGACCGTGGCAAGCAGTGAGACCAGTGTAACCCAGAGCGTCTGGCGGGAGAGGGCATGTGCACAAGTCATCAGTTTGCTCCTGTAAGTGAAATGGGAATCGAGGTTCTCTCCAGAGACGAGCGACACGGCGGCCGCGGCCACGCGAAAATGAGAAAAGTGTGTGCCGGTCCGTAGCCGTCGGGTGCGTTGCGATGAATCGAAGCGCACCCGCGAAACCGGCGCACCGCGAATCAGTTGTGCGATCCCGAATCGAATTGAGCTTCGCCCGTTCGCGGCCCGCGGCCAGGCGAAGGGAGTAACTATATCTTGGATGATTCTTGTTTTCAAGCTGCGGCGCGGCAAAAAATCAGACCCGCCTCAGGCCGGCACCTACTGTTTCCACGGTGCCCCGCATTCCGGGCAGCGCGGCCCGGCGGCCCCGGCCCGCGCATATCCGCAACCGCAGTAGTGCGCCGGGTCCGGTCGACCGACCGATCGCCACGGCCGTACCGCGACGGCCACGATCGAGCCGACCATGCCGTAGCCGACCCAGGCGGCGGCCATCACGGGGTGAACGTACGTCTTGGCGAGCGCCACGCTCCAGAGCCAGACGCGCGGCTCGACAACCATGATTCGCGCCGCGTTGCACGCCAGCGTCGCGACGATCGCGCCCGCCCAGGCAGTCCACAGTCGCGGGTAGCATGCCGCCAGCACGGCCGCCAGCAACGGCAACAGCAGATTCACCGCGGCGAACGGCCCGATTCCCGCTCGCATCCCAGCCCGCACGGCGCCGCTCCGCAGCAGCGGAATCGACGCGCCGACCAGCGCTCCGCCGGCGGCATAGGCGAGCAAGACCTGCGGCCATTTTCTCGGTGAGACGAGCTGCATCGTGCGTTTCCGTTCCTCAGTCATACGCGTGCGGCGGATCGTGGTTCGACCGGGCACGCGGGGCCGACGCGCGTGGACTCAGCTCCTCCGGTCACTGATTCCGCGCTTGCGGCGCCTTCGCCCGACCGCAGCCGCGCCGCACCGCCAGAAGGCCGAGCCAGATTCCCAGCGCGCCGACCAGCGGCAGGCCCCACGCGGCGGCCTGCTCGCGCCGCGCGTCGCCGATGGCGTCGGTAATGCCCACGAAGATCAGCGCAGCCGCGACCAGCGCCGCGCGGGCCACCAGCCGCGCGCCAGGCGCGGCGCTGTGACTGCCCGCGGCCTCGTCGACCAGGAGCGCCAGCGGCAGCACCAGCAGACAGAAGTGACCCGTCCAGGTGTAGCCCGACAGCGCCAGCGCCGGCGGCGCGAGCAGCGCCCAGTCGAGCGCCAGCCGGCGCGCCGCATGCGCCTCGAACGCGCCGCGCCGCGCCCACGTCTCGCGACACGTCCAGCCGGTCGTCAGCAGCAGCGCCGCGGCCAGCACACGTTGCAGCTATACGCAGTGCCGGCTCGCTCAGCCGGGCGGGGGCAGCGCGGCACGAGGCTCGTCGGGGCGCGCCCAGCCAGCGGCGCGTCACGGCGACCAGCGACTGGTTCATCGCCGTCAGGATCGATCTGGCCGCGCGCCACGTAGCCCGCCACCACGTGCCGATACCACGACCGCAGCAGCCGGTGGTTGCTTTCGGCCGGCAGCACGAACAGCGGCACGACTTCGAGCAGGAGTGCCAGGCCGACGGCCGCCCCCGCGAGCGCGCGCCACTGTCGCTGATAAAGCAGCAGCAGCAGCCAGATCGCGGGCGAGACCTTGACCGCCGCCGCCGCCGCGACCGCCGCGCCCGCCAGCGCGCGGCGATTGCGAGCCATCAGCCACGCCGCGCCGGTCACCAGCGCCGCCAGAAACAGGTTCACGTTGCCGTGCCGCAGGTCCGAGTGAACGAATCGAATCGCCAAGAGCAGCGTCAGGCCCGTCACCAGCGCCGAGACCGGCCGCGTCCGCCGCAGCAGATTGAACGTCGCGGCAAACAGCAGCCCCGCGGCGGCATACTTGGCCAGTTGCCACATTGCCGCCGCGCCCGCGGGCGACAGCCAGGTCAGCGGCCGCAGCATCACCAGGAAAAACGGCGGATAGAGATAGTCGGGGTGTCGCTCGTAGAGGTCGTCGGCCGAACCGAGCTCGGCGGCATAGGGCAGCCAGCGTTTCAGCGTCGGCTTGCGCTGCACCATGGCCCGCTGGAAGGTGACGAAATCGACTGCGACGTATCCCAGCGCGAGCAGCGCCACCACGAGCCAGGCGCGGCGCGAACGAATCGGCGATGTCAGGATGGCTCGCAGGCTCATGGCGGTTGGCCCGTTGGCGGCTCCGGCGGCGCGGCGCGATTGCCGGGCATCGCCGACCGCGACGTCTCCGGCAACGCCACCCGCCAGACGAAGACTCGCTGGCCGGCCGGGCCGGTCACGAATTCCGGCCGCAGCTCCGGCAGGCGATTCAGCCGCGCGAAGTGGTCGCGCTCGTCGAGCTCGCCGGCGTGCGTCTGTTCGGCGTCGATCAGCCAGGCGGGCCGCGTGCGGGCGATCAGCGAATGCAGCGCGTCGGCGTCGTCGCCGCGGCGGCAGCGAATCCACGCGTCGTCGGGCGCGATGTGGCCGGCGTAGAAGAGAATCTGCTCCTGGTGTTCGTGAGCGAGCACGGTCTCGGTGGCGGCTCCGTTGTGACGAAGCCACTGCCCGGCGCGGCGCAGGTGGTCCTTGCCGTGGTTGACCGGCCGTGCGACGTAGGCGACCAGCGGCGCGACGGGTGCGAGATAGATCGTCGCGATCGCCAGCCGCCGCGCCATCGGTCCCCATGCGGCGATGTGCTTCCGCCCCAGGTCGAGCAGCAGCCGCCAGCCGGCCGCCGCCCACGGCATCAAGAGCGCCGCCGGAACGATGGCGTAGCGGGAGCTAATTTCTCCGTAGACGCTCGCCCGAAGCTGAAAGAGCAATGCGTGCATGAGCACCGCCAGCGCCACCAGGCGCGTCGCGACCGGCTCGCCGCGCGGCGCGGCGCGGGTCAGCCACGCGACCAGGCAGAACCCGGCGACGACGTAGCGTCCGCTGCGGGCCCACTCCTCGATCAGCTTCAGCGGCGCCTGCCAGCCGGGGACGGCGTACGCGAGCGCCGGCGGCTGCGTTGCCTCGGCCGGTCGCCGGCTGACCGCTTGCAGGTCGGCCGGGCTCTTGTTCGGCATCAGCCGCCCGACCAGCAGCGAGTGCGGCGCGACCACGCCGCCGAAGCACGCGCCCAGCGCGGCGATCTGCACCACGCGTCGTCGCGCCGGCACGCCGGGCAGTCGCCACTGCGCCGCGCCGGCCGCCAGCAGCAGTCCGAGCGCTTCCTGCTTGACGAGATAGGCCAGCCCGATGAGCGCCCCGGCACTGCGTGGCGCCAGGCGCGGTCGTCGCCGCGGCGTGCAGCGTCAGCAGCGCGCGAGGTGTGCCGCCAGGTGCGGCATGTCGGACAGCACCTGGGCCGAGGTCTCCGCCCCTTGCGGCCAGAAGAGGACCAGGATCGCCGCCAGCGTGGCCGTCCGTGCGTCGAAGGCCCGCCGCGCCAGGCAGAAGACCGCGCCGCACGCCAGCACACCCGCCAGCAGCGCCAGCAGCTCACCGCAGCGCTGCCAGGATTCGGGCGCCGCGCCGCCCAGCAGCGGCGAAAGCCAGCGGTGCGCCACCAGCAGCGCCGCTGCGAACGCCGGCTGGCGGGTCGTGACGCGCATCGCGCCGGCGGCGTCGGCGTCCATCCGCCGGGCATACTCGACGAACTGCACGCCGTTGCGATCAATGCAGGCCGGCTGCAACACCAGCGGCACGCGCACCACCAGCGCCGCGAGCATGACCGACAGCACCGGCCCGAGGGCGCGGCGCTCGCGCAGGTTCGCGGACGTTGCGGCGGGCTCGGCGGCTGGCAGCATGGTGAGCCGGATTATCCGATCGTCCGCGCCCGGCCGCCACGCCGGCGATTGGCGATCGGCCGCCGAAGGCTCTACCATGTTGTCAGAAGGGTCGCCCGGGGCTGTCGGCATGAGTCCGGAGATCAAGGATCGAATCGGCGTTGCGCTGGGGCGGATCGCCAGCGGCGTGTTCGTCGTCACGGCACGGCACGGCGGCCGCGAGACCGGCATGCTCGCCTCGTGGGTGCAGCAGGCCGGGTTTGATCCGCCGGCCGTCAGCGTCGCGATCAAGCGTGGCCGGCCAATTCTGGGGCTGATCGAGGCCTCCGGGGCGTTCTATGTGAACGTGCTGCCGGCCGAGCCGATAGCGCTGTTCCGTCATTTCGGGCGCGGCTTTTCGCTCGAGGAGAATGCCTTTGCCGGCCTGGCGACCAGCGCGGCGCCGGGCGGCGCGGCGCTGGCCGATCGCATCGCCGGGCTCTCGTGCCGGCTGAGCGGGCGCGTTTCGGCGGGCGATCATGAGGTGCTGATCGGCGAGGTGATCGACGGCGACGGCAACGGTTCGGCGTCGCCGCACGTCCACCTGCGCCGGCAGGGCTGGAGCTACTGAGATGGCGATGCACGAAAGCGGACCGCGCGCGTTCGAAGCATCGAGCGACGGCGCCGGCGCGGCGGCCAGCGCGGCCTGGGCGCCGGGCGCGCAGCGCACTGCGGGTGCGGCATCCCGTCGCGTGCGGCGCGGCGGCACGCTGACGCGCCTGGCGGCGACGCTGGCCGAGGCGACCGCGAGCCTGGGTAAGAATCGCGTCCGCACTTCGCTGGCGACACTGGGCATCGTCATCGGCATCGCGTCGGTCATCACCATGGTGGCCGTCGGCGAGGGCAGCCGGCTGAGCGTCGAGCGCGAGATCGCCGCGATGGGCGACGACTGGATGTTCATCGGCTCGTGGGGCATCCAGCGGCAGGGGGTGCAGGCCGGCGCCGGCGTCTCGGCGACCATGACCACCGACGACGCCGTCATGATCATGCAGCAGTGCAGCTACGTCCGGGCCGCGACGCCGTCCAACCGCATCACCATGCAGGTCGCCTCGTCCTACGCGAACTATCAGACGTCGGTCATCGGCGTCTTCCCGACGTTTTTCGACATCCGCCGCTGGCAGTGCGACCTCGGGCGGCCCTTCAACGAGGACGACAACGCCACGCTCGCCAAGGTCTGCTGCATCGGTCAGACGGCGGCCCGCGAGCTGTTCGGCTCGGTCGATCCGGTCGGCGAGACCATCCGGGTGAATCGCGTGCCGTTCAAGATCATCGGGCGACTGGCCGCCAAGGGGCGCAGCTCCGACGGGCGCGATTACGACGACTGCATGGTCTTTCCGTTCCGCACCTTTCAGACCAAGGTCGCCGGGCAGGAGCGCTCGGCGACGCTGCTGGCGGCCGCCCGCGCGGGCGTGCCCATGCCGGTCGTGCGCGAGCAGGTGCGCCAGTTTCTCCGCGAGCGCCACCGGCTCGGCAAGGACGACCCCGACGATTTTCGCATCTTCGACCTGGCCGAAAACGCCGAGGCCAAGGAAGCCACCACGCGCATCTTCAGCAACCTGCTGCTGGCGATCGCCTCGATCTCGCTGGTCGTGGGCGGCGTGGGCATCATGAACATCATGCTGGTTTCGGTGACCGAGCGGACGCGCGAGATCGGGCTGCGGATGGCGATCGGGGCCGACGGGGCGCGCATCCTGGGGCAGTTCCTGATCGAGGCGGTCCTGCTCTGCTGCTCGGGCGGCGTGGTCGGCGTCCTGCTGGCGCTGATTGCGGCCCAGGTGCTGAACGCCAACGGCTGGGAGTGCGTCGTCACGACCTGGTCGCTGTTCGTCGCCGTGCTGTTCTCGCTGCTGGTGGGCGTCTTCTTCGGGTTCTACCCGGCGTGGCGCGCCAGCCGGCTCGATCCGATCGAGGCGCTGCGATACGAATAGCCGATCACGCGCCGACCGTCGGCCCCGCGCGGCGTTGCACGCGGCGCGGCGGTCTGCGAAGATTCCCACCGTCACATTCAGGAGAGGGACCATGCCTGCCGCCACCGCGCGCGACGTACTCAACGGACTCGACCCCGCCAGCGTCTGGAACTTCTTCGCTGAGCTGACCGCCGTGCCGCGGCCGAGCAAGCAGGAAGACAAGGCGCGGCAGTGGGTGCTGGCGATTGCCGCGAAAAAGGGCTGGAAACACCGCGACGACGCCGTCGGCAACATCGTGATCGACGTGCCGGCGTCGCCGGGCTGCGAGTCGGCCGCTCCGCTGGCGCTGCAATCGCACCTCGACATGGTGTGCGAGAAGAACGCCGACGTGACGTTCGACTTCGACCGCGACCCGCTGAAGCTGCGGATCGTCGGCGACGAGGTCCGCGCCACCGGCACCACCCTCGGCGCCGACAACGGCATCGGCGTCTGCGCCATGCTGGCCGTGGCCACCGATCCGGCCGTGCGCCACGGGCCGCTCGAACTGCTCTTCACCATCGACGAAGAGACCGGCCTGACCGGCGCGACCGCCATCTCGCCCGAGCTGCTGCGCGCCCGGCGGCTCATCAACCTCGATTCCGAGGAGGACGACATCCTCTACATCGGCTGCGCCGGCGGGCGGACGACCACGCTGCGGGCCTCGCTGCCGCTGCTGCCGGCCGGCGCGGACGAGGTGGGCGTGACGCTGGTGGTCGACGGCCTGAAGGGCGGTCACTCCGGCGCGGACATCCACTTGTGTCGCGGCAACGCCAACAAGCTGCTGGCCCGCACACTCGCGCGCTGTGCCGCGCCGCTGCGGATTGTGACGCTCTCGGGCGGCAACAAGCACAACGCCATTCCGCGCGAGTGCCGCGCCACGCTGCTGGTGGCGCGGCGCGCTGGCCGCGTTGCGCGACGCCGCGGCCGCGTCGCTGGCCGAGGCGAAGCGACTGCTGGCGGGCATCGACCCCGACGTCCGCATCACCGTCGCCGACGCGGGCGCCGCGCCGGCGCTCTCGGCCGCCGACTCGCGCCGGCTAATCGACCTGATCGCCGCCCTGCCCGACGGCGTGCTGGGCATCAGCCGCGTCATCACCGGGCTGGTCGAAACCTCGAACAACGTCGCCGTGGCCACGGTCGAACCGGCGGGCGGCAAAGCCGGCGTGACGCTGGTCGCGTCGTCGCGCAGCTCGTCGGCGCCACACCTGACGGCGATTCTTGACCAGGTGGGCGGGGCCGCGCGGCTGGCGGGGTACGAACCGTCGACCGGCGACGGCTATCCCGGCTGGGCGCCCAACGCCGGCTCGAAGCTGCTGGCCGTCTGCCGCGCCGCGTATGAGAAGGAGTTCGGCGAAGCGCCGATCGTGACGGCCATTCATGCCGGGCTGGAGTGCGGCGTGATTGGCGAGCGCGTCGGCGGGATGGACATGATCTCGTTCGGCCCGACCATCAAGATGCCCCATTCGCCGGACGAGAACGTGTCGATCAAGTCGGTGCAGAAATTCTGGCGCTATCTGCGGGCGGTGCTGGCCGCGCTGGCGACCTGACGCGGCGGGCGCACAGCCGCGCGGCGGTCTCAGCGCAGGATTTCGCCGGTGCGGCGCGCGTAGCGGACCTGCTCGGCCTCGAACTTGGCGGCCCCGACGGCGCGCAGGGCCGGGGCGTGCGTGGCCTGGTAGTGATCGAACGCCTGGCGATTCGGAAACTCGTACAGCACCAGGAATACGTTGGTCAGGTCGTCGAGCTTCAGCAGTCGCGCCCGGTCGGCGCCGGCCGCCAGCACCTTGTCGATATGCTCATCGCACATCCAGCGCACCCACTCGTCGGCGATTCCCCGGTCGCTGACGGTCGCGGTGACTTCGTAGAAGATGCGACTCATGAGGCGGCTCCGCATCGAGGGCTGTTGTTCGACTATCTTGCCCCAAGTGCGCCCGGCCCGCAATCGTCCACGGTCGGCCGAGCCATCCGGGAGTGATCGATGCTGCGCGAGCCCCTGCCGTCGCACCTGGCGGCGCTGATCGCGACGGACAGTCAGCCGGCCGACGTGCGGCTGGCGCTGTGCTCGGACCTCGACCTGTCCGGCGAGCCGGCGCGCCACTGGCTGGCCGTCACCGACACCACGCTGTTCGTGCTGCGCGAGTCCGATCCGGCCCAGATCGTCCGGCGCCTGGCGATCGCCGGCGCGGAGGCGTTTCGCTCGATCGCGGCAGTCGGGTCGGGGTTTCTCCAGGCGCGGATCGAGGGCGTGTGGGTCGACCTGGTGCGCTACTCGAACGCGCTGGCCGACCCGTTCACCCGCGCCGCCCGCAAGCTGGAGCAGCGGCGCGACGGCGGCGCGCTGGCGATCGACCCGGCCGACGAGATCGACCGGCGCCACTGCGCGAACTGCGGCATGGCGCTGCGCTTCGCGGGCGACGTCTGTCCGCGCTGCATCGACCGCGGCGCGGTGCTCGGTCGCGTCTGGCAGTTGGTGCGGCCCTATCGCCGCGCGGCCGTTGGAATGCTGGCGCTGCTGGTGCTAGGCGTCGCGGCCGAGCTGGTGCCGCCCAAGCTGCAGCAGTACCTCGTCGATCACGTGCTGCACCTCGATCACGCCGACCGTCTGGACGGTCGCATCGCCGTGCTGCTGCTGATCGTGGTGGGCCTGGCGGCGACGCGGCTGCTGCTGGTCTTCGTGAACGAGTTCAAGGGTCGCCTCTCGAGCCGCGTCGGCACCTCGATGACCTACGACCTGCGGGCGCGGCTGGTCGCCAAGCTGCACGAGCTGTCGGTCGGCTATTACGACCGCCACCAGGTCGGCGTGCTGGTCAACCGCGTGGCGCACGACACCGAGGCGATGCACGGCCTCGTGCAGCAGCTGACCGGCGGGTTCCTGTTGCAACTGCTGCAACTCGTCGGGGTCGGCGTGATGCTCTTCACGCTCAACCCGCGGATGGCGCTCTACACGCTCATCCCGATGCCGCTGGTGATGGCCGGCAGCGCGTTCTTCTGGCGCAACGTCTATCCGCGCTACTACCGCTACTGGGACTCGGCCAGCAAGCAGGCCGGCGCGCTGTCGGGCATGCTCTCGGGCATTCGCGTGGTCAAGGCCTTCGGCCAGGAGGAGCGCGAAGGGCAGCGCTTCGCCACCAGCAGCACCTACCTGCAGCGCTCGCGCCTCGGCGTCGAGCACGCCACCACCACCTTCTCGGCGGTCATGCAGCTGGTCTTCTCGCTCGGCGGGCTGATCGTCTGGTTCGTCGGCGGCAAGGACGTGCTCGGCGACCGCATGACGCTCGGCTCGCTGATGGCCTTTCTGGCCTATTTGCAGATGTTCTACAGCCCGCTCTCGACCCTGGCCGGGCTGACCACCTGGCTGACCAGCTTCATGACCGCCAGCCAGCGCATCTTCGAGCTGCTCGACACGCCACTGCAGGTCGCCGACGCCGACGCGCCGGCCGCCGTCGAATCGGTCGCCGGGCGGATCACCTTCGACAACGTCACCTTCGGCTACGACCGCCATCAGCCGGTGATCGAGCGCGTCAGCCTCGAGATCGCGCCGGGCGAAATGGTGGGCGTCGTCGGCCGCAGCGGCTCGGGCAAGACCACGCTGGTGAACCTGGTGTCGCGCTTCTACGACGTCGACGAGGGGCGCGTGCTGATCGACGGCGTGGACGTGCGACAGTTCGAGCGCCACACGCTGCGCCGCAACATCGGCGTGGTGCTTCAGGAGCCGTTCCTGTTTCGCGGCAGCGTGTGGGACAACCTGGTCTACGGCCGGCCCGAGGCGAGCCCCGAGCAGGGCATCGAGGCCGCCCGCGCCGCCAACTGCCACGACTTCATCATCGCGCTGCCGTTCGGTTATGACACGGCGCTGGGCGAGCGCGGCGCGGGGCTGTCGGGCGGCGAGCGCCAGCGGATTTCGATCGCACGCGCGCTGCTCTTCGATCCGCGCATCCTCATTCTCGACGAGGCCACCAGCAACGTGGATACCGAGAGCGAAAAGTCGATCCAGGAGGCGCTGCGCATCCTGGCGCGCGGCCGGACGACGATCGCCATCGCCCACCGGCTTTCGACGCTGCGAAACGCCGATCGCATCCTCGTCTTCGACCGCGGGCGGCTGATCGAGGAGGGATCGCACGAGCGGCTGCTGGCCGCGGACGGCACGTACGCGCGGCTGGTCCGCATGCAGACGCAGCTCACCCGTGCGCCCGACCGTCGATCGGCTGGCCGTCGAGGCCGCGCCGCCCGCGCCCGCCGCGCCGCTGCCGCGCCGACTGTCGACGAGTCGACCGAGCCGCCGGCCTTTCGCACCGCTCTGGCTGCTGCCCGACATGGCCCGGATTCACCTCGGCAACCACGACGCGCTGCATGTGACCGTGAGCGGCGATCGCATTTACGGGGGGGTGAGCGCGGCGTGGGCCTTCCCGGTGCGCCGGGCCGACGAATTCATCTCGCTGCGCCACGCCGACGCCGACGGGCGCGAC
This sequence comes from Phycisphaerae bacterium, assembly GCA_046350375.1. Taxonomy (GTDB): domain Bacteria; phylum Planctomycetota; class Phycisphaerae; order UBA1845; family UTPLA1; genus JAXMAO01. The sequence goes on from JAXMAO010000008.1 coordinate 117,992, forward strand.
GCCGAGATCGGCATGATCCGCGACCTGTCGGCCTGGCCCGCCGACGCCGCGCGGCTGGTGCGCCAGGCGCTGCGGCGGCGCTACTACGTCCGCGAAATCTGCGCCATCCGCGAGCTGCGGCTGGAGCACGGTTTCCTGCTGTTCGCGGTCGATACCGACCGCGGCCCGGCCGAATTCACGATGCGCTGGAACCACAGCCAGGCGACCGACTACGGCCCGGCCGGAAAGATCATTGTTGATGTCGACGACAACCGGTTCGTCGTGAAGGACGTCGCGGCGCTGCCGGCGCGGCAGCGGGGGCTGTTCCAGCGATACATCTACTGGTGAACCGCGGCCGGCGCGACACCAGCCGCGGCCGGCGCCGCGGATCGTGGCGGGAAAAAGAACGCAGCCCCGGATCGCGCGGACCGGGGCTGCGGGGGTTCGACTGCTCTGCGTGACGGGGCCGTTTATGGCGCTGTCAGCAGCAACTGCACCAGCGCGGCCGAGTCGAGCGCGTTGAGCTGGTTGTCCTGGTTCACGTCCGACGCGCACATCTGGGCGGTTGTCACCGTGAACGGGTCGGCCAGCGACGCCGACTCAACCTGCACGTCCAGGCCGTTGAAGTCGCCATCGAAATTCGTGTCACCGGGCGTGACCGGCGGGCACGACTGCGGCACCAGGCCCCAGATCTCGATGTCGTCGATGTTCCAGCCCGGATAGGTCACCGAGCCGTCGGTCGGGCCCATGCCCCAGCGCAGATAGACGGTCGGCTGCGAATCGGCCGTCGGCAGACTGTAAGTCTGCAACGACCAGGCGTTTTCGCTGATGGCCGCGGTGTTGTGGTTGAACACGTTCGTCCAGGTCGTGCCGTTGGTCGACACGTCGATCGTGGCGTGGTCGAAGCTGGACGATTCGATGCCCAGCCAGCGGCGGAACTTGAGCTGCACGCCGGTGATGCCCGAACAGTTCAGGGCGGCGGTGGTCAGATACTCGGTCACGCCCATGTTGTTCGGATAGTCGCCGGAGAGGTTGTAGCCATAGACGTTGGTGCCGGTGAAGCCGCCGGCAGGGTCGAGGTTGTGCGATCCGGCGCCGGTCGGCTGACCGAAGGCCCACTGACCGGTTGTCGTCCAGCCGGGGTTGGTGTTGAGGTTGAAGGTGATGACGGGCTGGGCTCCACCGACGGTCATGTTGACGGTGGCGACGTTTGAGTCGTAGGTGCCGTCGCTGGCCTTGAAGGTGAAGCTGTCGGGACCGTTGTAGTTGAACGCGCCCTTGTAGAGGACGGTCGGGTCGTTGATCGTCAGCGAATAGGGGGCGCTCAGGATCACGCCGCCGTTCGGGTCCTTGAGGGCGCCGTGGGCCGGCAGCGACAGGATGGTCCAGGTCAGCGGGTCGCCGTTGGGATCGGACGCCGGCATAGAGGCGGTCATCGCCGTGTTGACGTTGACGGTGTAGGCGGCGTCGTTGGCCGTCGGCGCGTTGGCGACGGTCAGGCTCACGTCGTCCACAAACCAGTCGTCAAACGCGCCGGTGGTCGCCGTGTTGCGAATCCGCAGGCGGAAGCCGGCATGCAACGCGGCCGCCGGCAGCAGCAGGGAGTTGTTGACATAGGCGGTCTGGTCCGGCCCGCTGCCCAGGTGCTGGGCGAGCAGCTGCCAGGCGTTGTTGGCGTCGAGATACTCGACAAACAAGTCGTCCCCGGCATCGGGGCTTTCGCCGCCGCCGCGCTGCTCATACCAGTAGCTGAGGCGGACGGCCGACTCGCTGCCGAGGTTGATGATGTGGGTCACGATCGAGTCGCCGCCGGCCGGATCGCCGTTGAAGCGGGCCGAGTTCGGCGCGCTGGGCTCGCCCGTCCCGACGGTGTCGATCGTGGCGTTGGAGACGGTCGCCCACTTCTGGTTGTCGAACGAGGTCGCGGGGAACGTCTCGACGAACGGCAACGACAGGATCGGCACGACGGTGACGGCGATGTTCGCGACGTTGGAGTCGCCGCCGTCCGGAGGCGTGCCGTTGTCGTTGCACTTGAAGGAGAAACTGTCGCTGCCCGTGCCGGGCGGAGCGGTGTAGGCCACCTGGCTCCCCTGTCCCACGAGCGTGTAGGGCAAGTCGCCGGGGACGATGACGTGGTTGTTGCCCGTGTCCTTCAACTGGCCGGTCGGCAGGCTCAGGACGCTGAAATCGAGCGTGGGCGGAACCGGCAGCCCGTCATCGCTGCCGGGCAGATTGATGTTGACGGTCGTGCTCTGGCCGACCGACAGCGACGCGCCCGAGGCTGACGGCGGGCGCGGCCCGCACGACGGGAAGACCGACAGGTCGGTCTCGAAGAAGTCTGGCGACAGGCCGGCGCCGGCCGACAGTCCGGCCAGGCCGCTGGTGTCTGCAAGGCTGAGATAGTTGAGCTCGATCCGACCGTCGTAGTACATGACGATCTGGAAGGTGTTCGAGTTGGCGGCATTGTTCACGGTGACGTTTTGCCACGTGACCGCCAGGCGATCGCTCATCTCCTTGTAGCTGACCGCGCCGGCCTGGGCCGGGTTGAGGTCGTCAAACAGCGCCGAGACGCGCGGCCGGTTGAAGTGGTCGGCGAGTGTCTCGGTCGCGTCGGTGTCTCCGGCCGTAAAAGTCAGGTAGCCGTTGCTGCCGATGAAGACCGTTCCATAGGAAATCCCGTAGAGCTTCACAGTGTGGCCGCCGGTAAGCGTCACGGTCGCGAAGGCGTCGTTCGCCAGAGTGACCGGGGTTCCGCCGGCCGGGTCGGTCGGCAACAGGCCGATGTTCACCGAGCAGGCTCCGTAGTAATCGACCGAGCCGTTCGGCGCCCAGAGGATTTGCCGGTTGTCCAGGTCGTTGTCGGTGGTGAACTGCTCGGTGAAGTAGTCGGGCACTTCGGGCGTGGTGAACGAGAAGCACACCCCGCCGTTGTTGTTGGTGGTCTGATTGCCGGCGGCATCGGTGGCCTGCACGGCGAAATAGAAAGTCGCGTTGTCGGTCAGCCCGGTCAGGTTGATCGAGTGCGACGTGACCTGCCCGGAGCCGGGCTGGGAACTGCTGAGCGACCCGCAGGCCGAGCCGTACTGAACCACCGAGTTGGCCGATTCATCGGTGGTGAAAGTCACTGTGGCCGAGTGCGGGGCGATGTTGATGACCTGCACGTTGGAGATGACCGGGCCGGCGCAGTCGATCGCGGCGTTCGAGGTGCGGACGATGTTGAAGCCGCCCTGGCCGTCATCGGCGTCGACGTAGGTCGCGGTGATCGTGTTGCCGTGGGCCACCTGAAGCACCCCGGGAGAGTTGTGGGTGCTGAGGTTGATCGTGCCGCGGAAGTCGGCCGTCTCGTTGCCGGTCTCGGTGAGCGTGACGGTCTCGCCGCCTGGCTCGCTGGTCGAGTTGATCGTGACGTTGACGGTCTCGACCGCGCCGCTGTCGGCATTCAGGTCGCAGTCGACCACGCGGATTTCCACCTGCGACGCGCAGTTGTAGATCGGCTTGTTCAGTCCGATCACACCGGTGCGCGAGCAGTTGACCAGTTGCGGCGACGCGCACAACGAGAACGGCTGCGGGCCCTGCGGCACGTTGAAGCCGACGACCGACACGCGCCACACGCCGGCGATCGGGCTGGCGACGCGCACCTGCTCAATATTGTCGAGGTGGTTTTCCTGCGTTTGAACGGCCGGGTTGCCGGGGTTAGCCAAGCTGAGCGTCCAGGGATAGACGCGGTTGTTGTTCGCGTCGGTCACCACCAGGTCGAGGTCGTTGACGATGGTGCCCACGGCGGCGGCGGCGGCCGGGAAGTCATCCCACGCCAGGGTCGCCTTGAACTCGGGTGAGGCCGGTGGCACGACCACCAGCACGTTGTACGAGCCGCCCTGCGAGACGTCGGCCTCGAGGAAGTTCCCGGTCCGCATGAAATCGACGGCCGCCTGGATGCGCACCGAGCCGTAGCCGAACTGGTTGTCCGGGCCGGCATTGCCCAGATCGACGGCGGTGTGGGCCAGCAGGATCTTCAGGGTCGAGTTGCGGAAGTCGGGCCGGGCCGGGTACTGGGCGCGGAAGTCCTGAAGCAGCAGTGAGCTCAGACCGCAGACGGTCGGCGACGCCATCGACGTGCCGCACTTCACGGCGTAGGCCGTGTCGCTCGAGCTGGAGCACGACGTGACGCCGTTGTCGCCGCCGACCTGGCAGCCGGGCGCGGAGATGTCGGGCTTCATGCGACCGTCGTCCGACGGGCCCCAGCTGGTGAACGAGGTGATCGAGTCGTCGTTCGAGTTGAGCGCGCCGACCGCGATGTGGTTCTTGGCACACGCGGGCGGGGCCGTGGTGTGATAGGTCGAGCCGCAGCGCGTCACCTGGCGCTCGTTGCCATTCGCCCAGACGACACGGAACGGCTGCCCGTTGGCGACGCCGGCCGTGCCGCGGACGATCTTGTCGATGAGCTGGCTGGTCAGGCCGTAGTCGCCTTCCCAATTGCAGTCGAAGTTGTTGGGGGCGGTGTTGGTGCCGATCGAGTTGTTCGAGATGTGGGCGTTGAAGGTGGTGATGGCGGCGGTGTAGTCGGCCTGGAGATCGCCGGGGTCGGTATAAAGGAAGCCGGCCGTCAGACCGCCGGGCTGTTCGAAGCCGTACGAAATAAGGTTAACGGCCGGGGCCATGCCCTTGTTGGCTGCGACCGCGACGCCGGCGCCGCCGACGGTTCCGGCGACGTGGGTTGAGTGGTCAGACGTGCTCGAGGTGTCCGTCGGGCCGATCGTGCAGCGGCCCTGGAAGTCGACGTGCGTCGAGCGGACCTTGCCGCCGTCATAGATCAGCACGTTGACGCCCGCGCCGTTGAGGTTGTAGGGCGCGATCTGGACGATGTTGGCCCCGGTGCGGACGCGGTTCTCGGCGTTCAGTTCGGCCATCGGGGGCAGCGGCGGCTCGATCCACTGAATCTCGTCTTCGCCCGCCAGCAGCTTGACATTGCCGGCCGGCAGCTCGAGCACCAGCGTGTTGATGGCCGGAACGCGCGACACCACCGTCGCGCCATGCCGCAGGGCAATGGCGACCGCCACGGGCTCGAGCGGCACATCCTTCTGGAACTGGGCATAGACCGCGACAATGGCGTTTTCCGGGCGCAGCGGGTCGGGGTCGGTGACCGGGGTGCCGTCGACGCGCTGCTGCGCGGCCGTCACCTGCGACCAGCTTGGGAACTGCTCCTGCGCAATCCGCGGGTGCATCTTGAAAGTCGCGTCCATCGGCAGGACGTCGCGGACGAGCCCCAGCCCGGCCAGCCGATCGCCGTCGAGCGCCTTGGCGCCGCGTGCGACAAAGGCGTTGTCGTCGACGTAGTCCTGCAGCTCGATGCCCTGCTGCGCGATCTGGGCGCGCTGGGCGTCGGTGAGGGGAGCGCCGAATTGAATGACGAAGTGATCGTGGTCGCTGGCGCGCAGCGCATCGGCGCGGGCCTTCAACTGGGCCGGGTTGCGCTGCGTCGTGGCAATCGTGCCGGACAGCACGCGGATGCGCCCCTTGGTCGCGGGCGTATTGGCGACGGTCGCAGGCGTCGCCGCTTTGCCAGGCGGTCCCTGCGCGACGGCCAGCGAAACGACCAGCAGCCCGGCGAGTGTCACCGGGACGCCAACGCGAACGAACCAGTTCTTCGATGTGACAGCGGCAGGGTTCATGCGACCTCGACTCCCTCGAAAAAAAAACGGATCGATGCGGACCGGCGCTTCTTGCCACGCGAACACGCGCTACGGAGACAGCGCGGCCGATCGGGCGCGAATGCGCAACAAAGCGAACTGACGAAATGCCCGCGGGACGTGAGCAAGTGGCTCGCTGGCGGCCCTCCGGTCGCCGTACCCCCGAATGTGGGCACCCGTTGTCCCCCACAATACCGGAATCGCGCGCCGAATTCAACGTCCCGGCGCCGCCTCGCCCCGCGCCCGCGCATGCTGCGAGTGCAAAATAACTAGCTAAAGTTGTCCGCAATGGCGCAGTCGGCGGACCTACGATTCGTACCGCAGCACCGAATGAACCGCGTGGCCGGTGAGCTTCTTGCGCCCGTGGAGAAAGGCCAGCTCGATCAGAAACGCCACCCCCACAATCTGCCCCTTCAGCGAGGCCACCATTTCACAGCAGGCCGCCATCGTTCCGCCCGTCGCCAGCAGGTCGTCGATCATCAGGATCCGCGCCCCGGGCCGGAATGCGTCAGTGTGCATCTCGAGCGCGTCCGTGCCGTATTCAAGCTGGTATTCCGCCCGGCGCGTCTGCCGCGGCAGCTTCCCGGGCTTGCGGATCGGCACGAACCCGGCCGACAGGTTGCGCGCCACCGCCGTGCCGAAGATGAAGCCGCGCGACTCGGCGCCGATCACGGTCTCGATCTTCTCGGAGCGGTAAGGCTGCGTCAGGAACTCGACCGCCATCGACAGCGCCGCCGGATCGCCCAGCAGCGGCGTGATGTCCTTGAAAACGATGCCGCGCTTCGGAAAGTCCGGCACGTCGCGAATCAGCCGCTTCAGGTCTTCGGCCGAGTGGATGATCTGGGTTCGCTCGCCGCTCATGCCGCTGCGCTCCTGTCTGGGGGCCTGGCCGCCGTGGCGCGGCACATAGCCCTGCGCGCGGGCCGCCGTCCAGCGCAGGATCGGCTCCAGCCGCGCGGGCGCAGCGGGGCGAGACCTGCCCCGGCTTCGTCCAGACCGCCAGGTCGAGGCAGATCTGGCGAGCGCCACCGGCGGCGGCGACGCGGCGCAGCAAGGCCGCCTCGATCAACTGATCGCCTGCGCGGTGACGCGCTCCATGTTGCCGATGATCTCGGCCAGCAGCGCATCACCAGGGTGAGCCCGTCGGGCGCTTGGTCGCCAGCGCAGTCATAGTCGGTCAGCAGCGCTACCCAAGCGCGTAGCACAGCTCGGCCTCGCCCAGCCATGCGTGCCTCGGGCGAGGCCTGATCATGCCGACGAAGGTCACCGCCCCAGGCGCGGTGCATGCGGCTCTCGGCGACAGTCGCTTGGCCCTCCATGCAAACGTAGGTGCCGTCGGCGTCGCGCCGGCCCGCGTCCGCGCCCGGCCGCCAGCAGCACGCCGCGCAGCGTCGGGCAGAACAGGTGCGAGAACTCGACGTGCGCTACGCCAGGCCCGGCTCGTCAAAAAAGCTGCCGGCGCGGCGGTGGGTGCGGTCGATGAGCTGATCGGGCACCACCAGCTCGCCGGGGCGCACCTCTTCCTGAAGGCTGCCGGTGGCGCCGCTGGCGATGATGTGCGTGCAGCCGGCGCGCTTCGGCGCAGATGTTCGCCCGATAGGGACGGCCGACGGCGGCGGCGTGTGCCACGGACCGTGGCGCGCCAGAAACGCGATCGGCACGCCGCCCCACTCGGCGCGGACGATCGGCGCACTCGGCGGCCCGAACGGCGTGTCGATGGCTTCGGTGGTGCCGCGCGTCGTGCGGGTCAGCGCCTCGCCCAGGCCGCTGCCGCCGATCAGTCCGACACAGAGGTCTTGCAGCAGGACACGCCGCCGCCTCCTGCGGCGAGCATGCTATCGGTGATCGCGCAGCCGGTCGAGGCGCCGCCGTGCGAGGCGAACGGCCTCCGCCGACGATCGCATCCGACGGCGCACCGCCCCGAGCCAGGCGGCGGCCACCAGCGTGGTTCCGCTGCCGCAGAAGAAGTCGCCGACGCGGCACCCGGGAGCGCGTCGTCGCGGCGATGAATTCGTTCGAGCAGCGGCAGGCTTCTGCGTCGGCCAGGCGACGGCTCACACCGAGCACGGTCGACAGGAAGGGCGTCCCACGTCCGACAGCAGCGGCCCGTCGGCGTGGAAGTAGAGCCGGCCGCGGCGCGTCGACGAACAGCCGGCCGGCAGCGTCGCGCCGCAGGCCGATCCGGTGATAGGCGCCGCCGCGCTGCGAGAAAAACTGGTGCCGGCCGAGTCGCCGGGCATAGACCAGGATCGTGTCATGCTTGCGCGAACCAGCGGCGCGCGCGGTGCGGTAGTGCCAGATGATCTCGTTCGAAGTTCTCGGCGCCGAAAATGGTGTCGAGCTGAATCTTGACGTAGTGGGCCGCGCGCCCAGTCGAGGGTGGACCCAGAGGGTGCCGCCGGCGGCAGCAGCCGGTGAAACTCCGCCAGGTGCGGATGCAACTCGCGAAGGTACTCCTTCAGCCCGCCCGGCCAGGCGTCGGCGAAGCGGCCGCCCGTGGCGCGACCTGCCTTGCCGGTGCAGAACGGCGGGTCGACAGCCGTGAGGTCGAACGATTCAGCCGGCTGGGCCTGGCGAACTGCAACGCCCTCGGAACAGACAGCGCGCTGACCGCGGCGCGGCGCGCGGTGAGCCGACGGCGTGGAGCGCACGCCCGGCACTAGAGCGGCTCGTGCGGCTCGTCGAACCGGATTTGCAAAGCGTCCATCCGCCGATAGAGGCGGCTGCGCGAGATGGACATGATCTGGGCGGCCTTGTTGCGCTTGACCGCCGGCCTGCCGCAGAGCAGCCAGGGCGTGGTCTCGCGCTCGATCAGCAGGATCGGATCAGGCGCGAGCCGCGGCCGACGTCGCCGGCGGCGTCAGTCGCTTCGCCGCACAGGCTGGCGGGCAGGTCAGTCGCGGAGGATGCCGCCGCTGCCGATCGCGTAGGCCGACTGCATGACCGACGCCAGCTCGCGAATGTTGCCGGGCCAGGCGTAGGCGCCAACAGCGTCCAGGCCTTGGGCGAGACCTCGACGATCCGCCGCGGGCCGGCGCGGTTCAGGTCTTCGATCCACTGCTGCACGAGCATCCAGATATCGTCGCGCCCGCGAGCAGCGGCGGGAGATCGATGACGTCGCCCGGCAGCGTCGAGCCACTCCGAGGCGTGCGATTCCAGCCGGCGGCGTCGCTGTTCCAGACAATCAGCCGCACGCCAGGCGCCGGCGACTGGCGCGGCGTCTCGCGCCAGCCGCGCTGGACTGCCTCGGGCAACCGCGCCCAGCTCTTCAATGTGGAGCGTCCCGTCGGCCGCCGCGTGCCACAGGCACGACTCGCGGGATTGCTCGGATCCGAACAGCGTGGCCTCGGCCGATCGCCGGCTCGCTCGCCGACGGCGTGACGAACACCGCGCGCGCGCGCCCATGGTCGTGAATGATCCGCGCGACCACGTCGTGCGGTGCCGGGCTCGCCGCGGATCAGCACCGGCAGGTCGGACTGGGCCGCGGCCGCGATGCGGCTCCAGCACCGGCCGCATGGCGTCGGCCAGTGAGACTGCCGAAACCGTACCGCCCGGCCAGCTCGCCGCGCGGCCGCTCGGCCTCGCGGCGGTGATCTTCGAGCGTCGCCAGCACTTCGCGGGCCTGCTCGCGGGCCTCGCCCCAGTATCGCATCACCCCGAGCGTCAGCGCGCCGTTGTCGTCGACGTCGCGAATGACGGTGTAGGCCGTCTCGACCCACACGTGCGAGCCGTCCTTGCGGCGCAACCGCATCGTTTGACGCAGCCCGACGTGCGTCGGGTCGCGCAGCAGCTGCTTCTGCGGACAGAGCGCTTCCAGCCAGCGAGCGATCCTGGGCATCAGCACACCGCAGCACTTCGTGACACTGGCACGAATGCCCGAGCAGCTCGTGGCGCGAATAGCCCGTCATGCGCTCGGCGGCCGCGTTGAACAGCACCACGCGCCGCTCGCGGTCGAGCACGAAAATCCCGTCGAGCGCACGCTCAAACGGCGTTTCGAGCGAGACGCTGATTCGGCTCTTGGCGGCCATCGCGATCATCCTCGAGGCGTCGGCGGCGGCGAGCTGCGGCGCCCGTCGATGTCGTCGGTTGTGGTGCTCGGCTCGTCCGGCAGGTCGATGAATAGTAACACCGCCGCTGGAAGTTGCCGAGTCCGCACCACAATTCAACCGCCGCGCGCGCTTCGTGCGACTGGCCGCGGCGCCGCCGCGCGAGTTGTTGCCCGTGCCACTGCCGACCGGTATCGATCCGCAGCAGTTCGCCCGCCTGCTCGACCTGGCGATCGAGGAAGACCTCGGCGACGCCAGCGACCTGTCGACGCGGCTCATCGGACGCGCCGAAACCGGCGGCGCTGGCGCTATCGCGTGCCGCACTTCGAGGGCAACGGTGCAACGCGCCGCGGCGATCGCAGCGATCCTGGCGCGGCTCGCGGCGACGTTACGCTCCTGCGGCGCGCTCGACGAGGGCGCCCGCGGTATCCGCCGGCACGGTCGTCGCCGAGCTTGCCGGCCCGACCGGCGCCATGCTTGCCGCCGAGCGCACCCTGCTGAACTTCGTGCAGCGACTCAGCGGCATCGCGACGCTCACGGCGCGGTTCGTCGCCGCGGCTGCGGGAACGCCGGCCGGCATTTTCGATACCCGCAAGACCCTTCCCGGCTGGCGCGACCTCGACAAGTACGCCGTGCGCATCGGCGGCGGATGCAACCACCGCCACGGCCTGTACGACGCCGTGCTGCTGAAGGACAACCACCTCGCCGGCGTGCCCGCCGGGCGCATCGGGTTGGTCGTGTTCGAACTGCTGGGCGGGCTGGCGACGCTGCCGCGCCGGCCGGACTTCGTCGAGGTCGAGATCGACGCCCCCGAGTCGCTGCCCGAGCTGCTGAAGGTAGTCGGGGTGGACGTGATCCTGCTCGACAACTTCACCCGCGCCCAGCTGGCCGACGCCGTGGCACTGCGCGACCGGCTCGGCCTGAAGGGGCGCGTGGCGCTCGAGGCCAGCGGCGGCGTGACGCTCGCCGAGGTGGCCGACGTGGCGCGGACCGGGATCGACCGCATCGCCATCGGCGCGCTGACCCATTCGGCGCCGGCGCTGGACATCGGCCTGGACGCCGTGTCGCCCGCGCGCTAGGCGAACTTCAGCACGATGGTCTGGATGGTGTTGGCAATGTCTTCGCAGCGGTCGATGGCCCGCTCGGAGCGGTCGTAAATCTCTTTCAGCTTGATGACCAGGATGGCGTCCTGCGTGGTGTTGTAGAGCTCGGCCACCGCGGCGTGGTTGTTCTCGTCGCCGGCCGCCTCGAGCTTGTTGATCTGCAGCAGCAGATCGTGCAGCCCCTCGATCCGCTTCATGTCGCGCAGCCGAACGATCGCCTGCTGCACGCATCGGCTGGCGTCGAGCAGAATCTCGGCCTGGCGCTTGAGCCAGTCGGTCGGCTGCGGCACCTGGTAGAGCGTCATGCGCTTGGCGGCCGCGTCGAGCTCGTCCACCACGTCGTCCAGCCGCTTGACCAGCGCGTGGATGTCCTCGCGATCGAACGGCGCGATGAAGGTCTTGTCGAGCTTACGCAGGGCGCGCTGCACGACCGAGTCGCCTTCATGTTCGAGCTGGCGGATGCGGGCGATGTAGGTCTCGCGCCCGGCGTAATCGTGCATCAGCTGGTGATAGGCCTCGGTGGTGCGGCACATGACGTCCGCCCCCTGATCGAACAGATCGAAGAAACCGGTGTCGCGCGGCAGGATGCTGAACATGGTTTCGTCGCCTGTTATATCGCGCCGCCGGCGCGACCGTGACGCGGCCATCTTGCCCAGCCGGCGCGGGGCGGTCAAGCCGCCGTGCGGCCGTGCGGCTCGCCTGGCCGGATCGTCGTGAGCCGCCGGCAGCCCGCCGCCGCGACTCTGTTCAGACGGCGCTAAGTTCGCCGGTGGCAGCCGGCCGCGGCTCGCATTCCATGCCCGGGCGCGGAATGACCACGGTCACGCGCGTTCCCTGGCCCACGGCGCTGTGCAGCCGCACGGTCCCCTGCCATGCGGCGACGGCGTGCCGGACGATCGCCAGCCCCAGCCCGGTGCCGCGGACGCGCGCCTGGCCCGACGGATCGCGCCCCGAGCGCGCCCGCTCGACCTGGTAGAACCGCTCGAAGACGCGCGCCTGGTGTTCCTCGGGAATGCCGCAGCCGCTGTCCGACACCTCGACCGCGACGCCATCGTCGACCGGCGCGCACGTGATGCGCACGACGCCGCCGGGCTCGCTGAACTTGACCGCGTTGTCGACCAGGTTGTCGAGCACCAGCCGCAGCAGCTGCGGGCTGACCTGCACCACCGCGCAGGCCGCGCCGCGCCCCGTCTCGAGCGCAGCCGTTTGGCCTCAAGCGGCGCCGCGAATCGCGCCTGCAACTCGGCCAGCGCCGCGGGCAGGTCGACCGGCTCGGCCGGGAACAGCGCTTCGGGCGACTCGAGCCGCGACAGCTCCAGCAGGTCGCTCGCCAGTTCCGCCAGCCGCCCGCTGTGCCGATCGACCACCTCGACGAAGTGGCGCGCCGCGTCGGCTTCGTGCGCCAGGTCCATGTGCAGCAGCGTCTCGACCGCGGCGCGAATGGCCGACAGCGGCGTGCGCAGCTCGTGCGAGGCGTTGGCGACGAAGTCGGCCTTCATCTGCACGGCGCGCGTCAGCTCGGTGGCGTTGGTCAGCACAACCAGCCGACCGGGACGCACGCCGGCGGCGCCGTCGCCGGGCGCGGCCAGCTCGACCGTCGCGGTTCGCGCCAGCCAGGTCTCGCCGCCGTCCGGGGCCTCGAAATGAAGCCGCACGTCGGCGACGGCCGGCGCGGGCGTGTGCGGCGAAAGCACGCGCGACAGTTGCGAATGGTCGACGCACTCGTGAACCGGCCGGCCGGCCGGCGCCCCGGGCAGCGGCTCGCCGCCCGCCCGCGCCAGAGCCAGCAGCCGGTCGGCCGCGGGGTTGGTCAGCGCGATGCGGCCCGGCGCGTCGACCACGATGACGGCCTCGTTCAGGGCGCGGATCAGCGATTCGAGGTTGCGGCGCTGCTGGTCGATGGTGCCGAGCTGGCGCACCAGGTGATCGCGCATGCGGTTGAAGGAGCGCGCCAGGTCGCCCAGCTCGTCGGCGCCGCCCGGCGGCACGCGGGCCGAGAGGTCGCCGCGCGACAGGCTGTTGGCGATCGCGGTGATGCGTCGCAGCGGGGCGCTCCAGACCAGGGCCAGCCCGAGCCCCAGCGCCAGCGCCGCGGTCAGCCCGACCGCGCCGATCTTCCAGGTCAGCGAGCGCATGGCGTGTGTAGCCGTGGCGATGCGATGGGCCGGCATCGACAGCCGCACGAAGCCGCGCGGCGCTTCGGGCGCGCCGACGCGGACCGCGACGTACAGCAGCTCCTGTCCGACCGTGTGCGAGCGCCGCAGACTTTCGCCGATGCCCGACTGCCGCGCCGCGATGATCTCGGGTCGATCGGCGTGCGACTCCATGGTGGCCGGCTCGGCGGCCGAATCGGCCCAGACGACGCCGTCGGGCGCGATCAGCGTGACGCGCAGCTCGGGGCTGAGCGAGCCGATGCCGTGCGCGACGGCGTTCAGTTCCGCGGCCTGTGCGGCGCTGAACCGGTCCTCGACGTGGTGGGCCACGGTCCGCGCCTGAAGGACGAGCTGCTCCTTCAGATCGCGAAGCCATTGCCCTTCGAGCTCGTCGCGCGCGATCCGCAGCGACAGGATCAGCACCAGCGCCACGACCAGCGCGTTCCCGAGGAAGAGCTTCCAGAAGAATCGGCCGAGCCGGTTGGTTTCGCGCGTCACGCCATGCCCGCCCGCCGCCGACTAGGCCGTCGGCTCGCGGAAAGCGTAGCCGGCCCCGCGGACCGTGGCGACCCAGCTCGCCGCCTGGCCGGCCGGAGAGGCCGAGCCGATCTTCTTGCGCAGCGCGGTGATGTGCACGTCGATCGTCCGGTCGGTGACCACCACGCCGCTGCCCAGGGCGCGCTCAATGAGCTGCCCGCGGTCGAGGACGCGGCCGCGCGCCTGCATCAACGCCCGCAGCAGCCGGAACTCGGTCGCCGTCAGGCTCACCACGCTGCCGTCCACGGTCAGCTGGTGCCGCGCGACGTTGAGCACGAACGGACCCGCCGACAGCGTGCCGGGGTCGGCCTGGGCCGGCTCGTTGCGGCGGAGCATCGCCCCGACCCGCGCCATGAGCACCTTCATCGAGAACGGCTTGGTGATGTAGTCGTCGGCCCCCAGCGCGAAGCCGACCAGCTGTTCGGATTCCTCGCCCTTGGCGGTCAGCATGATGATCGGGATGCCGGCGGTGGCCGGGTCGCGGCGCACGGCCTTGCAGACCTCGTCACCCGAGGTGCCGGGGAGCATGCGGTCGAGCAGGATCAGGTCGGGCGGCCGGCGGCGGATTTCGGCAATCGCCGCGTCTCCCAGCGACGCCGAGCGGAAGGCATAGCCTTCGCGCTCGAGGTGATAGCAGATCAACTCGGCTAGGTCGGCTTCGTCCTCGATCACCAGCACCGATTTCGCCCGTGTGCCGCTGCGTGATTCTCCGCGCATTGCCATGACCGCCATGCGTGACCCTCGTCCGTGGGGTTCAGTCACCACCTGTCCGGCAGACATGCTACTCGCTGTCGCACCCGCCGCGCGTGCCGCATGGGCCGGTCTTCAACGAATCTTCATGCAGCGTCGCGCCGCGGCGCCCGACGCGAAAGAACCGGCCGGTGCGGGCTATCCTGCGTCCCGGCGGATGGTTATGATGCCCGGTTCTCTACGACCCGCCGCTCGGCATAGACGCCTGCGGACCGCCGTAGCAACAGGGCACTGCACCATGGGCCGACGCCACGACCTGCGCCTGGGAACCTGCGGCTGGAGCTATCCGGACTGGGTCGGGCCGTTCTATGCCGAAGGGACCGATCCGGGGGCCTTTCTAACGGCCTACGCGCTGCACTTCGACACGGTCGAGGTCGATTCCACCTTCTATCGCATGCCCACGGCCGAGCAGATCGACCACTGGCGCCAGATGACGCCGCGCAACTTCCAGTTCTGCCTCAAGGTGCCACAGCTGATTACGCACGAAAAAGTGCTGCAAGGCTGCCGCGACGACTTCCGCAATTTCGCCGAAGCCGTTCGCGGACTGGGCAACAAGCTGCGCTGCGTGCTGCTTCAGTTCGGCTACTTCAACAAGCAGGCCTTCGCCCACCACAAGTCCTTCTTCGAGCGGCTGGACCAGTTCCTCGCCGCCGCGGCGCCCGAAGAGCTGCCCATCGCGGTCGAGATCCGCAACAAGACCTGGCTGAATCCGCAGTGGTTCGAACTGCTGAAGAAGCACCACGCCTCGACCGTGCTGATCGACCATCCGTGGATGCCGTCCATTCCCGAGGTGATCGAGAAGTACGACGTCGACACCGGCCCGCTGGCCTATGTGCGCTTGCTGGGCGACCGCGAAGCCATCGAGAAGCAGACCCAGAGCTGGGGAAAGACGGTCGTCGACCGCGCCGCCCCGCTGCGCGATCTGGCGGCGTCGCTCCAGGAACTGAACAAGCACATCGACGTGGTCGTTTTCGCCAACAACCACTATGCCGGCCATGCCCCCGCCACGCTGACCGATTTTTCTGCGCTTATCGGACGGGAACCGTCGATACACGAATAGATTGCGCTTTGCCGGCCGCGACTTGCTGACCCAAGGCACGTCGCCGCAGGGCGTTATGCCGGCCTGTCGCGCTTTGGCGCGGGCCGCGAGAGGCGCCTGACCCTGATGGCCGAGCGGCCGAACCAGGGAATCGTTTTCCAGAATCTGGCGCGGGGTTTTACGGATGCCCTGGCGAAGCGGGACGGGTGTCGGCCGATCTGGGGCATGCGCCCGCAGAGCGCCACGAGCGCCTCGGCCGGGTGGGAATGGGGCCACGCGATGAAAGCCGGGATTGCGTGCGGATTGCTGCTGGCAGCGGTCATGGCGGCCTATTACGGAACGCGCCCGCCGGGCGAGACGCTGATGACGGCGGCCCCGGTGCCGTTCGTGGTCGTGACGCATCCGCCCGGGTGCGACATCTACCTCGACGGGGCGCGGGTGGGCACGTCGTCGGGTGACGGGCGGCTGTCGGTGGCGCTCGATCCATCGGTCTGCGACGTGCGCTGGATCGAGGCCCGGCACGCCGGATTCGAATCGACCCGCTGGGCGGCGAGCGCCTATGGCGGACTGCCGGGAGTCGTGCTTCACCTGGCGCGCAAGCCGGTCGACGTCTTTGTCTCAACCATTCCGACCGGAGCGGAAGTCTGGATCGACGACGCGCTGCGCGGCTTCAGCCCGCTGACGACGCAGGTGCTGGTCCGCGACAACAGGCCGATCCGCGTCGCGGCGCGCGGCGCGGGGTACGAGCCGATCGAGCGGACGATCGATCCCCCCGAGCCGGGGGAAACCGGCACGGTCGAGTTCCGGCTGACGCCGGGCGCGCCGGCCGTGGCGGTGGTGACCGATCCGCCGGGCGCGGAGCTGGAGATCGACGGCGCGGCGGCCGGGAAATCGCCGCTGACGCACCGCCTGCCGGTCGAAAAGCGCGGCCAGGCCGTGCACGTGGTGGCGCGGCTGGCGCGGCACGAGCTGGCCGAGCGCGAGGTTCAGATTCCGGCGCGGCCCGGTCCGCCGGCGCCGGCCTATCTGCGGCTCGACCCGGCGCTGGCGCGGCTGGTGGTCGAGACGACGCCGAGTGGGGCGCTGCTGCGCGTCAACGGGCGCGACGCGGGCGCGGCGCCGCGGACGATTCGGCTGACGGACGCCGAGTGCGAAGGTCCGATCCGCGTCGAGGCGCTGCTGGACGGCGCCTATTTCGGCCAGGCCGAGATCGCGACGGTGGCGCCAGGCGAATCGCGCCGCGTGGCGCTGCCGCTGGAGCTCTACGCGCAGCGCGTGGCGCTGGCGATCGACTGCGCCGGGACGACGCCGGGCGGCTTCGAGCTGCTGCGCGACCGGCTGAAGGAGCGCATCCACGGGCTGAGCGGCGAGCAGCGGTTCGCGCTGTTCGCGGCGGGCGACGGGCGCGTGGTGATGGGGCCGGACGAGCACCTGGTGGCGGCCGCCCCGCGGCAGAAGATTCGCGCCTACGACCGCGCCGACGAACTGCGCGTCGCCGATGGCGCGGCCGCGCCGACGCGCGTCCTGGCGGCCGCGATGGTCGAGCGGCCGCAGAGCGTGTGGCTGTTCACCGATCAGAAGCTCGACCGGGCCGAGTTCCTGGCGGCGCTGGACGAGGGCGGCACGGCGCCGAGCGTGCAGATCGTGTCGAACAATCCGGCGGTGGCCGAGCCGTGGCTGCGCGAGTGGCTGACGGCCCACCGCGGCTGGCTGTTCGTGCCGGGGGAAGAGCAGACGGTCGACGCGCGTGTAGCGAACCCACGGAGCAAGTAAGCCGGGGCCGGGGGACAACGTCCTTTCGACTGCGGATGTCGCCGTCGCGCGTGTTTACTTGCGCGGATCTGTACGGCGCCGTTTCTGACGCGCGATGGCCAGGCCCGACGCGGCCATCAGGCCGAGCGTGGCGGGCTCGGGCAGTTGACCGTGAAATTGGAAGCGAGAAAGGTAGTCGCTTGCGGGATATGGAGCGCATCCGTACGAGCCGGCGGTGAATCCGACGAATGCTTCCTGGCTCCCAATGAAGTTGGCGAGATTGGGAAGCCATGCTCCAGCGAAACCTCCGTAGTGCGTAATCGTGTCCGTCACCTGCTCCCTGATCCACTCTCCATCGTATGAGATTGCGATCTCGGTCGGATGGCCCGAGATGAGTTCAAAGTAGCTAAACCCAACCCCGGATGATCCAAGCTTACTCCCGTTCTTGTAGAGAGTAAGCCAACCGGTACCCGGGCTTCCCGACCCGGACCAGCGGTGGTCAAAACCGAGTGCGATGCTGTGCGGTATTCCGAGATAGCCGTAATCGCCGCCTCCAAACACGGTCGGGCTGTTGGTCTGGAGAACGAGCGCGCTGCCGCATCCGAAATTGGTCGTCAGACCCATGGCCTCGAGTGTAATTGAAGCATTGAATCGCACGATCGGCTGGCGGACGGTGTAGAAGATGTTCCTGGACGCGAGCGCAACAGGAGTGGCATAGGTACTCAGGATGTGCAGTCGGTCTGGAGGAGGGTCGAACGAGGCCGGCGGTAGGTTATCCGCCTGATTGTATTGCCAGCCAGTGAGGCTGTTGAAGCCCATGATGTCGGCCCGGGTCGCTTGGGGGCCGTACAGGAGGACAGGCGCGCCTACGAGAATGACCGCCCATGCCAATGCGCGACGAGTCATATGCTGACTCCTCACTGCCAGAAGATTGCCCGGCGTCCGATCAACCCATCGTAGCCATCTGAGCGGTCGGCGCCATGGTCATGTCAATATACTTATAGCAGATTTAGACTCTGGGTCCAGCGCCAGCCACTTCCGCCGAGACCTCGCCGAATTTCTTGAAGTTGGTCGCGAACCGCCCGGCCAGGTCGCGCGCGGTGGCGTCGTAGGCGTCAGCCGACTTCCAGGTGGCGCGGATTGAGCAGGCCGGCAGGCACGTCCGGGCAGGCCTGGGGGACCAGGGCGTTGAAGACCGGGTCGGGCCTGGTGGGGCGTCGTCAAGCCGGCCGTCGAGGCGCGCGGAGCAGGGCGGTGTGTTCGAGCTTCATCCGCTGCCCGACGCCGAACGGCCCGCCCGACCAGCCGGTGTTGAGCAGCCAGCAGCGGGCGCGGTGTTTCTCGACGCGCTCGGCGAGCAGCCGGGCATAGACCATGGCGGGGCGCGGCAGGAACGGCGCGCCGAAGCAGGTGCTGAAGGTGGTCTGCGGCTCGTTGCCGACGCCGGCCTCGGTCCCGGCGACCTTGGCGGTATAGCCGGAGAGGAAGTGGTACATCGCCTGGGCGGTGGAGAGCCGCGAGATGGGCGGCAGCACGCCGAAGGCATCGCAGGTGAGAAAGACGACGTTTCTGGGGTGCGCGTTGACGTAGCCTTCGGCGACGACGTTGTCGATGAATTCGAGCGGGTAGGCGGCGCGGGTGTTCTCGGTGAGCGAGGCGTCGTCGTAGTTCGGCTGGCGCGACGCGGGGTCGAGGACGACGTTTTCGAGCACCGCGCCGAAGCGGATGGCGCGGTAGATCTCCGGCTCGCCGCGTGGCGAGAGGCGGATGCACTTGGCATAGCAGCCGCCTTCGAAGTTGAAGACGCCGCGGTCGCTCCAGCCGTGCTCGTCATCGCCGATGAGCCGCCGGGCGGCATCGGCCGAGAGCGTGGTCTTGCCGGTGCCGGACAGGCCGAAGAACAGCGCCACGTCTCCGGCGGCGCCGACGTTGGCCGAGCAGTGCATCGGGAAGACGCCGGCCGCCGGCAGCAGGAAGTTCAGGATCGAGAAAATCGATTTTTTCATCTCGCCGGCATACAGCGTGCCGCCCACCAGCACCAGCCGCCTGGCGAAGTTGACGATCACGAAGGCGTCGCTGTTCAGCCCGGCGTCGCTGGCCGGGTCGCCTTTGCAGCCCGGCACGCCGAGAACCGTGAAGAGCGGCTCGTTGCCGGCCATCTCGGCGGCGCTGGGGCGGCGGAAGAGCTGCCGCGCGAACAAGGCGTGCCACGCCAGCTCGGTGACCACGCGAATGGGCATGCACTGGGCCGGGTCGGCGCCGGCGCAGGCGTCGGTCACATAGACCTCGCGGTCGCGCAGATAGTCGCAGGCGCGGCGGTGCAGCCTGTCGAAGGTCTCGGGCGAGATGGGCGCGTTCACCGCTCCCCACTCGACGTGCTCGGCGACGCTGGCATCCTTGACGATGAACTTGTCGCGCGGCGAGCGCCCGGTGCGCTTGCCGGTGGTCGCCAGCAGCGCGCCCTGCGCCGTCAGCACGCCTTCGCCGCGCCGCACGGCCTGCTCGACCAGAACCGGAACGGGAAGATTCCAGTGCGTCGCCTGCGTGTGCGTGATGCCGTGGTGTTCCAGTCCGTGCCGGTTGACGCTCATGGGGCTCGCGACCTTCCTGTTTCAGCCGCCGGGCCGAACGACGCCCGCCGGGGCGGCGTCCGCCATCGCGCGCGACGGACCGCCTATTGTCCGCAGGCCGGGGTCGCGTGACAAGCGCCGCGCCGGCCAGCGGCGGCGGGTTTATACCGTCGCGGCGCGGGCTGCCCTATACTGCCGCCGCACAGCGAAAGGACGGCAGGCGATGGCGTGGGATGCGCTCGATCGGCGTTCGACGGCGGGAGAACCGGAATCCGCGGAGGCGCTTTCCGAGGCGGTGCGCGAGAAGATCCGCGCGTTCTTCCCGCGCTACGAGACGCGCCGCGCCGTGGTGCTGCCGGCGTTGCACGTCGTGCAGGATGCGCTCGGCCACGTCAGCCACCAGGCCATGAAGGAGATCGCCGCGCTGCTCGAGCTGCCGGCGTCGGCCATCCTCGACACCATCAGCTTCTACACGCACTTCTGGACGCACGAGAAGGGCCGCAAGGTGATCGTGCTCTGCCGCAGCCTGTCGTGCCAGCTCATGGGGGCCGACGCGGTCAAGCAGGCCCTCTGCCAGCAGCTCGGCATCGGCGAGCACGATACGACCGCCGACGGCCGCTACAGCTTCGTCACCGAAGAGTGCCTGGCCGCCTGCGACCATGCCCCGTGCCTGCTGGTCAACGAGCGGCTCCATCGGCGCGTCTCTCCCGACGGCGTGGCCAAGCTGCTGGCCGACGAGTCGAACGCCACCCACGACGTGCCGCGCAGCGCGCTGTTCGACGGGCCACCGCCCGCCGCGCCAGCGGCCGAGTCCGCGACCGCGCCGGCCGCGGCCAGCTGACGGAGACGCCGCGTGACCACGCCCGCGAGTGTGGCGACTCCGCCGCGCGAGTCGCGCGGGCGCGCCGCCGGCTGCCTGCTGCTGCTGGTCGCCGCGGTGCAGCTCGTGCTC
The DNA here is from genome assembly GCA_046350375.1 of Phycisphaerae bacterium. Taxonomy (GTDB): domain Bacteria; phylum Planctomycetota; class Phycisphaerae; order UBA1845; family UTPLA1; genus JAXMAO01. The sequence goes on from JAXMAO010000008.1 coordinate 138,560, forward strand.
GGGCCGCTGCTGCAACTCTCGCAATGGGACCTGTCGGCCGAGCGCAACGCCGGCGTCGCGGAGGCGGTCTCGTGGTTGTCCGGCCGGGCCGACCTGCCGCATGCCGACGATCCGCTCCATCACCGCCTGCACGACACGGCGCTGTTTCGCGGGCGGGTCTTCAACATCTTCCCGCCGCTGATCGGGTTCTTCACGATCGGGCTCGCGCCGGTCCATCGGCTGCTGCTGGGGCGCGTCGACCTGTGGCTCGGGCCGGTCTATGTGCTGGCGGCCTATGGGCCGGTGGTCATCCTGGCGTACCTGCTGCTGCGGCGCGAATCGAACGACTCGGCGTGGGGGGCGCTGCTGGCGCTTGGCTACCTGGGCGGAACGGCGCTGCTGCCGATGTGCTTCCATGCCCGTTTCGGCCAGGCGGTGCACCTGAACCATGTCCTGTCGCAGACCGGCCTGCTGCTGCTGACTTGGGACGCGCTCGGCCGGCGGCGCGTCTGGCCGGGGCTGATCGGGCTGGCGCTCGCGACCTGGTCGCGGCAGATGACGCTGCTCTATGCGCTGCCGCTGCTGTGGTTGGCGCGGCGGCGCGGGCGGTTGGGCGCGGCGTGCGCGGGCGCGGCGGTCATCGTCGCGCCGCTGCTGGCGCTGAACTGGGTGAAGTTCGGCAGTCCGTTCGACTCGGGCTATCGCTACGTCTACGCCGGGCGCGACGACTTTCTCTCGCACCGCGCCGCGGCGCATGGCCTGTTCTCGCCGCACTTCGTCGCCCAGAACGCCTGGTTCATGCACGCGGCGCTGCCGGTTCCGCGGCTGAGCGGCGACGGCGTGCGGTTCGAGACCGACGAGCTGGGCGCGTCGATCTGGTTCACGTCGCCGATGCTGCTGTACGTCTTCGTCGCGGCGCGGCGCTGGTGGGCCGACCCGGCGCGGCGCGGGCTGATGCTGGCGTCGCTCGCGGTCATGGCCGGGCACCTGCTCTATCACAACACCGGCTACGTCCAGCCGGGCTACAGCCGCTTCGCGCTCGATTTCATCCCGGTGTGGCTGGCGGTCGCGGCGCCGGCGACGCGCGGCGGCATTCGCACGCCGTTCACGCTCGCGGCGACCGCCTGGAGCCTGTTGTATTTCCAGAGCCTCGGCCTAAGAATGTGACCCGCGCCGCGCGCCCGGGCATGGTTCCGCGCCGCGGCCGAACAGCAGCGAAAGCACCACCCGCATGGCGGCCTTCGAACCCATCCTGTCCCGCAACTTCGGCGTCGCCGGGTCACGCACCCTCGACGTCTACCGCGCCCGCGGCGGATATCGCGCCGCCGAAAAGGCGCTCAAGTCCATGACCCCTGAGCAGGTCATCGAACAGGTGACCGCCGCCAACCTGCGCGGCCGCGGCGGGGCCGGCTTTCCGGCCGGCATGAAATGGTCGTTCCTGCCCAAGGACCGCAAGATCACCTACCTGTGCGTGAACGCCGACGAGTCGGAGCCCGGCACGTTCAACAACCGCGTGCTGATGGAGAACGACCCGCACCAGCTGCTCGAAGGCGTGCTGCTGGCCGGCTACGCCACGCGCACCACGGTCGCCTACATCTACATGCGGGTCGAGTTCCACGAGCAGTACCACATTCTCCAGAAGGCGCTCGACGAGGCCTACGCCGCCGGGCTGTTCGGACGGCGCATCCTGGGCACCGAGTTCTCGATGGAGTGTTACATCCATCGCGGCGCGGGGGCCTATGTCTGCGGCGAGGAGACCGGGCTGATTGAAAGCCTCGAAGGTAAGCGCGGCTGGCCGCGGATCAAGCCGCCCTTCCCGGCGGTCGAGGGGCTCTTCCGCCGGCCGACGGTGGTCAACAACGTCGAGACGCTGGCCTGCGTCGTGCATATCATCGAGCGCGGCGCCGAGTGGTTTAGGTCGATCGGCACGCCCGGCTCGGCCGGTCCGAAGCTCTACACCATCAGCGGCCCGGTGAAAAAGCCCGGCTGCTATGAAGCGCCGCTGGGCATCACCTGTCGCGAGCTGATCTTCGACGAGCGTTTCGGCGGCGGCATGATCGACGGCCAGCGGGTGAAAGGGTGCATCCCGGGCGGACTGTCGGTCGGCGTGCTGACCGAGCCGGAGCTCGACTGCAAGCTCGACTTCGACGAGGTCCGCAAGTTCGGCCTGCTGGGGCTGGGCACGGCCGGGGCGATCGTCATTCCGCACGACGCCGACATCCGCCAGGTGCTGATGAACATGGCGCGGTTCTACGCGCACGAGTCGTGCGGCCAGTGCACCCAGTGTCGCGAGGGCACGGCCTGGATGTACAAGATCGCCGCGCGGATCACTTTGGGCGCCGGTCGCCTGCAGGACCTCGACCTGCTGATCGAGATTTCGCAGAACATGGGCATGATGAGCGGGCAGAGCATCTGCGGCCTGCCCGATGGCGCCGCCTATCCGATTCGCACCGTGGTGCAGAAGTTCCGCGGTGAGTTCGAAGAACACATCCGAAACCAGGAGCCGAGCCGGGCCGAGCAGGTGCTCCGACGGCTCAACCCCGCGCTCTATTCCCTGCCGCTCTACGGCGCCGGCACGGCGTCGTAGCTGCGTCCGCCGCCGCGGGTTTCACACTGACATCATCGCGGTGGGGCGGGCGGATGCTCGCTCGCGTCCGACGACGCGATCGGTCCGCCGCCGCGCTTGCGGGCCGCCTCGCGCAGGATCCATTCGATCTGCGCATTCAGGCTGCGCAGCTCGTCGGCCGCCCAGCGATTCAGCCGCTCCCACAGCGCCGGGTCGATCCGCAACAGGATGGACTTCTTGTCGGCCATCGGCGTCCCGCGTCTGCCCGGCCAGGAACGCTCTAGCCGTAGAGCGTGCCGGCGTTCAGCACCGGCTGGGCGGCCTGCTCGCCGCACAGCACCACCAGCAGGTTGCTGACCATCGCGGCGCGGCGCTCGCCGTCGAGCTCGACCACCTTCTCGTGCTCGAGGTGGTCCAGCGCCATGCGCACCATGCCGACGGCGCCTTCCACGATTCGCGTGCGCGCGGCGATGATGGCCTCGGCCTGCTGCCGGCGAAGCATCGCGCCGGCGATCTCGGGCGCGTAGGCCAGGTGGCTGAGATAGGCCTCGTCGATCTCGACGCCGGCCTTGCCGAGCCGCTCCTGGAGCTCGGTGCACAGCGCCCGGGCGACCTCCTCGCTGCGGCCGCGCAGCGAAACCTGGTGATCCTCGGGGCTGTCGTACGGATAGGCCGACGCCAGGTGGCGCAGCGCCGACTCGCTCTGAATCTTGACGTAGTTGACGTAGTCCTCGACGTCGAAGACGGCCCGCGCCGTGTCGCGCACGCGCCACACGACCACGGCGGCGATCTCGATCGGGTTGCCGCGCTGGTCGTTGACCTTAAGCTTTTCGCAGTTCAGGTTGCGGGCCCGCAGCAGCACGCGCTTGCGAATGTAGAACGGGTTTGCATAGTGCAGCCCCGGGCGCCGCGCCGAGCCGCGGTACTCGCCAAACAAAATCAGCACGGCCGCCTCGTTGGGCTGCAGCGCGAACAGGCCGCGCCAGGCGATCGCCGTCAGCAGCGCCGCCAGCAACCAGCCGGCGACCGTCAGCCCGGCCTGCAACTGGGGGGCGTGAAGCGGCAGGTGCGCGGCGTCATAGATGGACTTCACGCACCCGGCGATTACGCCGAGACTGGCCGCGAGCAGCGCCAGCAGCGCCACCCAGCCATTGGTCGGTATTCGTTCGCGTTCGGAGATCATGGAAGCACTCCTGGCGGCTGCGATACGCAACCCGCATATTATAGCATAACGATATCACTGTGGAATCTAACGCGGCCGGTGTATTGGTCAGAAGTCTTTTTATTTTATTGAGTTATGAGAATTGGCAGGCCCGCCAACGTAGCCGGCGATCAATTCAACTGTGCGGCGATCGCCCATATCGGCCTTCCCGAAACCCGCCACGCCGCCGGCGGCCACGGCCTCGGCCCGGGCATCGGCATAGTTGCTGATGAGCATGATCGGTTGATCGCGGAGGGCCGCGTCCGCCTGCGCCGCGCGGATCAGCTCCATCCCCGCACTGCCGTCGGCGAAGATCAGCCGATTGACGAGCACCAGGGCGTAGCGCCGGCTGCGCATGCGGTCGAGGGCGTCGGCGACGAACATGACGCGGTCGACCGCGACGTCGAAGTGCGTGGTGAGCAGCTGCCGCAGGGCGGAATGGTCGGGGTCGCAGTTGCCGACGTCGAGCACGGGCAGCGTCGCCATGCAAGCCTCCCGCCCGATTTGTGAGCCGGGCAGCATCGGGCTAGATTCTAGCCCTTCGGAACAGGGCCGGGACGGGCGATTCGGCTTCCGCAGGCCGGGCCGACCGCGGAGTTGCCCATGAAGCTCTCGGATCGCGTGCAGCGGATCGTTCCGTCGGCGACGCTGGCGGTGTCGGCCAAGGCGGCGCAGATGCGTCGCGACGGGATCGACGTCGTCTCGTTCGGCGCCGGCGAGCCGGACTTCGACACGCCGGACCACATCAAGCGCGCGGCCGAGTCGGCCCTGCGAAGCGGGCAGACGAAGTACGCCCAGCCCTCGAGCGGGCTGGTGGTGGCGCGCCAGGCCGTCTGCACGAAGCTGAAGCGCGACAACGGGCTGACCTACGACCCGCGCCAGGTGCTCATCACCTGCGGCGGGAAGGAGGCGACCTGGCTGGCGCTGGCCGCGGTCGTCAACCCCGGCGACGAAGTCATCCTGCCGGTGCCTTACTGGGTGAGCTTCCCGGAGCAGGTCCGGCTGTGCGGGGGCACGCCGATCCTGCTCGCGGGCGACGAGTCGCACGACTTCAAGATTCAGCCGCAGCAGTTGGCCGACGCGCTCTCGCCGCGGACGCGGGCGTTCATCTTCAACAGTCCGAGCAACCCCGGCGGCTTCACCTATTCGCAGGCCGAAATGGCGGCGCTGGCTCAGGTGCTGGCGGGACGCGACGTGCTGGTGCTGGCCGACGAGATGTACGACCGGCTGACCTACAACGGCCCCGCGGCCAGCTTCGCGGCGCTGTCGGCCGAGTGCTATTCCAAGACCATCACCATCAACGCGGCGAGCAAGAGCTATGCCATGACCGGCTGGCGGCTCGGCTATGCGGCCGGGCCGACCGAGCTGATTGGCGCGATGGCGTCGCTCCAGTCGCACACCACGACCGGGCCCTGCACCTTCAACCAGCTCGCGCTGGCCGACGCCCTGAGCGGCGACCAGTCGTGCGTCGAGCAGATGCGGCGCGAGTTTGCCGCGCGGGCCGAGCGGATGCACGCGCGGCTGACGCGGCTGCGCGACGTGACCTGTGCGCGGCCGACCGGGGCGTTCTACTGTTTTCCGAACGTGTCGCGGTCCTTTGCCCGGCTGGGGGTGCGCGGCTCGGTCGAATTTGCCGAGAAGGCGCTGGCGACGGCGCATGTGGCGCTGGTGCCGGGCGTGGCGTTCGGGTCCGATGCACACGCGCGGCTGTCGTTCGCCTGCTCGACCGAGGAGATCGATCGCGGGCTCGACCGGCTCGAACGGCTGCTTGGCCGGGCGTAGCGCGGCGCTGCAGAGCGACGCCGCCGGCAAGATGCGATGATTCGAATTAACCTGGTCCGTCAATGGGGGCTGGCGCTGGCGGTCGCCTCGACCGCGGCGGCACGGGCGTTTGCGGGCGAGGGTCACTCGACCCGCGCGCCGGCGGCGGCCTACGCCGAGCGCTGGAACGAGCGCGTCGTCGCGCTGCGCGAGCGGCTGGCCGAGGCGCAGCGTGCGGCGGGCACGCTTTCGGCGGGCGCCGCGCGCGACGCCGTGCGCGAGCGGCAACTGGGGTTGCAGTTCGAGCTGGAGACACTGACCGGCGGGACCTTTGCCGACCTGACGCAGCGGGTCGAGGAAGTGCGGCGCGCGGAGCCGGGCCCGGGGCTGGTGGCCGAGTGCGACTACTGGCAATTGCGGATCGAGCTGGCGCGGAGCGACGCGGCGGCGACGTCGCAGCCCGAGCGGGTCGCGCGGGTCCGGCGGGTCGATCGTTTCCTGGCGCAGCATCCGCGCAGCCCGCGCGTTCCCGGACTGGTGGCCGAATCGTGGGCGGCGGTCGACGCCAGCGGCGATGCCGTGACCGCGCGGCGCTGGCTGGAGCTGCTGGAGGCCGGCTTTCCGCGCCACGTGACCACCGCGCATCGGCGCGGCGCCGAGCGGCTGCGGGCCGCGGTCGGCGAAGCGTTTGCGCCGGACTGGAGCGATTCGACCGGTCAGGCGATCGACTGGCGGGCGCTGCGCGGCTCGCCGGTGGTGGCGGTCTATGCGGCGGCGTGGGACGCCGAGTCGCGCCGCCTGATGGAGCGGCTGGCGGGCTGGAGCGGGCTGCGGTCGGCGATGCTGCCGCGGCTGATCGTGGTGCTGCTGGATCGTCGCGCCGAGACGGCCAGCGCGCTGCTTTCGGCCGGCGGCCTGAAGGCCCGGGTCATCTGCGACGGCCGCGGCTGGGGGGCGGACGGCGTCGAGGCGTGGGGCGTTCGCGCGCTGCCGGTGGCGCTGGTGATCGACGGTTCGGGAACGCTGCGCGGCGCGTTCCGCGCGGTCGACGACGCGTCGTTCGACCGGCTGGAGGCGGCCTGGCGTGCGGCCGGCGGCGCGGTGGAGCCGACCCCGGCGCGGTGATACAATCGGGCCTGCGGACCGGCGGCGCGGCCGGCGCGATGGAGTCGACCACGAGGGGCGATTGGGAATGGAACGCACGCTCATCATCCTGAAGCCGGACGCGGTGCAGCGCGGCCTGTGCGGGCAGATCTTGTCGCGGTTCGAGGCCAAGGGGCTGAAAGTGGTGGCGTTGAAGCTGATGCAGGTCAGCCGCGAGCTGGCCGAGCGGCACTACGCCCCGCACGCCGGCAAGCCGTTTTATCCCGGGCTGATTCGCTACATCACGTCGGGCCCGGTGATGGTGCTGGTGCTCGAGGGGCTCGGGGCGATCGGCGTGGCGCGCAAGCTGATGGGCAAGACGTTCGGCTTCGAGGCCGAGCCGGGCACCATTCGCGGCGACTACAGCCTCAGCAAGACGTTCAACCTGATTCACGGCAGCGACGCGCCCGACTCGGCGGCGGCGGAGATCGAGCTTTATTTCCGCCGCGACGAGCTGCTGCGCTACGATCGCTGCACCGAGCCGTGGACGACCGATTTGAGCAGCGGGCAGCCGCAGTAGCGCCGGGCGCCCGCGGGGAGTGGGCGATGAAGGTTCAGCCGATCGAGTCGATCGAGCAGAAGCCGGTCGAGATGCCGGGCGCCGAGCGCGCCAAGATGCGGATGCTGGTCGGCCCGGGCGACGGCGCGGCCAACTTCCACATGCGCCATTTCGAGGTCGCCCCGGGCGGCCGCACGCCGCATCACCAGCACGACTACGAGCACGAGATTCTGATCCTGAAGGGCGCCGGAACGGCGCGCAGCGCCGCGGGCGATCGGCCGTTCCAGGCCGGCGACGTCATCTGGGTGCCCCCCAACGAGATGCACCAGTTCGTGAACACCGGTCCGGCGGCGCTGGAGTTCATCTGCCTGATTCCCGCCCCGAAGGACTGCTCGCGCTAGCCGACCGGCCCACGGAAAAACCAGGCGAGGTGCCGCATGGCAACGGCGGGGCTGTACGACCAACTGTCAGTTGAGCTGGGGTTGCTGCAGGACATCTCGGCCCGGCTGAACGCGGCCTTGGACGCGCCGGCCGATGCGGGCTGGCGCGACGCGGTCAGCGCCGTGTTCGAGCACTTGCGGGCCCACCTGGTGAAGGTCTTCGCGCTCGAGGAAAGCGCCGGCTATCTCGAAGCGGTGACGGCGGCGCGGCCCGAGCGGGTCGCCGAGGTGCGGCGGCTGCACGCCGAGCATGCCGAACTCACGCAGCGGCTGAGCGAGCAGATGTCGGCCTTGCGGCGGACGGGAGCGCCGGACGGGGGCGGTGCGGCGGCGCAGGCGCGGCAGATTCGCGACCTGGTGGCGGCCGTGCGGGCGCACGAGGGGCGCGAGAATTCAGCTATTGCAGGTCGTTTTCAATACGGATGTGAGCGTCAGCGACTGAGCCACGGCGCCGCGCAGCGCCGCACGCGCGCTGCGGGAAGCCCTTCCGCGCGGCGGACTTGCGGCGACTCGGCGCCGCTTGCGGCGCGCCGCCGCCCCCGCGCGCCCGGCGCGATTTGGAATGCGCCGCGCAAATCTGTAGAATGGTCGCGCGGGTCAGAATCCCCGACAACATCGGGTGTCAGGATGGCACAGCGGGCGCGCACCGTGTCCATGGTCAAGGAAGTCTTCACGACCGGCGAAGTGGCCGAAATCTGCCGGATCAGCCAGCAAACCGTTATCCGCTGTTTCGATGACGGGCGGCTGCGCGGATATCGCGTGCCCGGTTCGAAGTTCCGCCGTGTGCCGCGCGAAGCCCTGATCGAGTTCATGGCGGCCAACGGAATTCCGCCCGACCGGCTCGATTCGGGCAAGCTGCCGCGTGCTGGTGGTCGACGACGACGTCGACATCGTCGCGCTGCTGTCCGACTTCCTGCTGCAGGACGGCCGCTTCGAGGTGCGCTCGGCCGGCAACGGCTTCGACGCCGGCACGGCCGTCAGCGATTTCCGCCCCGACCTGCTCCTGCTGGACTACATGTTGCCCGACATCAACGGTAACATCGTCTGCCAGCAGGTGCGGGCGCGGCAGAGCTGCGCGACACGCGGATTGTGATCGTCTCGGGCGCGGTCCGACAGGCCGAGATCGACCTGCTGCTCAAGGCCGGGGCCGACGAGTTCGTTCGAAAACCCTTCGACCTGACCGATCTTCTGGATCGCATCACGGCGCTGCTGCGGCTGTAGCGCGGCCGTCGCAACGCGGCGCCCGGGTCGATCGATTCCACGACCCGCGCGGGGACATGACATGGCCATCGCCTCGCACGGTTCGACGCGCGACGCGGACATTCTGTTGCGTCGCCTGGCGTCGCTGCCGCAGCGCCCTCGCCGCTGGTGACCGAGCTGCTCGAGCTCTGCGCGCGCCCGGCGGCGGTCGCGCGGCCGCTGGCGACGCTGCTGGCCGACGTGCTCGATTCCGCCGCGGCCGCCGAGCCCGCCCTGCTGTGGCGCGGCGCGCTGGCCTGCCGCTGGTCGAGTGGACCGACGAGCTGGGCGTGTTCGCGCGGCCGGAGTTTGACGGGCCGGCCTACTGGCACGCGCTGGCGGCGGCCGTGCTGACCGAGCGGCTCGCGGCGCACTTCCCGCCGATCGTTCCGCTGCGGGCGTTTGCCGCGGCGCTGCTGGCGGAGCTGGGGCGCATCAGCCTGGCGCTGCATCTGCCCAAGGCATACGGCCGGCTGGTCCGTCACTCGGCCGAAGTCGGCGCGGGCCTGGCGGCGCTGGAGCGCGAGTCACTCGGGTTCGACGCGGCGCAGGTCGGGCGGCGGCTTTGCGCCTGGCTGCGGCTGCCGGTCGACCTCGCCGAGTGTGCCTGGCTGGAAGGGGCGGCGGCGGTCGACGAGCCGTCGCTGGCGGGCGTCGTCGCGGCGGGGCGCCACCTGGCGGCGAAGGTCCGCCCGGGATGGGATCATGCGCGGCCGACGCCGCGGGAGCCGACGGCGCGGCGCTGCTGGCCCGAATGCCGGCCGAGCCGCGGCGGGGCGCTGCTGGCGAGCATCGACGGCGAGCTGGAGCAACTGGTGCGGATTGCGCGGCTGACGCGGTCCGGCGCGGCGCGGCAGGCCACACTGCGCGGCGCGTCACTCTGTCCGATTGTCCGTCCGGCCGACGCGCTGCGGGCGTTCGACGGCCTGGGCGCGGCGCTCGACCCGGCGGCGCTGCTGCCGCGACTGGCGCGGCGCCTGGCCCGGGCGCTCGACCAGCCGGCGGTGCTGCTGGCCGACATTTCGAGCGACGCGCGCTGGGCCCAGATCGCGCTCGGCTGCCGCGACGGCCGGGCGCATGTGCAATCGCTGGCGCTGGCCGAATCTGGGCCCGGGCTGGCGGGCGACCTGGCGGCGCTGAGCGCGGCCGGGCGGACGATTCTGCCGGCGCCGGCGTCGGCCGACCGGCTGCTGACGGCTTATCCCGGCTGGTTCGACGGACCCGAGCCGCGCTTCGTGGTGCCGCTGGCGGGCGACGCGCGCGGCACGTCGGCGATCCTGCTGGCGCTCGATCGTGGCTGGGTGCGGATCTTCGCCCGCCACGCGCGGTCGCTGGGGCGCGTGTGGCGGTTTGTGCAGTCGCGCGTGGGCCAGATGCGGGAGCACCGCGCGCGGCTCGACGAGGCCGACGCCTGGCGGCAGGCCGCCGCTCGCGTCCGCGGCGAGCTCGCAGAGCGCACCGCGGATCGCGCGCTGCCGCGCACTGCCGAACTGGCCGCGGGCCTGGCGCACGAACTGAACAATCCGCTGGCGATCATTTCGGGCCGGGCCCAGCAGCTTCTGGCCGGCGAGCTCGACGGCGGGCTGCGGTCAACAATCGAGTCGATCGACCAGCAGGCGCGGCGGGCGGCCGAGATCGTTGCGGACCTGTCGCGTTACGCGGACCCGCCCGCGCCGCAGCTGCGCGCCGTCGCGGTGGGCGAGTTGCTGGCCGACGTGCAGCAGCGCTGGCTGGCGTCGGGGCGCGTCGGGGCGGGGCAGGTGGGGGTGGAAGTATCGGACGATCTGCCGCCGATCGCCGCGGACGTGGGTCAGCTCGGCGAGGTTCTGGACTGCCTGATCGCCAACAGCGTCGAGGCGACGGCGCCCGAGTCGCGGCGGATCACCATCAAGGCGCGGCTCCATCCAACCGATGATTTCGTCAGCATCACGGTGGTCGATAATGGCCGCGGGATGTCGCCGGACGTGCGCGAGCGGGCGCTGGACCCGTTCTTCTCGCGACGACCGGCGGGGCGAGGGCGTGGGATGGGGTTGTCGCGCGTCGATCGGCTGGTGCGGCATTCGGGCGGACGGGTTCGCCTGACGAGCACGCCGGACCGGGGGACGACGGTCGAACTGATCCTGCCAATCTTTCGCTCGACTGAGCCGGGACCGGCCGCGGACGGAATCGCGGAGCGGGCATAGTCGGGCCTGGACGACGCCGTGTCGTGCGGCGTGGCCGGTCCGAAACGGTTCAAGCGCGATCCGGTCTGCGCGGGTCTGCGCGAGGAGGCGGAAGGGAATCGTGACGGTCTGCCCTGAGCCACGCTCGACAGTGCCCGGCGACCTGCGCGACAGCGCGGCGTCCACGGGCGCGGTGCGAGGCCGGTGCGACCGCGACGGTTCGGGGGATTCCGACATGACCGGCAACCCGCGCATCCTGCTCGCCAGCGCGGACCCAACTCTGAGCGGCGACCTCTCTGAGGCGCTCGACGAATCGTTCGGCGCCACGGTGGACGCGGCCGAGACGCTCGCCGATGCGCGCCGGCTGCTGACCGAAAACGACTACGACCTGTTCATTCTCGACGCGGCGCTGGAAGGCGGCGCGCTGCCGAGCGTGCTCGACGACGCCATCCAGCGCTCGCTGCCGACCATCCTGGTCGAGGCCGAGCTCGACGCCCGCCGCGTGCTGGCGGCGCTGCGCGTCGGCGTGATCGACGTGCTCGAGCAGCCGATCGATTTCTATCATCTGGAGCGCATCGTCGGCGCGACGCTCGAGGCCCGTCAGACCGAGCAGCGCGACCGCGGCCGCCAGAAGCGGCTGAAGGAGCTTTCGTCGCGGATGGTGAAAGACCGTCGCGAGCTGCGGCAGCGGATCGACCTGCTCTGCAAGGACCTGGTGTCGGCCTACCGCCGGCTCGCCGAGCGGGTGGGCGCGATCGAGGATCGCCCCTAGCTCCCGGCGCCCGAGGCAATCGGCCGGCAGGTGATTGACTTTTCGGGCGGCGTGGCTTAGAGTGTTATTGATGTTCCTGACAGTTCCTCAGCCGCGTTTCTTCTGGTGGTGCGTCTGCGACGCGGGAGGCTGAGGTTCGCGCTTAGGGATCGTGTGATGAACTTCAGCCCCCGCGAGAGATCGCGGGGGCTTTTTTTTTGCCCCACTTGGGGGCGGGAGCGGCCTGTCGTGCTGCTGAATGAATGCCTGCGACACGTGATGACCGGCGGCGTGTTGACCGAGCCGGACGCCGCGAACCTTGCCGATGCGCTGATCGATGGGCGGCTCGGCCCGGCTCCGTCGGCGGCGCTGCTCACGGCGCTGCGTCTGCGCGGCGAGTCGGCCGATGAAATTGCCGCATTTGCCGCGGCTCTGCGGAGCCACGTGCGGCCGGTCGGCCTGGACCCGGCGGGCATCGTCGACACCTGCGGCACGGGCGGCGACGGGCGCGGCACGTTCAACGTGTCGACCGTGGCGGCCATCGTCGCGGCGGCGGCCGGCTGCCGCGTCGCCAAGCACGGCAACCGCGCCGTCTCAAGCGCCTGCGGCAGCGCCGACGTGCTGGCGCGTCTGGGCGTGCCGGTGGAGCTGTCTCCGGCCGACGCGGTGCGCTCGATCGAGTCTATCGGCATCGGGTTCTTCCTGGCGCCGCGCTATCACGACGGCCTGCAGCGGCTCGCCGAACTGCGGCGCGAGCTGGGCTTCCGGACCATTTTGAACATTGTCGGCCCATTGCTGAACCCGATCGGCGTGCGGCGGCAGGTGATCGGCGTGTTTGAGCGGCGGCTCACGTCGGTCGTGGGCGAGGTGTTGCTGCGGCAGGGGGTCGATCACTGCCTGGTGGTGCACGGCGCCGACGGCACCGACGAGATCACCCCGGCCGGGCTGACGCACGCCTGCGAGGTCCGCGCCGGGCGGATGGTGGCGCTGACGATCGAGCCGCAGTCGCTGGGCGTGCCGCGCTGCGTTGCGGCGGAACTGCTCGGCGGCGACGCCGCGACCAACGCCTGGATCGCACTGGAGGTGCTGCGCGGCCAGCCCGGTGCGGCCCGCAACATGGTGCTGCTGAACGCCGGCGCGGCGATCTACGTCGGCGGGCGCGCCGCGACGCTGGAGCAGGGGGTGCGCGCGGCGGCCCGGGCGATCGACACCGGTCGCGCGTTTCAGAAGCTGGTGGCGTTGCAGACCTTCGCCGCGGGAGTGGCGGCATGAACGTGCTCGAACGGATCGTGGAGGAGAAGCGCGCGAAGCGGCGCGGCTCGATGGCTCCGGCAGCGCCGCGACCATCGGGCCCGCCCATCGGCCGCGCGACTTCGCCGCGGCGCTGCGCGGGCCGGGGCTGGGCATCATTGCCGAGATCAAGCGCCGCTCGCCGTCGGCCGGCGATCTGCGGCCGATCGGCAGCGTCGCGGCGCTGGCGCGTGAATACGACGCGGCCGGCGCGGTGGCGCTGTCGTGCCTCACCGACGCGGCCCACTTCGGCGCGCGGCCGGGCGACCTGCCCGAGGCGCGGGCGGCGTGCCGGCTGCCGGTGCTGCGGAAGGATTTCATCGTCGATCGGCGCCAGTTGGTCGAGTCGCGCCAGATGGGGGCCGACGCGATCCTGCTGATCGTGCGGATTCTCGCGCCGGCAGCGCTGCGCGACCTGCTGGCCGCCGCGGCGGAGCTGGGCCTGGCGGCGCTGGTCGAGGCGCACGACGCCGCCGAGGTGGAGCAGGCCGTCGCGGCCGGCGCGGCCATCGTCGGCGTGAACAGCCGCGACCTGGCGACCGGCGCGGTGGCGCTCGAGCGCGTGCTGCCGCTGCGGTCGCTCATTCCGGCCGATCGGCTGGCGGTCGCTGAGAGCGGCGTGCGCAGCGCGGCCGACGTGCGGGCGCTGGCGTCTGCCGGGTTCGACGCGGCGCTCGTCGGCACGGCGCTGCTGCGGTCGTCGCGGCCGGGGGCGATGCTGGCCGAGCTGCGCGGAGAACAGCCATGACGCGCGTGAAGATCTGCGGTATTACGAACGAATTCGACGCATGTGCGGCGGTCGAGGCGGGGGCAGACGCGATCGGTCTGGTCTTCGCCTCGTCGCCGCGGCAGGTGACGGCGGCCACGGCGCGGCGCATCGCGCGCGGCGTGCCGCCCTGGGTGACGGTCGTGGGCGTCTTCGCCGACCAGGATCCGGACGCGATCCGCCGCATCGCCGCCGACGTGCCGCTCGACGTCATTCAGCTGCACGGATCGGAGCCGCCCGGATTCGGCGCGACGCTGCAACGGCGGGTGGTGCAGCGCGTCCGTGTGCAGCCGGGCGATACCCCGGCCGACCTGGCCGGCCGGCTGGCGCCCTACGCCGGCGTGGCGGTGCTGCTCGACCCCGGCGCGGGCGACGGGCGCATCTTCGACTGGAGCGTGGCGGCGGCGCTGGCCCGGTCGATCCTGGTCGCCGGCGGACTGACCCCCGACAACGTGGGCGCGCTCGTCCGGACGCTGCACCTGGCGGGCGTGGACGTTTCAAGCGGCGTCGAGCAAGCGGTGGGTCGCAAGGATGCGACGAAGATGCGGGCGTTCGTCGCCGCGGTGAGGCAGGCCGATGCCGATATCCGGGCCTGACGAGCGCGGCTACTTCGGCGCGTTCGGCGGGCGGTTTGTGCCCGAGACGCTGATGGCCGCGCTGAGCGAGCTGGCCGACGCCTACACGGCCGCCCGCGCGGCGCCCGATTTTCGCCAGTCGCTCGACGACCTGCTGCGGGACTTCGTCGGCCGACCGACGCCGCTCGATTTCGCCGCCAGCCTGACGGGCCGGCTGGGCGGGGCGCGGATCTACCTCAAGCGCGAAGACCTGTGCCACACCGGCGCGCACAAGATCAACAACGCCGTCGGCCAGGCGCTGCTGGCGCAGCGCATGGGCAAGCGACAGATCATCGCCGAGACCGGCGCGGGGCAACACGGCGTCGCCACGGCGGCGGCCTGCGCCCGGCTCGGACTGCGCTGCCGTGTCTTCATGGGCGCGACCGACATGCAGCGCCAGCGGCCCAACGTGGCGCGGATGCGCTGGCTGGGGGCCGAGGTCGTGCCGGTCACCTCTGGCGCGCAGACGCTCAAGGACGCCATCAACGAGGCGCTGCGGGCCTGGGTGACCGACGTGCGGACCACGCACTACCTGATCGGCTCGGTCGTCGGACCGCACCCGTTTCCACTCATCGTCCGCGATTTCCAGTCGATCATCGGCGCAGAGACCCGCGCCCAGGTGAGCGCCCAGATCGGCCGGCTGCCCGACGCCATCGTCGCCTGCGTCGGCGGCGGGTCGAACGCCATCGGCATGTTTCACCCGTTTCTCGAGGACGCGGCCGTGCGGCTGATCGGCGTCGAGGCCGGCGGGCGCGGCGACGGACCCGGCGCCCACGCCGCCACGCTCGGCGCGGGGCGCGTCGGCGTGCTGCACGGCGCGCGGAGCTACCTGCTCGCCGACGACGACGGCCAGGTGATCGAGACGCACTCGATCTCCGCCGGGCTGGACTACCCCGGCGTCGGACCGGAGCACGCGTTTCTGAAGGAGAGCGGCCGGGTCGATTACGTGCGCGTCTCGGACGACGCGGCCCGCGCGGCCTTCGGGCTGCTGTCGCAGAGCGAGGGGATCCTGCCGGCGCTCGAAAGCGCGCACGCCGTCGCCCACGCCGCCGAGCTGGCCAGGCAGATGTCGCGCGAGCAGGCGATCGTCATCAATCTCTCGGGCCGCGGCGACAAGGACCTCGACCTGGTGGGGATGCCGTCATGACGATCGCACGGCTCTTTGCCGATCTGTCGGCCCGCGGCGAGATGGCCTTTGCTCCCTACTTCGTCGCCGGCTGGCCGACGCTCGATCGCTCGCTGGAGCTGATCGCCACCGCCGCGGCGGCCGGCGCAGACCTGGTTGAGATCGGCGTGCCTTTTTCCGACCCCGTGGCCGACGGCGCGACCATTCAGCGCGCCAGCCACGCTGCGTTGCAGGCCGGCTTCCGGCTGAGTTCGCTTCTCGACGCGCTGCGGGCCGCGCCGCTGCGCCGGCCGGGCGTGCTGATGTCATACCTGAATCCGCTTCTGGCGGTGGGGCGCGACCGTCTGCTGACGGCGCTCGCCGCGGCCCAGGTGCGCGGGCTGATCGTGCCCGACCTGCCGTTCGAGGAGTCGGCCGACTGGCTGGGAGCGGCCCGCGCCGCGGGCGTGGCGCTCATCTACTTGGTCGCGCCCACGACCGCGCCCGAGCGCATCGCCCGGATGGCCGAGCAGACCGACGGCTTCCTCTACGCCGTCAGCCTGACCGGCACCACCGGCGTCCGCCGCGAGCTGAACCCGGGGCTGTTCGACTACCTGGCGCGCGTCCGCGGCGTGGCGCGCTGCCCGGTCGCGGTGGGCTTTGGCATCTCGACGCCGCAGCAGGTCGCCGCGCTGCGCGGCCGGGCCGACGGCGTCATCGTCGGCAGCCGCTGGGTCGAGGCGGTCGAGCGCGGCGAGGACGTCGCCGGCCTGCTGCACGCATTCAAGCAATCTACCCGGAGCGAGAACCATGCTCGTGGTCATGAGCGTTGATGCATCGTCGGCCGACATTGACACCGTCTGCGCCGCCATCCGAGACCTCGGTCTCACGCCGCACCCCATTCCCGGCAACACGCGCGTCGCCGTCGGCGTCACCGGCAACACCGGCCCGGTCGACCCCGAGCCGATCCGCGGCCTGGCCGGCGTGGTCGAGGTCATCCGCGTCACCAAGCCCTACAAGCTGACCAGTCGCGAGATGCAGCCCGACGACACGCGCATCGCGGTCGGCGACGTGCTGATCGGCGGCGGCCAGCCGGTCGTCATCGCCGGGCCGTGCTCGGTCGAGACGCGCGAGCAGACGCTCGACACCGCGCGGCACGTGGCGGCGTGCGGCGGCGCGATGCTCCGCGGCGGGGCGTTCAAGCCGCGCTCGTCGCCTTATTCCTTCCAGGGGCTGGGCGCCGCGGGGCTGGAGATTCTCGATGCGGCGCGGCACGAGACCGGCCTGCCGATCGTGACCGAGGTGGTCGGCGTTGAGCACTTCGAAGCCGTCGAGGCGACCGCCGACGTGCTGCAGATCGGCGCGCGGAACATGCAGAACTTCCCGCTGCTGACGCGCGCCGGCCAGTCGCGCCGCCCAGTGCTGCTGAAGCGCAACATGTCGTCGACGCTCGAAGAGCTGCTGCTGGCGGCCGAGTACATCATGGCCGAGGGCAATCGCCAGGTGATTCTCTGCGAGCGCGGCATCCGCACTTTCAACGACCATTCGCGCTACACGCTCGACATCACCATCGTGCCCGAGCTGAAGCGGCTCTCGCACCTGCCGGTGTTCGTCGACCCCAGCCACGCGGCCGGCAAGCGCGAGCTGGTGCTGCCGTTGGCCCGCGCGGCGCTGGCGGCCGGGGCCGATGGCATTCTGGTCGAGGTGCACCCCGACCCCGATCACGCCTGGTCCGACGGGCGGCAGTCGCTCACCTTCGCCCAGTTCGACGAGCTGATGGCCGACGTCCGCCGCGCGTCGCCGGCGCTGCGCGGCCCGCGCTGCGAGGCGCTCTGATGGCCGCGCGGCCGGAGCAGGTCGAGACGTACCACCGGTCGCTGCCCGGCACGGCGCAGCCGCTGGCGCTCTTCGAGCGCCTCTACCGCGACGAGCCGTATGCGTTCCTGTACGAGTCGCTCGAGTCGGACGGCGAGCGCGGGCGCTACTCGTTCTGCGGCGGGCGGCCACGACTGGTCCTCTCAGCGAATGGCGACGAGGTCACCCTGCGGCGCGCCGGACACACCGAGCAGCGCCGCGGCCCGCTGCTCGATCGGCTGCGCGAGCTGCTGACCGACCGTCCCGCGCGCCTGCCGGCGGTCGCGCCGTTTGCCGGCGGACTCGTGGGCTACCTCGGCTACGACGCGGTGCGACAGTTCGAGCAGATTCCGGATCGCCACGCGCGGCGCGCGGCCGAGCCGGACGCCTGCTTCCTGGTGCCCGACGAGCTGATCGTTTTCGACCAGGTCGAGCAGCGCACCGACGTCGTGCTGTACGCCGCCGCCGCGACCGCGCGCCGCGTCGCCGAGATCGACCGGGCGCTGGCCGCCGCCCGCGCCGCGCCGTCATCGCGCGCCGGCCGCGTGGAACGCACCGGGCCGGAAACCGAGTTCGCGCCGCGGGCCGAGCCGTCGGCCGACGAGTTCCGCGCCGCCGTCGCCGCGGCCCAGCGCACATTTCCGCGGGCGACATCTTCCAGGTCGTGCTGTCGCGCCGCTTCGAGTTTGAACTGACCGCGCCGCTGGCGCTTTTCGTGGGCGCTGCGCGAGACCAACCCGTCGCCGTACCTCTACTACCTTTCGCTCGGCGAGTTGCAGATCGTCGGCAGCTCGCCCGAGGTGCTGGTCCGCCGGCGCGGTGATGCGATCACCACGCGCCCGCTGGCCGGCACGCGCCCGCGCGGCGCCGACGCCGCGTCCGACCGGCGGCTCGAGGCCGAGCTGCGCCGCGACGAGAAGGAGCGCGCCGAGCACGTCATGCTGGTCGACCTGGCGCGCAACGACCTGGGCCGCGTGTGCGAATTCGGCTCGGTCCGCGTCACGCGGCTGATGGACGTGGAGCGCTATTCGCGCGTCATGCACCTGGTCTCGCAGGTCGAGGGGCGGCTCTCACCCGAATACGACGCCCTCGACGTGCTCCGCGACGCCTTCCCGGCCGGCACGGTCTCCGGAGCGCCCAAGATCCGCGCCATGCAGATCATCGACGCGCTCGAATCGGCGCGGCGCGGCGTCTACGCCGGCGCCATCGGCTACCTCGGCTACGACGGCGACCTCGACCTGTGCATCGTCATCCGCGCGGCCGTGCTGCACGGCGGGCGCGGCTGCGTGCAGGCCGGCGCGGGAATTGTGGCCGACTCCGACCCGGCGCGCGAGGAGGAAGAGACGCGCAACAAGGCCCGCGCGGTGCTGAGCGCCGTGGCGCTGGCGGAGTCGCGCTGATGATCTGGGTCATCGACAATTACGACTCGTTCGTCTTCAACCTGGTGCAATACCTGGGCGAGCTCGGACCGCCGCCGCGAGTGGTCCGCAACGATCGCATCTCCGTGCCCGAACTGCTCGCCGCGCGACCGGACGCGATCGTGCTGTCGCCCGGCCCGGGGCAGCCGGCCGACGCGGGCATCTGTGTTCCGCTGCTGCGGGCGCTGCCGGCCGATCTGCCGCTGCTGGGAGTCTGCCTGGGTCACCAGGCGATCGGCGCGGCGTTCGGCGGCGCGGTGGTGCGGGCGCCGCGCCCGATGCACGGCAAGTCGTCGGAGGTGTTCCACAACGGCCGGACCCTTTTCTCCGATCTGCCCAACCCGTTCGCGGCGACGCGCTATCACTCGCTGCTGGTCGACCGCGCGGCGCTGCCGCACTGTCTCGAGGTCTCGGCGTGGACGGCCGACGGGCTCATCATGGGGCTGCGCCACCGCGAGCGCCCGATCGAGGGAGTGCAGTTCCACCCCGAGTCGATCCTGACGGACGTCGGCCGGCGGCTGGTTGCGAATTTCGTCGCGCGGGTGCCCGCCGCCCGCGCGGAACGCATTTCATAAGTATTTGTGCATCAAAGTTTTATGGCAACGCACCGCGGACAGTTGTCCGCCACGGCCGGCCGGCTATACTATGCGGTTTGCACGCGCTGAGGAATCGAACATGAAAACGGACATCCATCCCAAGTACATCGAGTGCACCGTCACCTGCGGCTGCGGCAACTCGTTCAAGACGCGCTCCACCAAGCCCAAGATCTCGGTCGAAATCTGCTCCTGCTGTCACCCGTTTTTCACCGGCCAGCAGAAGTTCGTCGACACCGCCGGCCGCGTCGAGAAGTTCCAGAAGAAATACGCCGGCGGCTATTTCAAGGACCCCAAGGCCGCCAAGAAGGCCGGCGCCGCCAAGGCCGACGCCTCCACCGCCAACGGTTAGCGTCGTTCGATCGAAATCGCCGCGAGGGGTCGGAGCAATCCGGCGTCTGGCGGCGATGTTGTTTTCTGCGGATTGTTTCGAACTCGGGAGTGTGGTTCCGTGTCCAAGGTCGAAGGGCCGCTGCTGGCGAAGCTCGAGTCGGTGCAGGCGCGTCACGACGCGCTGACCCACGAGATGTCCGACCCGGCCGTGCTCTCCAACTCGGCCCGCGTGGTGCAGATCACCAAGGAGCTGGCGCGGCTGCGGCGCGTGGTCGAGCCGTTCGCGCGGCTGCGGAGCGTCCGCGACCAGATCGCCCAGGCCGAGACCATCCGCGTCGACCCGGCCAGCGACGCCGAGTTTCGCGCGCTGGCCGAGGCCGATCTCGAGACGCTGCAACCCCAGGCCGAGCGGCTCACCGACGGGCTGATCGACGAGCTGCTGGCCGGCGACGAGGCCGACGTCGAGTCGGTCATTCTCGAAATTCGCGCCGGCACCGGCGGCGAAGAGGCGGCGCTGTTCGCCGGCGACCTGGCAAAGATGTACGAGGCCTTCGCGCGGGCCCGCGGCCTGAAGTGGGACGTGATGGACGCCAGCGCGTCCGACCTGGGCGGCTACCGCGAGTTCGTCGTCAACGTGAAGGGGCCGGGCGTCTACCAGCTGCTCGGCTACGAAGGCGGCGGCCATCGCGTGCAGCGCGTGCCCGAGACCGAGGCCCAGGGGCGCATCCACACCTCGGCGGCGACAGTCGCCGTGCTGCCCGAGGCCGAGCAAACCGACGTGAAGGTCGACTGGGACAAGGACGTGCTCGAACACGTGAGCTGCGCCGGCGGCCCGGGCGGGCAGAACGTCAACAAGGTCGCCAGCGCCATCAAGCTCGAGCACAAGGCGACCGGCATCACCGTCTCGATGCGCGACGAGCGCAGCCAGCATAAGAACCGCGATCGCGCCCGGCGCATCCTGCTCACGCGGCTGCGCGATTTTTACGTGCAGCGCGACCACGCCGAGCGCTCCGCCAAGCGCAAGACCATGATCGGCTCGGGCGATCGCAACGAGCGCGTCCGCACCTACAACTTCCCCCAGAGCCGCTGCACCGACCACCGCATCAACGAGAACTACCCGCTCGACCCCATCATGGCAGGCAAGCTCGACGAGCTGGTCGCGGCGCTGCGGGCCTTCGACCGCGCCCAGCGCCTCAGGGAGCTGTAGCCGCCCCGGGCCGCGAGAGCAGCGCGTCGTCGTCGGCGCCGTCGTCGAAGCTTTGCCGCAGGAAGCTCTCGTTGGCCGTGTTCTCCATCAGCCGGCGGACCAGGTACGCCACGCCCGGCACCCACGCCCCCATCGGCGAATAGACCCGCAGCCGCTGCTGTGCCTGCACCAGGGCGCGCTTCAGCACATCGCCCATGCCGTGCAGCATCTGTAACTCCACCGTCCGCGCCGGCTGACCCAGCGCCGCGCTGCGCGCCAGCGCGTGGGCGATGCTGCGGACGTTGTGCGAGCCGAGCGCCGGGCGCACGTGCTCCACGTTCTCGAGCATCACCGCCGTCAGCGACTCGAAGCTCTCGTCCGACTCCCACTTGTGGCTCCACACCGGGCTGACGCGGCCGGCGCGCCGCGACTGCTCGGTCTCGTAGTCCCAGTAGGCCCCCTTCACCAGCCGCACGGTGATTGGCGTGCCGCGCCGCCGCGCGAAGGCGATCAGCCGGTCGAGGTCGCGCCGGCTGTCGCGCAGATAGGCCTGCACGACGATGCCGGCGTGCGGCCAGTCGCGCAGCTCCGGCTCGCTCAGCAGCCGCTCGAACGCGTCGAGCGTCGCGTCGCGCAGGTTGAAGTGCTCCATGTCGACGTTGATGAACGCCCCGGCGCTGCGCGCCGCGCGGAAGATTTCGCCCAGCGGCCCGCGCACGGCGCCGCTGTCGGCGTGTTCCACGTCCGGCGAGAATTCCGCCGACAGCGCCGAGAGTTTGACCGAAACGTTTGCCCGCGGCAGCGCGCCGTAGGGCGCGGCGTCCAGCACGTCCGAACCGCCCCAGCGCGGCGCCGCGCGGCCCAGCGCCGCCAGCAGGTCGAGATACTGCCGGCAGAACTGCTGCGCCGCCTCGGCCGTGCGCACCGATTCGCCCAGGATGTCGAGCGTCGCGGCCATGCCGGCGGTGCGCATCTGCCGCACCGCGTCGAGCGCCTCGTCCGGCGTGCTGCCAACCAGGAAGTGATGAGCCATGTGGCTGACGGCCAGCCGCGCCGCCCGGCCGATGCCGCGCGCAAAGAGTCCGCGCGGATCGTCAAAATCGATCGCCATCGCCAGCGGAAACGGCAGCCCCGGCAGGTCGCGAAGCTGCTCGCGCAGCGCGCGCGCCACGTCGGCCGCGTCGTGCTGCTGCGGCATCAGGCTGACGAAGCGAAAGAGCCGCTGCTTCAACGGGCCGTGCCGCATCGACCAGTTCATGCTCAGCTCGCGCCAGTAGTCGAGCGACCACGGACCGGGCCGTGCCCGCCGCGCCCGCGACAGCAGCTCGCCGCCGATCTTCCGCGTCAGCGTTTCGATCGCGTTCATCGCCCTGGCCGGCCCCGATCGCTGCGACGGCGGTGCATCGACGGCTGGCTCCCGGGCGCTCCGTGCTCCGGCCGCCAACCCGGTGAACTCGCCGCCGGGGCGCCCGGGCCGTTCGCGGAGAAGCAGTGGGGGTGCAGCCAGACGGGTCGTCATGCAGCGCTCGCCGGAAGCATAGAGTTGCGAGTCGCGCCGGGCAAGATTCCCCCGCCGCCGTGCCCCCGGCGCGGTATGCTCGTGCGGAAGTGGGTCGTGCGTGCGGCCGAGTTCAGGCGCGGCGCCGTCCGCCGGAGCAGACTTCATGACCCTTCGCGGCCGATGCGGCCTGGCGCTGTGGCTGGCGGGATGCAGCGCGGCGATCGCCGCCGACGGCCCGTTTCGAGCGCTCGAGTTCGACGCCGCGCTGGCCGCGGCCCGCAAAGAGAACAAGGTGGTGCTGATCGACTTCTACACCACCTGGTGCCGCCCCTGCCGCCTGCTCGATGAGACCACCTGGAAGGATGCCCGCGTCGTCAAACTGCTTTCAGACAAGGCCATCCCGCTGAAGGTCGACGCCGAGCGCGTCGCGAATCTCGCCAGCAAGTTCTCCGTCTCGGCCTACCCCACGCTGGTCATCCTCCGCCCCGACGGCACCGAGCTCGATCGCTTCACCGGCTACCTGCCCCCAGACGATTTCATCGCCGCGGTCGGCCCGTCGCTCTCCGGCAAGGACAGCCTCACGCGCGCCCGCGAGGCGATCGACGCCCACGACCGGAACAACCCGCTCGCCCGCCTTCAGTTCGCGCGGCTGCTGGTGCAGCGGAGCAAGTTCGACGACGCGCTGCGGGAATACCTCTGGTGCTTCGACCACGGCGCCGAATACGGCGACGCCGACTTCCCGCAGGTGCGGCTCTGGGTCGTGCTCTCGGACCTGGCGCGGCTGGCGCAGTATCACAAACCGGCCCACGACGCGCTGCGGCAGCGCCGCGCCGCCGCCCAGGCACAGCTGCTCCAGGCCGGGCGACCGGCGTCCAGCCAGCCCGCCGCGTCCGCCCCGGCGCCGCCGTGCGTGGCCGACTTCGTCTTCCTCAACGTCGCGCTCGGCGAGCCGCAGCGAACTTTGGCCGCCTTCGATCAACTTCGCGCGCAGGCCGGCGCCCCCGGCCACGTCATCGAAACGCTCCGCAGCTACGCGCTCGACCAGTTGCTCGACGCGCGGCGCTACGACGATTGCGTGCCCGATCCGCCCCGGGTCATCGATTCGGTTACCACCGGAATCGCCGATTTCCGCGCCGCCGAGATCCGCTACCGGCGCGAGTCGGCCGGCCAGTCGCGCCCCGCGGCGCCGGCGCCCGACCGCGGCCGGTTCGTCGCCGGGCAGGCGCGCTACTTCCAGGCGCTCATCGGAGCGCGGCACGACGCCGCCGCGCGCCAGGTGGCCGATCGGCTGATCGCCTTCGAGATGGGCGGTTCGACCTTCATGACGCTCATGACCGCGGCGTTGCGCGCCGATCGCCGCGACGAAGCCCAGCGGCTCTACGGCGAGGCGCAGAGGCGCCTGCCGCCGGCCGCCCGCACCGCGGTCGACGCCGCCGCGCGGCGCTTTCTGAGCGCGCCGCCGCGGGACGCGAATTCGAGGTAACGCGTGGGACGGCTCAAGCAACTTCGCATCGATCCCGGCAGCAAGATCCGCCTGGCCGACTTCGAGACCCGCGACGACGGCGGTCTGAAGCGCGAGGAGGCCGAGGCCGAGCTCCAGCAGGTCAAGGCGCGGCTGATCGAGCTGGAAGAGCTGCTCTATGCCGACGGGCGATTCGCCTTGCTGATTGTTTTCCAGGCGATGGACACCGGCGGTAAAGACAGCACCATCCGCTCGGTCTTTTCGGGCGTCAACCCGGCCTCGACGCGCGTCGTCAGCTACAAGGCGCCCAACGATGTCGAGCGCCGGCACGACTTCCTCTGGCGCATTCACCAGAACACGCCGCGGCTCGGACACATCACCATCTTCAACCGCTCGCACTACGAAGACGTGCTGGTCGTCCGCGTCAAGTCGCTCGTGCCCGAGGCCCGCTGGCGCGCCCGCTACGATCACATCAACAACTTCGAGCAGATGTTGCACGACGAATCGACCCGCGTCGTCAAGTTCTTCCTGCACATCTCCAAGGCGTTTCAGAAGGAGCGGCTGGAAAAACGCCTCGCCGACCCGAAGAAGCACTGGAAATTCGACCCCAACGACGTCGCCGAGCGCAAACACTGGGACGACTATCAGCACGCCTTCGAAGTCATGCTCGAGCGCTGCTCGACCGACCACGCCCCGTGGTACGTCATCCCCGCCGAGACGCGCTGGTATCGCGACCTGCTCGTCGCCAAGGCGGTCGTCAAAACGCTCGAATCGCTCGACCTGAAATTCCCCAAACCCACGTTCGACGCCGCGACAATTCACATCGACGACTGAACGCCCCGGCACCGCGCGGCCGCCCCGACTTGACCGCCGCGCCGCGCTCCAGTAGCCTGTTCGGTTCAGGCAGGGATGCCGTCGCGCACCTGCACCGAGGACGCGGTGTGATCGTTGACTGCCACACCCATACCTGGGACGCCAGCCAGCTCGGCCACGAAGTCGATTTCGCCGTTCGCCAGGCGCTGCTGGGCGCATCGGCCGCGCGCGGCCAGGCCGCCGCCACCGTCGACCAGCTCCTGGCCGGCAGCAAGCCGGTCGACAAGAGCTTCATCCTCGGCTTCACCAGCCGGCTGCTCGACGTCGAACTGCCCAACGACCAGGTCGCCGCCGTCGTCCGCCAGCACCCCGACCGCCTGATCGGCTTCGCCGGCATCGACCCGACCGACGGCCCGTCCGCCCGTGCCGAACTGCGCCGTGCGCGCGAACAGCTCGGCCTGCGCGGCGTGGCGCTTTCGCCGGCCGCCCAGGGCTATCACCCCAGCGACACCCGCGCCCTCGCCGTGTTCGACGAGGCCGCCCGGCTGCGCATGCCCGTCCTGCTGCACCCCGGCGCGCACAGCGCCGTCGCCAGCCGGATGGAGTTCGCCCGCCCGATCCTGCTCGACGAGATCGCCCGCGAATTCCCCATGCTGAAGATCATCGTCGCCCATCTCGGCTACCCGTGGATCGACGAGTGCGTCGTCCTGCTCGGCAAACACCCCAACGTCTTCGCCGATGTCTCCGCTTTGTTGCACCGTCCCTTCGAGGCCTACCGCGCCCTGGTCACCTGCCACGAATCGGGCGTCATCGAAAAACTGCTCTTCGGCAGCGACTTCCCGCAGATGTCCGCCACCGCCTGCATCGAAGCACTCTACAACGTCAACAAGGTCGCCCAGGGCACCGGCCTGCCGATGATCCCCCGACAGCTCCTCCAGGGCATCGTCGAACGCGACGCGCTGCCGCTGCTCGGTCTCGGACCGGCCGCCGCGCCGCGAACCGCCTTGCTCGACGATCACGACGAGTGAACCGCGCCCGCCGATCCGCCGACTTTGCCAGATCGCTCCTCGCCGCCGCGCCCGCCGCGCCGCGATTCGCCGCCGCGCTGGCGCTGTTCGCACCGCTCGGCGCGTGCCGTCCGGTCGAAAACCAGATCCAGATCGAGTCGCACCATCCGCCCGCCGCGCCGCAGCGCCTTTCGACGCGCTTCGACGTCGGCGTCTTCCACGTCGACGCCCACGGCGAGCTCGACGTCGTCCTCTCCGCGGCCGCTCCGTCGGCGCTCGAGGCCGGCGCCGAGCTCCGGCAATACTTCTGGATGCACATCTTTTGGCAGCCCGTCCCTGGCACCACCTACGCCGAGCGCACCCAGACCAACGCCCGCATGTGCTACGCGCTGCTCGACGCCGACCGCGCCATCAGCTACGAGGGCGCCGGCTTCACGTTTCTCCGCCTGTCGCGCGCCGGCGATGCGCTCGACGGATCGATCGAATCGGGCACGCTGGTGCCCACGCGAATTGTCGGCCAGCCGCCCGACCCGCTCGGCTCGTGCCTGGTCTTGGGCACGTTCACGGCGCGCAAGAGCGATTCGCAGGCCGTGGCCGCCGTCGCCGAGCTGCGCCGTCGTCTCGGCTCGCCGCCGCGCCGCACCGTTCGCGAGACGCCGGTCGAGTTGCGTTGAACCGCGCGCTGCAAACCCAGAACCGGTGAATTGTGTGGCAGGCGCGGACGGTGGCGTCAGCCGCTCGTCAGCGGGTCGGGGTTGGGCACGTCTCTCCACTTGATAATCTTGATGCCCGTCTGCTGGATCGTCAGCATCTTGGGAATGGTGGTGGAGCCGATGGTGGAGCTGGTGGCGCTGGGGACGACGGTCTGGGTGACGGCGGTGGTCTGGCCGGGGTAATAGACGCGGACGGTGTAAGTGGTCGACGGAGTGACTCCGCCGAAGTGGGCCCAGAGTGGCTCGGTCCCCAGGCCGCGGGCGACGCCCAGGTCGCGCCGCGCGATGAAGGTGGTATTGGCGGCGTTCCAAAGCTCGACGCGCGTGCCGATGGCGGCCTTGTTGGCGCCGCCGGCCCCCTTGCCGAGGACGCGCACGAGCAGGTAGTTAGCCGAGTCGGTGCGGTTCTGAAGCAGCACGGCGGTCTGCGCGACGCGGCTGACGACCAGGTCGAGGTCGCCGTCGTTGTCGATGTCGACCAGGCAGGCGTCGGCGCCGGCGCCGGAGGCCAGGGCCCCTTCGCCGCTGCGGGTGAAGGTGCCGTTGTTGTTGTTCTTGAAGAGGTAACAGTTGCCGTTGGCGCCGACGACGTAGAGGTCGAGGTCGCCGTCGTCGTCGACGTCGCCCCACGCGACCGAGCGCGTGCCGGGCAGCGACGGAGTATAGACCGCGCCGGTGTTGGGCCCGAGGCCGGCGGCGGCAGTAACATCGGTGAAGTTACCGCTGCCGGTGGTCCAGTTACGATCGTTGCGGAAGAGGTATCCGACGCGAGCCTCGTCGTTGCGGGCGACGAACAGGTCGAGGTCGCCGTCGTTGTCATAGTCGGCGAAGGCGGCGGCGATGTTCTTGGTGTCGCCGGTGGAAATGGAGATGCCGTAGGCATTCTGCGAGTAAGTTCCGTCGCCGCGCGAGACGAACAGCTTGCCGCCGTTGTAAGTGTAGAAGAAGTCGAGGTAACCATCCTTGTTGACGTCGCCGGCGGCGACATAGTCACCGTTGCCGAAGTCACCGGCGTTGTTCAGACCATAAGAGGCCGCGATGGTGCCGGCCAGCGCCGGGGCGGAGCTGCTGGCGTTGTGCAGGCCGAGCCAGTTACCCGACGAGCCGGAGAAGAGCAGCACGTCGGCGAAGCCGTCGGCGTTGGTGTCGGCGATGGCGAGTCCCTCGTTGGCGTTGCCGCCCGACAGGCCGCCGTTGCCGGAGGTAGACAGGGCGCCGCTGCCGTTGTTCAGCAGCAGCGCCTCGGTGTTGGCCCCTCCGGCGCAGCCGATGAAGAAATCGATGTCGCCGTCGTTCTCGAAGTCGAGAAAGCCGCCCTGGCAGCGATAGTCGCCGAGGTTGGCGGAGGTGAACGAGGTTCCGGCGCTGATGTTAGTCAGTTGCTTGGCGCTGTCGCCGGTGAGAATGAAGTCGACGTCGCCGTCGTTGTCGAGATCGACCGGGTGAATGCCCGGCCCATAGTCGCCGCTGGAGCTCGAACTGACCGCGAAGCCCTTGGCGGCCGACGCATCCACGAATCGCGCCGTCTCGACGCGGATGTTGTCGAGTCCCCACGACTCGTTAATCAGTCCCTCGTCGGTCTCATCCACGAACGTGCCGTAGAAATAGAGCACGCTGGTGCTCGATGTCGCGGTGAATTGCGTCGCCATGCAGCGATAGATCGCGTCCTCCCAACCGCTGTTGAATCCGTAGTTGCCCTTCGAGTCATACGGATATGGGTAGGTGGCCCCTAGCTCTGGCCAGGAATGAACCAGCGTATGTGACAGCAGTGTCGTCCCATCGACCGAGACATAGAACGCGTCCGGCCCGTAGTAGTAATTGTCGACGGTGTCCGTCCCGTCCCACGAGTCGATCGCATAGAAGTCGAACCACAGCGCGTAGGTCTGCCCGGCCGTCGTATTCAAGGCCAGGCGGAGCGCCTTGGAGTATTGTCGGCCGGCAAAGTTTGTGTACGCCGACGCATAAGATCGCGTCGAATCCGACCATTCCGCGCCCATCGCCGACTCGAAATCGTGATAATACGGCACGTTCGCGGGTACCAGGGCCGACGGCGCCGCGTTCGAGATCATGAAACACTCGTTCGCATTCGGACCGGACACGTCGGCCGCCAGCGACTGGTAATCCGTAACGGTGAGACCAGTCCACCGCATCGCGGCCAGCGCGCCGTCGGACTTCCGCAGTATGGCAATTGCAATGTCGGGCCCGGTCGTGGCCGGCACAAACTGGATGACGCTCGGTCGGCTGCCGCTTCCCAGGTTGGGCCCGGCCGACTCGCTGCCCCAGGCGTAGCCGCTGAAGGCGCGGTAGTAGGGCGTCTCCTGCCCGCTGCGCGACCACATGGCCAACGCGCGGTAGCCGTTCGGCTGGAAGGCGACGTCGATGCCGCGCCGGTCGGTGGCGGGGGCGCTGGTCTCGAATTCGGTCACGGACCCCCAGGACGATCCGCTCCAGACCGTCGCGTTCACGTCGGACAGGCCGTCGAGCGTGAGCGCGATGATCTTCGCCGTCGCCGAGTCCGCCGCCAGCCGCATCCATTTCACGTTGCCGCCGACATCCGGCATGTCGGCGGCGCTTTTCCAGACCGCGCCGTCCCAGACTCGATACTTCGGCACGGTCGTGCCATTCGTCGCCCACGCCACTACGCAGCGATTCGTCGTCCCCTCGTAGGCGGCGTCGAAGCACTCGGTCGCCGTGAACGCCACGCTGCTGTCGAGCAGCACCTTGTTTCCAAAGGTGCTGCCGTTCCAGATCATCGCCGTCAGATCGTTGTTGTTGTCGAGGTTGAGCAGCATCATTTCGTTGGAGGACGGCTTTGGCACGATCTTGATCCATTTCGGATCGCCCGTGCCCGACGGCGCGACCGAGCTCTCGTCCGACCACGCGCTGCCATCCCAGATGCGATAGTAGATCGTCGAGACACTGTTCACGCGATACGCGAGCATCGCCCGACCGGAGATCTGCTCATACGCGACGAAGAACGGCCGCTCGCCGGAGGTCACCAGGTTGGTCGAAGCCTCGACCAGGTTGTCCCACGACGTGCCGTTGAAGACGAAGGCGTTCAGGTCATCCTGGTTGTCCGAGAACGCCGCCACCAGCTCGTTCCGTACCGGGCAGTTCTTCAGCAGGCCCCACTGCGCCGTCCCGCCGATGCCCACGGTGGAGGCCGTGGTCGACCACGTCGTTCCGTTGAGCGTGCGAACGAGCGGGATCTGCGTCGAAGGATCGCCATAGATGATCGTGCGCGACGTGGTGCCATCGCCAAGCGCGCGCCCGTGCGCCGCCAGCAGCACGACCGCGATTTCGACCCAGCGGGCGCGCAATGTCCGCCTGGAGCGCGCCCTCGCAGCGCTGCAGATGTCGTATCGCGACTGACCTGAAGCTCTCGACGTCACGAGGTCGATCTTGCGCGGCGACTTGACGAACGGCAGCCGGCCCCGCGCGCAACAGATCGCCCGCGCGGCCCACTCCCCATCCCTTCATCGGGTCGTCAGGTCAGGCAAATGGGTTGCGAATCGGGCGCGAAGCGCGGCCGCGCGCCGCGCTCGGCCGTAAACGACTCTATCGGACGTGTGTGTAGAATTCGCCCGCGCCCGTGCGGTCCAGGGCTGACGGCGTTCGCGGTGCGCGGGGCGTAGATCAGAACAGCGTGTAGATGAACGGCGCGGCGCCCGTGCTGCCCAGGATGACCAGCACCGCTACCCCCGCCATCACCACCAGAATCGGCAGCAGCCACCACTTCTTGTTGTGCCTCAGAAAGTCCGCGAATTCGGCCACCAGGCCGGTTCGGCTCTCGCCCGCTTCGCGCTCGAAGTCACTCGGCATCTGCGTCTGACTGCTCATATCGCACTTCCCATTCGGGCGTCGCTTGGCCGCGCCCAGCCGCGCGGCTCGGCCGGCGCCGCTAGAACTGCCGGAAATACCGCCTCGAATCCGTGACCGGAGTGCGCGCCTCCCAGTAACTCGGCGCCGCCGGCAGATAACGCCGCTGCAGCGCGTCGCGCCCGATCAGCCGGAACACCAGCGCCAGTGGCGTGAACACGCCAAAGTAAATCAGCCCCAGCACCACGTTCGACACCACCAGGCCGATCGGATAGCTGACCACCATCAGCCCGACGTACAGCGGCCGCAGCACGACCGGCGCCGCCGCGGCAAACAGCCCGCAGAAGCCGGCCAGCGCCCACAGCACGGTCGCGGTCGTCCGCGCCGCGTCGGGCGACAGCGCTATGAAGAAGCGGTGCTTCCAGAATACCAGCCCGCCGAGCGCCGCGAAGGCGACCAGCCCGATCCAGCCGAACTGCCGCAGTTGCGACGTGCTCGGCTTCCAGTCCATCTTGATGAGGTTGCTGCTCATGCGTCTTTAGTCCAGGTCAAACTGCGCCAGATAGGCGTCGATCTCGTGCTGCTTCGCCTTGGGCTGCTCTTCCTTCAGCAGAACAAAGTTCTCGAGCACCAGGACGTCCATGTTCGTGTTGAGGAAGCAGCGATAGGCGTGCTCCGGCGAGCAGACGATCGGCTCGCTCCGCACGTTGAAGCTCGTATTGATCATTACCGGGCAGCCGGTCAGCGCCTTGAAGGCCCGCATGATGCCATACAGCCGCGGATGCCGCGTCGCATCGACCGTCTGCACGCGCGCCGAATAATCGACGTGCGTAATCGCCGGTACCGTCGAACGCACCACCTTCAGCAGCCGGTCCACGCCGTCCAGTCCCTTCAGCTGCCCATCCAGCGGCAGCCAGTGCTCTTTCTTCACGTCGGCCACCAGCAGCATGTAAGGGCTGTCCTCGTTCGGCCGCATCGCGAACCACTCGTGCACGTGCTCGCGCATCACGATCGGCGCAAACGGCCGGAACGACTCGCGGAACTTGATCTTCAGGTTCATCACCGACTGCATCTTGGTCGACCGCGCGTCGCCGATGATGCTGCGGCTGCCCAGCGCCCGCGGACCGAATTCCATCCGGTCCTGCAGCAGGCCGATGACCTTCTCGCTGTTCACCTCGTGCGCCACGGCCTGGCACAGCTCGGCCTCGTCGGCGTAATAGTGATACTTCGCGCCGATGGAATCGAGATACGACCGGATCTCGTTCGTGCCATAGGCCGGGCCCAGCAGCGCGCCGCGCATCGTGTCGTGCACGCCGTCGACCTTCCGCGGCCGGTCGAGCAACTGGTGCCACACGAACAGCGCCGCCCCCAGCGCGCCGCCCGCGTCGCCGGCGGCCGGCTGGATGAACACGTTGTCGAAGATGCCCTCCGACAGGATCCGCCCGTTCCCGACGCAATTCAGCGCCACGCCGCCCGCCAGCACCAGGTTCTTCAGCCCGGTCTCCTTCCGCACGTGCCGCGCCGAGCGAATCATCACCTCTTCCGTCACCGCCTGAATGCTCGCCGCGATGTCCATCTCGCGCTGCGTCAGCTTGCTCTCGGGCCGCCGCGCCGGCCCCTCGAACAGGGCCGCGAAGCGGTCGTTGGTCATCGTCAGCCCCTGGCAGTAATTGAAATAGCTCATGTCCATGCGGAACGAGCCGTCGGGCTTGACGTCGATCAGGTGTTTCAGGATCACATCCTTGAACCGCGGCTCGCCATACGGCGCCAGCCCCATCAGCTTGTATTCCCCCGAGTTCACCTTGAATCCGGTGAAATAGGTGAACGCCGAGTAGAGCAGCCCGATCGAGTGCGGGAAGCGGATCTCGTGCGTCAGCGTGATCTTGTTGCCGCGGCCGTAGCCGTACGTGGTCGTGCTCCACTCACCCACGCCGTCCAGCGTCAGGATGGCCGCCTCCTCGAACGGACAGGGGAAATAGGCGCTGGCCGCGTGCGACTCGTGATGGTCGCAGAAAACGTATCGCCCGCGGTAGGCATGCTTCAGCCCGCGGTCCATCTCGCGCGGCAGGCGCAGCTTCTGGTGCAGCCACAGCGGCATCGCCTCGCGAAAGCTCGCGAAGCCGGCCGGCGCATAGCCCAGGTAGGTCTCAATCAGCCGCTCGAACTTCAGCAGCGGCTTGTCATAGAACGCGACGAAGTCGAGCTCTCCCGGCCCGATGCCCGCCTGCTTCAGACAGAAATCAATCGCGTGCTGCGGGAAGCGATAGTCGTGCTTCTTGCGGCTGAAACGCTCTTCCTGCGCCGCCGCGGCAATCTGCCCGTCGCGCACCAGGCAGGCCGCGCTGTCATGATAGAAAGCAGAGATGCCGAGGATGTTCACCGCGCCGTCCGTCCTTCCGTCTGCCCGTCGCCGGGCGCCCACAGCGATTCAATCCACGCCGCCAGCGCCATGCCCGCCGCCCGGTGTCCGAGCGCGTTGTAGTGGTTGTCCTTCGGGAATCGATGCGACTGGCGCTGCTTCATCACTTCGGTCTGCAACGCCGCCGTCAGGTCCAGGTAGGGAATGTTCAGCCGCGCGCAGATCGGCCCGACCCACTCGCGCCCCATCTCGCTCACGCGCGTGTCGAGGCAGTACGGATCGGCATTCTTCGGCGGCGCCTGAAACTGCGTGTGCTTGAGCGGCGCGTCGATCTCGTACGACCAGCCGCGGCTCGCCACCACGAACCGCGCCCCGCGCCGCGCACACTCGTCGCGCGCCGCCTCGAGCAGCTTCTCGACAAGCTTCCAGGTCTTGATCTGCCGTTCCTCCAGCGACATCGTCGCCAGTCCCGGCACCAGGTCGCTCTTGGCCCGCTCCACCAGGTCGCGCAGCGGCAGCTGCCCGACCCCCTGCACCACCTGCTTGCCCGACAGCCGCGCCTTCAGCTTGCCGACCACGTCGTGCTGCACCATCAGCAGCCGAACCAGCGCCGACCGCGCCGACAGCCGCCGCAGCGCCGACGGCTCATACTCCGTCGGATACGCCAGCGTGAGCTGCTCCTGCCCGTCCAGCCAGTAGACCACCGAGTGCGGATCGGGCGTGCCCACGTACGGCGAGCAGTCCATCGGGTCGTTCTGCACGAACAGCAGCACCACCACTTCCGGCGAATAGTCCAGCACATACTTGCGGATGCACTCGTACTCGTGCTGCGTCCCCCAGCCCGAGCAGCCAAACGCATACCACTGCACCGCGCGGTCCGGCCGGTTCATCTGCTGCTCGGCCACGGCATACATCGTCTCGTCCGGCTGCACCTGCAGCGACTCCACCTGCGAGTCGCCCACCAGGCAGACCCGCCGCACCCCCGCCGGCCGCGCCACCGAAAACTCGCGCGGATCGTTCCAGCCCTGCGCGTTGAAGTGATAGCGACCGCGAACGTCCCAGCCGTTCAGATAGCGACCGGCCTGGTTCGGCGCCCGCCGCAGCCCCAGCGTCGGATCCCAGAAGTAAAACGGCACGTCGGTCACCGGCACGAACAGCCGCACGATGACCTCCAGCCCCACCACGCCGCCCACCAGCACCAGCAGCAGCGCCAGCAGCAGCGCGGCCCGCCGCCGCCCGGCCGAGATCGGCCGCCCGCGCGGTGCAGCGCCGCTGCCTGCCCGCGGTTCTGTCGCCATGCCAGCGCTCGACATGCCTTGCTCCGTGCGGCCCGACGCCGCCCGCCGACTCGCCTAGAACAGCGTATAGATGAACGGCGCCGCTCCGGTGGAAGCCAGGATCATCAGCACGCCAAACGCCAGCAGCAGGCAGATCAAGGGCAGCATCCACCACTTGCGATTGGTCTTCAGCAGGTACAGGAAGTCGCTCACAAACGACGTTCGCTCGGCCTGTCCGAGCCGCGCAAAGTCGCTCTGGGCGCTCGTCGGTCTCTGGTCCGGTGCATCCATCGTCGCTCTCCTCGCTTGCCGGCGCTACGCCTGCCGGTAGTAGCCCGCCAGGTCGGCCGACGGCCGCACGTCGCGCCAGTACGAATCCCCCGCCGGCTTCCCGATCGCCAGCGGGTCGCGCCCGATCATCCGAAACACCAGCCCCACGGGCGTGAAGATCACATAGTAAATCAGCCGCAGCATGATGTTCGACACCAGCCAGCCGATCGGCAGCGTCAGCGCAATCAGCCCGGCGTACACCAGCCGGATCGACTTCGGCCGGATCATCCCGATCACGAACAGCGCCGCACCGATCGCCGCGAACACCGTGAACGTCCGCGACTGCCACGCGAACCGGCTGACCACCGCGCCCACCAGTGGAAAACCCACCAGCGAAATCACCGCGAACTGCCGCAGCTGCTTGTTCGTCGGATACCAGGTTGGCGTAATCATCGCCCGCGCCTCCGCCCGATCATGATGTAGAACCCGCCTTCCTGGTTCCCGGTGAGAATCATCTTCGCCTGCGCCAATCCGCGCTCCAGCGCCGTGCCGCGGCTCGACGGCTCGAAAAGCTGGTCCTTCGTCGTGAACGGCTCCCACACGTCCAGCTTCGGAACGCCGTTCACGAAGTCGAACCCGTTCTCCTCAAACCACCGCAGCACCTCGCCCATCGTGTGCTTGCTCTCGTGCGGATGCTGGTACTGATCGGCAAACCACGCGTCCTGCTTGCCGGCGCTCAGCTTGTAGTTCCGCAGGTACGGATCGATCCACTTCAATCGCCCGCCCGTCAGCTTGAACACCTGCCGCCGCGTATCCAGCAGCAGCCGTCCCCACTTGTTGTACAGCCCGATCACGATGTGGCCGCCCGGCTTCACCAGCCGCGCAATCTGCTTGAACCCGCCATACGGATCACTCGTATGGTGCAGCACGCCGTTGCACAGCACCACGTCGAACTGCTCCGCCTTGAACGCCGGCCGGAACAGGTTCATCTGCATGAACCGCGCCCGGTTCAGCCCGGCCGACGCCCGGAATTTCTCCGCCAGCCGCAGCGAGTTCAGGCACAGATCCGTGCCGACCACCGTGCGACAGCCGATCGCCAGAAAGTTGGTCAGCTGCCCCGTGCCGCAGCCCACCTCCAGCACCCGCGCGTTGAACGGAATCTGCTCGCCCAGCAGCCGCGCATAGACGCCGCGCCGCGCCTTGCCCTGCAGCGACCCGATCGTCTCCTGCTCATCATAGTTCGGGAATGGGTGCTCTTCGTAGAACGACTTGACCATCTCGGTCACGTCGCCGTCCACCTTCTCGTGCGGCCAGAACAACTGCCAGATGCCTTCGTTCTGCGAGAACTTCTTGCCGCACCCGCCGCACGCGGCCGCGCCGCCGCCGCCGTTCGTCGACATCGTTCCGCCGCACGCCGGACAGGCCCACACCGTCTCCAGCCCCGGGTCGCTCTCCACCCCCGGCGTGCCGTTCCGCCGCGCATCCACGTTGGCCGGCTGGCGCGCCTTTTCCAGCACCGTGTTCTCCAGCACCAGCACGTCCATGTCGCTCGACATGAAGGTGCGATACGCCTCCTCCGGCCGGTTGACGATCGGCTCCCAGCTCAGGTTGAAGCTGGTGTTGATGATCACCGGGCAGCCGGTCAGCTCGTTGAACTTCTCCATCAGCCGCCGGAACCGCCCGTGCCGCTCGAGGTCGACCGTCTGCACGCGCGCCGAGTAATCCACGTGCGTCACCGCCGGAATCTCCGACCGCGGCGCCTTCAAGAGGTCGATTCCCTTCAGCCGCGCCTCGGCCTCGCTCAGCGATCGCCGTCGCTCCGGCTTCACCGGCGCCACCAGCAGCATGTACGGGCTGTCCTCGTTACGCCGCATCTCGAAATAGTCCGCCACGTGCTCCTTCAGCACGCACGGCGCAAACGGCCGGAACGACTCGCGATACTTGATCTTCAGGTTCATCACCGACTGCATCTCGCGGCTCCGCGCATCCCCGATGATGCTCCGGCAGCCCAGCGCCCGCGGACCATACTCGCTTCGCCCCGAGAACCAGCCGATCACCTTTCCGTCGGCCATCAGCCGCGCCACCTTCTCCACCAGCGCCGCGTCGTCCAGCCGCTCGCTCTGCGCGTTCACCGTCCGCAGGAAGGCGTCCACCTCGGCCTGGCCATAGGCCGGCCCCAGCAGCGACGCCTGCTGCCGGTCGCTCGCCGTCACCGTCCGCGCATTGCCCAGCAGCTGGTGCCAGATCAGCAGCGCCGTCCCCAGCGCGCCGCCGGCATCGCCCGCCGCGGGTTGAATCCAAATGTTCTCGAACGGCCCCTCGCGCAGAATTCGTCCGTTGCCCACGCAGTTCAGCGCCACGCCGCCCGCCAGGCACAGGTTCTTCGACTTCGTCACCGCGTGCACGTGCCGCGCCGCCCGCAGCATCACCTCCTCGGTCACCTTCTGCACGCTCGCCGCCAGGTCCATGTGCCGCTGCTCGACCCGGTCGCTGCCCTTGCGCGGCGGAGCGCCGAACAGCGCGTCGAACTTGCGGTTGGTCATCGTCACCCCGGCGCAGTAGTTGAAATACGACTGGTCCATCCACAGCGAGCCGTCCGGCTTCAGGTCGATCAGGTGCTTGAGAATCAGCTCCTGGTAGCGCGGCTCGCCATACGGCGCCAGGCCCATCACCTTGTATTCGCCCTCGTTCACCTCGAACCCGAGGTAGTAGGTGAACGCCGAGTAGAGCAGCCCCAGCGAATGCGGAAACCGCAGCTCCTTCAGAAGCTGCACGCGGTTGCCCCGCCCGTGGCCGTACGTCGCCGTCGCCCACTCACCCACGCCATCCAGCGTCAGGATGGCCGCCTCCTCATACGGCGACGGGAAAAACGCGCTCGCCGCGTGCGACTCGTGGTGCTGCGGAAAGACGTACCGCCGCCGCGTCTTGAACCCCAGCGCCTTGTCCATCTCCCGCGGCAGCCACAGCTTCTTGCCCAGCCACAGCGGCAGCGCCCGCCGAAAGCTGTCGAACCCGCGCGGCGCAAACCGCACGTACGTCTCCAGCAGCCGCTCGAACTTCACGAACGGCTTCTCGTAGAACCCCACGTAGTCGAGCTGCTCGGCCGAAATCCCCGCTTCCGACAGACACCAGTTCACCGCCCGCGACGGGAACCCGTCGTCGTGCTTCTTGCGGCTGAACCGCTCTTCCTGCGCCGCCGCCACGATCTGGCCGTCGCGCACCAACGCCGCCGCGCTGTCGTGATAAAAGGCCGAAATGCCCAGGATGTACATCATTCCGCTCCGTTGCAGCGCGCGACCACACTGGCCCGCGCGCCCGGCGCCGAATTCTGGTCGTTCGGCACCGGCTTTGATCGGCTTAACCGCAGATCGAGTCTAATCTTATACCCGCATGCGAGCGCTGTGAAAAGCACCCGCCCCCCAGGCCCGGGAATACGCCGCCCGCGCCAGACTTAGCCCCCCGTCGTCACGCTCGCCGCCCGGTCGCTCTCGGCCCCCTGGGGGCGGCCCGCGCCCGCCGATCCGCCGCGCTCGGCGTCCTCGCGGCTCGGAGCCCCGCCCGGCTGATACTCCGGAACCAGCCCGCCGATCATCTCGCGCAGTCGCTCGGGCGGCTCCCGGTCGGCCGCCCGCACCAGCTCGGCACAGCCGTTGCGCACGCGGTCCCACTCCTCGGGCCGCTTGCGATAGACGCCGATCTGCGCGTGCTGCGTCGGGCTCACATCCTCGCCGTGGATGTTCAGCTCCTCGTACAGCTTCTCGCCCGGCCGCACGCCGGTGAACACAATCTCGATGTCCTCGCCCGGCCGCAGCCCCGACAGCGTGATCATTTCCTTCGCCAGGTCGAGAATCTTCACCGGCTCGCCCATGTCGAGCACGAAGATGTCGCCGTGCGTCCCCATCACGCCCGCCTGAAGCACCAGCTGCGACGCCTCGGGAATCGTCATGAAGTAGCGCGTCATCCGCGGATCGGTCACCGTCACCGGCCCGCCCGCGGCAATCTGCCTCCGGAAGATCGGCACCACGCTGCCGCTCGAGCCCAGCACGTTGCCGAAGCGCACCGTCATGAACTGCGTCGCGGCGCCGTCGCCCAGCTGCTGAATGTACATCTCGGCTACGCGCTTGGTCGCCCCCATCACGCTGGTCGGGTTCACCGCCTTGTCGGTCGAGATCATCACAAGCCGCGACACCCCGGTCGCCAGCGCCGCGTCCGCCACCACCTGCGTCCCGCACACGTTGTTCTTGATCGCCTCGCCGACGTTGATCTCCATCATCGGCACGTGCTTGTGGGCCGCCGCGTGAAACACCAGGTGCGGCCGCTCGGCCCGGAACACCGCCAGCGTCCGCTCGCGGTCCTTGATGTCGGCGATGTAGGTCACCCGCTCGATCTCCGGCGCCAGCGCCGCCAGCTCGCGGTCGATCTCGAACAGGTTGTTCTCGCTCAACTCCACCAAAATCAGCCGCGCCGGCTGGAACCGCATCACCTGCCGGCACATCTCCGAGCCGATCGACCCGCCCGCCCCGGTAATCAGCACGCGCTGCCCGCGAATCTTGCTGCTGATCCCGGCCGCGTCCAGGTGCACCTGCTCGCGCCCCAACAGGTCGTTGATGTCCACGTCGCGAATCTGCGACACCGTCACCCGCCCGCCGATCATGTCCTCCATCGGCGGAATCGTGCGGAACCGCAGGTTCGTCCCCTGGCTCAGCTCCACCACCCGCCGCAGCCGCTTGTGCTCCACCTCGGCCGTCGCCACCAGCAGGTCGTCCACCTGGTGCTCTTCCGCCACCCGCCGCACGTCGTCCAGCCCGCCCAGCACCGGCACCCCGTGAATCCGGATGTCGCGCTTCGCCGGATCGTCCTCGAGAAAACCGACCACGCGAAACCGCTCCACCTGCATCCGCAGGATCTCGCGCAGCATCGCCTCGCCGGTGTCGCCCGCCCCCAGAATCAGGCAGTTGATCGGCCCGCCGCTCGCCACCGGGCGCGTATACTCGCGATACAGCCGCACCGCGATTCGCGCCCCGCACACGAACGCCGTCGTGATCCCGAAATCGAGGAAAAAGCAGGTCGCCGGAAACCGCACGAACAGCGACTCGCTGCCCACCGGCCCCCACAAGAGCGGCGTGACATTCGCCGCCACGTAATACGCGACGATGAACCCGAACGTCCCGATGTACGCCGCCTTGATCAGCGACAGCATGTCGCGGATGCCGACGTATCGCCACCAGCCGTGGTACAGCCCCATCCACGCGAAAACGAGCAGCTTGATGATCACCACCAGCGGCGCCAGCGGCAGCCACAGCGGCACCAGCCACTCGTCAAATCGCTTGAAGTCGTGATAGAACCAGAGCGACACGAACAGCGACGTCGCGAACAACAGGGCGTGCGACAGCACCGACACCGCCGTGCGGTACCGCAGCAACCGTTGCACCCACGCCCGTCGCGATGTGTTCAGCTCTGCCACGCCCGCTAGACCCCTGCCCGGCCGCCGGCCGCGCGCTCCCGCCGGCGACCGCCCGCTCCGGCCGGCTGCCAGCCCGGCGCGACCGCCTTACTTCCCCGTTCCCGGTCCGTTCCCGGCGCTGCGCAGCAGCTTGGCCAGTCGCGCCGCGTTCCCGTCCGACGGAAAATCGTCCAGCGCCTTGTTCAGCGCCCGATCCATCACCGCCGTATCGCCCAGCAGCCACGCCGAATAGGCATACGCCAGCACCGACGTCAGCGACGCCTTCGGCTTCATCGCCGTCGGTCCGAAATCCCGCACGAACTTCTTCAGCTTGTCCAGCGACGGCAGCGTGTCCGACAGGTTGATCCGCAGATCGTCCACCGTCTTCACGCGCGCCAACGCATGCCGGAAGTGAACGCCCATGCGATACGGATCCACCGCCACTACCGCCGCCGCAAACAGCCGCAGCCGCGGAATCGGCCCATCCGGATTCAGCGACACGCATCGCGCATACGCCGACCGCGCCGCAAACACGTTCCCGTCCCGCAGATACTCATCCCCCTGGTCCCGCGCTGCACGCTCGTCATCGGCCAGCTTCGCCTGCTGCCGCTTGGCGAGCGACGTCGTCCCCGTCGAATTCAGCCGCTCCACCTCCGTCACCGGGGCGGCCTTGTCCGGCGTCACCCGCGGGCCCATGTCGTCCAGCCCGTGCGCATCCGGGGCCCGCGCCGCCTCCGTGATCGCACGCGTCATTCGCGACGGAATAGACTCGTTCGCCAGCACCGACTTCGGCGTCAGAAACTGGTACCGATCCAGCGTCTGCGATGGATACGCCAGCCCGCGCGGCACCGCAGTCCCTGAGCTGCCCGTCCCCGAGCCGCGCCCGAATGTGAACCCGCTGCCAGCCGAGCGCAGCGTCGAACACGTCGACAGCGGCGTGTACCCGGGCAGGCCGCGGCGCCGTCCGAAGCCGCCTTCGCCGGCAATACTGCCGTACGCCCCGCCCAGCCGCAGTCCGTTCGAATAGGTGTTGGAGAATTGCCCGATC
>JAXMAO010000009.1:0-156300 GCA_046350375.1 Phycisphaerae bacterium
GGCGGCGGTCCTAGAATTGACGTTGAACCTCGCCCGGCCGCCGGCCGCGAATGCCTGATGCGCCCGGCCGCCACATGCACCGGGGGATTGCGAATGCTGATTGCTCCGCGCCCTCGTTCAGCCGCCCGCCGCGGCGTCGCGGCCGGTGTCGCCGCGCTGCTGGCGATCGGTGCCCTGCTGGCGAGCGCCGTGTTGCCGGGCTGCGGCACTGACGGCGGCACGACGCCGCCGGACTCGTCCGCGTTCGACCTCTACGCGCAGAGCCTGATTCAAACGTTTCACTTCCCCGGCATGGCGGTCGGACTGGTGAAGAACGGACGACTGGTTTTCTCTCGTGGCTACGGCTGGGCCGACCTGGCCACGTCGCGCCCGGCGTCGGCGGACACCGTCTTCACGCTCGCCGGCACGTCGAAGCTGGTGGTCGGAGTCGCCGGCGTGCAACTGGCCGACGACGGCACGCTGGGCCTGGACACCGACATCGCCAGCCGGCTGCTCTTTCTGCCGCGCCATCCGCAGTTTCTCGATGCGCCGATCACGATGCGGCTGCTGCTGTCGCACACGGCCGGGCTGGGGCGGAACGATCCGTCGGTCACGCCCGCGACGGTCGGCACGCTGGCCGGCGACCCGGGCGTGGCGCTGGGCGATTACCTGGCAAGCTGCCTGATCGCGGGCGGATCGCGCTATGCCGGCGGCGTCTTCTGGACGAACTTCCTCCCGCCGCGGAGCGCCTTTCGGCCGGGCACCGGCTTTGCCTACAGCCACGTCGGCGCGGCGCTGGCGGCCCACGCGGTCGAGCGCTGGAGCAGCACGGAGTTCGAGGCCTACTGCCACGCCCGCATCTTCAGCCCGCTCGGCATGAGCGCCACCAGCTGGCGCGTCGGCGGCTATTCGAGCGCGGCGCTGGCGACGCCTTACGCGTTCGAGGCCGGCAGCGGGTTCCAGGCGCTGCCGCAATACACCTGGCCTGAGTATCCGGCGCTCTTCCTGCGGACGAATGTGCACGACCTGGCGCGGCTGATGATCGCGCTGCTCGGCAGCGGCGCGGCGGGCGGCACGCGCATTCTCTCGGCCGAGGCCGTCGCCGAGCTGGAGCGCGTCCAGAACCCGTCGCTGCAGGCCGACATGGCGCTGCACGGCTACTACGACGCGTCGAGCGGTCCGCGGCTGTTCGGGCACGCGGGGCGAACGCTCGGCTGGGGGTCGAGCTTTTTCTACCAGCGTTCGACCGGCCTGGGCGCGATCGTGCTGGTAAACGCGGAGAACACGGAGTTCGAAGGCGACCCGGCCAAGGGCCCGCTCGACGACGTGACGCAGAAGTTGTTTCAGATTGCGTCGCAGTTCTGACGCGGGCGGAGCGTGGGGGTGTCAACACGCGGTTGCGCCGGCGCGGCCTGAATGACAAACTGATCTGATGATCGTGAAAAGCGATTCGACTTTTCGGGCGTTGGGGCTATCTTATGGGTACTCGGGGGGGTTCTCCCGCCGATCCGGGTGATGGTCGATCCCGCCAGCCGCCGACGCGCCACCCTGCCTCCGGGGTAGAATGGTCGGATGGGAGCGCTCGCCATGCCGGTACGTTCGAGTCCCGCGAAGCAAGGTCTGGTCTGGATTGGGGTTGCGCTGGCATTGCTGCTGGCCGGGTTGGCTTGGCCGGGCCCGGCGCGGGGGCAGTTGGTGCTGTACCAGCAGTTGCCGGACCGGAATTTCGGCCTGACCAGCGACACGGACTATCGGGACGACGCTGGGCACACGCAGGCCGCGCAAACGGCCGACAGCTTCGCCCTGTCTTCGGGCGGGTCGGTGTGCGGCGTGAACTGGTGGGGGTTTTATGGGGGGTCGTTCGTACAATTCGACCCGCCGCCGCCGGGTGACGAGACGATGAGAGTGCGGTTCTACGAGAACACTGGCGGGCTGCCCGGCGCGGTGCTGGGCGAGCACACGCTGGTCAACCCGACGCGGGAGTGGACGGGGCAGTTCGTCACCGGTGTGGGCAGCCCATTCCGTCGCGAGTACCTCTACCGGGCCGCGTTGACGGACTGCTTCGCGGCCGCCGCGGGGGTGACGTATTGGTTCGAGGTGGTGCAGGTCGCCGACGTGAACAGCCGGTTCCGTTGGGAGACTTCGTCCCAGGGCGATGATGATTATGCGTTACTCTTCCCTGCCGGTACGAACTGGAGAATTAGCGACCCGCTGGCCACTTATGACCTTGCTTTTTCACTAATAACCCCCGAGCCGAGTGGACTGACCCTGGCGCTTTGCGCGCTTCTTGGCGTTGTGAGACGTCGATGAGTGAATAACTCCCGCAGATAGACAGTGCGCGAGGATTGAACAGGCGCGTCCG
The DNA here is from genome assembly GCA_046350375.1 of Phycisphaerae bacterium. GTDB lineage: Bacteria > Planctomycetota > Phycisphaerae > UBA1845 > UTPLA1 > JAXMAO01. The sequence continues at coordinate 2,342 of JAXMAO010000009.1, forward strand.
CGCCCGGAGATTCCGCGCGCCAAATCAAGGGAGGTTCGATCATGACTCGCACGCAGATTGGCACGTTCCTGATCTCGGCCCTGATCGCAGTGACAAGGTCCAGTTGAGTGGGGTGGATCGCAGAAGCGAGCCGCCGATTTGGCGGCGGCGGGTCACGGACCGTGACTCACGCTACAGACTCTGGTCGGGGGCAAAGAGAATCTTTGCCGCTTCCGGGATCGGGCGGGACGCCCGTGCCACGCGGAGATGCCCGTGCCATGCCAGGTCTACACGGCCTGAGAGGCCGGGCCACCCATTCGATTGCCCGTGCCCCCCATGACTTTGGCGGCAAAGAGAATCTTTGCCGCTACCGGGATGGGGTCGAAGCAGCCCTGGCCGGCCAGCAGTCCCAAGCTCGCGCCCGCCAGGCCGCACACGGGCGAGACGGCCGGGCCACGCGATTCACAGGCGAGACGCGCTAGGCGCCGGCGGGGCGCTGGACGTGCAGGCCGAGCTCGCGGAGCTGCGCGGCCGAGACGTCGCCGGGCGCGTCGGTCATGGGGTCCACGGCGCGGGCGTTTTTGGGGAAGGCGATCACGTCGCGGATGCTGGACGCGCCGGCCAGCAGCATGACCAGCCGATCGACGCCGAGCGCGATTCCGCCGTGGGGCGGCGCGCCGAAGGAGAGGGCGTCGAGCAGGAAGCCGAACTTGGCGCGGGCGTCGTCGGGCTGAATGCCGAGCACGGTGAAGATTTTCGACTGCACATCGGAGCGGTGGATACGAATCGAGCCGCCGCCGAGCTCGGTGCCGTTGAGCACGATGTCGTAGGCCTTGGCGCGGATCTTGAGCAGGTCGGCCGCGGGCGGGACGCCGGGCTCGGCGGCGCGGAGCAGGTGCAAGTCCTCGTCGAGCGGCGAGGTGAACGGGTGGTGCATGGGGAAGACGGACTTGGTCTCGTCGTCCCAGCCGAAGGCGGGGAAGTCGACCACCCAGCACCATTCGTAGGCGCCGGCGGGGATGAGATTGCGGCGCCGCGCGACGGTTTCGCGGAGCCATGCCAGGTGCTTGCAGACGTCGGCCTCGCTGCCGGCGGCGAACAGGAGCGTGTCGCCGGCGGCGGCGCCGCAGGCGGCGGCCAGCTCACGCGCGAGCGGCGGGGGAATGAATTTGGCGATGCCGGTCTGGGCGACGAGCTGCCCGGCTTCCTCGGCCAGCTTGCAGACGGGCATGCCGCCGGCGCCGATGCCCTTGATCTCGTCGGTGAGCTGGTCGACATCCTTGCGGGTGAACTGGGCCGCGGCGGGCACGACGATGCAGCGAACGCAGCCGCCGGGCCGCACGAGGGCGTCACGGAAGACGTTGAACTCGCTTCGGGCGGCGACCGCGCTGGCGTCCTTGATTTTCATGCCGTAGCGCAGGTCGGGCCGGTCGATGCCGTAGTCGCGCATCGCCTCGGCGTAGGACATGCGGCGGATCGGCAGCGGGACGCGGACGCCGAGCACGTTTTCCCACAGTTCGGCCATGCAGCTTTCGACGTGGTGCATGACGTTTTCGCGCTGCACGAAGGCCATTTCGACGTCGATCTGGGTGAACTCGGGCTGGCGGTCGGCGCGGAGGTCTTCGTCGCGGAAGCAGCGGGCGATCTGCATGTAGCGATCGAAGCCGGAGATCATGAGCAACTGCTTGAAGAGCTGGGGGCTCTGCGGCAGGGCGAAGAACTTGCCGTGCTGAAGGCGGGACGGCACGAGGTAGTCGCGGGCGCCCTCGGGGGTGCTCTTGGTGAGGATGGGCGTTTCGATCTCGAGGAAGCCGTTGCGGTCGAAATAGTCGCGGACGAGCTTGACGACGCGGTGGCGCGTCATGAGGTTGTGGCGCATCGGGCCGCGGCGCAGGTCGAGGTAGCGGTACTGCATGCGGGTGTCTTCGTTGGTGTCGAGCTCGTCCTTGATTTCGAAGGGCGGCGTCTGGGCGCGGCTGAGGACGTCGATGGCGTGGACGTTGATCTCGATTTCGCCGGTGGGCAGGTTGGGGTTGATGTTCTTCGGGCCGCGCGGCGCCACTTCGCCGCGAATGGCGATGACATCTTCGCTGCGCAGGTCGCGGGCGATCTTGTGGGCCTCGGGGTCGGTATCGGGGTTGAACTTCAACTGCGTGATGCCGCCGCGGTCGCGCAGGTCGATGAACACCATGCCGCCGTGGTCGCGGGCCACCGAAACCCAGCCGCACAGCAGGACCGACTTGCCCACGTCGGCCGCCCGCAGGTCGCCGCAACTGCAACTCCGTTCGTGATAAGCGAGCGTCACACAGCCTCCTTCGCCGAGCGGCCGGCAGCGGGCAACGATTCCCCGGTCGGCCGCGGCATGACCGGGTCGGCAGCGTAATGAATGGCGGGACGCTAGACCAGAGGCGCGCGGCCCGGCCCGAACCACGGGCCGCGCGCGGAAAAGGCTAGTGCGGCAGGGCGTTGTAGTGCGCCAGGACGCGTGCCGGGGTGAGGACCTGGGAGTAGAGCGCGACTTCGTCGAGCGCGCCGGTGAAGAAACGCGCGCCGTCGGCGGTGAGGTTGATTCGGAATTGCGTGGCGCTCAGGTTGGGTACGAGATTGTTGCAGCAGAGCACCAAGTCGGGCGTGAGTGTCACCGGCTGCCCGTTGACGTAGAGAATGGTGCCGGTCGAGGCGTCGCCGCCGCCCTGGCGCGTCCAGACCACGTGGACCCACTGGCCGGGCGGGATCGAGTCGGTGGACTTCAGGCCGCCGGAATAGAAGCCGGCGAAGAGCAGGTCGGTGCGGTTGAACTGCAATCCGAAGAAGACCTCCTTCCCGGTTGCGGCGGTGCCCCAGCCCAACATCACCGGATAGTTCTGCCCGGTGCAGGTAGGCTTGACGATGGCCTCGGCGGAAAACGTGGGATTGCCGGTGAGACCGACGGGCGCCGCGGCGAGCGAGGTGAGGAAGTCGGCCTGCGAGTTGAACATGACGGCGGTGTCGCCGGCTGGGGAGGGAACGAGCGTGGCGGACTGGCTGTAGATTGCGTTGTAAGCCTGGCCGAGCGAGCCGCGGTTGGCGGTGCCGATGGCGCCCTCGGCAAACTGGTAGTAGAGCAGCGGGGCGTCGGCGAGGATCTGCTGCTGGAACGGGGACGGCGAGCCGAAGACGAGCTTCTGGACGAACGCGGGAATGTCGGCCGTCGTGACCGACGCGCTGGCATTGAAGTCGCCGTTGAGGGCGTTGCAGTTCGGGCAGGCCGCCGAGTAGCCGGCCGGGTTGAGCAGGGCCGTGACGAAGCACTCGACGTCGCCGCCGTTGACGATGTTGTCGCAGTTGAGATCGCCTTTGCTGGTGCTCTGGACGGGCAGGGCGGCGTAGTGAGCGGCCACCTCGCCGGCCGACAGCGTGCGATCGTAGAGCGCCAGCTCATCAATCTCGCCGGTGAAGAAGCGCGTCAGGTCGGACGATCGGTTCACGCGCACGGCGGTGGCATCGACGATGGGCACCGCCATGGGGCAGCAGAGCGACACGTCCGGCGTGGTGGCGACCGCCTGACCATTCACGTAGATGGTGGTGCCCGTGCTGGCGTCTCCGCCGCCCTGCCGAACCCACGCCAGGTGAATGAACTGCCCGACGGCGGTGGTGCCGCTCGTCATCAGCCCGGCGTTGTAGAAGCCGCAGTAGACCCGATCCGAGGAATTCTCGCGCAGGCCAAAATAGACCGCGTGACCGGTCCCGCTCTGCCCCCAGTGCAGAAAGGGCGGGTAGAAACTCGTCGTCCCGTTACAACGCACGGCGACCAAGGCCTCGGCGGAAAAGGTGGGATTGCCAGTGAGGCCGGCCGGCACGACGGCGAGCGATTCGAGATAGTCATCGACGCCGTCGAAGAGCGCGCCGGCGTCGCCGCCGGCCGCGGTCGGCGCGCCGCGCTGGATGGTGCCGAAGTAGGTGGCGTTGAACGTCGCGCCGAACGAGCCGTAGTTGATCGCCGGGCCGCTGGTTTCGTTGAGCTTGTAATAGAGAACGGGCGCCGAGTTGACGATCGCCTGCTGAAACGCCGGCGACGCACCGACTGCCGGACGCGCCGCGGCAGCCAACAGAGTCATCGCGACAACGGGAACGCAGTGGCGGATGCGGCGAAACGCCTGACGCATGGTTCTTTCTCCTCGTGATCGTCGGTTCGGCCCGATCGGGAGCCATTCTATGGAAAATACGCCAGCCGATTCAATCCAACGGCGCTGGGACACGCTGCCGGGGTGGTTGGCCCGGGACGAAGCAGGAGCGCCGCGGGCGCGGTCGCTAACCGCGGCGAAAGACGATCGTCACACTGTGCCGCGGCCGGCAGAGGTAGCCAAACGTGCCCTGGAACAGCAGCACGGGCGAGCGAAGGATCAGCCCGATTCGCAGCGGCTCGCCGAGCGCGTCGACGGTGTCGTCGAGGCGTCGCTGGTAGCCGCGCCAGAAGAGCTCGTTCATGCCGAAGAGCGGCGTCTCGGCGAAATAGCGGTGATAGGCGCGGCACGGTTCGAAGCCGGCGGCCCGGCCGAGCGATTCGAGCGCCGCCTGGGTGTAGATGTGCAAGTGATAGGGCACGTGCAGATGGTTGACGTGGCGATCGGCGTGACGCAGGTCGATCTTGTCGGCGGCGGGCGTGCCGAGCAGCAGGTGTCCGCCCGGACGCACGAGCCGCGCCATGTGCGCCAGCAGCTCGCGCGGGTCTTCGACGTGCTCGATGACATCCAGCAGGCAGACGAAATCGAACGGGCCGGCCGCGAGGACTTGCGGATCGCCGAGTGGCCCGGCGGCGTAGGGGTCATAGCCGACCGCGTGCGCATATCCGCGGGAATGCAGATAGCGGACGAAGTTTCCGGAGCCGCAGCCGTAGTCGAGCAGGCGATGGGCGCGGTTCAGCCCGGCGGCGCGACAGCGGGCCAGCAGGCGGCCGAGGGCCAATCGTGCGAACCAGTCGAGTCGCTGCTGGTATACGGGATAGGCGGCGTAGTAGCGGTCGAGGTCGACCACGGAGCGGCAATGCAGGCAGCGACAGCCGGCACAGCGCCAGATGGTAAACCGCTCGGCGGCGAAGGCCCGCACGTTGCAGCGGACGTCGGCCTGTTCGGACGCGCGCTCGTCGAAGTCGCGGCCGCAGAGGTTGCAGCGGGTGCGCTGCGTCGCCGTCGGGGGCGGCGGTGGAGAATCGGAGGACATTTCCTCGGTTACGTTCATTGGATAGCGGACACGCTAGTCAGCCCGAGCGGGAAACGCAAACCCCTGCCGAGGGCGGAGGATATGAACACCGTTCCGGCCGCGGGGAACTTCGGGCCCAAGGCGGCGTCCAACCCGGTGCCGCCCCTTTTTCTGGCGCGTTCGGAGCGGCTGGGGAGTCGGGAAGACGATTCATGTGACTGGAAACCGCCGTCGCCGCGGCGACGGTACGATGACGTTGCGCATATACCCCTCACAGGAGACATGACGATGTTTCGAATGACGATTCACGCCAGCCGGGTCCTGTTTCTTGCGATGGCGACGCTGCTTGCGGCGGCGACGGCCCGCGGCGCCGACGACCTGAAGCTGTCGCGCGTGGCGCTGTTCAGCTCGGGCGTCGGCTACTTCCAGCTCGACGGCTCGGTCAACGGTACGGCCGCGACCGAGCTGCGCTTCCGCACCGAGCAGATCAACGACATCATCAAGTCGCTCGTCCTGATGGACTTCGACGGCGGCGCGATCTCAGCCGTGCAGTACCCCACGCACGACCCGATCGAGAAGACGCTCAAGAGTTTCGGCGTCGACATCACCGGCCGGCCGACCTTCGGGCAACTGCTCGACCAGCTTCGCGGCGTGGAGATCGAGTATGGCGACACGTCGCGCAAGAGCGGCGTGATCGTCGGCGTCGAGGAGCGCCCGGTGCCGACCGAGAAGGCGCCGGTGATGAAGCAGTATCTCACGCTCAACACGGCCGAGGGGCTGATCTCGGGGCCGCTCGAGCAGTTTGGCACGGTCCGCATCAAGGACGAGAAGCTGGCCGGCGAGCTGCGCGGCGCGCTGGCGACGCTGGCGACCGCCCACGACGCCGACAAGAAGGTCGTCACGCTCAACTTCGCCGGCAAGGGCTCGCGCCGCGTGCGCTGCGGCTACCTGCTCGAGACGCCGATCTGGAAGACCAGCTACCGGCTGGTGCTCTCGGCCGACAAGAAGCCCTACCTGCAAGGCTGGGCGACGGTCGAGAACACCACCGAGGCCGACTGGAACGACGTGCGGCTGACGCTGGTGTCGGGCCGGCCGATCTCGTTCACGATGGACCTGTATTCGCCGCTGTACGTGCCGCGGCCGCGGGAAGAGCTGGAGCTGTACGCGAGCCTGCGGCCGCCGACGTATGAAGCGGCGGAAAAGGCCAAGGCGGAGCTTAGTTGGCATCGGGATATGGCGATGCCGCGCGCCGCGGCTGCGCCGGGTATGCAAACGCGCGACCAATACGGCGGTGCCACCGGCGGCGGCGGCGGCGGCTCTGGCCGCGACGTCCGACTCAGCGGTTCACGTTCGGAAGACGATATCAGCCTCAACGGCAGCGGCGTGTCGTCGGTCGCCAACGCCGAGCAGGCGGGCGAGCTGTTCGCCTACAACATCGAGACGCCGGTGACGCTCCGGCGGCAGCAGTCGGCCATGCTGCCGATCGTCGCGGGCGAGCTGGAGGGCGAGAAGCTCTCGATCTACAACCCGGCGACGCATGTGAAGTATCCGCTGAACGGCGTGCAGATCAGCAATGGCACGGCGCTGCACCTGATGCAGGGGCCGGTGACGATCTTCGACGGCAACCAGTATGCCGGGGACGCCAAGCTGCCCGACCTGCGGCCGGGGGAGAAGCGGCTGCTGGCGTATGCGCTCGACCTGGCGGTGGAAGTGAATCAGAAGATGCAGGCCGTGCCGGCCGAGGTCATCAGCGTGAAGATCGGGCGGGGATATCTGCTGGCGCGGCGGAAGATCGTGGATTCGCGCGAGTATCACCTGCGCAACAAGGATGACAAGCCCAAGACGGTGCTGATCGAGCAGCCCACCGGCAGCGAATGGAAGCTGATCGAGCCGGGCGAGCCGTTCGAGAAGGCGGCCAACCTGAACCGCTACAAGGTGGTGGTGCCGGCGCGCAGCGAGGCGACGCTGAAGGTGGTGATGGAGCGGCAGGAGGAGTCGAGCCTGACGCTGACGACCGGCGGGTGGGACACGGTGGAGGCGCTGGTTCGGGAGCGGGTTACCAGCGAGGCGGTCCGCAAGGCGGTCGTCGAGGTGGCCAAGCGCCGCGCCGCGCTGGACACGCTGCGGACGCGGCGCGACGCGCTGGACCACGAACTGACGGGCGTGAACGAGGACCAGTCGCGGATTCGCGAGAACTTCAAGGCGCTGCCGCGCGAGAGCGACCTGGCGAAGCGTTACCTGAAGAAGCTGGACGAGCAGGAGACGCGGATCGAGTCGCTGCGCGGGCAGGTGGCCGAGCTGACCAAGCGAATCGACGCCGCCAAGGCGGAGCTGGAGCAGTACATCGAGAGTTTGAACATTGAGTAGGTGTCCAGCGGATTCAGAAGCGGCGGTGAAGGAAACCGGCCAACAGTTCGATGAACTGTTGCCGGCGAATGCATCTGCGCCGGCGAGCGATGCGTCAGGGCCCTGACTGCGTCGCCTGTGACGTCGCCCCCGCTTCCGTGCCCGGCTGGCTCGATGAACGCTCGCGGAGTCTCTGCGCGTCATCGTGCCGGCCGTTGCGCTCATAGAAGTCGATCAAACGCTTCAACGCGCGGTCCTTGAGTCTGGCCCAGAAGGGAGGCCTGTCCGGCAGTTTTTCATAGCTTTCTCGAAGCAGGGTCTCGGCCTCCTCGTTGCGGCCGATCCGGCCCAGACACTCGCCGAGCAGATCCTGCACCACGACGGCGGTACCGTCCTCGGGCATGGCGCGCTCGGCGCGGATTCGAAGGACCTCGCGCAGCGGCCCTTCAGCCTCGGCGGGTCGGCCGAGCCGCTCGAAGACTTCGCCTTGTCGCACCAGCGCCACCATCAGGGCCCGGAAGAGGGGCGGTCCGCGATCGCGGGCGATTTCGACGGCGCGGCTGGATTCGGCGAGCGCCAGGTCGGCCTTGCCCAGCTGCGCCCGCAGAACGGCGAGGTCGGCGAGCATGACGACGTCGTCCATGTTATTTGGGCCGTAGGCCTGGCGTTCGCGATCGACCGAATCGATCGCCAGCGGTTCGGCGCCGGCCAGGTCGCCTTGGTCGATCCGCGTCTTGGCGACCATGCCGATCACGGTGATGACGCGTCGGTCGAGCCGATCGAGCAGTTTCTCGCGGATGGCGAGCGCTTCACGGAAAGCGGCTTCCGCATCGCGGTAACGACCGAGATCGCGAAGCACGCTGCCGAGGCCGACCAGGCTGTCGGAGACGGCGAGGTGCGTATCGCCCAGGGTGTGGCGTTGAATTCGCAGGGCTGCCTGATAGGCTGCGACTTCGGCGTCGTAGTCGCCGCGCGATGAATAGACGTTGGCGAGGGTGTGATAGACCTCTGCCAGCAGCGGATGATCCTCTCCGAGAATGCGTCGCCGAGCGGTCAGCGACTGCTGATACAACGATTCGGCGTCGGGGTATCGCTCCTGGGCGAGGCGAACGTCGCCCAGCCGCTTGAGGCAGCCGGCGATATCCAGCTCACGGGTTGATCGCCGCGCCGAGCCCTCGGGCTCGCGGTCGGCAGCAGTGCGCCAGATGGTGAGCGCGTGCTGGAGAAGGGTGTCCGCTTCGTCGATCTGCCCACGATTGTGCCGCAGGACGCCAAGCCAGTAGAGCGACGACGCGGTCGCGGGATGATCTGCGCCGAACCGCTCGGTTCGCAGGCGAATCGCGCGATCGTACAGCTTTTCGGCGGTGTCGAAGTCGCCCTTGTCGGCAATCAGCCGGGCCAGGTCGTGCACGGCCTCGGCGACATCGGCGTGATTCTCTCCGTAGAGCCGCTCGCGGATCGCCAAGGCGGCGCGCAGGTGTTCCTCCGCGGCGTCGAACTGGCCGATCGAGCGCAGGCTGTTGCCGACCGCCAGGCGGGCCGCGGCCTCAACGTCCGGCTGATCGGCGAACGCGCCGGACTGAATCTGCCGGGCCGCATCGCCCAGCACTTCGCGGACGCCGCGCGACGCGCCGTCCTTCTGATAGGGATCCGCCGAGGTCAGCAGGCTTTGCATGAAGCCGCTGACGGCGCTCGCCTTGGCGGCCTCCCGGTTGGCGGCCTGCGCGCTGCGCTCAGCGGCTTCCCGCCCGGAAACGGCCTGTCGCCAGAACGCCAGCGAGACGATGAACCCGACGACGAGCAGGAGCACGAACGCTCCGCCGACCGCGACCGAGATGCGATGCTTGCGCAGTGATTTCCGCAGGAGGTAGCCGGGCGAGTCGCGCCGGGCGTTGATCGGCTCGCCTGCCAGATAGCGGCGAATGTCCTCCGCCACGTCGCCGGCGTTCTGATAGCGCCGCTCGGGCGATTTGCTCAGGCACTTGAGCGCGATGGTATCCACGTCGACGTCGACGCCCTTCGCCAGCGTGCTGGGCGCGCGAGGCTCGGTGTTGACGATGCGCTCCATGACTTCGCGCAGCGGGCCATGAACGTCATAGGGAAACTGGCCGGTCAGGAGCTGATACAGCAGCACGCCGAGCGAATAGACGTCGGTGCGCAGATCGACCTGATGGTGCCGCCCCTCGGCCTGTTCCGGGCTGGCCCAGGGAAGCGAACCGACGAATTGGCCGCTCTGGGTGACGGTGTCTCCGTGATCCGCTTCCAGCGAGAGCTTGGCGAGGCCGAAGTCCAGGACGTGCGGCCGGCCGGACAGATCGACGCGAATGTTCCCCGGCTTCAGGTCGCGGTGGATGATTCCGCGCAGATGCGCGGCGCTCACGGCTTCGCAGATCTGGGCGAAGAGCTCGAGCTTCTGCCGGAGCGACAGGCCGAGCGTTGTGGCCGCGTCGTCCAGCGGCCGACCCTCGATGTATTCCATCACGAAATGGAAGAACCCCGCGGCCGAGCCGCTGTCGTGAATGGTCACGATGCTGGGGTGATTCAGGCCGGCGAGAATCTGCACCTCGCGCTCAAAGCGGAATTGATCGGCCCGCCCGGCGAACGGCCCTTCGCGCATGACCTTGACGGCGACCTGACGCCCGGTGCTCTTCTGCGTGGCGAGGTAGACCACCCCCTGGCCGCCGCGATGGATTTCGCGGATGAACTCGTAGTTGGGCAGATCGAATCCGGAGAGCCGGTCTGCGGGGCCGCCTGCGCCACGATCGTCACCGCCGAGGCGGCCGCCTGTCGCGCGCTGCCGGCACCGATGCGGACCCGCGCGGCCTGCCGCCGGGCCCGTTCGATCAACTCCGCTTCACGCTCAGGGCTCATGCAGGTGCCTTGTGGGCCGGCGCGCGGGCCCGCGGGGGACAAGCGGCGAGTCGCACTCAGCACTCACGCGAATTTCTACCATCGCGTCGCGGAGCCGAGCGACTCGCGGAGGCGATCGTGGGCCCGCGCCCGCAGCATGAAGACCGCGCCCTCGGTTCGACCCATGGCCCGGGCGACGTCGGCGGCGTTCTGCCCTTGCAGATCGTACATGCGGATGACGGCCGCGTAGTCCTCCGGCAGGCGGTCGACCGCATCCTCCACCGCCTGCTGCACCTCGCGCTTGCCGGTGTGGCGACTGGGCGTCGTCGTGGTGCAGCCGATCTTGTCGAGCAGGGCCACGGCCGAGTCCTCGCCCGACGCAATGATGCGATTTTCGGGCTGCGGTCGCTTCAGGCGTGAAAGCTCGTCGAGGGCGTCGCGGAGATTGTTGCGGGCGATCTGGGCAAGCCAGGCCGGAAATGCGTCTTCGCCGCGCGACTGGAAACGGTCGATCCGCAGGAACGCCTCCAGGTAGGTGACCTGCATGACGTCATCGGCGTCGAGGACCGACTGCCATTTCGCGCCCATCGATGCCGAGACCTGCGCACGAACCGCCGGGCCGTGCTGCCCCAGGAGCTGTGACAGCGCCTCTTCGTCGCCGGCGACCGCACGGTCCACGAGGTCAGGGTCCGACCGATTCAAGGCAGGCTCCGCGACGCGACTGGCTGCGTGCGATCCGCAAATCGTTTGATCCGGCCATGTTATCGCAGCGTGTGGAACGCGTTCAAGCGCGCGTGAGTGATTCGACCCGGCCGCCGCTTGTCCCACAGGCCCGCGTGACCGGGCCGCGAACCCTGGCTCCGAATCCCGAAGGAAGACCCATGTATCCTGCGAACCGCGCAAGCCGAAAGCACTGGCTGATCGTCGCCGCCATCGCCGGCCTGGTGTTGGCCCAAACCGTCTCCGCCCACCTGGGCATCGTCCGGCAAGGCAGCGACAGCGCCGCGGGGATGGACGATCTCGACCAGTTCGGATGGGCCGTGGCCAGCGGCGACTTCAACGGCGACGGCAAGGCCGACCTGGCGACCGGAGCGCTGGAGAGCCCGCCGCTCAAGCTCGCCGCCGGGAGCGTGGTCATCAGCTATGGCTGCCCGAGCGGCATCACGCACGTCGGCGCGCAGTACCTCATGCAGGACACGCTGGGAGACGTCAGCGAGGCCAACGACCGCTTCGGCTGGGCCATGGCCGCCGGCGACTTCAACCACGACGGCCGTGATGACCTCGCCATCGGCGCGCCCGGCGAGGACAATTTCACCGGCCAGGTGACCATCGTGTATGGCACGCCCAGCGGGCTGACCGGGCCTACGCTCGTTCTCAGCCAGGCGAACAGCCCGGGCAATCCGGAGCCGGGGGACAACTTTGGCGCCACCCTGACCAGCGGCGATTTCAACGGCGACGGCTACGACGACCTGGCGGTGGCCTCGATCACCGAGAGCCTCGAGCTTCCGGCCGGGACAATTCCGCTGGTGGGCGCGGTCTCCATTTTCTTCGGCGGACCGGGCGGCCTGACCACGAGCGGGTCGTTTATTTTCACTGAAGGCGACCTCGTCGGCGGCGGAGTGGACGCAAACTCGACGATGGGCCGGGCGCTCGCCGCGGGCGACATCAATCATGATGGCAAGGATGACCTGGTGGTCGGGATCAACCGCCGCGATCATGGCGGCGTTTCCGAGTGCGGGGCCGTCGTGGTTCTGTACGGCAGCGCGACCGGCCCGTCGCTGAGCAGCTATCAGTACTTCACGCAGGCCCAGGTGGGCGGATCGAATCAGGCGTTCGACTATTTCGGCTCGTCGCTCGCGGTTGGAGACGCCGACGGCGACGGCTTCGACGACGTGGCGATCGGCACGCCGGGCAAGGACATCAACACGATCAGCGACGCCGGCCGCGTGTACGTGGTGTACGGCTCGGCGAGCGGCCTCGATTTCGGCCACTTGAACATTCTGAACCTTGATGGCAGTTTCACTCCGCGCGCCGGCGACAACTTCGGACACGCGGTCGCGTTGGGTGATTCGGACGGAGACGGCCGGGCAGACCTGGCGGTAGGCGTGCCGTATCGCAGCGTCCTGCGCAACCTGAACCCGGTCATGGTCTCCGGCGCGGGCGTGGTCATGCTCTATCCCGGCTCGGCCACCGGACTGGACACGAACCAGGTTGTGCAGAAGGAGCAGAACGATCTGTTTGAAGTGCCGGAAACCGACGACCACTTCGGCTGGTCGCTGGCCTACGGCAATTTCGCCGGCGGCGCCCGCAAGGGGCTGGCCATCGGCAGCCCGGACGAGGACTACAACCCCAATCCGTTTTTCAGCGAGGCCGTCATTCCCAACGCCGGGGCCGTCTACATCGACATGCCCTGGAAGCAGGTGCAGAACATCCAGAGCTACGGCTGCATGATCGTCGATTGCGACGGGAACATCCTCTTCTCGCAGAAGCCGTTCCAGCAGGTCCGCTGCGCCAGCACGTCGAAGATCATGACGCTGCTGCTGGCCGCCGAGGCGATCGACAACGGCCTGCCCACGAACATCCCGTACGTCTTTCCGCAGGCCTTTGTGAGCGTCGGACTTCCCCCGCCCAACAGCGGCACGCTCGGCGGATCCATGGCGCGATTCTGCACCGGCGAGGTGGTGACCTTTACCGACCTGATGCGCACCGCCTTCTACGCCAGCGGAAATGACTCAACCTTTGCGATCGCCGACTACGTGGTGAACCCGGCCACCACCTGCGGCGCCGCGCCGCCGTGCCCGGAGATCAACGCCTTCGGCTCGATGATGAACGCCCGCGCCCTGCAGCTGGGCATGAACAAGACGAACTTCACCAACCCCGCCGGGCCGCAATGGGACGCGTGGGGATTCGGGCCGAATGTGTCCACGCCGTCGGACATGTACAAGCTGGCCTCGGCCGCCATGCAGAACCCGCGCGTGCACGAGATCGCCAGCGAGGTCAGCTACACGGTGATGAACCGGCAGTTTGTCTGGAACGGCGGTAACCCGAACGCCCAGCCCCCCATTCTGCCGAGCTGCAAGCCGGCCCAGGCCCCTTACAACGCCCCCTACAACACACAGATCTGGTGCCTGCCGGGCGCCGGCAATCCCTCCAATGACCTGCCCTTCGTGAGCGGCATGAAGCGCGGTAACGGCGGCGGGGCCGGAGAGTGCGTGGTCATCTCGCTCGATCTGCCCGGACCTCCCGGCGGGCGGGCCTTCATGCTGCTCTTCGGCTGCCCCTCGTCGCAGAACATGGTCAACCAGGTCAACAAGATGTATGTCCTGGCCGCGAACAACACCAACTGCACCCTGCCGTTCGCTCCCGCTCCGCCGCCGCCGCCGCCGCCGGGCAAGGTTGAGAAATTCACCAACGTCCCGGCCTGCACGGACTGTCACCCCACGGTGCTGCCGTTCGCCATCGACGAGGAGCCGGATCGCGGCCTGAGCATTCGCGCGACGTGCTCGGCGGGAACGCCGGCCGCCCAGGCGATGCTCCAGGCACGCCGCACGATCGAAGTGCAGCTGGCCCCGGGCGAATCGGCCACGCTGCGGGTCGCCCCCTACTTCCGCCGCGGCGACGTGATCTTGTTCAACAATGGCGAGAATTCGGCCGAACTCCGCGCGACGTTCAACCAGCCCGCGTTCGACGGGCCGCTCACGATTGCCGCGGGCCAGACCTACGACTTTGCCCCGCACGGCGCCGCGTCGCTGCAGCCCGATGCGACACTGTCACTCACCAACCTGTCGTCCACGGAGACAGCCCTCATGCAGATCACCGAGAGCGGATACCAGTTTGACCTGGCGCTGGTCGGCAACGCCGGGTTCGCCGTTCGCATGACGACCGATCGGCGCAGCGGGGATGACAGTGTCGAAGTGCTTCTGGAGGGCCGCGACCGTTCGGCATCCGCGCAGATGGACCTGGTCATCGCCAACACGCTCGACACCGACCCGGCCTGCGACGGGGCCCTGGGCGTGGAGGATGTGCCGGCATTCGTCATGGCGCTGGTCAATCCGGCGCTCTACGAGGCGACGTTCCCGGCCTGCTACATCGGCGCGGCCGATCGGAATGGCGACGGCCGGATCGACGGCTTGGACGTCGAACCGTTCGTCGCGGCGTTGTTGCAGTAACCGCGCCTGACTCGATCGATCAGGGTCGGCCCGCCGCAGGCGCGCCGGCCCTGATTCACTTTCGCCGGTGCGAGTGGCGTGCGCGCTCCGCTCCGCGAATGAATGGCCGGCGCGCGGGCTGAACGGCGACAGGGTGGTGGATGGCAAGGACCAGGACGGCTATGATGCGAAGGAGCCGACCTGGCAGGACTGGCCCGGGAATGACCTCGTGGTGGCCCAGACCTTCAGCGACGTGGACAACTGGTATATGTTCCAGGGCGTGCCGCACGTGGCGCTGGACGCGAGTAACTCGGTGACTGACAAGGCCCCGCTGAACCACCACCGGGCCCGCTACGCCGATCCGGCCATCGGCCGATGGGGGACGAGGGATCCGCTCGCATATGATCGAATCACTACCTATGTATATCGACGAATCATTCTTGCAGCAATGCCCTCTAGTTATGTACACAATGACAGCCTGGCAGTATTAAGTGCCTCTTACTGGAACAACAATGAGACGATGGCATCCATGACATATGCCTTCTGTCTGAGCAATTCATTGGCTCGCGCTGATTCGACTGGACTAAAGGCATGCGTACAGACTTGTGCCGTTATTGATGACTGTTGCTCCGCAGCGGGTGGCGGCCCTCCAGTGTGCCGGTCTACAGCGCCAGGCCCATACACTGCTTGTATGGGAGCCGGAGTCAATTGGTGCTGGCGAAAATGGAACTGCACGGCATGTGGTGGAACGTGCCGCATATGCTGGCCACCATTCAGCACCCCGTGCGTGAGTGCCGGTCCAGGCAACTATGATGGCGTACCCGGCCGGCCTAAGAGCCTATCCCGATAGGCCTGCGACGGCATGGTTGACGCAGGTGAGGGCCAGATGCAACAGGGCCACGTAGTTCTCTGGCTTCTTGCACCAGCGGATCAGTACGCCGCGGAAACGGTTCAGCCAACTGTGCGTCCGTTCGCAGACCCAGCGCCGCGCCCGATAGCGCGCCCGCCGCGCCAGGAGCCGCGCTTCTTCGCCGCGCGAGCGGATGTGCGCCGTGAAGCCGAACTCAGCCAGCAACTCACGCGCTTCGTCGTAATCGTACCCTTTGTCGAGGCAGACGTTTTGCAATCGCTGCCGCGTGGGTCGCGGCCGATCGACCGGGATGCTCTCGATCGTCTCGCGCAGCAGCTTGAAGTCGTTGACGTTCGCGCCGCTCACGGCCAGACCCAGCGCGGCCCCGCGACCATCCACCAGCAGGCTGCGCTTGCATGCCGGACTTGGCCCGATCGGTGGGATTCGCCCGGTTTTTTTCCCCCGCCAGCGGGGCCTTGTTCATCGCCATCGCCGCTCAGCCACTCCCAGTCGATGCCCTTCAGTTCGTCGTACTCCATCAGCCCGGCGCACCACATCTGCCAGAACACGCCGGCCTGCGTCCACTCCTGGAAGCGTCGATGCGCCGCCGAACTGGAGCAGATGCCCGTGGCGTTCAGGGCGTTCCACTGACAGCCGGTCCGCAGGACGAAGAGAATGGCGTCCATCGCGCGGCGATCCTCCACGCGCGGGCGATGGCAACCCAGGGGATGGTGGTCGACCGGCTTGGGAATCAGCGGCCGCATCCGTTCCCACATGGCCTCCGATGTTCGATAGCGTCCCAACACTGCGCTCATCCTTGAGCCTCCCTTCGCCCGCTCCGCGGGCTACTCCTTCTATCGACCAATCAAGACCTAGCGGGATAGGCTCTAATGCAGCAGCGACAGCATGTGTTGGGGATACAGCACCAACTACTTATTGTGATTGCCCGGCCGGCAGTTGGTGATTTGTGCAGCAGACGGAAAGTGAGACCGCCGCGCGTTGTCCGGATCGACATCTGCTTTTGAAGTTAATCAGAAAGCACGTCGTGCGGCTTGGGAAGAAGAGCTGTTTGGTATTTTCAGTAGGAATGATCTTGATGTCGATTGCGGCAGTCACGGCCAATCTTTGCAATCGAGAAGTTGTCGTAGACATTCATCGCCTCCGGGTAATTGCGACAGGGTTCAATGTCATTTCGTTCCCGTGGGGGGAAACATGTCCGCCTGTCACGTCATCCTGTAGAGTGTTTTCGGTTCCGGTAGCGCACTGGTGGCGAGACGCTTGGGGAGCAGGCTCTCCGCAAATCAAACGGATTTCCTCGTCTGCCAGCGCGGTAATAATTCCGGTGTACTTGCTACTGGGACTTAGTATTCTCGCCAGCATGTCTTCTGCTTTCCTCATCTGGCGGACACCTAACTCAGAGAAGGGACATTGTCTAGTTTGTGGTTACTCGCTCATGGGGAATTGGTCAGGGCGTTGTCCTGAGTGCGGATCAGACATTTCTGCAACCGAGAATTGTCGGCGTATGCTGGGTCGTCAGTATGGCGTCGTCGTCGAGTGTCTCAGATTCAGCTTGGGCGTGATCGGCCTCGTCCTGATATTCGGCGTTCTGCCAGGATGGCTCCTTCTCGTACTGTGCGACATCGCAATTGTGCCCTCATCACAATGCTCAGCGGGCCATGTACGAGACATCTTAGTGGGCGTTCCGTCGACAATTTGGCTCGGAGGTGTCGTTGTGCTTGTGCTGTCATACATGTCGCCGAGGAAGCAGCGGAGTCACAAAGGCCGAGGCCAGGGCTCTGAGAGCAGTGATCCGCCGATCGGCTGGTGACGAGTAAGTACCGCGACAGCCAGCAGCCGTTCAGCCTGCCGGCCTCGGCCAACGTCAGTTCGTGGTACGCCTACGACGACCTGGGCAACCGCACGACCCACTCGCACCGCAACGCCTCGAGCATCACCTACGGCCACGACAAGGCCAATCGAATGACCACGCTGGCCGGGCTGAGTCAGGGCTACGACCTGGCGGGCAACCAGACGCGGGCCTACTCGGCCGACCGGGCGACGAGTTACACCTATCGCTACGACCACCACAATCGGCTGACGGGCGTCTATGACAGCACGAACACCACCCGCAAGGCGGCCTTCGTGTACGACGCGCTGGGCCGCCGGGTCGAGTTCGCCCACGACGGGCCGGCGAATGAATCTCACGGGCTGAAGGCTCGTGCGTGGAGTGTTGAACGATTGAGGACTGCCGAGAACACTCCGACTCAGTCGGCCCAATCGTGGATGGCGCCTGTGGTCATAGTAGAGCGTTCGATCGGTGGATGTTCCGGTTGTTGTCGGCGTTCGTATTGGGGATCATTGCGCTGGTAATAGGAATTCACGTTTGGGGTATTATTGAGTTTCAGAACCACGCGCTTCGACCAGCGAGAAAGCCGTCCGTGCAGGAGTGGAAAGAAAACTACTTCCGCTACGACGGCCGCCCATCGCCCGAAAGACGCTAAGAGCCGGTACCGTTCCGCACATCGCCCGTCGCCAAGAGTCGGCGGCAAAGAAAATCTTCGCCGCTACCGGGATCGAGCGCGCTCAGCCGGGCCATGCGGAGATGCGTGGTCATCTCAAGCTTACACGGCCTGAAAGGCCGTGCCCCCCGTGACATCGGCGGCAAAGAGAATCCTTGCCGTACCAGGTAACCACGCGCGGCAAGCCCGCCTTCGCGCGACGCGGGTGTGGCGCAGCGCTAGAAGAACGACGCCCCGAAGATCGCCCCCAGCTCGCGCAGGCAGCCGCCCAGCGACAGCATCGTCGCGCCCGAGAGCAGTGCCAGCCACCATCGCCGATTCGCGCCGCGTCGCATCATGCCCAGGCCTCCGCGGGCGCGGCGGCGCGGTCGAACGCGGCGCGGGCCCGTTGCCCGGAGACGATACGGTCAATCGGCCAGCGCGACCAGTGGCGCGGCGGCGCAGTCGAACGCATCGCGGGCGGTCAGGTCAAGAGCGGCGCGACGCCGAACAGCAGCTCGCGCAGGCAGCCGGAGACGGCGAAGGCGCAGCCGGTGGCGAGCGCGGCAAAGAGGAGCAGCTTGCGGGTCCAGCGGTGCGACATGGTCGATCGGCCTCCGGGCGGTGAGACTAGAGCAACAGGGGCGACACGAATCGCAGCAGGTCGGCTTCGCAGCCGCCCGGCAGGATTCCCAGCAGCAGAACGGCCAGCGGCGCCAGGCGGCGCACGGTGCGTTTCCAGTTCATGGGGCGGCCCTCGCGAAGGATCGGATCAGTACGTGAGGATGACGTTGGTCGTCACGCGCTGGTCCATCAGGTCGTTGTTGTCGGGGTTCTGGAGCGGGAACTCGTAGGTCGCGCCCCACGACCAGTGCGGCGCGAAGTTCCAGCGGAAGCCCACGCCGCCCCAGTAGACGCTTTCGCCTTGCACGTCGTTCGAGCCGATGTTGGCGTAGTCCAGCCCGCCGACGTCGAGCGGCAGGCGGTCGGCATTGCTGAGATAGTGCAGCCCGTGCACCTCGAGCAGCGGGAAGAAGTGCTCGATCACCTCGTAGTCGAAGTGAACGTCCCAGCTCACGATGTAATTGCCTTGCGACTCGTCCATCGGCAGTCGCCCGGCGACGTGGGCGATGGTGTTGAACTTGCCCCAGCTCTTGGCGGCCGACAGGTAAGGCGTCAGTTCGTCGGCGATGCCCATGAGAATGCCGTTGTGGCCGTTGGAGAGCCGCCACTTCAGACCGGCGGAGGCGATCAGCCTTTCGGCCGGGTCGACGTAGAAGGCGTACTTCAGGCCGAGCGCCAGGTCGTTCCAGCCTTCGTCGGCGCGGAGGGCGCGGGCGTTGAGGTCGGAGTAGCCGTCGCAGGTGGCGGTGAACTGCAGGCGCTCGGTGAGCGCCAGGCGGATCTGGGCAGCGTAGACGTTCAGGTCGCCGCCGTGCAGCGCCGAGCCGTCGGGGAACTTGTGCCAGACGTAGAGCAGCCGCAGGTCGGTGTTGATGAAGGGGTCTTCAAAGTAGAGCGGCGAGCCAACCGGCCGAGGGAAGTCAGCGAAATTCCGATCGCCGGTGAGAAATCCCTTCCACAAGATGGTGGGCGGCTCGGTGGCGGCCGGCGTCGGAGCGCCGGGGTCGGCCGGCGCGGCGCCGTTGGCGATGGACATGGGACTGGCTTGGGGGTTGGCAGCCGGGGCACGTTCGTCGGCCGTCGCGCGCGGGATGCCGGCGGCGGCGAGGATCGAGGCGGCCAGGACGGCGCGGGTGATCCAGGGGGTGTGCATGCTCGCACCTTGGCTTGGTCGCCGCGGCGTGCGCCGAGACCGGGCACAGCGGGTAAACCCGCGGCGATTCCGGGGATTTCATCGACACTGGCACTCGCGATTGTTCAGCGAATCTGTTCGAAATCGGGGCGCGGGATCATCCAACGCGCGACCGACGGGCAGCGCGAACTGTGAATTGTTTTTTGGGCGTGTCGCGACAGATCGAATCGGAGCGGGAGGGATTCGAACCCTCGATGCCCTTGCGAGCATACCGCATTTCCAGTGCGGTCCCTTCAGCCTCTCGGACACCGCTCCCGGGTTTCCCGCGGCGCATTGTCGAGCCTGCCGCAGGGCTGTCAACTTCCCCATCGACCGACCGACCGGTTTGACGCGTGCGGCGGCGGCGGCAATCATCGCCGGCGCGACCGGCGAGGGCTGCCGGCAAAGGAGTGCTGCAATGGTGACCGTCGGAATGAACTACGTCGTGCGGTCCGGCAAGGAAGAGGTGTTCGAGGGGGCGTTCCGCAAGGTCATCACCGCCATGAAGGGGATGACCGGCCACACAATCACGCGGATGTACCGCGACATCGACAACCCGCGGTCGTATCTCATCATGTCCGACTGGTCGGACCGCGGCGCCTTCGACGGCTTCATCCGCTCCGACACGTTCCGCGCGGTCGCCAACTGGGGCAGCGAGCAGATTCTCGAAGGCCGGCCGTCGCACACCTATCACGAGCACTGATCCATGGCGCGCATCCCGTCCGCGGGTGCGCCGCAGGTTCGCACTCCGCGCGGCTGGCCGTTCTTCAGCACGCCGCTGCGGCATTTTCTGGCCGTGGTCGGGCCGATCGCGCTGCTGATGGGGCCGCTGGCGTGGGTTGCGCCGCGCGGCTGGATGCGTGTTTCGGCCGGGGCGGTGCTGGCCTATTCGGTCTATGCGCTGCTGCGGGGCTACTGCTGTCGGCTGACGATCGATGACCGCGGCCTGCACTATCGCGGCCTGATGCGGCGCGTCGCGATTCCGTGGGCGCGCGTACGACGGATCGCCCGTTATGCGACCGGGCCGGCGGGCGCGGCGTATGTATACGTGACCACTCGGGACGACGTGCCGGCCGGACGCTGGGAGATCGACAACGAGACCATTCAGTTGCAGGATCGGGCCGGGCTGGTCGAAGCGCTGGAGGGCGCCTGGCGGCGGGCGTGTCCGCGGGCGGAGACCTGAAGCGCGGTCGCGGCCAGCGGCGCCCGGCTTGGCACGGGGGTGTCCGGGATACTACCATCATCTGTTCATGCGAGACTTCGCAGTGGCGCCTGGCCCGACTCGGGGGACGATTGTGCCGCAGCGGCGAACACGCGGACGATGGCGCTCGCCACGGCGGCACCGAGCCGCGCTGACGATGGCGGCGCTCGGCCTGGCGGCGGCGCTCGCGCCGGCCCAGGAGCGCGTCATGCCCAAGGGGATGGCGCTGCGCAAGGGCGGCGGCGGCAACGGGCCGATCGTCATCCAGCTTGCGTCTGAATCTCCGGCGGCGCTCGAGCTGGCGCGCGACAGCGAGGCGGAGCTGTGGCTCAAGAAGGCGCAGGCCGCGGCCGACCGCTCCGACTGGAAGCTCGCGATCGACACGCTGTGGCGGGTCGTCGATCAGTATCCGATCGGATTCGTGTCGCTCGACGGAACCGATCGCGCCTCGACGACCGGGGCCTGCTGGACGCTGCTGCACCGCTGGGGGGCAGACGCGCTGTCCGCCTATCGCACGGTCTATGAGCCCGAGGCGCAGCGCCTGTTCACCGAGGCCCGCGCCGCGGGCGACTCGGCCGCCATGCGGCGGATCGTGCGGCGCTACTTCCCCACGCAGGCAGCCGCCGACGCGCTCGACTGGCTGGCGACGGTCGAGCTCGATTCGGGCCGGGCCGACGAGGCGGCCGCGCGACTGCGGCGACTGCTGGAGCGGAGCCAGCCTCCGGCAACGGCGCGCCGGCTGCATGCCCGGCTGGCGGTCGCCAGCGCGCTGGCCGGCCGGGGCGACGAGGCGCGGCGCGAGCTGGCGGCGGTGCGCGATTCGACCTCGGCGCCCGCGGAGGACGGCGACGCCAACCCGCTTTCCGACGAGTTGCTGAGCGAGATCGAAAAGCTGGTGGCCCGCCGCGCGGCGCCGGCCGGCTCGGGCGCCGAACCGGCGCTCTGGTCGGGCCCGGCGAGCCTGGGAGGCGGTCGCGATCGGCTGGTCGCGATTGAGCCGACGCTGTCGGCCGAGTCGCCGTGGTGGCTGCGGTTCGACGGCACGGCGGCGGTCGACAATCTTGAACTGGCGCATGAGTGCGAGACCGCGCCGCGCGCGCCGGTCTGGCAGGCGGGCGCCGACGAGCGGCAGCTGTGGATTCGCGCGCCGGGCGGCGTGGTGGCGCTCGACGCCGCGACGTTCGACGTGCGCTGGCGGGCCGACATCGAGCCGCGCAGCGCCGCCACCGCGCGCGTGGCGCGGGTCTTCGGAATCCCGCAGGGGGGGCGCGGCCCGGGCGCGTCGAGCGACGGCCTGACCGCGACCGCCTGGCGCTCGGTGTGGGACGACCTGGCCGGCACGATTTCGGTCGCGAGCGGGCTGGTCTTCGCGGTCGAGACGCCGCGCGAGCTCGAGCTGGGCCCGGTCGTGTTTCACCCGGCTCTGGGGTTGCGGCAGGCGCAGCGCCCGCCGCCGCTCACCGACGACCTGAACGAAAACTCGCTCTACGCCTTTGACGCCCAGACCGGCAAGCTGCGCTGGGTGAAAGGCGCCGACGGCCCGGCCGGCGACGGGCTGGCGGCGGCGCACTTCTTCGCGCCCCCGGTGCTGGTCAACGACTGGCTGGTCGCGCCGCTGGCGCTGGGTGACGAGTTCTGCCTGGCGGTAATGAACAGCGACGGCCGGCTGGTCGGCCAGCGCACCATTCGCCTGGGCACGACGAACCACGGCGTTTTCGCGGCGCGGGCGGCGGTGCAGCCGGTGGTCGCCGGCGGCAGCCTGCTCGTGCCGACCGGGTGCGGCGTGGTCATCAGCCTGTCGACCGACGACTTCGCGCTGCAATGGGCGGCGAGCTATCCGCGGCTGCCGATCCTGGCGAGCGGCGGGCGGGCGGTGATTTCCGCGGCGGGAGACGCGCGCGGCGGCGCGCCGGGCTGGGCGTCCAATCCGCCGCTGGCCGCCGGGCCGGTCTGGATCATCGCGGCGCCCGACAGCGACGAGCTGCTGGCGCTCGATCGGGTCAGCGGGGCGGTCCGCTGGCGCGTGCCGCGCGGCGAGCAGCGCTTCGTGCTCGGGGCCGACGACCGCGCCGTGTTCCTTTCGGGCGTGGCGATCGAGGCCCGCAGCCTCGACGACGGCTCGGCGCTGTGGACGCGCGAAAAATCGGGCGCGTGCGGCCGCGCCCTGCTGGTCGGAGATCGCATCCTGGTGCCGACGGCCGGCGCGCTGCTGACGCTGGCAACAGGGGACGGGCACGAGCGGTCGTCCGATCCGCTGCCGAACCCGGTCCGGCCGCTCGGAAACCTGTTCAGCTGGCGCGACTCGCTCTACAGCCTGACGGCCTGCGGCGTCGAGCGGATCGCCGACGTGCCGCGCTCGCTGGCGGCGGCAAAGCACGACGCGGCCGTCGAGCCGCGATCGGCCCACGCGCTGCTGCGGCTGGCGGTGCTCGAATCGCTGCAGGGCAGGCTGTCGCAGGCGGCCGAGCTGCTCGATCGGGCCCGCGCCCTGGCGGGCGGCGATGCAAGCGACGGCATCTCCGATTCGATCAACCACCTGTGGATCGACACGCAGCTTTCGCTGGCGCGCGGCGATTCGCCGAAGCGCCGGGCCGAGCGCGTCGCCGGCGCCTGCCGCGCCGCGCAGCGCCCGGGCGATCGCCTGCGGGCCGAGCTGGCGCGGCTGGACACGCTGCTCGAGGCCGAGGGTCGACCGGCCGCCGTTCGCGCCGCGCTGGCGCTGGCGGCGCGGATCGGCAGCGACGTGGTCGCGCCCGAGGAGCTGCTGATCACGCGCGCGGGGGTGCTGATCGCCGAACGGCTGGTGCGCATCTCGGCGGAGCTGTCGGACGAGGAGCGCGGCGCGCTGCGCCAGGCGGCGGTGCAGATGGCCGAGTCGCTCGACGCGGCGGCGCGGATGCGCCTGGCCGACACGCTGCGCCCCGCGGACCTGTCGGCCGCGCTCGACCTGCGGATCGCGACCGACGCACTGGCCGCGCGTGAGGTGGAATCGGCCGAGGCGTTTTTCATGCACGCGGCCGAGTGCGCGACGGAGCCATCGCCATGCCGGCGCTGGCGGCGCTGGTGAAGCGTGCGCGTGCGCCGGCTGGTCAGCCGCCGCACGCTGGCCAGCGCGCGACGCCGAGACGCTGCGCCGCCGGTTCGGCGACGCGGCGGCGGCGCGGCGGAACCTCCGCGGGCCGCGCCGGACGGCGACCGGCTGGCCGACGCCGCGCCGACGCCGACGCCCGCTGGGCGCTGCTGGACGCCCGGGCCATCGGCCTGGCGCAGAACTACTTCGGGCGCAGCGTCTGGACGTCGCGCTTCGACCCGCTCGACCGGGATCGCCCGTTCGACCGGCTGACGCTCGTCTGGCAGCTCGACCAGCTTCAGGCGCTGCGCGGCGACGCGTCCGATCCGCGCAGCACCTGGTGGTCGCTGGACCTCGACCAGACCGATGCCACCGACGCGACGCGCTACCTCACCGGTCCGTCCGCGCCGCGCGTGGTCGGCGCGCGGTTCGGCTCGGCGGCGGTGGTGCCCATCCACGGCGTCCATTACCCGGTCGGCCTCCTGACCGGCCGCGCGCTGGGGCCGGGCCTGCTTTCCAGCGCGGTCGAAGCCGACCCGGCGTCGCCGCTGGTGGTGGCGGCCGGCGGCTGGTTTGTCGCGGCGATCGACGATCGCACGCTGATCGGCTGGCCCGCGCGCGACTGGGATGGCGTGATGTGGAAGCGGTTTCTCGGCTCGACCACGATCCGCCAGCTGGGGGTCGCCGACGGCGAAGTGGTCGTGATCGACAGCGCCCGCGGCAAGGCGCTGGTGGTGCGGCCGTGGTCGGGGCGACTCCAGGCGCAGATCGACCTCGGTCAGCCGCCCGAGGCGCCGCGCTCGGCCGACGGACGCATGGCGCCGCCCGAGCCGCTGCTGTCGGCCAATCGGCTGTTCGCCAGCGACGGCCGCAGCGTGCAGGCGTGGCACGCCGCGACCGGCCGGGCGCTGTGGCAGTCAACCTTCACGCTGCCGGTGATCAGCCTTCAGCCGCTCGACGACGCGCGGATCGGCGTGAGCCTCGCCAACGCCCAGTTCTGCGTTCTTTCGGCCGACGATGGGCGGGTGCTGTACGAGATCGGCGCGGGCGCGGAATACCTGCTGCCGCCGCTGGCCGCGACGATCGTGAACGGGCAGCTCGTGGTGGCGCTGCGCACCACGGGCGGCGGGCCGGAGATGACGCGCATCGCCGCGTTCGACGCCGCGACCGGCTCGCCCAGCTGGAGCCGCGGCCCGCTCGATCGCTGCCTGGTCAACGACGCGATGCTGCGCGGCGCGACCGACTACATCCCGATTCTCCAGGGGCTGGACGCCGGGGCGGTCTCGGATGACTCGCCGCGCCTGCGCGCCAACTTCGCCGCCCGCCGGCTCGACACCTCGACCTATCAACTGCTGCGGCTGCGTCGCAGCGACGGCAGCTGGATCGGCCAGCCCGTGGCGCTGCGCGCCGCGGCGCTGCGAAACCCCGGCGCGCCGCTCGACGTGCGGGTCGAGCCGGACCGCGTGCTGGTCACCTTCATCAGCGGCTACTGCGTGGTCGGGCCGGCGACGAATGCGGGGGCGGCCGAGGCCGAGCCAGACTCCGACCGTTCAACGCCGGAGGACGAGCCGTGAGCGGCGCGGCGCGGGTTCGCCGCGCGAGTTGCGCCGCGGGCGCCGCCTGGCTGGCGCTGGCATGCGTTGCGCGGGGCGCCGATCCGCCGCCGCGACTGCCGCCCGGCATCACCCCGCAGGTTCAGGCCGCCATTCGCAACGGCCTGAGTTATCTGGCCGCCAAGCAGGGCGCCGACGGCTCGTGGCGCGAAGAAAGCGGCGGCCCCTACGGCGGCTACCCGATCGCGATGACGTCGCTTTCGGCGACGGCGCTGGCGATGTCCGGGAGCACGCCGACCTCGGGCGCCTACTCGGCCCAGCTCTCGCGCTCGGTCGGCTTCCTGATGGCCAGCGTTCAGCCGAACGGGCTGATCTGCCGAGCCGGCGACGAGCAGGTCCGCTCGATGTACGGCCACGGCTTCGCGATGCTGTTCCTGTCGCAGATGCTCGGCATGGAAGGCGACCCGGAGCGGATGGAGGCCATCCGCCGCATCCTGCAGAAAGGCGTCGTGCTGACGGGCGGGGCCCAGAGCGAGGCCGGCGGATGGATCTACACGGCCACGCCCAGCGGCGACGAAGGGTCGGTCACCGTCACGCAGGTGCAGGCGCTGCGCAGCTGCCGCGACGCGGGCATCGCCGTTCCGAAGCGCATCATCGACCGCGCCATGCGCTACCTGGAGCTTTCGCAGCAGGAGGACGGCGGCATCGCCTATCGCCTCGGGATGCAGGGCTCGCGCCCGCCGATTACCGCCGCCGCGGTCGTCTGCTGGTTCAACGCCGGCGAATACGACAATCCGCGGGCCGTGCGCGCCCTGCGGCTGTGCAAGAAGCGCATCCGGCCGAACGAGGCCGACCGCGACGCCGACGTGCTGGGTCATTATTTCTACGCCCATCACTACTACGCCCAGGCGGTCTGGCTGGCCGGAGAACGCGAGTGGAACGATTATTTCCCCGCGATGCGCGAGCAGTTGCTGGCGCGCCAGAACGACGACGGCTCGTGGGACGGGGACGGCGTGGGCCGCATTTACGGCACGGCCTTGGCGCTGTCGATCCTTCAGCTACCGTACAACTACCTGCCGATCTACCAGCGCTGATCGGCCAGCCGGCGGGGGACGCGCATCGCAGGTCCGCCGGGCGTGCCCGCGCCGCACCAGGAGACGACATGACCGATCCGCAGCCCGCTCCGCCCGCACACGCCGACGACCGCGCCGCCGTCGACCGGCTCGCCGAGGCCCATCGCCGCATCCGCGCCGAGCTTTCGAAGGTCATCGTCGGCCAGGAAGCGGTGGTTGACGACCTGCTCACGGCGCTGTTCGCCGGCGGCCACTGCATCCTCGAAGGCGTGCCCGGCCTCGCCAAGACGCTGCTCATCTCCAGCCTGGCGCGCTGCCTGAGCCTGAAGTTCAAGCGCATCCAGTTCACGCCCGACCTGATGCCGGCCGACATCACCGGCGCCGAGATGCTCCAAGTCGACGTCGCCAGCGGGCAGCGCTTCTACCGCTTCCTCCCTGGGCCGGTCTTCGCCAACATGATCCTCGCCGACGAAATCAACCGCACGCCGCCCAAGACCCAGGCGGCGCTGCTCGAGGCGATGCAGGAGCGGCAGGTCACCGTCGGCGGCGTGTCGCACGCGCTCGAGCCCCCGTTCTTCGTGCTGGCGACGCAAAACCCGATCGAGCAGGAAGGCACCTATCCGCTGCCCGAAGCGCAGCAGGATCGCTTCATGTTCAAGGTGCTGGTCGACTATCCGGCCTACGAGGAAGAGTTCCGCATCGCCACCACGACCACCACCGAGCATCAGCCGCAGGTTGCGCCGGTGCTCGACGCCGCCGAGATCATCGCGCTGGCGAGCGTGGTCCGGCGCGTGCCGGCCGCGCCCGCCGTGGTGCGCTATGCCCTTGATCTGGCGCGGCGCTCGCGCCCGCGCGAGCCCGACGCGCCGCCGCGCATCCGCGACCTGGTCGCGTGGGGCGCCGGCCCGCGGGCGGTGCCGTTTCTCATCCTGGGCGCCAAGGCCCGCGCGGCGCTGGCCGGCCGGCATCACGCCGCCACCGACGACGTCCGCGCCGTTGCGGCCGCGGTCCTGCGCCACCGCATCATCACCAATTTCGCCGCCCAGGCCGAAGGCGTGACGGCCGACCGGCTGATCGCCGAGCTGATCGAGCAGACCCCGGTGCACCGCGCCGAGCAGCTCTCCGACCCGCGCTTCGCCACGGTCGTGGGCGAGACATGAACGCCACGCCGCGCTACCTTCAGCCCGATGTGCTCGCACGGCTCGGCGGGCTCGAGGTCCGCGCTCGCGCGGTCGTCGAGGGGTTCGTCTCGGGTATGCACCGCAGCCCGTACCACGGCTCGGCGGTCGAGTTCGCCGAGCACCGCGCCTACGTGCCCGGCGACGATCTGCGCCACCTCGACTGGCGCGTCATGGCGCGGACCGACCGACTGCTCATCAAGGAATACGAGGAGGAGACCAACCTCCGCACCCACCTGCTGGTCGATGGCTCGGCGTCGATGCGCTACCCAGAATCGCCGGCGTCCGGCCGCTGGTCGAAGTTCGAATATGCCGCGACGCTGGCCGCGTCGCTCGCGTTCCTGCTCACGCACCAGCAGGACTCGGTCGGGCTGCTGCTCTTCGACGACCAGGTGCGGAGCGAGCTGCCGCCGCTTTCCAGCCCGGCGCACCTGCGGGCCATCGTCGACGCGCTCGAGCGGGCGCGGCTCGAACGGCCGGACGCGCCCGACCAGCTCGACCGGCAGCTCGCGCCGCAGCTTCGCCGCCGGGCGCTGGTGGTGCTCATTTCCGACCTGCTGTTTCCGCCCGCGGCGCTGGCGCGCGTGCTCGACCGGCTGCGATTCGACCGCCACGAGACGCTCGTCATGCACGTGCTCGACGCCGACGAGCGCACTTTTCCGTTTTCCGACCTGACCCGCTTTGAAGGGCTGGAACGGCTCGAACCGCGCGTCACCGTCGATGCGCCGTCGCTGCGCTCGGCCTACCTGGCGGCGCTGGAGGACCACCTGCGGGCCGTGCGAACCTGCTGCCGCGCGCGGCGGGCCGACCTTGTCGAACTGACGACCTCCGAGCCGCTCGACGTCGCCTTGCGGAGATATCTCGCGGCCCGGTCTCACTTCACCCAACGGTAGCGCGCGTGGCCGGCTGGCTCTCAACCTGGCTGATGCATCCCGGCTTGGCCGCCGGGGCGGCCGTCGCCGCCGTGCCAATCCTCATTCACATTCTGTCGCGCCGCCGCGTGCGCGTCGTCCGCTGGGCGGCCATGGAATTCCTGCTGGCGGCGCTGAAGCGCCGTCGCCGGCGCGTGCGCATCGAGCAGCTCCTGCTCCTGGCGCTGCGCGTTCTGGTGGCGCTGCTGCTGGCGCTGATGATCGCCCGGCCGTTCCTGCGACCGGCCGCCGCCGCGGCGCTGCTCGGCTCGGCCCCGCGCACCGAGCGGATCATCGTCCTCGACGACTCGCTCTCGATGTCGGCCCGCACCGCGCCCGACGAGACGGTCTTTCTCCGCGCCACCCGCGCCGTCCGCCAGATCGCCCACTGGGTCGCCGCCGAGTTCCCGGCCGACGGCCTGTCGCTCATCGTCGCCTCCGACGCCACGCAGCCGGCCATCGCGCTGCCCAGCCTGTCGGCCGAAAACCTCGACCGCCTCGACCGCGCTCTGCCGGCGCTGGTCTGCGGGCAGGGTTCCACGCGCGTCGGCGAGGCGATCGCGCTGGCCGAAAAACTCATCGGCTCGGCCGCCGCCCAGCCCAACGCGGCCGTCTACGTCGTCAGCGACTTCCAGCGCGGCGACTGGATCGGCGAAGGACGCCCGTCGCCGCTCGCGCCGCTGGCCGAGCCGCGCGCCGGACAGCGTCGGGTCCGCGTCACGCTCGTCGATGTCGGCAGCGACCGGCTCGACAACGCCGCGCTGACGCGCGTCGAGCTGCTGGCGCCGCAGGTGCCGGCCGGCGTGCCGGTCCGCGTCGGGGTCGACGTCACCAATTTCGGCCGCGAGGCGCTTTCCAGCGGCGAGCTGCGCCCCGCCATCGCCGAGCAGGCGCTGCCGGCCGTTTCGCTGCCGCGGATCGCCAGCGGCGCGACCCACCGCGAGATCATCGAGGTCGCCTTTCCGCAGGAGGGGGCCGATCGGCTGAGCGTCGAGCTGGCCGGCCCGAGCCAGCCCGACGCGCTGGCGCGCGACGACCGCCGCGCCACGGGCGTCGACGTCGCCGCCGCGGTCGCCGTGCTCATCGTCGACGGCGAGCCCGCGCCCGAAAACTCGCGCGACGAGGCCTTTCTGCTGCGCGTCGCGCTGTCGCCCAGCGGCCGCGTCGCCAGCGGGAACGACGTTCGCGTCGTCGAGGACGAGCAGCTCGACGGGCTCGACCTGCGACCGTTCCACGTCGTCATCCTCGCCAACGTCTATCGCATCTCCGACGCCGGGCGGCGGCGCCTGGAAGAGTTCGTCGCCGACGGCGGCGGACTGGTGATCTTCCTCGGCGACCAGGTCGACGCCGAGAACTACAACGAGCGGCTCTTCGCAAGCGGCGCCGGGCTGCTGCCGGTCGAACTGGGCGAGTCGCTTGCCGTGCCGGCGGGCGCCGACGGGCTGCAAATCGAAAGCTGGGACAGCCGCCACCCGATCTTCCGCCCGTTCGTCGGCGGACTGGCTGAGCTGCTCCGCAGCCCGCGGTTCTTCAACGTGATCGCCGTGCGCTCGGCGGCTTCGACGCAGCCGGCCACGTCGTCGCCGACCAGCGGTCCCACGTCGCGCCCCGCCGCCCAGACGCTCGCTGCCCTCAACGACGCCGACCACGCCGCGCTGCTGGTCGAACGCCCCTTCGGCCGCGGACGGGTGCTGCTCTTCACCTCGTCGGCCGACCTGGAGTGGAACCAGTGGGCCCGCGACCCGAGCTTCATCGCCGCGATGCTTCAGACGGTGCAGTACGTCGCCCGGCCGGTCAGCCGCCTCGCCCAGACGCTGGTCGGCAGCGACCTGGTGCTGCCGATTGACCCGGGCGCAATTCAACCGCGCGCCGCGCTGCGCCTGCCGAGCTATCCGGTCGATCCGCCGCTGGCGCTCGAGGCCCGCACCGGGGCGGGCGGCGTGCCGGCGTTTGTCTGGCCGGCGGCGCGGCAGGCGGGGGTCTACCAGTTTGACCTGCGCCGCGCCGGCGGCGAATCGGCCGTTCAGTTTGCCGCCGCCAACCCCGACCCGCGCGAAAGCGATCTGCGCCGCGCCACCGCCGACGAGCTGCGCCGCGCCAACGCGGCGCTGGCGCCCGACGTGGTTCGCGACATCGGCGCCGGCTCGGCCGAGCTGTCCGACGCGCGGCGCGAGCTGTGGTGGCCGATCTCGCTGCTGGTGGTCGGACTGCTGATGGTCGAGCAGACCCTGGCCCGCTGGTTTGGAGCGCGCGGATGATCGCCCAGGCCGCCGCACAGTCTGTCCGCGTCGACGAGCAGCTCGAGCTGGCGCGCTGGTCGAGCGGCGGCGCACTGCTGGTCGGGCTGGGCGTCGCCGCCGGGCTGCTCTGGGCGGTCGCGTGGCTCTATCGTCATGAGGGGCGCGGCGACGTGCGTCCCTGGCCGCGCCGCCTGCTGGTGCTCTTCCGCTGCGCCGTGCTGCTGCTGCTGGGACTGATCGGGCTCGAGCCGGTCATCGTGCGCTACGTCCATCGCCGCATCGACGCGACGACGCTCGTGCTGATCGACGAGTCGGCCAGCATGAGCCTGGTAGATAGGTATCGCTCCGAAGCGGCGCGGCAGCGCGTCGGCAGCCTGCCGGGCGTCGCCGAGCTGTCGCGCGCCCAGGTCGCGCGGGCGGTCGCCAGCGACGCCTGGCGCGCGCGGCTCGCGCAGCGCAACCGCGTGCAGGTCGCGGGTTTCGCCGACCGGCTGCGCGACGCCGGTCCCACCTCGGCGTCCGTCACCGCCGCCGCACACGCCGACGGACCCTCGACCAACCTTGGCCAGGCGCTCCGCCAGGCGGTCGAGCGGGTCGGCGACGCGCCGCTCGCGGGCGTGATCGTCCTGACCGACGGCAACGTCAACGACGGCGAACCGCTCGACGCCATCGAGCGTTACCTGGTGGCGCGGCACGTGCACTGTTCCGCGGTCGGCATCGGCGACGCCGCGCCGCCGGTCAACGTCCGCGTCGCCGAGGTCACCGCGCCGCGGATGGTCTTCAAGCAGGACCCCTTCCAGGTAACCGCCACGATTCTCGCCGCCGGGCTCGATCGCCGCCCGATCCCGGTCGAGCTGGTCGAGCGCACGGCCAGCGGCGAACAGGTGGTCGATCGGCGCACCGTTCAGCCGCGCGGCGACGGGCAGTTCGAGCCGGTCGTCTTCGAGCAGAAGCGCGCCGCGCCGGGCGAAGTGACGTACGTGGTCCGCGTTCCGCCGCTGGAGGAGGAAACCATTTCCGCCGACAACGAGCGCGAGACGCTGCCCGCCGTCCGCGTCATCGAGGACAAGCTGCGCGTCCTGGTGGTCGCCGGCGCGCCGACGTTTGACTATCGCTATCTCGCCCGGCTGCTGACGCGCGACAAGACCATCAACTCGAGCTGCTGGCTGCAATCGGCCGACGAGAACTCCGTCCGCGAGGGAACCACCATCATCGATCACCTGCCGCTCCGCGCCGCGGAGCTGTTTCCCTACGACGCCGTGGTGCTCATTGACCCCGACCCGGGCGCGCTGCCCGACGGCTGGGCGAAGCTGCTGGGGACGCTGGTCAGCGAGCATGGCGGCGGCGTGCTGTATGCGGCGGGGCGCAAGTTCTCGGCCGACTTCGTCCGCGCCCCGGCCAACGCGCCGCTGGTCGATCTTCTGCCCGTCGTCCGCGACAACGACGCCGAGCTGGTCCTCAACGAGCTGGGTCTCTACCAGCGGCGCGGCTGGCCTGTCCTGCTCGCGCCCGATGCCCGCGACAACCCGATCCTGCGTCTGGCTGACGACCCGGTCGAGAGCCAGGCGCTGTGGAACCTGTTCGACGGCGCGTTCTGGCACTTCCCCGTCCGCCGCGAGAAACCGGCCGCCTCGATCCTGCTGCGGCACAGCAACCCGCGGATGGTCAACGCCGCCGGACCGCACATTCTGCTCGCGACGCAGATCGTCGGGGCCGGACGCTCGGCCTTTCTCGGCTTCGACGACACCTGGCGGCTCCGCCGCGTCAGCGAGCCGGCCTTCGGACGCTTCTGGACCCAGGCGGTCCGCTTCCTGGCCGAGGGCAAGCTGCTGGGCACGCGCAGCCGCGCGTCGCTCTTCACCGACCGCGACCGCTACACCTTCGGCGACACCATCCTGGTCACCGCGCGGGTTCTCGACGAACGCTACCAGCCGCTCAGCCGCGACAGCCTCGATGTCTCGCTCACCGCCGACAACCGCGCCCCGCGCACCGTGTCGCTCTCGCCCATCGACGGCCGGCCCGGCTTCTACCGCGGCCGCTGCATCGCCGACCAGCTCGGCCTGGCGCGGCTGGCGCTCGAGCTGCCGCAGTCGGCCGGCGATCCGCTCCGCGTGCAGCGCGAGATCGCCGTTGCCCCCAGCAACCTCGAGTTCGCCAACCCGGTCATGCGCCGCGCCGAGCTGGTCGAGCTCGCCGGCGCCACCGGCGGGCGCTACTGCGACGTGGCCGCCGCCGGCGAGCTGCCCGATTCCATCCCCGACTGCAGCCAGACCGTCGTGACGCGCGAACGTCCGCGGCCCGTCTGGGACAATGCCGCCATGCTGGCGCTGTTGATCGCCCTGCTCGGTCTCGAATGGGCCATCCGCCGGGCGGTGAACCTGCTGTGACGCCGCCGCGCTTCGAGACCGACGTCCTGCGACCGCTGCAATCCGCCGCGGCCGCCATCCGCCGCGCCGCCGTTGTGGAAGGCGCGTGCGTCTCTGCCGCCGTGCTGGTCGGCCTGGCCGCCGCACAGTACGCCCTCGACCGGCTGCTGCGCCTCGAGTTCAGCCCGCGGCTGGTGCTGCTGGCGGCCATCGTGGTGGCGCTGGCCGTGCAGCTCTGGCGGCGGGTCGTCCGCCCGCTCCGCGGACAGGTGACGCTCGACGCCGTGGCGGCGCTGCTCGAACGCCGCTCGCCGGCCGCGCGCGACGAGCTGCTCAGCGCGGTGCAATTCGCCGCCGGACCGCCCGGCGATCCGCGCTTCAACTCGCCCGAGCTGGTGGCCGCGGTTGTTCAGTCCGCCGCCGCCCGGTTCGACGCGGCCGCCACGCGGCGCCTCGTGTCCGCCGGGCGACATCGCGCCCGGTTCCTGCTGGCGCTGGTCGCGCTGACCTCTGCGGTCGCCGGCGCGCTGGCCGACCCGCGCGGCGCGTCGGCCTTTCTCCGTCGCAACTGGCTGCTCGCCGAGGTCCCCTGGCCGTCCGACACGCGCCTGACGCTGGTCGGCGCCGACGCCGGCAACACGCTGCGCTACCCGCGCGGCGACGAACTCGCCATCGTCGTTCGCGTCGCCGGCGCGGTTCCGCCGCGCGGCCTGCGCCTGGTGTTCCGCACCGCGTCGGGCGAATCGGGTGAGCGCCCCATGGCCGCCGTCGGCGAGCGCGAATTCCGCTGCCTCTTCGGCCCGCTCGGAGAGTCGATGCAGTTGCGCTTCCGCATCGGCCGCTGGGGCGTCGACGACCAGAGCGACGAGTTCCGCATTGTCGCGCTCGAACGCCCCGCCGTCCGCGCGCTGGCCGTCCGCGTCAGCCCGCCAGGCTACGCCCGCCAGCCCGCCTACGACTGGCCGGCCGGGCAGCTCGCCGGCGACGTGCTGGCCGGCTCGCGCGTCGAGCTGCGCGCCACCGTCAACAAGCCGGTCGAGTCCGCCACGCTGATCGGCGCCGCGCAGCCGATCGCCGCCGCGCGGCTCGACGAGCGCCTGTGGCAGGCCAGTTTGACGCCGTCGCGCTCGGTCAGCCTGTCGTTCGACCTCGTAGACGCCGACGGGCTGCACGATCTGCGCCCCGTCACGTGCGTCGTCCGCCCCACCGCCGACAAGCCGCCGCGCGTCCGCCTCTCGCTGCCGGGGGCCGGCGACATCGTCGTCGCCAACGCCGTGCTCTCGCTGCTCGCCGAGTACGAGGACAACCTCGGCCTCGCGCAGGCCGCGATCCGCTTCCAGGTGCAGCGGACCGCGCACGCCGCGCCCGCCTCTCAGCCGACCGCATCTCGGCCGAGCGCCGCGCCGCCGCCCACCAGCCGCCCCGCCGACGGCGAGCTCGCGCCCGATCACTTCGACCCCGGCCAAACCCGCTTCCGATTCGAACGCGCCTGGTCGCTGGCCGAACTGGCGCTGCAACCCGACGACCGGCTCAACCTCGTCGCCGTCGGGCGCGACTTCAACCCCGGCGACCCGGCCGCCGCCGGGAATCGCGCCGCCCCGCCGACCGGCGAGGGTCGCTCGGCCGCCTTCTCGCTCCGCATCGTCACCGCGCAGGAGCTGCTCGCCGACCTGGCCCGTCGCGAGTCCGCCTGGCGGCAGGAGTTTGAGCAGACCCTCCGCGCCCAGGAGGCCACGCGCGACGCGCTGCGCACCGCCAGCGAACGCGGCTCAGCCGCCAACGCCAACGTGCGCGAACTCGCCCGCCGACAGCGCCAGATTGCCAGCCGCGTCAAGACCGTCCGCCGCCACTTCAACGACATCCTCGCCGAGATGCGCGTCAACCAGCTTGTAACGCCGCAGATTCAGCAGCGACTCGGCGCGGGCGTCCTTACGCCGCTGGCGCGGCTGGCCGATACCACCCTGCCGGACGCCGCCACGCAGCTCGACCGGCTCGATCCGCAGTCGCCGGCCGCCTGGGACGAATCGCTGGCCGCCCAGGAGGCGATTCTGGCCCAGATGCGGTCGATCCTCGCCAACATGCTAAAATGGGAAGGTTACAACGAGGCCGTCAGCCTGATGCGCGACCTGCTCAAGCTCCAGTCCGACGTCAATCGCCAGACGCAGGTCGAGATTGAACGCCGGCTGGACGAGTTGTTCGGCGGGCCGGGCAGCCAGCCATCCGAATCGGAGCCACTTCCCTGAGCGCCGGGCGTACAAGACCATTGATGCAGCATCGATCCCGCACACGCTGGCTCGCGGTCGCGGCGCTGGTCGCCACCGGCGTGCTCGTGCCGCGCACGCGCGGCGATGTTCCCGCGCCCGCCGCCACGCAGCCCGCGGGCGTCGAGCGAATCGCCGACGAGCAAGGCGTCATTCTCTCGCGCCTCGAACGGCTCGAGGACCGCCTCTTCCAGCTCAGCGAGGCCCTGAAGAAAAGCGAGCCCGAACATGCCGCGCGGCTGCTCGACGCGCTGTCGACCGGGCGGACCATGCTGCTGAGGCCGCGGATCGAGCACATTGTCGCCGACCTGCGGGCCGCGCGGCTGCCCGAGGCCGCCGACGCACAGCAGAAGCTCGCCGCGGATTTCGACGCACTGCTGAAGCTGCTCATGAACGAGACGAGCGAGCCGCGCGACCGCCGGAAGGAGGCGGACGAGCTCAAGGCACTGCGCGAGCGGATCGCGCAGCTTGTCGCCGAGCAGCAGGCCGAGCTCGACGCGGCGCAGCGCGCCGCCGCCGCCCAGCAGCGTCTCGCCGCGCTGCGCGCCCTGGGCGAACAGCTCCGCCAGGTGCTCTCGCGCCAGCACGATCTGTCGCGGAAATCCAGCGGCGCCAACGCCGACCAGGCGCGGGCGCTCTCGCCGCAGCAGCGCGAGCTCGGCTCGGCGGCCCGCGCCCTGGCGAAGGCGCTGGCCGCGCCGCCCGAGTCAGCCTCCACGAGCCAGCCCGCCGGCCAAGCGCCGCACGAGGCGACGAAGGAGACGCCCCCCGGCAAGAGCCCGTCCGACCATAAGAACCAGACCGACAAGCCGGCCGGGCCGCAGAAGCCGTCGCCCCCCGCCGCCCCGAGCGGCGCGCCGCCCAGCGCGGCCATGCGCCAGGCGTCGCAAAGCGCCGATCAGGCCGCCGACGAGATGCGCTCCGCCGCCGACCAGCTCTCGAAAGGCGACCACGACGGCGCGAAGCAGCCCCAGTCGGCCGCCGCGGAGAAGCTGCGCCGCGCCATCGAGCGCCTCGCCGAGGAGCAGGCCGAGCTCGAGAAACAGCTCGACTATCTCAAGCAGGCCCAGGCGCAGCGCGACACGGCCGGCAAGACGCGCGACCTGGCCCAGAAAATGCGCGGCGGCGGCGATCAGTCGTCTGGCCCGCAAAAGGGCGAAAAAGGGGCGGAGGAATCTCCCGGCGGCGAAGGCCGGGCCGAGAGCGCCCAGAAACTCGACCAGGCCGCTCCGCACCAGAACCAGGCCGCCAAGAAGCTTGGCGACAAGAAGCCGGACGACGCGGCGCGCGATCAGCGCGAGGCGCTCGACAAGCTAAACCAGGCCCAGCAGGAACTCGACGACGCGCTCGAGCAGCTCCGCCGCGAACAACAGGAGGAAATGCTCGCCGCGCTCGAGACGCGATTCGCCGCCATGCTTGCCCGGCAGACCGCCATCAACGCCGACACCAACCGGCTCGACGCCGCCGGCGCGAACCACTGGTCGCGGACCGACCAGCTTGCGCTGTCCGACGCCGCGAAGTCGCAGCGCTGGATCGCCGACGAGGCCGCCAGCGCCCTGAAGGTGCTCCGCGAG
This sequence comes from Phycisphaerae bacterium, assembly GCA_046350375.1. Lineage (GTDB taxonomy): Bacteria > Planctomycetota > Phycisphaerae > UBA1845 > UTPLA1 > JAXMAO01. The sequence goes on from JAXMAO010000009.1 coordinate 39,413, forward strand.
GACGCCACCACCATCGTTGTCCCGCAGCTGGTCGAGCAGGTCCGCGACGACGCCACCGACGCCGCCGCGCGCCTCGCCGCCGCCGACACCGCCGCCCTCACGCGCCAGTTGCAGGAGTCCATCGTCCTCACGCTGCAGGAGCTGCTCGAGGCCGTCCGCGAGATTCAGAAGAAAAACCAGGAGCAGAGTGAATCCGGCAATCCGTCCGGCTCGAGCGACCAGAACCCGCCGCTCATCCCCGGCTCGGCCGAGCTGCGACTGCTCAAGTCCTGCCAGCAGCGCGTCAATCGCGCCACCGACGACCTCGAGCGGCAGCGCGTCCTGCCTGGCTCCGTCCCGCACGGACTTGCGGAGCTCACCGATCGGCTCGCGCGGCGACAGGCGGCCGTCGCCGGCATGGCGCGCGACCTGGTCGAAGGCGAAAAGAAACGCGAGGCCCAGCGCGAATGAACCGCTCCCACGCCTGCGTCGGAATTGTCCTGCTCGCGCTCGCCGCCCGGCCGATCGGCGCTGCCCCGGCCGCGCCCGCCGCCGCCGCCCCCACCACGCTGCCCGCCATCGCGCCGCCGCGGGCCGCCGCCGCGGTCGTCGATGACTTCATCGCCGCCGTCGGCGCCAACGCCCGCTTCGACGCCGCACTGCGCACGGCGCTGGCGGCCGAATGGAAAAACGCCCGCGCCGACGCCGCCGCGGCCCCGTTCCTCGCCGCGGCGCTGGCACGGCTCTAGCCCGCTGCGCGCCCGCTGCTCGACGCGCTGCGCGACAGCCCAGCGCCCGCCGCCATCGACGCCGCCGCGGCGGCGCCGCCGCACGCCGATCCCTATCTCGCCGTCGCCGCCGCGGCGCAGCGGCCGCGCGCCGCCGACGCCGCGCGACCCCTCGACGCCGACCGCCTGCTCTCCGACCTCGAACGTCGCCGCCCCGACTGGCGCGACTTCACCCCCGTGGCCGACCAGGCGCTCTTCCTCCGCGGCTGCCGCGCTGGCCTGGGCACCCTGCGATACGACGAGGTCGCATGCTCTCGGCCTTCACCGCGACTGCCCCAACGCCCCCGAGCGCATGCGGCAATCCGCCCGGCAGATTCTCACCGAGCTTTCGCGCGCGAGCCGCGGCGCTCGGAGACGTGCGCGACCTCATGGACTTCGCCGAGCGCGAACTCCGCCACGGCCGCACCGACCAGCCCGTCCGCGACCGCCAGACCGAGGCCATCACCCTGCTCGACAAGCTCATCGAGGAGGCCAACCAGCGCGAACAGGAGCAGCAGCAGAACGCCAAGAATGCCCGCTCGGGCAAGAAGAGCCAGTCGCCCAACGGCGGCAAGCCCGGCTCGACGCACGCCCAGCGATCGGTCCTGCCGCGCGGCGCCGCACCGCCCGAGGCCGAGCTCCGCAAGGTCGGTAAGGCCCGGCCCGGCCAGTCGTGGGGCGCCATGCCGCCCAAGGAGCGCGAGGCGCTGCTCCAGTCTCTGCAGCGAGAGTTCCCCAGCCAGTACCGCGACCTGGTCGAACAGTACTACCGCCAGGTCGGCACCGACAGTGGCCAGCCGTGATCCGCCGCGCTGACGCGCCACCATATCTGCCGCCGCGCTGTTCATCGCAGTGCTCTGTACCGCCGCCAGGCCCGCCCACCGCCGAATCGGCCAGCTCGTTTCAACTGCTCACGGTCATTCGGCCTGCACATCGGCACGCAGACGTTTCCATCGCACCCGACGACGCGCTTGTCGCTCGACGCCGGCGCCACCGACGCCCCGAAACTCGACGACCTGCTCACCCTTTCGCCGCCGCCCGCGTGCAGCCGGCCGCGCCTGCCGGTGCGGCGCTTGCTCTTCCTGGCCGACGGCGGTCGCCTGCACGGTCGCATCGTCGCCGCCGCTGAGCGCGGCATCCGCGTCGACTTCGCAATCGCGCCGGCGCGAACCTGGTCGCGTTCGAAGCGGCACCAGCCGCCATCCGCGTCGCCGCTTCGCCCAACGCCCGCGCTGACGCCGAGCTGGCCGAGCCGCTCGATCGCCGCGACGACAAGCACGACGTCGCCATCGTCCTGGGCGCCGGTGGCCGACGGCGCTTGCCCGGCGTGCTCGAGGCGGCTCTCGGCGACCGGTACAAGGACTTCCGCGTCGGCCAGCGCGCCGCCGCGGACCGATCGACCGCCTCTACGCCGTCGTGCTGGCCGCCGCCGCACTCCGCGCCCCGCGCCCGGCGCTGCCGTCCACCTGCAGCGGCGACGACTTCGGCGGCGGCTGCTCTCGGCCGACGCCACCGCCGCCGTTCGCTCACCACCCCGTTCGCTGCCGCGCTCGCCTCGACTGGTCCGCGGTCGAGCGTCTCGAATTCCGCAGTCCGCCGCGTCGAGTTCCTCCTCGGCCTCAGCCCGTGCGCGTCGAATCCGCAGCACCTTCGACCTGCCCTGGCCGGCCGGCGCCGACGCCGGCCTGTTCGGCGGACCCGCTGCATCGGCGAGCGCCCTCTTCGCCAAGGAGCCTCGCCACCCACGCCTATTCCGCCTCACCTATGACCTGAATGAACCGTTCCAGCGCTTCGACGCCGTGGTCGGCCTCGACGCCGCCGACGCCCCGGCGGGCTGCGCGATCTTCCGCGTGCTGGTCGACGACAAGCCCGCCTTCGACAGCGGACCGATTCGCGCCGCCGACCCGCCGCGCGACCTCTCCGTTCCGCTCGCCGGCGCCCGCCGCCTGGCGATCGTGCTCGACTTCGGGCCCGACCTCGACCTGGGCGACCGCGGCGTCTGGGGCCAGGCGCGGCTCGTCCGCTGACGCTCGGTTAGACTCATGCCCATGTCGCCCGCGATCGCCGCCTCGCTCTCGCTTATCGCCGCGCTGGCCGCCGACGCCCCGCGCCCGGCCAGCGCCCCCGACCCCGCCGCACTCGCCCGCGTCCGCACCCTTGAACAAGCCCGCGTCGAACTCATCCAGCGGCTCACCGATTCCGTCGTCTGCATCTTCCCGCAGGGCAACCGCGCCGGCGGCGGCTCCGGCGTCATCATCGACTCGCAGGGCTTCGGCCTGACCAACTTCCACGTCGTCCGGCCGTTCGCCGCCTCGCGCCGCGGCGACGGCGGCCTGGCCGACGGCAAGCTCTATCCGCTTCACCTGCTCGGCGTCGACCCCACCGGCGACGTCGCCATGTTCCGCCTCGACGCCCCGCGCCCGCTTCAGCCCGCTCCGCTCGGCGACTCCGACTCCCTGCAAGTCGGCGACTGGACCCTCGCTCTCGGCAACCCTTTTCTGCTCGCCGAAGACTTCCGCCCCACCGTCACCTGCGGCGTCGTCAGCGGCCTGCACCGCTACCAGCGCGGCGAGGGCCGCGCCCTGGTCTACACCGACTGCATCCAGGTCGACACCTCCATCAACCCCGGCAACTCCGGCGGTCCGCTCTTCGACCTCCGCGGCGACCTCGTCGGCATCAACGGCCGCATCAGCATCGGCGAGGCCGGGCGCGTCAACGTCGGCGTCGGCTACGCCATCACCATCAACCAGATCCGCCGATTCATCCCCGCCCTGCGCGCCGGACTCACCGTGCAGCACGGCTCGGCCGGCTTCACCACCCGCACCCGCGCCACCGGCGAAACCCTCGTCGACCAGATCATCGCCGACTCGCCGGCACATCGCGCCGGCGTTCGTGCCGGCGACCGCGTGGTTCGGTTCAACGGCGTCGCCGTCCGCTCTGACAATCACTTCCTTACCCTGCTCGGCACCTTTCCGGCGAACTGGCCGGTCGAGCTCGAAACCCAGCGCGACGGCCGCACCGCCACGGCCCGCTTCCGGCTCGATGCCGTTCCGCTGCCCAAGGAACTCGTCCCCCCGCCCGAGGTCCGCGAGCGCCTGCACCTGAACGACCCCTTCCGCCCCAACCCCGAGGCCAACGCCCGCGCCACCCGCCGCGCGCTCGACCGATTCCGCCGCTTCGTCGGCGGGGATGACGCCATCGCCGCGCTCAAGTCGGTTCGCTGTGTCGGCGCCCGTCGCCGCGCCGCCGCCGCCGAGCCGGTCGCCATCGACCTCACCGAGCGCCCCGTCGCGCCCGACGCCGCGCCGCCCGACGCGCCCGGCGAGCTGGAGCGCTGGGCCCGCTGGTGCCTGCTGCACGCCGTCGCCGACCCGCCGCAGGCCGGCTACGCCGTGGTCGGCGCCGACTCGGTCGCCGGGCGAATCGCCGTCCGCATCGACCGCACCCTGCCCGGCCTCGCGCCTCTGAAATTCTCGTTCGACGACGAGGACGGCGCGCTGCTGGCGCTCGAGTTCGAATCGCCGCAGTCGCACCAGCACTTGCGCTATGAATACTCTCAGCCGCTGCGCAGCGGAGCGATCCGCTGGTTCGCGCGGCGGACGCTGTCGGTCGGCGATCGGCCGCTCTTCGAGGATGAGTGGACGCGTGTCGAGCCCCGCGCCAATGCCGACTGACCTGCGCCGTGCCGCCGGCCTGCTGGCCTGCCTGCTGGCGGTTGCGCCCATCGCCGCACGCGCCGAAACCGAGCCGCGCCTGCCGCCGCTCATTCCCAACACCACCGCCGCCGTCGCCGGCCGCGCCCTGCCGTGCGTGGTCAAGCTCTACGGCGCCTCGATCGGCCGCGCCGGTGGCTTCGGCTCGGGCGTCTTGGTTTCGCGCGACGGCCTGATCCTGACGATCGACTCCATCCTGCTCGACAGCCGCAACCTGCGGGCAGTGCTGCACGACGGTCGCCGCTTCGCCGCCACGCTCGTCCGCCGCGACGAGGGGCGCGAACTCGCCCTGCTTCGCATCGCCGCCCACGACCTGCCCTGCCTCGTCCCGGCCGCCAGCGCCGAACTGCTGCCCGGCGATCCGGTCATCGCCGCCGGCAACTGCTTCAAGGTCGCCGAAGGCGAGGAGCCTGCGTCGCTGCTGCGCGGCATCGTGGTCGCCCGCACGGCGCTCGAGCTCCGTCGCCGCACCCAGCCGCTCGACTACGCCGGCGATCTGATTCTGATCGACGCCATCACCTCCAACCCCGGCATGGCCGGCGGCCCGCTGCTCGACCTCCGCGCCCGCCTGATCGGCCTGATCGGCCCAGTCGCCATCGCCGATGCCACCAATACCCGCGTCAACTACGCCATTCCCGGCGAAGCGCTGACCGCCTTTCTGGCCGCCGGCGACGCTCCCGCGCCGCGCCGCTCGACGTCGCATCCGGCCCGCGCCCTGCCGCCGGCCGCCCTCGGCATTCACCTGTTCACACTCGGATATGTCAAGGTCGCCGCCTACGTCGACCGCGTCGCGCCCGGCTCGCCGGCCGACCGCGCCGGCCTGCAGCCCGACGACCTCATCGTCGCGCTCAACGACCGCCGCATCGCCACCGTCGAAGACTTCAACGCCGTCCAGGCCGACCTGCGGCCCGGCGACGCCGTCCGGCTGACCGTCAAGCGCGGCGGTCAGGTCCTCACACTTTCGCTCACCGCGCCGGAGGCCGCGCCGTGATCCACGCTGCACTGCTGCTCGTGGCCTCGACCCTGGCCGCGCCCGCCGAGCCCCGCCCGACGTCGCCATCGAGCCTGATCACCGTGCCGCCACAACCGGGCAGCCGCCGTCGCCCGCGTCGTAACCTGCCATATCGTCACCTTGACTGGTCATGAAAGCTGAATATATAAGTTAAATTTGTTTACTTTCTGTTTCTCTTTGCATTTTGTATAACATGCTGGTTGTTTTCATAAGCGTATTTGCCTTCCTAATACTATACAGGCTGAGCTGCTGGATGGTTTGGTTGTTACTAGTTTCTTTACCTTGTTCATAGATCTCTCTCTCTCCCTCTCTCTCTCTCTCTCTCTCTCTCTCTCTCTCTCTCTCTCCCCCCCCCCCCCCCCCCCCCCCCCCCCCCCCCCCCCCCTCTCTCTCTCTCTCTCTCTCTCTCTCTCTCTCTCTCTCCTCTCTCTCTCTCCTCCTCCCCCCCCCCCCCCCCCCCCCTCCTCCCCCCCCTCCTCCCTCCTATTACGTTGTTGATGGTTGCCAGAAGTCTTTACGATTTATCAAGCGTTTGCCCGGTCCGCATCGACGCCACCGACTGCCGCTGCTCGACTGACGCCCGCCGCCGAGCTCGGCCGGCCATGCCACCGCCACGGCTGCGAAGCATGGTGGCCTCGCCCCTAGCCTCTCATGATCTCCGCCGCGCGCCTGGGCAAGGCGCGACCAGTGCGACGCCAGTTTCGCCCGTCACCACGGCGGCCTGGTCGACTCGACGGCCGCGTCCTCGGTCTGGCCGTTGCCGTCGGCGGCGGCGATCTGGCCGGCGCTTGAGGTGATCTCCGGCATCGGCTTCGCCATCACCCATGACTGCATCGCCGCCTGGTCGATGGCGTAGACCGGCTACCGGACCCAACCTGGTGGCTCGGCGGGGTTGGCTGCGCCTACGCGCTTCCGACAACCCGTCCGACGACGACCTGACGACGACCGTGTTCCTGCCGCGCAGACCGCCGCTATCGCCGCCCGTCGCCCGCCGATTCCGCCGGCCGGACTTCTAGGTCAACGACGTCGTCCTGCCGGAAACGTCCCGGTCGACATCGCCGACCTCCAGCCGCCGCCTCAGCGACATCGAGGCCGCCGCCACCATCACCCTCAGCATCGAACGCCGGCAAGCCGCTCCGGTCCGCGTCACCCTGGAAAGCTGCCCTGCTTCATCGGGGCCTGGTCGCCGCGCCCGACAAGCCGCGCCGACGTCGCAGCCTGCGTCCCAACCGGCCTCCTGATCGGCTATGATGTCCCGGCATCGCGCGCGGCCCCGCCGCCTGAGTCTCTGCCTCATGGCCGATCAATTCGAACGACATTTCGACCGCAAGCGCGAAGAGTCGGAGCGCTACAAAAAGTCGCTGCCCGGCGCCGACGAGCCGCCCCTGCCGCCGCCGGTCGAGCCGATCAAGACCGACAAGGCCCAGATCGGACGCAACGACCCCTGTCCCTGCGGCAGCGGCAAGAAGTTCAAGCAGTGCTGCGCCAAGAAGGGAAAGAAATGAGCGGCCGCGCCGCTGGTTCAGTTCGTCCGCCGCCCTCGTCGCCGCGCGCCGCCTGACGCCATGGCTCTCCTGCTCGACTGCGCCTACCTCGTCGCCGCGCTGCTTTACGCCCCGCTGCTGATCTTCCAGATGATCTTCCGCGGAAAGTACCGCCGCGGCTGGCGCGAACGGTTCGGCCGATATCCGCCGCGCGTCGGCACGCGCCCCTGCATCTGGATCCACGGCGTCTCGCTCGGCGAGATCAACGCCACTCGCAGCCTGGTCGCCGAGATCGCCCGCCGCCTGCCGCGCTACGAGCTGCTCATCACCGCCACCACCCAGACCGGCTACGACGCCGCCGTGAAAGCCTACGCCCCCACGCCGGTCTTCCGCTTCCCGCTCGATTTCTCGTGGGTCGTCAGCCGCGCCCTCGACCGCCTCCGCCCCGACGCCATCATCCTCATGGAGCTCGAAGTCTGGCCCAACCTGGTCGCGCTCGCCGATCGCCGCGGAATCCCGGTCGGCATCGCCAACGGCCGCATCACCCACGAGCGCAGCATGCGGCGATTCTCTCTGCCGCTCGTCCGCACCGTCGCACGGAAGATGTTCGGCCGGCTGGCCTTCGTCGGCGCCCAGGACGAAACCTACGCCCAGCGGTTCCGGCAGCTCGGCGTCGCGGCCGACCGAGTCGCCGTGACGGGCTCCGTGAAATACGACACCGCGCTGGTCGCCGACGCCGTTCCCGGCTCCGATGACCTCGCCCGCGCCCTGTCGATCCGCAGGGACTGTCCGCTTCTGGTCGCCGGCTCGACCGGGCCCGACGAAGAGCCGCTGCTCCTCGACGCCTATGCCGCGCTGCTGAAGGAACACCCCCGGCTGCAGCTCGCGCTCGTGCCGCGCAAGCCCGAGCGCTTCGACGAAGTCGCCGCTCTCATCGAACGCCGCGGCCTCGCCTGCCTCCGCCGCACGCAACACCCCGACCTCCGCGGCCAGGACGCTCGCGCCGCCGAACGCTCCGAACGCCACGCCGCCTACCGCCGCGCCGCCCAGCCCCAGGCCGACGACGCGCCGCCCGCCACCGATCCGCCCGCCATCCTCCTCGGCGACACCCTCGGCGAACTGCGCAAGTTCTACTCCCTCGCCACCGTCGTCTTCGTCGGGCGCACCCTCGTTCCGCTCGGCGGCTCAGACGTCATGGAGGTCGCCGGCCTGGCGCGGCCGATGCTCTTCGGCCCGCACACCGAAAACTTCGCCGACGCCGTCGTGCGCCTGCTCGACGCCGACGCCGCCATCCGCATCGACTCGGCCGACCAGCTCGCCCCGCAAATCAGCCCACTGCTGACCCATCCCGACCGCGCCGCTGCCCTGGGCGCCGCGGCGCGCGCGGTCGTCCGTCAGAACGTCGGCGCCACCGCGCGGACCGTCGACCTGCTCTGCGAAGAGCTGGGCTATCGCTCCGATCACCCCCAGGCCACCATCGCGACGCGCCGCCTGCCGGCCGCCCCCGCGACCAACCCATAGTCCGCCGCGTCGCAACGCGCGTCAGCGCCGCGGTCCGGCCACGGGCGCCTTCCCGCTCGGCGCGGGCGCTTTTCCTCCGGGAGCAGCCACGGGCTGCGACGCCGGGCGCGCCGCCGCCTTCATCTGCCGCACCCACTCGGCGAACTTCTCCGGCGACGGGATCGGATTCCGCACCCCCATCCGCCCGATCTCGTTGCCGTCCGGATTGCACATGACGCAGACCTGCGGCTCCTTCTCGACGCCATACTGCGCCGCGGTCGGGCCCCAGTTGTAGAGCATCTCCACGTTGATCGTGTCTTTCAGCTCCTTCGCCACTACCGGCGACTGGAACACCTGCGTCACCAGGTTGCGATGGTCCGGCGAACTCCAGTCCTTGAAGTAGAGCAGCATCAGCCGCTTCTGCTGCTGCGCCACGCCGCGGGCATAGTTGTAGTCCAGGTCCCACCGCACGGCGCAGCCCGCCAGCACCGCAGCCCACGCTATCGCCGCCACGATCTTCCAGATCTTCCGCCCGCGCCCAGTCATGCGTCTTGCTCCCGGGCTTGCGCGCCGCGCCCGCGCCACGCTCGCCTCGCCTGAGTTCCTACGCGCCTTCCGACCGCGCCCCGCTCCACCGACCGCGCGGCCCGCGCGACCCGCCGCCGCTCGCGCCGCCCGCCGCCGGCCCGCCGCCGCGACCGCCCGTCACCGGCACCGCGTGCACATCGGTGAACGGCACCTCGCGCCCGCGCCGGTCCGTGCAGCTGTAACGCACCTCGTCCACCCCGAACGACTCCACCCCGCGAATCATGATCGTCCGGCCGCTCTCGTGCTCCAGCTCGGCCAGCGCCCGCCGCCGCCGGTTCAGCAGGTGATTCGCCACCGCCGGGCTCACCTGCACGTCCACGATCGCCACCTGGTCGAGGTGACCGGCCACCTTTACCATCCGCATCACTTCCAGCGACACGCTCTCGGCCGTCTTCACCTTGCCCGTGCCGCGGCAGCGCGTGCACTGCGCATACACGCTGGAGCTGATCGACGGCCGCTGCCGCTGCCGCGTCATCTCGATGATGCCGAACTTCGACATCTTCAGAATCTTCGCGCGCTCCTTGTGATGCTTCAACGCATCACGCAGCCGCCGCTCCACGGTCCGCTTGTGCTTCTCGGCCCGCATGTCGATGAAGTCGCAGATGATCAGCCCGCCCAGGTCGCGCAACATCAGCTGCCGCGCAATCTCGTCGGCCGCCTCCAGGTTCACCCGATAGGCCGTCTCCTCCGGATCGTCCGGCACCCGGAACCGCCCGCTGTTCACGTCGATCGCCACCAGCGCCTCGGTCGGCTCGATCACCAGCGACCCGCCGCACGGAAGCGGCACGTGCTTGTTGTGCAGCTTCTCGATCTCCGCCTCGATGCTGTAGAGGTGGAACAGCGGCTCGTGACCGGTGTAGTGCCGCACGCAGTCGCGGCTCTTCGGCGACGCGATCGCCAGGAACTCGCCCACGCGCTGCGCCGTCGGCAGATGATCCGACAGGATCCGCTTCACGTCCGCGTCGAACACGTCGCGTATGGTCCGAATCACCAGGTCCGATTCCTGGTACAGCTCGCACGGCGCCCGCTCCTGCCGGATGCGCTCCTCCACGCTCCGCCACAGCCGCGTCAGGTAACTTAGGTCGCGCTGCAGATCGCGCTTCGATCGGCCGATCGCCGCCGTCCGCATGATGAAGCCCATGTTGCCCGGCAGCGTCAGCTGGCTGAGCACCTCGCGCAGCTCTCGGCGCGTCTCGTCGTCCTCGATCTTCCGCGACACCCCGAGCTGGTTCATGTCCGGCATCATCACCAGGAACCGCCCCGGCACCGAGATGTAGCTCGTCAGCGTCGGCCCCTTCGTCCCGATGCCCTCCTTGGTGATCTGCACGATCACTTCCTGCCCGCGCCGCAGGCAGCGCTGAATCGGCGGTCGCTCGCGCCGCGGCGTCTTGCGACCCACCTGCTCGGTCTCGTTCGCGCCGTTCGGAAAATACTTCGGGTGCAGGTCGCTGATGTGCAGGAACCCGTGCACCGACAGCCCGAAATCGACGAACGCCGCCTGAATGCTCGGCTCGACGTTCGTCACCCGCCCCTTGTAGATGTTCCCCACGTGCGACGCCGCCGACACCCGCTCGATGTACAGCTCGTCCAGCCGCCCCGCCCGCATGATCGCGATCCGGCACTCGTCGTCGTCCGCGACGTTGATCAGCACCTCGCGACCATCGCGAATCGGCTCACGCTTCGGATCCGAAACCTCCCCCACCGGCCGCAGCTCGACCGCCTCTTCCTCCGGCTCCTCGTCGTCAAACGGCTCGTACACCGGCTCCGGCTCGGCCTCGGCCATCGACTCCGCCGGCGCCACCTCTGCGGTCGCCCCTGCCGTCGTGCTCTCCGTCGATCCGCGCCGCCGGCGCGAGCGCCCGCCACGCCGACCCCGGCCGCGCCGCCGACCGCCGCGACCGCTGCCCTCGCCCGCCGTCTCGGCCGCGCGCGGCTCGCTCGTCGCCGCAGATTCCTCGATCTCCACCTCGTCCAGCCCGTGCGGCAGTTCGACCGGCTCCGACCGCGTCACCGCCGGCGACTCCTCGGCGTCGATCGAATCGTCGGCCTCTTCGACCGCCGCCGCCGAATCGGCCGCCGCTCCCTCCATCGCTCCGCCGCGCCGCCGCCGATGTTTCCGCCCACCGCGCCGCCCGCGCCGCCGCCGCCGCCCTCCGGCTGCGCCCGACTCGGCATTCTGCGCCGCGCCGCTCTCGCCGTTCGACTGCGACTCGGCTTCGACCAGCTCTTCGGTCGCGCGCTCGCCGCGATCGGCCGCCGCGGTCGGGACCTCGTCGGCCAGGCCGCGCGCAAATTCACTCATCTCGTCCCCACCGCCGGGCGCACTGCTCCCCGCGGCCGACGCCGTTCCCCCGTTCCATTCCTTGGGCTCTCGTTGATTCTGTCTCACGACGGCAACCTTTCTGTTCGGTTTGCCGCCGACTCGCGATGGGTGTTCTACGTCCGGTGAAACTCAACGGCCACGCGCGTCACACGGTGCAGCGTCTCCTGCGGATCCAACCCGAGCGCCGCAAGCACTTCCGCCGGCCGAGCCGTCGCGCCCGAACGCATCGTCTGCGTCCACTCCAGGCGCCCGTCCTCCAGCCGCACGTCGCTCACGAACGACCTCACGTCGATCCGCCGAACCGCGCCCGTCTTCGCATCCCGTCGTTCCACCTCGGATTGCTGCCGCGCCAGAAACGCCTCGACCCGCGGCGACATCGCCGCCGCCTCCGGCAGATCGATTGCATACTTCGCCGACGTCGCCGCTCGCGGCCCGCCGTCTGAATACGCCTCGATCGACCGCAGCCGCACGTCCGCCGGCATCTCGCCAGACAGACGCCGCAGCGCCTCGTCCGGCTCCACCGGCTCCGTCATCTCGACGATCAGCAGTTCCGCCAGTCCCGCAATGCCCACACTTCGGGGCAGCGGCAGCGACAACTGCATCCGCGGGTTGAATCCGCCCGAGCGCTTTACCGGCAGCTCGGCTCGCGCCAGGCCTCGCTCAAACATCCGCACCGTGTCATGGTGCGAGATGAATCTCAGATCACCTTCGATCGAGAAGCGTATGCCCAGCCACCTTCGCAAATCAGCGGTGATTCCACACTTCCTGTTGACCAGCTCCATGGGGCCTTCGCCGAACGCCGGCAACGCCCGATCGAGCAATCATGTCTTGTTCGGGTTGACGCACCCGCGCCCGTTCGGCCCGGCTGGCGCTATACCAGGTCCGGCACCACCTTGCGCGTCTCGTCACGAACGAAGTTTAGCACTTCCCGGTCCGTCTCGAAACTCGCGGCGCGCTGTGCAATCCGTTCCACATCGGCCATTGCCACGCTCCGGATAACTCGCTTGATCGTCGGAATCGACCCCGCGACCATCGACATCCGCCGTAACCCCATGCCCAGCAACAACATAGTGCATAACGGGTCGGCCGCCATTTCCCCGCACATCGCCACCGGCGTCCCCGCCGCCCGCCCTGCGTCGATCACCATCTGAATCAGCCGCAGCACCGCCGGATTCAGACCGTTGTACAACTGCGCCACCCGCTCGTTCGTCCGATCCACCGCCAGCGTGTACTGAATCAGGTCGTTCGTCCCGATGCTGAAGAAGTCCACCTCGCGCGCCAGTTCCGTCGCGCACAATGCCGCCGCCGGCGTCTCCACCATGATCCCCACCGGCACCCGCACCTTGAAGTCGTACCCCTCTTCCTCCAACTCCTCCACCACTAGGTTCAGCACGTACCGCGCCTGCCGCAGCTCCATCACTTGCGTAATCAGCGGAAACATGATGCTGATCTGCCCGTGCCGGCTCGCCCGCATGATCGCCCGCAACTGTGACCGGAACACCGGCAGGTTCTGCAAGCACCACCGGATCGACCGCAGCCCCAGAAACGGATTCTGCTCCGGTTCGCCGGCCCGCGTCGTCGGCAGCTTGTCGGCCCCCAGGTCCACCGACCGGATCACCAGCGGCATGCCGTTCAACCGCTCGGCCGCCTGCCGATAGGTCTGGAACTGTTCCTCCTCCGACGGCTCGGCGTCGCCTTGCAGGAACAGGTACTCCGTCCGAAACAGCCCCACGCCGCGCGCCCCCTTCGCCTGGCAGGCCTCCACTTCGTCGGGAAACTCGATGTTCCCCAGCAGCTCCACCTCCACGCCGTCCTTCGTCACGGCCGGCTGATCGCGCAGCTCGTCCAGCGCGTGCCGCACCTCGACCAGGTGCTTGGCCTGCGCCTCGTAGTCGGCGATCGCCGAGTCATCCGGGTTGATCGCCACCAGCCCGTGCGTCCCGTCGACAACCAGGAAGTCTCCCCCCGACACCACGCTGGTGATGTCCCCCAGCCCGACCACGGCCGGAATCCCCAGACCGCGCGCCACGATCGCCGTGTGCGACGTGGCCCCGCCCAGGTCGGTCACGAACGCCAGCACCTTGCGCGTGCGGTCCAGCATGACCGTCTGCGACGGCGTCATGTCGTGCGCCACCACCACCACCGGCTCGCTCGACGCCGTGATCTCCTGCCGCACCTCCCCGCCCACGTGTCGCAGCAATCGTCGTTCTATGTCCAGAATGTCCTTCGAGCGCTCCTGCAGGAACGTGCTCTTCATCTCCAGGAACCGCCGCCGGTAGCGCCGCATGAACACGCTGATCGCGTAGGCCGCGCTGTAGCTCTTCTCGCGAATCAGCGCCGCCACTTCCGCCCGCGGCTTGGCGTCCGACAGCCAGCGCTCGTGAAAGCCGAAGATGTCCGCCAGCTCGCTGCCGGCCCGCGCCGCGATCGCGGCGCGCTCCGCGACCACCTCGGCCTTGGCCGCCTCGAACGTCCGGTCCACCAGCTGGGCTTCATGTTCGAGCTGACTGGAAGGCAGCGTCCGCCGCGGCACGCGCGTCTCCTCGGTGTCGAGGACGATCGCGTGCCCCATCACCAGCCCCGACGAAACGCCAACCCCGCGCTTGACCGACATCCGACCGCTGACTCCCGGCCGCCGCGCCGCCCCCGACCGCACACCGCCGCGCTATTCCTCGTTGAACTTCTCCGCCACCAGTTGCGACAGCGCCGCCAGCGCCGCCGTCGCGTCCGATCCCTCCGCCACCAGCCGCAGCCGCGTCCCCGCCGTCGCCTCCAGCAGCATCATCTCCATCGGGCTGCGGCCGTCCACCTTCAGCGTCCCCTTGTGCACCGTCACCGCCGACTGGAACTGGCTTGCCAGGTCGACGAACTTCATTACCGGGCGCGCATGCAGCCCCTGCGAGTTCACGATCACCACCTCGAGCTCCGCTCGCTGCTGCCCGTTGTCCATGGCCCGAAGCCCGCTCCCGCGAGGCGCCTACGCCGTCGGCGCCGCGTCCGCCTCGCGAATCAGCTCCAGTATGTCGTCCACCGTCGTCGACTGCCGCAGAAACCGCCGGAAGTTGTCACGCTGCAAGTGGCGGAAGATGCACTCCATCGCCTGCAAGTGCCCCTCCGACGCCTCCTGCGGCGACAGCAGCAGCACCACCGTATAGACCGGCGCCCGATCCAGCGCCGCAAAATCCACCCCGCCGGCCGACCGCCCCAGCGCCGCCATGATCCGCTTGATCTTGGCGTGCTTCACATGCGGCACCGCCACCCCTTTGCCGAACCCGGTGCTCCCCTGGTTCTCCCGCTGAATGATCGCCTTCGCGATCACCTCCGCGTCCGCTGGCTCCAGCTCCCCGGCGCTCGCCAACGCCCCCACCAGCGCGCGGATCACCCCGTTCCGGTCCGTGGACTCCAGGTCCGCGATCACCGCCCCCTTCACCACGATCTCGGAGAACTTCAACTTCTCCATGGCCGAAACTCACTCACCCATCCGTCGCCCCGGCCGACCGTCGACCAGGTCCGCGACGCCCGACAAGCGCCGCGCACGAACGCCACCCCCACCCCGCCTCGCTGCTCACGCAACGCCGCGCCGCGCCAATCTACTCGCATCCCGTCCGACTTCGCCACTCGACCGCCACGCTCGGCGCACGCTTCCGCTCGCCACGTGACTCGCCGCCTCCCGCTCCACTCCGCTCCGCTCCCGCGCCCAATCCCTTACCCGTTGACGCACCGACAATTGCGCGCCCGATCCAAGCCTACTCGCCCGCGCCCTGCCCGGCAAGCCGCCCCGTCCGCAACATCCCACTCAATCACCGACCGCCGGCCGCCGATTCACGCCCCCGCCCCGGCGTCCCAGGTCGTCAGGTTCATCTTGCTCACCACCAGCCCGTACACCCGCGCCGCGCCCGCCGAACGCAACGCCCGCGCCGCCTCGCGCAGCGTCGCCCCGGTCGTCGTTACGTCGTCCACCACGCACACTGTTCGCCCGGCCACCCGCGTCGCCCGCCGCGCCGCAAACGCCCCGCGCACGTTCGCCTCGCGCTCGCCCGCCGACAGCCCCAATTGCGGCCGAACCGTCCGCGCCATCCCCAGCCAGCGCCGCACCGGCACCCCGATCGCCCGCGACACCCGCGCCGCCAGCAGGCTCGTCGGCTGATGCCCGCGCATGCAGACCCGCATCACCGGCGACAGCACCGGCACCAACGCGTCCACACCGCGCCGTCGCCCATCTCGCCCCGCCACGCCTCCGCCAGCAGTCCCCCGACCACCCCGTCCACCGTCGGATGGCGGCTTCAGCCCCAGCACCAGCTCCGCAGCGCCCCGTCATGCCGGCCCACCCGCACCAGCCGCTCAATCTTCGGCCGCGCCCGGCGACACTCCCCGCAGCGCCCCTCCTCAAGCAGGTGCGGCCCAACGTCCGACCCGCACACGCGGCACCAGTCGCCGCCGACTTGCAGCGCCAGGTCCGCCGCGCACGCCGTGCACAGCGGCTCGCGCGCTCCATGCGTCGCCCGGCCGCACGCCGCGCACAGCGTCGGCAGCACCAGGTCCAGCACGGCCCGACCGATCTGAACAACCGCCCCCACCCCCGCGATTTCAGCCCGCGCCGACCCCTTGCCCGCCGCGACGCCCATCACGTCGCCGGCCCGCCCGGCCCGCCCGGCTCGCTCGCCGGCCCGGCCTGCGGCCCGGTTCCGCCGTCCGCCGCCGCGCCGCCCTCTGGACGCTCTTCCTCGTCGCGCGCCACCTTCGCCACGGCCACCACGCGGTCGCCTTCATCCAGCCGCATCAGCCGCACCCCCTGCGTCGCCCGGCCGATCTCGCGCAGCTCCGACACGCTGGTCCGCAGCATGATGCCGTTCGCCGTAATCAGCATCAGCTCGTCGGCGTCCACCACCGACCGCAGCGCCACCACGCGCCCGTTGCGCTCCGTCGTGCGGATGTTGATCACCCCGCTCCCGCCGCGATGCTGCAGCCGATATTCCTCCAGCCCGGTCCGCTTCCCGAACCCGTTCTCGCACACCGTCAGCAGGCTGACCCCCTCGCGCGCCACCGCCATGTCGACCACGCAGTCGTCCCCCTTCAGCGTCACCCCCTTCACGCCCGCCGCCCCGCGACCCATCGGCCGGCAATCCTCCTCCTTGAAGCGCACCGCCATGCCGTCGCGCGTCGCCAGAACCACCTCGTCCGACCCGCGCGTGAGCTCCGCCCCGATCAGCTCGTCGTCCGGGTCGATGCTGATCGCGATGATCCCGCTCGGCCGCGGCCGGCTGAAGGCCGCCAGCGCCGTCTTCTTGATCCGCCCCTTGGTCGTCGCAAACAACACGAACAGCTCGTCGAACTCGACCACCGGCAGGATCGCCGTGTGCTTCTCGCCGTCCTGCAGCTTCAGCAGGTTGGCGATCGATCGGCCGCGCGCCGTCCTCGCCATCTGCGGCACGTCATACACCCGCAGCCAATAGACCCGCCCGCGGTTGGTGAAGACCAGCAGGAAGTCGTGCGTGCTGGCGACGAACAGGTGTTCCAGGAAGTCGCCTTCGCGCGTCTCGCCGCCCTTCAGCCCGCGACCGCCGCGCCCCTGCTTGCGATACTCGTCCGTCGCCGTCCGCTTCACGTAGCCCTCATGCGACAGCGTCACCACCATCGACTCGCGCGGAATCAGCTCGTCTTTGCGGAACTCGCCCGCTTCCTCCGACGAAATCTCCGTCCGCCGCGCGTCCGCGAACTTGGCCTTCACCTCGTACAGGTCCTCGCGGATGATGTCGCGCACCAGCGCCGGATCGCGCAGAATCGCCTCGTACCCCTCGATCTCCTCCACCAGCTTCGCGAACTCCGTGCAGACCTTCTCCGTCTCCAGCCCCGTCAGCCGCTGCAGCTGCATCGCCAGGATCGCGTCCGCCTGCACCCCCGTCAGCAGGTGCGGCCCCGCCGCCAGCCGCCTGCGGTCCTTCTCCGGCAGTTTCGCAAACCGCCGCGCCACCTCGCTCGCCGCCAGCGCCGTCGCTCCGCCCGCGCCGCCGCCGCGCCCCAGCGACAGCTCCATCTTCAGCAGCGCCGCCCGCGCCGCCGCCGCGCTCTCCGACCGCCGAATCGTCGCGATGATCGCGTCGATCGAGTCCAGGCACAGCACCAGCGCCTCGACAATGTGCAGCCGCTGCCGCGCCTTGCGCAGCAGGAAGCGCGTCCGTCCGGTGATCACCGTCACGCGGTGATCGAGGAAGTGGCGCATCAGCTCGCGCAGCGGCAGCGTCCGCGGCTGCTGCCCCACCAGCGCGATGTTCATGATCACGAAGTTGCTCTGCAGCGGCGTGAACTCGTACAACTGGTTGATCACCACGTCGGCGTTCGCGTCGCGCTTCAGCTCCACCACCAGCCGGATCGGGTTCGCCCGGTCCGACTCGTCGCGCACGTCGCTCACGTCCGGCAACCGCCCGTCCTTCACGCACTCGGCGATCCGCTCGGTGATCGTGTTCTTCAGAATGTTGAACGGAATCTCGTCCACCACGATCAACTGCTTGCCGCTCTTGGTCTCGTCGACGTGCAGCTTCGCCCGCACCGTCACGCTGCCGCGTCCGGTCGCATACGCCTCGCGTATCCCGCGCGTGCCGCAGATCGTTCCGCCCGTCGGAAAGTCCGGCCCCGGCACCAGCCGCAAGAGCTCGTCCAGCCCCAGCTCCGGCTCGTCCAGCAGCCGGATCAGCCCGTCGCATATCTCCCCCGCATTGTGCGGCGGAATGTTGGTCGCCATGCCCACCGCGATCCCCAGGCTGCCGTTCACCAGCAGGTTCGGAAACTTCGACGGCAGAACGGTCGGCTCGCTGCGCGTGTCGTCGTAGTTCGCGACGAAATCGACCGTCTCCTTCTCCAGGTCCTCCAGCATCATCACGGCCGCCGCCGTCATCCGCGCCTCGGTATAGCGCATCGCCGCCGGCGGATCGCCGTCGATCGACCCGAAGTTCCCCTGCCCGTCCACCAGCATCACCCGCGTGTTGAACGGCTGCGCCAGCCGCACCAGCGTCGGATAGATCACCGCCTCGCCGTGCGGGTGATAGTTGCCCGACGTGTCGCCGGCGATCTTCGCGCACTTGCGATGCTGGCTCCGCGGCCCCAGGTTCAGGTCGTTCATCGCCACCAGGATCCGCCGCTGCGACGGCTTCAGCCCGTCGCGCACGTCCGGCAGCGCCCGCGCCATGATGACGCTCATGGCGTAGCGCAGGTACGAATCCTGCATCTCGTCGATGATCGGCATGTCGTGGATGTTCGCCGGCTGATCCGACATCATTGCTCCGTTTTATCAATCTATCGCGGCGCGGCGCCCGCGCCGCCTCCCGCTGCAATCGTGGCCCACGTTCCGGCGCTCGCCGCTCGCCGCGCTCGCCGATCCGGCCCGGCCGCGATTATACGCCCCCGCCGCGCCCATCGCATTCCCCTAACCGCCCACCACATCTCGATTTACAACGCCCACCCTCACCCCGCGCTCACGCCGCGCGAATCTCCCGCAACCCCCGGCCCGTCCGCCGGAATGCTCCACAGGTATTGCTCCGGCCAGCGCCGAATCTGCCCCTCCAGCTGCGCCAGCATCTCCGCCGTCGTCGCCGCCGCATCCGCCGCGCGCACCGGCCGACCCAGCCACACCTCGAACGCAAACGGACCCGGCCGCCGCCGGCACAACACCGGCACCACCGGCACGCCGCACCACTCGGCCAGCAGCCCCGCCGTCGGCTGATACAGACCCGACTCGCCCAGAAACGGCGCCGCCACGCCGCCGCCGCGCCGCCGCCGATGTTCCGCCACCAGCATCACCGCCCCCGCCCGCGACAACCGCTCCGGCAGCTCGCGCGCCGCGCGCTCCACCGTCACCGGGCAGACCTGCCCCATGCGATAGAGCCGCTCCTGCCACGCCCGCGCCGCCGGATCGGCCAGCAGGTCAACCACCACGTGCACCGGCCGGAACAACTGCCCGAGCGCGTACGCCGCCACGCCCGGATTTCCGAAATACGCCGTCGCCGCAATCACCCGCGGATGGTCCGCGACGAGCCGCTCGACCGGCAGCGCCGAGTCGATGGTCACGAATCGCCGCCAGCTCCGCTCGCGCAACCGCCGCGACAGGAACACCGCCTCGACCCAGAACCGCCCGATGTGCTCGTACATCGTCCGCACGATCGCGTCGCGCGTCGCGTCCGACAGCCCGGCTCCGAACGCCGTCGCCAGCCGCGCCTCGGCCACGCGCCGGCCCGGCGGATTCAGGTCGTACACCCCGCGCGCCAGCAGCGTCGCCAGCCGCGCCGCCCGCGCCGGCCCCAGCGCCCCCACAACCGTGCTCACCCCGCGCCGCAGGTAGGCATACCGCAGCGATTCCAGCCGCTGCCCGATCGTGCGCCCGGCCGGCCGCCCCACGCCTTACGCCACCATCGCCGTGTCGCTCACGCCGTCTCCCACCGCCCGCCCCGCCGCGAGATTCTCATACATCCGCGCGCAGCCCTCGACGCACGCCCGCGCGCTGAACACCTCGTACGCCTGGCCGCGCGCCGTCTCCCCCAGCCGCTTTCGCAGCGGCTCATCCTCCACCAACCGCAGCAGCGCCGCGGCGAGCGGCGTCGGCCGCGCGTCGCGCAGCAGCAGCCCGTTGCTGCGGTCGGCGATGCACTCGGAAATCGACCGCCGCGCCGGCGCCACGATGCCCAGCCCGGCCGCCATCCCCCAGGCCAGCGGCTCGGGCGCCGCCTCCTCATCGGGGGCCAACATCAGCACGTCCGCCCCCGCCGCCAGCGCCGCCCACGAATGACGCTCGCCCGGCAGCCCCAGCATCTCCGACAGCCCGACCGACTCCGCCAGCCGCCCCAGCCGCCGCGCCTCCGATCCGCCGAACGGCACGATCAACCGCATGCCGCGGTGAATCTGCTGCACGATCGCCACCGCCCAGAGCACCGTGAACTGCCCGTCGCGCCGACTGGCCGGCCCGGCCGCCAGCACCACCGGCCCGCCGCCGCGCGCCAGCGATGCGCGCGCCCCCGCGCCGCGGGCCGCATTGAGCGCCGCGAAATCGACCGCCGCGCGGATGACCGCCGTTCGCTCCAGCGCCACTCCCTGCTCGACGCAGCGCCGCCGCCATGCCTGGCAGCCCACCACCACCGCCGGCATCGGCCACACCTGCCGCGCGCAGCGACACACGCCCGCCAGCTCCTCGTACCGCGCCGGCGTGACCGCCAGCGGCCGCTCGCGCGCCGCCGCGCCGCAGGCCGTCAGCGCCGCCGCCCCCCACGCATGCACGCACTGCGCCCCGGCGCGGCGAGCCAACACGCGAATCCGCTCCGACGCCATGAACGCCAGCCCCAACCGCGCCGGCGTCAGCGCGACTTCCGCGCCCAGCGCGGCGGCCGCGCGCACCCGCGTCGCGCCGTCCAACGCCGCATACGCCTGCCGCAGCCCCGCGCCCTCGCCGCGGGCCGCCAGCAGGCGCAGCCGCTCCAGCGCGGCCGGCTCAACCGCGCGGTCCAGCACGTGCAGCACCGTCGTCACGACTTGTCCTTGTGATCGTAGAACAGCTTGGCGACGTTGTTCGCCAGCCCGGCCGCCAGATCGCGCCCCACGTCGGCCGCGCTCACGTCGCCTTCCGAGCTCTGCGGCTGCGTCTCGAACGCGACCGCCTCGCCTTGCAGCTCGCGCGGCCAGATCCGCACGTCGTGCTTCGACTCGGTCGACAGGACCGCCACGCGAACCGCGAACCGCCCCTGGAACAGCGGCGCGCCAGGCTCACGCCGCAGGGCAAAGTCTGTCACGCGCAGGTAGAGCACCTGGTCGGCGCCGACCTTCTCGCCGATGCAGTTGATCGCCATCTTCGAAAACGCCTGCTCGTCCGAACCGCGCAGCCGCTCCATGTCGTCGTAGGGAACCAGCGCGGTCTCAATCTTGTTGGCGGTGAATTCCTCGGCCAGCTTGCGCTGCAGCTGCGGCGACACGGCCGCCTGCGTCACCAGCCCCTCGGGGTCGTCGAGCAGCACCGCCAGGTGCCGCGCCGTGAGCTTGTGCTTGGCGTCGATCGTCTCGCCGCCGGTGAGGTGATAGCCCAGGATCGCCAGCTGCTGGCAGCCCGCCAGCGCCGCCAGCCACGCCGCGCCGGCCGCGCACGCCGCCGCGCGCTGCCCGACTCGCCGGCGCCTCATGGATAGGCCTCCTGGTGGTCGAAGAATTTCTGCGCCGCCTTCTCGCTGAACACCTGCAACGCGCCGGACAGAATGTCCGCGTCGCGCAGGTTCAGCACGTCGGTCTTGGCGTCGTTCGGATAGCTGCCCATGATCTCGGTCGAATAGACCGGCGTCCCCGCGTCGGCCCCGCCGGCGGCGTACAGCGACAGCGTCGCCCGGACGCGCCCCTTGCGAACCTCGCGCGCATCGCGCGCCCGCGAGGTGTATTCCAGCAGGTCGACCCGCAGCACGTAGTCGGCCTTGAAGCGCTGCGCCAGCTCGGCGTTGCTCTCGGCCTCCCAGTCGCTGCCGCTGCGCTCCTGATAACCGGTCACCTCGCGCACATCGACAAACCGCGCCCCCTTCACGTCGCGCGACAGCCCGTAGCGCAGCGAGTCGGCCACCCGATAGCGCACCGCGTAGTCGTCGTCCAGCGTCGACTGGTCGGCCCACACCACGATCGCCGTCAGCTTGCCCGCCAGCTTGTCGCACTCGGCGCTGACCGACTTCTTGGGCTCCTTCGCCATCAGGAAGTAGAGCCCCTGGCAGCCGCACAGCGCCGCCAGCCCCGCCCCCGCCAGCATCGTCGCGATCCATCGGCGCATGTCGCACCCGTCGCCCGCTGATAAGCCCATCGACCTTAATGCGGGTGTGATATGAGAAACGTGGCGATCTTGTAGCCCCAGCCGCCGAACAGCAGCCCGGCAAGCAGCGCCAGCCCGAACGGGGTCCCCAGCCATTCCCACCGCAGTCGCACCCGCCGGCCGGTCAGCGCCTGCCGTCCCGCCACCAGCGCACCGCACACCGTCAGCACCGCCAGCACCGCGCCGCTCGGCTGGGCATGCACCGCGGCCAGCACGTGCCCGTGCACCAGGTTTGAAAACGCGGTCGTCATTCCGCAGGTGGGACAAGGGATGCCGGTCACGATGAAGAACCCGCACGGCAGCGCCCCGAGCTGCTCGTGCGTGCCATAGCCGCGCGGATCCGGCCTCAGCCACGCCCCGACCGCCAGCAGCGCCACGCACCCCGCGGCGATCGCGCCGGCCGCCACGCGCTCGCGAGCGCTCGCCACGCCCGGCGAATTCGCCACCCGCGCTACCGGCGCCAGGCCGATCAGATCCGCGCGCACGCCTCCGGCTCCCTGGGGGTTACTGGCTTACTTGGCGCTGGTCACCCTCACGAATCGCGTCACGCTGCCCAGGTCGCGCAGCACGTCGATCGTGGCGCGAATCTGGCACGAGGCCCCGGCCTGCGGCTGGATCAGCCGCGGGGCAAACGGCCGCACCCACCAGATGCGCCCGCCGCGGCGTCGACCCTGCATCTGCCGCGTCCGCAGCTTGGTCCGCAGCCGGTCGGCCCGCTGGTTGACCGGGTCCTTCTTGAACAGCCGCGACAGCGTCTTGGCGGCCGCCTCGCTGGTCGGGCGGCGGGTGACTTCGAGCTTGACCATGCTGCCGGGCTTGATGTCGGGCACCATCGAAAACTCCTCGATTGCAAACGGGACACTATACGCGATCCGCCGCCGGCTGCAAGTCCGCGATCGCGGGCGGGTTGCGTCGCCGCGCCCGGCCGTTCAAACCTGTCGCCGCGGCGCGTGTCTGACCCGGTGCGGGCCGTGCGGCTGAGCCGCTGCGGCGCGCGGGAGGCGCGGACATGCGGCGGACGATCCGGACGTTGGGGCGCAACTTATCTGTGCGGCGCGAGTTGGGAGCGACGGCCCTCGCCGCCATGCTGGCGATCGGAGTCACCGGCTGCGGCACCGGCGTCTATCAGGACCTCCGCCACGCCGTCGGCGACCACGACGACAGTCACGACGGCTACGACGACGGCAGCTTCGATTTCGGATTCGGATTCGGCGGTTTGTTCGGCGGACTGTACGGGCCCGATCCGTATTACGACCCCGGCGTCGCCTACTACGACGATGGGTACTACGCCGGCGACCCGTACTTCGACCCCTACGGCGATGGCTTCGGCGGCCCGGACGGATACTTCGACCCCGGCTCCCCGGACGACTATTACGGCGACTATCCGTATGACGATTATCCGTACGACGACTATCCGGGCGACCTTCCGCCGGACGACTACTTCGAGTAGCGGGCGCCGGGCCGGTGAGGCGCCGCGCAGCCCGAATCAGTGGGCCGGCGCCGCCGCCACCCATGCACCGGCCGCAGATGCCTCGACCCGCGGCCGCGCGGCGCGCCACGCCAGCACGGCCGCGACCACGAACATCAGGTCTTCGAGCAGCCCCTGCTGCACGCCGCCGCTGCCGTGACCAAAGCAGCCGCACGAGATATCGAGCTTGAGCACGGCCGCCCGCGCCAGCGCGACGATGAAGATCGCCAGCATCGCCAGGATCAGCCCAACGCCGATCCGCCGCCACGCGGGCGAGAGCAGCGCCAGCCCGGCCGCCACCTCCCACCACGGCAGCACGATCGCCAGCGGGTGAACCGCCTCGAGCGGCAGCATTTTGTAGTACGTGATGCTCTTCGCGAATGCGTCGGGATCGTGGATCTTCACCGCGCCGGCCACGACGAACACCGCCGCCAGCGCCGCCACCGCCAGGCCGCGTGTTCCCGCGCCCGGCCACGCCAACGCCAGCGCGTTGACGATGCAGAAGCCGATCGGCAGGCGCCAGTCGACGCTCGGATGAAACGCCGGCGCGGGCTGCCCGTTCTTGGCCGCCTCGACCACGGCCAGCGCGTGGCGCTTCAAGTCGGCCGGACGGTTGTGCACCACCAGCGCCGCGGTCGTGATTGTCACCGCCGCGCACAGCGCCAGGCCGAACAGAGACGCGCGCGAAATGGATCGAGTCGCCATCACTCCAGCCCCATCGCGATCGGCAGATCGGTTCGCTTGCCCAGCAGCTCCCAGCCCGGCTTGAAGATGCGGAGCTGTGCCTTGTCCAGCCCGGCGCCAACCAGGAACTCGAACACCTCGTTGCTCGCCTCGCACTGTCCGCCGCCGCAGTAGATGATGACCGGCCGATCGCGCGGCAGCGCCGTGTTGACCGTGCCGATGTACTGCTCCTTCTCGGTCGAGGGGATGTTGATCGCGCCGGCGATGTGGCCGGCCGAGAATTCCTCGGGCTTGCGGGCGTCGACGAAGGTGGCCGTGCCGTCGCGCAGCGCGGCCGCGAACTCGTCGAAGGTCAGTTCGACCTGCTTCTCGAGCTCGGGGTTGACGCCGGGGTTGGCGCTGGCGGCGCGGTCGACCTGCCAGGCCAGCGGCTTGCCGCGCACGGCGTTGGTGAACGCCGCCGCGGCGGTCGCAGACATCAGCAGGATGAATATTCGGGTGATGGTCCGCATGATCGAACCGGGCGGCGGCCGACTCGAGCGCCATCACAACCCGGGCACGGCTGCCCGGGTTGCGATGGTCTCGGAACTCGATGCCTTGTCAGCGCGGCCGAAATCCAGACGCGCGGCGATCAGTGCCCGCCGCTCGGAGCCACCACCGGCCGGGCCGCGGCCGCCGGCTGCGTCGTGGTGGGCCGGCCGGCCTGGTTCTGGATCACGATCGGGCGATTCATCGGAATGTTCGGCGCCGTGCGGGCGATGTTGTTGGGCGTCATCTGCACGGCCTGGATCGGCACCGTGATCACCTTGGCCGACTCATGCGTCGTGTTGAACGTCAGGTTCAGCGAGCCGCTGGTCGGCAGGTCGGTCCCGGCGGGGAACTTCAGGATGACGCGGAACCGCTTGCCCGGCTGATCCTCGGCCAGGCGCGTCTGGATCTTCTCGTTGTTCACCTTGATCTCGCTGATCTTCAGATCGGCACCGGCATTGTAGGTCACGTAGACCGCCAGCTCCTTGTCGGCCGTGATCGGCGTCGGCACCATCAGCCGCGCCGGCTGCACCTCGACCGCCGGCGGAACATAGGCCGTCGCCGTGATCGTCACGGTCGGATACTTGGTCGCACCGGTGTCCATGGTGATGTTGGCGGTCTGCGCGCCGATCGTGAACGGCGGCATGGCCGTCACCGTCACGTCATATTCCTTCCCGGCGGTCACCGGCTTGACCTCGACGCGGAAGACCGGGTTGCTGCTCTTGACGTTCTTCAGGTCGATCTTCTCGTCGAGCCGGTTGGTGACCTTCACGACCTGCGACTTGGCCTTGCCGTCGATGATCGAGCCCATGTTCACGTACGGCGGCTGGACGTCGACTGGCGCCCAGATGGTGCCCTTCAGCCACAGCACGACGTCGGCCTGACCGGGCACGTTCGTGGTCACGGTCACGGTCTTCTGGACCGGGGCGTTCATCTTCTCCGTCCGCAGCGAGATCGGGATCTTGCCGGTCTTGCCCGGCTCGACCCGGCGATCCCAGTCGCCGGCGGTCGTGCAGCCGCAGCCCGGTCGAACGCTGACCACCTCGAGTGTCGCGTTGCCGCGATTGGTGAACCAGAAATCGTGGCGAATCGGCTCGCCGGCCATGACCTTGCCGAAGTCATAGGTGGGCGTGTCGAAGACAATCTGCGGGCCGGTGCCCGGCTTGGCCGGAGCGGCGGGCGTCGCGGTCGCGCCCGGAGTCGCGGTCGTGCCCGGGGTCGCCGGAGTGACAGGCTTCGCACCGACCGGCTGCTGCACGGCGACCGGCGCGGCGCCGGCCGGCTTGGGCGGATCTTCGGCCCACACGCGGGCGACCACTCCCAACATCGTCGCCGCGGCGGCGACCCGGATCAGCGTGCCATGGTAGAGGCGCATCTTTTTTCGCTCCTGGGCTTTAGAATCAACCGTCGACGACCGCGGATCGGTCACCTTCGGGCGCGGTTGCACGGTGTTATTCGTGCCGCAGCGGCAAGCGCTCGCGGGTCGAATGGAAAAATATGACGGTGTCGCAATCTCCCCCCCGCGATGACGCCGCCCGGCCGGCCGCCGTTTCGCAGGCCGCGCGCCCGCGCCGCGCCGCCGCGCCCGACGCGGCGCAGCTCGCCGCGCTCGCCCAGCGCGTCGCCGCCGGAGATGACGACGCCTTCGAGCAGATTCACGCCCGGCTGCGGGCCGGCATGCTGCGCTATTTCGGCGGGCGGATCGGCGCAGCCCCGGAGCTGGCCGAAGAGCTGGCCCAGCAGGCCTTCGTGCTCACCTGGCAGGCGCTGCGCGCCGGCCGCTACGACCCCGCGCGGGCCGCCGTTTCGACCTTTGTTTACGCGGTCGCCGTCAAGGTGTGGCTGCGCTGGCGGCGAGACCCGCGCAACGACGCCCGCGCCACCGTCGCCCGCGTCGCGCGGGAGCGTCCCGAAACATCCGACGTCGCCGAGCCGCTGGCGGCCGCCGAGCTGCTCGACGCCTTGCGCGCCGCGCTGGCCGCCCGCGACGGGCCCGACGCCCTGGCCGACGACGAGCGGGAGGTGCTGCTGGCGCTGGTCGGGGGCGAATCGGAGCGGTCGCTGGCCGCCCGCGACGGCGTCGCCCCCAGCACCATTCACACCCGTAAGACCGCGGCGATCGCCAAGCTCCGCCGCCGGCTGGTCGAGCGCGGGTTCTCGGCGGCCGATGTCGAGCGCATCGCCGAGTGGGGCGAATAAGGGGATGAGTTGGCGTGCAGCCCGGACGAGGTCGGGGGGAAGGGTCCGCCATGACGGAACGCCAGAGTGACCAGATCGAAACGCTGCTGCGGATGGCCCTCGAGAGCGAGAGCCTGGCAGACCCTTCCGCGGAGCGCGCCGGGGGCGCCGCTCCGCCCGTTCTCGGCGCCGCGCCCGCCGGCAGTGCCTGCCTCCGCATCGGCCGGCTGAATGCGATCGCCGCCGGCGTCGCCGCCGCGCGGGCCGAGTCTCTCCACGTGTCCGACTGCGGCATCTGCGCCGCGCGGCTCCGAGCGCTGCGCGGCGGCGCGACGGGCGCTGCAGCCGCAAGTGTGCCGTCGCGCTGGCAGCGCTGGGCTTTCCGCCTTGGCACCGGCGCGGTGGCGGCGGCGCTGTTCCTGATGGTCACGCATCGCGCCCCGCCGGCGCGGCTGCCCGGCGGCGCAGTGATACCCCCGACGTGGAACCTGACCGCCTTCCCCGCCAACCGGACGCAGTACCAGTGCCTGCAAGGCGACGCCAACTGCGACGGCGTCGTCTCGGCGTCCGACGTGCCGGTGCTGGTGCTGGCGATGGCCCGGCCCGATGTCTACAGCATCGACTTCCCGGGGTGCGACTCGCTCTGCTCCAACGACCTGAACGGCGACGGCGTGGTCGACGGCAGCGACCTGGTCGAGCTGGTTCAGTGCGTCGGCACGAACTGATCGGCCCCGCACGGGCGCGCCGGCGGCCTCACACTTTCCACATTCCAGCCTCGCGAATGAAAAACGCCCGCCCACGATCGTGGACGGGCGCGAACGGTCGTCGTTTCGAACCCCTTACTTGGCGTCGACGCGAATCGTCCGCGGCTTGGCCGCCTCGGTCTTCCGCAGGCGGATCGTCAGCACGCCGTTGCGATAGTCGGCCGCGACGTTCGCGGGATCAAGCGTGTCGCCGAGCGTGAAGTCGCGCTCGTAGTCGCCGATGCCGAACTCACCCAGCAGCCACGGCTGGGCCTCATCGGGCCGACGATGGACCCGGGCCCGCAGCGACAGGGTGCCGTTCTCAATTCGAACGTCGATCTCTTCGGCGGTCGTGCCGGGCATGTCGGCAGTGACGATCAGCTCGTCGGCCCGCTCGACGATGTCGACCGCCGGGCGATAGGTCCGGCTCGTCCGCGCCGCCTCGCGCCGCGCGGGCAAGGCCGACTTGGATCGCTGAAGCATTCCGCTGGGACTCATGTGTCTTTACTCCTTTTTATCGTCTTGCCGTCGCGTTCTACGGTCTCCCGTTTGCGGCGAGTCCGCCGCGCCGGGCTCCCCGGCCGGGTTACTTGTCCAGCGCCTTGACCTCGATCCGCCGCGGCCGCGCCGTCGGCGACTTCGGCAGCGTCACCCGCAGCACGCCCTGGTGCAGCTCGGCGGTGACGTGATCGGCGTCGATGTCCACCGGCAGGGACAGCGACCGCAGGAACGACCCGGTCATCCGCTCGCGGCGGTGCACGGTGGCGTCCTTCGGCTCTTCCAGCTTGCGCTCGCCCTTGATCGTCAGCTCGCCGCCCAGCACGGTCAGCTCGATGTCCGACATCGTAAGACCCGGCAGCTCGGCCTCGACGAACACGTTCTGCTCGTCCTCCCACACGTTCAGCGCCGGAAATCCGCGCGCCCAGCCGAAGTCGAACGACACGTCCGGCAGGAACTCGCCAAACAGCCGGTCCATCTCGTCGCGCAGGCGGTGAATCGGGCTGGTCTCGTCCAAACGTCGCAGGAACATGGTTTGAATCCTCCTTCCAACAGCGGCCGAACCGCCGGCCGCACCCATGACAGACACCTACCGCCGCACCAATCTGCAAACCGCGTGCCAGCCCCGGCCGGCTCGAACACCCCGCTGCACGCCCTTTCAGCCGCGATTTCCCGGCCGCCGCTCTGCCTGCCGGCCTGCCACGTGTCACTCTGGCAGACAGCCCGTCCGCTTGGCGAGCGGCTGGTCCGACGGCCGCGGGCGCGTATCATCCCGCCACCGCGGAGGCCGCTTTCGACCGTGTCGCTCCTGGCAGACTGGCTTGACGCTCGCCGCACCTTTCCCGGCGGCCTCTACCTGCCCGACGACAAGGGGCGGACCGCCCGGCGTCCGATCCGCCCGCTGCCGCTCTGCGGTCCGCTGCGCGTGCCGCTGCAACGCGCCGCCGACCTGCCGACGCGCATCGGTGTCCGCGCCGGGCAGCGCGTCGCCGCCGGTGAACTGCTGGCCGAGCCGGCCGCGCCTGATTCGCTCCCCGTCCATGCCCCGACCGCCGGACAGATTCAGGCGCTGACCCGCGCCTGGCTGCCGCGCGACGGGTGGCTGCCGGCCGCGGACCTCGCGCCCGACCGGCCCGCCGACTGGCACGCCGCGCCGCTGGGGGCGGCGCCGGCTCCGGCCCGCACGCTGGAAGAGCTGCGCCAGGCGTCGGTGTTCGAGCCGCTCTGGCATCGGCCGCTGCACGCGGTGCTGGCGCAGGCCGGCGCGGCGCGGGCCGATCACCTGGTGATCAGCGCGGTCGAGACCGAGCCGCTGCTGACGGCGGACCTGCGAACGCTCATCGAAGACCAGGCCCGCATCGTGCAGACGATCGAGCAGTTGGCCGGGCTGATCGAGCCGCGCCCGGCGCGGGTCAGCCTGGCGGTCTGCGTCCGCCATCGCCGGGTGGTGCGCGAGTTGCGGGCGCGGGTTGCGCACGGCGCGGTCCGCGTTGTGGCGCTGAACGACAAGTTTCCGCAGGACCATCCGCGGCTGCTGAGCCACGTCGTTGCGCGGCGGCGCGTTCCGGCGATCGGCAGCCCGCTGGACGCGAAGGTGTGCGTGCTGTCGCTGGCGGCGGTGCGGGCGGCGGCCGACGCGGTGTGCGACGGTCGCCCGAGCGTGTCGCGCGTGGTGACGCTGGCGGGCGACGCGGTCGGTGAGCCGGAAAATTACCTGGTCCCGTTCGGCACGCCGGCGCAGCTGCTGGCGCGCGCGATCGCGCGCAGCGCGGTCACGCTGGTCGCCGGCGGCCTGATGACCGGCGTGGCGCGCACCCGACGACGCGGCGGTCGTGTCGGCCGACTGCGCCGGACTGAGCGTGCTGTCGAGCGCCGCGCGCGCGGCGCGACGCCGTGCGTCCACTGCGGCTGGTGCATCGAGGACTGCCCGGTCGGCATCGACCCGGTGGCGCTCTTTCCGCTCGATCTGGTGCCGCAAATCGACGCGCGCCGGGCGCGCGAAGCGCGCTCGTGCATCCAGTGCGGACTGTGCAGCTACGTCTGCCCGGCGGCCCTGCCGCTGGCCGAGTCGCTGGCGCGAACCGCCGTGCGCCTGGCATGGCCGCCGGGAGAGAGCCGATGAGCGGCGCGGCCCCCCCGCTCGAGGCCCGGCCGGCGCTGCGGGCGCCGCGCGCGGCGCCGTTCGTCCACAGCGGACAGAGCCAGCGGCAGATCATCGCGGCGTGGTCGCTGGCGGCGGTGGTGGTGGCGGGCGCGGGGCTGGTGCTGTTCGGCCCGGCGGCGGCCCGCGTGCTCAGCGTGGCGCTGCTCTCGGCGGTGGCCTGCGAGCTGCTGATGACGGTGCGCTCCGCCAGTCGCGCGAGGAAGGGCTGCGCCAGGCGCTGCTCAGCGGCCTGCTGGTCGGGCTGACGCTTCCGCCGGCCGTGGCGTGGTACGTGCCGCTGGTCGCCAGCGCGATTGCCATCATTCCCGCCACCTGGCTGTTCGGCGGGCGCGGCCACTTCCTGTGGCACCCGGCCGTGGTCGGGCGCGTCATCGTGCAGTTCATGTTCGCGCAGCAGCTCGCCGTCGGGGCCGGCGCGCCGCCGGCGCCCATCCTGGCGCGCGACCGGCTGCTGCTGGGCGACATCGCCAATGCCGAGCCGGTGCCGCTCGGCCACTACCAGGGCTGGCGCCACACCGCGCTCGGACCGGGCGCCGACGCCATCCTGGTCGAGCGCCCGGCGACCACGCTGCGGCGACTGGCGGCCGGCGCGCTGCCGCGCGCCGATGACGCGCCGCTGACCGCGGCGCTGCGCGACTGCCTGCCGCCGTGGCGCGACACCGTGCTCGGAACCGTGCCGGGTGGCATCGGCGAATCCTGCACCATCGCGCTGGTGGTCGCGGCGCTCTACCTCGTCTACCGCGGCCATCTGCGCTGGCAGTTGCCGCTGGCGGGCATGCTGGCGGCCGGGCTGTGCGCGCAACGCTGCCAATCCGGCTCGGCGCCGGCGCAGCCGACGAGCCGCGCTGGCTGCCGGCGGCTGATCGTCGAAAACGGCGAATCGGTCGGCTGGCTGTACGTGCTCTATCACCTTACGTCCGGGCAGCTGCTGCTCGGCCTGGTGCTGCTGGCGAGCGACATGCCGACCTGTCCGATGACCAGCCGTGGGCAGGCGCTGTTTGGCGCAGGGGTCGGCGCGCTGACGATCGCCATGCGGCAGTTTGGCGTGGCCGAGGGAGAGTGTTATTGGGCGTTGCTGGCGCTGAACACCGTGGTGCCGCCGCTCGACCGCTGGACCCGGCGCCGCCCGCTGGCGATCCTGAGCTGACCCGATCGCGCCCGGCCGACCTGCGACGCGCCATGTTTGTGGCTTCCACATGGCGCAATGGCTACACTGATGTTCGGCGAATGACCGGCCGTGTCCGGCCGCCGGACCGCGACGGGCGCCCCGGGGGCGCGGGCGGGAACTGGCTCAGCCGGCCGATCCGCCGATGAGATGGACATCCCGCGGCGCCGCACCCGCTGCCGGAGCAGGAACGCAGGATTATGCGAAGTTCGACCTCTGCCCGCCCGCGCGTCCGCAATCGCGGAACCGGACCGCTGCCGCCCGCGGAGCTGCTGGCCGCCCTGAACGACGCCGATCGTCCGATCGTGCTGGGTCACGTCACGCCCGACGGCGACTGCCTCGGCTCGATGTTCGCGCTGGCGCTGTGGCTGAGCGAGCACGGCGCCGCGGCGACCGCGGTGGTGCCCGGCGGCGCGCTCGGCAAGAAGCTGCGATTCATGCTCGATCTCGCGCCCGGCCTGCGCCTGGCCCACGAGCTGCCCAGCGGGGCCGACCTGGCGATCGTGGTCGACACCGCCACTCCGCGACGGATCAACCTCGCCGGCGGAATCGAGCCGCTGGCGGGCGTGCCGATCGTCAACATCGATCACCACATCACCAACCCCGACTTCGGGCGCTTCAACTGGGTCGATCCGCTCGCCAGCAGCACCAGCGAAATGGTGGCGCGGATCGGCCGCGCGCAGCACTGGCGCCTCACGCCCGCGACCGCGTCGCTGCTCTACGTCGGCGTTCACAGCGACACGGCCGGCTTCTCGCTGCCCAGCACTACGGCCGAGTCGCTCCAGGTGGCGGCCGATCTGCTGAAGGGCGGGGCCGACGTCGCCCACGTGGGCGAGCAGTTGCTGCGCAGCCAGGGGCGGCACGAGTTCGCCCTGCTGCGGCGCGTCTACGAGAACACGCGGATCGCGCCCTCGGGCCAGGTGGCCCACAGCACACTCACATACGCCGAGATCGCAGAGACCGGCTGCACCGCCGACGACATCGACGACCAAGTCTCGATTCCGCGCGCCCTGCGCGGCATTCGCATCGCCATGCTCTTCACTGAAGGCGAGCCCGGCATCGTCCGCGTCAACCTGCGCGGCGAAGGCGGCACCAGCGTGCTCGAGCTGGCCGAGCAGTTCGGCGGCGGCGGCCATCCGCAGTCGGCCGGCGTGCGTGTGCGACTGAACGGTCGGCCGATGGAGCAGGTGGTCGACGAGCTCGTGGCGGCGGCGCACGCGCAGCTGGCGAGCGAACCGGGCTGACGCCGGCCCGGCGCGTGCCGGCTTTGAATTGACATTACCTCCGTTCGCAACTACAGTTCGCGACCCGGCGGCGCCAGCCCGGCGCCGCGGATCGACTTCCCTTCTCGGCGGCAGCGCCCCTGACGGCGCGGTGGCGTTGCGGCCGATGCTGGATTGCAGCTCATGCGCATTGCCTTCGTGAACCCCATCGCTCGGCGAACCCAGGGCTATCACACCATCGGCAGCAAAATTCCGCAACTGGGGTTGCAGGTGCTGGCCGAGCTCACGCCGCGCCATCACCACATCGACCTCATCGACGAGGTCTTCGGCGCCGAGTGCACCGACCGCATGCTGCGGCGCGGCAACTACGACCTGGTCGGCCTGACGAGCTACTCCAGCGGCGCGACCCGCGCCTACGAAATCGCCGCGCAGTGCCGGCGCGAGGGCATCCCGTGCATCATCGGCGGGCCGCACGCGTCGGCCTGTCCGGACGAGGCCGCGGCCCACTTCGACTCGGTCGCGATCGGCGAGTGCGACGAGATCTACGGGCAGATTCTCGCCGACGTTGAGGCTGGCAAGCTGAAGCCGCGTTACCGCGGCGGCCAGCCGGACCTGGAAGTGCCGGGTCGCGGCCGGGCGCGGCAGGACCTGCAGCCCATCAACGGGCAGTATGACGTCTCGGCGATTCAGACCTCGCGCGGCTGCCCGGTGGGGTGCGAGTATTGCAGCGTGACCGAGTTCAACGGCGCGCCGATCCGCCGGCGCCGGCCGGAGGACATCGTTGCAGAGTGGTTCTCGACCACCAAGCCGTTCCTGTTCGTGGTCGATGACAATTTCTTCGGGGTCGGCGAGCGGCACGCCGACTGGGCCAAGGAACTTCTGCGGCGGCTGATCGCCGAGGGGCATCGCCGCAGCCGGGCGGCACGCTGCCTGGCGCGCTTCCCGAAGGTGCGACGCGGTCTGGGCTTTGCGCCGCGGCTGTGGTTCAGCCAGACGACCATCAACATGGGCGACGACCCCGAGGGGCTGGCGCTGGCGAACGAGGCCGGATGCGTCGGCATGCTGGTTGGGTTCGAGACGTTCAACAGCGACAATCTCAAGGATTTTCACAAGGGCATCAACCGCAAAAACCTCGATCGCTACCAGACGCTGGTGCGCGGCTTCCAGCGGCACGGCGTCTCGGTGTTCGGCGGGTTCATCATCGGGGCCGACGCCGACGACATGAACACCGTCGCCGCCACGGCGCTGCAGGCCGTGCAGGTGGGCATCGACACCATCCAGATCACCAATCTCACCCCGCTGCCGGGCACGAAGATGTACGACCGCTACCGGGCGGCCGGGCGGATCTTCGCCACCAACTACCCCGACGACTGGGAGCGCTACACCTTCGTCGAGACGGTCTTTCATCCCAAGAACATGTCCGCCGCCCAGCTCGACGAGGCCATCTACGAGCTGCGCCGCCTGGCCTCTCAGGAAAAGTGGGTCTGGAAGCGGACCCTGCGGACGCTCCTGCGAACGCGCAGCCTGACCACCGCCGCGTTCATCCACGGCATGAACGTCGGCTGGAAGAAAATGGCCCGATATCAGGCCCCGCGCGACGAGCAGCGGTTCGGCTTGCACCTCCAGGAAAACTCGCGTACCGACATCATCCGCCGCGCCTTCGGGCTCTTTCAAAAGCGCTGGCTGCCCGGGCCGCTGAGTGTGCAGGGCAACGCCGTTCCCGCGTAACGGCGCTGCGGGGCGGCCCGATTTCGCGCCGCACATCTGAACCGAACTTCGGACCTGCCAAGGTTTTACAGTGTCGCCGCGACACGAAATTGCTTGACACCCACCCGGGTCGCGGTGATAATAATGAGCGGCCTCAATCGGGCCGGCCGAACCCAAGCGGCCGCCCGTGAACGTCTGCCTCGCTCCCGCCAGTGGCGTGCCTGACACGCCGTCAGCTGAAATGCGCAACGACCAGGCTAGGCCTGGTCAGGGGAGTATCCGCCATGATCGTGCGGCGACCAATCAACCGAATGTGGACACAGACCGCGCGGGCGGCGCTGGCGCTGGCGGGGCTGATGATCGGCGCGGGATCGCGCGCCGCGGCGCAATCCGGCGGCGGAACGCCTGAGCCCGGCGATCGCAAGTTCGTGCTCATGCTGGCGGCGCCGGTCAAGGCGATCGGCTACGACAACAACAACCTGCCGAACCCCAACGACATCTGGGACCAGTACTTCGATCGCAACAAGCCGACCGTCGACTCGTTCGCCGAATACTGGAACGAAATCTCTTACGGAAACGTCAGCGTCTCGGGCGACGTGTATGGCTGGGTCGAAGTGCCGTGGCCGCTGCTGCCGCGCGACCCGGGTCCGCTGATCATCGATCCGGGCTCGGCGACCGAGGGGACCATTCAACAGAACATTCCCTTCACCGACCTGAACGGCAACGGGCGCTGCGAGCAGTTCAACGGCGAGCGGTTCCTCGACGGCGATGCGATGATCTTGATCGATTATAACGGCAATCGCGCCGGCACCGCCGGCCCCAACGGCGAACCCGACATCGCCGGACCGACGACGCGCCCCGGCCCGACCGACCCGGGCGGCGGCGTGCTGGACGGCGTCTGGACCCCGGGCGAGCGATTTCTCGATCTCAACGGCAACGGGCGCTACGACGCCCTGCTTGAGAGCACCGCCGACGGCAACGCCGACGCGTTCTGCGTGCCCGACGGCATCATCGAGCCGAACGAGTTCTGCGATCTGGACGGCGACAACCAGTGGGACGTGCCCGAGCCATTTGAAGACTTCCTGCTCATGTACGATCCGACCGGGTCCGATCCCGATTCGCGCTGGGTCCGCCTAGATCCGAGCCTGGGCAACCCGCAGGAGGACGGCTTCGGCGGGCGCAAATGGGCCGAGGCCTACATTCGCACCAACTACCCCGGCAACGCCGATGCGCTGATCGCGCGCTGCGGCAACCAGCAATATGACGGCCCGGAGCGCTGGCTCGAAAGCAGCAACACCGGCAGCAAGCTCCAGCAGCGCCCGGACAGCAACATGTTCGTGCTCGGCCTGTCGACGCCGCCGCCCGACGTCGGCGCCTTCCGGTGGAACTACACCCGCTGGTGGAACGAGTACTTC
Source organism: Phycisphaerae bacterium (assembly GCA_046350375.1). Lineage (GTDB taxonomy): Bacteria > Planctomycetota > Phycisphaerae > UBA1845 > UTPLA1 > JAXMAO01. Next base: position 75,371 of record JAXMAO010000009.1, read on the forward strand.
AAGGATCGCCCGCTGGCCAGCGGCGCCACGACTCAGCCGGTCTCGCCGATCAGCGCGCCGCCCGAATTCGACTCGCGAATTCCCGACCTGGTTCAGTTTGACCCGAACAACCCGTCCTTTGGAACCGGCGCCGACGGCCGGTTGCGGCCGTTCTCCGCCAACGTCGGCGGCACCCGGGCGCGCAACGGCATGCGCTGCACTCCCGACACGGTCGCCGACGGATGTCCGACCGCCGGGCCGCCGCCCGACGATGCCAACCCGGGGAATGGCAGCGTCGACACCCGCAACCAGGTTCAGGCCGACGGAACCAACATTCTCCCCGACCAGCTCGACAGCAACGGCGACGGGCGCAACGACTATTACGACGGCCCGGCCGAATTCGACGACCTGCCGTCGTCGATCTATCACGCACGTTCGGCGTCCGGCGTCATCGGCCCCGGCGACATGCTGGGCCTGCCGTTCCCGACGGCCGAAACCTACGGCGGAGACGGCCGGCTGGGCGAGGTGACTTCGGCCTACGGAAACAACCCGTACGGCACCGACATCGGCCTGGGCGTCCCGGGCGTACCGCCCAATCCGGACAACATCATTCCCGCGGCCGGCCCGCTGGCCTTCTTTGTGCACGGCTCCGGCGGCTTTGACGGCGGAAACGTGCTCAACCTCGAGTACCTCACCTGGCTGAAAGACGTCCGCCCCACGACGCAGCCGGGCGAGGGGTTCGAGTGGCAGTACCCCAACGTGCCGAACGCGCCGCGCGCCTTCAAGCGCGATTACAACCTCGACGGCCTGCTCGACATGGGCGAGGTGCGCCAGGCCGGCACCGAAAACTACGCCATGGACCTGACGCTCGACACGCCCAACGACGGCGGGCCCAACACCAACTATCCCTACAACCGCCGGCGCATGGCCGAGGACGTGGTCGCGGCGCTCGATTTCAGCGTCGACTGGGACGATGTGAGCCAGCTCGTCGGCGGGCGCATGCTCGTCTCTGGCAGCATCCTTCTGCCGCCGGGCGTATCGGGGGCGGGGCTGGCAAACGGCGGCCGCGGTCTGTTCCAGTTGCCGGCGCCGGGGATGGATCTGCCGGTGCAGGTGACGGACTTCTCGGCGAGCGACCCGGCCCATCCGCTCGACATTCCGACGGAAACACTCTTCTTCTCAGATTTCGCCACCGGCGTAGACGGACCGGGTGAATCCGGGCTGCCGATCGGCGCCCTGGGCTTCGGCAAGGAACTGATGGCCCACGAGTTCCTGCACGTCTGGGAAGGCTACCCCGATCTCTACAGCTACAACGAGTACATCGGCGGACCGATCTCGCGCCCGGTGGGCATCTGGGACATCATGTCGGGCGGCTTTGTCCACCCGGCGCCCATCCTGAAGGAATTCGGCTTCGGCTCGCTGATCCGCCACGATCCGTGGGTCGAGGCAATCGATCTGACCTCCATGCTGCCCATCGACCAGGAGGCGACCGTCAAGATCGACGACTATGCCTTCCTGCCCAAGGGCTCGGCCTTCTACTTCGAAGACCCGGCCGGCAGCGGCGAGCGGTTCTACTTCTACCGCCTCACAAGGCCGAACTCGTCGACCAACCCGCGGCCGATCAACTTCTCGAAGTACTGCACCGATCCGGCCTTCGGCGGAACCGGCTCGGACGGCGTGCTCATCATGCACACCGATACCGGGCGCGTCTCGCTCGAAGGGCTGCCGCAGCAGCAGCAGATCGCCACCCACCTGACCTACAGCATCGTCCAGGCCGACGGGCGGCAGCAGCTTGAGGCCGGCACCAACTCGGGCGACGCCGGCGACCCGTTCCCCGGCTCGACCGGAAACCGCGTCTGGAACGACTCGACCGACCCGAGCTCGCGCTTCTACGGGCAGCATTCCAGCGGCATCGAGATCACCAACATCGTCACGCAGCCGACCTACTCGCTGGTGACCTTCCGCTGGCGGCCGCAGCTCGTACCCGAGTTGAGCTTCATCGATCCGCCCAACGGCTCGATCGTCGGCGGCGCGTTCCGCATCCGCTACGACGCGTTCGACCAGTTCGGCGGGACGAAGATGAAGTTCTTCTTCGATCGCGACGCCGTCGGCTATGACGGAACGCAGATCGGCAGCCCCGTCAGCAAGCAGCCGCAGCGCGTCAGCGGCACGGTCGGCGTGCCGATCGCCTCGCTGCCGGGCGACGGCGTCTACTACTTCTACGCCCAGATGGTGCCCGGGCCGGGCGCCGATGGACGCGTCGACCCGATGTTCTCGACGCCGCGCGCGGCCGACACCAACCGCGGACGCGGCACGCTGGCGAATCTCTCGGTCAACACCGCCGTCTCGCGCCTCGAGCAGTGGACCGTGACCTGTGTCGACGACACCGTCGCCGGACTGGAGAAATGGAAGGTCGAAGGAACCGTCTCCGGCGTGCAGGCCACCATGGCTACCACCGGAATGAGCTACCTGACGCCGATCGGCGGCGTCGCCTTCCAGATCAACTGGACCGGCATCGAGGACGGCGGACTGGACACCGACCTGTCCAACGACGCGGGCGTCTTCAAGCTGACCGACAACTCGGCCAACTTCCACGCGACCGACTTCAAGCCCGGCGACACTATCCGCATCACCGGCGGCCCGGTGGGCGCGCGCGTCGGCATCTACCAGATCGTCGACGTGCCCGACAACCACACGCTGGCGCTCGCGAGCGACGCCGGCACTTCCAACGGCGTGGGCGGCGTCACCTACCGGCTGCACTCCTTCACCGACGGCAACGGCGGCACGCCCGACAAGTTCACCTTCCTCACCAGCGGCCTGACGCCTTACAGCTATCCGATCGAGATCCTCAACGGGCAACTGGTCGATCGCCTCTTCCCCGACGTGGTGGTCAGCTACCCCGACGATGCGACCAATCCGCAGCGGCGCGCGCCGCTGCGCGTGCAGTTCGACGCCTCGCGCACCCGCGACGAGCTGGGGCAGCCGAACCCCGGCCTGTCCTATCGCTGGGAGCTGGGCGATGGCACCATCCGCACCGGCATCACGCCGCTGCACACCTACAACACGCCGTTCCCGTCCGGCGTGGTGGTCAAGGTGACCGTCACCAACGCCGTCACCGGCGTCTCGGGCTCGACCAGCCTGACGGTGTTCGTCAATCCGCCGTTCATTGACGCGGACGGCGACGGCGTCGAGGACAGCGTCGACAACTGCCGCAGCGTGCCGAACATCGGCCAGGAGGACGGCGACGGCGACGGCGTCGGCGACGTGTGCGACAACTGCGAGTTCGTCGCCAATGCGAACCAGGCCGACCTCGATCATGACGGCATCGGCGACCTGTGCGATAACGATCGCGACGGCGACGGCGTGGCCAACGGCGTGGACAACTGCCCGGACATCGCCAACGCCGCGCAGACCGACACCGACGGCGATGCCATCCCCGGCGTGGGCGGCGGCGACGTGTGTGACCCGGACCTCGACGGCGATGGCGTGCTCAACGGCGTGGATAACTGCCCCAACGTCTCCAACCCCGACCAGGCCAACCTCGACCACGATGCCTTCGGCGACGCCTGCGACGACGACATCGACGGCGACGGCATCGGCAATGGCGTGGACAACTGCCCGCTGATCTCCAACCACGATCAGCACGACCTCGACACCGACGGACTCGGCGATGTTTGCGACAGCGATCGCGACGGCGACGGCGTGGCCAACGGCGCCGACAACTGCCCGAACGTCGCCAATCCGAACCAGGCCGATTCCAATTCCAACGGCGTCGGCGACGCCTGCGAGAGCGACGCGGACGGCGACGGCCGGCCCGACCCGCTCGACAACTGCGTCACGCGGGCGAACCCTGACCAGGCCGACACCGACGGCGACGGCAAGGGCAACGCCTGCGACAACTGCCCCACCGTGGCCAACGCCGACCAGGCCGACCAGGACAACGACGGCATCGGCGACGTGTGCGACAACGATCGCGACGGCGACGGCGTGGTGAACGCGTCCGACAACTGTCCGACCGTGGCCAACGCCAACCAGGCCAATCTCGACGGCGACGCGCTCGGCGACGCCTGCGACGACGACATGGACAACGACGGGCGCCCGAACGGGACCGACAACTGTCCGCGCGTCGCCAACCCCGACCAGGCCGACGCCGATGGCGACGGCAAAGGCGACGTGTGCGACAACTGTCCGAGCAAGCCCAACGCCGACCAGGCCGACGGCGACGGCGACGGCGTCGGCACGGCCTGCGACAACTGCCCGACCGTGGCCAACGCCAGCCAGGCCAATCTCGACGGCGACACGCTCGGCGACGCCTGCGATTCCGACGTCGACGGCGACGGTGTGGGCAACTCGACCGACAACTGTCCGCTGGTGGCCAACCCCAACCAGGCCGATGCCAACCACAACGGCGTCGGCGACCTGTGCGAGAGCGACGTCGACGGCGACGGCCGGCCCGACCCGATCGACAACTGTCCCAACGTCGCCAACGCCGACCAGGCCGACAGCGACGGCGACGGGCGCGGAAACGTCTGCGACAACTGTCTGACGATTCCCAACCCGTCGCAGGCCGACCGCAACAACGACGGCGTCGGTGACGCGTGCGATCCGGCCTTCGAGTTCCTCAACTGCCCGTCCGACTTCCTGCTGGTGGCACAGTCGGCGCAGGGTGCGCCGCTGTTCTACCCGGTGCCGACTGTGCTGCATCCGTCCGGGCTGGTGAACGTGACGCGCTCGCACGATCCCGGGGCGGTCTTCCCGATCGGCGAGACGACCGTGACGCTTACCGCGACGCAGGTGACCGGCATCTCGCCGGTCCAGCAGATCACCTGCACCTTCAAGGTGAAGGTGATTCCGGCGCCGGTCACGCCCGGGCCGGGCCCGAACCCGAATCCGAATCCGAATCCGAATCCGAACCCCAACCCGAATCCGAACCCGATCTGCGGAATGGGAACGGCCCAGGCCGTGTCGCTCATGCCGCTGATGCTGGTCGGAATGCGCTGGCTCCGCCGGCGGCGAGCAACCCCGCCGCGGCGCTAGGTCGCGAATGCGGAAAGTCAGATCATCGCGAGCGGGCTCATCGGCAGCCCGCCGCGCCCGGACAGAACGGGCAGAATGCCCGTTTTGAGATTGGATCGCCCGGGCGCTCAGTCCGCGCTGAGATTGCGTGCCACGGGCGTCTCGCCCGTCCGGAACGGGCAAGATGCCCTTACCACCCGACGTTTCAACCGGGACAGACCCCTAGCGATCGGCCGACACCACCTCGATCTTCAGCCGGCCGATCAGTGCCACGATGTTCATCGCGCCCGACATCAGCGATTCGTCGTTCATCGACATGATCGCCAGCGCCACGTGCGTCGGGTCGCAGTCGGTCTGGCGCATCGCGGCGTCGATGTCGATCCAGCGCCCGTCGATCCAGACCTGCGTCCACATGTGATAGCCGAACAGCGGCCGGTCGGGGGCGCTGTCCGGCGCCATCACCAGCCCGGCGACGCAGCGGGCCGGCAGCCCCGCGGCGCGGGCCAGCGCCGCCAGCAGCACGCCATGTTCGGTGCAGTCGCCCTGGCGGCGCCGCGCGACCTCGGTCGCGGTCGCCATCGCCACGTCCAGCCCCTTGTTCGTGATGTAGCCGGTCACGAACTTCCGCAGCCGGTCGGCCTTGGCGGCGGGCAGCGCGGCGTCGCCGACGGCCTTGCGCGACAGTTTCTGAATCTGCGCGTCGTTGATGTCGCAGTAGGCGCTGGCGCGAAGAAACTCGCGGCGGATGCGGCGCGGCGGCGCCTTGGGAACGCTTTCGCCGGCCCGCAGCGCGGCCCAGTCGAGCCGCGCCACTTCGAGCGTGCCGGTCGATTCGCCGTCGCGCCGGAAGGTCTGCATCTCGGTGTTCGGCAGGTCGGGCAGGCGCGCCCCGTCGGCGGTCGATAAGCGCAGCGTGAGGCGCGGCGCGTCGCGGCGGACGCGGCCGGTCGCGGTGATGAACGTGTTGTTGAACATCTCCGGCGCGCGGTCGAGCTTGCGGGCCGTCTTCTCGTCGCAGCGGACCATGCGGATGTGAAACGCGCCCAGATTGACCTCGTTGACCAGCGGAGTGCCGTCGGCGTCGACCCAGGCCTCGCTCTCGATCGGCTGGTCGAGCTTCATGGTGGTGGTGACGCGCAGCGCTTTGGTCTGCCGGCCGAGCAGGTCGATCGTCTCCCAGCCGCGCACGGCAAACTCGGCCACCAGCGCGTGGTCGGCGGCGAGCGTCGGCTCGTAGGTCTTCAGCGTGAACCGGGTGCCGGGCTTCAGGCCGCGGCGCTGCTGTTCGAGGAACTGTCCCCAGGCGAAACGGACCTCGGGGTCGAAGTCGTGCTCGGCCCGCTGCTCGGCGCCGAACTGTTTCGTCACCAGCGTGATCTTGCCATTGCGCACCGTGCCCTGCTGCACCACCGGCGCGTCGCCCATCCGCATGGTGCTCTCGAACCCCAGCGGCTGACCGCCGAGCGATTCGCGATAGGCCTGCTCGACCTTGATTGAGACCTTGGCGCGGTCGCGCGTCAGGTTGAAGACGATGTCGGCCCGCGACTCGATCGTGTCGCCGTCCCGGCGCGTGGTGGCGTGCATCGAGCCGCACTGGGCCTTGTCGAGCAGCACGGCGTACCACTCGTCCATGAAGACCCCGGCCGGTGGATTGGCGAAGTCGATCCGCTTGCGCTTTTCGGCCGGCGCGGCGGGCGCGATCGCCAGACAGAGACTGACCGACAGCACGCGTGCGAAGGTTCGATTCATGTCGATTAAGACCTCGGTTCTGTTTCGGCGGCGCCGCGGGCCGACTTGCCGGACGAGTGCGACCCCGCCGCGCCCGCCAGCAGCAGCTTACCCGCCGCCAGCAGCACCACGGCCGCCAGCACGCGGCGCAGCGCCACGCCCGACAGGCGCCGGCTTCCCATGGTAGCCCCGATCGTCCCGCCCAGCAGGACCGCTGCCGCCCACACCCCGATCTGCGGCGGCAGACGCGACGGCGAAATGCCCAGCCCGGCCATGCCGGCCAGCGAATTGAGCAGGATGAAGACCACCGACGTGCCGGCCGCAACCCGCGGCTCGGCCCAGCCCATGAGCAGGATCAGCGGCGTCAGAAACACTCCCCCACCGACGCCCGTCAGGCCGGACAGCGCGCCGAGCGCCCCGCCGCACAGCAGCGCGACCGGCAGCGGCGGCGGACGCACCGGCCCCGCCGATCGCTGCGCCGTCCAGGCCAATCGCACGGCCGCCAGCAGCAACGCCGTGCCGATGATCAGCTCCTGCACGCGCGGCGGCGCATTCTTTGAGCCGCCCCAGTAGGCCAGCGGCACGGACATGGCCACGAACGGCAGTACCTGGCGCCATTTCACCAGCCCGGCCCGGCCGAACTGCACGGTGCCGACCGCGGCCACCAGGACGTTTAACGTGAGTGCGATCGGTCGCATTCGGTCGGACGTGAAGCCGGCCAGCGTCATGACGGCCAGATAACCCGACGCGCCCGCATGCCCGACCATGGCGTAGGCGGCCGCGACGACGAGGAACGCCGCAGTCAGCAGTGCGTCGGTGGAGTTGAGCAAGGGGCCCCTTCTGCGAGATGGCGACCGGGGGAGCGTCGGGGTTGCGAGCCTGAAGTGCAAGGCGCGGAGGGCGGGCCCGCGTTCGTGAACTGCGGCCACTCCGGCCGGGACAGCGAAACATTTGATTATAAATCAATATGCGCCGACGCACTGCCTCTAAATTGACTGTCAGTCAATGCACGTCTCGAAGGAAAAGGCTGCCCGCCTGGACAGCCTCTGTAACTTGATGATTTACATGTACATCCCGCCGTTGACGCTGACCGTCTCGCCCGTCACATACGCGGCCCGCGGCGACGCCAGGAACTGCACCGCGAAGGCGATCTCCTCTGGCTTGCCCAGCCGGCCGACTGGCGTGTTCTTCTTGACCACCTCGAGCGCCTCGGCCGGCACGACCGAGGTCATGTCGGTCTCGATGTAGCCCGGGGCGACGCAGTTGACGGTGACGTTCTTGCGGGCCACCTCGCGGGCCAGCGACTTGGCGAACGCGATCAGCCCGGCCTTGGCGGCGGCGTAGTTCGCCTGCCCGAAGTTGCCCATCTGCCCGACCACCGACGAGATGAAGACGATCCGCCCCCAGTTGGTGTTGGTCATCCCGGGCAGGACGGCCTGGGTGACCAAGGCCTGGCCGGTCAGGTTGGTGTCGATCACTTCCTTCCACTGCTCGGGCGTCATCTTCGAAAAGCTGCGGTCGCGGGTGATGCCGGCGTTGTTCACCAGCACCTGGATCGGTCCCAGGTCCTTCTGGACCTGCTCGATCATGGTGTGGATCTGCTCGGGCTTGCCGACGTCGCACTTGTAGGCCTTGGCCTTGCGACCCTGGGCGGTTATCTGCTTGACGACCTCCTCCGCCGCGGCCGAGTTCGACGCGTAGTTGACCGCCACGTCGGCGCCCATTTCGGCCAGCCCCAAAGCGATCGCGCGGCCGATTCCGCGTGACCCGCCCGTCACCAGCGCCACCTTGCCTGCAAGCTCCGCAGCCATGTGAAATCCTCCGTTGTCGATCGGCGAAACTGACATGTCGGCCGGCGTCCGGACGGGCGCCCCGGCCGGGCCGAGAGCATACCGCGCGGCTGTGAAAAGTGCGAACCAAATCCGCCGGCAGACGCGGCCCGACCACGCCGCCACGCCGGTCAGAACAACAGCTTGAAGAGCATGTCCAGCCGGCCCGAGAGCACCAGCTTGCGGCCCGAAAAACGCATCACGGCGCGAATCTGCTCGCGATAGCCGGGCTGGTAGCAGTGTGACTGGCAGTGCTTGCAGGCCGGCTTGGGCGAAAACGGGCAGTGCGCCCGCTTCACGAAGGCGTGGGACAGCAGCCGCGTGCACGCGGGACAGAGCAGCAGCGGGCGGCGGCCGGCCGCGAAAGGCCCGTCGAACCCCTTCAAGGCAAAGGCGCCGCGGGCCACGTCGGCGTGCGTGTGGCGGCAGTAGATGTCGATGAACCGCGCGAGGGTCTTCAGATCGCGGTCGAGCGTCGGGTCGGGACGCGGGTCGGGCTCGTGCTGGGTCAGCGCCAGGCGCATCGGCCGATTCTACCGCGCAGCGAGCAGGAAGACGCCGATGCCGGCCGGCGGTCCGGCGTTGGCAACGAAGACGACCGCGTCGGGTTCCAGGCTCGCCGGTGCGAAACCGCGGAAGTACGGCAGCAGCCCGCGCGACAGACAGACGCCCGTCGGCACGGCGAGCAGCGGGCGGCCGCGGGCCGAGACAAGCTCCGCGCCGGACGCGTCGCAGACGTGCAGCATATGTTCGGCCGCATCGACCAGGCACAGCGCGGCGCCGCGGTCGTCGCAGGCAAGCTGCCGCGGGCGGCGGATCGCGCGCGCGGCGACGGCGGCGAAACTGCCGGCGGGCGACCCGCGCAGCAGGCGCCCGAGCAGCGCGTCGGAGAGCCAGAGTTGATCGCCGACGGCGCAGACCCCGGCCGGCGCGGCGCCGCACGTCGCGCCGCGAAACACGATCCGCCACTCGCCGCCGGGCAGCGGCGTGGCGTAGAGGCAGTGGTCCGCGGCGTCGGCGGCGAACAGCGTGTCGGCGCTGACGGCCAGGGCGATCGGCCGAAACGCGGGCGTCGGCCCGGCAATCAGCCGCGACGCGTCGCGCGACAGGCTGCTGGCGGTGATGCGGTGGGCGTCGGCCTCGGCGGAATAGAGCGTGCCGTCCGGCCCGAAGGCGACCGCCACCGGCCGCGCCAGCGGCGCGACGACGCGCGTGCGACCGTGCTCGAAATCGAAGACCACCACCCGCGAAAGCGACGCGTCGGCGATCGCCAGCCAGCGGCCCCACGCGGCGGCGCTCAGCGGCCGGGCGAACGGATAGTGCGGGAACGCCGGCTCGCCGCGCAGCCACGCCAAGATCGGGCTGGAGCCGGGCACCTGCACCGGCAGCTCGTCGAGCCGACCCAGATAGGCGAGCCGCGGCGTCGCGGGCGGCGGCGGAAAGCAGATCGGCGCGGCGACGCGGGCCGCGCAGCCGGACAGCGCGGCGAGCCCGACGGTCGCCGCCAGGCACGCGCCCGCGCTGGCAGTCGCGCGGCGGTGACTCATTTCAGATGACACGACAGGCACAGCGCCGACCGCCGGTCGGACTTCACCAGCATGCCCGGAATGCCCAGCGCGTTGTGCGGATCGTGACACGAGACGCACTCGACGCGCCCGTTCGGCAGGCGGATGCGTCCCTCGGCGGTGAGCTGCGCGATCGGGGCATACTGCCGACGGAACGTGCGGCGGTCGTGGCCGCTGCGCGGATACTCGACGCCGACCGGGTGATCGCGGTGCGGCTGGACCAGCGCCGCGCGGGCGACGAACTCGCGCCCGTCGTCGCCGCAGTCGACCGCCGACGCGAGCGAGCCGTCGTGACACGAGAGACACAGCGCCGTCGAGTCGGCGACCCGCCAGGCAGGCTCCGCACCCGCGAGCACCTGGCCGCGCGGATCGCGGGCGTCGCGCGGCAGTCGCGTCCAGACCGGCGGCGGCGGCGAGCCGTGACACGGCGCGCAGCGCTGCGCCAGCGGCGCGGCCGGGCCGAGGAAGTCGTGCCGCGAATTCGAGAAGCCGGGCAGCGCCGGGGCGGGGTCTCGCGGCGGCGGAACGGTACCGATCTGCGGCGCTGAAGCGGCGCTGGTCTGCGGCACGACGGGCGCCGCGACCGGCAGCGGCGAACCGGGCGCGCGCTCGGCCGGCGATTGCGAATCCGGCGCGCTGGCGCTCGGCGGCGACGCGAGCTGCGCGACCACGATCAAGGCGACCAGCGGCTTCATCGGCCGATCCTCCCCAGCAGGCCGCGCCCGCCGCGCGGCGGCGCGCCGGTGCCATAGGCGGTGTTGACGTGGTCGACGCCGTGACAGGTGAGGGTGCAGGTGCCGGAGAATCGGCCGGTGTCGCGATAGCGGATCGGCTGAAACGCGCCGGTGGTGACGGGCCGGACGCTGCGCAGGTCGAAGTTGATGAGGCTGGAGTGCTCGTTGCTGGGGCCGGCCGACGCGGGAACGCCGTGCGGGTCGTGACAGACCGAGCAGGGCGCGCGGGCGACCACGATGTGCAGGCGGTGCAGCGGGAAGCTGTCGTCGCGGAGAATGCTGGTGCGGTCGTGGCAGCGATAGCACAGGGCATACGCCGCGGCCGACTCGGTGTTGAAGTCGCGGGTTTCGTAGCGCTCGCCGAGAATGGGGAAGTAGCGCGAGCCGTGCGGGCCGTTGGGCCCGGCGCCGCCGAAGCGCCGCGCGTCGTCCGCGTTGTGGCAGTCGGTGCAGGCGATCACCGACGCCGCGTTCAGCCCGGCGGTCAGGCTGACGACGTCCGGGTTCAGCCGCGCGTTGGCGACCGGGTGAAACGAGGGGTTGTACGGCTCGAACTCGCGCCGCGTGTTGGTCTCCTGCACCAGCCGCGGAATGACCGACCGGACGCGCGCCGCCTGGTCGGCGTGACAGCGGAAGCAGACCTCGTAGGCAAACAGGGCGCGGTCGAGCGGCAGCCCGGCCAGCGTGACGCCGCGTGCCCCGCGCAGCGCGCCGTCGGCCGGGCGCGGCGCGGTGGCCCGCAGGCGCACCAGCGGCTCGGGCCGCGCCGCGTGCGGGTTGTGACAGTCGACGCACTCGGCGTGCGGGCGCAGCGCCAGGCCGCGCTCGGCCGGGTCGTGCACGCCGGTCCGCGTGTCGGAGCGGTGGGCCGAGAGCTTGCGGATCTCGCTCAGGATGTCGGTGCGGGCGATCGCCCCGTCGTGACAGTTCAGGCAGTTGTCCTCCTCGCGGACGAACCGCAGCAACCGCTGCGGCTGTCCGGCCGAGTGCACCGTGTGGCAGACGGCACAGGCGTTCTCGGCGAGCGTGGCGAACTTCAGCCGCTCGGCCGGATCGACCCGTCGACCGGGGGTCGCGGCGACCGCGGTGGCGTGGGCCGCGTCGTGCCAGCCGCGCAGGTCGTGACAGGTGAGGCACAGCGCCCCGCGCTCGGGGCTGATTCGCAGAAAGTCGCCCAGGCGGTTGTTGTGCGGGTCGTGACAGGCCGTGCAGTGGACCTCGCCGTGCTTGCCGAGCTTGATCTCGCGGCTGACCGCCTCGGGCGGATGCAGCTGCCCGTCGCGGCGGAACAGCGCGCGGTCGAACCGGAACCCGATCGGGTGGTCGTCGGAAAGGTCGTTGGTGAGGTTGCTCGCGCCCGGCGGCATGAAGCGGCGCGTCATCACGATCGGATGGTCGCCTGGCGGCTCGTCGCCGGCATGCACGCGCCCGACCAGCCCGATCGCCATCAGCCCGTCGTGGCACGACAGGCACATCTTGCTTGGCCCGGACGGCTGGCCGACGCGGGCGTCGGTGGTGCTGCTCTGGTAGATGCGATAGTGCAGCTGCGGATCGAAGCGATTCCACAGCGGCGCCTGCGGCTGGGCGTTGTGCGGCACGTGGCAGAAGATGCAGACGCGGTCTTCGGTGACGGCCCGCACCGCGTGCGGCGAAAGGCACGACAGGTCGTGCGGTGAGCCGACGATGCTGTCGTCGGCGATCAGCGCGCCGCCGCGCGCCGCCACGACCACCGCCGCCACCATTCCGCCCCACACGCGCTGCCGCCTCATGAGACCGGCTCCCGCGCCGCGTCGAGCAGTCGGAAGACCTGCACGCGGCGATTGTACGAATCGGCCACCCACAACCGCGACTGCCCGTCGAAACACAGCTTGGCCGGCAGCCAGAACTCGCCCGGCCCCTGTCCCTCGCTGCCGAACGCCAGCAGCAGCCGGCCGGCGTCGTCGAACAGCTGCACGTTTTCAAAGTGTGCATCGGCGACGTAGATGTGCCCGGCCGCGTCCGCCGCGACTCCCTTGGGCAGCGAGAAGTCGCCCGCGGCGTCGCCCTTCTTTCCGAAGGTGGCGATGAACTGGCCCTCCGGGCTGAAGCGCTGCACCCGCGCGTTGAGCGAGTCGGTCACGATCACGCCCAGCCGCGCGTCGCATGCGACAAAGGTCGGAAAGTTGAACTGGCCCGGCTCGACGCCGCGCTGCCCGAAACGCACCTGCTCGACGCCGGCCGCCGAGAAGCCGACGCACCCGTGCGCCGCCGCGTCGACCACGTACAGCCGCTGGCGGGCCGCATCCCACGCGACACCGGCCGGGCGGCGGAGCGTCGCGGGCCAGGTGGACTGGTAGTCGCCCGACTCGCTGAAGACATCGATCACCCCGCGCCCGGCGTCGGACACGAACACGCGCCCGTCGCCGATCGCGACATCGGCCGGCGCGACCAGCGGCGTGGCCCCGGCGCTGCGCAGCGCGCGATACCGCCGCGTCCGCAGGTCGAGCAGGTGCACGCAGCCGGCGGGCGGATCGGCGACGAACACCCGCTCCTGCGGCGACACCGCCACCCCGGTCGGGGCCGACAGCTCGCCCATCGGCTCCGGCCCGGCGACCGCGCGGCGCTGCCCTCCCAGCCCGAAACGGCGGCCCGCAGATCGGCCTGGCCGTGCAGCTGCCCCAGCCACGCCAGCCGGGCGCGGTCCGGCGGCGGCGGAAAGACCCGCGCCGTGCCGCTCGCGTCCCAGATCAGCCCCGCGGGCCGAGCGCAGCCGGCCAGCGACACGGCCACCAGCACCGCACGCGCGGCGGATGGCAGCGAGGCGGGCATGGCGGCGTGGCGCGGTTCATCGAGACTTTCCCAGCAGCGCCGGCAGGTCGCGGCGGACGCGAATCCAGACGCCCAGGCCGTCCTCGCGCGACTGCACGATGTCGAGCAGATCGTATTCGATGCTGGCAGTCAGCGTGAACTGGCCCCACTTGTAGGTCAGCCCGGCGTCGACATCGACGCCGTTGATGACGCCGCGGCCGCGCGTGCCGTCGTGTTCGTAGCGATACGTCCCCGTGAGAAACGCGTCGAGGCGCGATTCCAGCGCGGCGCGGCCGTCGAAGCCCAGCTCGACCACCGTGGCCGTCCCGCGATCGGCGCGGTCGAAGTGATACTGCGACAGGTCGGCGCGCAGGTCGATGGTTCGCGCCGGCTGGCGCAGCAGTGCGTGCGTGGCGTAGAAACGCCCGGCGGTGAAGGGGTCGATCTCGTCCTGCATCACTTCCAGCTCGGCGCCGGCGGTCACGCGGTCGCGGCGAAACCGCAGCCCGAGCCGGTGGCGATTCTGCTGATAGTCGTCGTAGCGCAGCGAGCGGTGCGGCACGTTGCGGTCGTCGTTGCGGAAGTCGAAGCGATAGTACGGCGTCAGGCCATTGCGGAACTGCTGCTCGACGCCGAAGTTGGCCAGTTGCGTGTCGCGCGCTTGCCCGCCGCGCGGCACGCGCGCCAGATAGTCGATCGACACGGTCGCGCCGATCGGAATCAGCCCGATCGGGTTGCGAAACAGCACCGTGCGGTCGCCGAACCGCTGCACCAGGTAGTCGAACCCGGGCACGTAGATCCGCAGCCGCGTCGGATCGCGCACCACCACCGTCCACGGAATGACCCCCGGCCGGCTGAGCGTGATCGGCAGCGGATCGAGAAACGCGCCCGACTCGGCCACCACGGCCCGCAGCCCGTCGCCGTTCGTGCGCTCCGACTCGGCGGTCAGCGACAGGTCGGCCGAAAATCGCCCCAGCCGGTTGTCGCGCGCGAAGCTCCAGTCGCCCGTCGCGCCCAGCTCGCGCGTCTCGCTCTCCTCGGCGTCGCGCTCTGACAGCCCGAAGAAGTCGTAGGTGGCGGTGACATCCTGCATCGGCTGGTGCACGACCTGCCAGTCGGCCCGGTGGGTGTCGAGCTGAAGCTGGCCGACCTCCTCGCGCGTGAACTGGTACTGGTAGTGCGTCGACAGCACGTCGGAGTGGCGCAGCGACAGCCGCGGGCCGAGTTCGATCAGGTCGCGCGCATAGTCGCCGCGCTCGTCCTGCACGCGCACCACCGTGTCCAGCCGGTGCTGCAACTGTTCGCCGAACAGAATCTCATCGTCGGCCCGCCACTGGTCGCGACGGTTCTCATAGATCATCGCGGGCCACGAGCCGGCGTAGCGCTCTTCGCTCTCCTCGTGCTCGTATTGCAGCCGCAGCGAGTGCTGCCGCGAGGTGATCCAGGTCGCCTGGTAGCGAAGCACGTCCTGCTCGAGGTTCTCGTCGTCGTTGCGGCGGCGGCTGCCGGTGCGGTCGACGTTGCGATGGTCATACGAAAGCTGCATGGGCAGCGTCTCGTCGGACCAGTACCACGCCGTGCCATACTCGCTGCGCTCCTCGCGCAGGCTGGGCAGGAAGGCGCGGGTGTAGCGGTCGCGGGTCCGCAGCCCGTAGGCCGTGCCCGACAGCTTCTGGTCGCGCAGCAGGTCGGCGTGCAGGTCGTAGCTGGAGAGAAACCCGTCGTTCGAGTCGACGTCGGTGTGCGAGTTGTAGCGCTCGCGATAGCGCTCCTGCGTGCCGCCCAGGCCGACGTTGCCCGCCAGGCTCAGCACGTTCGGGTTCGGCGTCGATCCCGCCAGGTCGAACAGCAGTTGCTCGCCGAAGGTCTGCCGGCGATTGGTCTGGCGCGTCGGCCGGCCGAAGTAGTACGGCTCGTCGGTGCGAACGCGCCGCTGCTCATACTCGGCCCCCATTTCGACGGCCGCGTCCAGCCGGTCGAGCGAGAAGAAATTCGGCGCGGCGCCGCCGGCCGGACCGATCTCCGCCGGCGCCGGCTGCGACGTGCTGACCGGCTCGTCGCCGCGCGCCGCAGCGGCCAGCCACGCCGCCGCGATCACTCCGCAGCAGCCGGCGCAGCGCGCGCGTCGGCGCAGCGTGCCGCGTGGGTGGGCCGCGCCGGCGCTCATGGCGCCGCACCGCGCGGTTCGGGCGTGGCCCGGAGCGGTTCAACGGGGATGGCGGCGCCCGGCGGCGCGGGCTGGCTGGCCGGCGCCGTGGCCGCGTGCCCGGGTCGAAGCAGTCGCAGGTCGGCGCCGCCGTGCGGATCGTGACATTCGGTGCAGCGCCGCGCCAGGTCGGCGTGGGCTGCGCCCATCGGCTTGAGCGTCGGCTCGTGGCATGACAGACACAGCGCCGGGTCGAACTGGCGCAGCAGCTTCGGAAGCGTCGAGAGGTGCGGCAGGTGGCAGGCGTTGCAGGCCATCGCGCCGGCCGGTCCGTGCAGCACCGGCCCGGCGAAGACGCGCGGATGACATCCGCCGCACCGTGCCGACCAGGGCTGCACCAGCTCGGAGACGCGCGGGACCTGGTGACAGTCGCGGCAGCGGCGCGCCGCAAACGGCGGGTGGATCGATGCGAACGGCTTCGCGCCCCGCGCGACCGGCAGCGGCGCCGGCGGCTGAACGCGGTCGGGCGGCAGGTCGGCGAGCGCGGTCGGCGAGGCGGGTGTCGACGGCCCGGTCAGCCGGTCGGCCGGCGCGCAGCCCGCCGCCGCGACCACCAGCCACGCGGTGGACCGCACCCATCGCGCTGCGGCGCCCGCGCACACCCGAATAGAATCCTCCGCTCGAAGCCGCGCCCAGGAGCCAGAGTCCGACCGCTCGGCGAGCACGATACTGACCTGCCGCGCGGTCGGCAATCACAGCGCACGACGCGGCCCGGGTCGCAGAGGGAGGCGCTCCCGGGCCGTGTGATCGGCTCAACCGCCGATCCGGGTGTGTCAACCGCCTGCGGCGCGGTGCACGGCGACCGCGCCAGGGCCGCGCACACTGCGCCGCATCAACACCGACGGCCGGAGGGAGCAAAGCCGAAGCCATCGCGTCCCGCCCGCCGCCGGACCGCTCGTGCCGGGGTCTGGCCGGCACGAGCGTGAGAACTCGTCAGTGCGCCATCAGGTGCACCTTGTCGATCGCGAACTCGGCGCCGCTCCCGTGGCAGGTGGCACAGGTTTCGACCCACTCGCCCGGGGTCTCGGCCTTGTAGGTGTTCACCTCGACGTGGGCAATCGCCGCGCTGCTGTCGTGACACGACAGGCAGACGGTCTTCCAGATGCGCACGTCGACCGACTCCGGCGGCTCGGCATAGCTGGTGCCCTCGTGGCAGGCCGTGCACTGCGACGGCCCGTAGGGCAGCGCGGGCAGCTCGGCGGTCGAGAAGTCGATGACGTTGTTGCCGAACCCGACCAGGTCATACTTGCCGCCGTTCAGCACGACCGACAGCCCGCGGGCCGCGTGGATCTTGTGGATCATCACCTTGAAGTCGATCGTGTCGTTGGTCGCATCCTGCGTCTGGCCCATGGCGGGCGTCGGCTTGTCCTCGGCGCCGGCGGCGTGACAGAGCACGCACTCCTGCACGCCCTTGCGGCCGTTGCCGTGGAAGCGCAGATCGCCGTGGCACGAGTTGCACTTGTCGTCAGACACGTAACCCGGATAGCCGCTGGCCGTGCCGGCCGACCCGATGCGGACGTTCGCCAGCGCCGGCGCCGACGTCTCGCGATAGGTGATGCTGTCGACTGTGAACTGCCGCGCGGCATAAATGGTCAGCGTGTAGCTCCCGTTCTTGACCGCCTGCCCGAACAGCTCGCCGCACCCGTCGCCGTAAACGAAGTTGGTCGAGTTGTTGAACGGCGCGGGGTAGGTGGATGGCAGGGCATCCGGGCAGACGTAGGTGAACGGCCCGGTTCCGGACGTCGGCACTCCGCCATTGCCCTTGACCGTCAGCGTCGACGAGCTCGGGTTGAGCGGGATCAGTCGCTGATAGTTCTCGACCGGGCCGGACATCACGAACGCAAGCGTCGACACGTCGGTCAGGTTGATCGGCGCGTCGTTTCGATCGAGCACGTTGAACATGACCGTGACGTGGTCGCCAGCCTGGAAGAACCCGGCGCCGCTTTCGCCCGACACGCTCGAGATCACGACTTTGATGCCGTTAATGAGCGCCGGATCGGCCAGTGGCGGCAGGTGCAGCGTGCGCGGGTCGAGGGAACTGCCCTCGACGTGGCAGAGGGTGCATTGCGCGTCGGTGAACGAGTGCGGAATGCCGCCGACCTGGTTGCGATAGGTCGCGCTCGTCAGGTCGGTCTTGGTGAGCGTATGGGCGATGACCGAGGCGTGCGACTTGTTGAGGTGCGTGCCGTCGCTCCAGTTCACGTCGTCGTGGCAGCCGCCGCAGGCCGAGCGACTCGGAGCCTGGTAGTAGCGCGCTCCCTGCGAGGCGCCGTCATGGCAGACGCCGCAGTTGCGCGTCTGCTCGTTGAAGCCCGTCCCGCCGGGCATCCACGGGAACGCGACATCGGAGAAGTCGTTGACCGATTCGCCGAACCCGATGACCTGGTAGCGATAGGGGTCGGCCCCGTTCGCGGTGGCCGCGACGTTGGGCAGCTCGCGCCCGCGGTGGATCGAGTGGATCATGTTCGCGAAGTTGATCGTGCGGCCGGTGGTAGCCTTGGCCGCGTCGGCGGAGATGCGGTCTTCGGCGCCGTCGTTGTGGCACGACGTGCAGCCGGCGACGGTGAAGCGATTCGTCCCGTGCACGGCGATCTTCGTGTGACACTGGGCACAGTTCGACTCGATCACCACCTCGTGCGCCGCGATAGCGCCGCCGCCGATCGCAAAATTGAAATAGGCGTCGCCGGCGTCGCGAACGCCCACGCCGTCGATCATGAACGTCCGCCGCGCTTCGATGCCCACGGTGTAGGTGCCGTTGCCAACCGCCTGGCCGGTGAGTTCGCCGTCGGCCGCGCCGTAGAAGGCCGAGTCATTGAGCGGCGCCGCGTAGGTGGTCGGGAAGTTGGCCGGGAAGGTGTAGGTGTACGACCCGTCGGCATGGGTGGTGATGTTGGCGACGGCGGTCTGATCCGGGATGACGCGCTGATAGTGCGACGTCGTGCCGGAGACGTGGATCGCAAAGCGATCGAGCTGCGAAACGGGGATGTCCTGCCCCGCGCGCGTGCGGACGCGGAACTGGACGTTGAACGGCTGGCCGGTCGCCACCGCGCCGCCGTTGTTGACGCCCTGAATCGTCACGACCGTGCCCGGCAGATCGAGGGCCGAGCTGAGCCCCGGCAGGCCTTGCGGCCCCGTTGGCCCGGTTGGCCCCGTTGGACCCGCGGGCCCCTGCGGCCCGGTCGGCCCCTGCGGCCCCGGAATCTGGCATGCCAGTGGCATCGCGAGGACCACAATGGCCAGGATCCCCAAGGTCAGTCGGACGGTCGAACGAACTTCAGCTGTCATGACGAGCCTCCCGTTACTTCCGGCGTGACGACACATCTTGCGTCGGATCACGCAAGACGAACAATAGCAAGTCCGATGCCGAAATCCAGGAAAATTCAGCGCCGCAACATTTGTATTTACAATACCTTACAAGACTACCCCAGACTCACAGGCCGCCGATGGCTGCGCGGATTTCCGCAACTGCGTGAAATTCTTCACGGTGTCGTAATTACCCACCGGCCGCAACGGCGGATTCGGCAGCGCATGGTCCCGGGCCCGACCGACCTCCCGGCGACTACGGCAGCGAGGCCTCCACCGCATCCAGCAAGGCGTCGGTCGCGATCAGCATCTGCCGCGCATAGGGCGCGTTGTGTGCGCCGTGGCTGCCGTCGCGCTCCAGGAAATCGAGGTTCAACTCGCAGGCCGACAGCCGTGTCCGGTTGGGCTCCACCAGGAACGGATGCGCGCGGGCATCGGCGATTCGCTGGCGCAGCGGCGGAATCTGGGCGTCGATCTCCGTTTGCAGCGCATTCAGAAGCGACTCGGCGACGTCGCTCGGGTGACACGGCGTGCAATTCGTGAACGCGATCTCGAACCGGTGGCCGGTGTGGTTCGGGTTGCCCGCGTCCGGGTTCGCCACGCGCGATTCGGCGCCGTGACATTTCGCACAGCCGCCCAGCGACTCGAGCCCGGCCGCGCCGTGTCCGCCCGGCAGTCCCGGCAGCAACTCCACCGCCATCGACATTCCCGCCCGGCGAGCGCCGGAGCCTTGCAGCAGGTTCTGCTGCGGCGCGTGCGGAAGCACGCCGAGCGTGAGCGTCGGATCGGCGTGGCAGCCGGTGCAGGCGCCGCTGCCGGCGACGCGGAGCTGCCTGGGCGCGTCCGAGGCGTGCGGCGCATGACACGAGGTGCAGCCGACTGACTCGACCGGATCGTTCGAGGCGTCGGCGTCGGCAATGCTGGGCACTGGCAGCGGCGGCAGGCCGACCAGGGCGCGGGCCTCGTTCTTGCGGAGCCGCGTGGCGTAGTCGGTGGCGTGACATCGGAGGCAGTCGTCGGCGCGGTCGGGGCTGTTGCGAACGTCGTCGAGCGCCAAGGCGTGGCGCGACAACGCCCACTCGTCGAACTCGGGCCGCGCCGGGCCGGTGTGGCAGCCGGCGCAGACCACCGTGCCGGGCACGCGCACGATGTCGGCCGGGTTGCGCGTGCCGACGTGCCGCGCGCCGCTGCCGTGGCAGCTCTCGCACTGCACGCCGCCGAACTTGGGCGTGGCGACCGGCGAGACGAACCCGCCCGCACCGTAGCCAGTGGTGTGGCACGGCAGGCAGGAGGGATTGAAACTCTGACCGGCGTCGACCAGCGACTGAAGCGCGGCCGCGTGACGCGAGCCGGACCAGGCGGTGTGGATTTCGTGATGACAACCGCGGCAGACGTCGGCGCCGACCAGTTCCGATGAGCCGCCGATTCCGCCGCCGAGAACCCCGCCGGCCGGACAGCCGCTGGAACCCGACAAAACGACCAGCCCGACGACCAGGCCGGCCACAGTGGCACAGGTTGCAAACCGCACGCGCATCAACTCTGGAGCCCGATCATTCTATGCCGCAAACCGCCCCGCGGCAGCGTCATTTGGCGGGCCGCGCCGGCTGACTGCTGGCTGCCGCCAGGTCCGGGACGAGCTTTTCGACCGCGGCCCGGAAGTGTTCGGCGGCCTGGGCGGCGTCGCCCTTGGCGGCATAGACCCGGCCGAGCCAGTAGTGGGTCCGCGCCGTATCGGGGTTCAGAACCAGCGATTCCTGCAGCAGCGCGGCCGCGTCGTCGAACTTGCCCTGCATGAAGCGCACGGTGCCGAGCTCGAGCTTGGCGGTTCGCTGGGCCGGGTTGCGCCGCAGCACGTCGGCGATCAGCTTCTCGGCCGTCGCCAGGTCGCCGCTGCGGGCGCGGATCCGCGCGAGCTGCAGGTAGGCGGTGTCGCAGGTCGGGTCGAGGCTGATGGCGCGGTTCAGCTCGCCAATCGCCTCCTGCGTCAGGCCGCGGGCCTCCATCAGCTCGGCCGTGCGGCAGAGCCGCGCGGCGTTGTCGGCCGGACCGGCGCCGGGCGGCTGCGTGGTGGCGATGCGGCGACGATGCTCGTCGGCGGAGATCCGCCCGGCCAGCAGCGCCAGGTCGGCGGCGACGGCGCGGCGATATTCGAGGTCGTGCCCGGCGAGGATGTAGGCGATCTTCCCATCGCCGTCGGTCACCAGCGTCGTGGGCAGGACGATCACGCCGATGCGGCCGTAGGCGTCGCGGGCCGCATCGAGCACGACCGGGACGCGCAGGTTGCGCCGCGCGATCAGCTCGCGAAAGTAAGGCAGCTGCACGGCGTCGGTGGTGATGGCGACCGCGTGCACCTTGGCGCCGACCAGCTCGTCGAGCGCCGCCTGGAGATCGGCCAGCGCGTTCTCGGAGCTGGTCTGCTCGGCGCTGACGAAGATCCAGACGGCCGGGCCGCCGCGCCAGGCGTCGGTGTCGACCGCCAGGTTGTTGATGTCGCTGGCCTGCAATCGGCCGATGGGGTCGCCGATCTTGACGTTGCGCGGCGCGGCGCCGGCGGCGGCGGTCAGCAGCGCGACGACGCAGGCGGCGCGGTGCGCGACGGACTTCATGGGTCGAACGGGGCCGACGGACGGCGGAGTCATGGAGCACCTCCCGTGGGTGGAACGGCGGGCCACTTGGCGGGCGAGGTCGCCGGAGGATAGCTGCGCGGCGACTTGCGGTCGTACGCGTAGGGTACGTGACAGCCCGGCGCGCACGAGCCGCCGGTCTCGGTTTTCTCGAAGCGGATGGGCATTTCCCACTTGCCGAAGGGCACGCTGTCGCGGATGTGCTTGGCCTGGTCGCTGGCGTGGGTTTCGTGGCAGGCGCGGCAGGTGCGTCCCTTGGTGTCCTTGTTGACGTGCAGATAGTGGAGGTTGGTGTCGCCGTTGCGGAAGCCGGTGAGCGTGGTGGTCTTGGCTTCGAGCACCAGGGCGCGCTCGTGGCACGAGAAGCACAAGGCGTAGTTCTGCTCCTTGAACGGGGCGTAGAACTCGGGCGGATACTCCTGCGTCAGCAGCCGGAAGTGATCGCCGCCGTGAATCTGGTGGCACGCGGCGCAGTTCTTCTGGGCCACCGGGCCGTGCAGGCTCTTGCCGGGCGCCAGCACGGCGCTCATGTCGGCGACCGTGCCCTGCGGCGTCTTGATCGGCTTGTTGTGGCATTCCAGGCAGAGCGCCATCGGGTTGTTGCGCAGGATGCGCGGGAAATTGGTGGCGTGCGGTTCGTGGCAGTTGAGACACTGCCGTCCCTCGACCACCGCGCCGTGCTGCGTCTTGGCGTGCTCGACGGTCGACTTGATGTTGGCATGACAGCTCAGGCAGAGCGGCTGCGGCGCCTGGCGCAGCATCATCTTCTCGGCCGAGGCGTGCGCGTCGTGACAGAGCAGGCA
Organism: Phycisphaerae bacterium; assembly: GCA_046350375.1. GTDB lineage: Bacteria > Planctomycetota > Phycisphaerae > UBA1845 > UTPLA1 > JAXMAO01. The sequence goes on from JAXMAO010000009.1 coordinate 97,945, forward strand.
ATTCTCGCCCGCCGGCTTGTGCTTCACGCTGGCGGTCTCGAGCTGCTGCTGCGTGCTGACGTGGCACTCAATGCAGAGCTGGCGCCCCTCCTTCAGCAGCAGCTTCGGATAGTTCGAGGCGTGCGGGCTGTGACAGGCGACGCAGCCGCCGGCCGCGACCGGGCCGTGCACGACGCTTTTGCCGCCGGTCACGTCCTTGTGGCACTTGACGCAGGTCGCCGCGACCGTCCCGGCGGCGAGAAAGCCGCGCGTCTGGCCGCCATGCGGCTGGTGGCAGTCGCGACACGAGCCGCTCTTGAGCGGCTGGTGGACGACCGTCCCGACGGGCGGCTCGTGGCAGAAGGTGCACAGGTCGTTCCCGGGCCGGGCGAGCGTGAACTTGTGGGCCGCCGCGTCCGACAGCGTATGACAGCCGGTGCACGAACCGGCGGCGATCGGCCCGTGCAGCACGGGAAAGCTGCGGACCTCGGCGTGGCAGCCGTTGTTGGTGCAGTTGGGCGTGGCCGAGGTCGGACGCTGGGGCTGAGACGACTGGGCCCGCGCCGCGCCGGCCGAAAGGAGCAGCAGCGCGGCGGCCGCGGCGCGCCGGGTGAATCGCGGGCACGATCGATGCAGTCGCGTCATGGAGTCTCCTTCGCGGGCCGAGTTGCGGGCGCGCCGGCGGTCTTGCCTTCGGGCTTCCACTGTACCGCGCGCACGCGGTCGTACTCGTACGGCTGGTGGCAGCCCGGCGCGCAGCCGCCGCCGGTCGCGGTCTTGCGGAAGTTGATCGGCAGCGCCCAGCCGCCGCCTTCGAACGGCACCGAGCCGGCCAGGTGCTTGGGCTGATCGCTGCCGTGGATTTCGTGGCAGGCCTTGCAGGTGCGTCCCTTCTCGACGCGCCCGACGTGCAGCGCGTGCAGGTTGACGTCGCCGTTGCGGAAGCCGGTGAGCCTGTCGGTCCGCGCTTCGGTGACCAGCGCCTGGTCGTGACACGAGAAGCACAGAGAGTAGTTCGCCAGGTCGAAATCCTTGTAGAACGTCTCGGGGAAATATTTCTTCAGCAGCCGGCTGTTGCTCGAGCCGTGCACCGCGTGACAGGCCTGGCACTCGCCCGCCCGCACCGGCCCGTGCAGAAACGCCGACGACACCAGCCGCGTGCGCATCTCGGGAATCGTCCGCCCGTCGTAGGCCTTCTGCGGCTGGTCGTGACAGGTCAGGCAGACGTCAGGCATGGCCTGCTTGAGCAGCGCCGGCTGGGCCGACCCGTGCACGTCATGGCAGTTCAGACACTGGGCGGCCGTGAAGACCGCGCCGTGCCGCGCCACGGCGGTGCGCGCCTTTTCGACCACGTCGGCATGACAGGCGGCGCACTGCTCGGCGCCGCTGGCGCGCAGCAGCTTCGGAAACTCGGCCGCGTGCGGCGAGTGGCAGTTCGTGCAGGCGTCGCGCACCGGCGGATGGACGACGCGCGATTGCTCGACGCGCGTCCGCATGTCGGTGTGACAGCGGAAGCAGTGCTCCGCGCCGGTGCGAATCGTCAGCGACTTGTTGTCGGCCTCGTGCGGCGCGTGGCAGAGCGTGCAGGCGCCGGCCGCGAACGGGCCGTGGCGCGACTTGCCCGTCTCGGTCGCCGGGTGACAGCGGCGGCAGTTGGCCTCGATCGTGTCGGCGGCCAGCAGGAAGCGCGTCGCCGAGCCGTGCGGCTGGTGACAGTTCAGGCAGCTCGGCCGGCCGGGTCTGGCGGCGTCCTGCTTGAGCGCGGCGTGCACGACCGGTTTGCCGGTCAGCACGACGTGGCAGAAGGTGCAGGTGGCGTCGCCGCTGCGCTTGAGCGGGAACTTGTGGCCCGGCTGCTGGTCGCCGTGACAGGCGTCGCAACTGCCGGAGACGATCGGGCCGTGAACGAAGGCGGTCGTCTTCAGCGGTGCGTGGCAGCCGGTCGTCATGCATCCGACGCCGGGCGGCACATGCTCGGGTCGCGACGCGACGACCGGCGGCGCCACCGGGGCCGAGGCGACCGCCGGCGCGGCGCCCTCTTCGGGCGGCGCGGCGTCGCCGGGCGCAGCCTTGCGGCAGCCGAGCAGCAGCAGCAGCAGCGTTGGGCCGATGGCCAACCCGCGACGCACGCGTTGTTCTCCCGCGGCCCGGGCGCCGACGCGCCCGCGCCGCAATCCTACGTTCCCGGGGCCGGCGCCGCGGTCGCGACCGGCGCGGCGCAGCTCCGCACGATCTTGTCGCCCCACTCGGCGGCGGCGCTGAGCAGCGCCACGGCATAGTTGAAATTGTGAACGCCGTGGCCGAGTTCGACCAGCGCCAGGTTGTGCCGCGCGTCGCCCAGCAGCCGCGCCAGCTCCAGCTTCTGCGTCTCGGTCAGCGACGACGTCTTGAGGGCCGCGTCGGCCCGCTGCACCGACTCGGTCGCCAGAGCGATCCGCTCGCCCAGCGCCTTCTTCCAGTCGGCCAGCTTGGTGGCGTACTTGCCGCCGGCGGGGTCGGGCGTGTCGCCGTGACACATGTCGCAGCTCTTCTGCGCCGCGACGTAGGTTTGCCCGGCGATGGCGGCCGTTTCGCCGGCGTTCTCCTTGAACTGGTGGCAGGCGATGCAGTCGACCTGCGCCAGCGACATCGGGCTGGGCATGTCGGGCACGCCGCGCCCGCCGCGGCCGGCATACAGCTCGGCCGGTCCGCCGTGGGTCTGCTCGTGGCAGCGGTTGCAGGTCGTGCCGGAGACCAGGGCGTGATCGGGCTTGAGGCTGTGCTCGATTTCGAGGTGACAGTTGGTGCAGTTGAGCTTGTGCTTGCTGACGTGGTTCTCGTGAATGAAGTTGGTCTCGCCGTAGCGGTCGAGCTGGTGCGGCTTGTTGTGGCAGTTGTAGCAGACCTGGCGCGGCACGGCCCCGTCGCCGCGGATTGAATCGCTGTGGCAGTTGTAGCAGCCCACGCCGCGGTCGAGATAGGGCTTGTGGTTGAAGACGCCGGTCGCCAGGCGAATCTGCTCCTTGGGCGCGGCGTGGCAGCCGGTGCAGCCGGCCAGCACTTCCTGGTCGCGGTTGTGCACCAGCCCCTTGAAGTGGCAGACGAAGCAGGTGTCGACCGTGACGGTGATGTGCTGGCCTTGCACGATCTGGCTGTGGCAGCTCGTGCAGCGAAGCTGCCGCCCGCGGCGCAGCTCGGTCAGGTGCGGCTTGTGGTCGAAGTTGATGTTGACGATCGCGCCGTTGGGCTTTTCGAGTTTCCAGTTGATCTTGCCCTCGAGCAGCCGCTTGGCGTGACACCCCGAGCGCAGGCAGCTGGCGTCCTGAATCTGTGCGTGCGGCATCGAGCCGTAGGTTTTGGTGAGGTAGCGGACCAGCATCGAGCTGGCCTCCCACTTGCCCTTGAGGGTGTTCTGCAGGCCGGGCAGAAAGTGGCAGTCGGTGCATTTGACGCCGCGATGGGTCGAGTCGTGCCACGCCTGGTAATAGGGCTGCATGATGTGGCAGCTCTGGCAGAAGTCCGGGTGCATGGTGTATTCGCCAAAGCCGATCGTGCCGAAGGCCAGGCTGATGACGACCGCCTGCGCCCAGCCGCGCGTCGTGAACAGCCACGGGAACCAGGCCGAGCGGTGCCCGGACACCCCCATGATCGCCCGGCCCCAGCGGAAGTTGCTGAGCGCGACGCCCGTCAGCGCGATGCCGGCGCCGGCCAGCGCAATGGCGCCGACCATCTGGAAGCGCCCGTCCTTGGCCCAGTAGACCATCCACAGCCCCACCAGCGCCAGCACGACCCCCAGCGTGGTGAACGGCACCCACCACGGGCGATGCGGCAGCGGGGCAGGCGGCGTTGAATTCTCGACCGAAGACATGCTGCAACGACCTCCGCACGGACCCGGGTCAGTTCAACCCGGCCCCGATGATCAATCCGATGAGAAGATAACCGACCAGCAGCGCCAGCACGCCCACCACCGTGGCGGCCCGCCCGATCCAGCGCGGCGCGGGGCGGACGCGCAACTGCTCGAGGTCGCCGGACGCCGTCAGGCGCTCCCACTGCAACGGGCGCTCGGCGCGGAACTCTTCCTCGGTGATGCGCCCGGTGAAGATCACGCGGTCGACCGGGAACTTGTCGCGGCGCAGGTGGGCGTTGAAGAAGTGAATCGAGAAGATGAAGCCCGCGGCCAGCAGCGCCTCGTATCCGTGCACCACCGTGGCGACGTTGAACCAGTAGCCGCTCAGGAAGTTTGAGAACACCTCGGGGAACCACAACAGCAGCCCGGACAGCCCGATGATGCCGGTTCCGAACAGGTCGGCCCAGTAGTCGAACTTCTCCCAGTAGGTCCAGCGGTCGAAGGCCGGGCGTGCTCCGCGCCCCAAGAACCAGCGGACCATGGCGGTGAACTGGCGCCAGTCGGCGGCGTTGGGGACCAGGCTGTTGGGGCCGAAGACGCGCTGCATCAGCGTGGTGCGCCCGTCGCCGCGGCGCTGCGTCCAGAGGTGGATGACGTGCATCACCAGGTAGGCGAGCACCATCAGCGCGAAACAGCGGTGCAGAACGCCGGCGGCGCGGGCCCCGCCCACGGCGCGCATGAAGCCGCGCGACCAGGGGTGATCGTTGAACTTGAGCGGCAGGCCGGTGAGCGTCAGCCCGAAGAAGCTGACGATGACCAGCACGTGGGTCCAGCGGTGCCAGGCGCGGAAGCGGCGGTACTCGAATGTCGCCGGCGCGTGCGGCGGGCGCGGGCCGTCGCGGCGGGCCTGAATGCCGTCGCGGAGATACCACAGGATCGAATGCAGCCCCCAGAAGCCGAAGGTGATGCCCATGACCACCATGAAGTAGAGCCAGATGTAGTAGAGCACCGGGTGGGCCTGCCGGTCGCGATAGTCGGCGTGCGGGGCGTAGCGGACGAAGTTGGCGCGTACGGCCGGCGCGGCATTCTTGAGCTGCACGTGACAGCGGCCGCAGGTGTTGGCGATGTTGGCCGTCGACAGCGACGAGGCCGGATCGGAGGGCGGGCGGATGTTGTGGGCGCCGTGGCAGTCGCTGCACCGCGCGACGCGGCCGCCGCCCAGCGCCTCGACCTGGCCGTGATAGCTCATGCGGTAGGTGCGGTAGAGCTCGGAATGGCAGGTGCCGCACTCGGCGGTGATGTCGCGCAGAAAACCGGGCGCGTCGGCCCGGGTGATGGCGTGGGCCGAGTGGCAGTCGTTGCAGACCGGCGGCTGGCGGCGCGAGCGCGGATCGGCCTTGGCGGTGGCGTGAACGCTGTCGGCGAAGGCGCTCTCGATGCCGACGTGGCACCGGCCGCAGGTGGTGACGACGTGATCGTGATGAACGGTCGAGCGCGGATCTTTGGCCGGGCGGATGTCGTGATGTCCGTGGCAGTCGGCACAGGTGGCGGCGACCACCAGCCCGGCGCGGGCGATGGCGCGGCCGTGCACGCTGTCGAGATAACGGCTGACCTGTCCGGCGCCGTCGTGCGAGCCGGGCGCGGCGGCATGCCGGGCGTGACAGTCGCCGCAGATGTGGATCGAGTTCTGCGGATAGATGCGCGACTTCGGATCGCTGCGCGGGCGGATGTCGTGCGATCCGTGACAGTCGCCGCACACCGGCGCGCGAACGCCCGGCCGCAGCGCCGCGGCGGCGTGCGCGCTCTGCAGCACGTCGGCGGCCGGCTGCACGTGGCAGGCCGAGCACTGCGCCGGCCTGAGCACCGCGGCGTGCGGCAGCGTCTGGGCGTCGACGTGGCAGGCCGTGCAGGCCACCTCGCGGTGGACATCGTTCTGCCGCGCGGCGACGTCGACCAGCAGGCCGCTGGCGTCGCTCCGGGCGCGCGCCTGCCCGGCGGGCGCCGGCGTGACCATGGTCAGGCGGTCGGCCTCCGAGAGGCGCGTGATGTGCGCCTGGCCGTGACAATTCAGACAGCGGGTGTCGTCACCGCGGCCGGCGGGCGCCGTGGTCGTCGGCGCGCTCTGCCCGGCCGCGCGGGCGGCGCACAGCAGCAGCAGTGCGCCGGCCAGTCGGCCGCGCGGAATGACGGAATACCAGGCAGCGCGGCGGCCGCGTTGGGGAGACAGGCTCATTGACCACGCCAATCGCAGGTGCGCCACCGCCTGGACTGGCCGTGCCGGCACGCCGCGAACAACGATGCACAGCACGCAAGTCGTGTGCCATGCGGTCGATTCGCGCGGCGATCGTTGCGACGCCGCGCGCGACCCGTAACTTGATAGCCGACAACCGGTTGATCGCCAAGAGGGGCGCAGAATCGGCCGGCGCAATCGGCGCGACGGGGAGACTGCGGGGCAGAAACAGACGCGAGGAGCGGTGCGCGGGCGTCAGAGCGGGTCGGGGACGTAGTCCCACGCCCACCAGGCCTCGGCGAGCGGATCGGGCGTCGACAACACGTGTCCGCCGACGAAGCCGACGTTCATCCGCCCGCGATGACGCATGGACGGGAACCAGAACCGGCTGCTGGAGTAGATGTCGCCTTCGACGGTGCCGTCCTTCTTGAATTTCGGGCAGGAGAGCGGCGGGGCCGCGTAGTAGGGCAACACGCCCAGATCGACCGCCTGCTCACCATCGACATCGAACAGCAGCGGGACATCGGGGAATTGCAGCACCTTGTCGGTAAGAAAGGCATTGACGGGGAAGAAGGCATCGTCGACAGACTTGGTGCGCATCCGCAGGCGCATGTTGAACCCGACGCTGACGTTGCGTTGCGGCGCAATGGCGCCGGAATCGCACGGGACGCCGCTGCGGCGCTCGAGCGTGTTCGAGCCGGACGGGCACATCATCGGCTGTTGCAGCGGGTTGATCGGTTCGCTCTTGCTCGCCGGACCATCCCAGAATTCGGCAATGCGGTAGGTGGCTTCCTGGAAGTCGTCGAGCCGGAAAACCTTGGGGCCGAAGACCTCGCTATCGCCGCGGCGGCGACCGGCGGTCGGGTCGGCGAACTGCACGAAGTCCACCGCGACCGCGCGCAGGTTCGCGCGGCACTTGAGGTCCTGTGCGGCGTGGCGCCCGGCCTGAAGCGCCGGCAGCAGAATGGCCATCAGCAGGGAGATGATGCTGATGACGACCAGCAGTTCAACAATGGTGAACGCCGCTGCGCAGGGCGGCGGAGATGGCCCACGAAATGAGTGCGAGCGCGCCGTCATCTCACCTGTCGAGCAGACCCGAGTCGTTGCATACTAATCTACCAACTCGGACCCGCCCGTCAAAGCCCGGTTCGCCGCTATTTCCGGATCACAACTCACACCGTGGGTTGACCCGGCGCCGGGCGCCGCCGGACGGCACGGAACCCCGCTGGCGCGTGCGAAACAGCCGGTGGACCGCTACGGACCGGCAATGATGCGATTGCAAAAACCGGCGATGTCGGCGCCGTCCAGCCGGCCGTCCCCGTTGAAATCGCCGCGCGGGACGGGCGACCAGCCGGCGTGCGACGGCGGATACCCGGCCGGATCGACCAGCGCCCGCACGAAGTCGTCCACGTCGTCCAGATCGACGACCTGGTTGATGTCGAGGTCGCCGAGAAGAACGGCGTCGGTCGCCTGGACGATGCCGTCGTAGTTGGTGTCGTAGAGGCAGAATCGCTGCGCGAAATCGGGGACGGTGAGCTGGCCGTTGCCGCCGTCGCCGTCGGAGTCGAACTGCGGGTCGCCGTCATGGTCGGCGATGTAGGCGTTCAGCAGCCCGAGGTCGGCCGAGTCGAGCACCCCATCGCCGTTGAAATCGCCGAAGCACGAATTGGGCTGGGCGTCGGTCCAGATGAACGTGTCGGAGACCAGCGGCTCGACCGGATAGGCCGTGCCGAGCAGCGCGTCGATCCGCCAGGCGTCGGCGTTGAGCTGGGCCGAGATGTTCTTGAACTCCCAGCCGGCGATGAACTGAAAGCCGGGCTGCATGCGGTCATAGGGACCCGCAGCGGCGGCGCTGCTCTTCAGGCCCGAGAGCGCCTCCTCGATGGAGTTGCGATCGTAATCGCAGCCGTTGAGCGGCTCGTATCCCCCGGGCGGATCGTTCATCGAGGCGGCCGCGGCATGCGTGAGCGGATAGACCAGCGAAAAGGTGGTGCGATCGCTGACCGAGTCGTGGCGGACGCGCACGGTCACGTCCGGCTCGTAGCGGCCGTTGCGCGCCGGACAGATCGTGGCGAAGTCCTCGAACCCGTGGGCGCGGTGCCACAGACGGCCGTGCAGCCACCACTCCTCGCCCGACTCGAACAGGCCGGGGTTGCCGCCGGGTTTCTCGGTGCGGATTTCAATCCACTCGACCTCCTCGGCCAGGAAGGCTAGGTGGAACTCTTCTCCGCTGCGCTCGACGGCCGGACCCGTGAGCAGGTCGCCGTCCAGGCAGCTTGCGTCGTACGCCATGCGTTCCGAGAGGATGCCGGCCGGCGTGCCGCCGAACCGCCCCAGGGCGCCCAGGTAACGATACTGCGGCGCGTCCGCCTCGCCGCCGGTGTCGAAGTCGTTGTCCATGTCGACCTCGACGAAACCGAAGACGGCGTTCGGGCCGTAGAGAAACGGGGCATAGACCGGCCACTTGGAGTCGTAGCCGAGCGGGCCGGGCGGGTTCATCAGCCCGGCCAGCACGACATCGAGCCGCATGAAGCCGCCGGACGTAGACCAGGCGCCAAGAAAGAGGTTGCACTCGGGCTCGTTGGGGGCGAAGCGGCCGATGCGCGTCTCGAGAATGTCGGGCAGGCGGTGCTGCTGCGGATTGATGGTACCGCTGTTGCCGACGTCGGTGCGGCGGACGAGCGCGTCACCGGCCGGATCGGTCCAGATCGTGGGCGGCGCAGCGGCGGCGGCCCGGGCAAGCAGCAGCAGCGCCGCCGTGAGCGCCCGCGCGATGCGCCCGCGTGCCCCGTCAGGCGCCATGCTGCACCGCCTCGCTGTACTTGTTGAGGCGATAGCGCAAAGCCTCGCGCGTGATGCCCAGCGAGCGGGCCGCCTGGCTGAGATTGTGGCGCGTGTGTTCGAAGGCGGCCTGCAAGATGGTCAGCTCGATCTCCTCGAGTTTCGGCTCGCCACGATCGAAGTCAATCTCGATCAGCCGGCCGCCCGGCAGGCTCAGTTGCAGGTGGGCGCCGGGGGCGCTCGCCGGCTCGAGCTTCAGATCCTCGGCCTGGATGACCGCCCCATCGACCTGCAGGACGACGCTTTCGACGACGTGGCTCAGCTCGCGGACATTGCCGCGCCACTCGCAGCGCGCCAGCGCCGCGGCGGCGTCGTCGGCGAGACTCTTGAGCGCCAGGCCGAACCGCTGGCAATGCAGCCGCAGGAAGTGCTTGGCGAGCGGCAGGATGTCTTCGGTGCGCTCGCGCAGCGGCGGCAGGTGCACCTGAAGCACGCGCAGCCGGTGGTAGAGATCGCGGCGAAACTCCTCGGCGGCGACGGCTCGCTCCAGGTCGCGGTTGGTGGCGGCGATGATGTGCACGTCGATCGGGCGGCTGTCGGTCCCGCCGACCGGGCGGATGACGCGCGACTCGAGCACCTGCAGCAGCTTGGACTGCATCTCGAGCGCCATGTTGCCGATCTCATCGAGGAAGATCGTTCCGCCGTGCGCCACCTCGAACAGTCCGCGCTTGGCCTGCGACGCGCTGGTGAACGCGCCGCGGACGTGGCCGAACAGTTCCGACTCGACCAGCGTGTCGGGCAGCGCCGTGCAGTTGACGTGGATGAACGGCTTCTTGGCGCGCGGGCCGTGGTAGTGAATCGCGCGCGCGGCCAGGTCCTTGCCCGAGCCGGTCTCGCCGGTGATCAGCACGGTGGGCGGGTTCGGCAGGCTGAGAATGTCGGCCCGGGTCAGCCGGCGGAGGGTCTCCTTCAGGTTGCGCGTCGCGGCCGAATCGCCGACGATGCGCTCCAGCCCGCTGTCTTCCTCCTCGCGCCCGCGCAGGAACGAGAGGCTGTCGCGCAGCTGCTGCTGCTCGACGGCGCGGTTGACGACGATCAGCAGTTCGTCGAGGTCGACCGGCTTGGAGAGATATTCGGCGGCGCCGGCCTTCATGGCGTCGACGGCGATGCGCTCGCTGCCGTGCGCGGTAACGACGATGACGGCGGTCGACGGCGACTCGATGCGCAGCCGCGGCAGAAGCTGAAGCCCGTCGGCGTCGGGCAGGCGCAGGTCGAGCACGACCACGTCCGGCATCAGCTTTCCGCAGACCGACAGCGCTTCCTCAGCCGAGTGGGACACGCTGGCGTCGTGCCCGGCGGCGCGCAGCTTGTCGCGGAAGTTCTTCGCAAGGATGCGTTCGTCTTCGACAATCAGAATGCGTGGCATGGGACGTCGTCCTACTCGGCAGGGCCGCTCCGATGGCTGGCATCCCCGTTCAGCGCGGCGGGCTGAGCGGGGAGCTTGACGGTAAACCGGGTGCCGCCGTGGACCGGGAAATCGACCGCGACGTCGCCCTCGTGCAGCCGGGCGATGCGCTTGACGGTCGCCAGGCCGATGCCGGTTCCGGTGGGCTTGGTGCTGAAGAACAGGTCGAAGACGCGCTCACGGATTTCGGGCGGAATGCCCGGACCGTCGTCCTCGACGCACAGGCGGGCGTTGCCGTCGCCGTTGGGCGGCAGGCAGCGGACGGCGATCGTTCCACCGCGCGCCGAATGTTCCATCGCGTTCGACAGCAGCTCGATGACCACCTGCTCGAGCTGGCGGCGGTCGCCGCGCAGGGGCACATCTTGAGGCGGCAGATCGAGCTCCAGCCGCAGGCCGAGCCGGTCGATCTCCGGGCGGACCTGTCGCACGGCCGTGCCGGCGACGTCGTTGAGCGACAGCGGCGAAAACGCGCCGGCGTTGACGCGCGCCAGGTTGAGCAGCCCGGTCACGCGGTCGCCCAGGCGGCGGGTCTCGTCGAGGATGTCCTGGAGGCGCGAACGCGCGTCAGGCCGCAGTTGGTCGAGCTCGAGCGAGAGCTGCGCGGAACTGCGGATGGCGGCCAGCGGGTTGCGGATGCCGTGCGCGACAGACGAGCAGAGCTCGCCGATCGCCGCGAGTCGTTCGCGGCGTCCTTCCTCCACCCGCGTGCGTTCGGCTTCAAGGGCCGCGACGGCCTGGCGCATGCGCTGCCCGAAGTAGAGCAGTCCGAGCAGGATGACCACGACCGCGGCGATGAAGTAGCGCTCGATGATCAGCCGGTCGCCCAGCTCGGCCTCGAGTCGCTGGAACAGCGACGCCCGTTCATTGCCCGCCCGGGCGGTCAGCAGGCCGAGGCAGCGCAAGGCCCGCAGGTGGGCCTGGTCGAGCGAAGCCATGGCCTGGCCGGCCTGGCCGAGCTGCACGTGCCGTTCGTCGGCCGAGCGCGCGGAGTCGATCGACTGTTCGTAGGCGTCGAAGACGCGGCGCGAGGCGTCGTTCATCTGGGTCACGAACTGGTCCAGCGTGACCACGTTCAACCGCAACTGCCGTCCGGCCACCACGGTGGCTTCCATGCGGACGCGCGCGGCGGCGAACCGGCGCCGCTCGCGGGTCAGGTCGCGCGAGGCGAACAGGTCATTGCCCGGCTCGCCGAGCTCGAGCACGCCCTGCTGGGCGCGTTGGAGCCAGCGCGTCACGGCGTCCATGTCATGCGACGCCTCGCTCAGCCATTCGACGTTCACGACCGTCCGCCGATGCCACTCCAGCGAGAACCCGATGACGACCACGTCGATCGCCGCCAGCAAGAAGAAGAAGTGGTACCAGCGAATGCGCGACATCTACGACTCACGTCGGGCTGCATCGCCCGTCACCATCTGTGCATGGTAACACATGGTAAACGTGCGTGTACGCACATGCGTCCCGTAACTCAAGGCAGAGCGAGCGGCGCCTCGGCGAACAACAATAGTGACTAAAATATTACGGACACAATAGTTACGGCACACGCAACGGTGGCTGCCGGTTGGCCGCTCTGCCAGAGAGTGGGCAAGTTCCGTTCCGCCGCGCGAGCGCCCACTCGTTGAGGGTGATTCGATTCGGCTGCGCGCCGGGTCGGGCCCGGCCCGGTGTCCGACGTGCAACGTCGCACACGCGCCGTGCAGGCGCTGGCAGAGTGTGCGTGGCCGCGCACCTCGCACGCGCGGCGCGCTCCGCGCTGCGCCTCGACTTCTAATCTCCGTGCTCGTTGCAACTTAGCACTGTGCCAATCGGGACCGCGGCGCCGAATTCGTTGCGCGGCACGGCGCGTGCCACACGGGCGTGCCGGTCCGCACGTGTCCGGCGCAGATCACGCGAGTGAGTGCACCGTTGCAGATCAGAAAGGTGGCTGACGTGCAGAACGACGCGCGGAGTTGGAAGCGATGGACGCGCCGGGGCGTGGCGTGCAGCGTTGTGGCGCTGGCTACGGCGGCGGCGCCGGGAGTGCAGGTCACCGGGTACTCGGAGGGCACGTTGTTCGGCCGGGGCTGGGTGGCGATCGGATATGACGTGAAGCCGGAGTTGCCGAGTCGCTCGGGTGAGCCGTGGTTCTCGACGCTGTACAACCCGCCGCTGGTGGAGCTGCTGATCGAGCCGCCGAATCTCCGGCCGGAAGGAATCGCGTTTCGGGCAGGGAAGCTGTACGTGAGCGGCGACTGGAACGAGACGCAGAACCAGATCGCGGTGTTCAGCACCGACGCCTGGGGCGGGTTGACGTTCGACCATGCGCTCAAAGAGCCGCTGACGACGCCGCCCCCCACGAGCACGCCCAACAACCAGTGGTGGGGCGCCGAGGGGCTGACGTTCAACACCGGCGCGACCGGCATCGGCGCCGGCGGCAGCGTCCTGGTGAGCGTGGATAACCAGCAGAATGGCGTCGGCAGCACGTTCGCGACGGTCGACACGACGACGGGCGCGCTGGGGGGCCTGTCTACGGTGACGTTTCCAGAGGACATCGCCTACGCCCCGGCATCCCAGCGCTTCTATGTGATGGCGCGGTCGCCGAACACGATCACCGCCTACGACGCCAACATGAATCCGATCGGGCTGTCGTGGGCGCTGCCGACGCGCACGCGCGGGATGTGCGTGGTTTCGGAGCAGTTCGGGCGCTTCCTGACGGGCGACCTGACGCTGACGGGCGACATCATCGTCGCGGTCAGCACGGAGAACCCCGCCGCGGTGCCGCCGGTGGTGAACCGCCTGTCGGTCTACCGGGCGGACGGCACGCCGGTGGGCGCGGAGCAGGACGCGTCGTTCGTCGATCTGTCGTACGACAACGGCAGCGGCGGCGGCGGCGCTCCCGGTCCGCATACATTTCAGGGCATCGCGGTCGACGAGGTCCACCAGGTGATGTACATCGGCGACGACTCGGCACGGGCGGTCTATGCGCTGAAGCCGGTGACGACGGTGGTCGGCACGGCGAGCGGTCCGATCGCCGGGCGGACGTGGTCGGCGCGCGGCCGCGACGTGAAGCACGAGCTGCCGAGTCGCGCGGGCGAGCCGTGGTTCGCGACGGTGGGCGGGGGCGTGACGATGAGCAACCCGCCGGCGCTGGCGCCGGAAGGGCTGGCGTATCGCGCGGGCAAGCTGTACGTCGCGGGCGACTGGAACGAAACGCACAATCAGATCGCCATCTACAACACCGACGCCCTGGGCACGCTGACCTTCGACCACGCGATTGCGATGCCGGTGAGCAACCCCGCCCCGAGTCTGCCCAACAACCAGCTGTGGGGACCGGAGGGGCTGACGTTCAACAGCTCGGTGGGCGGGTACGGGGCCGGCGCCAGCACGCTGGTGACGGTCGAGGAGGACCAGTTCACGCTGGGCGGCAGCACGCGCGCCACGCTCGACCTGACGACGGGTCTGCCGGGGAGCTTCGGCGTGCTGAGCGCGGTGGGCATCGGCGCGACGCGCCCGGCGGACATCGCGTACGGCCCGGCGACCAATCGCTTCTACGTGCTGGCGAACCCGGACGTGCTGCAGTGGTGGAACAACGTCAATCCGCCGACGTATGGCGGGACGCAGTTCGCGACGCTGGTGCGGTCGCGCGGGCTCACGGTGATTTCGGCCGCGTTCGCGCAGTTCCTGTTGTCGAACCCGGCGATCACGCAGGAGTGCCTGCTGGTCGTGGCCAAGTCGGACCCGGTGAGCGTCACGGCGCCGCACAATCGGCTGGCGGTCTACTCGCTGGCGGGCGCGCTGCTGGGGCAGCAGGACCTGGTCTGGACGCGCGACGCCTACCCGGGCCAGCCGCTGCAGACGTTCGAGGCGGTCGCGGTTGATGAGACGAACAAGATCATCTTCATCGGCGACGAGAAGGCCAATGCCGTCTACAGCCTGACGCTGCCGCTGCCGCTGTCGATCACGACGCCGTCGCCGCTGCCTTCGGGCAGCGCCGGCGTGGCCTATGCGCAGACGATCGCCGCCAGCGGCGGCACGCCGCCCTATGCCTTTGCGGTCGCCGGGGGGGCGCTTCCGGCCGGCCTGAGCCTGCAGCCCGACGGCAACCTGATTGGCTCTCCCTCTGCCTGCGGGCCATTCTCCTTCTCGGTTCAGGTCACGGACAGCGCCCTTCCGCCGGCGACCGTGTCGGCCCCGTTCCTGCTCTCCATCGGCTTCGGCGGCGTGGCGGGCGACGTGAACAACGACGGCGCCATCAATGGCGGCGACGTGCAGAACTTCGTCGGCGTGTTGCTGGGCGGCGGACTGCCGGGCGAACGGTGCCGCTCGGACCTGACCGGCGAAGGGCAGGTGACGGCGGCGGACATCGTGCCGCTGGTGGCGCTGCTGGTCGGTCACTGACGGCGTGGCGAGACGAGAGGACGCAGAGATGCGCATCCTGGCGGTGTGTCACGACAGCGTGGGCATCGGCCATCTGCGGCGGACGCTGGCGATCGCCGAGCAGGCCGCGGCCGGGCTGCGCGACTGCCGGGTGCTGGTGGCCAGCGGATCGCTGCACGCCGGGCAATTCGCGCTGCCGGAGCGGGTCGATTACATCAAGCTTCCGGCGCTGTGCAAGCGGGCGGATCGGCGCTACGCGGCCAAGTCGCTGGACGTGAGCTTCGCGGACGTGATTTCGATTCGCTCGTCGCTGCTGACGGCGGCGGCGGCGAGCTATCGGCCGGACGTGCTGCTGATCGACAAGTCACCCACCGGCGTGGCGGGCGAGGCCGAGACGGCGCTGCGGCTGGTGCGCGATCGGCACGTGGCGACGCGCGTCATCTTCGGGATGCGCGACATCGAGGACGACCCGGAACGGACGCGGGCGGAGTGGCAGCGCAGCCGGCACGTGGAATCGCTGGCGCGGCTGTGCGACGAGATCTGGGTCTACGGCGACGCCAGCGTGTTCGACGTGGCCGAGGCCTACGAGCTGCCGGACGAGATCACCGAGAAGCTGCGGTACGTGGGCTACATTGCACGGCGGCCGTGCGACCACGGGGTGCTGCCGCGCGCGGCCGGCGCGGCGCGGCGCGTGCTGGTGACGGTGGGCGGCGGGACGGACGGGCATCGGCTGATCGATCTGTACCTGCGGGACGCGCCGCACGAAGTCGGCGGGGCGCCGGTGCACACGACCGTGATCGGCGGGCCGGACCTGCCGCGCGATTCGGCGGAGCAGTTCCGGCGGCAGGCGGCGGGGCTGCCGCAGGTGACGTTCGACGATTGCCGCTCGTGCATGTTCTGCGAGTATCGCCAGGCGGACCTGGTGCTGTGCATGGGGGGCTACAACACGATGATCGAGGTGCTATCGGCCGAGCGCCCGATGCTGGTGTTTCCGCGGACGGAACCGCGGCGGGAGCAGTACATGCGGGCGGAGCGGTTCGCGGCGCTGGGGCTGTGCGACTATCTCGAGCCGGACACCGCGACGCCGGCGACGATCCGCGCGGCGGTAGAGCGGCTGCTGTGCTGCGCGCGACCGGCGGGTCGCTCGGCGATCAACGTGGACGGACTGAGCTGCGTGGTCGAGCGCCTGTCGGAGCTGGAAGGAACGTGCCGTGACGCCATGGCTGTATGTGTGTAACGATTTGGGGATTCCGCTCGACGGCACGAAGGGGGCGAGCGAGCACGTCCGCGCCATCACGCGCGCCCTGGCCGACACGGGCGTGGCGCTGTCGGTCGTCGCGGCCCGCGGGCGACTGCCGGACGACCATCCGGCGCGGCAGATCGAGACCGGGTTCGGCCGCGCGGCGCGCGAATCGGCGGAACTGCTGCGCGTCTGGGCCGAGGCCGGCGGCGCGGGCGGCGGGCTGGGCAGCGACGTCGGGCAGATGCTGTACGACGCGCGGCTGGCGGCGGGGCTGGCCGCGGGCGAGCCGGACGCCGGCGCGGCGCGGGTCGTGGTGGAGCGGCTGTCACTGTTCTGCACGGCGGCGCGGCGCTGGGCGCGGTCGCGCGGTGCGGCCTACCTGGTGGAGATGAACGCCCCGATGGCGGAGGAATCGGCGCGGTTTCGCGATTCCGGGCTGCGGTCGCTGGCGCTGGAGGTGGAGCGGCAGACGCTGCTGGCGGCCGACCGGGTCATGACCGTGTCGGCGCCGCTGCGCGACCACGTCATCGAGAGCGTCGGGGTCTCGCCCGAGCGCGTGGTGGTGGTGCCGAACGGGGTGCAGCGCGAGCTGTTCGCGCGGGCGCCGGAGCGGGCGGCGGCGCGGGCCGAGGCGGGCGTGCCCGGCGAGGCGCTGGTGATCGGCTTCGTCGGCAGCCTGAAGGTGTGGCATGGCGTCGAGCTGCTGCTGGTGGCGTTCGCGGCGGCGCGGCGCGAGTTGCCGGGCGCGCACCTGCTGGTGGTGGGCGAGGGCAAGCTGCTCGAGCACTACCGGGCGCGGGCCGCCGGGCTGGGGTTGGCGCGGCACGTGACGTTCTTTGGCGGTGCGGAGCATGCGCGCGTGCCGCGGCTGCTGGCGGCGATGGACCTGGCGGTGGCGCCCTACCTGCCGCTGGAGAGTTTTTACTTCTCGCCGCTGAAGCTGTACGAGTACCTGGCGGCCGGGCTGCCGGTGGTCGCCAGTCGCCTGGGACAGATCACCGAAGTCATCACGGACGGGCGCGAGGGGCTGCTGGTCACGCCGGGCGACGCAGGCGAACTGGCAGCGGCGCTGTCGCGGCTGGGGCGCGATCCGCTGCTGCGGCGGCAGATGGGCGGCGTGGCGCGGCCGGTGGGGCTGCGGCGCGGCTGGGAGGACGTGGCTGCGGAGATTCGCGCGCTGGCCGACGAAGCGGTTCGCGCGCCGATCGCGGCGCAGGAGGCCTCGCATGCGGCGTGATGGGGGGGCGGCCGAGCGCGTGGAGAGGTCGGACGGCGCGGCGGCGCGGTCGCCGCGCGAGGCGATCGGCTACCTGCTGCAAGTGTTTCCCAAGTATTCGGAGACGTTCATCGTCAACGAGCTGCTGGAGCACCAGCGGCAGGGGCGGCCGATGCGCGTGCTGGCGCTGCGCCTGCCGCGCGAGGGGCGGTTTCACGCCTGCGTCAGCGAGCTGCGGCGGGCGGCGGAATATGTGCCGGAGAGCGCGTGGGACCAGCCGGGCAAGCTCGGCGAGGCGCTGCGCGGCGCGGTGCGCGAGTCGGCGCGCGGGCTGGGCCGGGCGGGGACGGAGTGGTTCCGGCGGCACGTGACGCTGCGCGACGTGTGGCAGGCCGCGCTGGTGCGGCGCTGGGCGGCGCGGCGCGGCATTCGCCACTTGCACTGCCATTTCGGCGGCTACGCGACCAGCGTGGCGCACCTGTCGCGGCTGATGGGCGGTCCGAGCTATTCGATGACGCTGCACGCGCACGACATCTTCCGCGACGGGGTGGAGCCGGGCTGGCTGCGGCGGGTGATCGACGCGGCCGCGTTCGCGGTCACGGTGTCGCGCTTCAACGCCGACTACCTGACGCGGACGGTGGGCGCCGCGCCGCGCCAGGTGCGCGTGCTGTACAACGGCATTCCGCTGGAGCGGTTTGCGGGCGGCGACGAGCCGCGCGTGGCGGGGACGATCCTGGCGGTCGGGCGACTGATCGAGAAAAAGGGCTTCATTCACCTGGTGCGCGCCTGCCGCGGGCTGGCTGAGCGCGGGCTGCTGGCGCGCTGCGACATTGTCGGCGAGGGGCGCGATCGGGACGCGCTGGCGGCGGAGATTGCGCGGCTGGAATTGTCGGACGTGGTGCACCTGGCTGGCGCCTGGCCGCAGGAGCGCGTGGCGGAGGCGCTGCGGCGAGCCAGCGTGTTTGCGTTGCCGTGCGTGCGGGCCGCGGACGGCAACATGGACGCGCTGCCGACGGTGCTGCTGGAGGCGATGGCGGCCGGCTGTCCGTGCGTGTCGACGCGGCTGTCGGGCGTGCCGGAGATCATCGCCGACGAGCAGAGCGGGCTGCTGGTCGGGCCGGGGGACGTGGCCGGGCTGACGGCGGCGCTGGTCCGCGTGCTGACGAATTCGGAACAGGCCGCGCGCTTCTCCGCGCAGGGACGTCAAAGAGTCCAGCAGCTCTTTGACGTGCGTCAAAGCGTGGCCACGCTCGGCTGCTGGCTGGAATCGGCCGCGACGGTGGAGTCCGGCCGATTCGTCGCCGTGGAGGACCACGACGCGGCGACGAGCCTGACACCGCCGGGCATCCCCTGTGCGGAGGAGCGCGCGGCTTGAAGGCCTGGCGGTTGAAAACGGCCCGGGGCACGCTGGACCTGCGACAGTTCGCGGGGACGATCTGGTATTTCACCGGGCTGCTGCGGCCGCACGGCTGGGTGCTGTCGGCGGCGCTGGCGGCGACGCTGGTCAACATCCTGCTGTCGATCGCCGCGCCGTGGCCGGTGCAGGTGGTGCTGGACCACGTGCTGCTGGGCAAGAAACCCAAGCCATGGATGCAGGCGGTGGTGCGGAAGATTGAGCACGCCGGGCGGCGCGGCGAGGCGAACCCGGCCGCACCGTCGCCGCCGGCCGAGTATCGCAAGCTGACGGTCGTGCCGCTGGACGGTGGGCGGGTGGCGCTGTTGTGGGCGGCCTGCGGGTCGGTGGTGCTGATCGCGGTGTTCTCGGGGCTGAGCGACTACGGCGCCACGCTGCTGGAGGCCAACACGGCCCAGAAAATCGGCAATGCGCTGCGGCGGCGGCTGTTCAAGCACATGCAGACGCTGTCGCTGCGCTTCCACGAACGCAACCGCACCGGGGACCTGCTGCTGCGGCTGACGGGCGACATCAGCATGGTTCGCGACATGCTGGTGGAGTCGATGTTCGACCTGGCGTCGGCGGCGCTGCTGACGGTCGGCCTGCTGGCGGTGATGCTGCGGCTCTCGCCGCTGCTGACGGCGGTAGCGCTGGCGGCGCTGCCGATCGTCGCGGGCGTGTCGATGGTTATTTCGATCCAGCTGCGGTCGGCGGTGCGCAAGGCGCGCGAGAAGGAAGGCGACCTGATCAGCGTGGCGGGCGAGGTGCTGGCGTCGATCGCGCTGGTGCAGGCCTTCACGCGCGAGGAGGCGGAGAAGGAGCGCTTCTCGCGGCTTGGGCGATCGTCGCTGCGGGCCGGGCTGCGGATGGTGAAGCTTGAAAGCCGGCTGGCGCGAACGGTGCAGATCGTGACCGCGGTGGGGACGTGCGGCATTCTCTATTTCGGCGTGCACGAGGTGGCCGGGGGGCGGCTGACGCCCGGCACGCTGGTGGTGTTCATGTCCTACTTCAACAACCTGCTGAAGCCGGTGCGGTCGGCGTCGAAGACGGCGGCCAAGATGGCCAAGGCGTCGGGCTGCGCCGAGCGCATCCGCGCGGTGCTGGCGACGCAGCCGGAGGTCCGCGACCGGCCGGGCGCGATCGAGGCGCCGCCGATCGCGGGGCGGGTGACGTTCGACGACGTCAGCTTCGCCTACGGGTCAACGGGCTGGACGGTGTCGGACATCCGGCTGGAGATTCCGGCGGGGCAGCGCGTGGCGCTGGTCGGGCCGACGGGGGCGGGCAAGAGCACGCTCATCAAGCTGCTGCTGCGGTTTTACGACGTGGGGCGCGGCGCGGTGCGGATCGACGGGCTGGACGTGCGGGGGCTGACGCTCGAGTCGCTCCGCCGGCAGGTGAGCGTCGTGCCGCAGGAGACGGTGCTATTCGGCACGACGGTGGGCGAGAACATCGCCATGGGTCGCGACGGCGCGACGCTGGCCGACGCGCAGGCGGCGGCGCGGCTGCTGGAGCTGGACGAGTGGATTCGCTCGCTGCCGGAGGGCTACGACACGCGGGTCGGCGAGCGCGGCGTGGCGCTGTCGGGCGGGCAGCGGCAGTTGATCGCACTGGCGCGGGCGCTATTGCGCAACGGGCGGATTCTGATCTTCGACGAGCCGACCACCGGGCTGGACAACGCCACCGAGCAGCGCGTGCGGGTGGCGTTGCGCCGCGCCATGGCCGAGCGCACGACGCTCATCATCTCGCACCGCCCGCGGCCGCTGGCCGACGTGGACCGCGTGGTCGTCGTGCAGGCCGGACGGATCGTGCAGGACGGCCCGGCCGAGAGCCTGCTGGCGGAGTCGGGGCTGTTCCGCGAGCTGTTTCTGCCGACGGAGCCGGGGGCGGGCGTTCTGGAGGGGGTGCGATGATTGCCGCGCCGAGCGTGGAGCTGGCGCTGCCGTGCGATACGGCGCTGCCGGAGCTGGCGCAGTCGGCGTCGCCGGAGCGGATGCTGGCGATCTGCCGCGCGGCGTGGGGCGACGACGGCGCGGCGTGGCGCGCCTGCCGGGTGATGGAGGCGGTCTATCAGCCCGGGCGGGCCTGCCGGATCAGCTACGCGCTGTCGACCGATGACGCCGAGCGGCCGGAGCTGGTCTATGCGCGCTGGAGCGTGTCGGCGGAGCGCGACCATTCCAGCGCGGTGCGCGTGGCGGGCGGGGCGGGCGGGTTCGACCTGTACCGTTTTCCGCGCGATCGGCGGATGCGGGAGGTTCGCGGCCTGCGGCGCGAGGAGTGGCTGCGCGAGGCGTCGGCCATCTGGATGGTGCGGTGGCTGGGGCCGGGCTGCTGGGATGACGCCGGCTGGCGCTGCACGCCGATCAAGTACGTGCCCGAGTCGCGGCTGGTCTGCCGGCTGAAGGGGCGCTGGCTGGGGGGCGGCCCGGACCGCTGGGCGCGGGCGTACGTGCGGATCGCGCGGCGCGGCGGCGCGCGGGCGCAGCTCGACCTGCTGGCGGCGCTGCGCCGTGCGGCCGAGGACGGCCGCTCGGTCGACGTGCCGCGGCCGCTGGGGATGATTGAGCAGCGCGGGCTGCTGGCGACTGAGTTCGTGCGCGGCCAGACGCTGCGCGCCGCGGTGGCGGAGGCGGGCTGCGGCGTGATCGGGCCGATCGTGGCACGGCTGGCGCGGGTCTCGCCGGTGATGGTGGCGGGCGAGCGTGGGCACACGGAGATTCCGCCGGCGATGTTGCTGGACGAGCTGTCGGTGGGGCTGGGCGCGGGGGCGGCGGAGTCGTGGCCGGGGCTGGAGGAGTGGGCGGCGCGCCGCCCTGCGGAACCGGAAGACGTGGGTCGGGTGCATGGCGATCTGCATGCGGGGCAGGTGCTGTTGAAGGGCGATCGCGTGTGCGTGGTGGACTGGGAGAAGTCCGGCCGCGGGGACGCGACGGTGGATATCGTGAACCTGGCGGCGGAGTTTGACGCCGAGGCGCTGACGGACGCGGGCGCGCCGGCGGACGCGGCAGCGACGTGCGTGGCGGCGTGGCGCGAGGCCGGGGGGGCGTGGAACGCGCCGGCAACGCGCTGGTGGGCGGCGTATGCGCACGTGTTGCGGGCGTGGGGGCTGATGCGTCACCTGCGGCCGGACTGGCCGCGGCGTGCGCGGCTGCTGGCGTCGCGGGCGGAGGAGGCGTGGCGGAAGGGTGCGACGTGGCTGTCGTGACGCGCGACGTTGAGCGGGGCGCGCTGGCGGCGTGGATCAACCCGCGGCGGGTGCGGCGGCGGCTGGCGGACTGGGTGCAGTTGCCGCCGGGCTGGCGGATCGCGACCGTCGGCGTGGCGCGGGTGGCGCCGGCCCGGCCCGACGGCGCGAACATCGAGTATGTCGTTACGCTGCGCGACGCGCGCGGTGACGCCGGGCGCGGCACGCTGCACCGCACGCGGACGGTCGATCCGCGGTGTGCGCCCGGCGTGCGGCTGGCGATCCGGCGGCGGGCGGCCGTGCGGCTGCAGGGCGTGGCGATTTGCCTGCCGGCCGAAGGCGTGCTGCTGCATACGCCGGAGCGCGACCCGGAACTGGCGGCGCTGCCGGAGCTGCTGGACTGCGAGGCGATCGGGGTGCGGCTGGGGGCGGACTCGGCGGTGCGCTGCACGTGGCTGAGCTATCGCGCCGGGCGGCGCGCGACGCTCGGCTCCCGCTTTCATGCGGGCGGCACCGCACGGTATTGCGTCGCCAAGGTCAGCCGCGACGGGCTGGTCGAGCGTTTGCCGCGGTTGCAGCGGCGCGTGGCGGCGGAACTGCGCGGCCGCGCCGACGCGCCGCGCGTGCCGGCGGTGCTGGATGTCTGGCCAGAGTGCCGGACCGTGATCTTCGAGGGGCTTGAGCCGGTCGCGACGACGGCGCGGATCGATCCGGTGGAACGCGCCGCGGCGGCCGGGCAGGCGCTGGCGGGACTCCACGGACTGGGCAGCGCGGGGCTGGCGCGGTTCCATGCGACCGACGAGCTGCGGGTATTGCAGCGCTGGTTGCGCGTGGCGGACAGCGTCGATGCGCGGCTGTCGCAGGCGGCCGCCCTGTGCCGCTGGGCACACGCACACGCGACTGCACGCACGATTCGACCCGATTGTTTCCTGCATCGCGACTTCTACGACGCGCAGTTGCTGCCATGTGCGGCTGGCTGGGGTGTTTCAGATCTGGACACGGCCGCGGCCGGAGAGCGCGAGCTGGACGTGGGGAACTACCTGGCGCACTGCGTGTGGCGGGGGATGGTCGAGGGCTGGCCGGCGCCCCAGGCGGTCGAGGCAATCCGTTTGTTCGTGGAGACTTACGCGAAGGAGGCGGGCGCCCGGCGGTCGCGAAACGGGGTGCGGGCCGGTGGCGTGCTCGAGGCACGACGGCTGCAGTTCTACGTTGTGACGACACTGGCGCGGCTGGGGGTCATACACGCGATGCGGACGAAGACGGCTTTGCTGGCACAGCGCTTGCACGAACGGGCGGGGCGAGTGGCGAGCGACCGCGCGGCGTCGATTGAGTCTGTGTCGTTGGCGCTGTCGGCGGCGGGATAGGGCGAAGCGCGATGGTGGTGGATCGAGGGTCGGCATGTCTGAAGAGTGCGCGCGGCGGGGCGCTGGGCGGCGCGCGGTGCGGGTCGCGCCGGTGGCGCGCGTTCACGCTGATCGAACTGCTGGTGGTGATGGCGATCATCACGCTGCTGACCGGGATCGTGGTGCCGAGCGTGTCGCGGGCGCGACACATCGGCCGGCGGACGACCTGCGCCGTGCGGCTGCGCGAGGTGGCGCTGGCGGCCTCGATGTACCTGCAGGCCGAGCACGCTTTCCCGGCGCTGAACAACGACCCCGAGGATGGCCACTGGCAATACAACTATGTGATCTTCGACGGCCGGGACTTCCGGGAGAACTTCGGACCGCTGGTGGTGGGCAACCTGGTGCCCGAGATGCGCATTCTCTACTGTCCGTTGCAGACGTCCCCGGCACATCTGCTGGCGTCGGGGCAGAATCCGTGGCCGACCCGCGACGGGGTCGATACGCGGGCGGGGTACGGGCGGCGGCACCTGATCGGCGGGCTGGACGCGACGCAGCTCCCGCCTTCGACGGCCGTATTCGCCGACCTGTTTCACACGCCGCAGTACGTTCGCGAGACCGGCCATACCGACGGCATCAACGCGGCGTTCATCGACGGGCACGTGCGCTGGATGCCGAACTTCGATCGACTGGTGAACAACACGATGGTGCTGCCCACGTCGCTCATCGACAACCCCACGATGGATGACATCTGGAAGGGACTGGATCTGCGAGACTAGGCCCATGACGACCGTGACTTTGGCATCGAATCGACGCGCGGCCGGGCGGACGTGGCGCGTCGCGGCGTGGAGCGGCGTCGGCAGCGCGATCGGGCTGGCGGGGCTGGGCGCGGCGTTGTGGATGTTCCGGACGCGACACGCCCCGGCGGTCAACCCGTTCGCGATCGGGGGCTCGGTGCGGCGGGTGGTGGGCGATCATGTGCATCTCAAGGACCGTCGCCGGGTCGAGTTCGCCGGCATCCGGTTGCCGTTCGAGGGCGAGCCGTCGGCCGACACCGCGCGCGAGAAACTGACCAAGTGGCTGGACGACCGCGACGTCCGGCTGACGTTCGACGCGCTGGCGGAGGACGGGGCCGGTCGCCCGTACGCGTATTTGTTCGTACACGACCGGCTGATGAACGAGCGGCTGGTGCGTTCCGGGCTGGCGTTCGTGAAGTTGCGCGGCGGGCAGCGCAAGTACGCCGACGTACTGCTCAAGGCGCAGAGCGCCGCGCAGGCCGCCGGCGTGGGCGTGTGGGCGACTATCCAGCCGAGCGAAACGGGGCGCTTCATCGGCGACCTGAAGCGGGCGACGTTTCACGCGCCGAATTGCAATCACATCGCGGTGGACGGCCCGCCGGATCGCATCGAGATCACCGGGACGGCGGCGGCGTTCAGCCGGGGTCTCGCGCCGTGCGGACATTGCCTGCCGTGCGAATAAGACGCCGGCGCGCTGTGCGGGTTTGCACGGCGGATGTGCGTCGCCAACGCCGCGAGCGCCGGGCGCGCCAGGGGCGTCGGCGATTCGGCCACGCGGGGCGGGTTTGCGGCACGGCACGCGGCTTGCCGTAACGCGGACGGACGAACTCGTGGTCGACGGTTTCACGTTGAAAAGGTGCGACATGCGGAAGCGGATGATGCGGCGGATGGCGATGGCAGCGCTGGGCGTGGTCGCGGGGGCGGGCTTGATCGGTTGCGGCCTGCAGGCCCAGCTTTCGATCGATCCGGTCACGGGTGACCTGGTGATCAACGGCGTGGTCGTTCCGCTCGCCGAGCACGGAAGGGGCGGCGGCGCCGACGACCCCGCCGGGCACGACCTGAACGACGACCATGGGATGGATGGCGCCAGGCATGACCTGAACGACGACGCTGGCATGGACGACGCCGACCACGACCTG
Source organism: Phycisphaerae bacterium (assembly GCA_046350375.1). Classification (GTDB taxonomy): domain Bacteria; phylum Planctomycetota; class Phycisphaerae; order UBA1845; family UTPLA1; genus JAXMAO01. The sequence continues at coordinate 122,888 of JAXMAO010000009.1, forward strand.
AACGACGACAATGGCATGGACGACGCCGGTCACGATGTTGACGATGACCACGGCGTCGATCCGGTCGGCGAGGACGAGGCCGATGACGCGGGGCAGGATCCGGCCGGGCACGACGCCGGCGATGACTCGCGTCATGGCGGAGGCCACGGGGCGTAGCGAAGTTCGGGCGTGGCGACGCCGCCGGCCGAGGTCGGGGCGTCTGCCGCGCCGCCAGGATGCGAACGGCGCGACGGCGCGAGCTGGACCGCTCGCGGGCGCGGCGCAGCGGGGCGGACGAAGGGTTGCAATGGCGCGGATTCTGGTAGTCGAGGACGAGGCGGTGTTGCGAAAGAACATCGTCGATCGCCTGCGGGCCGACGGCCACGAGGTGATCGACGCCGGCTCGGGCGAAATGGGGGTCGAACTGGCGCGGCTGCTGAATCCGCACGTGGTGCTGACGGACCTGCGTCTGCCGGGGATGGACGGGCTGGGGGTGTTGCGGCAGGTGCGGCGGATCAGCCCGCCGACGCTGGTAGTGCTTATGAGCGCCTACAACACCGCCGCGAGCCTGGACGAGGCGCGGCGCGACGGGGCGCTGGTGTGCGTCGACAAGCCGATCGAGCTGCGCGAGTTGTCGACGCTGGCGGCGCGGGCGGTGCGGCACTTCCAGCAGCTGGATGACGCGGCCTACGAGCGGCGGCGGCATGCGCGCAGCGCGCCGGCGGTCTCGGGGCGCGAGTTTTCGTTCCGCCGCGGCACGCCGCAGCCCGACCCGCAGGTCTGACGGCGGGGCTGGGCGGCGCGGGCGGCGGTTACTGGCCGAGGTAAGTGTAACCCTTCAGGCCGCGTTCGTAGCTGCGGAGCAGGTCGGCGGATTCCTCGAAGGTGAGGCGTTTCTCGCGGACGGCGCGTTCGAGGGTGCGGCGCAGGCGGGCGACCAGGTCTTCGGCGGAATACTGCACGTAGCGGAGCACTTCCTCGACGGTGTCGCCGGCGACGACATGCTCCATGCGATACTCGCCATCCTCGTCGACGATGACGTGGACGGCGTTGGTATCTCCGAACAGGTTGTGCATGTCGCCGAGAATTTCCTGGTAGGCGCCGACCATGAAGACGCCGAGGATGTAGGCCTCGTTGCGATAGGGGTGCAGCTCGAGGGTTTCCTTCACGTCGCGCAAGTCGCAGAACTTGTCGACCTTGCCGTCGGAATCGCAGGTGATGTCGGCGAGGATGGCGCGGCGGGTGGGCTCTTCGTGCAGGCGGTGAATGGGAATGATGGGGAAGAGTTGCTGCACGGCCCAGGAGTCGGGCATGGACTGGAAGGCCGAGAAGTTGCAGAAGTAGGTATCGGCCATGGCGGACTCGAGGCCTTCGAGCTCGTCGGGGACGTACTCCATTTCTTTTTCGCGCAGGATGCGGAGGATCTTCTGGCAGGTGGCCCAGAAGATGGCCTCGCAGGTGCCGCGCTGCTCGAGGGTGAGGTAGCCGAGGTTGAAGAGCGAGAGGGACTCTTCGCGGTGGTGCAAAGCGTCGTGATAGCTCTCCTGGAAGTTTTTCCGCGTCAGGCCGTTACACACGTCGAGCAGGTTTTTCAGCACGGTGGGCGCGTCGGCCGGAAGTTTCTTCGGCACGGCGCCGGTGGTCATGCCCGAGGCGCCCATGACGCCGAGGATGAGGACGGAGTGGTGGGCAGTGATGGCGCGGCCGCACTCGGTGACGATGGTGGGATGGGGCACTTCCGCCTTTTCGCAGGCCTCGAAGATGGTGGCGACGACGTCGGAGGCGTACTCCTGCATGGTGTAGTTGGCGCTGGAGGGGAAGTTGGACTGGCTGCCGTCGTAGTCGACCGCCATGCCGCCGCCGACGTCGAGGTAGCCGAGCGGCGCGCCGGCCTTGACGATTTCGACGTAGACGCGGCAGGCCTCGGCGAGCGCTTCCTTGATGCTGCGGATGTTGGTGATCTGGCTGCCGATGTGGAAGTGAATGAGCTTGAGGCAGTCGAGCATGTTCTGCTGGCGGAGGAAATCGAGCGCGGCGACCAGCTCCATGACGGTCAGACCGAACTTAGACTTGTCGCCGCCCGATTCCTGCCAGCGGCCGGAGCCGCGGGCCGAGAGCTTGATTCGGACGCCGATGTGCGGCTGGACGCCGAGCGTTTTGGCGCGCTGCACGATGAGTTCGAGCTCGTGGAATTTCTCGACGACCGGGATGACGGTCTTTCCGAGCTTGGTGGCGCCCAGGAGCATGTCGATGTATTCGCTGTCCTTGTAGCCGTTGCAGATGACGAGCGGCTCGTTGGACTCGAGCAGGCCGAGGACGGCCATGAGCTCGGGCTTGGAGCCGGCCTCGAGGCCGTAGTGGAACGGGGCGCCGAAGTGGACGATTTCCTCGACGACGTGGCGCTGCTGGTTGACCTTGATGGGATAGACGCCCATGTATCGGCCGCGATAGTTGTGCTCGGCGATGGCGACCTGGAAGGCATTGCAGAGTTTTTCGATGCGGGCGCGGAGGATGTCGGAGAAGCGAATGAGGATCGGCAGCTGGATGCCGCGCTGCTGCAATTCGTCGACCAGTTCCTTGAGATCGATGGCCGGGCCGCCGGGCCCCTTGGGCAGGACGATGACGTTGCCCTTGTCGCTCACCGAAAAGAAGCCGTCTCCCCAGCGGGCGATGTTGTACAGCTCGACGGCGTCCTGCACCGTCCAGCCGCGCATGGCATCGGCCGGAGAAGTTTGGCGCACCAGCACTCGCGGCATCAGTATGATTCCTTCATACCCCGGGCTTGCGGCGCGGCCCATATCCGGGGTGGGCTCGACGGCAGCATCCCCCGTCGAATCTACGTTAGTTCAGCATCATCGCGCCGGCAGGTCAAGAGAAATGTCGCGCGGGCTGGCGGTCGGCGGCCGGGTTAGCGCCGGGCGGGCGCGGCTGGACGGCCGTCGAGCGCGGCGAGCAGGACCGGCCGCAGGCGGCGCAGCGCCTGTCCGCGATGACTGACGCGGTTCTTCTCGGCCAGCGGTAGCTCGGCGGTGGTTCTGCCGAGTCCGGGCACGAGGAAGTGCGGGTCGTAGCCGAAGCCGCCGGCGCCGCGCGGCGAATCGATGATCAGCCCGTCGATGGCGCCGGTGGCGGTCGCCAGGAGCGTTTCGCCGTTGGCCAGCGCCAGGCAGCAGCGGAACCGGGCGGTGCGGCGTTCGGGCGGGACGCCGCGCAAGGCGGCAATGAGCTTGCGGTTGTTGGCGTCGTCCTGGGCGGCGCGGCCGGTGGACGCGGCGGCGGCGTCGAGCGGGGCGAAGCGGGCGGAGAGGACGCCGGGGGCGCCGTGCAGGGCGTCCACTTCGAGGCCGGAGTCGTCGGCGAGGGTCCACAGGCCGCTGGCGCGGGAGTAGTAGCGTGCCTTGAGGGCCGCGTTGGCGGCGAAGGTGGGCTGGTCTTCGTGGGGCGCGGGAATGGGGTCGGGCAGGTCGTCGAGGCTGACCCAGCGGACGCGTTCGCGCAAGGCGGGGTCTTCGGCGTCGAGCAGCGCGGCGATCTCGCGGACCTTGCCGGGGTTGTGGGTGGCCACGAGGATGGGGCGCGGCGGGCTCATCGGGCGGCCGCGGCGCGCTGCGGCACGCGAACCAGGAACGACTCGTTGACGCGCTTGCTGCCATCGGGCTGGACGGTCGAGACGCGGGCGCCGTTTTCGAGGTTGTATTGAAACTCGGCCTGGGCGCGCAGCTTGCGGACGGCGTCGGAGTATTGCGGCCGGCCGTCCGGGCCGACGCGGACGGCTCCCTCGTCGAACAGGCCGACGCAGACGAGCGACTTGGCGGAGCGCGGGTCGTGATAGTAGTAGGCCTCGAAGCCGCGGGAGCGGAGGTCTTTCACCCATTCGACGGCGCCGGCCATGCGTTCGTGGAAGCCGGCGGTGTTGTAGGTGACGCCGACCTGAAGCGTATAGGCACCACGGGCGTTGGCGAGGTTCCAATCGGCGGGGCCGGTGTTGTGCTCGGGCCGCGGCACGGGCTTGGCGGTGAGGAAGGGGAACTGGTCGGGGGCGGGCGAGAGGGAGCGGATGAGGTTCTTGTCGCGCTGCAACTCGGGCGAGAAGACGATCATGTCGGTCTTGGGGTCGCGCGAGAGGCGATAGAGGCCGTAGTAGAGGGTCGACTGCCCGTCGCCGGGCTCGACGACGACCTGGTCGGCGTGGAGCTCGCGGACCGCGCGGAGCGAGTTGGCGAAGGTCTCGGCGTTGCGGCGGTGATCCTCTCCGCGGAAGACGGCGCACTCGATGGTCCACTCTTCGCCGGCGGCAGCGCCCGGCCGGGGCTTGAGCCAGTCGAACAGGCCGCGCTTGGGCGGGTCGCCGGCGCTGACGGCGGCGACGCTCAGCAGCAAGAGCGCGACGGCCGAAATCGCGGCAGGCCGACATGGCGTCGCCGCAGACCGGGGGGCGACACAGAGCAGTCGTGCGTTCATCGGAATCCTCGTCACTTGCGGCGAGCCAGCGCCCGGCGCTGCATCGCCAGCAGCTCGCGAATGCCGCGGGCGGCCAGGCCGACCATTTTGTTCATCTCGGCGAGGCTGAAGACCGCCCCTTCGGCCGTGCCCTGGCACTCCACCAGGCCACCGCCGGAGGTCATGGCGACGTTGAAATCGACCGCGGCGCGGCGATCTTCCTCATAGCATAGGTCGAGCACGATCCGTCCGTCGACCTTTCCGACCGACACGGCGGCGACCTGCCCGGTGAGCGCGCGGCGCGGATCGACCGGCGGCAGATCGGCGCCGCGCGATCCAGCCGCGGCGCGGCCGGCAGGCGAGCCGAGCCAGGCGATCGCGTCGGCCAGCGCGACGTAGCTGCCGGTGATGGCGGCGGTGCGGGTGCCGCCGTCGGCCTGGAGGACGTCGGCGTCGATCCAGATGGTCCGCTCACCCAGCGCGGCGGGGTTGACGACGGCGCGCATGCAGCGGCCGATGAGGCGCTGGATTTCCTGCGTGCGGCCGTCGATCTTGCCGCGGTTGCGCGGGCGGCGCTGGGTGGTGCTGGCGGGCAGCATGTCGTACTCGGCGGTCACCCAGCCGGCGCCCTGGCCGGCGCGCCACGCCGGCACGCCGGTCTCGACGCAGGCGGTGCAGAGTACGTGGGTGTGGCCGGTCTGAACCAGGATCGAACCGGGAACGCCGCGAACCACGCGGCGCTGAAGTCGAAACGGTCGCAGTTGCGCGGCGCGGCGGCCATCGGGGCGCGACATGCCGGCATTAGACGCGCAAATCGGGAAAGATCAATCGGCGCGCGGCGGACGGTCGGCGGCGACACAGGCGGGGCAGCGATCGGTCGGGCCGTGTGCGTGGCCGGCGAGCGCGGCCCGGAGTTCGGCGGCGCGGTCGCTGGGTGGATGGATGTGCAGGTGGCGCGCGTCGGACGGCGTGATGCCGAACGCGATGGTGATCGCCTCGGGCGGAATCAGCCGGGCGACGCGGTCGGCCCACTCGACGGCGACGACGCCGCCGGCATCGAGCAGCTCGCCGAAGCCGATGGCGGCCAGCTCGGCCGGCGACGCGAGGCGATAGGCGTCGAGGTGGTAGAGCCGCAGTCGGCCGGGGTATTCGTGGCAGAGATCGAAGGTCGGGCTGGTGACGGCGGTGGCGGCCGGCACGCCCAGGCCGACGGCCAGGCCTTTGACGAACTGGGTCTTGCCGGCTCCGAGCGGGCCGACGAGGGAGACGACATCGCCGGCGCGCAGCGCCTGGGCGAGCGCGGTTGCCGCGGCGCGGGTCTGCTCAGGCGACCGGGTTGCGACGAGGAGGTCGAGCGACACCTGCACGGACTCCGTGGCGCGGCCGGGGGCGGGCCGGCGGACATTAGACGAAAAAAGTGCGTGAACGTCGCGGGCCCGCTGGCGTCTAGCCATGGACGGGCGACCGTGTCTCGCGCGACGCGTGGCGGCGATCGTCCGGCGATGCCGCGCTGCCGGCGCCTGCGAGGGTTGTATGGTCGCACCTACGAACGCCCCGTGCTACATCCAGCGGATCGGCACGGCGGTGCCCGAGACCTGTCTGGAGGCGAACGAGTCGGCCGACCTGCTGGTGAACGCGTGCACGTCGCAGCGCGGCATGAAGCTCCTGCAGCGGATCACGCGGCTGACGGGCATTCAGCGGCGCTACCTGGCCGGGGCGGGGCTGACGAGCCGCGTGCCGAGCACGGAGGCGATCTTCCTGCCGTCGAGCGTGCAGCCCAACGGGCCGGGCATGGCGGCGCGGACCGACGTGTTCGATCGGGAGTCGCGCCCGGTGGTGCTGCGGGCGTTTCGCGATTTTTCGCGCGAGAGCCTCGAGCGCGTGGAGACGCTGATCACAATCTGCTGCACCCAAGCGGCGACGCCCGGGCTGGAGCAGACCGTGCTGTCGCACACGCCGGTGCCGGCGTCGGTCAATCGCTGGAACCTGGGCTTCATGGGCTGTTCGGCAGGGCTGGCGGGCGTGCGGCTGGCGCACCACGCGGCCGAGCTGCGGCGCGAGTGTCTGCTGGTGGCGTGCGAGCTGGCGTCGCTGCACTTTCAGTATACCGATCTGCTCGACCAGATGACCGCCAACGTGCTGTTCGGCGACGGCGCGGCGGTGATCTCCATTTCGCCGCGGCCGTCGGGCGTGCGCGTGGTCGATTGTGCGTGCTACTCGCTGACCGAGTTTGCCGAGCAGATGATCTGGGCGGCGGGCGATCACGGACTGCGACTCGTGCTGGCGCAGGAGCTGCCCGACACCATTGCGGCACACCTGCCCGGCGCGATGAGCGACTTCCTGCAGCGGAACGGTCTGACGCAACGGCAGATCCGCCACTGGGCGGCCCACCCGGGCGGGCCGCAGATTCTCAACGCGGTGGAGAGTTCGCTGGCGCTGCCGGGCGAAGCGCTGCAACTGTCGCGCGACGTGCTGCGCGAACACGGCAACATGGTGTCTCCGACGATCTTCTTTGTGCTGAAGCGACTGATCGACTCGGGCGCGGCGGGACCGGCGATCGCCGTGGCGTTCGGGCCGGGACTGACAATCGAAATCGTGCTGCTGGAACTCGACCCGAACGTGGGCGGCGCTGCGGCGGAGCGATAGCGCGGCAACCCGGGCGGCGGCCAATGCCGATCGAGACCCGCGCGCCGGTGCGCGCAGTGCTTCGGCGGACTCGTGGCCGTGAACAAAGTGTGATTTCTACCAGATGTCTCCGCAATCTCGGCTGTCCCGGCCTGATCGTGGGCCGGTTCCGCTGGACCAGACGACCAAAATCCGGTAACCTGAAGCCTTCCCAGTCTCACAACGCGCGTGCGGTTCGAGCAGTGTCGCCCATCGTCGCACGAACCGATTCGCGCCATCACCCATCGTGGAGGCCACAACGATGATCAGGCGAGTGATTCGTCCGGGGCTGATCGTGGCGTTGCTGTCGGCGATGCCGGCGCAGGCCGCGATGGTCAACCTGTACGCGGCCAGCGCCAATGCCACCAACGGCGTCACCTCGTGCCAGGCGGCCAGTGCGCTGGGCGAGGCGCCGGTCATCAACCCGGCGATCGCCGGTTCAGGGCCGTACCAGTTTTCGTTGTGCATGGAGTATGACAACGCGATCCTGGGCGCCTTCGGGGCGACGGGCGTCTACAACGTCGCGCTGGACGTGCATGGCACGCCGGGCACGTTTGCGAGCGGCTCGCTGGTGGGATTCAATCCGTCGGGGAGATGGGGTGTGGTCGCGCCCGCCATCGCCGGGGCAGCGCCGGTCGTCTACCAGACACTGCTGTTGTCACGCCTCTTTCCACTCTCGGGCGGGGGTGACTATGTCGGCAGTTTCGGAACGGGCTTCGTGTTGGCGAGCGGAGCCGTGGGCAGCGGAGCGGGCGGCGGTGACTTCACGCTGTTCATTCCGCCGTTCGATGGGTTCGGAGCGGATGATCCGCTCAGCACGGTCGGCGGCGCGTTCGGCTGGGTGGCCGGATCGCCCGGCGTGCCGAGCGTCAGCGCGACCGCGGTCGGGTTCGGTCCGCAGCCGTTCTATTCCAGCTTCGCGGGTGCGCCGGCCACGCCGGCCTACGGGTTCCTGCTGGAGGACATCAACGGCGGCGGCGTCGGTTTGGGGGCCGGGGCAGGCGTGTCGGGCGGCGTGCCGATCTTCCACATTCAGGCCGTTCCGGAGCCGGCGACGTTGGCGCTGCTGGCGCTGGCGGTCTGTCGGCGACGCGGCCGCTGAGCCGCGCGCGGCGCCTAGTCTGGCTTTCCGACCAGAATGAATGCCGACCAGTAATACGGGTGGGCGAACGGCCGGTCTTCGGCGGCGGGCAGCGCGGGCTCGGCAGTGCGCGGCGCGACGGCCGGCCGCGATGCAACGCCGCGCTGCGACGGCTTGTCTTCGTCGGCTGCGCCGCGTGACAGGCGGTAGCGGCGGAACGCGTCGCGCGACAGGCCGCTGGCGCGCTCGGCCTGCTGCCAGGTAAGCGCGCCGAGCCAGCGCCGGGCGGCGCGGAGCGCGTCGGCCTTGGTCATGGCGGGCTGATCGAGAAGATGTCCGCCGGCGATCTGCGACAGGCCGGCCGACTGTCCGACGAGGTTTTCATAGAAGCGGGTCATGAGCAGCTGGGTCGCCAGGTCGTCAACCTTCCAGAGACTGGCGATGACCGTGGGGGTGCCGGCGAAGAAGAAGCCGAGCGGCAGAGACATGACGCTGTCGCCGCGGCGGGCGCCGCGCTGCGTGTCGCAGGCGCTGAGCACGACGAGGTCGCACTCTCTCAGCCGGCCTCCCCAGTGTGATAGCAGGTCGTCGAGACGCAGGAAACCGAGGTCGTCGGGCGTGGGCACCGACGGCGCGGTCAGCGCGAGGCTCGCATCGAGCGGGTGCGCGGCGCTGCCCATCAGGCCGTGGGTGGCGAAGTGCAGATAGCGCGGCGGGCGCGTCTGGACCTGCTGCCACAGGCCGGGGAGCGTCGCGTCGCCGCCGAGCAGCAGCGTGACGTCGATCGCCGGCGCGGCGCCGGGTCGACCGAACGCCGAACCACCGGCGGCCGGCGTCGTCGGGGCATGGTCGGCCGCGGCGAGAACGGCCGCGATGGCCTGTGCTTCGCGGCGCGTGCCCGGCAGCGGACCGAGCTGATCGCCGAAGAGACGGACCTGCTCGGTGGCGCTGGTGGCCGGAGCGCTGGCGTAGCCGCCGCGCGCGAGCGGATCGAGCAGGCGCATCGATCGCAGTCCCTCGGCCGGCGGCGCCGCATCCAGCCGGACGCCGAGCTTTCCGGCCGGAACGTCGATGTCATGGGTGGCGCCGTCGCGCCAATAGCGCAGGGCGATACCGCGCGTGCGATTGGCCGGCTGGGACGCTGCGGCGAGCTGCTGCATGGCCTGCGCCAGGTCGGTGGGCTGCCGCAGCGGACGATCGGCGTAGCGCGTCAGCACGTCGCCGCGGCGCAGTCCGGCGCTGGCCGCCGGGCTCTGCGGCACGACGGCCGCCAGCAGGATGCCCGCCGGAGGCGCCGGGGGGACGCCCGACGGCGTGCCGAATTCCGGATCGGCGAGGATGATGGCCGCGGGGCGGCCGGCCGCGGGGGCATGCTGCGTGGCGCAGCGATCGAAGTAGACGGTCGCCGACGGCGCGTAGGTGATCTGCGGAGCCTGCGGCGCGTCGGGCCACAGCAATTCGAGGGGGACATCGGTCAGCGGTCCGTCGGGCAGCACGACCCAGCGCGGCACGTTGGCCAGCGGCGCTGCCACGCTTACCGGCAGCAGGGTCGCGCGGAGCGCGTCGCGGCGGGCGGCTTCAAGCGGGCTCGATCGGCCGGCGGGTGCGCCGCCCGGCTGGGCAATGGCCGCGCGCAGCTCGGACAGTTGACTGGCGAGGCGATCGACGGCGGGCTTGCCGTCGGCGACGATCGCGGCGCGTGAGCAGCCGCGGGCCGCGACGGCGCACAGCGCGAAGTCTCGGCCGAATGCGAAGCTGACCAAGGCCTGGTCGGGTTTCAGCCGCGACAGGATTTCTTCGGTGGCGAGCGCCTGTCCGGCCGGAATGAACCCGCGGAGCTCGGCCAGCACGGCGGCGCCGGCGCGGGTGAGCGCGAAGCGCTGCGTCTCGACGGCGGCGGTCTGTTCGGCGATTCGACGGTCGAACTCGGCGACGCGTGCGGCCCGCTCGGCGTCGGACTTGTCCGCCATCTGCGCCCAGGCGGCGCGCTGTCGAACGAAGCCCGCCAGGAGACTCTCGGCATCGAGCAAGGCGGTCCGGGCGGCGGCTTCGGCGGCGGTGGCGGCGTCGAGCCGGGCGGCGCGCTGCGAATCGAGCGATTTCACCTCGGCCGCCAGGTCGCGCCCGCCGCGCGACACAAGGTCGAGCGCGGCGCGGCTGCGGCCGCGCTCGAGAATTGCGAAGGCGTCGGCATCGCGCTGCAGGTGAATCATGAGCGCGGCAAAGCCGACGGCGCGCTCGCTGAGCTCCAGCTCCGCGGCAAACAGGGCGCGGTCCTGTTCACCGCCCGTGACCTGAGTGCGAAGCCGCTCGCTCATGTCGAAGGCCTGACGCATGAGCGGTTCGGCCTGGTCATACGAGCCGCGCGCCTGAAGGATGTATCCCAGGGCGAACTGGCTGTAGGCGAGGTTGGGGCTGTCGGCCGGCGAAATTTCGCGGCAGCGCGCGAGCGCCTCGCGCGCCACCGATTCGGCCTGATCGAGTTTGCCAGCGGTGTAGAGCACGGCCGAGAGATTCTGTAATTCGCCGTAGAGGCTGCGACTCTTGGAGCCGGGCCGCTGCCGAACGGCTGACATGCACTCTCGAATCAACCGCTCCGCGTCGAGAAATCTTCCGCGTCGTTGGAGGACGCCGGCCAGGATGAACTTGCCGTGCGACCGCTCCCACGCATCCGACGCCGGCAATCGACTGATAATCTCATCGGCCCGGCGACAACAGACCTCGGCCTGGTCGAGGTCGCCGCGCGCCAGGAGCGTGTTGGCGAGGCCGATCAGGTCGGCGGCGGTCTGCGAATCGTCGCCGCGGTGGAGGCGCTCGCGCATGGCGACGGCGTCGCGCAGCAGCACCTCGGCCTGATCGAGCGCCCCGCGATTGCGCAGCAAATGCGCGAGCTTGCTCATCGCTTCGGCGACGTCGGAGTGATCGCCGGGAAAGAGCCGCCGGAGCATCGCGAGGGCACTGACGGCAAACTGCTCGGCCTGGTCGGGCGAGCCGCGCGCTTCGAGGACGAGTGCGAGGTTTCCAAGCGTTTGCGCGACCACGGGATGGTCGGCAGGCAGGACGTGCTGAAACATCGTCGCGGCGTGACGCAAGGCCGATTCAGCCTCGTCGAGCGCGCCGCGATCGAGCAGAAGAACTCCGAGCGTCTCGAGCGACACGGCGACGTCGGGGTGGTCGCCGCGGGCGCGGCGCATGCGGATCGCCAGCGCCTCGCGCAGCAACGGCTCGGCCTCGTCGAGGGCGCCGCGTTCCTGGAGAATGGTTCCGAGGTTTCCGAGGCTGGTCGCGATTGCGGGATGGTCTTTCGGCAGCAGCCTGCGATGCATTTCCAGCGACTCGCGATAGAGCGATTCGGCCTGGTCGAGGCGACCCCGCTTGCGCAACATGACGGCCAGGTTGTTGAGGCTCTCGGCGATGGCCGGATCATCTCCGGCGAACAGCGCCCGGCGCATCGTCAGGGCCTCGCGGCAGAGCTTCTCGGCGGCGTCGAGCTGGTCGAGGTCGGCGAGGATCTGCGCGCGGGTGTTGAGGGCGGTGGCGATCTCCGGGTGGTCGGGCGGAGACATGCGCCGGAACATCTCGATTGCGGCGCGCGAGACTTCGTCGGCCTCGCGGAACTTGCCGCCCGCCCGCAGGATCGCCGCGCGGTTGTCCATCGAGAGCGCGATCGACGGGTGATCGCCTTTGAAGAGCGATTTGCGCAGCTCGACCGCGCGGCGGAACTGTTCTTCGGCGGGTTCAATTCGCCCGGCGGAAAAGAGCCGCACGCCGCGCTCGTTGGCGTGGTAGGCGTCGCGAAAGGTGGCCTGCTGCGCGTCGGTCCAGGACTGCCGCAGCCGCAGGTCGGCCAGGACCTGCCGCGCGTCGACCGTTTCCCAGTGGTCGGCGCCCTGGAGCCGGGTGCGAGTCTGCACCACCTCTTCGGCGAGCGGGATTGCCGTGGCGAATTCGAGCTTGTTGCGCAGCGCGGTGATGCGTTTTCGCAGGGCGTCGACGTGGCTCGCGTCGTCGCCGCGCAGGCCGCGCTCGCGCGGCAGCCGGGCCGGCTGCGTCGTGCCGGGCGCCGCCGCAGCGCCGGGCAGCGCTGCGTGAATCAACGCGCAGGCGAGCGGGACGATCAGCCACGGTCTCACGGGGGCACCTCGGGTGCGGTGGTCGGCGACGCGACGTAGGGAAATGCGATCAGCCGCCGCCGCGCAAAGCGCGCGAGCGCCGGATTGTCGGGCACGCGTACGGCGCGGCGCGGCGCGGTCACGAGTTGCTCAGACACGCCGCGAACGGCCGGCGCGACCGCGACCGGGTTGAAGGGGTCGCCGATCCAGAGCGTGTGCAGATCGGCCGCCGACGTGAGCCGGACCGAGTTCAGCGCACGATCGATCGCCGCCAGGTCGCCGACCGGCTCGTCGGCCAGGAGCAGCAGGTAGGCGCCGGCTCCCACGGGCGGGGCGAGCGATCGCCACTGCTGGCGCTGCGGATCGGCGGAGAGCGGCGGCACCTGAAACGCCGCGACCGGTCGGGCATCGTTCGCCGTCGCCGGATATTCGCGCAGCGGCGGATCGTCACTGAAGAGCAGATAGAGCAGCGGATACGCCGGCTGCGGCAGCGTTACTTCGCAGCGCAGCAGGTTGCCGATCGTCAGCGGCAGGGCGCCGGCCGAGAGCAGTTGCTCGCCGTCGGTCGCATGGCGCTTGTAGAAGATGCGGATGTCGGGCTCCGCGGCGACCGCCGGCGGAGTGGGCCGCGCGACGCGCCGGGCGCTCCACGCCCAGCCGAGTCCGCCCACCGTTGCGGCGGCGAGGACCAGCCACGCGACGCGGCGCGCGCGGCGCGGCCGCGCCGCGGTGTGCAGGGCGGCGCGCATCTCGGCGGCGGTCTGAAAACGTTCGGCGGGCGCGGCGGCGCAGGCCCGCTGACAGACGGCCGCCAGCCCGCCGCGCGGCGCGGGCGCTGTGGTGGTCGCGGCCGCCGGGCTGTCGCCGACGCTGCCGCTGCGGCGCGGGGGCAGAGTGCCGGCGAGCAGTTGTGTCAGCAGCACGCCGACCGCGAACAAGTCGCCGGTTCGATCAACGACCCCCTCGGGCGGCAGGTAGGCGGGTGTGCCGGCGGCCACGTTCTGCCGGCCGGAGTGGGCCACGAGGCCGACGTCGCCGAGCTTCCAACGGCCCTTGCAGCGGAGAATGTTTGCCGGCTTGATGTCGCGGTGGAGCAGCCCGGCTGCGTGCAGCACGGACAGGCCGTCGAGAAGCTGTGTGACAACGGCGGTGGCCTCGGCGACCGGCAGCCGGCCGCGGCGGCGCAGCTCGTCGTCGAGCGTGGTCGGCTCGTAGCCTTCCGGGGCGCGCACGCCCGATCCGCGCGCATCATCGGCCAGCTCCATCGCGTAATAGAACCGGCCGGTCAGCTCGCCGACGTGCTCGATCTGAACCAGGTTGGGATGTTCGGCGGCGCGCTGCTTGTAGTGGCGCAGGCCGTCGAGCTCGAGCGCCGCGCCGGCCGAGGCGGCGACGATCTTGACGGCGTAATAGACCCCGGTGAGTTTCTGCCGGGCGAGCCAGACCGCGCCGAAACCGCCGCGGCCGATGGACGAACCCAGGTCGTAGTCGGGAATTGCTGGCGGTGCCGCGGCGTCGGCGGGCTGCGCTGCGCGCGATGGCCGGCGCGGCGGCGCGGCGGCGTCCACGGTGGGCGTCTGCGGTGCGTCGAGCTGCGCCAGCAGGGCTTCGACCTCGCGCCGAACCGCCGCATCACCATTGCACTGCGCGGCCAGGAAAGCGGGGCGCGCCTCGGCCGGCAGCGCGCGGGCGCGGTGGAACAGCTCTTCAACCAGGCGAAAGTGCTCGGGCGTCATGTCGGCGGTTCTGACAGTTCTTTCCGCAGCCAGGCCTTGGCGAAGGCCCAATCGCGGTCGATGGTCGCGCGGGCCACGCCGAGCGACTCGGCCACCTCATCGACCGACAGTCCCCACAATACGCGTAAACGGACCACCTCGGCCTTGCGCGAATCGTGCAGTTCGAGCCGCGCGAGGGCATCGGCCAGCCCCTCGACGTCGGCGTCGGCCGACGCGGCACCGGGCAGGTCGACGTCGAGCGGCACGCGGACATGCCCGCCGCCGCGCTTAGCGGCGCCCCGCTGGCGGGAATAGTCGATCAGTGAACGGACCATCAGCCGCGTGGCGATCGCGAAGAAGTGGCCGCGGTTGTCGAATTGCGTACGCTGGCGGATGAGTTGCATGAACGTTTCGTGGACCAGCCCGGTTGGCTGAAGCGTCAGGCCGGCCTCGTCACGCCCGAATTGGCGCTGCATGTGGCGGGCGGCGAGGGCGCGAAGCTCGTCATAAACGCGCGCCATAAGCTCGGCGTAGGCGGCGTCGTCGCCGCGATTGAGGCGGCCGAGCACAGTGGTGAGGTCGCGCGGCGGAGACTCGCCCATTGGCAGAGGCCCTAGACGGCGTGTGATCCGATTTGAGGTTCCCACGCGGCATTGTCCGCGTGGTGTGAACGAAGGTCAATGCGGCCGGGTCGGAGGCCGGCAATGAGACGCAGTCGAAGGCGGGCGAAGTGCGGAGCATGCCGCACACCGTTGGGCGCAGGACTGGCAGCTGCCGCGCCCGTCCTGCCCGGACGCATCCAACCGCGATCGGCTACGCGCCCCCGCGCCGCGCATTGCGCGCCGCCGACGGTATCGGAGGACTCTCACTCTGGAGTGCGTCTGCGAAGCGAGCAATAGAGTTCTTAGCCGCGCCACAATCGCGCTTCTGGCGCAGCAGCAGCAGCCCTAACTGCCCCGGTCGACGCACAACGCCGCGTTGATCAAGCCCACGTGTGAATAGAGTTGAGGATAGTTCCCGAGTCCGCCGCGACCGGCCGGGTCATACTCCTCCGCCATCAGGCCCGTCGGGCCAAGACAGCCCAGGAAGCCCTCGAAAAGCGACTTCGCGTCGGCGAGCCGGCCAACGCAGGCATAGGCCTCGATCAGCCACGACGTGCAGAGGTGAAAGCCGCCCTCGGTTCCGGGGAGTCCGTCGTCGTAGTGATAGCGAAAGACGGTGCAACGCTCGAGCAGGTGGCGTTCGACAAAGTCGATTGTGGCGACAAAGCGCGGATCGTCCGGCGGAAGCAACCCGCTCAGCCCGACGCACAGGGCCGACGCATCGGGTTCGCCATCGTCGTAAGTGGCGCAGTACGATCGTTTCGCCTCGTTCCAGCCGCGAGAGATTACGTCCCGGGCGATCGTGTCACGGAGTTCCGACCAGTCTGGCCGCTTGCGTCCAAAGGAATGTGCAATCCTGATCGCCCGGTCGATCGCCTGCCAGCACATGACCTTTGAATGCACGTGATGCTGCCGCGGCCGACGGACTTCCCAGATGCCGTGGTCCGGCTCGCGCCAACGCTGCTCCACCGCGGAGACGATGGTGTCGACCAGTCGCCAGTGTTCGGCCGACAGCGCGGCACCGCTCTCGGCGAGCAAGACAATCAGTTCCGCGATCGGTCCAAAGACGTCGAGCTGAACCTGTCGCGACGCGGCATTTCCGACTCTCACGGGGCGACTGCCGCGATAGCCGGCCAGCTCGGCGATTTCGCCTTCGGCGCCGACGCTTCCGCCGGTGACGGTGTAGAGCGGGCAGAGCAGCGCGCCGGCCTCGCACTGATCGACGATTCCCAGCAGCCAGTCGAGCAGCTTCAGCCCCGGGCCCGGCGCCCCGAGCCGCACGAGCGAACTGGCCGCCAGCGCCGCGTCGCGCGGCCAGCAGAACCGGTAGTCCCAGTTCCGAACTCCGCCGACATGCTCGGGCAGGCTGGTCGTCGCGGCCGCGGCAATCGCCCCGGTCGGACCGTAGCACAACGCCTTGAGCAACAGCGCGCTGCGAATGACCGCCGCCTGCGCGGTGTGCGGTGGCCGGAGCGTGTCGGCCCAGCAGGTCCAGAACCGCTGCGTCTGCTCGCGCCGCGAGTGCTCCGTCCGCGGGCTCGCGTCCATGCTGGCGGTTCCGTACCGCATCTCCAGCGTGATCGGTACGGCCGGCAGTTCGAATTCGGCCACCGCCGACTGGTGCCGCCCCTCGCCGACGAGCTGCCAGGGCAGCGGCGGGCTGCACAGGACGATGGAATCGACGGCGCCTTCGATGAGAATGCCGCGGTCGGAAATCGAGAGCACCGTCTCGATTCGTCCGAAGTCGAGCCGGGGCGCGAACGTGATCCGGACGCGCCCCGAGCCTTCGAGGACGCGCACCAGGTCGGTGCGGCCGGCGCGCTGGAAGGCCCGCCCGCCGCCGCAGTCGAGGTAGTCGGTCACGCGCAGCGTCGGCCACTGCGTCTCCAGGACGAAGCTGTCGCTGACGTAACGTTGAACCGGAGCGGGCGTCGCGGCCGCCGCCGGGGCGATCTCGAAGTATCCGGCGGCCGGTCCGCCGAGCAGCTCTGCGAACAGGGCCGACGAGTCGATTCGCGGCAGGCACATCCAGACCACGCGCGCCCGCGGATCGACCAGCGCCGTCGTACGCTGGTCTGAGAGGAGGGAATGCTGCTCGATCGGCGTCGCATGCGAGCCTGCGAGCCACGCGGCGCGGACTTCGGCCAGCCGCGCCAGCGTTCGGGCGACCTCGGCGACCCCCGCATGCCGGAACGCGGCCCGGCTCTCGCCGGGGCCGATCTTGATGCCCACGTCCGGGCCGGCGAGCGTCGCGAAGGCGTCTTCGTCGGTTGCGTCATCGCCCATGAAAATGGCAGCGGTCGCGCCGACCCGCTGCCGGATGCGGTCGAGCGCGGCGCCCTTGTTGGTTTCGATGACGCTCAGTTCGACCACGCTTCGTCCGTGGCGCACGAACACGCCGGGCCAGGTGGCCGCCCCGGACGCGAGCGCCGCGACGGCCGCGTCGGCGGCTTCGGGGCTGGCGTTGCGATAGTGCAGTGCGAAGGCCGCCGGTTTCTCCTCGACGGCGACCCCGGCATGCTGCGCGGCGAGGTCGCGGAGGCAGACCGCGAGTCGCTCGTGCAGCGCGATCGCCTCGGGCGTCAGCGGCGTCACGAGGCCGGCTTCAAACTCACTGCCGTGGCTGCCGACCCGGTGAGCCTGGTCGAGCCCGAGCGTGCGGCTCGCCAGGTCGCTCAGCGCTCGACCCGAAATGATGGCGACGTGCGTCTGCGGCATGGCCGTCAGGGCCTTGAGCGCGACTGCGGCTTCGCGGTCGGCCTCGGCGGCGGCCGGATCGGAGACGATGGGGGCGATGGTGCCGTCGAAATCGGTGGCAACCAGCAGAATCGGGGTTCTCGCCAGTTCGTCCAGTCGGCGCGTCAGTGCCAAGTCCATTCGAACTCCGGGGAACCGCAGGCGCAGGGGCTCAGCGCGTCGATGGCCCGGTCGAAACCGCCGCCAGCCGACCGCGGGACTGGCCGGCGCCGGTGGTCGGCTCGGTGCTCGACGGGGCCGGACCGACCTGGTGACCGCGCGTGCCCGCCAGCGAGGTCAGCAGTCCGGCCGCCCAGCGATAGACGTTGTGCTTCTGAACGGCGGTCTGCAATCGCGTCATTCGCTCGAAACGCTCCTCGGGCGACAGGGTCAGCCCGCGATGGATCGCATCGGCGAACTGCTCGGTGTCATAGGGATTGATGAGCAGCGCGTCGGCCAGCTCGCGAGCCGCGCCGGCGAACTCGGACAGGATGAGCGCCCCCTCGCCGGGATCCTTGGCGGCGACATACTCCTTGGCAACCAGGTTCATTCCGTCGTGCAGGGAGCTGACCACGCAGGCGTCGGCCATGCGCAGGAACGCGAATACGGCCGCGGCGTCGTGGTGGGCAATCAGCAACCGCACGGGGCGCCACGATTCGGTCTGGAACTTCCAGTTGATCTCGTCCGCGGTCGATTCGAGGTCGGCCAGGAGGTCGCGATATCGACGCAGGTGCGTCCGGCTCGGCGCGCCCAACAGCACGAACGTGACCTTCCCGCGATAGTGCGGATACTTCTGCAGGAAGCGCTCGAACGCGCGCAGCCGCTCGGGCAGGCCTTTCGTGTAGTCGATCCGTTCGACGCCGACGACCACCTGCGTGTCATTGAGCTTGTGCTGCTCGCGAAGCTGGCGAATCTGCTCCGAGAGCGCCGCGCCGGAGAGAACCGGCCGCTCGCTCCAGGTCTCGATGCTGATCGGAAAAGGTCGCACCAGCGAGCGGCGTCCTTTGAGCTCGGCCGAGAAGTGGTCCCAGTCGAGCCGGGCCTCGACCATGCGATCCACGGTGTCGAGGAAGTTGTTGCAGTACTGCTGCAGGTGAAAGCCGATCACGTCGGCGCCGAGCATGCCGTGCAGGATTTCGGCGCGCCACGGGCAGATGCGGAACGCCTCCGGGTTCGGCCACGGGACGTGCCAGAAGATGCAGACGTGCAGGTCCGGCCGGGCGGACTTCAAATATCCCGGAACCAGCGCCAAGTGATAGTCCTGCACGAGCACGGTCGCCTGCCCGTCGCCGATTTCCGCCAGGATGCACGCGGCGAAGCGCTCGTTGACGCGCTGGTACTGGGCCCAGTCGGTCGCCCGAAAGACGGGGCGCTCGTGCGCCAGGTGACAGAGCGGCCACAATCCTTCGTTGGACAGGCCGTAGTAGTAGCCTTGCTCTTCCTCGTGCGAGAGCCAGACCCGGCGCAGGGTGTAGCGGCCGTCGTCGGGTGGAACCACGAGCCGGCCGTTCTCGTCGGCGGTCTGACGGTCGGCGTCGCCGCCGCCATGCGCCACCCAGAGCCCGCCGCAGGCCTGGAGCACCGGGTCGAGCGCGGTCACCAGGCCCCCGGCCGGGACAATCATGTGGGCGGCGCCGTTGCGGAACTGGTGCATGTACGGCTCACGATTGCTGACGACGATCAGTTGGCGTCCCTCGAGCGCGTCGATCGCGTGGGCGCGGAGCCGCTCGCGCGTCCAGGTGTTCTGCTCGCGGACCAGATCGTGCGAGTCGCGCCAGCTCGTCGACCGCGCCGCGCGGAACGACGCCGCCAGTCGGTTGCTCTCGCTGGCCAGCAGCGCCACCGGCAGTCCGCGCGGCGGCGCTTCGGGCGCGCTGTCGGTCCGCACGCGCTGCATCCACTCCGCGAGCCGCTGCATCGGTCGCTCATAGGTCAGCCACGTCGCGCCGACCAGCAGCACCACCATCAGCAGCGTCACCAGCAGAATCCAGAAGGCGAACTGCACCCGGCGTTCCATCGCGCGCTGCTCGACGAACGCCATGTCATGAAGCACGACGAGAACGCCCCGGGCCGGGTTGTTGGCGTCGTTCAGAACATAGGCCAGCACGTGAACCACGGCGTCGCGCGACCGAATGATCTCGGACGCGTCGCTCTTCTGCTCCAGCGCGCGGGCCACGCAGGGTTGAATCTCGGCGCTGAATTCTGACACACCCGCACCGGTCGCGACCGGCCGCCCGTCGGGGCGATAGATCGCAAACCCCAGCACGCGCCGATAGCCGCCGAGGCGCTCCTCGATGGCCTTGGCCGCCTCGGAATCGGGCAGCGCCAGCACCTGCTGCGCGCTCCACGACATCTGGTGCGCAATGGCGTGGGCGCGACGATCGAGGTCCTCCTCGTCGATCCTCCGCTCGCGCTCAACCTGGAACCAGGCCATCGTCCCGGTCGCCAGGCCGACGACCGCGGCCACCAGCAGCCCGATTCGCGCCCCATGCGGCAGATGGCGTCGGGTCGATTCCGTCATGGCGTCTCCCGCGTTCGACTCGTTCGGCCCGCGGACTCGCCGGCGCCGCGGCCTCTGCGCGCGTCCGCGCGGCCTACGAGGGTAGGTAATTGCCCACGATGTTCGCGGCCACCCACAGGCCGGCCGCCAGCAGCGGCAGCGCGATCATGTACCGGCGGAACTGCGCCGCCGTGGCGGGTTCGCCACGGGCGTTTGTCGCGGTGCCGTAGCGATGCTCGACCCAGCGCCCGAGGAGCATGAGCGCGAGGACGACGCCGCAGAACAGATCCAGGCCGGTAAGCCAGCCGGTGCGGAGCGACGCGATGCGTGCCAGCGCCAGCAGCATGGCGACGGGTCCGAAGAAGACCCAGGTGAGCCGGGCGAACAGAACGGTCAGGCTGGTGATCTCGTGCGACTGGTCTCGAACTTGCGATTCGGTGGGGTGCTGCATGGCGCCGCTCCCACGCTCAGCACACTGGCTGAGCTGGCGAATGGCGGCCCGACCATCCCGAAATCCTCCGAGCGCGGGTGCGACTCGGACCCTTTGGGTTTGAGTCCCCAGATCATAGCGGCCGAGTGCGCCGTTGTCACGATGGGGCGCACGGTCGCGAGCGGCGCCGGCGCACGGACGTGGTTTGTTCCGCGGCGAGATTGCGACTGCGGAATGGCACGCGGACGCGGCGCTACGGGAACAGCGCGCTCACGAAGGCCTGGACGTCGGTGGCGTCGGTCGCGCCGTCGCAGTTGGCGTCGGCGGCGGCGACGCGCGCCGGATCGGCATCGCGCCCCAGCAACACGTCGATGAACATGGCCGCGTCAGCCGCCGTCACCGCGCCGTCGAAATCGAGATCGCCGCGGGTGCCGAAGGTGACCGTGACGCTGAGGTAATCATGGAAGGATTCCTGCGCCGAGCGCTCGCCGTAGAGCAGCAGCGTGAGCGGCCCGCCCGAAACATAGCGCCCGAAGTTACTGGTGATCCGGCCCTCGAGCGTCTTGTCCTCGTTGCCGGCGCAGTGGTCCATGAATCGGGTCTCTCCGACCAGGCCGTGCCCGTCGCCCCAGTTGTTCTGGGTGTAGTCCCAGACGTACATCTCCATCTGGATGCAGTCGTCGCCGTAACCCTCCCAGCGGGCGTCGATCTGGCGGATCTGCGCAGGACTTTCGCCGATGGCGAACTCGAAGATGTGCGTCGTCTCGCTGCTGGCGGCCGGAATGGGGGAGATGTAGCGATTGGCGTCGGTGTCGCCGCCGGTGGCGTTCGAGGTCGCGAGCCGGGCGTAGTTGGCCGCCGACAGCTGCGTGCCGACCGCGGCCGGCCGGCGCACGCCGTTGAGCTGCGACCAGCTGGTCGTCGCGGAGCCCCAGGCGAACTTGTCGACCCCCGCGCCGCTGTTGAAGTCGTAGACGTGCTGGCTCGTGCAGGCCACGGTCAGCGTCGCGAACGAGTCGGACGTGCCCTGGTTGGCCGACGCGTCGTGCGCCACCACGCGGATGCGGACGTGCTTCGACAGGTTCGTCGGCACGGTCCAGAGGTACGCGCCGTCGGCCGGCTCGTTGGCCGCGATGAGATTGGGATAGGTTGCCCCGCCGTCGGTGGAGTAATACAGGTCGACCGCGGTGACGCCCAGGTTGTCGTCGTTGCCCCAGCGAATCTCGCAGGTCTGCCCGGCGCGCAGGGTGTCGCCGCCGTCGGGCGCGAGCACCTTCGCCTTGGGCGCGGCGTCGTCGTAGCGCGGCACCTGCATGACGATGCAGTGAATGGCCCCCGCGGCCGGAATGATGTCGTAGCAGTTGATCGGCACGATGGTGACGCCCGCGCCGGCGGCCGCCTGCCAGGTGCCGACCGCCTGCGCGTCTTCGTCGGAGTAACTTGGGTTTCCGGGGCCGTAGATGGGCACGAAGATGCGGTTGCTGACGCGGAACGCGTTGGTGTAGGTGTAGTGCGTCGAGCCGACGTTCCACGCCGGCGTGCGGTGGACGGTGAACCCGAGCGCCTGCATGTAGGGCACGGCGTTGTTGGTGATCGAGATGGCGGTGGCGTTCGAGCCGGGCAGAAACTCGCTGATGATGACGTCGTTGTCGTCCACGAGGTACATCCACATGTCAATGTGCCCGGTGCCGTCGACGCTCGCGGGCAGCGCCGGGAAGATGTGCAGCGTGTCGATTCCCTGGTACGCCTGGTAGAGCTCCTGCACGAGCGCCGTCGTGAACGGGTTGTCGCTCAGCACGATGTCGGTGATGAACCCGCTGCGGTTCGGGCCCGGCTGGAAGTTTCCGCCCGAGTAGTAAAGCCCCATCGGAAAGGCCGTCATGCCGAACAGGCTCTTGCCGAGCAGCGTGGGGATGTAGTTGTCGAGCGGCCGCGTGGGGTAGTAGTGGCTGTCGACGATGGCGCGGACGCCGTCCTGCCAGATGAAGTGCGGCCCGTAGTCGCGCAGCCAGATGCTGTTGTTCGAGAGCTGGATGAACTGGACCTTGCTCATGTTGGCCCCGCCGGCGGCAAAGAGCGTGCTGGCGGAGGTCTGCTGGCTGGCGTTCGCGACCACGACATAGGCGATGTCATTCGTCCCCGAGTCGCTGGTCAGCGCGACCACGCAGTCGCGGACGACGGTGGGCCACTCGGCCGAGCTGTAGCGGAAGATCACGCCCTGCGCCGGGGAATACTCGGGCGGCGACGCGATCAGCCCCGACGTCGGCGGCATCTCCGGTCCGCCGAGATCCAGCCGATAGGGAAGCAGCGGTCGGTTGGGGTCGAGCTCCGGCCGGCCCCCTTCGCGGGTTCGCGGCAGGGCGCCGTCGCGCTGCGGGTCGTAGTTCTCGAGCGATTTCAGGCCCCGGGCGATTCGCGTCGGCCGCACGGCGAGGGCCACGGAACAAGATACGAGGAGGCAGAGTGCGGCAATCATGAGGCGCTGAGCAGGCATGGGCGCTCCTTGCTGAGGTCGAGGGGTACGGTCTGGCGCAGGGTCAGGCTGGAACGCGCCGCCATGGGGCGCGCGCCGGGCAATCGGCGAGCCCGAACGGGTCCGAGTCGCCATGAGCCGATTGTACCCGGCCGGCACGCGTGAGAACATGATCTCTACATCTGTTTATCTGCCGCGAATGAACGCACCCAACCCGGGCATCGCCCGCGGGATCCACGCCGGGGGCGGCATGCCGCGCGTCTCGTGGCACGCGACATGCTGACGACGGACGGCGACCGGGCCGGGCGTTGCCCGCCGCGGTCCCGCCCGGGGCGCTTGCAATCGACATGTGTATCTGACTATCATCCTCTCCTGTCTGCACAAGTCTGTCCCCCGCGGCCCGCCGACCTGCGTCCGCCCGACATCCGCCGGCTACGGGCCGTTCGGAGAGCACGCCCATGCCGACCGACTCCGCCCCGGGGCGGCCTGCCCGTTCGCGCCGTCGCTCCCTCCGCGCCCCGCGGATCCTGCCGCCCGCCAGCGTCGCGGCCGCCGTCTCCGAGTTTTCCGCACCCGGCGGCACGGCCCGCTTCGCCGCCGGCAAGGCCCTGGCCGCCACCGCGCAGCACGCCCCCGGACGCGTCTATCCGCACTTCGGCGCGATCGCGGCGCAGCTCGACAGCGACAGCCAGATCGTCCGCTGGGAGGCGTTGCAGATTCTCGCCGAGTTAGCCGCGGCCGACGTCGACCGCCGGATCGACCGACTTCTCGGCCGATACCTCTCCTTTATTCGATGCGGAAACCTCGTCTCGGCGGCCAACGCCGTGAAGGGCGCCGCACAGATTGCGTCCGCGCGGCCAGACCTGCTCCGCCGCATCGTCCCCGCAATACTCGGTGTTGAACGCGCGACCTACAAGACCGACGAGTGCCGGAATGTCGCCATTCAGCAGGCGCTCAGGGCGCTCTGCGAACTGGGGCCGCGGGCGCTCCGCCTGTCCGCGGTGACGGCGTTCGTCCGCCGGCAACTCAGGAACCCGCGACCGGCCGTTCGGCGGGTGGCTCAGAGCGCGATCCGGCAACAACCCATTCGCGGTTCCCCGGGCCGCGCCGCAGCCGTCTGAACGCGTCAAACCGGGCGCAGTGTCAACCCCAGACCGAGAATCTCCGTTCGAATGCGTGAGTTCGCCTTGGCGTTCTCGCCCAAGACCTCACTGCCGCGAATCCGCGGTAAGTGCGAGGCTGCCGCGTTGCAGCCACCCGGGAGAATCTCATGATCAAGCAATATGCCATTCTGCCGCTGCTTGCGGGCGTGGTCTTCGTTGCCGGCGGAAGCTCGTGCCCCCAACTGTGGGACTTCCAGATCACCCACCTCCATGTCACGGACGCACAGGAGGAGGGCACGTTCAGCACCCACGGCGATGAGCCTTACTTCATCGTCGTCGGCTTCCGGTCCACCTGGACCACGCCCGGCTCGACCCGCGTCTTCTGGAATGGCGCCCTCGACGATGACTGGGCCGACGGCATCGACGACGGCGGCGACCGGGACATTCCCGCCAGCATGGGCAAGCTCGAGTTCGGCCGCGTCGGAACGCTTTACACATTTGACGAGATACGAGACGGCGCACACCCGCAATTGCTGGGGGCCGTCGTCATCGCCATGGAGAGCGACAACACGCCCTTCTCCAGCGTCCGGTCGACCGTCAACGACGACCTGATCCCGGCGCTTCAAAATCAGCTGATCCACCTCGTGGAGGAAGGCAACGTCAGCGTCGATCACGTCGACCAGGCGCTGGCCGACGCCCGCGATGCCATCCAATCAGCCATGCGCCTGACCACGCTCGAGAAGATCGGCGCGGTCATCCTGGCGGGCGGCGACCCCGACGACAAGATCGGCGACCCGCACGTCTTCGCCTTCCCGGTGGTCGATCCGGCCGTCATCGACCTGGTCCACACGTTCCGGGCCGACCCGGACGGCGTCACGCTGATGAAGCTCGAAGACAGTTCGCTCACGGAGTCGTTCGCGGGCGACGGCGCCACGTATGCCGTCACCGTCACCGGCACGCTGCGGAGCGACTCGTCCGCACGTTCCAGTGGGCTGGATGTCGCGTTTGAACTGTCGCCCGAACGCCTGCGGCAGGCGCTCCAGCCGCTGCCGTAGTCCCCGCTGAACCCGGACTTGCGTCCCGGCGCGGTCCCTCGCGCCGCGCCGGGGCAAGATCGGGACTCGCCGCGGGCCGGTCGAGCGTGTATCGTTGATTTGCCTCGCGCTTTGCATGCCCGGGCGTTCGCCAACAGTGCACGCCCCGGTCAACGGAGGCGAAAATCATGTCGCCCGCGCCCGTTGGTCGCATCGTCCTGCCGGTGGTTGCAATTCTGACAGCCGCCTGTCCGCCGCCGGCGCGCGGTGCCGCCGAGTTCCGCTGGGCCCACTTCGATCCCTACGTCATCCGCCACGATCGCACCGCCGCCGTCGACCTCGTTTGCCTGCCCGACGGCACGTTCACCGCCGTTCGACTGGCGCCGGCGTGGGCCGCGGGCGAGATCGCGCTCGCGCCGCGCGGCGCGGGCGTGTATGGCGTCGCGCTTGCGGCCGCCGACCTCGTTGGCGGACTCGTACCGGACGACGTCAACCGCCGCTTCGCCGGCTACCTGCGCCTCTACGACGGCGCGACGCTCGTCACGCAGGTGAATCTCTTCGTTCCGATTCTCACCCCCGACGTGCCCGCGGCTGCACCGATCTCCGTTGCCGCCGCCTATCCGCTGCAGGTCACGCCGCATCTGCGGAACGTGGTCGGGACGTGGGACAACTCCACTGCGACGCTCGCCACCATCGCCAACGACTTCCAGCTCGAGCACGAGGGTCGGTTCGACTTTCTCGCGGTCGTTTACCTCCGCGGGCCGTTCGCGCCGACGCGCTTCTTCAACGCCCACAGCAACGAGCAGAACATCGGCGACATCGCCGGGCACCCCGAGTTCGGCGACTGCGGCAAGCTGAAGGGCATCATCAAGTTCTCGAATGCAACCGCGTTCGACGGCGCGGGCCCGACCCTGTTGCACGAACTGGTGCACCACTGGGGCAACGCCCTCGGCACCGCGCTTCCGCCACTCTTTTCCGTCGGCGCTCACTGGCCGCCGGGCAGCCTCGGCAGCGACCCGCTCGGCGTCGAGAACGGCCATTTCGATTTTCACCTGAGCGCGCTGCCGGACGGGCGCTATCGGCTGGATTCGGCCCCGCCGCCGCGCGACTACGCCGACCTGACGCTGTATCTCATGGGGTTGGTGTCCGCCAGCGCCGTCGGGCCGAACCTGATTTACACCGATCCCGCGCTGGTCGCCGCGCCGGGCGCGGTCTGGCACGCTCCGGATGCGGTCATCGCCGGCGCCGACGTCGTCGCCGCGCTGGGCGAGCGCGTGCCGATCGTCCGCGATTCGCCCACCCAGTTCCGCCTCGCGACCATTCTCGTCACTGAAGGCGCCCTCGCAGACGCCGACACCCTGCGCTTCTACGACTGGATGGCCGCTCGCGCCGCGCTGACCGTGCCCGTGCTCACGCACCCCGGGCTGGTGACCGAACAGAGTCACCCGTTTTTCCTCGCGACCGGCGGGCGGGCGCGGCTCAACAGCGCGCTGTTTTGCTCGATCGACGCCGGCGTGCACGTCACCACGTCCACCAACGTGTTCTGCCAGTTGCACGACTTCGGCCCGGTCGCCGTCGGCGCATCGCGCACCAAGGACCTGTTCATCACCCGCCGCGCCGCGGTGCCGGTCCTCGGCACGCCCGGCGCGACGCAATACTCCGTCTCGCTCACCAATCCGGCCGACTTCGCCTTGCGTGCGGCGGGCGGCGGCCCGCTTCCGGCTCACTTCACCGCCGACGCTCACCTGCTGGTCGACTATCGCCCGGCGAGCGCCGGCCGGCACGACACGCTGGTGCGTGTTCAGTCCGACGACCCGCAGGTCTCCGAGCTGGAGATCGAGCTGACCGGCACGACCGCGTGCGGCATGTGCGGCGCCGGCGCTTCGATGGCGCTGGCAACGTGCATGGGCGCGCTGCTGCCGTGGCGCGCGCGGCACGCGCGGCGCTTGTCCCGCCGGGCGCGTGATCGCCGGTAGTGGTGGCGCGCCGTCGCGCTGGCGCCGCCGGCGCGCTGCACAAGGCGCTGTAGTCAGGCGATGAAACCCGATGCACGGAGCGGAAGTCGCCGACGGCTCCCGATGCGTTAGTGCCGGCCGTGCAAGACGCTGCAAAGTTGTTAATTGCGGAGCAAGAGTGTCTGATGGGCGTTGCAGGACTCGAACCTGCGACCTCTTCCGTGTGAAGGAAGCGCTCTAGCCAACTGAGCTAAACGCCCGCGCGAACGCCGTAGTCTACGGGCCCGGCAGCGGACACACAAGCCGCATCCCTTCGGCCGCGGACTCTTCCCCAACGACACCCCGCCGCTGGGCAGTTCTCCCCAGCCATGCTCGCAGACAACCGCATTGCCGGGCCGTGGGCCGTTGGCACGATTATTGCTCCGTCCGTTCAACTATGAAACCGGGCTCGGAACATCAACATTCAGGACCCATTCCATGTCGAAGTTTGTCTGCATCATCTCCGGCCCGCTGTTCGTTGTTGGTGGGCTGACTGTTTCGCATGCGCTCGCCGAGAAACCGAACGCACAGTCTCAATCGGCCGCACCAACCAACCCGCCCGGAACGCCGCCGAGCGGCGTGTGCGTGCCGTGCCTCGAGCAGATTCGGCACATGCACGCCGGCGGCCAGAGCACGGCCGCGTCTGGCGCTGCGTCGGTCAAGGGCGTGAAGCCGATCACAGGGAAAGTTCCCGCCGCAGGCCAGACCGCACAATACGTCCGGGTTGAAGAGGTCACGCGCGGCACATCACAAACCGCGAGTGCGCCGCACGTCGGAAGAGTCATCTCCCCGGGCGTTGTGAAGGGCTTCAACCCGCAGCCAGATCCACCCATGGGTCACGGCGGACGCGTCGTGTCACCCGGCGTGATCAAGGGCTTCAACCCGCAGCCGGATCTGCCCGTGGGTCACGTCTCGCGGCAGGTGCTTGTGCACGTGAAGTGTCCGCACTGCAACCAAGTGATCGACGTGTTGACGACCGTTCCGTAGCGCGGCCGAGCGGCTCCGCCGAGCTATCGCCGCGGGCGCGCCCGGCCGCGAGCGATCGGCGACAGGCCGAGCAGGCCGAATAGCGCCAGCGTCGCCGGCTCGGGGACGTTGTGGATGACGATCACGTCGTCGGCCAGGGCGCCGGCGAGCCCGCCGGGAATGGTCGGCGCATCGCCGAATTGAACCAGGGCGGCCGGCGGCGTCGGGCCGGCGGTCGTCGAGTTGTAAACGAAGGTCCACAGCAGCGAGTTGACGCGCATGCCGATGCCATCGACGACCGAATCGCCGCCGGACTTCGTGGTCGTCAGTCGAGCCGTGAGCACCGAATAGTCGACCGCCGGGAGGTCGATCGGCGGAAAGGGGCCGTACACCGCGCGCGTGGCGGCCAGCAGTCCGCCGGCATTGATCGCCTGAAGATTCGTGCCGGCCCACGGGTAATTCCCAGGTTGCAGATTCGAGATGGCGTGCTTGTCGGTGTTGCCGAGAAAGTCGGTGCCCGCCGAAGAGATGACCATGAGCGGCAGAACCGACTGCCAGTGCATCTGCATGGTCAGGTCCCACGCGCAGACGACCGGCCCGGGGGAGGTGTCGCAGGAAAGTTTGAGGTCGCTCCCGGCAGCGCCCTGGCTGATGACGCCTGCGGCTGGCGATGCCGGGACGGCCTCGAACCAGACGGACACATTCGGCGGCTGAGCAACGGCGGCGGCCGCGGGAATCAGAACCAGCAACAGGCAGATCGCGCGGGGCGACAGTCGGTACCCGGCCACGGTACGTCTCCTTCCCCCAAGCGTGCGCTTCCTCTCCCGCGGCCCGCACAGATGTGACGCCGCCAGCATAATCAATTCGGCGGTGGCACTGCAATCGGCCGGACCACGCGAATCGAGCCCCATCGGCGGGCGGCACAAGCCTTGTGGCATCAGCCGGGGCCCCAGGCCGGCCGGACGAGCCAGACGTGCCCGAAAGCCGCATTCGAAAGCGCTTCGCGCGGCAGTCTTTACAGCCAGGCCGTCGAAATCTTAAACTCCCGCCCGGTCGGGGCTGCGGCCAGGCGCTGAGTCGCCCAGTCGCGGCCCGCCACTGAATCCAGGCATCCAATTCCCGGCACCGCTGCGGCAGGCGTGGCCCGCAGCGACTCCGGGGCGACCGACGCACCTATGAGCGAAATTCGAACGGCCATCGTGGGCGTGGGGAATTGTGCCAGCGCCCTGGTTCAGGGGCGGTGCTACTACGCCGACTCGGAAGCCGACGTGCCCGGGCTCATCACCCGCACGTTCGGCGGCTACCGCGTCTGCGACATTCGCTTCGTGGCGGCCTTCGACGTGGACGAGCGCAAGGTCGGGCGCGATCTTTCCGAGGCGATCTTCGCCGCGCCCAACTGCACTGCGGTCTTCTGCAAGCAGGTGCCGCGGCTGGACCTGCCGGTGCAGATGGGCCACGTGATCGACTCGATCGCCCCCCACAACGAACGCTACCCCGAGGCGGCGCGGTTCCGCGTGTGCGCCAACCGGCATACGTCGGTGGATGCGGCGCGGTCGGAGATCGTCGCGGCGCTGCGGGCCGCGCGGGCCGACGTGCTGGTGAACTACCTGCCGGTCGGCAGCGAGCAGAACGCCCACTTTTACGCCGAGTGCGCCATCGAGGCGGGCTGCGCCCTGGTGAACGCCGTGCCGGTGTTCCTGTCGCGGACGATGGGCGGGCGGTTCAAGGAGGCCGGTCTGCCGATCCTGGGCGACGACGTGAAGAGCCAGGTCGGCGCGACGATCGTGCACCGCGTATTGACGAAGCTGTTTGAAGATCGCGGGCAGCCGATCCTGCGGACCTATCAGCTCAACGTCGGCGGCAATACCGACTTTCTTAACATGCTCGATCGCTCGCGGCTGGAGAGCAAGAAGCAGAGCAAGACCGAGAGCGTCCGCAGCCAGGCCGGCGAGCATCCGATCGCCGATGCCGACATTCACATCGGCCCGAGCGACTACATCCCCTGGCTGCACGACAACAAGGTGTGCTTCATTCGCATCGAGGCCGAGCAGTTCGGCGGCGTGCCGATGAGCCTCGAGTTGCGGCTGTCGGTGGAAGACTCGCCGAATTCGGCCGGGGTGATCGTCGACGCGATTCGCGCCGCGCGGGTCGCGCTGGACCGGAAGATGTCCGGGCCGATCGTCGAGGCGAGCGCCTACCTGTTCAAGTCGCCGGTGCGGCAGTTCAGCGATGGCGACGCGCGCGAGATGCTGCGGCGCTTTGCCGCGGGCGACTCGGCCTGAATCGCGCGGGCGTTTTCAACGCTCGCCCCTTAAGACTCAATCACAGCATGAAGGGTCCGTCACGGTACGGGGCCCACCGTCGGCGGACCGCGGCCTACCCGCCCAGCAGGCCGAGTTCGATCATCTTGGCCGCCAGGGCCGCGTCGATCTCGTCCGGCGTCATGGCGCTGAAGTCGGTCGCGTCGAGCCACTGCATCAGCGCCTGCCACTTCAACGGCAGCGCGGCGTAGGGGTTGGTCGATTCGCTCGACTGACCGGCGGCAGATGGGTCGGCTGGCCCGGTCGTCGCCCCATTGGGCGGCGCGGGCGTGGATCCATCGCGTGGCGCGGGCGTCTCGCCCGTGTCCGACTCAGAATGGTCGCCCTCGCCGGCCATCATCGACCGGCCTTGCCCTTGCTCGCATTCATCCGGAATGCCGTTCGAGTTACTATCTTCGCTGGTCGCGTCGGCGATGTCACACTCGTCCGGCACGCCATTCGTGTTACAGTCGAAGCTCGGGCCGTAGAGTAAGTCGCACTCGTCGGGCAGGAAGTTACTGTTGCAGTCGTTCTGGCCGCCGGCCGTCTCGCAGTCGTCGAGAACGCCGTTGGTGTTGCAGTCGAGGCTCTCGCACTCGTCGGGCGAGCCGTTCGAGTTACAGTCTGCGCTGGTCTGGTTGGCGATGTCCTCGGCGTCGTCGATGCCGTTGGTGTTGCAGTCGGCGATCGTCTCGCTGAACAAGCTTCCCATGAACGCCGCGCCGCAGCCGTGACAGCAGTTCGGCCGACCCAGTAACTTGCAGACCAGAGTCGGCGCATCGGCCACGCTGAGCGCCCCGCTGCGATTGACGTCGGCCGGACAGGTGGGAGTGACTCCGCCGAAAAGCTGGTTGCAGAAGGGCTGCACGTCGCGTCCGTCGATGCGCCCGTCGCTGTTCACGTCGCCGGGCTCGACGCCGGCGCAGGCGCAGCCGTCGGGCAGCCCGTCGGCGTCGCAGTCGGCGAACAGCGCGGGCGAGAATTCGTTCAGCACCACGTACACAAAGCCGATGTTCGGAACCAGGAACTCTTTGAAGTTACTGACCAGCACGTCGTCGTCGCCGTCGTGGTCGATGTCGCCGGGCACGACGTACGACGGGCCCTCACCGGCGTAGTAGTCGCGCCGCGTGAAGGCTGCGCCGTCGCCGTGGTTGGTGAAGATGGAGACCGTGTCGTCCGCCTCGTTGGCGGTGACGAGGTCTTCGCTGCCGTCGCGGTCGAAGTCGTCGTGGGCGATGCAGAGCGGCGACGCGCCGGTCTCGAGCGTGGTCAAAGTCATGGTGAAGACGCCGCCGGAATAGGAGACGTTGCGCAGGACGCCGACCTGGTTGAGGGTGGAGTAGTAGCCGCAGAAGGCGATGTCGTTGCGGCCGTCGCAGTCGAAGTCGGCGATGGTGACGGAGGTGGGGAAGACCACGCCGGTGGAGATCTCCTGGCTGTTGGCGAACGAGATCGTCTGGCCGGGCCCGGGGGTGGTGTTGCGCAGGATGGAGACGGTGTTGGCGCCGCGGTTGGCGGAGACGAGGTCGGGCTTGCCGTCGCCGTCGAGGTCGCCGGCGGCGAGGAAGATGGGGCCGGAGTCGACCTGCTTAGAAACGATGCCAGTCTCATCGAATACATCGCCGGCCAGTTTCCGCGAGACGTTGACAGCGCCCCCAATCTGATTGCCGTTCGCCGTCGCGAGGTCAAGTTGCCCGTCCCCATCCACGTCGACGGCCAGCACAAACTGAACCGTGTCGCCGATGGAGACCGTTGCCTGCGGCGAGTCCGAGACGAAATTGATCGTGCCCGCACCAGAACTTGTATTCCGAAAGAGGACGACCTTGCTATTGGAATAGTCCGCCACCGCCAGATCTGGCTTGGTATCGGCGCCGATCAGCCGTCCGGTGGCAATCGACGGAAGCTCCAAGCTGGTGACGCTGAACGATTGCGGCGTGCCGAGGTCCAGGCAGAGATCCGAACCGTTGCCGAAGTTGCGCAGCACCTGGGCCGCTGAAGGCGAACTAAAGTTGCTCACCGACGAGGCAACGTCGAGTTGGGTGTCCGCGTCGTAGTCGCCGACGGCCAGGCCCAGCGGAAACGGGCCCTCCGGGTATTTTCCGAGCGACTCAAACGCCGGGTGCCAGCCCACGTCGCACTCGTCCGGAATGCCGTTGGAGTTGCAGTCGGTGCTGGTCGCCATCGAGATATCGTCGGCGTCGGGATTGTCGTTGCCGTTGCAGTCGGGCACGGGCGGATTCGTTGGACTCCCCGTGTAGAACTGGTAATTCATGCTGCACGGAAACGCAGGGTGGCCCGAGTCAAGCAGCTCGCCGTCCACGCAGACGCACTGATTGTCCGGAAAGAACAGGTCGAACCGGCCTTGGCCCGAGATTCGCGCCGAGTAAGTCGCCGGCAGGTTACTCTTGATGGCGCAGACGATGGCCGTGGCGAGCATGTCGGGGTCGAGCTGCGAGCATGGCACGGTCACTGAGGCGATTGTCGCGCCGCCGCAGCCGGACGCGCAAGGCACGAAACGCAGCGTGATGGTCCCACCGCCGCTGGGCGCATTCTCCTGGATGATGACGCGCAGTGAGTCAGCTATTGCCGCGGGGCTGGCCGTGAGGACAAGAAGGGCGAGCGTCATCACAATGGGATTGCGAGACATAAGAGACCTCCTGACAGGCATGTGTTGTGGACAATAGGCTCGTCGGCCGCTATGATCAATAGTGGTCGCAGCGAATCTTCGAGATCGCTGACGGGATGTTCATGATGCTAGGCGCAACTGTTTGTCGTACGGGCGTTTGGGCGCGTGCGGCCTTGCTCGCGTCATTCTTCGCACGGGGGCACGCACCCGTCCAGGCCGCGCAGTTCTTCCTGATTGGTCCGGTCCCCGGGGGACAGCACGCTCCCGCACCGCGCGGCGTTTCGAACGGCGGTGCAGTCGTTGTGGGCGCGCTTACCTCTCCGAACGGCCTGGAGGCCTTTCGCTGGACCGCCGCGACCGGGACGATCGGGCTGGGCGATCTGGCGGGCGGCTCGTTCCAAAGCGACGCCCGCGCCGTCTCGGCCGACGGACTAGTTATCTCAGGCACCGCTTGGGGAGACAGTGGACAACGCGCCTATCGCTGGACCGAGTCGACCGGCATGGTCGCGCTGGGCGAACTGCCCGCCCTGTACCCCGGCAGCCACGGACAAGGTATTTCAGGCGACGGCTCGACCGTGGTCGGGTTCTGTCCCGCCTTCGACGCCCCCGGCGGCCAGCCCTGCCGCTGGACCGAGCCGACCGGCATGCTCTCGCTCGG
>JAXMAO010000010.1:0-135434 GCA_046350375.1 Phycisphaerae bacterium
GCGGAGCGGGGTGATCGACCGGCTGCGGGGCCACCCGATGGCGCGGGCGGTGCGGGTCGACAAGCTGACGCTGGCGGCGCTCGAGGCGACGCTGGAGCTGTACGCGACGCCGGGGCGGGCGGCCGGAGAGATTCCGGCGCTGGCGCGGTTGCTGGAAGGGGTGGAGTCGCTGGCGGGCCGGGCGGAGCAACTCTGCGCAGCGCTGCGCGGTGCCTGCCCGGGCGAGTCATTTGACGTGGCGGAAGAGGTCAGCGAGGCGGGCGGCGGGGCGCTGCCGGGCTGGTCGTTGCCGACGCGCGTGGTGCGCTGGCGTCCGCGGCAGGTTGCGGTGGCGGCGATGGCCGATCGACTGCGGCGCGGCGCGGTGCCGGTGGTGGCGCGGGTGCGCGACGACGCGCTGCTGTTCGACGTGCGGACGCTGGGCGCGGACGAGCTGTCGCCGCTGGCGAGCGCGGTGCGCGCGGCGGCGCCGGGCGCGGTGGCGTAGTGCAGTGATGGCTCGCAGTCCGGGGGCGTACGCGCAGGGAGGCCGGCGGCGTCAGGGGGCCGGCGGCGGTGCGTTGAGCAGGTAGATCTCGTGCTCGCACAGCACGACCAGCAGGCCGTCGGCCCGCGGGACCATGCAGGTGATGCGTCCGGCGGTGTCGGGTGCGACCCAGACGTCGCCCCAGGGGACGATCGGATTGAGCGGGGCAAACGCCAGGTGGACGATGCGCGAGGCCTGCGCGCCGAGCGGAATGATTCCGCTGCCGGAGGTGTTGTGCTGGTTGTAGAAGATGTGGCCTTCCAGGTCCGGGCCGTAGGCGCCGCCGCGGATGATGACCAGGCTGGTCATGTCGGGCAGCGGCTTGGCGTTGCCGAAATCGAGGAACGGCTGGCGATAGAGGGGCAGCAGCGTGACGAGGTTCTCCCAGTCGGTGCCGGCCGAGCCGACCACGAGGGGGAAGCCGTAGTTGCCGCCGGCGGCGCCGGTGTTGAGCTCTTCGCCGACCAGCAGGCCGCGGTCGTCGAGGGTCATGCTGTTGTCCATGCTGTCCCAGTTGAAGGCGATGGAGGATCGCAGGCCGAGGCAGAAGGTGGTCTGGCCCGTCATCGGGTTGTCGGTGGGAATGCTGCCGTCGAACTCGACGCGGTGAATCTTGCCGGCGGGGTTGATGTCGAGCGGAATCTGGCCGCCGAGGCGGGTGTTCCAGTCGCCGTGCGAGAAGTAGAGCTTCTGGTCTGGCCCGACGCGACAGGGGCCCATGCCGTTGACGGCTGCGGGAAGGGGGAAGTTCGGATCGCTGGCGGGATAGTGGAAGAGCACGGTCTCGCCGTCGACGGTCGGACTGGGGAATGGGAAGGATGAGACGCGCGATTCCATCGCCTCGGAGATGTCGGTGGTGTCGCTGTCGGTCGAGCTGCGGACATAGGTGAGGAACATGCGGGCCGGGTCGACGCCCGTCGGCGTGAAGGCGATGCCGACGAGGCCGCGCTCACCGGTGTTGTTGACCGGGAGGTCGAGCACATCTTGAATGGTGGGGCTGGCGGAGTTGGGGTCGAAGCGGCGAACCTTGCCGGTGTTCTTCTCGCCGTAGTAGAGCATGCCGTCGGGGGCGATGGCGCCCTGGAGCGGCGCTTCGCTGACACTGGCGAGCAGCGTGGCGGTCAGCGGCGGATTGACCGGGGCGGGCAGGACGACCTTGAGGAAGGCCTGCGGCCACGGTTCGCCGCTGAACTCGGTCGAAAACGGTTCCGGCAGCGGGTGGGTGAGAACCTGGACAAACAGGCCGATCGCGACGCCCCACGGTCCGCCGACGGGCGAGCCGAGCAGCGATGCGATGAGGTCGATCGGGCTACCGCCGCCGAGGCCGCCGAGCCCGCCCAGGGCCCCGCAGCCCGGCAGAGCGACGGCCAGCGACAACAGACCCGCAGTCAGGACGACGAGAGTTCGAGACTTACGCACAGCGGCGACTCCTTAAGGTAACGCGAGGCGACCGAGCCCGGATTCGGGTGTAGATTCTGGTCGTGCGAGAGGCGATACGTTAGCGAGGTTGGCAGGGCGCCGCAAGCGTCGCAGTGTGCTGCGCGGCGACGAAGAGCGACGCGCAAGCGCTTGTGCCGCAAGGGGTCGGAGCGGCCCGCCTGCGGCCGCGAGGGAGATCGGGTGGCCGACTCATGTGAACTTTCTGTCATCGTTCCGCTTTACAACGAGGCCGGCAACGTCGTGCCGCTGTGGCGCGAGCTGCACGACGTGCTCGATGCATGGGGTGGCGACTATGAGCTGATCTTCGTCGACGACGGCAGCACGGACGACACGGTCGCGCGGCTGCGCGCGGCCGCGGGCGACGACGCGCGACTGGTCGTGGCGCGGCTGGAGCGCAACTCGGGACAGACCGCCGCGATGGCCGCCGGGTTCGACCTCGCGCGCGGCCGAGTCTGGGTGCCGCTTGACGGCGACCGGCAGAACGACCCGGCCGAGATTCCGCGCATGATCGCACGGCTGGCGTTGGACGCCGACCTGGTCTGCGGCTGGCGGCGCCGCCGGCAGGACGACGCGCTGCGCAGCTTCGTGTCGCGGGTCGCCAACCGGCTGATCGGGCGCGTGACCGGCGTGCGGCTGCACGACTACGGCTGCACGCTGAAGGCGTTCAAGGCGGAGTTCATTCGCGGCGAGCGGCTGTACGGCGAGATGCACCGCTTTCTGCCTGTGGTGGCGCGGATGCGCGGGGCGCGGATCGTCGAGATGGAGGTGAACCATCGGGCGCGCGTCGCCGGGCAGACCAAGTATGGACTGGGGCGGACTTTTCGGGTGGTGCTCGACCTGGTGCTGGTGCAATTTCTGACGAAGTATCGCGGGCGGGCGCTGCGGTTCTTCGGACCGTGGATCTGGGCGCTGGCGATCGGCGGCGGCGTGTCGGTGCTGGCGTCACTGGTGAGCCGGGCGGGCTGGGGCTGGTTTACGATCGGGGTGGTGCTTTCGGTGGGCGCGCTGCTGGCGTTGATGGTGGCGCTGTGCGCCGAGCTGCTGTGGCGGGTTTACTACGAGTCGCGCGACGCGCGGCCGTACCGCGTGGCGGAGGTGATCCGCGGCGGCGCGAAGTAGGCCGGCGCGCCTAGCTGGTGCGCAGCGTCTCGGCCGCCGTGTCCGGCGGAACGGCGTTGATGAACATGCCGCTGGACAGCTCGAAGCCGGCGATCCCTTCGCGGCGCGGGATGATCCGCACCAGGCAGCGGTCGTGGTCGGCGGCGCGGAGCAGGCGCGGGCCGCTGTGGATGAGCACGTTGTGCGGCGCGTCGCCGAGCACGGCCCGCAGGCGCCGCAGGCAGTCGCACAGCAGGGTGCCGAGCAGCGGCAGCGACTCGTCGCTCAGCTCGCCATAGAACGGCACGGCCGCCCGCGGCACGATCCACATCTCGTAGGCCGCGATCGACGCCCAGGGCGCCAGCGCGACGAACTCGTCGTTTGCGGCGATGATCCGCCGGCCGCCGGCCAGCTCTTCCTCCAGCAGCACGTCGAACAGCGAGCAGCCGTGCTCTTTCGTGAAGGCCTCGAGCCGGTCGAGCCGCGCGTGCACCGCGGGTGGCACCACGGCGGTGGCGAGCAGCTGCATGTGCGGATGGGCGAGCGTGGCGCCGGCCGCGAGGCCGTGGTTCTTGAAGATCGACACCCAGCGGACGTCGCGCGCCTGCGAGAGCATGCGGAAGCGATTCCGCAGGGCGTCGAGGATCATCCGCGCCTGCGGCTCGGGCTGGTCGGCCAACGCGCGATCGTGGGCCGGCGACTCGACCAGCACCTCGTGCTGTCCGACGGCCGGCTGCTCGACCCGCAGCGGCCCGGGATTGGCCGGCGCAGTCGCGGGTGTCTTGGGGGCGAAGGCGATCGAGTCGGGGGTCGGCGGCTCGCGGGCGTCGAGGCGGACGGCGGGGAACTTGTTGGGAAAGACGCGGACCGACCAGCCGGGGGCGTCGGGGCCGCTGCCGTCGAGCCGATAGGCGAGCAGCTCGCTGGGGGTGTGGCGCTCGTTGCCCGGGCAGAAGGGGCAGTGCGGGTCGTGGTCTGGCCGGGCGTCGGCCTCGATGCGGGCCGGTTTCGGCCGGTCGTCGCGCGGCGGGGCGATGATGACCCACTCGCCGGTGATGGGGTTCTGTCGGAAGTCGGACACGCATGGCTCCGGGTGTCTGGCCCGCGGACGAGATTACTCGGCGGCGGGAGAACGCGACAGGCCGGCACGCATGCGCGTTGGGGGCGCTGCGGGATTGTGCGTTGGCGGGCATGGGTTGTCGGCCCGCGGCGCTCAACGGCTCGGCTGGCGCGCTGCAGGGTCGGCGACGGTGTGTCACGGCGGCACGCACCCGACCGGCTCATGGCCCGGGGGTGATCGTCGTCGTCGCCGTGCTGCCTCCCAGGGTCGCGGTGATGGTGGTGGGTGTGCTTGCGAGGCCGGTGATGCCCACTGATCCCTGGGTGCGATTGGCCGGAATGACGAGTGTTCCCGGCATGGACAACGCCGCGGGATTCGTCTGGGTGAGAGTGACCACGGTGTCCGCTGCAACCTGGGTATCGAGCTGGACGAAGAAGGCCCCCGCGCCGTTGACGCGTGGCGTCGGGCTGGCGGCGGCGCCCGCGATGACCGCGATATTGGTGACTTCGATTGTCGTGCCGCGAGATTGCCCGAATACGTTGAATGTCACGGTCGCGACACCCGGAGCCAGAGCGACGAACGGTGCGAAGGTGGAGGAGGCTCCGTTGGCGACCGTTGCCGTGGACGGGACGGAGAGCATCGTGGGGGCGGAATTCGAGATGGAGACCGGCGCGTCTGCGGCTGCGAGCGCGCTCAGACTCAAGAAGATCGTCGCGCTCGCGCCGACCTGAAACTTGGATGAGAAACTCGAAACGCTCGTGATGAAGGGCGTCGCGACCACGAACACCTGGGTCGAGAGACTCACGGAGCCGAGCGTGGCGGTGAGCGTCGTTCCACCCACCGCGACGCCGGTCACGGTGCCCGATCCCGAATTCGAGAACGCGGGAACGACGATGCTCGATGGAATCGTCGTGACCACGGAATTGGATTGCGTAAGTGTCACAGTGGTTGCGGTCGGCACGAGGATGTTCGTGCTGACCGTCACGGTGCCGACGGCCGAGACCTGAAGGGTGCTCGATGCGGAGAAGCCGCTCAACTGCACGCTCGTCGCGACTCGCCCGCTGGCGGTCATGCTGCTGCCGCCGAGCGTCGCGGTGAAGTTCGATGAGCCCGGGGCGACGGCGTTGTAGGGAACCTCGATCGTGTTGACGCCGGCGGGCACGGTGACCGACGAGGCGACCGTGGCGACCGCGGTGTCGCTTGAGGTCAGGCTGATGGTCGTATCGCGGGCGACCGGGTTGCTCAGCTCAATCCTCAGCCGGCCGGTGGACCCGACGGCCCCGCCAGAGGCGAGGAGATTGATGATGAGATCGGGCAGGGCGCCCGTGCCGACTCCACAGCCCGATCCGCACTGCGAGATCGCGGCGAGGCCCATCAGCAGCAGCACGAATTGACGCCGAACGCGTAAAGAACGCATGCTCCACACTCCTTCCGAGGGCTGTCGTCGCGAGGTTTCGCCCGATTGCCGCAGAGTCGCGTCTCAGCAGGGCTGGCCCGCGAGGACGGGGCGGCCGAACTGCGCGTCCGCGGGCAGGAGACGAAGCCAACATCATGCACGCGGACTGGGTGGGGTGTCAATCGCATCGCGTTCGCGGTGGCGTGGAGTGGATTGCTTTTCGACTCATCGTCGCATTGACGGCAGACTCGCCACGGTGGCCTTGACGTGACGGAGCGGGCGCGCAATCGGGCAATTTCTGCGCCGTCGATCTGGTCGCGCTCTCACGTGTGCTTGTGCACAGGCTGATCGCACCGCGCATTCCGCGCCGCCGGCGGGTGAGATACAATCTGGCCACTTGCGAGGAGGCACGCTCATGGCGATCGAAGCGATCACGGTCATCGGCAGCGGCACGATGGGGCGCGGCATTGCACAGGTCGCCGCGACCAGCGGATTCAAGACCTTTCTGTGGGACGTGAACAGTGCCCAGGTGCGGGCCGCGACGGCGGAGATCGAGAAGAGCGCCGCCAAGCTACTCGAGAAGGGCAAGCTCTCGGCCGAGCAGGCGGGCGGCGCCAAATCGAACCTCACGGCGTGCGAGACGCTCGACGCGGTGCGGTGGCCTGACGTGGGGCTGGTGGTCGAGGCGATCTTCGAGGACCTGTCGGCCAAGACCGCGCTCTACGGTCAGCTGCGCGGCCGGCTGCGGGCGGACGCGATTCTCGCGTCGAACACCTCGAGCATCAGCATCACCAAGCTGGCGACGGCGACCGATCGGCCGGCGCGGTTCATCGGCATGCACTTTTTCAACCCGGTGCCGCTGATGGCGCTGGTCGAGGTGATCCGCGGGCTGGCGACCGACGACGCGACCTGCGAGACGATCGAGTCGCTCGCCAAGCGAATGGGCAAGACGCCGCTGCGCTGCAACGACATGGCGGGGTTCGTCAGCAATCGCGTGCTGATGCCGATGATCAACGAGGCGATCTATGCGCTGATGGAAGGCGTGGCCGAGGCGAAGAGCATCGACGAGATCATGAAGCTGGGGTGCAACTTTCCGATGGGGCCGCTGACGCTGGCCGATTTCATCGGGCTGGACGTCTGCCTGAACATCATGGAAGTGCTGCATCGCGAGCTGGGCGATCCGAAGTTCCGCCCCTGTCCGCTGTTGCGGAAGATGGTCGACGCGGGGCGGATGGGTCGCAAGAGCGGCCGCGGGTTCTACGACTACGCGGCCAGGTAGCCGCCGGGCGTATCATTTTCCGAGCGAATCTGGTAAGATACGTTTGAATCACCGTACCACGCATACTTGGGAGGGAGGCGGGCGATGCGATCCTACAAGTGCGTCTGGGCGACGGGCATTGGATTGATCCTCGCGGGCGCGGCGCGCGGCGCGTCGATTGACGGCGCGGCGCTGCCGCGAACGCCGTCGGACGCGGCGCGAGCGCCCGCCGGGCAGTCCGCAGAAGGTCCGGCGGCGCTGGGATCGATCTCCGGGCCGAGCTTCACCATCAACATTGCCAACACGCCCAGCGTCGATCCGCTCTTCGACCCGGCGAACGCGGTGATCCTCTTCGATGCCTCGCTGGCCATTAACGGCATCTCCGGCCTGCCGGTCACGATGACCCATCTGGGCTGGAACATCACGCTCGACACCAGCATTTGTCCGACGAGCTGGCTCTCGGATGCGCGGATTTACTTTGACGGCAATGTCTCGCCGGATCCGGATGGCATTGGCCCGATGCTGACCCCGGTGCCGATCAATTCGCCGGGCACCGGCTCAGGTTCCTCCGGCGGGCTGGTGACGCTGTCGTCACTGGGCATTCCAAACCTGTTGCTCTCCGACGGCATGCTGCGGATCGAATTCTTCGAGTCGTTTGACGACTGCATCAACGCCGACGACGCCACCTACCACAGCACGCTCGAGGTCGGGTTCATGCCCGAGCCGGCGACCCTGCTGCTGCTGGGCATCGGCACGTCTGTCGTCCGCCGGCGCCGTGCCGGCACGGCATAGCGCCATTTCCTGCGACCGCAAGCGCGGGTCACGCGGAGGGCGCCAGGCGCGGCGCGCGTGAATCCACCCCTTTCCGGCGGTATGCTCCATCGGCGGCCGGCGCGCGACGCGCCCGGGTCGCGAAGCCTGCGAGTCCACACTCACGAGGATCCGATGAGCACGACCGTCGAACTTTCGCGCGGGGACGCGGGAATCGCCACGCTGACCTTCACCAGCCCCAAGGGCGTCAACGTCATTTCGACGCCGTTCCTCGATCACCTTGAAGCCCAGCTCGCGGCGATCGAGCAGGATCCGGGCGTACGCGTCGTCATCGTCACCGGCGCGGGCAAGACGTTTCTCGCCGGGGCGGATATCGCCGAGATGGCGGCCGCGCCGCCCGATGCCGGGCGGGCGTTCGCCGAGCGCGGCAAGCGTGCGTTCGACCGGCTGGCGGCACTGCCGGCGGTGACGATTGCGGCGATCAACGGCGCGGCGCTGGGCGGCGGGTGCGAGGCGGCGCTGGCGTGCGACCTGCGCATCATGAGCAGCACGGCGAAGATCGGCATGCCCGAGGTGAAGCTCGGGCTGATTCCAGGCTGGGGCGGCACGCAGCGCTCGCTGTCGCTGCTGGGCGCGGCGCGGGCCAAGCGGCTGGTCTTCACCGGCGACGCGATCGACGCCGCGCTGGCGCGCGAGATCGGCCTGGTCAACGAGTCGGTCGAGCCGGATCAGCTTCTGCCGACCGCCCGGAAGCTGGCGACGCAGATCGTCACCGGCAACGGGCCGAACGCGGTCCGGGCCGCCAAGTGCGCCATGGCCGCAGCCGAGGCGGCGTGGCTGCGAACCGGCCAGGCGGCGGAGACGGAAGCCTTTGCGAGGGTCTTCGCCGGCGCCGAGGGGCGCGAAGGCTGCACGGCATTCCTCGAGAAGCGCAAGGCGCAGTGGGCCTGACGCCGTAAGGCGCGGGTATAATCGGAACAGATCGACCATGATTCTCCGCCTGCCCAGCAAGCGCCTGACCGCCCGGCAGTTCGAGCGTGACTACGCGCGGGTGCCGTGCTGCGAGCTCGTTCGCGGGGAGGTGATTCGATTGTCGCCGGGTGAATTGTCTCATAGTGGCAGCTCTGGCAATGCCTATTTTCTGATTCAGACGTGGGCCAAGAGTTCTGGCCGCGGCCGGGCGTTTACCAACGAGACCGGCCTCGTGACGACCCGCGCTCCGGACACCGTTCGCGGCGCCGACGTTGCGTACTTCTCCTACCAGCGCCTGCCGAAGAAGCGCACCCCGCGCGGCTTTTCCACCATTCCGCCCGAGCTGGTGGTCGAGGTGGTCGGGAAGGGGCAGGGCTGGTCCGACATGGTCGAGAAGGCCGGCGAGTATCTGCGAATGGGCGTCGACCGCGTCTGGGTTCTCGATCCGCGGAAGCGCTCGCTGCATGTCTTCAGCGCCGGCGCCGAGCCGGTGCGGCTCTCCGGGCGCGACCTGGTTCGCGACGCCGCGATCCTGCCCGGCTTCTCGGCGCGCGTGGCGGCGTTCTTTGAGGCGTAACGCCGGCACGGCGGCGCGTTCGCGGCCGCGCCCAATCGGTCAGTGCACCACCACGTTGACCAGCAACTGCGTATCGACGCCATCGACGCGTCCGTCGTGGTTCATGTCGCCGTGCAGAATGGGACAGCCCGGATGAGCCGCGGCGAATGCGGCCGGGTTGACCAGCGCCAATGCGAACGGCGCCAAGTCGGCGGTGTTGACGACGCCGTCGCAGTTCATGTCGCCGTCGGTCGATTCGCACTCGTCGGGGACGCCGTTGC
The DNA here is from genome assembly GCA_046350375.1 of Phycisphaerae bacterium. Classification (GTDB taxonomy): domain Bacteria; phylum Planctomycetota; class Phycisphaerae; order UBA1845; family UTPLA1; genus JAXMAO01. The sequence goes on from JAXMAO010000010.1 coordinate 9,359, forward strand.
TGTTGATGTCCTGGCTGACCGGCGGCCGGCCGGTGTCGGTGATGGTCAGGGTCCAGTTGTTCAGGACGCCGGTGTCCTGCGCGGCGGCGTCCACGACCTTCATCGTCCATGCCCCGCCGGCGCTCATGCCGTCAAAGGCGCTCAGCGCCTGCTCCGGCTTGAAGCTGCCGGTGAACGGCGCGGTCCCGGCGGAGATCGGCACGGCGGCCTCGTCGTCGAATATCGTGTTGACGAAGTTGTCGCCGCTGCTGCCGCGTTGGAACACGAGGGTTCGCGTGGTGCCGTTGTGCGTCAGTGAAACGGTCAGGTCGGCATCGTAGGTGTGCGTGATGTTGAGCTTCACGTTCACGTCCGCCACGGTGAGGGCGCCGGGCACGCTGATCGAATGCGAGACGCCCGTCGGGTTGTTGTCGGGGATCGGCAGATTGACCGATCCGCTGGCGTAATCGGTCGTGGCCGGCGGCGTCGCGTGAACGTCACAGCCGTCGGGCACGCCGTTGCTGTTGCAGTCGAGGTGATCGTCATGGCCGGGGCAGGCATCGCAGGCGTCGCCCGCGCCGTCGGCGTCGGCATCGGCCTGGTTGCTGTTAGCGTTGGCCGGACAGTTGTCGCACACGTCGCCGACGCCGTCCGAGTCGGCGTCGAGCTGGTTCGCATTGGGCGCGAAGGGGCAGTTGTCGCAGGCGTTGCCGACGCCGTCGCCGTCCGAGTCCTGCTGCCCGGGGTTGGCGGTGTTGGGGCAGTTGTCGATGGCATTTGGCACGCCGTCGCCGTCGTTGTCGTTCGTGATCTGCGCCACGAACAGGCCGGCGCTGGAATCGGTGAAGTTCAGATAGACGAGCAGCTTGCCGTCGTCGTTGAAAATGACCGGCTCGCCGCTGCCGTTGCACGACGCACCGGTCGGCGACGGGCGGTTGCTGATTCCGCCGGTGGAGACGATCGTCTTCGACACACCCGGGGAGACCTGCACGGTCTGGCCGCTGCGCAGCATCGGCGTCAGGCCGGTCGCATCGCCGACCCAGACTGCGGTTCCGCCGGACGAAACGCTCGCCATGATGACGACCTGGCCGCTGTCGCCCAGGGCCGTCAGTTCGAACGTGACCGAGCCGGTGACCGTCACGCCGGGCAGCCCGGGCGCCGGGTCGCCTTTTCGCAGCACTTTTTGGATGTTGCCGGGGGTGCCGAGGAAGATCGCCCGGTCATTGGCCGACGTGACGCCCGAGCCGGTCAGCGCGCCTTCATACGCCACCATTCCGCTCGGATTGAAGCCGGCATGACCGGCCGAGACGTAGGTCGCGCCGCCGCAGCCCGGCGCCAGATCGCCGATGCGCGCGATGACCGCGCTGCCGCCGCCCGTCCAGACCGACAGCGCCGTCTGGCCGACCTGGTCGTAGAACAACATCTGCGCGGCGTCGTTGATCCAGAGATCGGGGGCAACGCGATAGGGCCCGCAGTCGAGCACGACGCCGAAGCGGTGCCAGATTCCCCACTCGAACCCGCTGGTGAAGTTGGTGTCGCTGACGAACGCCACCTTGCCGGAGGAACTGATCCGCGCGCTCTTGGCGCCGACAAAGCTGTATGGCGGCGGCGGGTAGCACGGGACCGGGCTCGATCCGGCGATCGTCGTCCAGCTGCCGCCCTGCACGGTGAAGAGATTGAGTCCGTCGCTGTAGAGGAACGTGCCGTTGTCGGCCACGCGCATGGGCGAAGGCGGACCGATGACGCCCGGAGGCCCGACGTCGCCGGCGCGGATCGCCATCGCGACGCTGCCAGGCGAACCCAGCCACATCGCGGAGTTGTTCGACGGGACCACGCCGCTGCCGGTCAGATACATCTGATAGGCCAGAATTCCACCGGGGGTGAGCATCCCCACCGAAAGGTTCGGGCCATACAGCACGCCCGGCGCGAGCCCCTGCGCCTGCGACCCCTCGCGGGCCTGAAGCGCCAGGCTGCCGGGCTGGCCGTACCAGATGCCTTCGTCGCTGCCCGGCCCGCCGCCGCCGCCGATCAGCGTCGCCTGCAGGATGACGTTTCCGGCGTTGTCGATGGCGTTTCCGGTGGTGGCCGAGACGCTGAGAAACGTCGACGTCGTGCCCGGGGCGGCGTCGCCGCTGAGCGCGACCTTGGTCAGCGCGAGGTCGGCCCGGCTCGACGCGGCGAGCCCGGCGACGATCGCCGGAAGAAGCAGCCGGTTGAGGGAGACGATGGCGGAGCGGTGGGCGAGGCGGATTCGAGGCACGGCAGGCTCCCAACAAGGCCGACTGCGGCCGCAGCGCGCCGGATGGCCCGCGACGTCGCAGATCGGGTCCTACCGGGAAGACGTGCGAGATTGAGAATCTGACACTCGCGCTGAAAATTGGTGGGGAAATGGGGCGCGATCTGTTTCCGGATGCGGGCGTTCCGGGCGCGCTTACGGCAGCGGCGGCGTGCCCATGTTCACCGACCCCGGGATGGGCGGGCGCGGGCCTATGCTTCCTTCCACTCGCCAGTCACCGGGTCAAGCGGCATCGTCGCCCGGTTGGCCTTCAGTGCATCGATCGCCAAGTGCCAGCCTTCAACCAACTTCGGGAGTTCCGCCCGTCGCTGCGGCATCTGCGGCGACAGTGCCGACACCGCCTCGCCGACCGTCAGTTGCCGCAGCTGATCTGCGGTCGTAATCCCCGCTTTCCACAATGCCCGCAGGCCGCTGCGCCCGAGCCCGTCGAGCTCAAGCAAGGAAACAACTTGCCGCTCTGCGAATTCATGTGCCCGAGTGATCCGCGCGTAGAACTGCGGATCTCGATGATCGCTCCGTCTTGGCACCCCGCCCGATGACGCCATACGCCAATTCTACCCCTCGACGCGGCCATTCATTCAACCAGACGCTGCGACTACAATGACACGCTGTTGATGGGCGATTGCCGACGCCCGTTGTTGACGTTTCGCTCTGGAGACCCGCATGACCGACATGCTCGACGCCGCCAAGTCTCGCGACAGCATCCGCAATAACCCGATCGGCCCGCACACCAGCATCTCCGGCCGGGGGCTCAAGACCGTCTACGGCGCGGCCGACACGCTGGAGGTTGACGCCGTCGACGACCTGGGAGAGCCGGGGCAGTTTCCCTTCACGCGCGGCGTGCACGCCGACATGTACCGCGGCAAGCCGTGGACGATGCGCCAGTTCGCCGGGTTCGGCTCGGCCCGGCAGACCAACGAACGGTTCAAGTTCCTGCTGTCGCGCGGGCAGACCGGCCTGTCGACCGCCTTCGACCTGCCGACGCTCATGGGGCGCGACAGCGACGATCCGCTCTCGCTGGGCGAGGTGGGGCGCTGCGGCGTCGCCATCGACACGCTGGCCGACTTCGAAACGCTCTTTTCGGGCATCAACCTGGCCGACGTGTCGGTCAGCATGACCATCAACGCCCCGGCGGCGATCGTGCTGGCGTTCTACATTGCGACGGCGGACCTGCAGGGCGTGCCGCGGGCGAAACTCCGCGGCACCTGCCAGAACGACATTCTGAAGGAGTTCCACGCGCAGAACGAGTTCTATTTCCCGCCGCGCGAGTCGGTCGGGCTGGTGGTCGATACGATCGAGTTCTGCGCCGCCGAGCTGCCGCAGTACAACCCGGTGAGCGTGAGCGGCTATCACATCCGCGAGGCCGGCAGCACCGCCGCGCAGGAGCTGGCGTTCACGCTCGGCGACGGGCTGCACTACGTCGCCGCGTGCATCGCGCGCGGCATGGAGGTGGACACGTTCGCCCCGCGGCTGAGCTTCTTCTTCAACAGCCACAATGACTTCTTCGAGGAGATCGCCAAGTTCCGCGCGGCGCGGCGCCTGTGGGCGCGCTACATGCGCGAGCGGTTCGGCGCGAAGAACGATCGCTCCTGCTGGCTGCGGTTCCACGCCCAGACGGCCGGGTGCAGCCTTTATGGCAAGCAGGTCCATAACAACATCGTCCGCACCGCCTACCAGGCGATGGCGGCCGTGCTGGGCGGCTGCCAGAGCCTGCACACCAACAGCATGGACGAGACGCTCGCCTTGCCGAGCGAGCACGCCGTGACCGTCGCCTTGCGGACGCAGCAGATTCTCGCCTGCGAGACCGGACTGACGAGCGTGGTCGATCCGCTGGGCGGCAGCTACTTCGTCGAGCGCAGCACCTGCGAGCTCGAGCAGGAGGCCGCCGAGTACATCCGGCGGATCGACGAGATGGGCGGCATGACGGCCGCGATCGAGTCGGGGTATGTCCGCGGGCAGATTGCCGACGCCGCGTTCCGCTACAGCCAGGCGGTCGAGCGGCGCGACAAGCTGATCGTCGGCGTCACCGAGTACACCGAGGACGATGGTCCGCCCGTCGAGATCCTTCAGATTCCGCACGCCGTCGAGCTGGAGCAGGTCGAGTCGCTGCGCGGGGTGAAGTCGCGGCGCGGCGGGCCCGTGGCGACGGCGGCGCTGGCCCGCATCACGGCCGATGCCAGCGCGAGGCGCAACGTGATGCCGGCGCTGGTCGAGGCGGCCAAGGCCTACTGCACCGTGGGCGAGATGATGCGGGCCCTCGAATCTGCGCTGGGCCGCTACGACGGCGGGGCGCTGTGGTGATCTGGCTCCGCTTGCCGGTGGTGCACGGAATCCCGCTTCGCCCGCATGGGGCGCCGACATGATTCGACGCAACGACGAACTCCCGCTCGCCGAGCCGTGCGACGCCATCGTGCCGCACCCGGGCCGGCTCACCGAGTCCCAGTTCGAGGCCTGGTGCACCGAGGACGTGAAGGCCGAATGGGTCGACGGCGAGGTCATCCTCATGTCGCCGAGCAACTATGAGCACGTCACGCTGGATGGCTGGCTGCTGACGATTCTGACGAACTACGTCGAGGAGATGAACCTCGGCGTTGTCCTCGGTCCCGAGTTCATGATTCGCCTTTCGGCCCCGCCCGCCCGGCGCGTGCCCGACCTGATCTTCATCGCCCAGCGCCGCCGCAAGCTCATCCGGCAGACCTACTTTGACGGTCCCCCGGACCTGGTGGTCGAGATCGTCTCGCCCGACAGCACCGCCCGCGACTGGCGCGACAAGTTCATCCAGTACGAGGCCAACGGCGTGCGCGAGTACTGGGTCTTTGACCCCGCCGCGAAGCGCTTCGAGGCCTACACGCTTAGTCGCGGCCGCTACATCGCGATCAAGCCCGTCGCCGGCCGCGTCGCGTCGCGCGTCGTCAAGGGGTTCTTCGTGATGAATGACTGGCTTGCCGGCGCCAGGCGGCCGAAGGTGGGCGCGGTGCTCAAGGTGCTGGGCGTGCGGCGCTAGCCGCGCCGTCATCGCGGGCCGTCCGCCGTCGACCGCTACTCGTACTGATTCGTGCTCTCGGTTTCCATGATCGGCTCGCTCGACTGCGCGCTCGTAACCGAAACCTTGAACCGCACGTCGCCGGTGCCGGTCGCCTTGACGACCACGCGGAACGTCGCCGTCGCCTTGGGCGCCAGCCGCGCCAGCGGCTCGAACCGCACGGCCCGGCCGTCGGCCTTGTTCGCCGGGCTCGCCGAGACGAACTCCTGCTGCGGCGGCAGCTCGGCCGTCACGACAATGTTCTGCCCGTCGATCGACCCCTGGTTGGTGACGCGGATTTCGTAGGTTGTGGTCTTGCCGACTTCGACCGGGTCATCGATGTCGATCACCTCGACCAGGATGGCCGGAATGCCGGCGATTTCGAGCGGCACGGTCGCCTCGGCCGATGCGCAGTACGCCCGGGCCGAGACGTGGCTGGTGGTCGCGCCGATGGCCGTGGCCGTCAGCACGAGGTGCACGCTGCGCGTCGCGCCGGGCGCCAGGTCGCCGAGGCTCCAGGCGGCGCCGCTGTCGCGAGCCTGCCCGCCGTCGGTGGCCGAGCGGAACGCGAGTCCGCCGGTCCAGGTTGCCTCGAGGGTCGCGCCGCGGGCGGGCGCGTCGCCGGTGTTGTGGACGACGATGTCGTATTCAACCGTTCGCCCGACGTAGTGCGGTGCGCCGCGCGTCGGCCGGGCTTCGACGGTCAGTCGTGGCTCGGTCACGTGCGTGGTGCACTGGGCGCTGGCCGGGCTGACGCGGTCGGCGGTGGCCTGCGCGGCGAAGGTGTAGCTGCCGGGCCGGGCGGCCTTGGCCTGGAAGGTGGCCTCCTTGCTTTCGCCGCCTGCGAGCGCCACGGCGCGGAGCGAGACCGCGCCCTTGCCGCTGGCGGTGGTCACGCCGTCGGGCAGCTGAAGCTGTACGTCGACATTCCGCGCCGCGCCGTCGCCGGTGTTGCGAACCGTGACGCGGACCGGAACCAGGTCGCACAGCAGCGCCTCGGCCTGGCACTGAATCTCGACCGCCAGCGCCGGCGCGGAGACGACGGTCTCGGCGCAGGCGTGGTCGGTCAGCCCCAGCGCGGCCGACACCTCGGCACAGTTGTTGAACTTCCCGGTGCGCGTCGCGCGGACGCGGACGGAGATCTGGCTGGTCGCGCCGCCCGCCAGCGTGCCCAGCGACCAGCTCAGGCTGCTGCCGGCCGAGGGCGGATTGCTCGACACGAACTCGATGCCGTCCGGCAGGCGGTCGGTCACGACCACGTTTTCGGCGGCGACGGTGGACGGGTTGGCGACCGCGATCTGGTAGTCGAAGGTGTCGCCGACCTCGGCCCGCGCCGGCGCGGTCTTGTGGATGGCGATCTTGGGCGCGACCCAGCGCTTGCGGCAGCTCCCGTGGGCAATCTGCACGGCGGGTTTGCAGCAGGGCTCGCTGGCCGGGCGCGACAGGTCGATCTCGATCGTGTTTTCGCCCTCGGCCGGCGCCGACTGGTTCAGCGTCGCCCGCGCGACGCCGTTCTCATCCGTGCGTACAGTGATGGCGCGGCCGCCGCCGGGGCTGAAGCTGCCGGCCGGGCCGCCGGTCAGCTTGTAGGTCACCTCGTGATTGACGAGCGGGGCGCCGTCGGAATAGCGCGTGATGCGCGAGACGAGCTCGTGCGGCGTGCCGACGCGATTGACCGCGTCGGGCGGCCACGCCCACTTCACGTCGTACCAGTGCTTGACGGCGAAGACCTTGTGCTTGCTCCAGTCGAAGATGCCGGGGGCATAGACCGTGACGTGGGTCGTCCCCTCGACCGGCGAGGTGATGACGCACCAGGTCTGGCCTTCGGTCAGCGACACGTCGTCCGACGGGTCGTCGTTGCCGCGCGTCAGCACGTGGGCCCCGTTGTTGGTGTGGCTGACCGCGTAGTGGTTGTCCACCTTGTAGCCGCGGCTGGCCCGCCAGCCCGACTCGTCCACCTCGACGATGTCGCCCACGCTGCCTTCGCTGATGATCCACTCGACGCGGCGGTTGGGCAGCGGCTTGCCGTCCTTGTCCTTCACGGTCGCCACCAGCACGTGCTGGGTGCGGACCGGGTTGACGTCTTCCAGCGGCTCGACCGTCAGCTCGACCGCGTACGGGTCCCAGTTGCTGTAGTACCCGCCCTCGGGCGGCTTCGGGTGGCTCTGGACAATGTCGCCACTCGCCGGCCACGTGAAGGCGTGCGGCATCGAGCCGCGGCAGCCCAAGAGGGCCACGGCGCCGGTGGCGACGATCGCCAGTGTCGTCAGGCGAACCATTTTTCGATTCACGATCGATCTCCTTCGCTGAAGTGAATTGGAAGTGAACTAGGGCGTTTGCCTGTTCAATGTCCTGCGCTGCCGGCCTGCGATCGACGCTCGACCGCGGCGCTCGCGCGATAGTTCCAAATGTGCGTTCCGCCAAGACTCTTCGCAGGCGAGCGGCACGACTGGCAACCCGCCCAACATGCCAGTTCGACGAACCCGCGCCGGAGCGCCGAACCGACAGCACCGATTCACCGACCCGATCCGTCCTCGATATTCGCCCCGCAACCGATCGGCGGCGGACGGCAGTACAGCGAGACCGACGACCGGGCAGCGGGACGCCACGATAAACCGAGTCCTCAAATCGCCAACATGCGCGATCGGGCCGGCCACGGCATCCGGGGTCGGCTCGCCATGTACGCGTTCGACCCTCTCATCTGATCGACGCTCAAGCAGCCACGGCGCGATGCAAATCCTGTCGTGAACGATCCTTCGCCGTCGGCCGTTGCATGGCGGCAACAACCTTTGCGGCGTAGGTATAGCGGCGAACCACCAGGTCCGCAAGTGAAAAAAAGCCCTTGCCAGGCAGAGGGTTACCGCGTTTCACCGACACTTATCGGAACGCAGTGAATTGATTTTCCCCCCGCCATGACGCGCTACCACATCGGCATGCCGCGCGACTAACTGAACCTATTGTAAATGCAATCGATAGGAGTCTTGAACCGACCTGATAACGATGTGAACAAGTCGCGATGACCTTGACTAGCCTGGCGATGCAGCAACTTCAAATCGGTGCACCCCAAAGCAGCCAATCCGCAAGATTTGCAGCCCGAGCGCTGCATGGACGGGCGCGCTATCCGTCGGAAGGCGAATCGGCGGAGACACCGTCATCATCGGACGGCGGCTCGTCGGCCGGTGCCGATGCGGGTTGCGGCGCGGCGTCGGGCGCGGCCGGGTCGGGCGGCGGCGCGGCGTTCGAGTCTTCCCGTGGCGCGACGTTCGAGTCTTTAGGCGGCGACGCTGGTGCGTCTGCACTATGCGCTGCACGACGCCGGATCGGCCGGTGCGGCGCGGGCGAATCGGTGGCGGGCGGTTGGCCTTCGCGCGGCGCGCGTTCGCCGGCGTCGCCGGGCGGCGGGAGCTCGAAGCGCGCGGCCAGGGCGCGGCGGACGCGGGCGGCGTCGAGTGGCACGCGCTGCACCGCGAGCGGCTTGCCGTGGCCGTCGATCATCGAGAAAACGGCCACCAGCGGCAGGTCGTCGGGCTGAAGGCGGAGATTGGCGATCGGAATCGCCACGCGTTCGTTGTCGAAGTCCCACGGATTGCGAAAGACCATGAGCGCCTTGGTCGCGGCGGCGCGGCCGGCGGCGTCACGATATTCGCGCCCGAGCGGCGCCAGCGGCTCGCCGCGGACGTTTTCGAGCGAGACGTGATAGACGAGCTGCTCGTTCTCGAGATTCTCGGCACGGGCCGACGTGACGAACGCCAGGCGCGGATTCTTCACGTCGTTGACGAAAAGACACTCGGTTTTCGTGAAGCGAACCGTCGGGCCACAGCCGGCGGCGGTCATCAGCAGGCCGATCGCGAACAGCGCGGGATGGCGACGTGCGGCGCGAATGGTTGGCATGGGCCGGTAGCGTACGCGGGCTGGCCGTGGCGGCAAGGCGCCGAGGCGCGTGCGGCCGGCCGGTGGCTTGTCGGGGGCAGAGTGGCGCGCTACGATCCACGACATGATCGGCCGCCAGACCGCCTGTCGATGTTGACGCCCCCGGCCAGTGCGGTCGCGGACCGATCCCCCCGTCAATCCCGGTCGAATTGAAGTTACAAACCCGATGCGAGGAGGAATTCGCGATGGCGCGAATGTATGCAGACATCACGGCCACGATCGGCCGGACGCCCCTGGTGCGGATCAACCGGATCATTCAGTCGCGGGCCGAGGTGTATGCGAAACTGGAATTCTTCAACCCCGCCGGCAGCGTGAAGGACCGGATCGGGCTGTCGATGATCGAGGCGGCCGAACGGGCGGGGAAGATCGACCCGGAGACGACGATCATCGAGCCGACCAGCGGCAACACCGGGATCGGGCTGGCGTTCGTGTGCGCGGCGCGCGGCTACAAGCTGACGCTGGTGATGCCGGAGTCGATGAGCCTGGAACGGCGGACGCTGCTGCGGGCGTATGGCGCGACCCTGGTGCTGACGCCGGCGGCGGATGGCATGCGCGGCGCGATCGCGCGGGCGAAGGAGCTGGTGTCGCAGACGCCGGGGGGCTTCATGCCGCAGCAGTTTGACAACCCGGCGAATCCGGAGGTGCATCGGCGGACGACGGCGGAGGAAATTTGGGAGGACACGGACGGCCGGGTCGACGTGCTGATCGCCGGAGTGGGAACGGGCGGAACGATCACGGGCGTGGGCGAGGTGATACGCTCGCGCAAACCGAGCTTTCGCTGCGTGGCGGTGGAGCCGATGGAGTCGCCGGTGCTGACGCAACTGCGTGCGGGCGAGCCGCTGACACCGGGGCCGCACAAGATGCAGGGGATCGGCGCGGGGTTCGTGCCGGCGATTCTGAACACCGAGGTGTATGACGAAATCGTGAAGGTGAGCTCGGCGGATGCGTACGCGTGGGCGCGGCGGTGCGGGCGTGAGGAGGGCATCCTGGCGGGCACGTCGAGCGGTGCGGCGCTGTGCGCGGCGAACGAGGTGGCGCAGCGCGACGCGAGCGCGGGAAAGCTGATCGTGGTGGTCATTCCGAGCAATGGCGAGCGCTATCTGAGCACGCCGCTGTACGCGGAGGGCTGAGCCGCCGCGCGGCGTCAGGGAGCGCCCAGCAGGCAGCCGACCATGCCGGAGACGTCGCGGCCGTTGAGGAGCGAGTCCTGATCGACATCTGAGTTGCAGGCCGAGCAGGGGTTGGGCACGCCGGTAAGCAGGGCGTGCACGAAGCCGGGGATGTCGGCGGCATCGACGGAGCCGTTGCAGTCAGTGTCGCAGGGGATGCAGGGGGGCTGCTCGCAGGCGTCGGCGACGCCGGAGAAGTCGTTGTCGGCGCAGTCGGTCTGGGGGCCGCGCCACTCGGCGCCGGCGAGATCGCACTCATCGTGACTCAGCAGCAGGCAGAAGCCGCCCGGGAAACAGCAGGCGCCCTTGGGCGGCGGGCAGTTGGTGGTGGCGCACGAGGTCCCGTGGCCTTGAAAGACGCCATTGTGGGCGGCACAGAATTCGGGGCTCACGTTTGTCAGGCAGGAGCCGTCGGGACGGCAGCAGGCGCCGATCGGGAAACAGACAAACGTCCCGCAGTTGGTGCCGGCGTGGAAGATGCCTCCCGCGCCCTGGCAATTGGCCTGTGTGAGATTCAGGCAGCCGCCGGTCGCCGGGAAGCAGCAGGCGCCGGTGGGCTGCGGGCAGTTGCCGGTGCAGGCGGTGCCGTTGCCCTGGTAGGTGCCGCTCATCGACTGGCAGGCGGACTGGGTGGCGATGACGCAGGAGCCATCGGGCTTGCAGCAGGCGCCGGTGGGGTCGGGACAGTTGATGACGGCGCGAATGACCACGTCGCCGGAAAGAATGAAACAGAAGTTGAACCACGTGCCGGAAAAGAGCACGTTCTTGTTGGCCTGGCAGCCGTCGAGGTCGTGGAGGAGCCCGGCGCCGCCGGTGGCGACGTGCGTGGGCTCGTCAAACTCGAGCGAGACGTAGAACTGCTGGCCGCTGGTGACCGGGACGCTGAGGGGAATGGACATCTGGTCGTCGAGGAAACGGTACTCGTTGAGCGCGCCGGGGGTGAGGACGGGCGAATCGATCACTTCGAGCTGCGCGCCGGGCGTCGGGAAGGTGGCGCCGTTGTAGATGTGAATGGCGCGGCCGAAGGTGGGTAGCTCGCCGGGGTTGTCTGCGAACCAGGCGACCTGCACGGCCACGATGGTACCGGTGCAGGGCGCGGTGAGTCGCACACCGGCCTGCTCGCCGGCGTCAAAGTCGCCGAAGACGACGGCCGAGCCGCCCGAGATGAACGAGTCGTTCTTGACGGTCGTTTCGGTGGCGGCCGCGGCGGCGGCCAGGCCGAAGAGAATCAGGGGCGATGCAATTCGGCAGGCGCGGGGCGCGAAGCGACCGAACGGGACGAATCTCGACATGGTGGCTTCCCTCCCGATCTGGCGCGGACAGTGGCCGATCACGGTCACCCGCGTCCGAATTCAGTGTATCCAATCCGGGGCGGTCAAATCCAGCCTGATTCCCGCGGCTTGCGGGGCCGGAAGGGAGCCGAGTAAGGTGCCGGCATGACCGAGATCAAGGCTACCAACGTCGTCTGGCACGAGGGGCACGTTTCGCGCGGCGAGCGCGAGGCGCTGCTGAAGCAGAAGGGCTGCACGATCTGGCTGACGGGGCTGCCGTCGTCGGGCAAGTCTACGATTGCGTTCTCGCTCGAACACTGGCTGGTGCAGCGCGGCCGGCTGGCTTACGTGCTGGACGGCGACAACATCCGCCACGGGCTGAACAAGAACCTGGGCTTCTCGGCGGCCGACCGGGCGGAGAACATTCGGCGGATCGGCGAAGTGGCCAAGCTGTTTTCCGACGCGGGGGTGGTGACGATCACGAGCTTTGTCAGCCCGTACCGGGCGGACCGCGACGGCGTGCGGGCGCTGCACGTGGCCGGGTCGCTGCCGTTCGTCGAGGTGCACGTCGCCACGCCGGTGGCGGTGTGCGAGACGCGCGACCCGAAGGGGCTGTACGCCAAGGCGCGCAAGGGGGAGATCAAAGGGTTCACGGGGGTGGACGATCCGTACGAGCCGCCGAACACGCCCGAGCTGGTGCTGCACGCCGGTGAGCGGCCGCTGGAAGAGTGCGTGATGACGCTGGCGAAGTTTCTGATCGGGCGGGGGCTTATCGGCGAATAGGCTGGCGCGGTTGGAGCGCGGCGAAGAAACGCGCCGGGGCGCCAGCGCACGATTCATGCGCGGGCGCCCCGGGAAATCAGCTGACATCGACAACTACGGGCAGTCCTTGACCACCTTGTAGCAGATGCGGCAGTTCGACCCGCCGGCGGTCGGTTCGCACCAGACAACCAGCTCGCGGTTCGACGGCAGATCGACGCACTTGGTGGCGCCCGGGCCGACGGGGGTCGGGTTGCCGACATCCACGCCGTCCTTGGTGCGCAGCTGGAAGAAGACCGGGCAGACGCTCGGGTGGCCGGCCGAATCGGCCGCGCGGATGGCGAACTTGAGGCTGGTGATCTCGCCGTCCCAGGCGGGCCAGATGACATCGCGGCGATAGTCGCAGTCGACCGGCCACTCGTCGATGTAGCCACTTTCGGACTCAATCTGGTCGGCCCAGAAGAGCACGGCAGTTTCGGCGGCAGCGATGTCGAGCGTGTTGAGCTGACCGTCGTTGTTGTAGTCGAGCTGGCAGGCCTGCGGGTGGGTGGGGCCGGCGACGAGCACTTCAACCATTTTCTGCAGGTCGGCGCCGTCGATGTGACGGTCGTAGTTCATGTCGAACCGCAGGCAGTTGTGCGGGAGCTGCCACGAGCGGGCGGGCTTGAGCGAGAGCAACATGCCCGGCCCGGTGAGCGTGGCGACGCCGGCGGGGAAGAAGTCGGGCGAGCCGCCGGTCGGATAGATGACCGGGGCGGTCGAGCTCCACGAGCCGCCCGCGGCAGTGAGGTTCAGGGTGGGCGAAACCGGCGGCCAGGTCAGGATCGGCCCGCCTTGCACATTCTGAAACGTGATGTGCGGCTGAACCGGAAGCGTCGAGGTGAAGGTTCCGCCGGCGGCGTTGATTCGGCAGACGGACATGCTGCCGGCCGAGAGCGATCCGAGGTCCACGGTCATGCGGAAGTCTGCGGAGCCGATGTGGATCGGATCGACGCTGACCAGGCTGAGCCCAACCATTTCGATGGGGACGGTGGCACAGCCGCCGTCGGGCACGTCGGCACACGAGAGGCGCTGGACGATGGTATCGGTGTCGCCGTTGCTGGCGTTGATCGGCACGCCGCCGACGGCGACGGTGCCGAAGAACGGCTGCGAGCCGGGGTAGAAGAAGTCGGCCGGAATAGGCGGGATGGGCGAGGTTCCGCCGAAGGTGACGGAGGAGGGGTCGAGGGCGTGCCACGAGTCGGAGCCGGGCAGGATGGCGCGGTAGCCGACGGGCTGGCCGATCTGGACGCGCTGGGTGCGGGTGGTGGAGCCGGTGCGGCCGGCAAACGGCCCGGTGGGCGCGCCGATGAAATCGATGCGGTAGGTGATGTCGAAGAAGCTGTCGACGACCCAGTTGTTCGGAGGCTGAAGCGTGAGGGTGGTGTGGCCGGGGCTGGGCATGCCGAAGGCGGTGCCGCCGGTGATTCGCAGGAGCTGGAAGTCGGGGTCGGCGGGGGCGAGTTGTCCATTGAGCGAATTGACGTCGTTGCAGAATGACTGCACGGGCTGGCCGTATCCGCGCGTGGCCGAGTCGATGACGACGGTCATGGGGACGGTGATGGTGCGGTGATAGCCGAGCCAGAGGCCGGTGCCGCTGAGATCGACCTGCACGCTCGACGAGGACTGCTGGCGGTCGCCGCCGAGACCGCCGCCGGGCTGAATGGCGCCGTGCTGGATGGACTGGACGCGGATGACGCCGGCGTTAAGGGAGCCGTTGGGATCCGTGAAAATGGATGGCAGGCCGGTGAACAGGAAAGGCGGAGCGATGTTGAGCGGGGTCGGCGGGATGTCGGCGGTCGGGTAGAAGGGGTTGGGCGGGCCGACGACGTTCTGGTTACAAGCGGCGAGCCACAAGAGCAGAGGTGTTGAAAGAGCGACGACAAGTGTACGGGCGATTGCTGTGCCCCCCGTCCCGGTACTCATGAAATGCTCCTGGTGAGGTTTCAGACAGACCCTTTGATTGGGAAGACGTGTCGATCGCGACGACTGGCCAGTGAAATCGCGGGCATGACTGGGGGTTCATGAAGAATGACGGCGACGCCGTGCCGCGGGCTGCCCGACGCCGGCGGCCCTATAATGAGCCGGTCGATCGCAGCCGGTGGCGCCGATGTCGCAAGCTGTTTCTCTCAGGACGCTGTTGCACGAGCAGACCCGCCCGGCGGCGGCGGCGCTGGTGGCGACCGAGGGGGAGGCGATCCGCTGTTTCGCCTGCGGACACCGCTGCCTGGTGAAGCCGGGGCGCGACGGGGTCTGCCGGGTGCGGTTCAACGCCGGGGGCGAGCTGCGGGTGCCGGCGGGCTACGTGGCGGGGTTGCAGGTCGATCCGATCGAAAAGAAGCCGTTCTACCACGCCTACCCGGGTCGCGACGCGCTGTCGTTCGGGATGCTCGGCTGCGACTATCACTGTTCGTACTGCCAGAACTGGGTGACGAGCCAGGCGCTGCGCGACGCGGCGGCAGTGGTCCGGCCGACGGTGTGCACGCCCGAACGGCTGGTGGAGCTGGCGGTGGAGCACGGCGCCCCGGTGATGGTGAGCACCTACAACGAGCCGCTGATCACCAGCGAGTGGGCGGTGGAAGTATTCAAGCTGGCGCGGCAGCGCGGCATCGTCTGCGGCTACGTGAGCAACGGCAACGCCACGCCGCAGGTGCTGGAGTTCATCCGGCCGTACGTCAGCCTGTACAAAGTGGACCTGAAGGGGTTTGACGACAAGCACTATCGCGAGCTAGGCGGCGTGCTGAAGCACGTGCTGGAGACGATCCGGCGGCTGAAGGAGATGGAATTCTGGGTGGAGGTGGTGACGCTGGTGGTGCCGGGCTTCAACGACTCGGACGACGAGCTGCGGCAGATCGCGGATTTCCTGGCGTCGGTTTCGCCGGACATTCCGTGGCACGTGACCGGGTTTCACCCGGACTACAAGATGGACGCGACGCCGGCGACGCCGATCGGGACGCTGCTGCGGGCGTATGAGATCGGGCGGTCAGCGGGGCTGCGGTACTGCTATCCGGGGAATCGGCCGGGGCAGGTCGGGGCGCGCGAGCACACGCACTGTCATGCGTGCGGGGAGCTGCTGATTCGCCGCTGGGGGTTCCGGGTCGAGGAGAACCGCCTGGGCGCTAATGGGGCCTGCCCGGGCTGCGGCACGCGCACGCCGGGCGTGTGGGAAGATCGACCGCCGAAGAGCTCGCCGCGTGCCGGCGTGCCGCTGTCGATCCGCGCGCAGTAGTACGGGCGCACAACAAAACGTCGAACTCGCCCGCAAACCCCGGCGGTGGCTATTCGCCGCGCTTCAGCCGGACGCGAATGTTGACGAACTCGAAGTCGTCGATGTCTTCGCGGCAGAGGACGTTGCGAATCACGAATACGTTCGTTCCGGGGCGGAGAATGGCGGGATCGAAGCGGCAGCGGAACCGGCCGAAGCTGCCGTCGGCGGGCGACTCCTTCATGCGGCGCGGCAGCTCTTCGCCGTTGAGTTTCAGCAGGTGCGGACACTGAACGCCCTTGGC
This sequence comes from Phycisphaerae bacterium, assembly GCA_046350375.1. Classification (GTDB taxonomy): domain Bacteria; phylum Planctomycetota; class Phycisphaerae; order UBA1845; family UTPLA1; genus JAXMAO01. The sequence goes on from JAXMAO010000010.1 coordinate 25,333, forward strand.
GAGCAGCTCGATCGAGGCGGCGGTGACGTGCGGCGCGACCTGGTCGGGCGCGAGCTGGAACTCGACGCGCAAGCGCAGCCCCTCGCTGTCGCGCTGGAACTGGCTGTTGATGGCGCCCTCGAATCGATCGTTGCCGAGGTGGTGGACGCGCGGGTCGGGCTCGACGGCGATGACCAGGTCGCTCTCGCGCTCGAGGGACAAATCGGCGGTGGCGCGGCCGGCGTGAACGTCGGCCGCGGCCAGGTCGATCGAACGCGGGAGGTATCCGCGGTGGGTGGCCGAAAGCGCGACGTGGTCGGGCAGGACGGGAACCGCGAGCGCATATCGGCCGTCGGCGTCGGACTGCGCGACGAGTGGCTCGTCGCCGGCGCGGTCGAGCGAGACGCGGGCGTCGGCCAGCGGTGCATTGGTCTGCGCGTCGAAGACGCGGCCGCGAATGGTGGCGACCGAATCGCCCGGCCCGAGGGTCGGCCCCTGCGGCTCAGACTCGGTCGGACCCGCGACGTCGGCCCAGGCGGGCAGGTCTGGCGCACCTGCGGACTGGCCGGCGGCGGCGGCGGGCGAGTGCGTCGGCGCGTCGGTGCGGGCGGCGGACAACGCGGGCGTCGCGAGCGAGACATCGGGACTGGCTTCGCCGGGCGATGGAGCGACCGGCGGTTCGGCGGCGGAATCGGTAGCCGAAGGGGCCGGCAGCGCGTTGAGCGGAGGTCGAACGTCGCGCGCGGCCGCGTCAGCGGTGGTGGCGGCGGCGGGAGCGGTGGCGACGGGACCGGCGTGCGAATCGTCGGTGTTTGTGGCGCTGCCGGGCGGCGACTCGAGCGCGGCGATTGAATCGCCTAGCGGCGCGGTCAGCGCAGGCACGGCGGCCGGCTGACTGGTGGCCGCGGGCGACGCTGCTCCGGGTGGCGGATCGGCGTCGGCGACGGTCAGCGGGGCGGAGCCGGCGAACGGGGCGTCGGCGGAGCGATCGCGGTCGCGTGCCGCAGGCGCGAGCGTGGCGATCGGCGGCGGCGCAGCGGCGTCGTTCAGCGCGGCGACCGGAAGCGCGGCCCGCGGCGGCGCGGCCGGCAGCGCGGGCGCGGCGCTGGCCGCGGGCGGATCGGCGGTGGCGACGGGGGGCGACTCGGCGGGCGGAGGAAGCGCTGGCGCGGCGGACACTGGCGTCGCGGCGGCGATGGTCGCGGTTGGCGCGGTGAGCGCGGCGTCGGCGCTGGCGGCGCGCGTCAGCGGGCGATCGGCGGCGAGCGCCGGCGCGGGGGCAAGGCTGATCGCCTGCGGCGCGGCGGCGACCGGTAGAACGGCCGCGACGGGACGCTGGACCATCTGCGGCGTGCGCGGCGCCGGCAGCGGAGCCGAGACCCACGAGCCGCGAATCTGCGACGCGAAGCTGGCCGATCGGCCGGCCTGGCCAAGCGCGACCCGGATCGCGCCCGGGCGGCGGATGAAGTCGGCCACGGCGCTGGTCACCTGCACGGCCGAGAAGAGGAACATCAGCACGGCGTGGACCATGAGCGACGCCAGCAGGCAGCGGGCCAGCAGCGAGAGCCGGCGCTCGCGGAAGTCGCGCAGCAGCGCCGCCAGCAGCGCGAGGATGAGCAGCGCCAGCAGGCCCCACATGGCGTGCGGCCGGATGCGGGCCCACAGCCCGGCCCAGTCGATCTCGGCGCGGCGCGATTCGACGGCGCGGAAGACCTCGCGCGAGGTGGTGCGGAAGAGGTCGTAGTGGGTCGCGCCGTGCGCGGCGGCACGGTTGGAGGAGAAGTGCAGCCCGAATCCGTCGAGGTCGAGCGCGGGGTCGAGCTCGTTGGCGGCGGTGTTGACCTGCGGGCCGAGGTTACGCGGCGGGTCGAAGCCGAGCGCGGCGAGGCGGGCGCGATAGAGGTCGAAGCCGCCCGCGCCGCCAGGGCGATCGGAGGCGAAGTAGAGGAAGTCGCCGGCGGGGCTGAAGGCGGGCGCGCCGTCGTTGGCGGGCGAATTGAGCGCGGCCAGCGGCGCGGGTGGCCGGAAGCCGCTGTCGGAAATGGCGCTCTCGTACAGGTCGTAGTCGTGGCGGAAGAACTCTTCGCGGAGGGTGGCGGGCCAGGCGTCGCGCGTCGTGGGGAGGGACTCGGCCGGCCGCGGACGGTTGGACGCGAAGCAGAGCCGGCGGCCGTCGGGCGACACGGCCGGGCCGTAGTCGTTGAACTCCGAATTGACCGCCAGGCCGAGGTTGACCGGCGTGTCCCAGCCGCGCGGCGTTCGGCGGGCGCGCCACAGGTCGTAGCCGCCCGCGCCGCCGGGACGATCGCTGTAGAAGTAGAGCCACTGGCCGTCGGGCGAGAGGCAGGGGCCCATTTCGTCGGCGGACGAGTTGACGGCGGCGATCGGGCGCGGCGTGTCCCAGCCGGTGGCGTTGCGCACGGCGACGTAGAGGTCGGCGCCGCCCCCGGGCTTGCCGCGGACGAAGAACAGCTCGCGGCCGTCGGCAGAGACGGCCGGCTCATACTCGTCGGCGGCGGTGTCGATGGTGGCGGGCAGCGGCGTGGGCGGTCGCCAGAGCACCTCGCGGACGGTGGCGGTGTCGCGCGACACGCGAATGGTGTCGGCGTCGGTGAGCAGGTCGATGCGCTGCGGGCGGAGTCGCCAGGCGATGGCGCCGCCGGCGGCAACCAAAGCCGCTACCAGCAGCAAAGCCACGACTTTCAGCCGGTTCATGGCAAGGCCTCGCACGCGGCGGCTATTCGAGCACGGTGTCCAGACATGGCTCGGCGACGCCGGCGCCCTTGCAGACGTCGAGCACGTGGACGACGTTGGCATAGGCGGTGCCGCGGTCGCCGCGCACGGTGACTTTCTGTTCGGGGTTGGCGCGGACGGCGTCGGCGACGGTCTGTCGCAGCTCGTCGGCGGTGATGGCCCGTCCGCCGAGGATGATCGCGCCGCGGGCGTCGACGTTGACCACCAGCTCGCGGAGCGTGGTCGAGATCGGCCCGGCGGCGGCCGCGGCCGGCAGCGCGATCTGCATCTCGCGTTCCTGCTGCTGAAACGTGGTGGCGACCAGGAAGAAGATCAGCAGCAGGAACATCATGTCGATCATCGGGGTCATGTCGAGCCCGATGCCGTCGTCGAGGGTGCGCGACTTGAGCAGCATGGCGGTTCTCCGGTCAGGCCTCGGCCGCGACAACCGAGAGCGGCGCGGCGTGGGCCGGGGGCCGAACCACGGCGCGCTCGTCGGCCGAGTGCAGTCGCTCGACGTACTTGACGACGATTTCGTCCATCTCGGCGACGAGCCGCTCGATGCGGCTGGCGAGCGCGTGATAGGCGACCATGGTGGGAATGGCGACGATCAGCCCGGCGGCGGTGGTGATCATCGCCTCGTAGATGCCGCGCGCCAGCAGCTCGGTACGGCCCATCGCCTGGGCCATGCTGGCAATGGTCTGAAAGGCGCGGATCATGCCCGTGATCGTGCCCAGCAGGCCGAGCAGTGTTGAGAGCGACGCGATGAGCGACAGGGCGCGGAGATAGCGGCGCAGGCGGTGGACCTCGCGCTGGCCGGCCTCGTCGACGCGGCGCTCGATGCGTTCGATCGGCTGGCCGGCGTTGCGCAGACCGACGGCCAGGATGCGCGACAACGGGCTGTCGTCGCGCTCGCAGGCCGACAGGGCGGCGGCGCGGTCGTCGGTCATGTCGCCGTTTTCGCCGCGCGCGGCCTCGAGCGCCGCCAGCAGGCCGGGCGGAATGACCCGCGGCCGGCGAAGCGAGACCAGCCGTTCGACGGTCAGCCCGAGCGCGATCAGCGAGCAGAGGCCGATGGGGATCATGACCGGCCCGCCCTTGACGACGAGGTCGAAGATGGAGGTGACGTCGACGCTCGAACGGGCGGCGGTCGCGGCCTGCCCGAGCAGCGTGGCGGCGACGCAGACGGAAAGAGACATGCGCGGAATCCTCCCAAACTGGGCACGGGGCGCGGACTATTCGCGGCCCGGCAGACCAGGGTCCGACGGCGCGGCCAGCTTTTCGCGCGCCAAGGCGGCCCACTTTGAATCGCCATACTTCTCGACCACGCGTTTGAACTGCTGCCGGGCTTCGACGCGCTGGCCGCGTTCATCGAGGCAGCGGCCTGCCTCGTAGAGCGCCGCGGCGCTCCACTCGGGAAACGCGAAGAGAATGTCCACTTTCATCAGCTCGCGCGCGGCCGCATCCCACTGCCGGCGGGCATAAAGGCATTCGCCGATCTGGAACTGGGCCCGCGCGGCCGTTTCACCGGTGTGGTGGCTGGCGACCTCGCGATAGGCCGAGAGCGCCTCGTCGATGCGCTGCTGATGCTCCAGCGCCCAGCCGAGCCCGAAGCGAGCCTGGAACCGAGCCGGCCCGTCGGGCAGGCGTGCCAGGTATTCGCCAAATGCGGCCTCGGCGGCGGGCCAGCGCTGCAGCGCAGTGTGACATTCGCCGAGTCGCAAGAGGGCCGGACCGAACGTGGCGGCATCGGACGATTCCTTCGCGACGCGCGTCAGAGTTTCGACGGCGTCGCCGCAGCGGCCGAGATCGGCCAGCGTGGCGCCCAGCAGCGCCCGCGCGGCGGGGGCGGATGTGTCGTCGGGCGAGAGCGCCAGGAACTCCTTCAGCAGCTCGACCGCCTGCGGCTTGCGGCCGCGGTGATATTCGCACAGCGCCAGCCGGTAGGTGACGTCGGCCCGCAACCCGGCGGCGGGGCTGCCGAGCGCGGCGAGCTGCGACCGCAGCGGCGTGAGCAGTTCGGCGGCCGGGGCGAATTGCTGTGCGTCCATGTCGAGCGCGGCCAGCGCCAGCCGCGCGTGCAGCGCGGCGTCGTCCGTGGCGTTGGAGTCTCGCAGCGGCACCAGCAGGGCGCGGGCGTCGTCCGGCCGGTCGAGCTTGCGAAGGCACCAGGCCAGCTCGGCACGGACGATGTTCGCCAGGGCGTCGTCGAGCCGGGCGAGGTCGAGCCGGCCGAGCAGGTCGGCGGCGGCGGCGCAGTCGTCGGCCCGGGCCAGCGCGATGGCGCGGCGGGCCGCGGCGGCGTCGCGGCGGGCGTCCTTGGGGAATGACTTGAGGAACTCGTCGAACGCGGCGGCGGCCGACTTGAACTCGCCGGCCGCGAGCCGGGCCTCGCCGAGCCGATACTGCGCGTCGGCGCGGAGCGCGTCGTCACCGGGCGCGAGCTCGGTCAGGCGGCGCGACCAGCGCGCGGCCGTCGCGGCGTCGCCACTGCGCAGCGCCAGCGCGGCAAGCTGGTTGACGGCGAACGGGGCGAACCGGCCGGACGGGTCGGACTTCACGACGGCTTCGAAGGCGCTGCGTGCGGCGGCGTCGTGCTTGAGGGCCAGCTCGCACTGACCGCGCTCAAAGGTGGCCTGAACGAGGTGCGGCGACTGCGGGAAGTCGTGCGCCAGCAAGTCGAACGTCGACAGCGCGACGGGATGATGCCCCTGCCGCGCCTGGGCGATGCCGAGTCGCAGCAGCACGTCGTCGCGCGGGGTCTCGCCGCCGGGGCGCTCCAGGGAGCGGGCCAGCCGCGATTCGGCCGCGGGCCAATCCTGGCGCGCGAATGCCAACTGGCCGAGCACGGCCCAGGCGCCATGCAGGGCCGCGTCCGGAGACTTCGCGTCGGTGACGGCCGACAGCTCGCGCTCGGCGTCGGCGGGCTTGTCGAGCCGCGCCAGGCAAATGCCCAGCCGGTAGCGGGCGCGGAGCGCGTTGCCATCGCCGGAATGATCGTTCAGGAACTGGCGCAGGCCGGCGACGGCGACGTCGTATCGGCGGGCGAGGAAGTTGTTTTCGCAGGCGAGATAGGCGATCGCCGCGGCGGCCGGGTCGGCCGGGAAGCGCTCGCGGAACTGCTGGCACGCGGCGCCGCTGTCGTCGTAGCGGCCGAGCCGGTGCAGCAGTTCGGCACGCAGCTGAAGGGCACGCGGCGCCAGCGGGTGATTGGCGTGATGCCGGCTGAAGCGATCGAGGGCGGCCAGGGCGCGGCCGGGCTTTTCGGTGCGGGCCAGCGCCACGGCGGCATCGAATCGAATCTCGGGCAGCAGCGGCGTCTCCGGGAACTGCTTCTCGACCGCGGCAAGCTGGTCGGCCGCGGCGGCGAACTGCTCCTGCCGCAGCAGCGCCTTGGCGCGGAGATAGCCGACCTGGTCGGCCGATGAGCTGCGGGCGCCGATCGCATCCAGGCGGGCCGTGGCGCTCTTGAAGTCGCGCAGCTCCAGCTCGGCGCGGGCCAGCTCCAGCAGCGTAGCGGGCCGGTCGGCGTCGGCGGGAAATTTGTCGGCTGCTTCGGTCAGGGCGCGGCGGGCCTCGGCCCAATTTCCGCCGGCGGCTGAAACCGCCGCAACGCCCCGCAGCGCCGCGGGGCGCTGCGCCTCCGGGCCGTGCGCTGCGATCTCCTGATAGAGCTTCAGGGCCGCGGGCAGATCGGCGGCGCGCTGCCGGCAGCCGGCGAGTTGCAGGCGCGCCAGCGGGGCAAAGTCGCCCGACGGATGTTCTTGCAGCAGGGCGTTGAAGTGGGGCTCGGCGGCGGGGTCGTGCTGGGTGGCGACGGCAGCGAGGCCGGCGAAGTAGTGGACCCGCTCGAGCGCGGCGCTCTTGGGGAAGCGGCGAATGGCCCGCTCGGCGGCCTGCGCGGCGGGGCCGTTCCGGCCAGCACGCTGCAGGGCCTCGACCAGCCCGGCGGCGGCGTCGGCGGCCAGCCGATGGTCGGGGAACTGTTCGCCCACGACTGCAAAGGCCGCGGCGGCGGCGGGAAAGTCGCCGCGCGCCAGACAGAGCTGGCCGACCATCACGCGGACCTCGGCGGCGAAGTCGAACTTTTCGAGCTCCAGCAGCGGCTTGACCGCGGCCAGCGCCTCGTCGGCCTGGTGCAGCTGAAAGAGGCAGACCGCCAGCCCGTAGCGGGCGAGCGGGGCCTTCTCGTGGTCTGCATGGTCGGCCAGGAAACGGCGGTACTCCGCGGCGGCCATCTCGTGCAGGCCGCGCTGCAGCAGGCCGTTCCCGGCGTAGTAGGCCTGGAGCGTGGCACGGTCGTCGGCGGTCGGACGTGCGGCTTCGACGCCCGGCGGGGCGGCCGGCGCGAGGGGAGCCGCAAGCATGGGGATCAATCCGCACAAAACCGTGAACAGGTGCGCGCGAATGGGTGCGAGCCGGCGCAACATGGAGGCTCCCGGGCGCGGCGCATCGCCGACGCTGGAGCCGATACGCCGCGAGGTGCGGCGAGGTTCGCAGCGGCAGCCGGAAAGAGGACGCGATCGCGCGGCAAGCGGCGGCGGGGCTCGCAATCCGCCAGCCTACTACAGTTGTCGTATGATAACCGTCCGCGCCGCGGGTTTCAAGCTGTTCCGCGCGGAGCGCCCGGCAGTTCGAACATCATTTCCCGGTCGCGGTGAACCCGGGCGCGCCGTGACCGTGGATGACCATGTCGCCGCCTCCCTGGTAGTCCCGATCCATCTGCCGAATCGCGATTTCCAGCGACGACGTATTGCTCGTTCTTTCCCCGGCGCCCGGCTGAACCGGGGGCTTGCCGTCGGGGGCAGCTCCGGGCGTGATGTTGCGTTCAGCCACCGGCGCGCCTCCCTCGTTCGTAATCGTGCCGTCCGGATGGAAGGTGAGGTTCTCGCCCGATGCCGGGCGGCCGCTCGCGACCGACAGGCCGGAGCAGGCCCGGACGTCGCGCCCGGTCAGCCGCGAGACCGCGCGCATGAATCGCGGGTTGCACGCACTGTAGCAGACGCGGAATTCGATGTGGCGATTGGCGGGCATCTTTCGCCCGATGCTCGCGAGCGAATCGCTGACACGCTCCGCGGCCGCTTCGGCATCGGCATCCGAGATGTATCGCGTTCCACCGGGAAGGTCCACAATCGCATCCCGAATCTGCATCGGAATCTGATTCCGGTCGGCCATGTTTACCGACTCGTAGATGACGTGCGTGTCGTGGGGCTTCTCGGCTGCCGCGGGAGCCGGCGCTGCCGGAGCGGGCGCGGCCGGCGCAGGTGCGGCGGCGGGCCGCTGAGCCGGCGGCGGGTCGTCCCGCGGAAGACCCGGCGCGGTGCCGCCATCGGGCGATGGCCCCGGCGGACGCGGCGGCGCTTCGCCCGGCAGGCGCGGGCGCGGACCTTCGAGGCCGAACGGGTCGGAATAGGTCGCCGGGTTGTTGCCGACGTAGGCGTAGGCGTTGCCGAGGTTGCCGGCGTCGCCCCACAGGCCGATCACGTCGCGCGTGGTGAACCGCCCGGCGCGCGGATCGAGGTAGCGGGTGCGGAAATTGTACCAGCCGGTCTCGGGGTCATACTCGCGCCCGGTGAACAGGTACGGGTTGCCGATGGCCGACCGATCGGTCAATAGCGCAAACGCCACGTCGCCCGAGAACCCGACCCATCCGCCGCCCGGGTAGGTGAAGTAGAGCTGCTGATTGCCGGCCGCCGAAGCCTCCCAGGCGAAGGTCGCCGGGTGGCCGGTAGTGTTGTCGCTGATCGACACCCAGTAGCGCGTCGACGCGACGGCGGCGAACGCACCGGGCAGGCTGGCCTCGAAGGCATACTCGGGAACGACGCCGTCAGGCGTGCTCGGCTGCTGGCCCGACGCCGTGCGGCGAATGGCTCCGCCGACGTGTGCCTGCAGCAGGACCGCGCCCGGCTGGCCGCTGCTGTCGGCGTGGATGCGGATCGTGAAGTCGTCGCTGGCCGGGGCGCCCGGGGCGTACAGGTATCCGCCCCACCAGCGCACGCCGGTGATGCGGACGGCGGACGGCAGCACGAAGTCGTCGGCCAGGGTGGTCGGGACGCCGACCGGCCCGGCTTCGGCGTCCGAGTCGTAGAAGACGGTGCGGGCGGGCGCCTGCTCGGCCGTGGCGACGTGCGGCGTGCCGTAGTCGTCATAGTCTGCCCGTTCGACGACGCGACCGCCGGCGTCCGAAATGGCCACGACGCTCTGCTGGTCGTCGGCGTGGACGTAGTAGTCCTGGCCGAAGCGGCGCAGGCTGAGCAGCTCGTCCACCGATTGCCCCAGGACGTAGGTGGCCTGCGTGGCACCGGCCGCGTTCTGCTCCTCGATGACCTGTTGCCCGTCGTAGAAGTAGCGCGTTTCGCTGGGCGCGGTGTCGACGTCGGTGGTGCGGGCGATCCGGCGGCCCAGGGCGTCGTAGGCATAGACGTGCCGCCGCCCGGCGACCGTGTCGGCAAACTCGACCATGTGATTGCGATAGTCGTAGGCGAACGCGTTGCGCCAGGTGGCATCGACGACGCCGGTCAACCGATCGATGAATCCCTGCACGTCGGCGCCGTCGAGCCGGCCGTCGCGGTTCACGTCGGCGCCGCAGGCGGGCGTCGTGCGGCCGAGCAGCGCCTGGACCAGCGCCGGCGCGTCGGCGACGGTCAGCGCGCCGTCGCCGTTGGCGTCGCCGGTGAGGCAGTCGCCGGCCGACGCAAGATTGCCGTTGGCGTCGCTGGTGCGGCCATCGAACGGCGTCCCTGAATACTGGTTCATTGCGGCGTCGTTCGGCTCACACGCGGCCGGGTCGAGCAGGTAGGCCCCGGCGTCCGGGCCGCCCGAAACGGCGCGGCGGTTGTTGGCGCCGTCCAGGTCGTAGCTGCGATCGACCAGCGGCGCGAGCGCCGCGTCGGACAGGACGCCGCGAATCAGCCGATCGGCGGCGTCGTAGGTGAAGTCGGCGTTGCGGCCTTGCCCGTCGTCGCGCAGGTCGCGGCGCGACTTGCGATTCTGCGCGGCATCCCAGGCGAATGCGCGGTCGTCGAGAACCGTGCCGCCGGCAATTCGCGTGTGGCGAACGCCAACCGGCCGCGCGAAGCCATGGTCGCCGGGCGCGTTGGGCTGGCCGAGCCGGCCGTCGTAGCTCCACTCGGTGCGCGTGCCGTTGGCAAAGTCGCGGCGCTCCCGGCGACTCGGGCCGACAAACGAAAACGCTGCCAGCGTGGTGGCGCCGTCGCGCACCTGGCGCACGCGGTGCAGCGCGTCGTGGTCCATGTCGATCGTCCGCCCGCCGGGATAGACCAGGCGCGTCCGCAGGCCGTCGGCGGTGAACGTGGCATCGATGACGCGGCCGTTCTGCGTTTCGCGGACAAGCTGGCCGAGCGAGTCGAAGGCGCGCGTCACGTCGGAGTCGTCGTCCAGCGCGCGGACGAGCCGCGAAAGTCCGTCGTACTGGTAGTCTTCGGCGGCCGGCCCGCGTACGCCCGGACCGCGGGCGATGTCGCGATGCACGAGCCGGTCGAGGCCGTCGAAGCTGTCGGAAAGGACGGTGTCGTTGGCGTCGTGTTGAGAGCGGCGGTTGTCGTGCACGTCCCAGGTGGTGGTCCGCTGGGTGCAGTCGGCGAAGTCTTCGAGCACCACCCGGTCGAGCGGGTCGTAGGCGTAGGCGGTGACGTGCCCGGCGGCATCGACGCGTGCCGTGCGGCGCGACGAGTCGTCCCACGACAGCGAGTTGACGATGTCGGCCGGGTCGCCGGCGCTGGCGCCGTTGCCGTTCAGGTCGCGAATGACGCGGGTGAGCCGGTCGAGGCCGTCGTACTCGTAGCGCGCCTGCCGGCCGAGCGCGTCGACGGCGAGCGCCAGGTCGTTGCGCGAGTCGAAGGCCGATTGGCGGACGTTGCCGGCGCTGTCGGTGGCGGAGATGCGCCGGTCGAGTCCGTCGTAGGCGTAAGTGACGCGGAACGACTCGTCCGGGCCAAGCAGGTCGGAGCGATCGATCCAGGTCGTCTGCGCGACGTTCGAGTTGCCGTCGAAGACATGCACGACGACGTTGCCGCGCGGGTCGGTCGTCTGGGTGCGGCGGTTGGCAGTGTCATAGCCGAACTGAAGCGCGTGGCCGCCGTCGTCGGTGATGGCGGTCACCTGCGAATTCGCCGCGTAGGCGACCGTCGTGGTCGACTGTCCGTCGCCCTGGGATGACTGCGTCTGCGGGTCGAAGAAGGCGCGGTCGATGCGCGTCCGGCGATTGAGCGCGTCGTAGGTGAGCGTCAGTTCCGACAGCCGCACGTTGCCGCCGCCGCCGGTGCCGTCGAGCAGCTCGCCGTCAAAGCGCGACGCGACGATGTTGCCGGCGGCGTCGTAGTGGCGCGACGCGACGTTGCCCATGGCATCGACGATGGAGACGAGCCGGTTGTAGCCGTCGTAGGCGTAGTGGGTGACGCGCGGCGCATCTTCGAGCCCGGCGCGCGCGGCGCGCAGGTTGCCGTTGGCGTCGTAGTCATACTGCGTGGTCGACTGGGCCGCGTCGGCCGGCGCGCGAATGACGCGGTAGAGCAGGTCGCGCTCGTCGCAGAGCGTCTGGACGACGTTGGCCGGCTGGGCGCCGCTGGTGGCAGCCCCATGGCGCGTCAGCACCCGGTTTTCGTTGGCGTCATACGCGTACTCGGTGGTCACGAACTGCGCCGACGGCACGCCGGCGCAGGTCAGCACGTTCGGCGCCACGTTCACGTCGCCGCGCTCCTGGCAGGTGCGGACGAGCTTGTCGAGGATGTCGTACTCGTAGATCGTCGTGAGGACCGCGTTGGCGCGCGGCGCGCCGGTCTCGTCGAGGTTGGCGCGGTCGATGCGCACGACGTTGTCGGCGGCGTCGTACCAGGTGAGCGTTTCGTAGCGCGGGCCGCCGGGCGAGACCGCCCGCGACCGGGCCCGCACGACCTGGTTCAGGGCGTTGAAATCGAACAGCGAATCGTTGCCGCGCGGGTCGACGACGCGGGCGCGGTTGCCGCGCGCGTCATACTCGTACTGCGTCGTCAGCGCGGCGCCATCGACGTCGATCACCTCGGCCTGCATCAGCCCGGCGCCGGGGCCGCTGGCATAGTAGGCAAACGTGTCGCGCCGGCGATGACCGGCGCCATTGGCCGCGTGCACGTGCGCGGTGAGCTGCCCGGCGCTGTTGTACTCGAAATCCTCCGCCACGCCCGGAACGGCGTACTGCGTGTGAATGCAATTGCCGGCCGCGTCGTAACCGTGCAGCGTTTCGCTGCCGCGGCCATCGACGCGGCGTGTGACGAGATTCGCGCCCGGGCAGCCGCCGATGCTCGTTTCATATTCAAACAACTCGACGATTTCCGTTTGATCGCCCCCCGCCGGGCCGGGCGTGGTGCGCATCATCATGCGATTGCCCCGGGCGCGCGGATCGGGATTGCCATCGTCGTACTGGCTCTCGATCACGCTGCCGGCCGGAGAGATCTCGCGGACAATCTGACTGTCATCGTTCCACTCGTAGTCGGACTGGAAATAGGCCGGGTCGTCGGCCCGCAGCCGGTTGACGGGCGGGTTGATCCCCAGGTCGAGGTCTGTCGGCGCGGCCGGATCGGCGGCGCGCCCGGTGTAGACGCGCGTGCGGACCAGCCGATTGCGGGCGTCGAAGTAGAGTTCCTTCACGTCGCCGGCCCGGTTGTTGACGGTCGTCTTCGAGACGGCGCCATTGTTCGCGGCCGGATTCAGGCCGAACGTGTAGACATAGTCATAGCGCCCGGTGCCGAAGACCTGGGCGACGACGCGATCGAAGAGCGGATCGCCGGCAGATTGGGTCGGCGCGTAGCTGTTCGTGAGATAGGTCTGTCCGCGCGGATCGGTGACGGTCAGAAGGTTGTGGTTCAGCCGCTCGTCGGCAAGGCCGCGCGAGTAGGTGTAGGTGGTCGTCTTGCCGAGCGGAAAGTCGTTGCCGTTGGGCGTGCCGGTGACCGCGGGCGTGGTGACGCTCTTGAGGTCGCCTGGGCTGCCGCCGGCGTCGGCCGCGCCGTAATAGCTGTAGGTCACCTGTCGGCCGGTCCAGTCGGTCAGGCTGACGATGTGACCGGCGACGTCGTAGCCGATGGTGACGACGCGATCGTCGGCCGGCGACTGGTTGAGCGGGTCGCGAATCTTCCACAGGCGCCCGGCGGCGTCATACTCGAACGTCATTCGGTTGTGGTTGCGGTCTTCGATCGCGGCGATCCTGCCGGCTGCGGCCGAGCCATCGAGCGGCAGAAAATCGTAGAGCGTGCACTCCGCCAGCGTCATGCGAAGTGCCATGCCCGAAAGCGGCGCGAGCGTTCGGAAGTATTCCGGCCGCGTCCAGGTTCCGTCGGCCTGCAGGTTGAAACGGTCGGCCCGGCCGGTGCCCGAGAGAAAGGTCACGTCGGCGCCGTCGGCCTGCACGCCGAGGTTGTAGGCGAAGTCCCAGCCGTGCCCCAGCGCCGTGGACGTGTCACTGCGCGAGCGGTAGGTGCGGGCCCAGGTAAAGTCGATGCCGCGCCCGACGATCTGCAGGTCGATTTCCAGACGATAGAACTCGCCCGAGAACAGGTGAATCGGGTCGCTCACGTCGCTGCCGTCGGCCGTCGGGCCGCAGCCGCAGTTGGGGCAATCGCGATCACACACCGGCTCCTGCGGCGGCGGCTGGCACTCGGGCTGAGAGCTGGGCACGTGCTGACACTGCCCGCCGACGCACGAATCGACCGTGCACGGGTCGCCGTCGTCGCAGTTGTGCGGCGTATGCTGACAGGTTCCGTTGACGCAGGCGTCGTCGGTGCACGGATCGTTGTCGTTGCAGTCCTGCGGCGTGTGCTGGCAGACGCCGTTAACGCATACGTCGACCGTGCAGGGATTGCCGTCGTCGCAGTTCATCGGCTGATGCGAGCAGGCCCCGGTCTGCGGGTCGCACGAGTCGGTCGTGCAGGGGTTGTGATCGTCGCACGCGCCCGGCGGACAGAGCCCGCCGCCGCCGCCGCACGCCTGCATGCAGGCCTGAAGCGTCGAAAACGGCCCGCCTGGCTGCGACTGGCATCCCGTCGGCGTGCAGGCGTAGCCGGTCGGCATCTGGCAGGCGGCCATGCACGATTGGAAATCCGGGAAAGGCCCGCCCGGCACCTGGGCGCAGCCGGCGCCGATGCAGGCGTAGCCGGTCTGAGAGCAGCTTGCCGCGCAGGCCGACTGGCTGGCATAGGTGCCGCCCGGGGCCGTCTGGCACATGCCGGCGACGCAGTTGTAACGCGTGCAACCGAACAGGACGTCGAAGGTCCACGCGCTGAAGCTGCCGGCGTTTCCGCCGGTGTTGTCGGAGACGGTGAGCGTCCAGTCGCCGTTGAGCGCCACGCCGGCAAACGCGGCGAACGCGTTGGGGTTGTAGAACGTGGCGAGCGACGGGTCGGCGCTGCTGCGGGCATAACTGCCCGGCGGAATGACCGCGGCCGGTCCGGCCGCCTGTGCCGCGGCCAGGAAACTCGCGCCGGTTTCGGTGAAGCGATAGTCGCCGCCCAGGTCGGACGAGTCGCCGGTCGCGGGCGTCGGCGCGCCAAGGCGGCTGAAGAGATCGACACTCACACCGGCGTGGCTGACGGTGACCCGCAGGTCGCCGACAAACGGGTGGCTCGCGCCCACGAGCGTGACAGCCACCACCGCGCCGACGGTCGGACCGCCGGGGTCGTTCACCGAGATCGTGCTGGTGACGCCGGGCGGGAAGTTGTCGATGATCGCGCCGCCCGTGCCCGGCCCGTAGGACGTGGGCTGGCTGGCGATGGCGTCGAATGACCAGCTTCCGAGCGAGCCCGCTTCGCCGGCGACATGATCGCTGATGGTGAGCGTCCAGTCGCCGTTGACGGGCAGACCGGCGAAGACCGAGAGCGGATCGTTGTCGACGAAGCCGGTGACACCGGCATTGGCGGTCGAACGGGCATAGGCGCCGCCGGCGATCACGTCGAGGTCGCCGGCCGCGGCGGCGGCGCTGCGGAAGTCGGGCCCGGAATCGGCGAAGGTGTAGTCGCCGGCGACGTTCGAGGAGTCGCCCGGGTCGGCCGGGGCGTTGGCGCCGATGCGGCAGAAGAGGTCGGCGTTCGCGCCGTTGTGCGAGATTCGGACGCGCAGGTCGCCGACGTGACCGTGAATGAGCGTCGTGAGCGTCACGCTGTTGAAGCAGGAGACCAACGGGTCATTCGGCAGGCTGACGGTGATCGTGCTGCTGAGGCCGGCGGGAGTGTTGTCGGGAATCGATCCGCCGGCCGCCGGGCCGAAGGTGTCGCCGCGGGCCGCGGCGTGCAAGGCAAGGACGAGCGTGACCGCCGCGATTCGGACGGCGCGTCCCAATCGAGGCGCCGCGCAGGCCTCATGCCCCGCCGCGCTGAATCGCCGGACCTGTGCCAAGCCGAACATGCGACGCCTCCCAATAGGTAAGAATAACGCCAAACCCTATCTGGAAGACGGAGATCTAGTACGTTGAGACACGAAAGAAACCGGGACAGCGGGACCGAAATCCGCCCGGGCGGGATCGTCTCGGCCCGCGTTCGGCGCGCGACGCGCGGCCACCGATCGCCCTAACTGATTGACTGGCAACGATTAGGGTGAATCTCACGGGTCCACGCCGGCCCCCGCCGCGGCGACGTCGGCCACCGATTCACTGGCGAGCGCGGTCGACACGGCACCGCTGACGTAGGCCGCCTTGTCGTGCTCGCCACGCGGATCGAGGTGACAGTCGTCCACCCACGCGTCGACCGGAACGGCGGTCGCCGGAAACGGCAGGAAGGTCAGGCCGTGAACTTCGGCCGCGCGGGCCATCTCCGACTCGTTCCGCGCCATGGCCGCCCGCAGGTCGGCCGGATAGTGGTTCCGCGGGGCCGGTCGAAAGGCGATGAGGATCACCGTCGCGCCGTCGCGCTGCATCTCGGCGATGGCGGCGTCGAGGTTGTGCCGAAACGCGAGCCCGTCGGCCGGGATGTCGAGCGGCTGGTCGGCGCGGCTGCGCGGCGGAGTCGGATACCAGCGCGCCAGCGGCGGCACGCCCGCGGGCCGCGTCAGGTGTTGCCCGTTCACCGCGGCGTCGTAGAAGAGAAAGATGATCGGCAGGCTGGCGAGGCGCGAGCGCATCAGCCAGCGGCTCTGCGGCGGCAGCGGCTCGGGATTGCGCAGCGTCGTGCGCCAGTGGCTGTAGTCGGGATGGTAGAAGTCGGCACACAGCGGCGCGGCGTCGTTGCCGCCGGCGTCGATGACGACCACGTCGGGGCGATAGTAGTGAAACTTGAAGTGGTAGTGCGTGAGAATCTCGGCCGTGGTGCCGAACGGCAGGCCGGCGTTGATGACCTCGACGCCGCGCAGCCCGGCCGGCAGGCGGTCGGCCAGGATGCGTTCGAGCTGCGCCGGATAGGCGTCGGCGGCGCGCTTTACTCCCCAGCCGTAGGTCGTCGATCCGCCCAGGCAGAGCACGCGCGCCACGCCCGGCGTCCGCGCCAGCGGCACGTCGCGCCCGCGGAAACCGGCCGCGTTGTGCTCCAGCCCTGCGCGTGTGCGATAGTTTGGCGCGGGGACGTAGTGCAGGTAAGGCTGGCTGACCGAATTCTGAAACAGCGGCAGCGCGAACGGCTCGCCGGCCAGCACCATCCGCACCGCCTCGTAGCGCGGCAGCCACAGTCGATAGGCCGCACGGACCAGCAGTTCGCCCGTCATCAACACGCCGAGCGCCGTCAGCGCCGCGAACAGCAGGCGTCGCCGACCGCGTGGCCCGCCGCGGCGCGCGCCGGTCGGTGCGCCCGGTGCTCCGCTGCGGCGCGCGACCGGGCGCGGCTCGCGCCACAACGCCATCCGCAGCGCCAGCAGGTCGCGCAGCGTGGCGGCGATGTTGCGCAGCGACGCCCCGCGCGCCTGTCCGGCCGTCCGCGGATGATGCGGCAGGCTCAGCTCCACGATCCGGAAGCCGGCCCGCCGCGCGCGGACCAGCAGCTCGGTGTCGACCATCGGCGAGCGGCTCGCCGCGGTCACGGCCTCCAGCACGCCCCGCCGGTAGACTTTGACCCAGTGCAGGTCGCGAACCGATCGCCCGAAGAGCAGCCGGACCAGGCCGCGATCAACCATCGATACCAGCTTGCGGCCCCACGGGTCGCGCCGCGCCGCGCGGCAGACGTTGACCACATCCGCGTCCGCCAGCGCGGCCAGCGCCGACAGAATGTCCTCGGGCGCGAATTGCAGATCGGCCGGAATGACCCACACCGCCGCGCCGCGCGCCAGGCGATAGGCCGACCGCAGACCGGCGCCGATTCCGAGATTGCCCGGGTGATGATGCACGCGCACGGCGGCGTGTGCCTGTGCCAGCCGGTCGGCCAGCTCGGCCGAGCCGTCGCGCGAGCCGTCGTCGATGACGAGGACTTCGTGCGTGCCGGCTCCGGCCGCCAGCGCGGCGCAGGTGCGCTCGACCACCTCGCGCAGCAGCGCCGACTCGTTGTAGCACAGGATGACGACCGACACGTCCGGGCGATCAGCCGATGCGAAGCATGAAGCCCGGTTCTCGGCCGGCTGACAGATCAAGCGCGGGCCGCCTCTCTGCCGCGCGGCGCGGCGGTGACGGAGCGCGCCGGGGCGGCGCCGCGGGCCCGAGCGAGCCGCGCCTCCACGTCGGCCAGCAGGGCATCGAGCCGCGGCATGGCAGCGGCGGGATAGCCGGTGCGGAAGTGGCGCGGCCACGGATAGGCGATGCCGCTGTGCGGGTCGAAGAGCTGGTCGATGCGGCAGACGACGCGCGCCGGGTTGCCGCGCGCCACGTGCACCTCGGGCACGTCGGCGTTCACGACGCTGGCCGCCGTCACCACCGCGCCGGCGCCGAGGGTGACGCCCGGCAGCAGCAGCGCGCCGGTCGCAATCACCGCCAGGTCGCCGACCGTCACCCCGCGGACCACGTCCGACGGCGGCAGCGGGTCGTTCGTGAACTGCACGCGCGGATAGAACCAGACGAAGTCGCCGATCCGCGACTGTTTCGCGATGTGAACGCTGGAGTGCGTCTTGACGAAGTCGCCGATCCGGCAGTCGCCCTGAATCTCGCTCTGCGAGCCGATCTGCAACCCCGCCGGCGACCGTCCCCTCGCGGACGAACACGCCGTGCCCGGTCCGAAGGCCCGCGCCCAGCGTCGAGCCGGCATAGAAGACGCTGTGCTGCGGATGTGCGACTGCGGGCCGATCTCCAGCGGCCGGCCGCCGGCGAGCGGCGTGGGCTGGCCGATCACGCAGTGGCTGTCGATGGTCACGTCGTCGGCCAGCACGACGTTGGCGTGCACGATCGTGAACGGGCCGATCGAGACGTTTCGTCCGAGCACGGCGCCGGGTTCGACCAGCGGTTGCATCTCACTCCCCCGCGGCGCGCTTGCCGCGCGGGCCGCTGCGCAGTTCGGTGACCAGCTCGACCCGCACCGGCACCTGGTAGCGCTCCAGCCGCTCGGCACAGTGCCGCCGCACGCGCCGCGGCAGCTCGGCCGCATCCCCGGCGGAACTCGGCCGCACACGGGCACAGACCGCCGCGCCGGTCAGCGGATTGGGCAGCCCGCAGACGCTCACGTCGGCGACCTCGTCGAGCTCCGAGATGACCGCCTCGATCTCGCGCGGGAAGACCTTGCGGCCGCCGACGTTGATGAAATCGCCCCGCCGCCCCACCACGCGCACGAACTCGCCGTCGGTCTCGACGCGATCGCCAGTGTCCAGCCAGCCGTCGGGCAGAACCGGGCTCGGCGCGTTGAGGTAGCCGAGCATGGTCGTGGCCGTGCGGACGTGCAGCACGCCGTTGACCACGCGCGTTTCCGCCGACCCGCCGCCCAGCCTTACCCACGTCGAATCGGCCGCGCGCGACTGCGTCCGCAGAATCCCGGCCTCGGTCAGACCGTACGACTGCACGAACTTCACGCCCGGCAGCGCCTCGACCAGCCGGCGCAGCAACGGCCCGGGCATCGGCTCGGCGCCGTAGCTGACCATTCGCAGCGACGACAGGTCGTGCCGGCGATGGGCCGCGCCGGCGAGCACGAGACGCAAGAACGTCGGCGTGGTGGTGATCGACTCGACCGAATGACGTGCCATGGTCGCCAGCACTGCGTCGGGCGCGCGGTCGGCCAGGCAGACCAGGCAGCCGCCGCTCGACAGGTGATAGAGCCACGAGAACAGCCCGCCGACGTGGTCGAACAGCAGGAACGCCGCGGCGCGCAGCGCCTGTCGCGGTCGGGCAAACTGCTCCAGCAGCGCCGCGGCATCGTGCACGGCCCCTTTGGGCTCGCCCGCCGCACCGGAGGTGAACAGCACCACGCCCGGCCGACGCCGCGGAGACGGCCGTAGAGCCGCGTGGTCGGCGACCTGGTCGGGCGCGGATGAAATCGATCGAGCGGTCATCGTGCAGCGACAGCGTTGCCTGCACGGCGGCGATGCGGCGAACCTGCGCGCGCCAGTCGGCGCTGGGCGTGGTCATCGGAACCACGATCGCGCCGCGCTGCCAGAGCGACAGCGTCGCCGACACGGCCGCGGGCGAGTGATCGGCCTCGAGCCGCCACGATCGTGCCCGGCGCCGCCGCTCGTTCGAAGAATTCGTCCCACGCCTGCCAGGCGTCGAGCAGGTCGCGATAGAGACGGGCGCGGTCGCGCCAGATGATGGCCGGCCGGTCGGCCACCTGCCGGAAGCGTCGGCGCAGCGCGTCGCACGGCATCACGCGCCTCCGAGGTAGATGACCTGGCCAGTCACGAAATCGCTCTGCGGCCGCAGGAAGAACTCGACCACGTTGATCACGTCGCGCATCTCTCCCGGCCGGCGGATCGCCTGCCGCTCGAGCAGCGCCTCCAGCCGCTCGCGCGGCACGCCGCGCAGCAGGTCGGTCTCGATCGGCGTCGGCGCGAGCGCGTTGACGGTGATGTTCAGCGGCGCCAGCTCGCGCGCCGCGACGCGCGTCAGCGTCTCGACGGCCGCCTTGCTGGCGGCGTAGGCGGCCTCGCCCGCCAGCTGCATCGGCACCGCGACGCTCGAGAAGTTCACGATCCGCCCGCCGCCGCTCCGCTGCATCAGCTTGGCGGCCTCGCGCAAGGCGACAAACGTGCCCACCACGTTGGTCTCCAGAATGCCGCGCACGCTCGCCGCCGGCGTCAGCAGCAGGTGGTTCATCGACGCGATGCCGGCGTTGTTCAGCAGCGCGTCGAGCCGGCCGAATTGCTCGCTCACCCGCGCGAACAGCCGCCCCACCGCCGCCTCGTCGGCCACGTCGAGCGAGACGTGCACGCAGCGCTCGGGCATCGACTCGACCGGCTGCCGGCTGCACCCCACCACGTTCCAGCCGGCGCGGCAGAAGTGCTCCGCCAGCGCGCGGCCGATGCCCTTGCGCGCCCCGGTGATGACCATCACCGGGCCCGCCCCGCGGCCGGCCGAGGCGCCGCGCGCCGCAGCGTCAGCCGGCATGGTCTTGCTCACGCGTGCGCTCGAGAATGAACTCCGTCAGCGTGCCGATCGTGCGGAACGGGCTGCGCCGCGCCGAGAAGGCCCGCTCGCTGACGACCGTCACCGACACGCCGAAATCGCGCCGCAGCGACTCTTCAACCGCCGCCACCAGGTGCACCAGGCCGAGCGAGTCGAGCAGCCCGGCCGGACCGTAGAGCTCGGTCTGCGCCATGAACGCGGCCGGGCCGTCGATCCACCGCAGCTCGGCCAGCTCGGTCAGCGCCGCCGCCAGCACGGCCTCGATCTGCGGGCTCTCGAGGGGCGCGGCGGCGCGCGTCACCGAGGCGTCCACGGTTTGATTCATGTCACTTCCTCCCGGCGGGCTACAGCGGCACGCGCGCCCCGTCTTCATCCAGGCTGCGCTGCGCCGCTTCGAGAACGCGGACGACGCGCAGCCCGGCCGCGCCGTCGGTCAACGGCGGACGTTCCTGTCGAACGCAGAACAGGAAATGCTGCACCACGCGGCGCAGCGCCTCGTCGTTCGGAATCGCGGGGGCAACCATGTCGCCGGCGCGATACTGCACCAGCGCCTGGTGAATGCCCTCGGCGCTGGTCAGCTCGACGCCGCGGTCATAGACCCTGACCTTCTCGGTCACCTGGTTGTCGTCGTAGATGAGCATCCGCTTGCTGCCGCCGATGCACACCTGCCGGACCTTGACGGGGCTGAGCCAGTTCACGTGCACGTGGCCGAGGATGTTGTCGGCGTACTGCACGGTTACGTAGGCCATCGTCTCGTGCAGCTGACCGGCGTGCCGTGCCCCGGCCGCCTGCACCCAGCGCGGCGGCCGCGCGATCAGGTGCTCCATGATCGACACGTCGTGCGGCGCCAGGTCCCACAGCACGTTGGCATCGCGCTGAAACAGCCCGAGGTTGATCCGCACCGAGTCGTAGTAGCACAGGTCGCCCAGCTCGCCGCGGCGACCCAGGTCGGCGACCTTCTCCACTGCCGGGTGATAGACAAACGTGTGGTCAACCATCAGCACACGGCCGGCGCGGCGGGCGACGTTGATCAGCTCTTCGCACTCGGCCACGCTCGCCGCCAGCGGCTTTTCGACCAGCACGTGCTTGCCGGCCGACAGCGCCGCCCGCGCCAGCTCGAAGTGCGTCCGCACCGGCGTGGCGACAGCGACCAGGTCCAGCTCGCGATCGGTCAGCAGCTCGGCCAGCGCCGAATACTGCCGGGCGCGCGGATACTGGCGCTCCATCCGGCGCAGCGCCTCGGGCTGCGGATCGCAGACGCTGCGCAGCTCGACTCCTTCGATCGTCGAAAAGTTGCGCGCCAGGTTCGGCCCCCAGTAGCCGGTCCCGACGACGGCGGCGCGCAGCGGCCGCGGCGTCGCTCCGACCCGCCGCCGGCGCGTGGCCGCGGCGACCTGCCGCACCGCGCCGGGCGTCGCGCGCGTCTCAGTCCGCGTCAGGAGCGTCATGGGGCCCTTTCCGTGCGCTGCGCACGACTATTCATCGGCGGACCCCCGCGCGTTACCGTCGGGCGAGCGGCCGGCCGCGGAGCGCGGCGCGCCAGGCCGACGCGCAGTTATTGCCGGAGATGAACCGCCGCCGCGGTCGGGTCCGGCTGCCGGGCGAACAATTCGAGGGCGTCGAACCGCCGCTCGGCGTGATAGCCGGCGGCCAGCCAGTCGCGCAGCTCGCCGAACGACTGCAACTGCGTCCACGAATCCTGCGGCTCGAACGGGGTCGAGTCGCCGTGGACCACCACGACATATGCCGGCGGCCATCGCCGCAGCGCCGCGAGGAACTCCGCCCGCCACGCGCCGCGCATCGGCGACGGCAGGTAGAGATAGCCGTCATTGATGAAGCGCGACGGCGAATCGCGACCGGCGAGGAATTGAAGCTCCGATTCGTGCCCCAGGATGACCAGTCCGTCGCTCGCCCGCGAGTGTTCGCGGATGTGCTCAGCCGCGGCGGCAACGGCGCCAGCCCGCGTCGCGCCAACGCGAATGGACGACTGAAACTCGGCCAGCGTCGTGCGCCCCAGTGCGACCGTCAGGCCGCGCCGCGCCAGCTCAGCCACGCCCATCGGGTCCGCCGGCGCCGCCAGCCAGGCGAGCGCGATCGCGACTGCAACCGGTCGCACGCGGACGATCCGCGGCGCCGCGCCGCGGGCCACCAGTCGCTCACACGCCGCGGAAATGGCGCAGCCGGCAAAGACCGCCAGGCATGCGCTCACCGGCGTCCAGTGATAGGCGAAGAACTGCCCCTGCCAAATCACGGCCAGCCACGAGCCGAGCAGTGCCAGGCCGACGTACTTCGCCGCGCCGCGGTCGCGCCGCCGACCCAGCGCCATCCAGAGCACCGACAGCAGCAGCAGGCCACGCGTGCCGGCGTCGGCGATGCCCAGAGACTGGTAGAGTCGCCACGCCCAGCCCGACGGCACGTAGGCAGCCCGGTTGAATTCCCACACCAGTTGCCAGCAGTCGCGGAGCACGCCGCCGTGCAACAGGTGCCAGGCGCCGGCCGCGACGGGCACCACTCCGCCGACGCCAAACCGCAGCAGCCGGCCGATCGCGCGGCGACCGCCGCGCGCGTCTAAGAGCAGTGCGACGCCCAGCGCCGCCATAGGCATCAGCGCCGTCGGCTTCAGCAGGCAGGCCACGCCCAACAGGCCGCCCGCGACGCCGTCCCACGCGCCGCGCCCGTCGGCCCCGCGACAGAGCGCCACGCAGGCCGCCAGCGTCAGCACGCCGATCAGGTCGTCGGGCTGCGCGGTCATCCAGGCCGCCGCGGCGTCGCCGCGCAGCGCCGCCAGCGCGAAGCACAGCGCACAGGGCAGCCGCGCGGCGCGTCCCGACAGCCGCTCGCCCAGCGCCGCGGCCAACTGCGACCCGACCAGCGCCACCAGCGCGAAGTAGCCGCGACAGCCGACCGGCGTCGCGCCGAACAGCCACTCCGCCGCGGCATAGGTCAGCCCGACCGCCGGCCCCTTCTGGTCGGCCACGTCGCGGTAGAGCTGGCGCCCGTCGCACACGGCCCGGCCCGCGCAGGCAAACAGCCCCGAGTCGCGCGTCAGCGGCAGCAACAGCAGCGGCGACAGGCACAGCGCCGCGAGCGCAATTTCCACCGCGCGACGCGCGGCCGCACCCTGCCAACCCGGTTGCAGCGACGGTTCGATTCGCACCGATGTCTATCGGATGCAACCGGTCACTGAGCTTCAACCCGCCCCGCCGACCGCCGCCCCGCGGCCGGTCCGCGTGCCCCTGGTAGACCTGCGGGCGGCCTTTCGGCCGATCCGGCAGCGCGTTCTGGCGGAGTTCGGAGAGATTCTGGACGAAATGCACCTGCTGCTCGGGCCGCGCCAGCAGGCCTTCGAGCGCGAGTTCGCCGACTACTGCGGCACGGCCCACGGCGTCGCTGTCAGCAACGGGACCGACGCGCTCTACCTGGCGCTGACGGCCTGCGGCATCGGCCCGGGCGACGAGGTCATCACGGTCGCGCACACCTTCTTCGCGACCGTGGCCGCAATCGTCCGGACCGGGGCGACGCCCGTGCTGGTCGACATCGACGCGGAAACGATGACCATCGGCCCGCGGGCCGCCGAGCGCGCCATCACGCCGCACACGCGCGCCATCGTCCCCGTGCACCTGAACGGACACCCGGCGGACATGCGCGCGCTGCTCGAAGTGGCGCAGCGCCGCAACCTGCGACTGGTCGAAGATGCCTGCCAGGCGCACGGCGCGCGCGTCGGCCACGCCCGCTGCGGCTCAATGAGCGATGCGGCCGCCTTCAGCTTCTACGTCAGCAAGAACCTTGGGGCGCTGGGCGAGGCCGGGTTCGTGACCACGTCCGACGCAGCCATCGCCGAGTCCGTCCGGCGGCTGCGCCACCATGGCCACGTCTCGAAGTTCGACCACGCGGAAGTCGGCCACAACCATCGCATGGACGAGCTGCAGGCCGCCGTGCTGCGCATTCGGCTGGAAACGCTCGACGCCGGGAACCAGCGGCGACGGCAGATCGCGCAGCGCTACGACGCCCATTTCGCCGGCGCGGCGGTGGAACTTCTTCGCCCGCGCGAATCGTGCGAGCCGGTCTATCATCTTTACCCGATCCGCGTCGCGCAGCGCGACGAACTGCGCGAGTGGCTCGCCGAGCGCGGCATCGAGAGCGGGATTCACTATCGCGTCCCGGCCCACCGCCAGCCCGCACTGCGCGGTCGGCCGCACCGCTGTGAACCGCTGCCGGTGACCGAGGCGACGGTCGATCGACTCGTCTCGCTGCCGATCCATCCGGAACTGCGCGACACCGACGTGGACTACGTCGCCGATTGCGTGCTCGAATTCTTCCGAACCGCGGCGCCGGCTCCCGCGCCGCGCTGCGGCCAGCCGGTCGGTCGCTAGCGCGGCAGGTCGATCACCGCGCGCGTGCCCCGGCCCGTAACCGAGTGCAGCTCGATCGTGCCGCCGTGCGCCTCGACGATCCGCCGGCAGATCGCCAGCCCCAGCCCCGTTCCCTTGGTCTTGGTCGTGAAGAACGGCTCGAACGCCCGCGCCAGGACCTCGGCCGACATGCCGCGGCCGCGATCCTCCACCTCGATGCGCGTCGAGCCGTTGACGTCGCCGAACCGGCAGATCACCTCGGCGCCCGGCTCGCAGGCGTGGGCGGCGTTCAACAGCAGGTTCGACAGCACCTGCTGAAAGAGCGCGTCGTCGACCGCCGCCTGCGCATCGGCCGACAGCGGCTCGACGCGAATCTTCACCTGCTGCATCGACGGCTCCTCGCGCAGCAGCGTCAGCGAGCGCTGCAGCAGCGTCGACACGCGGTGCAGCTCCTTCACCGGCACGCGCGGCCGGGCGTAGATGAGCAGGTCCTTCACCGCCGCGTCGAGTCGATCGATCTGTGCCAGCGCCTCGGTAATGACGGCCTTGTGGGCGTGGCCGCCGGGCAGACCGGCCCCGATGATCTGCAACGCGCCGCTGATGCCGGCCAGCGGGTTCTTGATTTCGTGCGCGAGCGCCGCGGCCAGGCGTCCGACCCGCGCCAGGTGTTCCGATTCACTGAGTCGCACCTCGAAGCGCTGTCGTTCGACGTAGCGCATCGCCTGGTCCATGTCGGCGCGGTAGGTCTCCAGCATGATCGCCAGGTCGAGGTCGATGACGCGATCCAGCGCGTCGAGCAGCGCGGCGGCATCGGGCCGGTTCAGGTCGCCGACCAGGCGGTGCAGCTCAAGCCGGATCACGTTCATGCTCGTGACCATGTAGTGCTGCGGAAGGTTGACGCGGACATGGGTCCGCCCGATGGCGGCGCGGCGCTCGAAGTAGTCCGCGTCATAGACGCCGCAGAACAGGTCGGTCGTCCAGCTCAGGAGCGTGCGGCGCTGGCGTTCGATCTGCACCTTGCCGCCCGTAAAGATCGACCGGGCCTGGGGATGGCTCAGCAGGCGGTCGTAGAACGCGTCGACCACCTCGACCAGCCGCGGCGTCACGAGGGGGCCCAGCTCGGCCAGAAGCCGGCCATCGACAGGCGTGAAGCCCAGGTAGCTCTTCAAATCGTCCAGCAGGCTGTGGGACACGCGGGGATTATAATCGCGCCGCGGCCGGCGCGCTGCCCTGTTCGGCGGGCCGATCCCCGGGGCTGCGGGTTTTTTCGCGCAGGCGCGGAATTTCCCGCACAGGCGGCCGGCCCCGAAAATCGTACTTTATGATGCGAACGTCCTGAAAAAGAGGAAGCGGGCTGGTCGCCCTTGCCGCGTTCGGGCCGAAGAGAGGAAGAGGAACGGCAAGGACGCTAGATTCCAGCCCGCTTTTCTGGTTTTACGTCGGTCGTCCCAATGCACCCAGCAACCGACGCACGGCCGTTGGGGCCGCGGTATGAAACCTAGTTGCATTTCCCATGCCACCGGCGGCGGCTGCGCCCGGACTCTGGGCCCCGCGCAATTTGTGCGGCGATGGTCGGCCGACTGGCACTCAGCTTGCCTCAACCCCTGTTGGATTCGGGCCGTGCCACGGTGGCGCGGTTGGAGAGGACGCGTGGATCCCTGCCAGGTACAGGCCGAGCGGTGCAAGGGTTGCGGACTGTGCGTCGAGTTCTGTCCGCGCCATCTGCTCACGCTCGACGACGATTTGAACGCCGCCGGCTATCACCCCGCAGCGCTGCACGACGCCGAGAAGTGCACCGCCTGTGCGCTCTGCGCCGAAGTCTGTCCCGAGCACGGCATCCGCGTCTTTCGCAAGAAGAAGGACAAGCCCAAATGAACGCGGTCTTTTTCGAGTCCGCGCGCCCGGCGACAGACCCGTCCGACACATCCGCGCCGCCCGCCCCGCGCAAGCGGCTCGTGAAGGGCAACGAGGCCATCGCGCTCGGCGCGCTGGCCGGCGGGGCCGATTGTTTCTTCGGCTACCCCATCACCCCGCAGAACGAAGTGCCCGAGCTGCTCTCCGACCTCATGCCGCGCCACGGGCGCGTCTTCGTTCAGGCCGAGAGCGAGGTCGCCTCGATCAACATGGTCTACGGCGCGGCCGGCGCCGGGCATCGCGCCATGACCAGCAGCTCCAGTCCCGGCATCAGCCTGATGATGGAAGGGCTCAGCTACATCGCCGGAGCGCGCCTGCCCTGCGTCATCGTCAACGTCATGCGCGGCGGACCCGGGCTGGGCAACATCGCGCCGTCGCAGAGCGACTACTTCCAGGCCTGCAAAGGCGGCGGCCACGGCGACTATCACTCGATCGTCCTGGCGCCGTGGAACGTGCAGGAGATGTTCGACTTCACGCGACAAGCCTTCGACCTCGCCGACTGCTATCGCATGCCCTGCATCGTGCTGGCCGACGCCGTGCTCGGCTCGATGCTCGAGCCGGCCGTCGTCCCCGACAAGTTCCCGCCGCCGCCGCGACCCGACAAGCCGTGGGCCGCCCGCGGTCGCGGGTCGCGCGCCAGCAAGAACGTGATCAACTCCCTTTACCTCGATCCGGATGTCCTGGCGCGGCACAACGCGACGCTCCAGGAGGCCTATCGCGCCGCGCGTTGCGAGACGCGATTCGACACCCGGCAGACGGACGACGCCGAGATCCTGCTGGTCGCCTTCGGCGCGGCGGCGCGCGTGGCGCTGTCGGCTGTTGGCCTGCTGCGCCGCGCGGGCGTGCGGGCCGGGCTCTTTCGACCGGTCACGCTCTACCCCTTCCCGGCCGAGGCCCTGTGCCGTGCGGCGAGCGCGGCGCGGCGCGTGCTGTGCTTTGAATTGAACGCCGGCCAGATGGTCGAAGACGTCCGCCTGGCGCTGAACGGGCGCTGTCCCGTGTCGTTCTTCGGTCAGCCGGGCGGTGTCATCGCGGCGCCCGAAGCCGTGGCCGACGCGGCGCGGCAGGCGCTGGAAGCGGAGTGCCCCCATGTTTGATTCCGGCTCGGCCCCACTCACGTGCGACTGCGTCTTCGAGCGCCCCGCGTCGATGACGGACAAACCGCTCCATTATTGCCCGGGCTGCACGCACGGCATCATCCATCGCCTGGTCGGCGAGATGATCGACGAGTTTGACCTGCTGCCCCGCACCGTCGGCATCTGCCCGGTCGGCTGCTCCGTGTTCGCCTACGAGTACTTCGAGGCTGACATGATCGAGGCGAGTCACGGCCGCGCCGCCGCCGTCGCCACCGCCGTCAAGCGGACCGATCCGAACCGCTTTGTCTTCACCTACCAGGGCGACGGCGACCTGGCGGCGATCGGCCTGGCCGAGACGGTGCACGCGGCCGTGCGCGGCGAGCGCATCACCGTGTTCTTCGTCAACAACGGCATCTACGGCATGACCGGCGGGCAGATGGCGCCCACGTCGCTGATCGGCCAGAAGACCACCACCAGCCCGGCAGGGCGCGATCCGCGCCAGGCGGGCATGCCCATCTGCGTGAGCGAGATGCTGGCCACGCTCCCCGGCGCGGCGTTCATCGCGCGCGTGCCGATCGACGGCCCGAAGAACATCAATCTGGCGCGGAAGTACATGCGCCTCGCCATCCGCGCCCAGCTCGAAGACCGCGGCTATGGCCTGGTCGAGTTCCTCGGCACCTGCCCGGTGCAGTGGGGCGTCTCGCCGATCGAGGCGATGCGCTATGTCACAAACACCGTCGAACGGACCTTTCCGCCGGGCGTGCTGGTCGATCGTGTCAGCCCGCCTCCGGCCGCCAAACTCGCGCCGCTCGAGCCGCAGGAGGCCGCGCGATGAAAGAGTCGATCGTCGTCGCCGGATTCGGCGGGCAGGGCATCTTGCTGGTGGGGCAGATTCTGGCCGAGGCCGCCATGATCGACGGCCTGCACACCACCTGGTTCCCGTCCTACGGCCCGGAGATGCGCGGCGGCACGGCCAACTGCACGACCATCATCTCCGACGAGGAGATCGGCTCGCCCATCTCGGCCCGCTACGACGCCGCGATCGTGATGAACCAGCCGTCGCTCGAGCGCTTCGGTCCGGCGATCGAGCCCGGCGGCGCCCTGCTGGTGAATGCGTCGATGGTCCCGGTCCGGTCCGAGCGAACCGACCTGCGCGCCGCCTACGTCGCGGCCGCCGACATCGCGCGGCAGGTCGGCAACGAGCGCGTCGCCAACGTCATCATGCTCGGCGCGCTGCTCGGCCTGCGGCCGGTCATTTCGCTCGCCGCGGCCGACGCGGCCATCCAGTCGGTGATCGGAAAAAAGCACCCGCAACTCGTGGAACTCAACCAGCGGGCCATGCGCGCCGGCCGAGATGCCGCGCTGTCCGGCGCCGCGCCCGGCTCGTCCCCCGTCACCACCAGCATCGCGGCGCCCGTGGCTCCTACCCGCCAGCGGGCGCCCGTGGAAATCTAGCCATCCATTCGGAGCAACCCCGATGTCCAGCGAGATTGACCTGCGTGAAGCGCGACAGTGGATCCTGCAACACTGTCACCACGCCAGCGTGCGGCATGTGATTGAACGCGGGCTCGAGTACAGCGAGGCCGTGCACCGCGCCGGCCTGTGCACCGACAACACCGGCGGCGACGAGTTGTATCAGTTTCTGACCGCGCCCGAAGCCGAATTGGCCCGCGCCCGCTCGTTTGTCCAGCCGACGCTCTAGCGGGCGCCGCCGTGCGTCCCGCGGGCGTCCGCGGCCGCGTCGCCGCTCAGGGCCTCGGCTCGACCGCGAGTTCCTGCTCGATCAGGTCCACGATCAGCACGAAGTAGTCGTCCAGCGCGCAGTCGGCATGCCGGCGGAGCGGGCACTGGCCGTCGCCGTCCTGCATCTCGCACTCGGCGCAGACGGCCTCGCGCAGCCGCGCGACGTACGGATCAATGTCGTCGCTGTGCGTCGTGCGCACGACCTCGATCAGTTTGTCGACCCGCCCCAGGATGGGACAGTCGCGACCCGGATCGAGGTTGCAGCCGCCGTCCGCCTTCTCGTAGATGCACGCACGGCACACCGTGTCGCGCACCCGCTGTTCGACGCGCTCCCGCAACGTCTTCACAACGCGCCTCCCTCGTGAACCGACCGCCCGCCGCGCTCCGGCCACTACGGGGCTGGTTGGAACGGCCGTCCGCGCCCGCCGGTTGCGGTCGGACGCGTCGCCGTCGCCGCCAGCGCTTCGCGCAGATCGGCGATCAGGTCGTGCCAGTCCTCCAGGCCGACGCTCAGGCGAATGCCTCCGGGCGTCAGGCCGTCGGCAGCCTTGCGCTCCGGCGGCAAGGCCGCATGGGTCATCGTGTAGGGACACTCGATCAGCGTCTTGATCTGCCCGAGCGACACCGCCAGCGTAATGCAGTACGCATTTTGCGCGATCCAGTCGACCAGTCGCTCACCGGCAGACTCGTCATCGCCGTCGTGCTTCAGCTCGAAGTACAGCAGCCCGCCCGGGGAGAATCGCCCGTGCTCATCGACCATCTGCCGCCGCGCCAGCGCGTGCTGGCTGAAGCTCGTGAGCCCGGGGTAGTGCACCGCGGCCACGCGCGGATGCGATTCGAGAAACCGCGCCACGTGGTGGGCCGACTTCTGGTAGTTCGCCATCCGCGCCCCCAGCGACGGCAGGCCGTACACCAGCGTCGCCCAGGCCGCCTTGGGCGAAAGCGAACCGCCGAAATCCTTGCGATAGAGCACCAGCGCGTCATACAGGCAGCGCGGCCCGACCACCACGCCTCCCATGTCCGTCCCGAATCCCCCGATCGACTTGGTCAGCGACTCGACCACCACGTCGGCCCCCAGCGTCAGCGGCCGCTGGCAGAACGGGCTCGCGAACGTGTTGTCGACCACGATCCAGATGCGCTCGCCCGGCGCCCGCGACGCGTTCAGCCCGTCGACCGCGCGGCGCACCGCGGCGATGTCGATCAGCCGCATGTCCGGGTTGACCGGCGTTTCGAAATAGACGACGCGCGTCGCCGGCGTGATTGCGCCGCCCAGCGCCGCCGCATCGGTCAGGTCGACGTAGGTCGTGCTCACGCCGAAGCGCGGCAGCCAGTTCGACAGCAGCGAATAGGTGCAGCCGTACAGCGTCTGATGCGCGACGATCTCGCGCCCGCCCTGCGCCAGGACGCCCAGCGCCGCGCTGATGGCCGCCATGCCGGTCGCAAAGCAGACGGCGCACTCGCCGCGCTCGGCGACCGCCAGGTTCTCCTCCAGCATGCCGCGCGTCGGCTCGTCCAGCCGGTCGTAGATGTAGATCGGCCCGGCCGGTTCGCCGTCCGGCGCCAGGTGGCCGAAATCGACGAAGCCGCGCGCCCCGCGCTGGGCCGAGTCGAGCCGGAACGTGACCGATGAGCTGATGGGCGGAACGACGTGGTGGTTGTAGTCCCACCGGCGAGTGCGACTGGCGCCGTGGATCATCCGGGTGCGAATCGCCCGCGGTTCGCCCGACGACGACTCTCCGTCGGCTTCGCGTGGCATGGCTAATCCTCCACCGTCGACGCGGGCGCGGTCGCATGACGCGCGCCCCCGGCGGCCACGAAATCACGCACGCGCGACAGCGTCAGCCCGTGCTGCCGCCGCAGCTCACTCAGCCGCTCGCCGGCGCCCGCGCAGGCCGGCAGTCCCAGCGCCCGGCGCACCTCGTCCAAACTCTGGCCGGTAGCAGTCGACACGTCGCCCAGCGTCGTCGAGCCTCGAATGTCCGGCGCCGGCCCGCGCCCCGCACGCCCCCGTGCGCCCGCCGCGCCCCCGGACGCGCCGCGCTCGGCGGCCTGCTCGGGGCACCGCGCGCATTCGTCGTCGACCGCCGCGCGACCGGCCTGGCGCCCGCCCCCCGCCGTCA
Source organism: Phycisphaerae bacterium (assembly GCA_046350375.1). Lineage (GTDB taxonomy): Bacteria > Planctomycetota > Phycisphaerae > UBA1845 > UTPLA1 > JAXMAO01. The sequence goes on from JAXMAO010000010.1 coordinate 56,690, forward strand.
CCACGCCGCTCGCGGCTACGCTCAGAAAGATCGCAACCGCCAGTACCACCAGAATCGCAAACGCGACCCCGCCCAGGTTTCGGGCCACTGGACGAGGTCGAATCGGCCCGGCGTGTGCGCCGCCCGAGAGGCGGCCGACCACCGTGCAAATCCAGGTCCAGTGAAGCACAACGTGCACCACCACCAGCGCCAGCAGGCTCACCGCCAGCCAGAAGTGCAGGTCGCCATAGTCGTGGCGCCCCCACCCCCACAGGCTCAGGCCCGCCCCGCCTCGACTGCCCGGCGGCAGCACGAATCGAATCAGGAGTCCGGTGGCAATCATCCCGAGCAGCAAAGCTGCCGAGACAGCATCCAGCGCGAAATTGAGAACACTGCGTCGCATGACCGACCCTCCGCGGCAATTCCAGCGGGTCGCGCCATCGCTGCGTGCGTCCCGCGGCGTCGCCGACGTGGACGTCCAAATTCTAGGCCCCGGCGCGCGGCACGGCAGACTACAACAGCTCGTGCGCCGCCAGCGCCTTCAGCCGCGCCCAGCGCCGATCAACCTCGGTCTGCACGTCGGCCGCCAGGTCCGCAAACTCGCCCGCCGACAGGTGGGCGAAGCCCTGTCCCATCTTGGCAAACGCCTCGGTCACCGGAACCTTCTTGCCGGTCGCCTCCGGATCGACCGTGATCCGCGTCTTGCCGTGGTCAATCTCGAACAGCGGGTGCATGCAGGCGTCGACGCACGCCTCGACCGCCGACGGCCCGACGTGCTCGCCCATGCCCCAGTTCAGCGGGCAGACCGACAGCGCCTTGACGAAGGCAAAACCGCCGGCCCGCGTGGTCGCCTGGGCGCGGCGCGCCTTGCGAATCATGTCGACCGGGTGCGACTCGGCGCAGGTCGCCAGGTAGGGCGCGAACGTGCCGCGCAGGATTTCGATGATGTCCTTGTGGTGCGTCTGCTTGCCGCGCTGCGCCGGGCCGAAGTGCGCGTTGCTGTTCTTCTGCCCCTTGAAGCCGCTGTAGCACATCTGGGCCCCGGTGTTCATGTAGCCCTTGTTGTCATACTCGAACAGGATGAACGGATCGCTTCGCAGGGCCGCGCCAACCACCTGGTCGAGCCCGATGTCGTTCCCGCCATCGCCCGAGACCGCGATCACGGTGATCTCCTCCCGCAGGTCGCCGCGCGCGGCAAATCGCTTCACCATCTCCACGATGCCCGTCGCCGTGCTCGAGCAGTTGTGGAACAGGTTGTGGAAGTAAGGCACCTTGAAGCTCGTCAGCGGATAGCCCGTTGTCACCACCATGCCGCAGCCGGTGTTGAACAGCAGCACCACGTGCCCGTCGATGCCGCGCAGGAACAGGTTCAGGCTCGTGAAGATGCCGCAGCCCGGGCAGGCCGAGTGCTTGTCAAACCGCGCCGGCATCTGCGACAGCACCTTCAGGTTGACCTTGTTCTCCTGTCCTTCGTTCAGCGTGCACGATTCGAGCGCGATCGGCTCCATCGTCGCCGGCGGGGCATAGTTCGCGTCGCCGGGCCAGGCGCCGTGATATTCCTTGCTCGGCGCAAACGACAGCGGCGGCGTGCGCATCCCGCCGTCGGCCGGACCGCCCGCCTCGCTGCGCTTGTCGCCCGCGGCGCCCACGCCGGCCTCGGCGTACAGCTCCAGCGCGTCGTCGCGCGTGAAGTTCAGCCCGCCGATGCCATAGGTCCGCTGGATGATCCGCGCCGAATTCCCGCGCCGCTGCAGCGTCGCGCCGATCTCGTTCGCCAGGTAATTGCTCGCGCCATACTGGCTGCCGCGCTCGGCAACCACGATCGTCTCCGCCTGCCCCAGCGCCTCGACGAACTGCGCCTCGGGCCACGGCCGCAGCACGGTCGGAATCACCAGGTTCACCGCCTGTCCGCGTCCCCGCAGCTCGTCGACCGCGTCCTTGGCGGCCTCGCCCGCCGTGTTCAGCGCCACCAGGCAGCGCCCCGCGCGCTCGTCGCCATGCTGCTGCACGAAGTCGTAGCGCCGTCCGGTCAGTTTCTCGAACGCCCGAAACTCTGTCGCCAGCCGCTCGGCCGCCTTCTCAAACTTCAGATCCTGCTGCACCTTGGCGTTGATCAGGTCGTCGTTCATGTACGGGCCGAACGTCCGCGGGTTCGCCACGTCGAGCAGGCTGAACCGCCCGTTCTCGCCGCGCAGCGTTGCCTTGAACGGCGGCGGACCGACGTAGGCCCGCACGTCCTCGGCGTTGGCAAACACCTGGATCCGCCGGTTGGCGTGCGAGGTGTGGAACCCGTCATACGCCACGATCGCCGGCAGGTTGACCGCCTCGGCCACCTTGATGGCGATGATGTTCATGTCGTACGCCGCCTGCACCGTCGGCGCCAGCAGGATCAGCCAGCCCCATCCCAGCGCGGCGTAGAGATCGGCATGTCCGTTCTTGATGTTCAGCGGCCCGGAAACCTCGCGCGTCGACAGGTTCAGTACCATCGGCAGCCCCAGGCCTGAGATCGCCGGCATCTCCTCGGCCTTGAGCAGCAGCCCGTTGGCGCTGGTGACATCCACCACCCGTCCGCCCGCGACCGCCACGCCGGCGCAGATGCCGATCGCCGCCAGTTCGCTGGTCGCCACCAGGAAGGAGATGTCGCTCTTTCCGGCCGCGTACGCCTTGCTGACCGCCTCGCCGGCGTCGGACGACGGCGTGATCGGGTAGTAGCCTTCGGCGTCGTAGCCGATGTCCAGGATCGCCCGCGCCACAGCCTCGTTGCCGTTGCCGAGCCAGACCTTCTGCTGACATCGCCCCGGCTGGGCGGCCGCTTCCCCGTCACCGCCGCCCGCTCGCTGCGCCGCCGTCACACCCGCGTATGCACTCATGAGTCTCTCCACGCCGCGCCGTTCGTCCGGTCGCGCCTAAGGCCACATCAATCGGCCGACCATCCCCGGGATGTCGGCCGTATCCAAGGCTCCGTCGCCGCTGAAGTCGCCGGCGCACAGCGCCGCGCCCGGCGACGCCGGGAACAGCACAAAGTTGACGAAACTCTGCACGTCGGCGCCGTCCACGAGTCCGTTCTGGCTCACGTCGCCGCTGCCATTCGGCCACACGGTCAGCGCCGCTACGTCGCTGGTCGCGCCGTTGACCTGATTCGACACGATGCAGCGCAGATTCAGCGCCGCGCGATCGGCCGGAAACTGGCCCAGCGACGAGAGATTCACCCAGTTCGTCGCCGCGCCGCTCACCCATGCCAGCGGCGTGCCGAGGTGCATCAGCGGGCCGTCGACCAGGTCGCTCCACGCGCCGGTGTCGAGCTCGGCCTGCCACTGATAGGCCACCGGCGCGCTGCCCGCGGCCCCGACGACGAAGTCGCCCCAGCCGCTCGCGCAGGCATCGGCCGAGCCGGGCTGCTGCGTGATCGACACCCCCGTCACCGCGACGGTCGCAAGCATGTTGTCCGCCATGAAGATCACGCCGTAGTCCTGGCAGGTCGGAGGCGGCGCGTCGTAGTGCACCACCGCCCGGTTGAACCCGGCCGGCACCGAAATGCTCAGCGTCTCGGACGGCCATGTGCCCGGGGTCTGTGCGGTAGTGGTGTTCGTGCCGGCAAAGGCGCCGTTGAGATAGGCGGTCACGCGCATCCGCGCCGAGTCGTCGCAACCCAGTTCGTTGGGGGAATAGAGTATCGAGAAGGCGCTCAGCGTTTCGCTGAAGTCGATGATGAGGTCCGCCGCGAAGACACTGTTCGGATAGAGGCACCGGCCGGAAAAGCCCGGCGGCGTGAACCCCAGCACGTTCGCAAACTGAATCGAAAAACCAGAGCCGGTCGCCGACAGGTGCGCCGTCAGCCCGCTCACCGTCAGGTTGAGCGGCAGGCTGGTGTATACCGGCGCGTTGTCGAAGTCGAACAGCACGGTAGGCGAATTCGTCATGAAGTTCGCGACCAGCGCCCGATCGGCGCCGGCTGCGAAGGTGTAGTTCGGAACCGTGCAGACCGGCGTGCCGAATTCCGTCCAATCGACGAACAGGTAGCCCGAGTTCGGAATCGCGGAGACCGTCACGCTCGCGCCCTGGTTGAAGATGCCGCCGCCGCTCGTCGTCCCGCCCAGCGCCGGCGAGGCGCTCGTCGAGATCGTGTACGCCGGCACGAAATTCGCCACCAGGGTGCGGTCGCCGCTCACCGTGAACGTGTAGGTCTGCGACGTGCTCACCTGCACGCCGCCCTCCGTCCAGTTCTGAAATCCGAACCCGGCATTCGGCGTCGCCGTCAGTGCCGCCGTGGACCCGGATGGATAGGCCCCGGCGCCCGACACCGTTCCCGCGCTCGGCGGCGCCACGCTGGCCGAAATCTGAAACGTCGGAGCATCCGACGTTACCAGCGCGAACGCCGTGTCGCCCGGAACCGTCTGGAAGCTGTACTCCAGACGCCGGAAATGTGTCCCGTTACCGCCCGAGCCGGCCGACCAGCACCAGTCCGGAAAGGTGCCGTGCTGCCAGGACTCGATCTGCACCCAGTAGGTCGTGTTCGCCGCCGCCTGAAACGCCGACGGCAGCGTCACGTGATAGTCGTAGAGCGCCACGCCGCCGAACGTGCCGGCCGCGGTCTGGTTCGCATTGCCGTTGAGGGTGTATTGCGCCAGCGGATTGGGCGTGTAGTAGCTGCCGACGTCCGGCTGCGAGTCGCCGTTGATCGACGACCAGAACTGCACCCGGAACTTGACGACCGGCCCCCCGGCGCCGAAGGCCAGCGGGTCAAACCCGCCGCGCCAGCGAATCTCCGTGATGGCCGTGGCGCTGGACAGCCGAAACGAGTCCCACGCCCATTGGTCGTTCGGCGTGCCGTCCGGGTCGATCCACGACGAGAGGTAGCATGTGCCGCTGCCGTTGTGCGGCTGCTCGTACACGACCGCCGCATTCGCCGCAACGCTCGCAGCGGCCGCCAGCGCGATCGAGAGTTTCCGCGTCATGACAAGTCCCCAGGATTCGAGGCCGCGCCTGGGCCAGGCCGGTGCGCCGTCGAGGGACGCGGTCAGTCTTTGCCAGCCGCCTCGACGACCGACAGCGCGTGCCCCTTCTTGGTCGTCGGGCAGACCTCCACGCAACGCATGCAGCCTTTGCAGAACAGCGGGTCGATACCCGCCATGCGCCCTTCGCGCCACAGCAGTCCGCCCGGGTCGCTGCACACCGTCAGGCAGATGCCGCACGAGTTACACGCCGCCGGCTCGAAGTGCGGCACGCGCCCGCGACCCGCCACGCGATTGTCGCGTCCGATCGTCGAGTGCGTCCGCGCGTCGATCACCCCGCCGTTCAGCATGTTCCGCCAGCCGATCGCGCCGCGCGTCGGCTTCGGTCCGGCCCGAACGAATCGCTCATCCACGTCGAAGCCGGCCCGCACCGCCTCGGCGATCGCCCGACCCATCGCACTCAGGTTTGACGCCGCCACGTTCGGCCACGCCGACGCCACGTACTCGCGCATCTGCGCGTCCGGCAGGCCGAACTCGTGACACAGCGCCGCGATCAGCGGCATGTTCAGCCGGCTCTTGGACTCGTAGGCGATCCGCGTCCCATCGACGCACACCACCCGGCCGCGGTGCAGCCGCAGCGTCTCGCGCGTCGCCGCCGGAGATTGCGGCGTGTTCACAATGCAGACCGCGCCGTCGTGCAGCCCGCGCCACAGCTCCAGTGGCGCGATCAGGTCTGCATGAAACACCACCAGAAAGTGCGGCCGATTGGTCGGCCCGCTCTGCCGCACCGGAGTGCCCGGCTCGCAGAAGCGCACCGAGACATCGGTCGGCGTGCCCTTCTTCTCGGAGCCGTAGCGGGCGTCGTACCCGCCATCCAGCCCGAACGCCTCGCAGCCGACCTTGAACAGCAGCTTGGCGCCCATGTTCGCGCCGTCGCCGCCCAACGCCGACAGCAGGATGTTGCAGAACCCCAGGTCGTCCCGAAATGGCAGCAAAAAGGTGCTGTTCGTCACGCGATTCTCCTCTTGCCAAGTCTCAATCGGCCTCTGTGCCTGCTCGCTGCAACACCCATACCACATCGGCACCGCACCGGCCCATTCGCGGGTCGGAACTCGAAGCTCGCCGCGATCGCGCCCCGCTGCGGATTTCCCCGCAATTGGGGGTTTTTTACCGCACGCACCGCCCGACCACCCGCAACCACGCCCCATGGCGCTGCTCGAATCGCCCGCACTCGCCGCCTGTCGTCCGCCCGCGCGCGGTCGGCTAGACTGCCGCGGATGTCGGCCGGCCCAGACGCTCCCCGCACCCAGTCCGTCCTGATCGTCGAGGACGAGCGCCTCATCCGCTGGAGCCTGCGCGAGCGGCTGCAGCGCGACGGCTACGCCATCGACGAGGCAGAGACGATCCAGTCCGCGATCGAGCGATTCCAGACCTCGCCCCCGGACGTGGTGCTGCTCGATTACCGTCTGCCCGACGGCTCGGCCCCGGAATTCCTGGCCGCCATCGGCGAGTGGATCGACAGCTGCGTGGTCATCATCATCTCGGCCTTCGGCACGGTCGAAACCGCCGTCGCCGCCATCAAGCAGGGCGTCTTCGACTTCGTCGCCAAGCCGTTCAACGTCGACGAGCTGGCGCGACTCATCGAGCGGGCGCTGGAATCCACCCGCCTGAAGCGCGAGCTGGTCAGCGTCCGCCGCGCGCTGCGCGACCGCCACGGCTTCGAGCGCATCATCGGCGACAGCCCGCCGATGCGCGAGCTGTTCGAAACCCTGCGGCGCGTCGCCGAAAGCCCGGCCACGACCGTGCTGCTGCGCGGCGAAAGCGGCACCGGAAAGGACCTGGTGGCGCGGACCATTCACGACCACTCGGCCCGCGCCAGCAAGCCGTTCGTCAACATCACCTGCACCGCGTTGACCGAGACCCTGCTGGAAAGCGAGTTGTTCGGCCACGAGCGCGGCGCGTTCACCGGGGCGCGCGTCGCCAAGAAGGGTCTCTTCGAGCTGGCCGACGGCGGTACCGCCTTCCTCGACGAGATTGGCGACATGCCCGCCGCGCTGCAGGCCAAGCTGCTGCGATTTGTCGAGGAAAAGGTGCTGCGCCGCGTCGGCGGAACCCAGGACATCCGCATCGACGTGCGGATCATCGCCGCCACCAACCGCAACATCGAACGCGCCATCGAGCAGGGGCAGTTCCGCCGCGACCTGTTCTACCGACTGAACGTCGTCGGGCTGTCGCTGCCGCCGCTGCGCGATCGCGGGCAGGACATCTGCCTGCTCGCCAGCCACTTCGCGCAGGCCTTCGCGCGCGACCTGCACAAGCCGTGCGACGAGCTCGCCGACAGCGCCGTGGCGCTGCTGCAGCGCTACCGCTGGCCCGGCAACGTCCGCGAGCTGCGCAACGTCGTCGAACGCGCCGTGCTGCTCTCGCACGGCCGCCGCCTGACCGCCGCCGACTTCAGCTCGGTCGCCTCGGCGCTCGAGACCGAAGGCGGCTACACCTCGTCCGGCGAGTACCGCTTCAAGATGCCCGCCGAGGGGCTCTCCATGGACGAGATCGAGCGCGACCTCATCACCCAGGCGCTCGCCATGACCAACAACAACCAGACCCATGCCGCCAAGCTGCTGCGGCTGTCGCGCGATCAGCTTCGCTATCGACTGGAAAAGTTCGGCCTGACCTGAGCCGACCCGGCGCGGTCCCGATGCGCGGCCGCACCGAATCGACGGTCGCCCGTCGGAGCAAGACCGCGCCGCCGCGCGCGGTCAGCAGTTCTGAAACTTGTGCAAATGAAGAAAAACCGCCCCCTGCCGGAGCGACCCCCAGGCCGCCCGGTCTGTCGAGCGCGTCACTCACAGCGAACGGCGACCGCGGACGCCGCTACCCGACGGGCAGCCCGGTCCCGGTCGTGCCAAAGAACCCCAGTCCGCCCGTGATGAGCGCGATCAGCGCGCCATAGCCACCGCAGGATTGCTTGCATCGGTGCACCTCTCCTGCGTTCATCGACCGGTCGGCCGACTCAGCCGGCGCAGTTTCTGCGCCACCCCACGGCCGCCCGCCCTGCGTCAGTTCAGTATTGCCCGGCCGCCGCGCGGGCCGGTTGCGTCGTCATTTCCGCGCGCCATTCCGCGAAACCACGCCGCCAGCCCCGCCAGCCCATGCCCGCGCTCGGCCGACGTGAGAAAGAGCCGCGCCGCCGGGTTCAGACGGCCAAGATCGAGCGTCACCCGGTGCAGATCGAAGGAAACGTGCGGCAGCAGGTCGAGCTTGGTAATTACCACGCCCGCGGCGTCCTTGAACAGCAGCGGATACTTCTGCGGCTTGTCGGCCCCCTCGGCCACGCTCAGCGCCGCCAGCCGCGCATGCTCGCCCAGGTCGAAGTTGGCCGGGCAGATCGGATTCCCGACGTTTTCACTGATGACCAGGTCGCGCTTGTCCAGCGGCAGCGAGTCCAGCGCGCGGCGGACGTGCGGCGCGGTCAGGTGGCAGCCACCTTCGGTCAGCAACTGCGTCACCGGCACACCGATCGCCGCAATCCGCTCGGCGTCCAGCGTCGTCGCCAGGTCGCCTTCCAGCACGCCGCAGCGCAGCGCCGGCCGCAGAATCGGCAGCAGCCGCTCGAGCAGCGCCGTCTTGCCGCATCCCGCTCCGCCGAGCAGGTTGATCGCCCGCACGCCGTGCGCCGACAGCAGCTCGCGAACCTCGTCGGCCGCGCGATCGTTCTTCTCCAGCACCCGTCGCAGCACGCGCACTTCCATCCGCGGCGCTCCCTACTCCTCCAGCGGCGAATACTGCGGATACCACATCGCGTCGGCCACGGCCGAATCGACCACGTCGTCGGCCAGCTTGCGCCCCAGGTTCTCGACGCGCGCCTCGCGCACCACCGCCGCCGCAATCCGCGCGCTCACTTCCCGCAGCGTCGATGCATCCGGATAGATCGCCCCGGCCGCCAGCCGGTCGTTCGACACGCACGTCGCCAGCGTCCGCGCCCCCGTCAGGAAGATCGCGTCGCTCACCTCGCTCGCCTCGGCCACCACGCAGCCCAGCCCGATGCCCGGAAAGACAAACACGTTGTTGCCCTGGCCGATCACGTGCGTCCGGCCGTTGTGCTCCACCGGCGCAAACGGGCTGCCGGTCGCCACAATGGCCCGCCCCTCGGTCCAGCGGATCGCCTCCGCCGGCGTGCATTCCGCCTTCGACGTCGGATTCGACAGCGGCATGATCAGCGGCCGATCGCAGTGCCGCCCCATCTCGCGCACGATCTCCTCGGTGAACGTCCCGGAGACCGCCGTCAGCCCGACCAGGACGGTCGGCCGCACCCGCCGCACCACCTCGAGCAGCGACCCGTCGCGCTGCGGATCCAGCCCGTAGTGCGACAGTGATTCTTCGTCCAGGAGAAATTCACGCTTCTGCGCCGAGTCCACTGTGCGCCCGCTGTGCAGCAGTCCGTGCGAATCGAGCAGCACCTGCGACCGCCGGATGATGGCGGCCGGAACACCCTCGGCCCGCATTGCCGCCTTCACCAGCCGTGCCATGCCGACGCCCGCATTGCCGGCGCCGGCATAGACGATCCGCTGGTCCGCGAGCCGCACACGCGTGATGCGCATCGCCGCCAGCACGCCCGCCAGCGCCACGGCCGCCGTGCCCTGAATGTCGTCGTTGAAGCTCGGAATCCGCCGCCGATAGCGATCGAGCAGGTCGAAGGCCGTCCGCCGATTGAAGTCCTCCCACTGCAGGACGGCCCGCGGATAGACGCTCTTGACCGCCTCGACGAACGCCTCCACGAAATCGTCGTAGGCCTCGCCCGACAGCCGCCGCTTCCGGTATCCGATGTAGAGCGGATCGTCGAGCAGCTCGGCGTTGTTCGTGCCCACGTCGAGGCTGATCGGCAGGCAGTGCCTCGGATGCAGCCCGGCCGCCGCGGTATAGAGCGCCAGCTTGCCGATCGGAATGCCCATCCCCCCGGCGCCCTGGTCGCCCAGACCCAGGATGCGCTCGTTGTCGGTGCAGACGATCAGCCGCACGTCCGGCTGCGGCCAGTTGCGCAGGATGTCGGGGATGCGCTCGATGTCGTCCGGCGTGATCCACAACCCGCGCGGCTCGCGGAAGACGTGGCTGAACCGCTGGCAGGCCCGGCCGACCGTCGGCGTATAGACGATCGGCATCAGCTCCGGCAGGTTCTCAATCAGCAGGCGGAAGAAGAGCGTCTCGTTTCGATCGTGCAGCGCCGCCAGCCCGATGAACTTCTCCAGGTCGTCCGCCTTGGCGCGCACGTGCTCGAGCACCAGTTCGACCTGCTGCTCGATCGTCAGCCGCGCCGGCGGCAGCAGTCCGCGCAGCTTCAGCCGGTCGCGCTCCTCCTCCGAAAACGCCGCCCCCTTGTTGAGGATCGCGTCACGCAGCAACCGCACGCCGGTCAGACCGGTCGCCGCCGGGCGCGGCGCTCCAAGATGAGTCTGCAACGTCTTCATGTCACGCCTCCCGCCGGGCAGGGCTGCTCTCGGCACTCCACGTCAATCGTCTCCAGCTCCAGCTCGTCTCCGCCGTGCGCCCCGCGGGCCGCGCGACCGCACACCGGACAGTTCCACGACCAGTTGCGCACCTCGAACTCGCGCGCGCACGGCTCGCACCACGTCCGCGGCCACGCCGTCTGCACCACCAGCGTTGCCCCGGCGCACGCCGACCCCTCGGCCGCAATCTCGAACGCATCCAAGAGCATATCCCGGTCGACCTGCCGCAGCACGCCCACGCGGCACCGAACGCGCGTGACCCGTCCGTCCGTCCCCCGCCGCGCCGCGCTCGTCGCCTGTTCAACCAGGGCTCGCGCAATCGAATACTCGTGCATGATTCGCTCCCGCCAATCCCGTGGCCGGCGCACGCAGATACCGCACCACCGCGCTGCGAACCGCGTCCGCCACCGCATCCACCGCCGCTTCCACCGCCGGCGTCAGCGCCGCCCCGAACGACACATCCGCCACCGCGACGGCGACAATCCACACCTGCGGCCCGCGCCCCGGCTCCAGCGCGCCGGCCAGCGCCAGCGCCTCCGCCACACTCATGCCGTGCGTGTCGCCGCCGCCGCGCGGCCGCAGCCGCCACGCGTCCCGCCGCCCGTCCAGAACCACCCACCGCCCGGCCGGCAGATCCACCGTCGCCGGCGTGGCATCGACCACCACCAGCAGCTCCGACTGCTCCCACGCCGTCATGATGTCCGTCAGCGGCGCCGCGCTCGCGATCACTTCGGTGCACGGCGGCGGCGCGGCCGCCAGCGCCGCGGCCACGCGCAGCCCGACGGCGTCGTCGCGCCGGTGACTGCGCCCGCAGCCCACCACGCACACCCGCCGCAAGCTCGTTCCGTCGCGGGTGTTCATCGCCAGTCGATCTCCAGAAAGTGCGTCGCGCACGAAATGCACGGGTCATACGCCCGAATCAGCATCTCGAGCCGCAGCGTGATCTCCGCCGGGCCCAGTCCGGCCTCCAGCAGTTGCGGCACGAACGCCCGCAGGTCTTCCTCGATGTTCGCCAGGTTCTGCCCGGTCGGAATGATGAGGTTTGCCGCCACGATTCGACCGCTCGCGTCCACTTCATATTCGTGGAACAACAGCCCGCGTGGCACCTCCACCGCCCCGACGCCCGCGCCGCAGCGCGTGGCCGCCGCCAGCGGCTCGCGCCGCAGGCCGCGCGTCAGCAGCGCGTCGATCAGCTCGATCGCCGACTCGACGATGTGCACACACTCCACCAGTTGCGCAGTGTTGTTGTGGAACGGGTTTCGGCAGGGCGCCGTCAGCCCCAGCCGTCGCGCCGCCGCCGCCGCCGCCGGGTGCAGCCCGGCGCTGTTGTTGTTGAACCGCGCCAGCGACCCGACCGCATACGTCTCGCCGCCCGGCGTGTGGCAGTGCTTCGCCGCCGAGTGTGGCACGACCGTTTCGATCACCCGTTCGCGATAGCGCGCCGCCGGCGTCGGCCGCGGGTCGCGCGTCGAGCGGATCGGCCCGGCCCGCAGCGGGTACGCGCCGTCGCCGTTCGGCGCCAGCGCGACGTAATCCACGTTGCGCGACAGCTCGGGCACCGCCAGCGTCGCGAACAGCTCCACCGTCTGCTCCAGGTCGACGCGCGCCGATTCCAATCGCCGCTTGAGCGCGATCAGCTCGTCGTCGGCCGGCAGGTGGGTGAACCCGCCGACGTGCATCGCGATCGGGTGGATGTGTCGCCCGCCGACCGCCTTGCACAGGTCGTTGGCCAGCTTCTTGAGCCGCAGCGCGCGGCGCACCACGTCGCCGTGCGTGGCGGCCAGCGGAATCACCGACCCCACGCCGAGGAAGTCCGGCACCGCCAGGAAGTAGAGGTGCAGCACGTGGCTCTGCAGATGTTCGCCCAGCAAGAGCAGCCGGCGCAGCGCCAGCGTCTGCGCGCTCGGCTCGACCCCGGTCGCCGCCTCGATCGCCTGAACGGCCGCCGTCGCGTGGCCCACCGAGCAGATACCGCAGATGCGGCAGGCGATCTGCGGCGCCTCGCCCGCCGGTCGCCCGCGCAGGAATGCCTCGAAATAGCGCGGACTCTCGGTGATCTGGAGCTCGATCCGCGTTACCGCGCCATCGGCCACGCGAACCGAGAGGTTGCCGTGCCCCTCGACGCGCGTCACCTCGTGCACGTCGATCGTGACGTTTTTCATGGCAGGCTCGCCTCGCGGTGCGCGCCGAACAGCCGCAGGTCCGACAGCACTCCCTCCATCGCGCCAGGATAGGTCTCGCGGAAGTTGAGACTCGCCGCCCGCAGCGCGTCGGGCCGGACGATCCCGCGGCAGGCCTCGCACTTCGACCCGTAGGTCGGACAGATCGCCCCGCAGCCGCCGCGCGTGATCGGGCCCAGGCACATCTCGCCGCGCTCGTACAGGCACAGGTTGCCCGCCCGCTTGCACTCGACGCACACCGCCTCGTCCGGCAGCGCGAACCGCTTGCCCGCCAGCGCGCAGCGCAGAAACTCGAGGAACTCCTCCTTCACCAGCGGACAGCCCGGCAGTTCGGCTTCCACCTTCACCACCGCCGACAGCGGCCGGGCCGGAGTCGTCGGGAAGAACCGCGCGGAATCGCCGTACACGGCGGCGCGATACTCGGCCTCCGCCAGCGTGTTCTTCAGTGTGTTCACGCCGCCCAGGCAGGCGCACGCGCCGATCGCCACCAGCGTCTGGCAGCTCTCGCGGAACTTCCGCGCCAGCGCCTCGTCGTGCGGCGTCGAGATCGCACCGTCCACCAGGCCGATGTCGATGTCCCACGCCCGCTCGGTCATCCCCTCGCGGAAATTCACCACTTCGACCGCGCTCAGAATGTCGAGCAACTGCTCCTCCAGCTCAAGAATCGCCAGCGAGCAGCCCTCGCACCCCGTCAGACTGAAGATCGCGACGCGCGGTTTCATGACCTGCTCACCTCGCTACGCCAGCGACTCACGCAGCCCCTTGAGCTGCGCGTAGTTGAACACCGGCCCGTCCGCGCAGACGTACACCTGGTTCACCTGGCAGTGGCCGCACCGGCCCACGCCGCACTTCATCCGCCGCTCCAGCGAGCAATAAATGTCCTTCTGCGCGATCCTGCGCCCCAGCAGCTCGAGCAGGACAAACTTGAACATCACCGGCGGACCGACCACCACGGCGGACGTCCGCGCCGCATCCAGCTTCGGCAACTGCGAAAACAGCGTCGTCACGACGCCCACGCGGCCGCGCCAGTGTTCGTCGCCGCGATCGACCGTCACCCGCAGCGTCAGGTCGCGCCGCGCCGCCCAGCGCATCAGCTCGTCGCGAAACAGCAGCTCGCCCGGCGCCCGCGCGCCATACAGCAGGTGGAACTCGCCGAACGCGCCGCGCTCGTCGAGAATGTATTCGATCAGCGAGCGCACCGGCGCCAGCCCCAGCCCGCCCGCCACGATCAGCACGTCGCGCCCCGCCAGCGCCGTCACGTCGAATCCGCGCCCCAGCGGCCCGCGCACGCCCACCACGTCGCCGGTATCCAGCCGATGCAGCCCGCTCGTGACCACGCCCGCCCGCCGCACGCACAGCTCGAACTCCGCCCCGCGCGTCGGCGACGAGCAGATCGATATCGGGCACTCCCCCAGCCCCAGCAGCGACACCTGCACGAACTGCCCCGGATCGTGTCCCAGCGACGCCCCGTCCGCATAGCGCAGCGTCAGCAGCCGTTCCAATTCCGTCAGCTTCGCCACCGCCAGCACCCGCGCCGGCCGCGGCAGGTAGCTGCTCGTCAGCGGGCTCACCGGCTCACGGGCGATCGTCGACACGTCACGCCTCCTCCGCGAGCTGGTTGTAGATTTCCACCAGGCTGATCTTCGCCGTGCAGGCGCGGTCGCACCGCCCGCACCCCACGCACCCCGGCACGCCGGCCCGCTCGGCGATCCAGCGCGCCTTGCGATTCACCCGGTGCCGCAGCCGCGCCGCCGCCGTCGGGCGGAAATTGTGCCCGCCCGCCACCTCCGCAAACGCCGGCAGCTGGCAGGCGTCCCACTCGCGCACCCGCCGGCCGCCGTGCAGATCCGTCGTCAGCTCGTCGCGCAGGTTGAAGCAGTAGCAGGTCGGGCAGACCAGGTTGCAGCTTCCGCACGAATAACAGCGCGCCGCCGTCGCCTCCCACAGGAGCGAGTCGTACGACCGCTCCACCAGCGCCGGCAGCGCCTCCTTCGCCGTGGTCAGCCGCCGCGAAAACCGCCCCGCCTTGGCCCGTTGATAGCCTTCCAGCGCGCCCGCGTCTGCGTCGGTCACGGCGCGGGTCCGCCGGCCGTATTGCAGCCACTCGCGGCCCGCCGCCGTGCCATAGACCACCCCCAGCCGCGACCCCGGCGCGCCCGTCAGCCCGTAGAGCATCACGTCGAAGCCGGCGCTGGCGGCGTTCGTCCCCAGATCGGCGCAGAACGCGCTCTCGCAGCACGGGGCGATGCAATCCACCCCGACCACCAGCAGGTTGCGCCGCCGCGCCGCATAGTGCTCGTCACATCCGTTCGGCGAATCGAAGATCGCGTCCAGCAGGCGCAGCGCATGAACGTCGCACGGATGCACCCCCACGAGCGCCGTGGGCCGCTCGTCAAAGACCGGGCTCGCCACGAACGAGCGCCGCCCGCGCTGGAATCGAAACAGCGTGTCGGTCGGCGGAAAAACCACGCCGCGCGGACTGTAGACGCAGTACGTGAAGTCGAGATCGATCCGCGCGGCGTCGCTCACCTCTTCGTAGAAGTAGTGTCCGTCCCGCGCCACCGGCCCAACGATCCGCCGCTTCTTCGCCAGCTCGGCCACAACCGCCACGAAGTCCGACCGCTCAATGATCGCATCCAACATGGCCGCGCTCCCGGGCGCCCCGCCACACGCCATCCTCGCAAGACCCGCGCCACAATCGCCCGCCGCGATCGGATCGATCCGCCGCCAGCGCTCGCTCTTCAGCCCGCGAATCCCCCCGCGCGCCGGCCCTTTGCACACAACGACCGCCTGTTAGCGCGGCGGCGACGCCGCGGCCGAGCGCTCGCTCGCAAGGTCGCCGCCATTTGGCTGCGCGAAAGTTCGCATCTGGGCGAAATTTCCCGCATCGATCAGGCGCGGCAGCTCAATCGTGAATTCCGCCCCGCCGCCCGGGCGGTTGGCCGCACGAACGCTTCCGCCGGCCTGCTCGCACAGCGCCCGCACGATCGCCAGCCCCAGCCCGCTGCCGGCAATGCCGGCCGCGATTGCCGCATTGCCGCGCCGATAGGGTTCAAACAGCGTGGCGAGCTCCGCCGCGTCCACGCCCGGCCCGTTGTCGCGCACCGCGATCTGCACGCGCTGGTCGTCGACACGCGCCTCCACCAGCACGCGGCCGCCGCGCGGCGTGTACTTCAGCGCGTTGTCTATCAGGTTGCCGACCGAATCGCGCAGGTCGCCCGGCGCGAGCCGGCAGACCGCCCCGACCGCGTCCTGCGACAGCGACAGCGTGATGCCCTTCCGCTCCGCCAGGGCGCGGTACGAATCCACCACCGCCGCGACGCCGCTCGGAATCTCGACCTCGACGGTGGCGTCGCGCTGCCCCGGCTCGTCCTGCGCGCGGGCCAGCGTCAGCAATCGCGCCACCTGCTCCAGTCCGTCGCCGCACCGCCGTTCAATGCGGTCGTACAGCTCGCGCGCCGCGCCCGGCGGCACGACTCCGTCGCGGAACAGACCGATCAGCGTCTGCACCCCGGCCAGCGGGCTTTTCAGCTGGTGGGCCGCGTTCCGCATGAAATCGGCCCGGTGACGCTGCACCTCGCGCATCGCGCAGGTCGACGCCTCGAGCGCCGCGTTCGCCCGCCGCAGATGCACCTCGCGCTCTTCCAGCCGCGCCGCGATCTGCACCGTGAAGTAGAGCACCCCCAGGACGGTCACCGCCACGATGATGAATTTCCGCGCCAGGAAGCCCGCCGTCGGAATCCACGCGGCCGCGGTGCCGCCGTCGAACGGATGGTGCGTCGCCAGCCAGCCCGCCGCCTCGGCCGACAGCAGCCCCCCGTACAGCGCCGTCGCCCACAGCGCCATCGCCAGCGCCTGGCGCGGCCGCAGCAGCAATGCCGCGATCACCATGTGATACGTATATAGTGCCGCGACCGGGCTCTCCGACCCGCCCGTGTAGCGCACCATGCCCGTCAGCAGCGCCAGGTCGAGCGCAATCTGCCAGCAGGCCAATCGCGTCGGGCGGAACCGCGCTGCGCCGTCGCGCTTCGCGTCCGCCAGCCCGCGCCACACGCCGTTGCTCAGTGCCACCAGGCCGGTGATGACCCACAGCGCCGCCGGGCGATGCACCGGCCCGCACACCAGCCGCTCGACCAGCAGCGCGCCGGTCGCCGCCCCCACGAACAGCCAGCGCAGCCGGATGAACCAGTCCAGCCGCAGCAGCGCCAGCAGCGACTCGGCGCGCTGCCCGTCGTGCGGAACGCGCAGCAACCCGCCCCACGATTCCGCGACCCGCGACTCCATTCGGCCGCCTCGTCTGCCCGCCTAGGGCATCGCCCGCGCTGCCGCGCCGTGCAACACGTCGTCCACCGTGCGACGCAGCGTCGCCGCGTCGATCGGCTTGCTCAGGAACCGCTCCACGGGCAGGTAGGCCGAGCCGGCCTCGCGCGCGAAGTCGATGCCCGTCGCATCGCCGATCGCCGAGATCATCACGATCGGCACATGCGCGAGCTGCTCGTCCGAGCGAAAGTCGTACGCCACGTGAAAGCCTTCGCTCGGCGAGGAGAGCATCACGTCCAGCAGGAGCAGGGCCGGGCGAATCTCGTGCGCCGCGGCCAGCCCCGCCGGACCGGTCAGACAGCACCGCACGCGATAGCCCATCGGCTCCAGCATCAGCCGCACCGCCGTGTGCATGTCCGGATCGTCATCAATCAGCAGGATGTCTTCCGAGTCTCCCATGGCAGCCTCCCGGGCTCGACCGGCCGAATGTCGTTGCTGGACGGCCGGCCGTCGCCCCCGACCCGATGTGTCTTGTCGCCGTCCGCGGCGCGTCGCGCGGCCGACCTCAGCAGATCCGTGGCTGCTCCTCTCCATACGGACGCTGCACGATCCGCCGCCCACCGGCGACCGTGCACAGCTCGACCAGCGGCGGCGTCGCCGCGGTCAGCCGTCCGATGATCGCCGCGCGCATACAGCGCGTGGCCACGCAGCGCTTCGAGCGCTCGGCGTCGTCACGCGCTTCAACGCACCAGCTTGCCCTCGTTCGCCAGCGTCAGCGGATCCAGACCAGCATGGCCGCCGCGTGGGCAGTCGCGGCACTTTCCGGCACGCGCGCCCTCGTCGATCTCCACGCTCAGCCCGCTGTGCTCGCACAGGTCCGCCAGCACGCCCGCCAGCCCGCCGCGTCGGATCGCGCATGAACCGCACCGCCGCGCCCGACGCCAGCAGCGCCCGCCAGCTCGTCGCGGCGCGCGTCGCTCAGCGCTTCAGCCGCGGCTCGAACTCGATCCCCTCGCCATGAAACGGGATCGCCAGCGCGTGCTCGCCGATCGGACCGCTCAGCACCACCGCGTCGCCGACCCGCACCCGCTCCAGCCCCAGCTCCACCCCCGGCCGCATCCGCCCCACGCCCGCCGTGTTGATCATCACGCCGTCGCCGTCGCCGCCGCGCCTCGATCACCTTCGTATCGCCCGTCACCACCCGCACGCCGGCCGCGTCCGCCGCCGCCGCCGCCGACGCCAGGATGCGGTCGAGCACCGACATCGGCAGCCCTTCCTCGAGAATCAGTCCCAGGCTCAGCGCCTCCGGCGTCGCCCCCATCACCGCCAGGTCGTTCACCGTGCCGCACACCGCCAGCCGGCCGATGTCGCCGCCCGGAAACTCCACCGGCGTCACCACGTACGAGTCGGTCGTGAAGACCAGCCGCCCGGCCGACCAGGCCAGCACCGCGCCGTCGACAGCGGCAGCAGCACCGTTCGAAAACCGCGGCACGATGTGGTCGCGGATCAGCCGATTCATCAGCTCGCCGCCGCCGCGTGCGCCAGCCGCACCCGCTCACCCGCCGCGCCGCCGTCATTCGTGGCGGCGCCGGGCTGCGGCAACTCCTCCGTTACGCGCCCGTGGCGCGGCGCCGTCATCACGCCGTCGCTGGACATCGCCGCACCTCCGCATTCGAGCGGCGCGGCGTCACGCCGCCGAACCGATACCACGCCGCGCACGTGCCCTCGCCGCTGACCATGCACGGCCCGATCGGCCGCGCCGGCGTGCACGCCTCGCCGAACAGCGCACACTCCGGCGGCTCGCACTGCCCGCAGATCACCTCGCCGCAGCGACACCCGGGCGGATCAACGTCGTCTCCCGGCGCCAGGCCGAACCGCCGCAGCGCGTCGAACCGCGCGAACTCCGCCCGTAGCGCCAGCCCGCTCTGGTCAATCGACCCCAGGCCGCGCCACGCCGTCGAGACCGGCTCGAACACCCGCGCCAGCAGGCCGAGCGCCACGCCGTTTCCGCTCGCGCTCACCACCGCCGGATAGCCGTTCTCCAGCCGCGCCTCGCCGCGCTCCACCTGCCGCACCAGGCGCACCAGCGCCGCCACGATCTCGCGCGGCTCGAACCCCGCTACGACGCACGGCCTTGCGAACCGCGCCACCACCGGCCGATAGGCCTCCGCCCCGACGATCACGCTGACGTGCCCGGGGCAGAGAAACCCGTCGATCGCCACCGCCCCCGCCTCGAGCAGCGCCACCATCGCCGGGACGACGCGCTTGTGGAACGACAGCACGCAGAAGTTCTCGACCCCCTGCCGGGCCGCCTCGAGCACCACCGCCGCCGTCGCCGGCGCGGTCGTCTCGAACCCCACGCCGAGAAAGACCACGGTCGTCCCCGGGGCGCCCTGCGCCAGCTCCAGCGCCCGCCACGCCGAGGTCACCACGCGAATCCGCCCACCCGCGCCGCGCCGCTCTTCCAGGCTTCCACTGCGCCCCGGAACCCGCAGCATGTCGCCATAGGTCGCGACCGTCACGTCCGGCCGCGCCACCAGCGCGACCGCCGCGTCGATCTGCCCCTGCGCCGTCACGCAGACCGGACAGCCCGGCCCGCTGATCAGCCGCAGGTTGGCCGGAAACAGCGCCCGCAGCCCGGACCGGAATACCGCCACCGTGTGCGTGCCGCACACCTCCATCATGCGCACCGGCCGGCCGATCCGCCCGCAACGCGCCGCCAGCTCGCTCCGCAACTCGCTCAGCGACTTCACCGCGAAGACTCCGCATCGGCGCGCGGCTCTGCCGCGCCGTCCGGCTCGTCCGTTTCGTCCCAGCGCGACCGGCGCAGATAGTTCCACGTCCGCCGTGCCTCGACCTCGTCGATCGTCGCGATGGAAAACCCCGCGTGCACCAGCACCCAGTCGCCGGGCGCGGCCTCCGGCGTCAGCACGGTTCGAATCGACAGGCGATTGCCCCCGAGCTCCACGGTCGCCGCTTCTTCCGACCGCGACACGATCCGCGCCGGAATCGCCAGGCACATGTTCGATCCTCGCCCGCTACCGCGCGGCGCCCTTTGGCCGACTCGCCGCGTGCGCCGCCGCCACCGCCGCCTGCCCGAGCGCCAGCCCGGCGTCGCCGAACGGCTGCCGCACCGGCAGCACCACGCTCAGCCGCCGTTCTTCCAGCAGAGCGCGGGTCCGCGACAGCAGGCGCGCGTTCACAAAACACCCTCCTGCCAGCGCCACGCGTCGCAGACCCGCCATGTCGCACGTCATGCCGGCGCCGTCCGCCAGCATGTGCGCCAGCGTCTCGTGCCACCGCGCCGCAACGCTCTCGATGGTTCCCCCCGCGCCAACGTCCTCCACCAGCGCTTCGATTGCCGGCGACAGCGAGACCTCAAACGTCCGGCCGTGCAGCAGCGTGTGATAGGGATAGGGTGGCGCCGCGCCCGACCCCGCGGCCGATTCGAGCGCCGCCGCCGCCTCGGCCTCGTGCGTATTCCGCTCGCACAGCCCCAGCAGGTAGCTCGCGCCGTCAAAGACCCGCCCCAGGCTCGACGTCGCCGGCGACTGCACGGTCCGCGACAGCATCGTCTCGGCGCAGGCCAGGTCGTTCGCCGGCACGCGCGCAAACAGATGCCCGGCACGCCGCCGCCACTGGTCGCCAAACGTCCCCACTGTCAGCGCCAGCGCCGGCCGCCAGGTCTCGATCGCCGCCGCATCGCCACCCAGCAGCGCGAAATAACTCAGGTGCCCGAGCCGCTCGAACTGCCCGCCTTCAACCACCAGGAACTCGCAGCCCCACGATGCGCCGTCGCTGCCATAGCCCACGCCGTCGCACGCAATGCCCACGATCGGCAGCAGGTCGCCATGCTCGGCCGCCACCGCCGCCACGTGCGCGTGATGATGCTGCACCGCCAGCGTCGGCGACCCCAGGCTCTGCGCCAGCGCCGTCGTCAGCCATTGCGGATGCAGGTCGTGCGCCACCAGGTCCCAGTGACCCACCGCCGATTCCAGCGCGCTGATCGCCGCCCGGTAGCGCCGATAGTTCTCCACGTCCGACAGCGCGCCGCACTCCGGCCCCAGCCGCCACCCGCTGCCGTCGCACACGCACGCGCGCGACTTCGTGTCCGCCCCCATCGCCAGGATGCGCTTGTCGGTCCGCATGCGTATCCGAAGATCTGCGCCGCCCTTGGCCGAACCGCGCCCGCCGGCCCACGTTCCGGCGGGTCCGTCGATCGCCCGCCGCACTTCGCGCCGCCGCCGGCTCGGGCCGGCGTTCCGACGAACGTGATGGCTCTCGACCGGCCTGGGACGTCGCGTCTGCATGGCGCATCCCGCCGCGGTGCACCATGCAACTCGCGGACCAGCCCGGGCCGCGTTCGCCACGACCGCTAAGTCGACTCCGTTCGTCTGGAACTGCTCGCGACCGGTCGAAGCGCCGCGCACCGCCATGCCGAAAGACGCGGACTGCCGGCCCGCCAGCGCTCGCGCAAACGTCGCGCCGGACGCCGCTGTGGCGCGCGAGCCGACTGTGGAAAATTTTCCGCAAACCCCCAGCCGCGCGAGCGCTCGGGTGACGCCGTCGCGCCCCACTCGCCGGCCGATTGTTGTGCAATCGCAGAAAAGAACCGCGCGCCCGCCGCTATTCCCCGATCCGCCGCGGCGTCTCCGCCAGGAAGTACGCCATCGTCGCCAGTGCCGCGACGCACTGCTGCAGGTCGTGCCGGTCGATCTTGTCGAACGTGTCGGCCGGCGTGTGGTGATAGTCGAAGTAGTGCGACCCTTCGACCGACAGCCCCAGCAGCACGCAGCCCGATTTCTCCCACGGGCTCAGGTCAGCCCCCGATCCGCCGGCGTGCATCTCCGTCGCCCCGATGCTCCGCAGCAACTCGGCCGCGCCCGCCAGCCGCCCACCGACCCGCGCCGTCTGCGACGCGCTTGCACACTCATATCCGAACCCGAGCGGCCGGAATGCCCCTGAATCACACTCGATTGCCGCGACGTGCTGCTTCGCCTCGGCGGCGTGCCGGCCGAAATAGGCCCGGCCGCCCGCCAGCCCGTTCTCCTCGTTCGTCCACAGCACCACGCGAATCGTCCGCCGCGGCGTCAGCTTCAGTTGCCGCAGCACCGTCAGCGCCTCCATCGCCATGGCGCAGCCGGCGCCGTCGTCGTGCGCCCCCTGTCCCACGTCCCACGAGTCGATGTGCCCGCCGATCACGACGACCTCTTCCGGCCGCTCGCGCCCGCGCAGCTCACCGACCACGTTCGCCGACATCGCCGGCGCCGGCTCGGTGTGCGCCTCCATCTCCAGCCGCACCGCCACGCGCTGCCCGCGCGTTGTCAGCCGCGAGATCATCGCCGCGTCTTCGGTCGAGAGCGCCGCCGCCGGAATCTTCGCGACGCCCTCTTCGTAGCGCATCGCCCCGGTGTGCGGCGTCCGCAGGCTGTGGGCCGTCACCGAGCGGATCAGGCACGCCACCGCCCCCTTCTTCGCCGCCAGCGACGCCCCCTTGCCGCGAAACCGCACGGTCTCGCCATATCGCGCGCCGTGCGCCGCGTCGAACGGCGGCATCGGATTGTCAAACAGCACGATCCGCCCGGCCGCGCCGCTGCCCAGCCGCTCCAGCTCGGCCTCGTCGTGCACCACTTTCACCTCGGCGCTGATTCCGCCCGGCGGCGTCGCCACCGAGCCGCCCAGCCCGAGCATCGCCATCGGCATCGCCCGCGGCTCGACCAGCTCGCACGACTCACGCCCGCGCACCCAGTGCACCACCGACACCGGCTCGAGCGCCACCGCCTCGTGGCCGTCGGCCCGCAGCGTCGCCGCCGCCCAGCGCGTCGCCGCCGCCAGCGCTTCCGAGCCGCTCACGCGATGGCCGATGTCGTCGCACAATTGCTCGAGCTTGCGATAGGCGCCATCCGTCTCGCGGCAGTGGACTGCGATCCGCTCGGCGGCCGCACGATAGGAAGACCACTCGGCGTCGCCGACGCCGATTTCGCGCAGCGCCGCACGCTCGGCGCAGCCGGCCAGAAACGTCGACCCCGCGACCAGCCACCCGCACACTGCCGAGCTGCGCATTGCTTTCCCCTGCCCGCCCGCCGCCGGCGCTCTAGCCTCCGACCGGCGGTTCAAACTGCTCCAGGAAATTCAGCATCTTCTCGACCGCGAACTCGTGCGCCGCGCGCAGCCGTTCGACGATCGTCTCCGGCGACCACGGACACGGCGCCAGCCACTTCGTATCGACTTCCACGAACAACTGCCGCACGTCCTCCACCAGGCTCTCGATCCGCACCTCGGCCTGCCACGGCGCGCCGCCGCTCACCATCTCCGCCGTCGGCGGCAGAACCAGCCGCAGCCCCACCGCGTGCACCGGTCGGCCGATCACCGCCAGCCGGTCGTCCAGGTGCAGGCAGCGATTCCCGAGAAAGACCCGCGCGTCGTCGCCCGGCACCGACGTGGTCAGCCGGATCATCGCCCCGCTGCCAAGCACCACGCGCGGCCCGAAGACCGCCGCCGTACCCTCCAGCGCCAGCTTGAGTGTGTCGCAGAACGCATCCAGCGGCGAGATCGGAAAGAATTCCTCGAAGTTCAGCGTGTCCGGCTGGAGCGTGAGTTTCGTGTGACTGCGCGGATCGCCTTCGGCCTGCGGGCTCAGCAGCACCCAGGCCTTCTCGCCGAAGTCCTGCCGGCGCCAGTCGAACCCCTCGGACAGCTTGAGCTGAAAGCTCTGGCGGTGCGCCTTGTCGAACGTCGCCGTCGGCGCGAACCGCAACCCGACGTGATAGCCGCGCGTCTTGATGGAATCGCGAAGAATCACAGGATCGAACTGCACCGCCCGCCGGGCTGCCCGGTCGCCGCGACCGAAAGGCGAATTCCTCGGCTGCCGCGCCGGCAGCCTTCCGCCCGGCACCGCACGAACTTACGACGCCGGTTGCGTGGTCGCCGGCGGGGCGGACACGGCCGGAGCGAGCGGCGCTGTCATTGTCGGCACCAGCGCGCCGCCGCTCGGCTGGCTGGCGCTGGCCGTCGTCGGCGGAGGCGGCGGCGGCAGCGGCGGCGCAAATTCGACCGGCGACTGCCAATCCGCCATCTGCTTCAGCCGCGCCGTGGCCTCGGCCTGCGACGGAAACCGCGCGAAGCGGGAATCCTTCGCCACCGACTCATATTCCTGCCGCGCCGTCGCGCTGTCGCCGCGCTGCTCGGCCAGCATCCCCAGCATCAGCTTGGCCCGCGCGGTCAGCGCCGGCACGTCGCCGCACTCGCTCACCACCTGCTGGCACAGCCCCTCGGCATCCTTCGCGAACGCCTGGCGGTCCGACGCCGACTTGCCCGGCTCGAGCGCCGCCACGGCCAGCCGATCGGCCGCCTGCATCAGCGCCCCGCCCGACAGCAGCTTCGACACGCCGCGCTGCTGAATCTCGCGATAATAGCTGGCCCACTCGCGCGGATCGTTGCTGGTCACCGCCGTGCGGCTGTACAGGTCTTCCCACCCCTTGTGAAGCGTCGCCCGGCGACTGTTCACGAACCAGCTCGCGCCCGCCACGACGGCCGCGACCGCCACCACCGCGAGCCCGATCTGCCGCCCGTGCGTGCGCGCAAAGCTCATCAGCTCGTCGATCTGTTGCGACAGTTCGTTCGTCTGCAGCTCGTGCCGTCGTTCGGTTTTCATGGCTGTCCCGGACGCTCGTCCTTCCCGCCGCTCGCGGTCTCGCGCGAAGAATCCAAGTTCACCCGCGCCTGCGTCGGCGCGAACAACCCCTGCCGCTTGCTGACCGTGATCGTGCAGGTCTCCTTGCTCTTCTTGAAGTGCAGCATATAGACCTGCCCCTCCAGCGACTCATCCTCGAACGCCCAGCCCTGGCTCTGCATGTTCGTCACGTAGAAGTTGCGAACCTTGATCGGCTCGGCGCCGCCTTCATACACATCCAGAATCCGCCGCCCGGTCGCACCCGTGCTGTACATCGACTCGCGAATGTTCCGCGAGAACCCCTGCGGCACCGGCACATCCGACACGTACCAGTTCGTCCGCGGCGCCAGCTGGTGCTCCGGATTGCATCCCGCCGCCGCCCACACCACGACCGCCACCAGCGTGCATCGAATTCCGTTTCGCGCCGTCACGGTACGTCTCTCCTGGCCGACCCCGCGCCGGCCAATCGCCCGACCCGGCCCGCTCGCTTAACACCGGGCGAAAACGGGCCTTACGCAAAGGGGCAAAAGGCTAGCCTAGCCCATCCGGCCTGTCAAACAGGGGTCCGCCGCCCCGCCGGCCGCCTAGGGCCCGCTTTCGTGCCGCGCCACGGCCGCCCGAATCTGCTCGCGAATCGCCGGATCCACCTCGTGCTTGATCGCCTTCCGCAGCGCCGGCACCTGTTCCGAACTCGACACCTCGGTCAGCGCCTTGGCCGCAAACAGCCGCGTCGCGTCGCTGCGATCCTGCTGCAACAGCTCCATCATCCGCTGCCGCGCCTGGCGCATCTCACGGCAGTCGCGCGGCAGGCAGGCCGCCACCGCCTGGCAGCCGCGCGCCCGAACGGCGCTGTCGGCGTCCGACAGCGCCGCCACCACGATCGCCCGATCCGTCGCCCGGTCGGCCCGCAGCGCCAGCCCGTACAGCGCCCAGGCCCGCACCGCCGGCGCCGAATCGCGCGCTGCCTGCTCCAGGTCGCCGCGCGGATCGCGCACCGTCGAAAACGCCAGCGCGAAGACCGCCGCCGCGCGCTGGTTCTCGCCCGCGCCGGTCGCCAGCGCCTTCAGCGCCCCCCCGCGCCCGTCCGCCAGCCGCTCGAAGTTCCGCCGCGCCGCCGACACCGCCGCGCTCTCGCCGCTGCCGGTCGCCTGCTGCCACGCCTTGAGCGTCAGCACCAGCTCGCGAATCAGCGGCGCGTCTTCGTCGACCGGCGGAGGCGCGACGCCCGTCTCGCGCGTCAGCTGGTCGACCCCCGCCAGCCAGTCGCTCTTCGGCCAGCGCTCGCGGAACTCGGCCGCCGCGCGCCGCACGGCCGCCGCGTCGCCGCGCCGCGCCGCCGTCACCGCGCGGGCCACCCCCTGCAACTGCTCGGCCACTTCCGCCGCGCGCGCGCCCGACAGCAGCTCCGTCCGCTCCAGCTCGATCGTGAATTGAATCTCCACCCGTTCGGCCGCGTCGCCGCTGCCGCAGGCCGTCTTCACACGCCCCGAAATCCGATCCAGAATCTCCCGCCCCAGCGACCAGCTCGCCTCTGCCGTCGCCTCCTCCAGATCGCACCCGGCCGCCGCGCCGCGCAGCTTGCCGCTCACGCTCAGCTCCAGCTCGGCATAGCTCCGCTTGTCGCGCTGCGTCAGCCGGCGCAGCTTCAGTTTCTGCTCACCAGTCAGGTCGCTGCGCGTCAGCTCGCGGCTCCACTCGTCGCCCACGTGGCGCCGGCCCGGCGTCCAGACCGCGAAATCCACCACCGCCGCCAGCGCGCCGCCCCGGGGCCCGGCTCCTCGGCCACAACGAGCGACGACGCGATCGCCGCCGTCACCGGATCGGTCGTGAACCGCACGCACCCGCGCGACACCCTCGCCCTGCGCACCGTCCGACAGCCCCGCCACCGCCGCCCCGTCCCGCCGAAAGACCACCTTCTCGGCCGCGCCCTCGACCACCATCTGCGCCAGCGTAATCACCGGCCCGTCCTGCTCGCGCACGCTGAAACGCGTCCAGGTGCCCCGCTGATCGTACGTCAGCTCCTCCGCGTGACCGGCCTGCTGCCGCGCGCGCACCACCGACCGCGTCATGCGATAGACCGACAGCCGCCCGTCGCTCACGTCGTTCCTGAGGAGCACCCCGCGATCGCCCGGCGGCGCCCCGACAGCCGCCGCACACAGCGCCCCCACCGCCCCGATTGTCATCCCGCCGCGCCGCATCGTTTCGCGATCCCGCCGCGCCCGGCCCGCTACGTCGCCGTCGCCTCGGCGCCGTCCGGCGCGTCGTGCTCCGGCAGACCGTAGAACGGCGCCGCATGCGGGCTCTTCTCCGGCAGCGCCCGCATGATCACCAGCCACAGCAGCCCCACCGCGATCATCGTCAGGCTCACCACCGTCGACCACGACAGCCCCAGCGCATCCAGCGGGTTGTCCTGCCGGATCGCCTCTTCAAAGATGCGCGCCACCGAATAGAGAATCAGCATGCTTCCCAGAACCACGCCGTGCCGCTTCCGCCAATACACCATCCAGTCCAGCACCCAGTAGAGAATCAGTCCGGTCACCGTCGCATAGAGCGGCGCCGGATGCGTCGGGCGCGACGGATAATGCCGCGACAGGTCGCGCAGCTCCGACACCGACAGCCCATACTGCTTGCAGTTCTGATCGACGTAGTAGTTGAACGCCTTCTGCCGCGCGTCGGCCAACTGCCGCAGCTTCTTGAGCTGCTCCGACTGCGCCTGCAGCGCCTTCTCGTCCGCCCCCGAGCGCCGCAGCGTCTCCAGCTGCTCCTCGGCCTGACGCACGTCGCGCGCCGGCCCGTCGATCTCCTCGCGGCTCAGCTCCAGGTAGTCGTGCGGCACGGGCAGCACCTGCCCGGTCGGCAGGTAGCACTGCAGCTCCTTCGGCAGCTCGAGCTGACCGAAATCGAACTGCTGCGACATCGCCGGACTGCCGTACGGATAACGGACCGCCCACGGCAGCCCCCGCGCCATTCGCGCCGGATCGTGCTCGTCGATGCAGATCGAACCCCAGCAGCAGCCGTTCAGAAAACAGCCGATCCGCGCCATCGCCATGCCGAACATCAGCGACGGCGCCGTCACGTCCAGGTACCACCGGATGGAGTGGCGCCGGACCAGCAGGTAGACGATCAGCGACGGGATCACCAGCAGCGGCCCGCCCCAGAACTCCAGCCCGCCCGCCCGGATCGACAGCGCGTCCCACCACGGATGCGGCTGGTTCGCAAATCGATCATTCCAATAGTGAATGACGAAAAATGCCCGCGCGCCCACCACCCCGGCGATCAGCGCGATGAACCCCATGTTAATGACCACGTCCGGATCGGCCCGCACCCGCAGCGCCCGCCGGCACGCCAGCCAGATGCCCCCCAAAAATGCCACGGTCATCATCGCCCCGTAGCTCTTGATGTCGGCCCAGCCTTCCGGCAGGAACGGAATCTTGAACAGCGTTGGATACATGCGCTCGCTCGCGAATCGGCCCAGTTGCCCGTCAATGCTACGCCCGGCGCCGCGGCCTCACAATACCGCAGCCCGCCGACTCATCCTTCATCATCGTCCATCGGCGCCGCTGGTTCCCGCGCCGGCCCGGCCGCGCCCGCCCCCGCCGGCCGAGCATGCGAATCAAAGCGCCGCCCCTCGTGCAGGAATCGCACCCGCGCCAGCCGATCGGCGTCCACCATCTTCCCCAGTGTCCGCCGCGCCTCGCGCAGCGCCGTCCGCCGCGTCAGGTGCGTCACCAGCACCCACTCGTTCTCCAGTTTCGGCAGAATCCGCGCCAGGTCGCGCACGTGCAGATGGTAGCCCTCGCGCGCCCGCCGCACGTGATCCTCTTCAAAAAACGTGCACTCGATCACCAGCACCCGCGCCCGCCGAACCGGCTCGAGGTTCAGAAACTCCCCCTCCGCCGTGTCGCCGCAATAAGTCACCAGCGGCACCTCGACCGAGTACTGGATTTCCACCCCCTGCTTTTTCAGCTCGACCAGTTGCGGCCCGGTCCGGTCCGCAAACTCCGGCCGCAGCTTCCGCCGCACGTCGACGATCGCATACCCCAGCGCCGGCACCCGGTGATTGACCGCGAACGACCGCGCCACCAGCCCCTTGCGAATCTCATGCTCCTGACCCGGTTCGAGCCCCACGATGTTCGCCGGCGTCACGTGCCCCTCGAGCCGGCCCCACACGCGCAGCAGGTCGCGCAGCGGCTCCACCAGCGGCTTCGGGCAGACGATCGTGCCCGGCGAATTCCCGACGAAGTTCCGCTGGCTCAGGTAGTAGGCCACTCCCGCGGCGTGGTCCATGTGTCCATGCGTCAGCAACAGGTGGTCGATCGCCAGGAATGCCGCCGGCGCCTTGCCCGCATCGAAGCAGACGTTCAACTCCGGCACGGCGACGACCGATTCTTCGCCCGCCAGGCTGTGGCCGACGATCCGAATACCAGACAATTCGTGCTCAAATAGTCGTTCTGCCACGTCCGCCCACCCTGACCTGTACGGCGCCGCAGCCGCCCGCCGCCGCCGCGTCGCCGCAGTGTAGGTGGCGCATCCCCGGGGTGAAAGCGATCCGCGCCGCGCCGGCCATTTTTTTGCTTGACACACAAGCCATTGTGGCCTAATGTGTTGCCGATCACGACGGGTGGTGCCCGCAGGGGTATTGCCCGCGTGGCGGGAGCGCCGGGCGCGGCGGTCGCTTGCGGTTGGGTGTCGCTCGGATTGGCCTGGCGCGGGCCGATTCGGTGGCGCGGTTCACCCGCCGCAGTTCGTGCCGACCCGGCACCATGCAATGTCCGTACTGCAAAGAGCAGAACGAAGACAAAGTCGTTGACTCGCGCGCTACGGACGGCGGCCGGGTCATCCGACGACGCCGCCAGTGCACCCGCTGCAACAAGCGATTCACCACTTATGAGCGTGTGGAGGAGCTCATTCGTCTGGCCGTCGTCAAGAAAGATGGCAGCCGTGCGCCCTTCGACCGCGCCAAGATCCTCGCCAGCCTTCAGGGCGCCTGCTACAAGCGCCCGATCGCCATCGAGGCCCTGCAGCGCGTCGTCGACGAGGTCGAGGACGAAATCTTCAAGGCCTTCGATCGCGAAGTCCCGTCGCGGTTCATCGGCGCCCGCGTCGCCGCCCGGCTGCGACAGCTCGACAAGGTCGCCTATCTGCGCTTCGCCAGCGTCTACAACGAATTTCAGGAAGTCGGAGACTTCATCCAGGAAGCACAGGACATCCTGGATCGCGCCCGCCGCGATGCGCCGGGCCAGCAGGAGCTCTTTGAGCCATGACGGACCATCTTGACACCGAGATCGCGCACGTCCGCAAACGCGACGGCCAGCTCGAGCCCTATTCCCATCCCAAGCTCGTCGCCTGTCTGCGCCGCGCCCTGCACGACGCCCAGGATGCCGATCCGCCCGCCACCGCCGAAGGCGTCGCCGACACCCTCGTCCGCCACCTCGAACAGACCGACATCGCCCCCCCCTGGCCCACGGCCCACCTGCGCGAGCTCTGCGAGTCCGTCCTCGCCCAGTCCGGCCATTCCGTCGCCGCGCAGATGCTCCGCACCGTCGCCCGTCGCCGCGATGTCGTCCGCCGCCAGCTCCACGTCGCCAACTTCCGCCCGCGCCAGGCCCGCTTCGTCAATCGCCGCTGGAGCAAGAGCACCGTCGTCGCCGCCCTGGCCGATGAGCACGGCCTCGAACGTCCCGCCGCCCGCTGGATTGCCGGCCTGGTCGAAACCGCGATCCTCCGTAGCGGCAAGCGGCTCATCACCACCGGCCTGATCCGCGAGCTGATTGTCAGCGAGCTGCTCGAGTGGGGGCTCGATCCGACCGCGTGGAGCGTGAAACGCGAAGGCTCGCGCCACGTCAATCCGCCCGGCAAGCAGGCCCAACCTTCGTCAAAACAGGATGATAACCTCGCTTAGCCAAGACCCGCCCAGCGCCGCCTGCAGCGCCGCGGAAGCGCCCGCTGCCGGCCACGCTCCCGCCGCGGTCCGGCTGAACAAATCGATGGACCGCGCCGACCTGCACTCACCCGCGTGCCAGCTGGTGCTGGTGCAGCTCTTCGCGCTCATGCGCCGCATGCAGGCGCTGCAACTGGACTATTCCTCCTGGTACGGCCGGCTCGCCGCCTGGCCCAGCCCGTGGGAATTCCTCAACCGCGGCGCCGACTACGAACCCTGGCCCGGAAACCCCGACGAGCTCCGCATCCCCTGGTTTCTCCTCTGGGAGATCGCCTGGGTCGTCGCCAACACCCCGCTGCAGCCCGGCTCGCGCGTGCTCGACATGGGCGGCGCCGCCTCGCTGTTCGCCTGTTTTCTGGCGGCCCGCGGCCACGAAGTCATTGCCATCGACATCAATCCAGAGCTGATCTCTCACACCCATGCCCTGGCTCGCGCGGCCGGCTGGCGGCTCTCGGCCCGGCAGATGGACATGCAGGCGCTCGACTTTCCGCCCAACCACTTCGCCCACGTCTTTTCGCTCTGCGTCCTCGAACATCTGCCCGTCTGCGGACGTGTCGCCTGCAGCGAAAAGGTCGCCGCCATCCTCCAGCCCGGCGGAACCGCGTCCTATACCTTCGACTACGCCAACCCGCAGTCCTTCGGCCGGCTCGATTCCCCCGCCGATGTCCACCAGCAGATCATTGAACCCGCGCGCCTGGCCGTGCGTAGCAATCGTACCTTTCACGATTCCGGGCAGCGCTACCTCGACGCGCCGGCCTACTTCGGCCTCGGCCGGGCCTCCGCGTTCGCCAACCGCCTCGGCGCCTGGGTCCGCGGAGACATCGATCGCCGACGCGTCCGGAATCGTGATCGCCGCTACACCTTCGGCGCCGTTTTTCTGGAGAAGCCGTCCGATCGCGCCGCGGTGCGATAACCCCGGGTGTCGCCATGCTGAAAATGTCGAAATCGCCGGAATTTGCTTGCGAAACTAGCCGATACGACTTAGGACTGGCGCGCGTCGGTGCGCGCATGGCCGTTTCCCAGCGATCTGCCCGCGGCTCCGAGGACTAGACAAAAATGGCCACGCGGTATCCAAAACGCCCGACGCGCCAGGTCAAAGCGCTTGGCACGCTGATTCTCTCCATGACGCTCGGCACCGCGCTG
Organism: Phycisphaerae bacterium; assembly: GCA_046350375.1. Taxonomy (GTDB): domain Bacteria; phylum Planctomycetota; class Phycisphaerae; order UBA1845; family UTPLA1; genus JAXMAO01. The sequence continues at coordinate 88,321 of JAXMAO010000010.1, forward strand.
CTCAGTTGGGTCCACGACCTGACCCCGGCCAAGTCCAGCGCCACCACCCTCATGGGCACCACCGCGCGGCGCATCTGGGACAAGATCATCGTCGAGACCATCTCCACCCGCGCCCTGGCCGCCGACGGCTCCGTCCGCGGCTTCTACCACCTGCACATCGATCGCACCGGCCGCGTCCACGAAAGCCGCGCCTGGCTCCGCGAGCAACACGACTCGGCCGACCGCGGCGCCATCCGCCTGGTCGTCTCGGTCGATCGCGATTCGCCCGACCTCACGCCACGCCAGTGGAAGTGCCTCTCCGAAGTGGTCGCCCATCTTCAGTCCGTCCACCAGATCAGCCGCGACCGCATCGAGGTCCACGAATCACAGCCCGTCCCCGGCCGCCTGGGCGCCATGTTACGAACCCGCTGATTCACCCCCTTCCAACCCGCGCTGCCGCCCACCCTTGCGACCCGGAAACTCCGCCGCCGCTGTTTGACGCACCCATGCCAAGCCCCTAAATTTACCCCGGGGTGGCCGGACGCATCCGGCGGCAACTCGGGCCAAGGCCCCGTCCAGGTTCGGTGGGTAGTCCGCCGCCGCAGTCGGCCTCGAATCGCAGGATCGCGTCGCCGTGCCTGACCTACTGTCCGGCTACAACATCGTGCAGCGCATCGGCACCGGCGCACGCTCCCAGATCTACCAGGTCATTCACCCCGAGACCGGCCAGAAGTTCGCCCTGAAACGCGTCATCCGCCAGCCCCACGAGGACGACCGCTTTCTCATCCAGGCCATCACCGAGTACGAGGTCGCCAGCCAGTTCGATCAGCCCACGCTTCGCAAGGCCATCGACTGCCACAAGATCCGCCGCTGGATGCGACTCGTCGAGGTCCAGGTCGTCCTCGAGCTCATCGACGGCTTCTCCCTCGACAAGCACCGCCTCACCGACCTCAACCAGATCGTCGATGTCTTCAAGCACGTCTGCAACGGCCTCGACGCCCTGCACAACCTCGGTTTCGTCCATGCCGACATGAAGCCCAACAACATCCTCGTCACCAACGATCACAAGATCAAAATCATCGACTTCGGCCAGAGCTGCCGCATCGGCCACCGCAAGGAGCGCATCCAGGGCACCGCCGACTACATCGCGCCGGAGCAGGTCGAGCGCCGCCCCCTCACCCGCCAGACCGACGTCTTCAACGTCGGCGCCACGCTCTACTGGGCCGTCACCGGCAAGAACATCCCCACCATGATTTCGCGCCAGGATGAAAACCGCCACTCCATCGCCGCCCCGTCGGCCCGCCGCAACATCCCCACCCCCCAGGAGATCGACGCCCAGATTCCCACCGCCTTGTCGCGACTTGTCATGGAGTGCTGCAACGACCGCCCCTCCGACCGCCCCGGCGACATGAAGCAGATCATCAGCCGGCTCGAAGTCGTCGAGCATGTCCTCGCCAAGCGCCGCGCCGCCGGCGAGCAGGACATCCGCGTCAGCGAGGTCGGCGAGCCCATCGCCCCCAGCGACACCGCCAAGCGCGCCGGCGCCGAGGCCAAGAAAGACGCCAAGGCCGCCAAGCCCGCGCGCGGTCACGGCCAGAAAAACCCGGGCACCAGGCGATGAACCGCCCCGCGGCCCGCGTCGCCGCCGAACAGGCCGCCGAGCTCTTCCGCCAGGCCGCGCGCCTCAACCGCGAAGACCCCCTCCGCCACAACGCCGTCCTCTGCTTCCCCGACTTCGGCCAGCTCGTCATGACCGGCGACATGCACGGCCACCGCGCCAACTTCGACAAGCTCCAGCGCTTCGCCCGGCTCGAGGTCTCGCCCGCCCGGCATGTCATCCTTCACGAGCTCATCCACCCCGACGTCCCCTTCGGGCAGCTCGATCCGTCGCACGAACTCCTGCTCGACGCCGCCCGCTACAAGTGCGACTTTCCCGACCAGGTCCACTTCCTCCAGTCCAATCACGAGCTCTCGCAGCTCATGGGGCATGCCATCCTCAAGAACGGCCGCGCGGTTGTGGACGACTTCCGCCGCGGCGTCCTCAACGCCTATGGCCCCGCCGGCGACGCCGTTTACGAGGCCATCCTCGACTTCATCGCCTCCTACCCAGTCGCCGCGCGCACCGCCCAGCGACTCTGGCTCTCGCACTCTCTGCCCGCGGTCGACGACCTGCCCGAATTCAATCCCGCCGCCCTCGATCGTCCCCTCACGCGCAGCGACTTCGAACATGGCGGCGCCGTCTACCAAATCGTCTGGGGGCGACGCTTCTCGCCCGACCACCTTGCCGTCCTCTCCGCCACGCTCAACGTCGAGCTCTTCATCGTCGGCCACATCCCGCAGGAATCCGGCTACGACGTCCGCTTCGACCGGGTGCTCATCCTCGCCAGTGACCACAACCACGGCGTCTTTCTGCCGATCGACCTCGCCAGCCGCGCCTCGATGGACACTCTCACCGGCCGAATCCAGAAGTTCGTCGCCGTGCCGTAGCGCGCCCGTTGGGTGGCACAGGCTTTCAGCCTGTGAAGCCTCGTTTCACCGTGGCAAGAAGCGTCTCGGCTGTGTCTGACGCAACGTTTTCGGGCCATGCAACGTCACCGCCCGCGCCGCGCCTCTTGAACCCCACGCCCCAACTGTGTTAGGATTGGACCCTGGAGGCGGTTTCCGCCGTTCCGGCCGAGAGGTGAGGAGAGGGAAATGTCCGCGTTCCCGCGCCGCGCGAGCGGCTGTCTGCTGGCGGTCGCGTTCTGCGCCGCAATTCCGTCCAGTGCATCTGCCCGGCCGTCCTATGGCATCGCGAACTGCGTCATCTGCCATTCCAGCTCCGGCTTCGGCATCGACGCCACCAATCGCCTGGTTGACGTCGTCAGCGGCACCACCGCCACCATTCCATCCGGCGCTCATGGCGACCCGGATCGCGGCGAAGGCCCGCTGTCCACCTACACCGCCAGCCCCGGCGGATCCTTCAACCTTCAGGTCCAGGTCAAAGATCCCAATCCCGGCACGCCGCCGTTCCAGCCCGAACACTACGCCGTCGGCCTGAAACACTTCTTCACCACCGACCCCGACTATCAGAACGGCAACCCCAACACCGCCGACTGGGCTGACAACATGCTCACCCTCTCGGGCGCGACTTACTACGATGACCTCAATCCGCCCACCGTCCCCGACCCCGAGCCGATTCCGCTCGACGAGACCGGCTGGTGGATCCACACCGATGTGAACTCCGGCGGGCCGCTCGTCGGCAGCCTCTACTACACCTCCGTCGCCGAGAACGGCCACTGGTGGTACGACCCCGATACCGGCGGCCCGCACCTCTTCTCGCTAACCGTCACCGTGCCCGCCGGCGTTGTCCCCGGCTGGTACGACCTCGAAGTCTCGGTAGAAGGCGACCAGAAAACCGGCGACGTCTTCGCCTATTACGACGAGGAGCACTTCTACCTCCACATTCTGCCTGAACCGGCCAGCGCAATGCTCCTGCTTGCCGGCCTTCTGGCAGCCCGCCGCCGACGCTAGTTCGGCCGATCTTGGCTGGTGATTTCCGCGTTGAATCGGCCCGCGCGCCGCGCGCCCGGCCACCGCCGCGTCCGCGCCCACCGACCCGCGTCGGCGTCCGAATACTCCGGCCGTGGCGTGGTCCCCGGGCCCGTCCGCCGCACGCAACCCATTCACCCGCCATTGGTATACACTCCCGGACTCGGGGTGCGCGCCGCCGCCACGGTGGGCCGCCGCCGTGCCCCCTCAGGCAGGTGCTCCGTTGAACCTCGGCGACATCCTCATCCAGCGCGGCAAGATCACCCCCGATCAGCTCTCCCAGGCCGTCGCCTCCAAGAAGGAACCGGCCGAGCGGCTCGAGAAAATTCTCGTCCGCCTCGGCTTCGTCGACGAGCGTGAAGTCCTCGAGGTCCTCGGGCAGCAGCTTCACTTCCCGGTCGTCGATCTCAGCAAGGCCAACGTCGACGTCGAAACGCTCAAGCAGATGCCCACCAAGCTCGTCCACCGCCGCAAGCTCATCCCGCTCGAGAAGACCAACGGCAAGCTCCGCGTCGCCACCTGCGACCCGTTCGACCTCTACGGCTTCGACGAACTGCGGATGATCACCAACCTCGACGTCACCCCCGTGCTGGCCGCCGAAAGCGAGATCAACGCCGTCATCAAGAAATACTTCGGCGTCGGCGGCGACACCATCAGCCAGCTCGTCGACGACGACAGCATCTCCGTCGTCAGCGACGTCAACGAAGAGGCCGGCGACCTCGCCGAAATGGCCCAGGACGCCAGCGTCGTCAAGCTCGTCAACGACCTGCTGCTCGAAGCCATCAACGAACGCGCCAGCGACATCCACATCGAGCCCTACGAGCACGACCTCCACGTCCGCTATCGAATCGACGGCGTCCTGCAGAACGCCAACGTCCCCCCGCAGATCCGCCGCTTTCAGGCCGCCATCATCAGCCGCATCAAGATCCTCTCCAACCTCAACATCGCCGAGAAACGCCTCCCCCAGGACGGCAGCTTCAAGATCAAGGCCCACGGGCGCGAAATCGACCTGCGCATCAGCGTCATCCCCATGGCCTTCGGCGAAGGCGTCGTCATGCGTATCCTCGACAAGCAGGCCATCCTGCTCTCCCTCGACGACCTCGGCTTCATGCCCGAAACCCTCAAGGTCTTCGAGGAAGTCATCAACATGCCCCACGGCATCCTGCTAGTCACCGGCCCCACCGGCTCCGGCAAGACCACCACGCTTTACGCCGCCCTCAACAAGATCGTCACCGACGAGATCAAGGTCCTCACCGTCGAAGACCCCGTCGAATACCACCTCGACGGCGTCAACCAGGTCGGCGTCAATCTCAAGGCCGGCCTCACCTTCGCCCGCGGCATGCGCTCCTTCCTCCGTCACGACCCGGACGTCATCATGGTGGGCGAGATTCGCGACCTCGAGACGGCCGAGACTGCCATTCAGGCCTCCCTGACCGGGCACCTCGTGCTCAGTACGCTGCACACCAATGACGCCTGCAGCGCGGCCACCCGACTCCTCGACATGGGCGTCGAGCCGTTCCTGGTGGCCTCTTCCCTCGAGGCCGTGCTCGCCCAGCGCCTCATCCGCTGCATCTGCAAAAAGTGCAAGGAGGAATACACCCCCAAGTCCACCGAGGTGCCCCCGGACTTCAACTGGAAAGGTGAAAAGTTCTTCCGCGGAAAAGGCTGCCGCGACTGCCGCAACACCGGCTTCTCCGGCCGAAAGGGCATCTTCGAGCTGCTTGTCCTCGACGACGACCTCAAGGAGCTGATCGTTCAGCGCGCCTCGACCGGCAAGCTGCTCAACGCCGCCCGCAACAAGGGGCTGGTCCTGCTCCGCGATGACGGCTTCCGCAAGGTCCGCGCCGGCATCACCACCATCGAAGAAGTCGTCCGGGCCACGAAGGGCTAGGGGCGCGTTCGATTCGTTCTTTCGGGTAGGGCAAAGCTCCGGCTTTCGGGTAGGGCAAAGCTCCAGCTTTGCCATGCAGCAGCGTCACGGCAGCGCCTGGTCGTACCCGACCCCGAGAGTCGACATTGACGAAGCACAGGCGCACGCGAGTCCCGCTCCTGAAATGCTCGAATCGCACGGGCCTTCAGCCCGCGTGGCGCCGCAACTGAAATCTCGCCTGATCCCCCGCCCTACTCAAACCGCCCGCCGCGCGGCACCAGCTCATCATCCTGAACCGCCACCGGCGGCTCGATCCGGTCCCGCACCGCCGCCAGCACACGGCCGCCCCACCGATAGGCCGGCAAGAGCACCCCCGCCCCCGCCACAGCACCGCACACCGCCAGCGCCACGATCGCCCGCCGCGACCGTCGCGCCAGCGCCCGCCCGGCCGGCCGCCACACCACGACCGCCGCGAGGGCCAGCCCCACGGCCACCATCGCGTCATAGCTGGCGCGCTGCCAGTACGACCCGCCCAGGTTCAGCCAGAAGCCGAACTCGTCGAACGTCAGCCCCAGCGCCACGCCATAGGCCGCCGCCAGCCGCGCCGAATCGACCCGCGCCGCGCCGTGCACCAGTTGATAGACCCCCAGCGCCGCCAACAGGCAGATGCCCCACACGTGATGATGCACGTGCGTCCCGCCGACCCGCAGGTACAGGTCCCCCTGCTCGTTCGACATCAGCAGGTAAACCACCGCGCGCGACGCCAGACAGGTCGCGACAAACGCCCCGACCAGCCACAGGCCCACCCGGGCGCGGCCCACACCCGCCGCGTGTGCACTCACCGTGTTCCCTCCCAGACGCCCCGCGATCTGCCGCGGCGGCCGGCATTGTAACCGACCCGCCGGCACGACTTGCACGCCTGGTTATTTCTTCACCGCCCGCGCCGCCGCCACCACTTCCTCCTGGATGGCCGTCGGCACGCGCCGATACGCCAGGAACTCCATCGAGAACCCGGCCTTCCCCTGCGACAGCGACCGCACGTCGGTCGCGTACCCAAACATCTCGCACAGCGGCACTTCCGTCGTAATCACCGTCGAACTGCCGCGGTTCTCCACGTTCACGATCAACCCGCGCCGGCTCGCCAGGTCGCCCGTCACGCCGCCCTGGTATTCGCTCGGCGTCTCCACTTCGACCTTCATGATCGGCTCGAGCAGAATCGCCCCGGACTTCAGAAACGCCTCCTTGAAGGCGTCGCGCGCACAGATCTGAAACGCAATGTCCGACGAATCCACCGGGTGGCTCGAGCCGTCCTCCAGCACCACGCGCACCCCGATGATCGGAAAGCCCGCCACCGGCCCCTTCGGCAGCACCGACCGGAATCCCTTGTCGCACGACGGAATGTACTCCGTCGGAATCCGCCCGCCGAACACCTTGTTCTCGAACTCGTACGGCAGCTCCGACCCTTCCGGCAGCGGCTCCACCCGCCCCACCACGTGGGCATACTGCCCCGAGCCGCCCGTCTGCTTGCGATGCTTGTAGTTGAACTCGACCGCCTTGGTCGGCGCCTCGCGATAGCTCACCTTCGGCCGGCCCACGTTCAGCTCGACGTTGTACTCGCGCCGGATCCGCTCGGTGTAAATCTCCAGGTGCAGCTCGCCCATGCCCGAAATCAGCGTCTCGCCCGACTCGTGATCGACCCGCGTATGAAACGTCGGGTCTTCCTTCGTGAACCGGTTCAGCGCCTTCGCCAGCTTGTCCCGGTCGGCCGTCCGCGCCGGCGCGATCGCCAGCGCAATCACCGGCTCGGCCACCTGGATCGACTCCAGCGACAGGTTCACCGACGACGCGCAGAACGTGTCGCCCGACGCGCACTCCACTCCGACCACCGCGAAGATGTCCCCGGCCCGCGCCAGGTCGACGTCCGCCCGGCTGTTGGCGTGCATCCGCACCAGCCGGCTGAAACGCACTTCCTTGCCGGTCCGCGCGTTGATCAGCCGGTCGCCGCGCCGAATCGTGCCCGAATAGAGCCGCGTGTAGGTCAGCTGCCCGAAGCTCTCGTCGACCAGCTTGAAGGCCATCGCGACGGCCGGGCCATCCGGATCGGGCTGGATCGGCACCTCGGCGCCGTCGTTCTGGTTATCGTTCGCAAACACCTCGCGATCGAGCGGGCTGGGCAGGTAGCGGCAGATCGCATCCAGCAGCAGCTGCACCCCCTTGTTCTTGTAGGCGCTGCCCATCAGGACCGGCGTGATCTCGTTCGTGATCGTGTGCCGGCGGATGATGGTGTGGATCAGCTCCTGCGGAATCGGCTTCTCCTCGAGCATCATCTCCATCAGCCCGTCGTCAAACAGCGACAGCGTGTCGAGCATGCCGGCCCGCGCCGCCTCGGCCTCGCTCCGCAGCTCCGCCGGAATCGGCACGCGCTTGATCGTCTCGCCCGCCTTGCCCTCGAAGTACACAGCCTCAAGCGTCACCAGGTCGATCACGCCCTCGAGCTGGTCGCCCAGGCCGATCGGCATCTGCAGCGGCACCACCGTCAGGTCGAGCTTCTCTTCCAGCGCCGCCATCACCGACACCGGGTCGGCCCCGACGCGGTCGAGCTTGTTGATGAACGCGATCCGCGGCACCTGGTAGCGCTTCATCTGCCGATCGACCGTGATCGACTGCGACTGCACCCCCGCCACGCCGCACAGCACCAGGATCGCCCCGTCGAGCACCCGCAGCGACCGCTCCACCTCCACCGTGAAGTCGACGTGGCCGGGCGTGTCGATGATGTTGATCTGCCGGTTCGACCAGCTCACCGTCGTCGCCGCCGAGGTGATGGTGATGCCGCGCTCGCGCTCGAGGTCCATGTGGTCCATGGTCGCCTCGGACTCGTGCACCTCGCCCATCTCGTGGATCTTGCCCGAGTAGAACAGAATGCGCTCGGTCAGGGTTGTCTTCCCCGAGTCGATGTGCGCCGAGATGCCCACGTTCCGGATGTTCGAAAGCTCCGTCATCGCTCAAACCTGTCCCGCCGCTCGGCCGCGGTCATTGGCTCGACCGCAACCCGCGACGCCTTCCTCGGTGAAGTCCTGGACCGCCGTTCCCTTGCTTCAACGGCCGGTCATCGTGCAATTTCCCGGGGCGGCACTAACGCTCCCGGGAGCAAGGTCGTATGACCGCCGCTTCCAGGATTCCCTGAATTCCTCGCCGGCGCCGTCGTCGCGCTCGCTTTGGCGGCCCTTCTCAGCCCTGCAACCGGGCTCGCCCTGCAATCCGGCCGATCCCAGGCCGATTTTCAGTATGTCGGCCTCGACCGCTCGATCGGCCGAATCGACCCGGCCACCGGCCGGTTCTGGCTGCTGGTGCACCCCGACGGCGCCCGGGCCAGCCTGCTCCAGCGGGCCGACAGCGCCGACTGGCACTGGCAGGAAGTCCGAATATCGTCGGACGCCCCCCGCAACCGCGCGGTTCAACCGCTGCCGCCGCCTGAACGAACCTTTCCCTAGCGGACCGGACCGGGACACCCGCGGCAGGTCGAAACCTGGCCGCGCGCCCGCATCGGTCGGCCGCGTGGGCCGCACCGCACGACAGATCCGCTGAAACCCGCCGCGTTCGCCGGCCCGCCGGGGCCGCGACGACCGCGGAGCGCCCGCGCCGCCCGAATCAGGCGGCCGAGCGCTTCGGCAGATGGGCCTTGGCCAGCTCGACCAGCTTGTCAAACGCGGCCGGATCGGCAATCGCCACTTCGCTCAGCATCTTGCGGTTCAGATCGCAGTTGGCCAGCTTCAGCCCGCGAACGAGCTGGCTGTAGCCGATGCCGCGCGCCCGGGCCGCGGCCGTCAGCCGCGTAATCCAGAGCGCCCGGAAATCGCGCTTCCGCGCCCGCCGGTCGCGGGTCGCGTACACGCCGGCGCGCATCACCGTGTCGCGCGCCGGGCCCAGCAGCTTGCTCCGCGCGCCGTAGTAGCCGCGGGCGCGCTTCAAGACGCGCTTCACCTTCTTGTGATGCGCCACGTGCGACTTGGTTCGCATGACTCTCGCTCCCTCGCACCCGCGGCGCGATTACGACACACCCATCAACAGCGCGCGGCGCGCCTTGACGCCATCGGCCCCGGTCAGAAACCCGGGGCGGCGCAGCTTGCGCATCCGCTTGCCCGGCTTGCCGCTCATGAGGTGGCCGGCGTTGCGGCGCTTGTAACGAATCTTGCCCCGCGCCGATACCTTGACGCGCTTCAGCAAGCCTTTGTGGGTCTTCATTTTCGGCATAAAAACGTCCTTCCCGTTGTCGCGGCCGCAGCCCGACAAAGGGTCAAAGAAAATAGCACGCCCCTGCGATTTCCACAAGAGCTTTCGCGACCCGATTTCGCGCAACCGCCGCTCCGCCAGCCGGTTGCACGCCACCCGCCGGGCGCGTCCCCACGCGGCGATCTGTCGCGGCCATCGGCGCGGCTATGCACTCGCCTCGCGCATCGGAGCCGGGGCCGCCGCCGCTTCCGCCGGCTTTCCCTCGCCCGGGGCGCGCGGCGCTTTGGGCTTCTTGGGCGGCGGCTTGACCGGCGCGATCTTGGTCGGCACCAGCACCATCGACATCCGCCCGCCTTCCATCCGCGGCGGACGCTCGACCTTGGCGATCCCATCCAGGTCTTGAATGATCGCCGACAGCGTCTGCTCGCCGATCTCGCGATGCTGCCGCTCGCGACCACGGAAGACCATCGTGAACTGCACCCGGTCGCCGTGCGCCAGGAATTCCTTGGCGTGCTCGACCTTGATCATCCGGTCGTGCGGGTCGGTCCGCGGACGCAGCCGCACCTCTTTCAGCTTCTGTTCGTGGTGCTTCTGCTTCTGCTTGGACTGGCTGTATTTGAATTTGCCATAGTCCATGATCTTGCAGACCGGCGGCCGCTCGGTCGGCGAGACCTCCACCAGGTCCAGCCCGGCCTCGCGCGCCCGGCGCAGCGCCTCGTCGGTCGGCACCACGCCGTGCAGCGTGCCCTGCTCGTCAATCAGCCGGATCGGCGACAGCCGGATCTGCTCGTTGCACCGTAAATTCTTGTTGGACACCCACCCACCTTTCAGGCCGGGGAAGTCAGGAAAATAGTCCGCGTCGTCAGCCCGCCGCCGGCGTCGGGGACGCGCCCGGGATGCTCTCCCGTTTCAGCCGCTCGACAAACGCTGCCAGCGGCATGTCTCCAAGATTGTTGCCGTCGCGGTCGTTCACGTTGACCGACTCGCTCGCGGCTTCCTTCTCGCCCACCACGGCAATGTAAGGCACCTTCAGGTGCCGCGCGCGGTGCTTCTTCGGGCCGATCTTCTCGGGCGAATCATCCAGCTCGACCCGCACGCCGCCCGCCGACAGCCGATCGCGAACCGCCCGCGCATACTCGGCGCTGCGCTCGCTGATCGACGCCACGATCGCCTGCACCGGCGCCAGCCACACCGGGAACGCGCCCTCGAAGTGCTCAATCAGGATGCCGATGAAGCGCTCCATGCTGCCGAACGGGGCGCGGTGGATCATGATCGGCCGGTGCGGGCGGTTGTCCGGCCCGGTGTATTCCAGCCCGAACCGCTCGGGCAGGTTGTAGTCGCACTGCACCGTGCCCAGCTGCCACTCGCGACCGATGCAGTCCTTCACCACGAAGTCGATCTTCGGGCCGTAGAAGGCCGCCTCGCCCTTTTCCTCGGTGGCCCGCAGCCCGGCCGACGCGGCCGCCCGGCGCAGCGCCTCTTCGCCCAGCCGCCAGCCTTCGGGGTTCTTGATGAACTTCGGATCGGCCGGGTCGTGCAGGCCGATGCGGACGCGATAGTCCTTCAGCCCCAGCACCTCGAGCACGTAGCGCGTCAGCGTCAGGCAGGCCGCCAGCTCGGGCTGGAGCTGCTCGGGCGTGCAGAACAAATGGGCGTCATCCTGCGTGAAGCCGCGGACGCGCGTCATGCCCGACAGCTCGCCCGACTGCTCGAAGCGATAGACCGTTCCGAACTCGGCCAGCCGCACCGGGAGGTCGCGATAGCTGCGCGGCTCGCTGGCGTAGATGCGCACGTGGTGCGGACAGTTCATCGGCTTGAGCAGGAAGCCGTCCTCGACCTTCAGATGTTCGCGGATGAGCGCCAGGTTGTGACGCTGCTGCCCGCGCCCGGCCGCGTAGCGCTTCGACTCGGGCGCCGTGGCGTCGCCGAGCATCTCGTCCCACAGGCGGCGGTTGGCGACCTTCAGCTCGTCGAGCAGCTTCTGCTCGCCGGGAGAGAGCTCGCGCTCGTCGCCGCGCTCGTAGGCGGCCACCCACAGCTCGTTGAGAATGCGCGCCGTGTCGGTCTCGTAGAGCGGCGGGAACTGGGCATCGCGGTAGTAGGGAAAGTGGCCGCTGGTGCGATACAGCTCCAGCCGCCCGATGTGCGGCGAGAAGACCGGCTGATAGCCCTGCTCGCGCAGCTTGCTGCGCAGATGCTCCTCCAGAATGAGCCGCACGGTCGCCCCCTTGGGCTTCCACAGCACCATGCCGCTGCCGACCAGCGGGTCGATCGTAAACAGCCCCAGCTCGACGCCGATGCGGCGGTGGTCGCGCGCCTTGGCCTGCTCGAGCTGGTGCAGGTGGGCGTCGAGCTCCTTCTTCGACGGAAAGGCCGTGCCATAGACGCGCTGCAACTGCTGCTTGGTGGCGTCGCCGTGCCAGAAGGCGCCCGCCACGTTGAGCACCTTGAACGCGCCGATCCGCGCCGTGCTGGGCACGTGGGTGCCCATGCAGAGGTCTTCCCAGTAGCGGCCCGGCTCGGGCCCGTTGACGTAGAAGCTCAGCACGTCGCCCTCGGCCCGCTCGGCGTTGTCCACCTTGTACGGGTTGCCCTCGGCGTGCAGCTTCTTCATGGCCGCCGCGCGCGGCATCTCGTAGCGCGTGAACGGGCGGTCGGCCTTTGCGATCGCCGCCATCTCGCTCTCGATCGCCGGGAAATCGTCGGGCGTCAGGCGCCGCGGCAGGTCGATGTCGTAGAAAAATCCGTTCTCGACCGGCGGGCCGTAGACCAGCTTCGTTTCGGGGAAGAGCTTGCAGAGCGCCTCGGCCATCACGTGCGCCGCGCTGTGGCGCATGATGCGCAGGGCGTCGGTGTCCTCGGCCTTGGCGGTGATGATCTGGATGCGGCAGTCGCCCGGCAGCGGCGCGGCCAGGTCGACCGTGTGCCAGTTGGGCGCGGCGACCGTCGCGAAGCGCGCCCCGATCGCGGCCTTGGCCAGCCCCGGGCCGATGCGCGCGGCCACGTCGGCGGCGCTCGCCCCGTCCGGCAGCTCCAACACGTCCCCGTTGGGTAGCGTGACTTTCAACATGTGAGTGTGTACGGCTCGCGCCGGCCGGGGTGCGGCAGTGGGGTCATCGATCGAAGTCCCGGCGACGGCAGGCAGACAACAGCAGGAAAGGCGCAATCGTGTGGTGCAAACCCCGGCGTCGCACACTCGCCATTGCGCGCGGATCGGCCTTGCCGGTCGCGACAGCTAAGCATGAGTGTGCGGTGTTGTCATGACAGTCACTCGCGTCGTCATCCATCACTATATCATAAGCCGAAGACGGGTCAATAGTTGCATCGGCGAATCGTAAGCGGGACTGTTGCGCGCAACCCGCCGCTGTCGGCTATACTGCCGTGCAGGGGATATTTCGCCGCCTCGCGCATCGAGGGAGTCTGCCATGAAAGCCGCGCTTCGCTCACCCAAATTGTGGTGTGCCGCCGCGTTCCTGTTGACGCTGACCGGCTGCGATGAGGGAGATTTCAGCACCGGCGACATCATCTCGATAATCAACGCCGTCGCCGACGCCGTGATCGCCATCCTGCACGCGGTCGGCTAGCGCGTCCAGGACGGCCAGCCCGCACCCAGCGTTTTCCGCCCGCCAGCCGGCGCCGCGCCGACGGGTGTCGTCGCTGCGCCGCGCTCGTATAATCCTGACGTGCCTACAGTGCAGACGATGATCGTGATCGCCGCGCTGTGCGTCGCGCTGGCCGCCCTGGGTCGCGCCGCCTGGCGCAGCCTGCGGTCGGGCGGCGACTGTGGCGGCTGCGGCACGCGCGCGTCGCGAAGCACGGCGCGCCCGGTGGTGCCGCTGACCATCGGTGCAACCACGCCGCCAGGCGGACGCACCCCATGATTCGCGGCCAGATCGCCATTGTCACCGGCGCAGGACGCGGCATCGGCCGCGCCATCGCGCGGCGCCTCGCGGCGGCCGGCGCGGCGGTCGTCGTCGCGGCGCGCAACGAGGACGAGCTCGACGACACGCAGCGGATCATCGGCCGGGCCGGCGGGCGCTGCCTGGCCGTGCGGGCCGACGTGTCGACCGAGGAAGGCGTCGAGCGGCTGTTCGAGGAGGCGGTAACGGCGTTCGAGCGGGTCGACGTGCTGGTGAACAACGCCGGCAGCGCCCCGATGGCGAGCCTCGACGCCATGGAGCCGCGCGCCTTCGACGCGCTGGTGGAAATCAACATTCGCGCGGTCTTTCTCTGCTGTCGCGCGGCCTGGCAGCGGATGGCGCCGTCGGGCGGCGGAACGATCGTCAACATCTCCAGCGTCGCCGCGACCGATCCGTTTCCCGGCCTGGCGGCCTACGGCGGCACAAAGGCCTTCGTGAACACCTTCAGCCAGGCGCTTGACCGCGAGGGCGCGCCGCTCGGCATTCGCGTCTTCTGCGTCGCGCCCGGCGCGGTCGAGACGCAGATGCTGCGCGGCATCTTCCCCGACTTCCCGGCCGACAAGACGCTCAGTGCCGACGACGTGGCGGCCTTTGTCGAGTCGCTGCTTCTGCCGGCGGCCCGGCCGTCGGCGGGCCAGGTGCTGACGATCCGCAAGAGCTAACCTTCGGCTAGCCGGGCCCTTCAAAACGGGCTTCATTCGCGACGGCAGAAATTGCCGATATGACCGATAACGCGGGCAGTCCGCCCGCCAGACGGGAGGCTGCGCGCCGTCAAGGCACGCGGCGACGGAATGATCGTCCCGGCGGTGGTGCTGCTCGGAATGGTGCTCGGCGACGGCCCGTCGCCGCGCGGCGACCCGCAGCCGGGCGCGGCGCTGACGGCGCTGCGGTCGCGCGCGGTGCGGATCGAGCTGGAACTGTGGGCCGGCCAGTCGTCGCTCGACGGCGTCGAGCTGTGGACCACCAGCGACGACGGCGCGAGCTGGTCGCGGGCGCGGACCACGCCGCGCGACCGGACGACGATCGAGTGGACCGCGCCGCGCGACGGCGCCTATGGGCTGTTCGTCGTGGCGCGGAATGCGGTGGGCGCGTCGTCGTCGCCGCCGCAGCCCGGCACGGCGCCGCAGCAGCGGCTACTGATCGACGCGACCGCGCCGCGGATCGAGCGGCTGGAGGTCGCCCGCGACGGCGACTTCGCGCAGACGCGCCGCGTGACACTGCGCTGGGCGGCGTCCGACGATCACTTCCGCGAGCGCCCGGTGCGGCTGTCGTATCGCGCCGGCGAGAGCCTGACCTTCCGGCTGATCGACCAGTTTCCGGCCGCCGGCGAAACGACCTGGACCGTGCCGAACGAGCTGCGCGGTGCGCTGCGAATCCGCGTGGCGGCGAGAGACTCGGCCGGCAACGAGGCCGAGCGCGTCTCGGCGCAAGTCGAGCTTCCCGAATCGCAGCCGCCGGAGACGCCGGCGATGAAGCCTGACGCGGGCGAACCCCGGGATCGACCCGCCCCGGCCGCGGCCCCGGCGCCGCGTCCGCTGGAGATGCGCGATCGGACGGCGATCGACGGGCCGTCCGAGCCGCCGGGCGACACGGCGCGGGCGTTGGCGCGGCTGCGCACGGGTCGAATGCATCGCGACCGCGGCGAGTGGGACCAGGCCGAAGAGCGCTTCCGCGAGGCGCTCGAGGCCGAGCCGGGCAACCTGACGGCCCAGCTGGAGCTGGCCGGGGTGCTGCTGCGGCGCAAGCGCTATGACGAGGCGGAGCGGGCCTATCGCGCCATCGTCGAGCAGCACGCCGACGCGGCCGACGCCCAGAGCGGGCTGGCGGTGGCGCTGACGGCGCAGAAGAAATTCGAGTCGGCGCTGGCGACGCTCGAAACTCTGCTGAAGCTGCGGCCGGACGATGGCGAGGCCTGGCTGCTGTATGGCGACACGCTGGTGCTGAGCGGCTATCGCGAGGAGGCGCTGCAGGCGTGGCGCCATGTCTCGAGCGAAGGCGAGTTCCCGGCCGAGATGTCGCAACGCGCCCGCCAGCGGCTGGAAATCTATGAGCCGGCCGGCGGGAAGTAGGCCGGCCCGCGCCGCTTGACTTCGCCGCCGGCGCGGCGATAACGCGGCCCAATCGCGGGCGCCGCACCACGACCCTCGGCCGGATCGGCGCCCCGCCGGGTGGAGCAGCGATGGCCGCCGCCGAGAAGACACGCCAATCCCCGCAGCGCTGCCCGGTGTACGTCATCCACGGCGACGACGCGCTGCTGCGCGACGAGGCGCTGGCCGAGGTGCTGGCCGACGCCCTCGGCCCGGCCGGCGATCCGCTGGCGATCGGCGAATACAATGGCGAAACCAGCGAACTGGCCGACGTGCTCGATGACCTGCGGACGCCGTCGCTGCTCTCGGGCCCGCGCGTGGTTCTGGTGCGGGCGGCCGACGCCTTCGTCACGGCCCATCGCGCCCGGCTGGAGAGCTACCTCGAATCGCCCGGCGGCGGCGGCACGCTGATCCTGCTGCCCGATTCGTGGCCCAAGAGCACGCGGCTGGCGAAGCTGGTGGCGCGGATCGGGCGCGAGATCGAGTGCGACGCGCCATCGTTCAACGATCTGCCGGCGTGGCTGGCGACGCGCGCCCGCGCCGCGCACCGCTGCACGCTCGAGCCGGACGCCGCCCGGCGGCTGATCGAGCTGGTCGGCAACGGCTGTGCCCGGCTGGACACCGAGCTGTCGAAGCTGGCGACGTTCGTCCTGCCGCGCGAACGCATCGCCCGCGAGGATGTCGAGACGCTGGTCGGGGCGCAGCGCGAGGAGAAGGTGTTCGGCATCTGCGACGCGCTGGCGGCCCGCGACGCGCGTGGCGCGCTGGCGCTGTGGCACCAGGTGCTGGCGAGCGATCGCGACGCGTCGTTCCGGGCGATCGGCGGCCTGGCGTGGACGGTGCGGCGGATGGCGACGGCGCGGCGCCTGGTCGACCAGGGCATGCCGGCGGCGGCGGCCGTGCGCCAGGTGGGAATGTACGGCAACACGGCGCTGCTGGCGTCGCGGATCACGCGCTTTTCGGCCGATTCGTGGGAGGGTATTCTCCGCCGGCTGCTGCGGATCGACGTGGGCGCCAAGAGCGGTCTGGCGGATGTCGAGGCGGCGGTGGAGACGCTGATCGTGGAGTTGTGCGCCGCCTAGCGGACGCGCCGGTCGGCGTCTGTCGCGGGCGGCGTGACGGCCCCGCGGCGGCGCCAGGGAGGGCTCCAGTCATGCAGCGGGCGCGGGCGGGTTGCTGGATTCTGCTGAGCGCGGTCGTCACCAGCGGCGGCTGCCAGTCCGGCGAACATGTCACCTTCCGCTGGCCGTGGGCAAGCAAGCCCGCGACCACGCCCGTGGCAGTTCGCCAGGCCCCGCCGACCTCGGCCCCGAGCGAGCGCGAGTCGCAGGTGGCGTCGCGCGTGTCGAACTACGCCGACCGCCTCGGCCGCACTGACGACACGCCTGCCAAACCCGCGACCGATGGCGCCAAACGCGACGCCGGCGCCGCCGACCGGCGCCTCAACGAGTCGGCCGGCGGCGCCCCGCCGGCGGCGGCGCCGCGACCCGAGAACGACGCGTCGGCGACCGTCGCGGACAGTCGCGATTCCGAGCGCCGCACGGATGCGCCCGCCGGCGACCGATCGGCCGCGCGGGCTCCGGGCCCGCGTGACGAGCCGCGCAAGTCCGACAATCCCGCTGTCAAGCCTGCTGACTCGCCGCGAGCGACCGCCGACAGCACGGCCACCGAGAGCGAACCGCCGGCGACGAATCAGCCCGCGACCCGCGCTCCCGCCCGGCCGATCAACCCCGCGACCGATGCCCCGCCCGCGACGACAGAGACGCCCAAGCGGTCGCGCGACGCGGGCGCTCCGCCGCTCGGCGCGCCGCGGATCAAGTCGCTGAAGATCACGCCCGCCGATTGCGCCCGGCCGTGCGAGCCGGCGACCGCGGACGCGGACAAGCCGGCCGCACCGGCGCCGCGTTCCAGCGAGCCGCCGCCGCGCGCGACGGAGCCGGCAACTGCGAAATCGCCGATGGCCAAGGCGAACGAGCCGGTGGCGGCCGCCGACGGGGGCGCCGCGTCGCGCGAGAAGATCGCCGACCTGGAGCGGATGGTCGCCGACAAGCCGAACGACGTGGAATCGCAACTGCGGCTGCGGATGATGTACATCCTCGACGGGCAGAGTGATCGGGCGCTGGCCGCCACGCCGGGCATGGACAGCGACCTGCACGAAGTGCTGCGGACGATTCTGCGGCCGCTGATCGAGGCGCGCGGCTCGGGGGCGACCGTGACCGAGGCCGGCTGGGCCAACCGGCAGATCGAGGCGCTCGACCAGGCCCGCAAGCTGCTGGCGGCGCGGGCCGATCTGCGCGTTCCGACCGTGCGGCTGTGCACCGAGATCCGCGGCTACGGGCAGTACAAGGCGATCGAGCCGGCCGAGTTTCCGGCCGGGGCGATGCGGATGTTGCTGCTGTACGTCGAGGTCGAGAACTACAAGACCGAGCGGACGCCCGAAGGCGACCTGCGCTCGCTGATGCTGCTGCGGACCAGCCTGATCAGCGCGGCCGGCAAGGAGCTGGGCGCCGAGGAAGATGACAACATCGAAGATCGCTCGAAGCAGCCGCGGAACGGCTTCTTCCTGCACAAGTATTTCCGCGTGCCGCGAACGCTGCCGGTGGGTGAATACACGGTCAAGGCCGAGATCGAGGACAAGCTCGGCCACAAGACCAACTCGAACATGCTCCATTTCCGCGTCGTGCCGGGGCGCACGGTGGTGACCAAGCCGCCGGGCGGCGAGTAGCCGGCCGCAAGTCGCAGGCGCCGCGCCGATCCGGGCCGCGAGGGGCGCTTGCCCGCGTTGAATCACCCCCATGCGCGAAACTGTCGGCTCGACAAGCTGGCCCGGTCGTCATGTCGCGGCGCTGGCGGATCTGGCGCGCCTGGCCGGCGCGCTGCCGAACCCTCCCACGATCGTGCTGGTCGGCCCGGGGGCGGTCACCCGGCTGATGCGCCGCTGGCTGAGTGACGCGCGCGACCGTCCGTCCGGGCTGGCGCGGCGGCTGGCCGGCGATGCGGCGAGATTCGCCGACCAGGCGCTGCGGCGCGTGCCGTGGCTGGCGCTGTGGTCGTTCGAGCCAGGCGAAGTGGCTGCGGCGATCGGCCGGCCGGCGCGCTGGGTGGTCTGCGACCGGTCGGCGCGGGTGCTGGCGGCGGCGGGGCGCGGGCTGCCGGGGGCGGCGCTGCATCGGCTGGACCTGTCGGCGTCGCCGCTGCCCGAGCGCGGCGACGTGGTGGTGGCGTTCAACGTGGTATCGCGGACGGAGGACGGCGCGGCGGCGGCGGAGCATCTGACGGCGGCGGTGAACGGCGGCGGACTGCTGCTGGTGGACGATCGGTCGGCCGATGCGCACCTGGCGGGCGACGCGCGGTTCGAGCGTGTCGGGACAAAAATCTGGCGGCGGCGGTAGATTTGCGTTTGCGCGCGCGGCGCGATCGCTATAATGCGTGCGGCGCCGACGGCGGCGCTCCCGGGGGCGATCTGGTTTCGACCGGGCAAGTTGATGGAAAGGTGGCGTGTCGAGGTTGCTCGGCGGCCTCGTTAAACACCGGGCACCACTTTAGGTGGCAACACCTACGCTCTCGCTGCCTAATTAGGGCAGCACGTCGAACCGCCAACGCCTGCTAGGCGGCGAGACGCAACACAGCAGGCTGGCCCAACCGCGCCACCCGGCCGCGGCGGGCGAGAAAACAGCCGGGCTGGTCGCGACGGAAGCCTGTCGGCCGGCGTCCGGCGTGACGAGAACAAATGACCGGCTATGCACGTAGAGGCCTTTCCTGAAGTGCCTTGGGACGCGGGTTCGAGTCCCGCCGCCTCCAGTTTCCCGGCCGCAGATCGGCGCCCCGCGCACCCGTGCGATGCGCCGCGGCCTTGCGGCGAATGGCGATTCGCGCCGGCGCGGCCCACGGGCGCGCGGCGCGGGTTGGAGCTGAGTTGGACAGACTGTTTTCGTTGAATCGCTCTTGGCCGGCGGTCGGGCTGCTCTGGCTCGCATTGCTGGCCCCCGCGACGGCGCGCGGCGATGCGCTGAACGACCTGCGCGAACGCGGCACGCTCGTCTGGGGCGGAGACGCCGAAGGCGGCGGACCCTACATCTTCACCGATCCGCACGACGCCGAGCGACTGACCGGCTTCGAAGTCGACCTCGCGACCGTGCTCGCCGACGCGCTGGGCGTGCGGGCAAAGTTCTTCCAGGCCGACTGGAACACCCTGCCCGAATTCCTCGCCTCCGGCCGGATCGACATCATCCTCAACGGCTACGAGTGGACGCCGGGCCGCGCCGCGCGCATGGCCGCCACGCGCCCATACTACATCTACGAGCTGCAACTGCTGACGCGGGCCGACGACGCGCGGATCCGCGCGCTGGCTGACCTGCGCGTGGCTCCGCCAGCCGGCGGACGCTGGTCGGTCAGCGTGCTGGGCGGCACGTCGGCGGCGAACTATCTGCGCGACCGGTTCGGCGAAACGGTCGCGCTGGCCGAGTACAACGGCAACACCGACGCCATGGCGCAGGTGCGCGCCGGGGTGCACGACGCGACGCTGGCCGACCTGCCGGTCGCGATCTTCTATCGCGACCAGCCGCAGGGGCGCGGGCTGCGCTTCGCCGGGCCGCCGGTCGAACCGGGCTATTACGTCATCTTCGCGCGGCGCGACGCCGGCGCGCTGGTCGCGGCCATCAACGCGGCGCTCGACGCGGCGCTGCGCGACGGGCGGCTGCGGGCGCTCTACGAGCGCTACTCGCTCTGGACGCCGGCCCAGGAGCGGCTGGCGAGCGCGACCGTCGACGCGGCGGCGCGCGCGCCGCTGGCCGGCTGGGGCGTGGTGCGGCGCTATGCGCCCATCCTGCTGCGGGCGGCCGCGGTGACGGTCGAGGTGTCGCTGCTGGCGATGCCGCTGGCGATCACGCTCGGGCTGTTCGTGGCGCTGGGGCGGATGTACGGGCCGGGCTGGCTGCGACTGCCGCTGACGGCCGCGGTCGAGGTGCTGCGCGGCACGCCGGTGATGCTGCAACTCTACGTGATCTACTTCCTGCTGCCGACGCTGCTGCCGATCAGCTTCAGCCCGATCGTGGCGGCGGTGCTGGGGCTGGGGATCAACTACTCGGCCTACGAGTCGGAGATCTATCGCGCCGGCATGCAGGCGATTCCGGCCGGGCAGATGGAGGCGGCGCTGGCGCTGGGGCTGCCGCGGCGGACGGCGATCTGGCGGATCATCGTGCCGCAGGCGGTGCGGATCGTGATTCCGCCGGTGACCAACGACTTTGTCGCGCTGTTCAAGGATACCTCGGTCTGCTCGGTGATCGCGGTGACCGAACTCACGAAGCAATACAACATGGCGGCCAACGGCACCGGGGCGATCCTCGAGCTGGCCGGCATGACGGCGGTTCTCTACCTGGCGATGAGCTACCCGCTGTCGCTGGCGGCGCGGCGGCTGGAGGCCTCGCTCGGGCTGGCGCGGCCGGGCACGTAGCGCGGGCCGCGTGCGGCAGCGGCCGAGTTGAGGAGTGCGATGATCGCGGTGCGAAACCTGGTGAAGCGGTTTGCCGGGATGGCGGTGCTGGCCGACGTGTCGCTCGAGGTGCGGCGCGGCGAGACGGCGGCCCTGATCGGCGGATCGGGCAGCGGCAAGAGTACGCTGCTGCGCTGCATCAACGCGCTCGAGACGTTCGACGACGGGCAGGTGCACGTCGGCGACGTGGCGCTCGGGCCAGGCGAGGCGCGCTCGCGCGACGAGACGGCCCGGCGCCGGCTGCGGCGGCGCGTCGGCATGGTCTTCCAGCAGTTCAACCTTTTTCCGCACATGACCGCGCTTCAGAACGTGATGTGCGGTCCGGTGTTTGCGCTGGGCGAGCCGCGCGAGCGGGCCGCCGAGCGGGCCCGCGGCCTGCTGAAGCGGGTCGGGCTGGGCGACCGGCTCGATCACCGCCCGGCCATGCTCTCGGGCGGACAGCAGCAGCGCGTCGCGATCGCACGGGCGCTGGCGGTCGAGCCCGAGGCAATCCTGTTCGACGAGCCGACCAGCGCCCTCGACCCGCGCATGACGGTCGAGGTGCTGTCGGTCATTGCCGACCTGGCGGCCGACGGACTGACCATGCTGATCGTCAGCCACGCGATGGAGTTCGTCCGCCGCGCGGCGCAGACGGTGCACGTGCTGTCGGCCGGACGGGTGGTCGAGTCGGGCCCGCCGCAGCGCATCTTCGAGGCGGCCGAGCACGCCGCCACGCGCGACTTGTTGGCCAGCGCCAAGTTGGCTGGGTAGCGGCGCGGCGCGCGGCCCGCGCGGCGCGTCATGCGCCGCACGCCAGCGGGTCGGTCACTGTGGCGGACGGCGATAGCGCGGCGCGACCGCGACATACGGTCGGCCGAGCCACTTCTTGACCAGGATCACCTCGCCCATGTCGTTGCCCTCGATGCAATGGCCGAGCCACTGCAGCGCGTAGCCGCCCAGCAAGAGCGCCGCGGGGCGCCACCACAGGCTCCACGCGCCGGCGGCCAGTTGCACGGCGGCCAGCGGAATGAACGCAATCGTCGCCGGGATGCCCAGCACGTGCAGCGCCAGCGACGCCGGGTGCTGGTGCCGTTCGAGCCAGTTCGACAGCCAGCGCGGTCGCTGCATGGCGGATCACTCTCGCGGCCGGCGCCGGCGCAGGCCGGCGGCCGGCTACTGCCGGCGGATCATCCAGCGCTCATCGATCGAAAGCCGGGCAAAGTGCGGGCGGACCTCGCCGATGAAGCGCATCCCGTCCTGGTAATAGCCCGCGGTCGCCGCGACGCCCGGCGCGTGCCGCGCCCACCAGGCGTTGAAGGCCTGCATGAGCAGCTCGCGGACATACTTGCAGACGATGCTCGCGAGCGCGATCGGCAGGTGCTGCGCCTCGCCGCCCTGCGCGAAGGCGACGCGCCAGTCGGCCGGCGCGCGGCGCAGCTCGTAGGCGCTGTGGGCATCGCTCTCTTCGAGCACCACCAGCCGGCGATCGTCGAACGCGCGCATCAGCATTCGGCCGTAGTGGCCGCGCCCGCCCTGCTTGTCGGCGAAGATGTGCAGGCTGTGGCCGGGGTGGGCGTCGGCGACTCGCTGGATCAGCCGCGTGGTCAGCCCGAACAGGACGACCGCCTTGTTGCGCGTGCTGGCGACCAGGCGATTGTAGTGGCCCTCGAGCAGCGGCTCGCAGTAGACCCCGGCGGAAACTACGCCGTGCGCGGCGGCGTCGTCGCGCAGGCGGCGGGCGGCGAGGCGCGTTCCGCCGGCGTCGGACGCGACCGGCAGCGGCAGCGCGGCCTCGCGGTACCACGGATACTGCGCCAGCAGCGGCGGCAGGTGCGGCGCGACGAGCTGCCAGAGGTGATCGGTGTCGCGCGGAAAGTCGCCCGCCGCCGCGATGGCCGCCAGCGCCGAGCGCTCCAGCCGCGCTGGCCCGTCGCCGCGATGGTAGAGCTTCTTGCTGTCGACGATCGGCAGGCGGCGGTCGCGCGGACGCGGCGCGGGCGCGACGCTGTGCGCGAGCAGCTCCCACAGCGACCGTCCGGCCAGCTCGGCGGGCAGCTCGAACGCCGTCGCCGAGACGACCAGCGGGCCCAGCAGCGGGCCGTACCCGGCCTCGTCGATGCCGACAACGACAACGCGATCGCTCATGGGCGGGGAATATGGCAGCGCGCCGCGCGGCCGGCAACCGGGTCACTGGAATCGACCGGCGCGGGAATGGCGGCGCCGCGCGGCGGACGTCAGTAGTTGGCCCAGCGGATGGCGCGGGAGATTCGCCGGAATCGCAGCAGCCACAGCAGGATCAGCACCAGGTTGCCGCCCAGGGTGACGCCGCCTTCGAGCGCAGAGAAGCGCAGCGCTCGGCCGAAGATGAGCGGGCTGAGGGCGCGGGTGATCCAGTTGTCGCAGGCGATGAAGGACGTGATGAGTGCGCCGTTCCAGGCGCAGTGCAGCCACAGCCAGGCCGATTCGCAGGCGAAGACGGTTCGCACCACGCGCACGTCATGCAGCGAGCGGGCGCAGAGCCAGGCGATCAGAACGGCCGCGGTGACGGCGCGGTGGAGCACGAAGCCCATCGTGGCAGCCGCGACGGCGATGACCAGGGGAATAAGAATCGATTCAACCGGCCCTGCTGGAACGGAAGAGAGATCGAATACCAATTGCATCCAGGCAAGTGCCATGACGAGGATGAGCGTGTGCGTCCGGCCCTCGAAGCCGGCCGCGGCGGCGTCGTCCTCGCGGAGCCGGGCGGCCCGATAGACCGCTTGCGGGCGCTTCAGCACTGAGAACGTCGTGACGAGCCAGCCGCCCTTCGGTGCGGCCGTCGCCCACGGGCCGGGCGTGCGGCTGGCGCCCGGCTCGATCGACGGTGCGACCGCGGCGCCGCACTCGGTGCACCGGCCGTCGGCGCCGATGTGGGCCAGGTTGTAGCCGCACTGCTCGCACAGCAGCGCAAGCGCCGGCGGCTGGTCGTGCCGCGCAGCGATCACCGCGGCGCTCAGCCAGCGGAGCAGCGCCAGGGCGCCGACCCCGAGGGAGCAGATGATGAACTGCTCGTGGCGTGTCGCCGGGAGCGTTGGATCGGCGAGCAGGACGGAGAGAAAGACAAGGCCGCCGCCCAGCCAAACAGCCAGCAGCGCCAGCGGCCCCAGGCCCGTCACAAGTGCCAGCAGCGTGCGGCCGAAGTCGGCGAGCGGCTTCTGCCCGTCGGTGATGCGCGGCCAGAAAAGCAGCGCCACGACCGCCGCCACGAGTGCGGCCTGCAGCAGCCCGAGCGTGGTCCAGAGCAGGATCCACCCGATCGTGTCCGGCGCGAGCCAGCCGCGCCAGACCTCGAGCACACCGGGGACCGGTGGCCGTGGCGGCGCGGCCTGCAACATGCGCCGGATGGCCGCCGCGCTCGCGCCGGGCGCGGGCTGCGAAGTGCCGGTCAGGATGATCGTGCGGTGCGCGCGGCGGGCCTGATCGATGGTCTCAGCCGTCACCACGCCGACAATCGCCGCGCCGATCAGCAGCAGGTAGAGTGCGATGAACAGGGCCTGCTGCCGGCGCGTGGCGGCCAGCAGCGTGGCCGCGGCGCGGCGCGGCTGCCAGAAGTGTCGCAGCGGAGCGAACAGAACGGCCGGCGTCGCGGGCGGCGCGGCATCAAACATCGTCGCGGATTCGTCAGCCAACCCTGCCATGAGACGTGAGTCGCCGAATTATACAATCGGGGCAGCGGCAAGCACCGCCGGTCGCGTGTCGCAGTGAATACGGCCCGGCGCGGGCCGCGGTTCGTCGTGGCGGCCGATCACTTCATCGACTTGCCGATCGCCACGCCGGCGGCGCCACTGGCCGGGTCGGCATAGGGCAGCACCTTCCACCCGAAGATCTCCGGATCGCGCCCGCTGGCGACGGCATGGCCGATGACCGTGCCCATGACGGCGCCGAAGGCCACGTCGCTGAGATAGTGCTCGCGGTCGTCGAGCCGCGAGACGCCGACCAGCGTGGCGACGCCGTACATCGGCACGCCGACGAACGGGCCGTATGCCTCGTTCAGCACGGTGGCGACGGCGAAACTGCTCGACGTGTGGCCGGATGGGAACGTGCCCCACTCGCCGTTGGGGGCTTTGTCCGACGTGGCCGCCTGTCCGGCGATCGCGGTGAGGTCGTTGATGATCAGCGCGCTGAAGAGCGCCCGGCCGACTTCGTAGGTCTTGTCGTTCTGCGTCTGCTGGCCGACCAGGTACATCGTTCCGGCCAGCGCGAAGTGCACGGCCGGGTTGCCGGTGGCGGCGAAGGCCTCGTTCCAGTCGTGGCTGAAGCTGGAGTGGCGATCGTAGTGGCGTTCGACCGTGCCGTCCGGCCCGGTCTCCTGAAGCGCCAGCGCGCCGCCGTAGGCCGTGCCGAGAATGGCCAGGTTGACCGGGTTTCCATACACGCGTTTCGTATCGCGCCACAGGTCGTGGCCGACCTCCTTGGCATCGCGCTTCACCGTTTCTCCGAAGCCGGGCAAGAGCGGCCGGCGCAGGTAGGCCGACTCGCCGTCGACGTTTCCGGCGGCGGACGGATCGGCCGGCGCGGCGCCGTCGGAAGCGAAGTCGAGCAGCGCGACGCGGGCGTCGGCCGGCGCGGCGCCGGGCGGCGACGCGTGGGCGCGCGGCGCGGCAGAGTCGCGGGCCCGCGCGGCCTCGGCGGCGCTCAGTCGCCGATCGGCGAGCGTCGCCAGCCGGCGCGCCAGTGGCTCGTCGTGCGGGGCGGGACCGGCGCAGCCGGCGGCCAGGGGCACAAGAACGAGTGCGATACGCAGGTTGCCGCGCATCAGGTAACTCCTCGCGGGCGGAATCGCGCTCCGCCGATCTGCTCGCCGCACCGGCGGTTGCGGGCGGTCGGACTTCGCGTCGCGTCAGCCATTTGGCAGAATGACCGCCTTTCCGGTCTGCCAGCGCTCGACCGCCGCCAGCGCCTCGTTGACCTGGTCGAGCCGGAAACGATGGGTAATCACCTCGTGAAACGGGTAGCGGTCGCGGCGCGTTCGCAGGAACTCGAGCGCGGCAACCCAGTGCGGCGGCTCGCTGCCGTAGCTGCCATAGATCGACAATTCCTTCCGCGTAATCAGATGCGGATTCAGCATCGTCGGGCCCGCGTCGCAGTACTGTCCCAGCACAAGATATCGGCCGCCATCGCGGCACAGCTCCCAGCCTTCGGCGACGGCCTGCGGAATGCCCACGCATTCGACCACCACGTCGGCCCCCAGCCCGTCGGTCAGCGCCAGGACGCGCGCCCGCCGGGCCGCCGGGTCGCCAACCGCCTCCAGGTCGATCAGCTCGTCGGCGCCGAACCGCTGCGCCCGCGCCAGCCGGTCGGCCGGCCCGCCGATCACGATCAGCGGCCGCGCCCCGGCCTCCTTCGCCAGCGCCAGCGCCGCCAGCCCGACCGGGCCGGCCCCCTGAATGACGACCGACTC
This sequence comes from Phycisphaerae bacterium, assembly GCA_046350375.1. Lineage (GTDB taxonomy): Bacteria > Planctomycetota > Phycisphaerae > UBA1845 > UTPLA1 > JAXMAO01. Next base: position 114,848 of record JAXMAO010000010.1, read on the forward strand.
GCCGCAGCGCAGGGGCATCCGCTCGTAGCCGTGCACGGCCGTGACCAAAGCACAGCCCGCGCCGATGAGCGCTTCGCTGCGCAGGTCGTCCGGCAGGCGATAGATGGCCGTGCCGGCCCGCAGCACGTGATACTCGGCATAGCCGCCGAACAGGTGCGGCGGCTGGTCGCAGCAGACGTTGACGCCGTAGGCCTTGCGATTCTGGCAGCGGCTCGGCAGGCGGTGAACGCGGCAGTAGCGACACGCGCCACAGGCCCGGCCGACGGTCCACGAGACGCGGTCGCCGACCGCCAGCGGCCGGCCGAGATAGTCGCTCACCGGTCCGCCGGTCGCCGCGACGATGCCGGTGGTCTCGTGGCCGAGGATGAGCGGCAGCGGCACGGCCAGCTGCCCGGCGTGAAGGTGGACGTCGGTGCCGCAGATGCCGGCCATCTCGATGCGGATGAGCACGTCACCCGCGGGCAGATCGTCGGGCAGCGCGAACTCGCGCAGCTGAAGCGGACGGCGAAACTCGGTCAGCACGGCGGCGCGCGCGGCGGGCATGGGTGAAACTCCCGTCGATTGCGCTGGCATCCGCCCCGCAGGCGGGGCCGGTGTCGCGTCAGCCGCGCGCCGGAGCGATCCGGCGGTTCCGCGGCCGGCGGATTGTAACGCCTGTGCGGCGGTTCGGCGGGTGCGTCGCGCTGCGAGTATGATGCGCCCGATGGACGCGGCGGCGGCGCGCATCCTGGACGCCAACTTCAATCGCGCCGGCGAGGCGCTGCGCGTGCTCGAAGAGCACGCCCGGTTCGCGCTGAATGATGCCGCGACCACGGCCGCGGTGAAGTCGCTGCGACATGCGCTGCGCGGGCTGCGCGAGCGATTTCCGGCGGGCGCGCTGCTCGACGCGCGCGACACGCCGCGCGACGTGGGGACACAGATCTCGACGCCGGACGAGCGGGTCCGCGGCTCGACGGAATCGGTCGCGGTCGCGGCGCGCGGCGGGCCGGCGAGGCGGCGCGTCATCGAGGAATACGCCAAGCTGTGCGACGCGGGCGTGGGCGCGTGCCGACGCTGAGCGCGCTGCCGGCTCTACTCGACCGAGCAGCAGCTCGTGCTGGCGGCGCCGCGCCGCGCCCGGCTGCGGGCGGCGCGGCTGCACGTGCTGGTCACCGCGGCGCTCTGCCGCCGCGCGTGGGACGAGACCGCCGAGCAGGCGCTGCGCGGCGGCGCCGACGTGGTGCAGCTGCGCGAGAAGGATCTGCCCGACGGCGAGCTGCTGGCCCGCGCGGTGCGGCTCGTGGCGCTGGCGCGGTCGCACAGCGCGCTGGCGATCGTGAACGATCGGCCGGACATCGCCCGGCTGGCCGACGCCGACGGCGTGCACGTCGGACAGACCGATCTGCCGGCGGCCGCGGCACGGGCAGTGGTCGGCGCGGCGCGGCTGGTCGGCGTCAGCACGCACACGCGCGAGCAGGTGCGGGCGGCGCTGGCCGATCGGCCGGACTATGTTGCGGTTGGCCCGATGTTCAGCTCGCAGACCAAGCCGCGGGCCGAGACGGCCGGGCCGGAGCTGGCCGCGGCGGCGTTGAGCGAGCTCGGCGCGGCCGACCTGCACGACCTGCCGCTCGTGGCGATCGGCGGCGTCGCGCTCGAACGGGTGGCCGAGCTGCGGCGGGCCGGCGTGCGCTGCGTGGCGGTCTGCCAGGCGGTGATCGGCGCGGGTGATCCGGCGGCCGCCTGCGCGGCGCTGCGCGCGGCGCTAGGTGAGTGACCGGCCGGGACGGTACTCTATTCGCCGGGCGGCGCGGGCCGGACACGGTTTGACACTGTTCCACGCGAGGGTTGATCGATGCGGCGTCATCTGGTGCGGGGTGTTGCGCTGTGCATGGTGCTGCCGGCGGCGATCGGCGCGGCGGGCGAGTTTGTCTGCGATCGCGGGGCGGCCGCGGCTCTGGCGGCGCCGCGCGAGTTCGACGCGCTGACCGGCGATGACCCGGTCAACTATCCGCCCGATCCGCTGGTCCGCTACCAGCACCTCAAACTCACCATTCGCATCGAGGACGTCGCCCGGAAGGAGCTGAACGGCCTGGCCGAATACACCCTGCGCGCCATCGCGCCCGGCGTGCACGCCATGCGGCTCGACGCGGTCGGCTTCGACGACGTGCAGGTCACGGTCAACGGCCAGCCGGCGACGGCGGCGTATGACGACGCGCAGATCCAGATTCCGTTCGCCGAAGAGCTGTCCACCAGCGCCGACACCGCGGTCGCCATCCGCTATCGCGTCCGCGATCCGCAGGACGGGATGTTCTTCCTGCCGGCCGACGCGGCCTATCCCGATCGGCCGGTCAGCCTGCACACGCAGGGCCAGACCGAATCGAACCGCTACTGGTTCCCCTGCCACGACTCGCCGAACGTGAAGTTCACCAGCGAGATGGTGGCCACCGTGCCCAAGCCGCTGTCGGCGATCTCGAACGGCAAACTGATCGAGCGGATCGACGAGCCGGGCGGAAAGCTCGCCACGTTTCACTATCGCCAGGACGTGCCGCACGTCGCCTACCTCGTCACACTGGCGGCGGCCGATTTCGACGTGCAGACCGACGACCTGCACGGCACGCCAGTGGAATACTGGGTGCCGCGCGGCTGGGCGGCCGACACGCGCCGCACCTTCGCCCGTACGCCGAAGATGATCGAGCACTTCGCGACGCTGACCGGGGCGGCCTATCCGTATGCGAAATATGCGCAGGTGGTCGCGCCCGGCTACGGCGGCGGCGGCATGGAGAACATCTCCGCCACCACGCTGACCGAGACCTGCGTGCTCGACCAGCGCGCCCTGCTCGACGGCGACTCGGACAGCCTCATCGCCCACGAGCTGGCCCACCAGTGGTTCGGCGACCTGCTCACTTGCCGCACCTGGGCCCACATCTGGCTCAACGAAGGGTTCGCTTCATACTTCGACGACCTGTGGTTCGAGCACGACCGCGGCGCCGACTGGTACGAGTGCTCCTACCGGCGGACCTATCGCCGCGTGGCACAGCTTGACCCAGCCGGCTCGCCCGGCGCGCTGGTCTATCGCGACTCGGACGGGCCGGATGAGCCGTTCCGTCACAAGGGCGCGCTGGCCTACAGCAAGGGCAGCAGCGTCCTGGCGACGCTGCGGCACGAGCTGGGCGACGCGGTCTTCTTCGCCGGCTTGCAGCGCTACGTGAAGCAGTTTGCCGCGCAAAACGTCGAAACCGAGGACCTGCGCCACGCACTGGAGGAGGCCAGCGGGCGCAGCCTGGCGCGGTTCTTTGAACAGTATTGCTATCGGCCCGGCACGCCGACCATCGCGGTGCGCTATCACTGGGACGCCGAGCACAAGCGCGTCGAGCTTTCGTTTCGGCAGACGCAGAAGATCGACGCGCAGTCGCCGGCGTTCGCGGTGCCGATCGACGTCGACCTGCTCGGGCCGTCGGCCGACACCCACCACACCTTCGAGCTGACGCGCCGGGCAGACACGCTGCGCATTCCGCGCGACGCGGAGCCGACCGCCGTCTGCGTCGACGCGCACGCCGGGCTGCTGGCGCGGCTGAACGTCGAGCTGCCGCGGGCGATGTGGATGCACCTGTTGAAGAAGGGTCCGACCGCGGTCTCGCGCATGGATGCGGCCCGCGAGCTGGGCGAGTCGGCCCGGCCCGGCGATGTCGAGCCGCTGGCAGCCTGCCTGCGCGACGCGCACGAGTTCTGGATGGTGCGGACCGAGGCGGCCGATTCGCTGGGGCGCATCCGCACCGATGCCAGCCGCGACGCGCTCGTGAAGGCGCTGGCGAGCGCCGAGACGCTGGCCGACGCGCGCGTCCGCGCGGCGGCGGTCGCGGCGCTGTCCGAGTTTCGCGGCGACGCGGCGGTCATCGAGACAGTGACGCGCTACGCCCGCGAAGACGCCAGCCGGGCGGTCGAGGTCCGCGCGACCGAGGCGCTGGGCGAACTGCGGGCGACCTCGGCGGCCGAGGTGCTGCTTGCGAACCTGTCGCGGCCGTCGCGATTCGACCGGCTGCGCGGCGCGGCGATCTCGGCGCTCACCGACCTGGAAGACACCCGTGCGGCCGACGCGGCGATGAAGGCGGCGGCGTCCGGCACGTTCTTCCGGACGCGGGCCGGCATCGTCCGCGACCTGGGGCGGATCGGGCGGCTGACGGAGCCGCCGCAGCGCCGCGAGATTCGCCTGTTCCTGGAGCAGATGCTGAACGATCCGCAGGCGCGATTGGAGCGCTCGGCGGTCGGCGCGCTGGCCGAGCTGGGCGACGACGCGGCCATTCCGGCGCTGCAGGCGCGGGCCGAGCAGAATTTCGGTCACGACGTGCCGACGCGGGCCGGGCTGCGCCGGGCGATCGACGACGCGGTCAAGTCGCTACGCGCCAAGTCGAGCGAGTCGAGCGCGGTGCGCGACCTGCGGCAGGAAGTTCAGCGGCTTTCCAACGAGCTGCGCGACCTGCGGCGGACGGTCGATCCGTCGGGTGGCGGCGGCGATGGGCCGACCTCGCGCCCGAGCCGGCGTCGCGGCGGCCGCGGTCGCCCGGGCGGATAGAGCGGGCGGATCGAGTCGGGCGAAAACTAGCGCGCCTGCGCCTGGCTGTTCTCGATGGCCGACGCACCGGTGCGGCACTCGTTCCGTTCGATGCCGTTGACCTTCTCGATGCGGCGCTGGTGGCGGCCGCCTTCGAAGCCGGTCCGCAGCCAGACCTCGACAATGCGGCGCGTGAGTGCTTCGCCGATCAGGTCGGCCGGCAGGCAGAGGACGTTGGCGTCGTTGTGGCGGCGGGCCATCTCGGTGGTGAGCTCGTCGTGGCAGAGCGCGGCGCGGACCCCGTGCACCTTGTTGGCGGTGATGGACATGCCGATGCCCGAGCCGCAGCAGAAAATGCCCACCTCGGCGCGGTGCTCGGCGACGCAGCGCGCCGCCGGATAGGCGGCGTCGGGATAGTCGCACGGCTTGCTGCTGTCGGTGCCAAAGTCGATCACCTCGTGGCCCGACTCCTGCAGGATGCTCTTGATCTTCTCCTTGGCCAGGAAGCCGCGATGGTCGGCGGCGACGGCGATCTTCATAGGGGCAGCTCCTTGAGGCGGCTCTCGAGCGCCGCGGCAATGCGCGCGGCGCAGGCTTCATACTCGGCCTGCGAGCCGCCGAGCGGGTCGGCAATGTCGCCCGACGCGTCCAGCCGGTTCAGTCGTTCGCGGGCCTCGGGCGACTGTTCGAGCACGGCCGACTCGTGCGCGGCGGTCATCGTGAAGATGCAGTCGGCGCGCATCACCAGGTCGGCCGACAGCGGCGCCGAGCGATGGTCGCGAATGTCGGCGCCGCGCGCCTCGAGCACGGCGACCGCCTCGCTCGCGGCGGGCATGCCGCCCATGCACATCGTGCCGGCCGACGCCACGGTCACGCCGCGGTCGGCCAGCTCGTCCGGCGCGCAGCCCAGCCGCCGCGCCAGAGCCTGCCGCGCCAGGCCGGCGGCCATCGGCGAGCGGCAGGTGTTGCCGCTGCAGACGAACAGCAGCGTGTAGGTCGCCAGCAGGCGCACGGTCCGCTCGTCGAGCACGCCGGTGCGCGTCACGCGGTAGCCGTCGCCGTTGAGCGTGACGACGGTGGACGCGCGCGCGTAGCGCGTCCGCCCGGTGTCCAGCGCCAGGTCCACCTGCTCCAGCAGCTCTCGCGGAATGTCGTCCAGCGCCACGGGCGCCTCGCGCCCCGGCGCGTTGGCGCTGGTGGCGACGCACGGCGCCGCGCACGCGACAAACAGCCGCTCGGCCAGCGGATGATCTGGCAGCCGCGCCGCCAGGCTCTGCTGCCCGTACAGCGCCGCCTGGCTGACCGGCGAAAGCGCCGCGAAGGCGGCCGCCGCCGCCGGATCGGGCACCGAAAAGACCAGCGTCAGCGGCCCGGGCCAGCCTTTCTGCATCATGCGGCGGGCCACGGTCGAGGTCCGCGGCACGAACCGCTCGACCTGCTCGCGCTTGCCGACATGCAGCGTGAACGGCGGTCGATGGGCGAGCTGCTTGAGGCCCCACAGCCGCTCGAGCGCGGCCGGATGTGCGGCCGACGCGGCAATGCCGTAAACCGTTTCCGTCGGAAAAACGACCAGCCCGCCGGCGCCCAGCACGTCCGCGGCGCGCTTCGCAGCGGCCGCGGCTTCGTCGGCCGCGTCGAGTCGAATCCTGTGCGTCTGCATCGATGCGGACCCATTATCAAACCGCGCCGCGCGGGCGTCAAGCTGCGCACGCGCTCGCGGCGGTGAACCCGCTGCCTGCGGCTATAATGCACGCGTGACGCCGATCTATCTCGATCACAACGCCACCACGCCGGTCGCGCCGGCCGTGCTTGACGCCATGCTGCCCTGCCTGCGCGAGCGATTCGGCAACCCGTCGAGCCTGCACGTCGCCGGTCAGCAGGCCCGGCACACGCTCGAGCGGGCCCGCGAGCAGGTCGCGGCGCTGGTCCGCGCCGCGCCGCGTGACATCGTGTTCACCAGCGGCGGCACCGAGGCCGACAACCTGGCCATTCTTGGCACGCTGGCCGCGACGCCCGCGCGGCGGCACATCGTCACCACCACGGTCGAGCACGCGGCGGTGCGCAGCTGCTGCCAGCGGCTGGAGAAGGACGGCTACCCGGTGAGCTGGACGCCGGTCGATCGGCTGGGCCGGCTCGACCTCGACGCCTTCGCCGCGGCCCTGCGGCCGGACACGGCGCTGGCCAGCGTGATGTGGGCCAACAACGAGACCGGCGTGATCTTTCCGATCGCCGAGCTGGCGGAGATCTGCGCCGCCCGGAGGGTGCCGCTGCACGTCGACGCCGTGCAGGCGGTCGGCAAGCTGCCGATCGATCTGCACGCCGTGCCGGTGACGCTGCTGTCGCTGTCGGCCCACAAGTTTCACGGGCCCAAGGGCGCGGGCGCGCTGGTGGTGCGCAAGGGTGCGCGGCTGCGGAGCCAGGCTGTCGGCGGCCACCAGGAGCGCGACATCCGCCCGGGCACCGAGAACATCGCCGGCATCGTCGGCCTGGGGGCGGCGGCCGAACTGGCACAGATGCTGACGCCAACGGACGACGCACGAATTGCATCCCTGCGCGACCGGCTGGAGCAGGGCATCCTCAGCCGCTTTCCCACCGCGCGGGTCAACGGCGACGCTGCGCGGCGGGTCGCAAACACCACCAACGTCAGCTTCGAGGCGCTCAACTCCGAGGCGATCCTGATTGCGCTGTCCGAGGCGGGCATCTGTGCGTCGGCCGGCTCGGCGTGCAGCAGCGGCGCGATCGAGCCGTCGCACGTGCTGGTGGCGATGGGCGTCGAAGAGCGCTACGCCCGCGGCATGGTCCGGTTCAGCGTCTCGCGCTTCACCACGGCGGACGAGATCGACACCGCGCTCGATGTGCTGCCCGGCATCGTCGAGCGGCTGATGCAGCTGGCCCCGGCCGGCGGCGCCGGCGACTGACGCGCGGCCGGCGCGGCGCGCGTCACCGCGCGCGCAGCAGCGTCACGTATTCCGCCAGGCCCGTCTGCCACGGGCGCATCGGGAAGCCGACAATCGATTCATAGCGCGACGTGTCGAGCACCGAGTTCGCCGGGCGGCGGGCGGGCCGCGGAAACTCGGCCGTGCTGCACGGATGGACGGGCGTCGCCAGGCCCGCGGCTCGAACGATCGCGCCAGCAAACTTGTGCCACGTGCAGGCCCCGGCGTTGGCGACGTGAACGACGCCGGTCGCGCCGCGGTCGAGCAGCGCGACGATTGCCGCGGCCAGGTCGGGGGCGTAGGTCGGCCGGCCGCGCTGGTCGTTCACCACGCGCAGCTCGGGGCGCGATCGCGCGGCCGCCAGGATGGTCGCGACGAAGTTCGGCCCGGCCGGTCCGAACAGCCAGCTCGTGCGAACGATGAGCGTTTCGCCGCCGGCCGCCAGCACGGCCCGCTCGCCGGCGAGCTTGGTCCGGCCATAAACGCACAGCGCCGCGGCCGGCCCGGTCGGGTCCGATTCGCGCCACGCGCCGCCGCGGTCGCCGGCAAAGACGTAGTCGGTGCTGACGTGCACCAGCCGCGCGCCGGCCGCCCGGGCGACTGCGGCGACGGCTCCGGCAGCGGCGGCGTTGACGCGCTCGGCGCGGTCCGGCTGTGACTCGCAGGTGTCTACTTGTGTGAAGGCGGCGCAGTTGACGATCACCGCGGGCCGCAACCGCGCCACGTCGTCCAGGGCCCGCGAATCGGTGATGTCGAGCTCGGCGTGGCCGAAGGCGTGCAGCGCGACGCCGGGCCGCTCTGCCAGCAGCGCCGCCAGCGGCGTGCCGAGCAGGCCGCGCGCCCCCAGAATGACAACCGGGCCGCCGAGCGGTGGCGCGCCGTCGCGCGGACTGGCGGGCAGGTCAGCCGTCATGGCGACCCGAATACCGCCGAAACGAGCGACGATCAAGTCGCCCATCGGTCAGTGCTTGTGGGCCGGCTCGTCGGCGGGCGACTCGGACTGCACGTAGTCGGGCAGGACGTTGTCGCTGGCGATGATCTCGACGCGCTCGTTGGGGGCGTTGCCGGCCTCGTTGTAGGCGACCGGGTTCAGCCGGTCGTTGTCGACGCACGAGATGACGCGCAACTGGCTCCAGCGGACGCCGTGCTGGTGCAGCCCCTTCGCGACGGCCATGGCGCGGGCGAGCGCCAGCTCCATGCCGCGGTCGGCGGCGCGGGCGGCCTCGGAGGCGCTGACGTGGCCGCGAACCTCGATGATGAATCGCAGCCCGCGGACGCGCTCGGCGACCTCGCGCACGGTGCGCGTGCCATCCTTGCCGAAGCGCGACTGCTCGTGGGAAAAGGGGACGCGCCCGCACAGCCCGCGGTAGTCGCTGGGACGGATGGACTGGACGTCGTGATCCTTGCCGAGCGGGCCGGGCTGCTGCGGATCGACGCTGTTGCGCCGCTGGCGGAGATAGGCGATCAGCGGCAGGTCGCTCGGGTCGTTGGAGTCGGGACTGACGGGGTTGTTGAAGGCCTCGCGAATGCCGATCACCAGGTCGAGCATGCCCGACTGCGTCGTGGCGCCCGACTGGGCCTGGTCGCCGGTGCCGCCCGCGGCCGCGGGCTTGGGGGCCTTCATGTTCATGGCGAGCATGATGACGAAGAAGCCCATCAGCAGCGCGACGTTGTCGGCGAAGGAGATGAGCCACTCGGGCGCGCCTTCGTGTTCGCCGCCGCCATGCCCGCCACCGCCGTGGCCGCCGCCATGACCGCCGCCATGGCCGCCGCCATGGCTGCCATGGTCCTCGTGTTCCTTGTCGTGCTCCTTGGCGTGGTCGGCCATGACGAGGCTCCGGCGGCGCGGCCGCGGTTAGGCGGCGTTGCGGACCTTCTCGCGATGCGGACCGGGGATGAACGCCAGCATCTTCTCCATGGTGATGCGCGGGTTGTCGCCGGCCTGGATCGACAGCACCCCCTGAAGCATCATCTCGCGGTTGAGAATCTCCTCGCTCGAGCGCATGCCCAGCTTGTCGCCGATCGGCCCGGCGATCGCGTTCGCGAGAATGGCGCCGTACATGGTGGCCACGACAGCCAGCGCGAGCATGTGACCCAGCTTGCCGACGTCGGCGGTCGCCAGGTTGCCGAACATACCGACCTGCCCGACCAGCGTTCCGACCAGGCCGTAGCCCGGGCCGTAGAGCTTCAGCAGGTCGAAGAACTTCTTGCCGGCCTTGTGGCGCTCCTGCATGGCGAGGATTTCCATCCGCAGTGTCTGTTCGATGGCGGCCGGTTCGAGGCCGTCGATCGCCATGCGGAAGCCCTGCGCCAGGAAGCCGTCGACCTGCTTGATGCTCTCCATGTCGCCTTCGAGCGAGAGGAAGCCTTCGCGCCGCGCCTTTTCGCCAAGCTTGACGACCGACTGGATCACCTGGCCCGGCGGCTTGGACTTGTTGAGCAGGAAGCGCTTGATGAAGCCGGGAATGGCGAGCACCTTGTCGAGCGGCATCGCCAGGAAGGTGACGGAGATGCTGCCCACGCCCACCATGAGCACGCCTTCCATCGAATAGAACATCGCCAGGTGCCCGTGCGACACCTCGTAGAAGACGTAGCCCAGCGTGCCGAAGCCGACGAGCAGTCCGACGATACTTGCAATGTCCACCGCAACATTCCCCCCGCCGCGCGAACGCTTAGACTGCCGGCCGCGATGCGCAGCCTCCGCGACGCTCCCTGCATCGGCCCGGCGGCCTGAACGCTTCACGTTCGCGGTGCGAGGTCCGAGATCATCGCCGGTCGCGCCGCCGCGGGCGTGCGCCGCGCGCGGCTTCCGCGCCGGGCAATCGCCCAGCCGCGCACCGCCCGCTACCATGCGCGCGGAGGCGCGCATGGCCCGATACTCATGGACCGACCGCGGCGTGGTCATCACCGGGGCGTCGAGCGGCATCGGGCGCGCCCTGGCGCAGGCGCTGGCGCCGCAACGGCCGCGGCTGGCGCTGGTGGCGCGGCGCGCGGATCGGCTGATCGAATTGCGCGACGCGCTGCGCGGCGCGGGCTGCCCGAACGCCACCGCGATCGCGCTCGACCTGACCGCCGCCGACGCCGGCGACCGGCTGGTCGAGGCGCTGCGCCGCGAGCAATTCTCGACTGACGTGCTCGTCAACAACGCCGGCGCGGGCGAGTATGGCGACTTCGCCGCACAGGACCCGGCGGCGGTGGAGCGGATGCTGCGGCTTAACATCGACGCGGTCGTGCGGCTGACGCATGCCCTGCTGCCGGACATGCTGCAGCGCCGCGCCGGGCAGATTCTGAACGTCGCCAGCCTGGCGGGGTTGAATCCGTTCCCGTTCATGTCCGCCTACGCCGCCAGCAAGGCGTTCGTCATCAACTTCTCGCTCGGTCTGCGGGCCGAACTGGCCGATCGGGGCGTGGTCGTGTCGTGCCTCTGCCCGGGCACGACGCGGACCGAGTTCTTCGACCATGGCGGGCTGGAGCAGCGGCGCGGCGAGTTTCTGAAGCTGGGCGCCGAGCCGCAGGCGGTCGCGCAGGCGGCGCTGCGCGGACTGGCGGCCGGCCGGGCGCTGATCGTGCCGGGGTGGAGCAACCGCCTTTCGGCGGTCGTGCAGCGCCACCTGCCGCCGATGCTGCTGGCGCGGCTGCTGGCGAAGTGCTTGCGGCCCGGCGCGGCGCCGCCGGCTCAGGCGTGAACCGCGCCGGCCCGGCCGGAAAGCTGCTCGAGCGCCAGGACCAGCGACTGCGTGCCGCTGCGGCCGTGCCCTTGCGCCGCCAGCGCCACGTACAGCTGCTGCACCAGCGCCAGCCCCGGCAGCGCCAGCGCCATGCGGCGGGCCTCTTCGAGCGCGATCGCCATGTCCTTGATGAAATGCTCGACGAAGAACCCGGCCGCAAAGTCGCGCCGCAGGATGCGCGGGGCGTAGTTCTCGAGCGACCAGCAGCCGGCCGCGCCCGGACGGACGCTGGCGAGCATCGTCTCCAGGTTCAGCCCGGCGGCCGCGCCGTAGAGCAGCGCTTCGCACACGCCGATCATCGTGCCGGCGATGACGATCTGGTTGCACATCTTGGCGTGCTGCCCGGCGCCGGGGCCCCCTTGGCGGAAGATCGTTTTTCCGACGAAGCCCAGCAGCGGCGCGACGGCCGCGACGGCGGCCTCGTCACCGCCGACCATGATCGACAGCGTCGCGTTCCGCGCCCCGACGTCGCCGCCGGAGACCGGGGCATCGACCGCGGCCGCGCTGCGCTCGCGCGCCGCCGCGGCGATCTCCTGCGACAGACTGGGCGGGGCGGTCGTCAGGTCGACCGCGATCGCGCCGGCCCGCAGCCCCGCCAGCACCCCCTGCGGCCCGAAGTAGGCGGCCCGCACCTCGGCCGGGTAGCCGACCATCGTGAAGACCGCGTCGGCCGACTCGGCGGCGGCCCGCGGCGTGTCGGCCCAGGTCGCGCCGCGCGCCAGCAGCGGCTCGGCCTTGGCGCGCGTCCGCGTGTGCAGCGTGACGCGGCAGCCGCGCGCCAGCAGGTGGCCGCACATCGACGCGCCCATCACGCCGGCGCCGATCCAGCCGACGCGGGCCTGTTCGGTCAAGGTTTTCGCGGGAGAAACAGCGGAACTCATTCCGACATGGAAACCGGCGGCGCGGCGCGCTGTCAAGCGGCGCGGCCTCAGCGCGGCGCGGCTGGCTGGTCGAGTTCGACCGGCACGATCGACTCAGCGCGGCGGCGTCGGCGGGCGTCGTCGGCGCGCACCGCCCGAGATCGCTGCCCGGGCGCAGGACCCGATCCGCCAGAAACTGCGCGATTTCAGTGCGCCACGGCGGCCGGCTGCTCCTGCGGCGGCGAGTGGCCGCAATCGGGAATGAGCACGCCGCGACAGTCCGGCAGCAGGTCGCACAGGCGGCGCATCACGTCCACGGGCACGACGCGGTCCTGCTGACCCCACAGCACCAGCACCGGCACGCGAACGGCGCGGTAGTCGGTCTCTCGCGCGCGGCGGGCGCGCAGCTCGGGCCACAGGTCGCTGTCGCTGATGCGGGCATAGACCCAGACGGCGCGCGGGTCGGCAAACACGCGGGCATACTCGGCGACGAACTCCTCGGTCGCGCGGCGCTTGTTGTAGTAGGACGACTCCACCACGATCCGCGTGGCGCAGTCCTTGCACAGCAGCGCCTCGAACACCGAGCAGCTCGACCCCTGTGCCAGCGCCAGGAGGTTTGGCTTGTCGAAATACAGCGCCGTCGCCGAGATGAGCACCAGGCCGCGGACCATCGGCGGACGCGGCGCGCCGCTGGCCGGCTCGGCCCCGCCGACGAACTCGGGCAGCGCCGCCAGCAGCGCCGACCCGCCGCCATACGAATGGCCGACCAGCACGACGTTGTTCAGCCGCAGCTCGGCGATGAACTTGCGGACGATGTCGGCCTGCGTGCCCATGGCGTAGCTGATGTTCTCGGTGGGCTTGTCGGAGTCGCCGTGGCCGAGCAGGTCGAGCGTGATGCAGCGGTAGTCGGCCTCGAGCGCGGGGGTGACGTCCTTCCAGGCGACCTTGGACGAGCCCATTCCATGCAGGAACAGCAGCGTGAGCGGGCCGTTGGGGTTGCCGCGGTCGCGGTAGACGATCTTGCGGTCGTCGCGGCCGTCGACGCGGAAGACGCGGTTTTCGTCGCGCGTCCGCTCGCCCCACGGGTTGCGCTGGTCGATGGCGTGGCAGCCCGCCAGAATTGTCAGCAGCGCCGCCGCACAGCGCGGCGCACGCCGGGAGAATCGGAAAGCGGTCATGCTCCGGCGGCCCGTTTTCGCCGCGCCTGGATGAACGATCGCACGCACAGCGCCACGAACAGCGCGCAGAGCAGACACATCGCGACGCGGTACGGCAGGGCGCGCAGCCGCTCGACCGCGCCGCCGGAAAGATAGCGCACGCCATCGACCAGCGACGAGATCGTCAGCAGCGCGCCGACCAGGCCGACCATGACGGCGACGTGCATGAGATGCTTGCGGGCGTGGTCGGCCGCGATGCCGGCGGCCAGCCCGAGCGCCAGCAGCGCCCCGCCGAACAGCGACGGGATGAGCGCGGTCCAGCTTGCGCGGGACGATTCCAGCCAGCCGGCCGCGCCCAGCGCGGCCAGCAGCAGACCGAACCAGATGGTGACCTTTGCCAAGCGGCCTCCTGTGCGTCAACGATCGCGGCGGGCCGACGGTGTCGGCGATCGGCCCGTCGGCGCGGGATGATAGCGAGCGGCACTCTGCGCCGCACGCACCGCCGGCGGCGGCCGGGCCCGTCAGGGCGGAATGGCATCGGAGATGGCCCGCGGCGCGGCGTCGGGTCGGGCGGCCGGCTCGGCGCGCGCCGGCGGATCGCAGCGCGTGTGGCGCGCCAGCGCGGCCCGCACCAGGCCGAGGTAGAGCGGATCGGGCCGCAGCGGGCGGCTGGTCATCTCGGCGTGGGCCTGCGTGGCGACGAAGTAGGGATGAACCGCGGGCGGCAGCTCGAGAATCTGCATGATCGGAAAGTGCGGGTCCTTTCCGCTGAAGACCATCCCGGCCGATTCCAGCCGCTCGACGTAGCGCGGCTCGACCTCCCAGCGGTGGCGGAAGCGCATGCGGACCTCGCGGGCGTTGCTGAAGAGCACGGCGGCCAGCGTGCCGGGGCGGATCTCGACGTCGCGCCCGCCGAGGCGCATGTTGCCGCCCAGCCCTTCGATCTGCTTCTGCTCGGGCAGAATGTCGATGACCGGGTGGCGCGGCTCGGCGTCGATCTCGGTCGAGTTGGCCCCTTCCAGGCCGGCGACGTGCCGAGCGAACTCGACCACCGCCATCTGGAACCCGAAGCAGATGCCCAGGAACGGCACGCCGCGCTCGCGGGCGTAGCGGATGCAGGCGATCTTGCCCTCGGCGCCGCGCGCCCCGAAGCCGCCGGGCGTGAGGATTCCGTCGCACTCGGCCAGCCGTTCCGCGATGCCGCCGGACGCCAGGTCGGTGGTGTCGATCCAGTCGAGGTCGACGTGCGTGCCGCAGGCGGTGCCGGCGTGCTCGAGCGCCTTGATGACGCTGGCATAGCTGTCGCGGACCGAGGTGTACTTGCCGGTGATGCCGATCCGCACGGTCCGCTGCACGGCGCGGATCCGCTCGACGTAGTCGATCCAGGTCTGGCGGGCCTTGCCCTCCAGTTCAGGATGCACGCGATCGGCCAGCCCCAGGATGTGGATCACCGCGGTGTCGAGTCCGGCGTCGCGGAGCATCTCGGGGATGATGTAGATCGACTCGCAGTCGTGCATCGAGAAGACGCGGTCGAGCGGTACGCTCGAATAGAGCGCCAGCTTCTCGCGAACCTTCCTCGCGACTGGGTTGCGCGCCCGGCAGGCGAGGATGTGCGGCTGCACGCCGCACTCGAGCAGGCTGCGGATGCCCAGCTGGGCCGCCTTGCTCTTCTGCTCGCCCAGCGCGGCGGGCTCGAGCACGTAGGTGATGGCGACGAAGCAGGTGGAGCCGGCGCCCTCCTCGTAGGCGAGCTGGCGCATCGCCTCGATGAAGTATGCGTTTTCAACGTCGCCGACCGTGCCGCCGATTTCGACGAAGACGATGTCGGCGTCGCTGGCGACCGCCAGTTCCCTCAGCCGCGCCTTCACCTCGCCGGTGACGTGCGGAATCATCTGCACGTCGCGCCCCAGGAAGCTGCCCTTGCGTTCCTTCTCGAGAATGCGCGAGAAGACCTGTCCGCTGGTGGTGAAGTTCAGCCGCGTCAGCTCCTGGTCGAGCATGCGCTCGTAGGTGCCCAGGTCCATGTCGCACTCGATGCCGTCGTCGAGCACGAAGACCTCGCCGTGGCGGAACGGGTTGAGCGTGCCCGAGTCGAGGTTCAGATAGCCTTCGAGCTTGATGGGCGCGACCGTCAGCCCCTTGTCCTTCAGCACCTTGGCGAGCGAGCTGGCGAAGATGCCCTTGCCCAGGCCAGACATCACCGTGCCGACGACGATGACGTACTTGGTCTTGCCGGGCCGATAGCCGGCCGGCATGGGGGTGTAGAACTCGGTCCCGTCCGACGCGGCGGCAACGCCCGACAGCACATCATGCGGAGTCATGATCTGGCTCCCGTCTCAGGGTCATCTTAGCAGGGGCGTCAAGAGAGCTGTGAATCGTGCCCGCGACCGCGGCCGTCAGTCGGCCGGCGCACCATCGGCCGCGGCGCTGGCGGGGCCGCTGCTGGCGGCCGCCTCGCCCACCGGGGCCGGCTGACCCCGGCGATAGTAGCCCAGCCGCGACTCGATCTGCGCCGCCAGCTCGTTCCGGCCGCGCCGCCGGGCCAGCGCAACGGCCCGCTCGGCGGACGCGACGGCCGCCTCATACAGACCGGCGGCGGCCTGCGCGATGGCGAGCGTGTCGAGCGTCTGGGCGTTTTCGTAGCGCAGCCGGACGCACAGCTGCGTCGCCAGTTCGACCGCCCGTTTCGGGTCGCGCAACGCCGCGTCGGCCGCGGTCGCCAGGCGAAAGGCAAGCCGGTTGGCGACGCGGACGTCCTGCGGCGCTATTGCGGCGGCCGATTCGAGGGCGCGGATCGCGTCGGCCTCCGACCCCACCGCTGCCAGCAGCTCGGACAGGCCGACGCGCGCATCGACATGATCGGCCCGCAGCGCAATGCAGCGGCGATAGTCGGCCTCGGCGGCGACCGCGTCTCGCTGCCGGGCGCGGACATAGGCGCGCTGGTAGAAAGCCTCGGCCAGCGCCGGCGACAGCTCGACCGCCCGCGACAGCGAGGCGTCGGCGGCCGGCCAGTCCGAGGCGACCATCTGCAACTGACCGCGGACCAGCCAGGCGCGGGCGTGAAACGAGTCGCGCGCCAGCGCGTCGTCGATCAGCCGGCCGGCGCGCTCGAACTGCCGCCGCTCGAAACACAGCAGGGCGCGGTTCACCGCGGCGTCGGCGTTGCCGGGGTTGGCGGCCAGCGCGGCGTCGTAGATCGCCTCGGCCGCGGCGCGCTGCCCGGCGCGCTGCCGCAGCGCGCCGAGGTTGAGCGCCGCGACGTGGGCCGGCACGAGCTGCACGGCGCGCTCATAGGCAGCGGCGGCGTCCGGCCGGCCGAGGCGCTCGAAGGCCAGGCCGCGGGTGAACCAGGCGTCGGCGTAGTCGTCGCGGATGGCCAGGGCGCGGTTGGCGCCGGCCAGCGCGGCTTCGGCGTCGCCGCGCTCGAGGTCGGCATTGGCGAGGTTGTTGTGCGCCAGCCAGTTGCGGCCGTCCACGGCGAGGGCGTGTTGCCACAGCGCATGCGAGTCGTGCCACATGCCGCACTGCCGCCACGCGAGAACGCCCCAGGCCGCCACGATCAACAGCGCTGCCGTGCGGGCGACCCGCTGCCGCGCCGCGGCCGCGCCGGCGACGATCGCCAGGCCGATCATCGACAGGTAGCCGTAGCGATCGGCGATGAGCTGATCGCCGTGCCGCACCAGCCCGGCGGCCGGCAGCAGCATGAGCAGCAGGCCGGCGACCGCGACGCTCAGCCCCGGCCGGCGTCGCCAGCGCAGCGCCGCAGCGCACAGTGCGATCAGCAGCAGGCCGCCGATCAGCGTTTCGCGCGCCGGCAGCGTCGCCGCGCCACGCGCGGGGTAGAACGGCGACAGCGCCAGCGGCGCCACGACGTGCCACGACTGCGTCGCGAGGCCGGCCGCTGCGGCGACCAGCCGCGCCCCCGCGCCGCCCGACTCGGCCGGCAGCGCCCCGATGGTCGGCGCCAGCGCCACATATGTCGCCGCGGCCGCCGCCGGCAGCAGGAAGGCGAGCTTCTCGATCAGCACCCGACCGCGCGGCTCGGTCGCGGTGCGCGCCAGCCGGCCGAGCGGATGGAGATCCAGCAGCAGGAACAGCAGCGCGCCCGGCGCGGCGGCAATCTTGGAGAGCACGGCCGCCGCAAACAGCGCCGCCGCAGCGCCGCGCCGCGCGATCGTCGCCGGTCGATCGGCCGACGCCGGAAGATAGACGATCAGCGCCGCCAGAAGGAACGCACCGGCCAGCAGGTAAGGCTGTCCGCTCACCCAGGCGACGCACTCGACGTGCAGCGGATGGAGCGCAAAAACCGCCGCCGCCAGCGCCGCCGCGAGATCGGCTCTCCGCTCGGCGCACGCGGCACGCGCCAGCAGGCGCCGCGCCAGGATGCACACGAGCGCCGCATTCAGCCCGTGCAGCAGCAACGACACGAGGTGAAACGGGAACGGACGCACGCCGGCGACGGCGACGATCGTCCCCTTGAGCATCCAGGCGAGCGGCTCCCAGACGCCCAGGTGGCGCGTCCGCCACATCCACGCCAGCCGCGCGGCGTCGAGGCCGCGGACCTGCAAATTGTCGATGACATTGGCCGGATCGTCCCAGTTCACGAAGCCGCCGCGCAGCGTCGGCGAATAGGCCAGCCAGGCGACGGTGGCCACGGCGATCGGCCCGAGCCACGCCCGCCAGGCGAACGGCCGGCCCGACCGGGCGGCCGGTGAAGCCGGGCGAGCGGGCGATCGGGCGGCACTGGCGGCGGGGCGGGCCATGCGGGCTCCAGGCTATCGGACGGGACCGGCTGAAATCGACCATCGAGCGGACATAGAATGAGCAAGCCTCGCCGGATGACTGATTTGGGGGAAACCCACCTGCGCTCCCCCTTTGCCGTTCGCCGATAGGGAAAAGGATCGTTCGATGAAGCGCCAACTTGCGTGGATCATACTCGTTGTCCCAATCGTGGCGATGGGGCAGGGCTGCCCGAACCTGGGCATGCTCGGCGTCCCGCCGGGGCTGCGGCCTGCGCCGACCATCCAGGTCAACCAGCAGATCGACTCGCTGCTGCTCGGGTTCACCGTCAATCTCTCGAACCATTCCGAGACCGACCACATCAACTGGGACTTCGGCGACAGCACCACGGCGCTCAACCTGCCGACCAGCACCGGGCGATCGATCCAGCACACCTTCCCCAACAGCGGCACCTTCCGCGTGCAGGTCTATCTCTTCTCGGGCGGCCGGCGGCTCGCCACCGCCGAGGTGACCGTTGCCGTGCAGGGGCCGAACATTCCCCCCACGGCAAGCTTCACGGCGACGCAGCTGCCCAACGCGCCGCAGCCGCGCACCGTCCGGTTCGACGGCTCGGGCAGCTCTGACTCCGACGGCACGCTGACGACTTTTTCGTGGAATTTCGGCGACGGCTCGCCGGCCGGAACCGGCACGGTGATCGAACATACCTACGCCGCGCCCGGCCATTACGACGTCGTCCTGACGGTGACCGACGACCGCAACGACACTGGAACGGCGCAGCGCAACGTGCTGGCGAACGTTCCGCCGACCGCCGCGTTCACGTCGCAATCGACCGGCCCGGACGAGCCGCAGTTGCTGACGGTCGACTTCGACGCCTCGACCAGCACCGACGACGACGGGTCGATCGCCACGTTCTCATGGGACTTCGGCGACAGCAGCCCGGCCGGCAGCGGCGCGATGCCGCAGCACACCTATGCCGAGCGCGGCCTGTTTACGGTGGTGCTGACGATCACCGACAACTTCGGAACGACCACGCAGGTGACCCACGAGCTGAACCTGCTGGGCAACTTCCCGGATGTCCGCTCGATTTCCCCCAGCGACGGCGAGGTCGATACGACCGTGTCGATCACCAGCCTGTCGGGCAACAACTTCCAGGTGGGCGCGACCGTGCGGCTGTCGCGCAGCGGGCAGGTCGACATCAGCGCCACCAACGTCGTCCGCGTCAGCGACTCGCAGCTCACCTGCGACTTCGACCTGGCCGGCGCCGCGCTGGGCGACTGGAACGTCATCGTCTCGAACCCCGGCGGCTTCGACGACACGCTGGCCGACGGCTTCCGCGTCGTGACCGCCAACCGCGTGCGCATGTCCACCTCGCTGGGCGACATCGTCCTGCAGATGGACCGCGCCGCCGCGCCAGGCCACGTGGCGAACTTCTATCGCTACATCGAGGGGCGGCTCTACGACGGCATCGTCTTCCACCGCGTGCCGCCCAATAACTTCGTGATTCAGAGCGGGGCCTTCACCAGCAACGGACCCGGATCGAACCCGCGCCTGTCCGAGCGCGCCGGCTTCCCAGCGATTCCATCCGAGGCGCCCAACGGCCGATCCAACGTCCGCGGCACCATCTCGCTGGCGCTGCGCGGCAACGACGCGAACTCGGGCACCAACCAGTTCTTCATCAACGTCGGGAACAACACCAACCTCGACACCGGGCCGCCGCGCTTCACCGTGTTCGGCGAAGTGGTCGAGGGGCTGGACGTGGTCGATGCCATCGCCGCCGTTCCCACCACCAACAACGTCCCGGTCCAGACGCTCCAGGGCGCGTCGACGTTCAACGACGTGCCGACCAACGACGTCACCATCAACACCGTGCGGCGCGAGTAGCCGCGCCACCCCCGCGCCCCCTGGTCGCCGGCGCCATCGGCGCACCGTCTACGCGCTGGACGCGCGCCCGGCGTGGCGCGACAATCGCCCCCGGAGCCGCCCGACGGCGCGTGTCCGGCCGGCGTCGCTCCGCCGCGAGGTCCGTCGCCATGAAGGCCGAACCGATCCTGGCGAAGCTGAACGAACTGCGCCACGAGGCCGAGGACGACAAGACCGACCTCGAATACCTGGCGCTGCACCACGCGTTCTGCTTCATCTCCTACAAAATGGGCGAGTTTCAGAAGTACCTGAACGAGACAGCCGCCACGCCGGCGAAGGCGGATGACGACGATTGACGTCGTCCGCGCGGCCCTGGCAGCTCACCGCGCAGAAAGAGGGCCGCTCGACGCGCCGCGGCGCGCCGAACGGCCCGGTTGCACAAACGGGGGTGCGACGATCGACCGCGGCTAGCCGCAGCAGTCGCTGCCGCACTGGCACGAGTCGCACTTGCAATCGCCGCCCGAGCAGCAGTCGCCGCACTGGCAGTCGTCACAGGTGCACTCGTCACCGCAGCAGTCGCACTTGGCCTTGACGGCGGCGCAGCAGTCGCCGCACTTGCCGCCGCAGCCGTCACAGTCGCCGCCGGCGCAGCAGCAGTCGCAGTCGTCGCCGCAGTCGCCGGAGCAGTCGTCACACGTACACTTGCAGGCACAGTCGTCGCCACAGCAGGCGCACGACCCGGCATTCGACGCCGAGCGCAGCGGCAGGATCGCCGCGG
>JAXMAO010000011.1:0-134050 GCA_046350375.1 Phycisphaerae bacterium
CGCGGTGGCGGCCGAGTTTTCGTTTTTTCTTGCCCTTCCGACGCTGTTCGGCGCCGGGCTGCTGAAGCTGGTCAAGCATCGCCACGACCTGCACGCCGACGCGGCGGCGGCGCTGGGCGTCGGTTTCGCGGTGGCATTCGTCTCGGCGGCGCTGGTGGTCGAGCCGTTCATGGCCTACGTGCGGACGCGGCGCTTCCGGCCGTTCGCGATCTATCGCGTCTGCCTGGGGGCGGTGGTGGTGCTGGCCTATGCGCTGGGCGCGGTAGCGCACTAGACGGGCGCGCCGCGTCGTTCATGCCTGGGGAGATTTCGGATTACATCGTGTCCGGCGCGGCGGGCGGCGGCTCGCTCGGCGCGACCGGGACGTGCTTGCCCGACTCGAGCAGGTGCCGCCTGAAGCCGCAGCGGCTCTCGATGGCGTGCGGATCGAACCAGCGCGCCATCGCCGCGGCGTTCCGCTGGCTCATGAGCATCGACCGGCCCATGCTGGAGTAGTACTGCGTGTAGGTGTCCTGCCGGACGGGCTGGTGATCGGTCAGCTCGACCACCGGCACAATGCCCAGCCGCGCGAGCGGAATGACGTTGAACTTGTCGCTGGGCTGGCTGCCGGGCGGCGGCGCCATGGCCGGGTGGCTGGTCGCGAGCTGGAAGGTGGGCGACGTCCAGCCCGGCTCGGTCATGGCGAAACAGCCGTCGACGAACGCGGCGCTGCGCGACTCACCCAGCACGGCCAGCGCCGGGGGCTGCAAGGTCGGCTCGTTGTTCATGAGCGCGGTGATGAACTTCTGCGGATCGTCGCGATCGAGCTGCATCGACTCGCGCCGCGCAAAGAGCGGCACGTCAAACGGCCGCAGCACCTGGTTGCGAATGTCGGGGGAGTATTCAATGGCCTTGTCGAACCCGATGTTGCGCGCCAATGCGTACAGCTCGTGCGCGCGGGAAAGGGCCCGCTGGTAGCCGTGGCTGAAGCGCACGTCCTCTTCCACCTTGGCCCGCACCTCGTCGATCGACTTCGGCACGGCCGGCTCGGTCGTCTCGAGCACGCGGAAGACCATCTGGTCGGCCGGGCCGCCGTCGCGCTCGACGAACAGCGGCTGATCGGGCGTCTGGTACAGCGCCAGGCGCAGGGCCGTTTCGCCGGCCTTGGCGGCGTCAAACTGGCCCGGCACGCGGAAGGCGAATTCGCTGATCGACAGCCGGTCCTTCGACTCGCCGATCGAGACCATCTTGCCGATCTGCGGGTCGTTGCCGAGGTCGGCGCCGGACATCAGCTCGAGCTTCTGGTAGACCAGCGGAAAGCCCAGCTTGGCCTCGAACCGCGCCTTGGCGGCAACGAGGTAGTTCGGGTCGCGCACCTCGTCCGGGCCGGTCTTGTAGCCGTCCTCGCCGACCGGCAGCCCGAGCCACGGCTTGGAGAGCTCGCTGGCGACCTGGATCATCGCGTCGCGGACGCGGGAGACGGCGCGTTGCCGCTTGAGGTCGGCCTCGACCAGCGGGCGGGCCTCGGCAAAGGTCATGGCGACGCGCGTCGGGTTACCCGACGGGGCGCTGGACGGCTGTGACCCGGGCGTGTCGAACGAGATGCGGGTGTAGCGGGTGTTGGTCTTGTTCTTCCGCCAGTAGTGGCGAATCTCGTCCTCGGAGAGGGTGATCTTGGGCACCACGTCGTCGACGCGCGCCAGCAGGTATTCGATGCGGGCGCGGCGCGGATACTGGTAGCCGTAAATCTCATCGGCCTGCAGCGGCAGACGATTCTTGTACTTCTCGAACTGCGCGGCGACCTCGGCCGGATCGACGGGCTCGTTCGGAATGATGAAGTCGCGCGCCCGCAGCGAGACCATCCGAACGGCGACGCGCTCCTGCGTATCGCGGATGTAGTGGCGGATCTGCTGCTCGCTCGGAATGATCGAGCCGATGTTCAGCTCCTGATAGCGACGGACGCGCAGGAAGTCGGCGATCGCCTCGCCGATCTGGTCGAGCGAGACCTTGTATCGATCGCGGATCGCGTCGAGCACGCCGGACGGCGCCAGCTGCGCCAGCATCGAGTGCACCTCGTCGTCGGAAACCGCCACGCCGGCCCGCGCCGCCTCGGTGCTGAGCATGTACCAGTGCTCGATCTTGAGCGGCTCCTGTCCGGCCGTCGCGCCGCCGCCGATGTGCCGCCAGGCGATGCCCAGCCCCTCGAGGATGGTGGTGGTATTCTGGGCCGGCACCAGGCTGGCATTGGTGATGGTGGACGCAAAGGCCTCGCCGACGGCCGCCTTGGACGGGTCGGGCGACAGGAACTGCCGCAGCGGCTCGCCGATGAGCCAGGAGACGAGGATCAGCGCCGTCAGAATCGCCAGCACCTGGCGATTGTGGGTCCGCAGCCACTTCATCATGGGGCACGACTCCGCCACCCGCCGCGCCGCGGCCGGGGGAAAACGAGTCATCCTACCCGTCGGCGGCAATCGTGCAACGGGGGAGCGACAGGCGACCGGGCCCGGCCCGGCGGCCGCCAGGTTACGGCGCGAGACCGGTCCGAGACCTACGCGAGGCCGATCCGCGGCAGCAGCTCCGCCAGGTCGCGAATGACGTGCGTCGCCAGCGCCGCCCAGTCGGGTGTGGGGCCCGGGGGCAGCAAGAGCACCGTCGTTGCGCCGGCCGCGCGGCCGCATTCGACATCGAACCGGAAGTCGCCGACCACGCAGCTCGCCTGCGGCGCGACGCCGAAGCAGGCGCAGATGTCGAGGACCGGGCGCGGATCGGGCTTGACGACGCCGTCGGCGCGGGTCCGCACGTGGTCGAACGTCAGGCCGTGCCGCGCCTGGAAGGCGGCCACCGAGGTCGGCGTGTTGCGAGTCATCAGCGCGACGGGAATTCGCGCGGTGCGGAGGCGCGCCAGCACGGCGGCGGCGTTCGGCTGCAGCGCGCTTTCGGCGGCGGCGCGGGATTCGTGGCGCTCGAGGATTGCCTCGGCGCGCTGCCGGGCCGCGCCGGTCATTCGCGAGACGGATTCGAGGATCGGGCCGGGCGGCAGGCCGATCTCGGCGCGGATGGCGTCGAAGTCGAGCATCGGGACGGTGAGCGTGCCGTCGAGATCGAAGATGAGCAGCGCGGGGCGCGGCGGTGCGGCGAGAGCGGGATCGCGGGCTGAGTCGTCGGGGCGCGGCGGGGCGCTCACGCCGTGGCCGAGGCGCGCGGCTTGACGGCCGCCCCCTTGCGGCGGGCGATGACCGGCCGGGCGAGCTTGTGGGCCTGGTAGGTTTCGCTGAGGCTGACGTCCTTGATGTCGCTCAGGCCGACGGCCCGCGCGGCGGCGATGACGTTGCTCTGGGTGACGGCGCGGTTGGCCTTGGGGATGCAGATCCAGAGGATGCCCTGGGAGGGCAGGGTTTCGGCGAGGCTGGAGACCTGGCGAAGATCGGCCGGACGCTCAACGCCGAGCAGGATGTGGTCGAAGACGCCGGCGCGGTCCGTGGTCATCTGAACGCGGGCCTCGCGCAGGGAGAGGATGATGGACTCGTCATCGATGTTGACCAGGCGGACGGATTCGCCGGGCCGCACGCCGAGTTTCTGGGCCGGCGACTTGGGGTGCACGACCGAGTCGTACCAGCGCCCGGTGCGCTCGCCGACGTTGATGGCGATCTTGTTGCCGTGGAACTCGAAGCGCAGCGCCCCGGCCGAAAATGCCGGCTCGCGAATTTCAGACAATCGAAAGCGGAATTTGGTCGGCCCGACGAAATCGATGTAGTCGTCGTCGATCCGCGCCTTGCCGACGTACTGCTCGTTGCCGACCCGCAGTTTGCATTCTGCGTCCATGCGTATGAACCTCTGCGGCGTGTCCGTATCTCGAAACCCCGCCAGACGGCACCGCGCCGCCGCCCGCGAGATCAATGTCAGACGCCCGGGCCGCCGCTGCGCGACGGCCCGAATTGCCGTGTATTCTAGCGGTTTTTGTTTCGGCGCGAAGGGGTGTGTCGCGATTGCGCGGCACGCGTGAACGGCGCCGGGCAGATCGCGGCGCGCCGCGCCGCGCGCTACTCTTCGGCGCCGAGCCGCGCGACGGCTGTGAAATCCTCGAGCGTGGTGGTGTCGCCGCGCACCTGCCCGGTGGTCGCGAGCTCGCGCAGCAACCGCCGCATGATCTTGCCACTGCGCGTCTTAGGAAGCGACTCGGCAAAGCGGATCGACTTCGGCCGCGCCAGCGCGCCGACCTGGTGCGCCACGTGCTGCGCCAGTTCGTTTTTCAGCGCCTCGCCGGGCGCCTTGCCGGACTTGAGCGTTACGAACGCGGCAATCGCCTCGCCGGTGATCTCGTCGGGAAATCCGACCACGGCCGCTTCGGCCACCGCCGGGTGCGACACCAGCACCGACTCGATCTCGGCCGTGCCGAGGCGATGGCCCGACACCTTGATGACATCGTCGACGCGACCCATGATCCAGAAATAGCCGTCGGCGTCGCGCCGCGCGCCGTCGCCGGTGAAGTAGGTGCCGGGAATCTCCGACCAGTATTGCTTCCTGAAGCGATCCGGATCGTTGTAAATGCCCCGCAGCATGCCCGGCCACGGCTTGCGCAGGCAGAGGTACCCGCCGCCGTCGGCCGGCTGCTCCACGCCGGACGAGTCGAGAATCGCCGCATCGATGCCCGGCAGCGGCAGCGTCGCCGAGCCGGGCTTGGTGGGCGTCGCCCCCGGCAGCGGCGAAATCAGGATGCCGCCCGTCTCGGTCTGCCACCACGTATCGACGATCGGGCAGTTCTTCCCGCCAATGTGCTCGTGATACCACATCCAGGCCTCGGGGTTGATCGGCTCGCCTACGCTGCCCAGCAGGCGCAGCGACGAGAGGTCGTGTTTTGCGGGCAGTTCCGGCCCCTGCTTCATGAAGGCGCGGATTGCCGTGGGGGCGGTGTAGAGCTTGGTGACCTTGTGCCGCGCGACGATCTGCCAGAAGCGGTCCCACGCCGGGAAGTTGGGCGCGCCTTCGTACATCAGCGTCGTGACGCCGTGCGGCAGGATGCCATACACGACGTAGCTGTGCCCGGTGATCCAGCCGATGTCGGCCGTGCACCAGTAGCGGTCGTCCGGCTTGAGGTCGAACACCAGCCGCGCCGTGTAGGCGGTATAGACCATGTAGCCGGCGGTGGTGTGCAGGATGCCCTTGGGCTTGCCGGTCGAGCCGGAGGTGTAGAGAAGGAAGAGCATCTGCTCGGCGTCGAGCGGCTCGGCGGGGCAGTCGGCCGAGCAGCCGGCGACCAGCTCGTGCCACCAGACGTCGCGCCCGGGCGCCATCGTCACGTCGTTGGCGCAGCGTTTCAGCACGACGACCTGCTGGATGAGTTTCGTCAGGCCGGCGGCCTCGTCGACGTTGGCCTTGAGCGGAATGACCTGGCCGCGGCGCCATCCGCCGTCGGCGGTGATGACCACGCGCGACTGGGCATCGTTGACGCGATCGACGATGGCGGGCGCGGCAAAGCCGCCGAAGATCACCGAGTGGGCCGCGCCGATGCGGGCGCAGGCCAGCATCGCGACCACCAGCTCGGGCACCAGCGGCATGTAGAGCGTGACGCGGTCGCCTTTGCGCACGCCGAGTTTCTTGAGCGCGTTGGCGAAGCGGCAGACCTCGGTCAGCAACTGCCGGTAGGTGAGGTGGCGGACCTCGCGCGGCCGGCCGAGCTCGTCGGTCGGCTCGCCTTCCCACACGATGGCGTCGTGCTCGCCGCGGCCGCGGGCGATCGGCACATCCAGGCAGTTGTAGCAGACGTTGGTGGCGCTGCCGACGAACCACTTGGCGAAGGGCGGCTGCCACTCGAGCACGCGGTGCCACTTGCGGTAGAAATGAAAATCGGCGGCGGCCTCGGCCCAGAAGCGCTCCGGGTCGGCCAGCGATCGTGCGTGCAGCTCGCGATACTCGTCCAGCGACTGGACGTGGGCCGCGGCGGCGAACGCCGGCGACGGGGCAAAACAGCGCTGCTCGTGCAGGATGGACTCGATACGCGTGGGTTCAGCCATGCACCTCTCCCAGGACGATCACGGCAAGGTCGCCGCGCCAAGGCCGCCCGCGGTGCGGAGCGGGTCCGCGCGGACCGGCCGCGGCGGATGCTGGCGCGCGGTTCGGCGAATACTATACTGCCCGCACGTCCGGTGCGGGACGGCAGCGCCGCGCCGCGAGCCAGGAGAAGCCGATGTCGATTCCCGTTACGACCACGTTCACGATCGAAGGCTACCGCGTGGCGAAGTACCTGGGCGTCGTCCGCGGGATCATTGTCCGCGCGCCGACCATTTCGCAGGGCATTCTCGGCGGGCTCAAGTCGATCATCGGCGGGCGCATCGGCGCCTACACCGAGATGTGCGAGCAGGCCCGCTCGCAGGCCTACGACCTGATCGTCGACCACGCCGTCGCGATCGGCGCCAACGCCATTCTCGGGCTGCGCTACGACGCCTCGGACATCGGCCGGCAGGGAGCCACCGAAGTGCTCTGCTATGGCACGGCCGCCTTGATCGAGCCGATCGCGCCGCGCTAGCCGGGTCGATGCGGCCGGTGGGCGCGGCGTCGCACCGCGCGCTCAGCTCGTGCCATCCTGCGGCGGGCGCTGCACCGGGCCGGCGTTGAACGGCGCTTCGATGCGCGGCATCTGTCGCCCGGCGCGGTAGCGCTCGATGAACCAGCGCGGATCGCGGCGATACTCCTCGATGACGCGCAGGCTGAACGGCCGGCCGCACTCCGGGCAGCGATGGCCGTCGGGCAGGCCGGTCAGCGTGTATCCGCAGTGAATGCAGAACGGCTCGCGTCGCGCCCGCACGGCGACGCGGACGAGATATCCGGCCAGCGAGATGCCGACCGCGCCGCTGAACCACGCCAGGTGAAAGCCGATCGGAAAAGTCATGACCACGGCGCTGGGCTTCACCAGCACCAGCGCGGCGAAGAGCACCAGCCCCGCGATCGGAGCCAGCAGGACCCAGCGCCAGCCGAGATGGGCCGCCAGGTCGCGAATCGTCGGGCGCCACCAGGGCGGCTCGCCGCCGTCGTCCGGCGCGGCGGGCAGATCGCGCGGCGTGGCGACGATCGGCTCGGGGACGCGCTGCTCGAGCGGGCGTTCGTCGGGCGGCAACGGGGCTTCTGAATCCATGCGGCGTAAGCGTAGCATGAATCGGCGCCGGGAGTAATTCTGCCCGGCGGCCGGTCGACCACGCGTCGAGTTTGGGTTTCCACCTCCGGGCCCCCGGGATAACGCCTGAATGGGTGCGAGATTATCCAATTGACGCGGCCGCGCCGTCGCGGGTACCCTCAACCCGATTCCAGTACGACTCTGATTAGTAATGAAAGGAGCGACGGCGATGGCAGCGGGCTGGGTGCGGCGGGCGGCAACGTGGCGGATCGGCATGGGCGCGGCCATCGCGCTCGGACTGGGCTGCTCGGAAGGTCGGCGCGCTGCGATGAAGCTCGACGCCGTCTCGAAAAACGTCGAGCGCTACGGGTTCGCCTCGGTCTCGGTGCCGTTCGTGGCCGGGCCGTCCAATCGCTTCCAGTTCGATCTCGACAAGAAGGCGTCCGACTATTTCGATCTGGCGATCAAGCCGCAGGGGGCCGTGCGGCAGCTTTCGTCCGAGGCGCTCGACGTGCAGGTCGCTGTCCGCGCCAACATCGAGCAGTCGCTGGCGACGCTGGCGCAGTTCGGCCGGGCCAACGACATCAACGCGTTCCGCGCCGCGCAGCAGCAATCCAAGATGCAGAAGGCGATGCTGGAGTCGCTGGTCGCCTCCAATCCCGACCTCAAGGACAACGCGCTGGTGAAGTCGACCCTCGGCCTGCTGGACGTGGCCGCGTCGCAGCCCGAGCCGACCCCCGACGCACTGCCCGGCTTCAAGCCGACCTCGCAGCCGGTCGAGACCGGCCCGCCGTTCAAGAAGGAAGATCGCCTGGCGCTGGCGGCGGTGGGCGGCCTGTCGCCGGGGCTGAACTTCCCGACCGGCGAGTTCCGCATCTCCGCCCGCGAGGCGCTGATCATCGCCTGCGGCGACCTGGTGACGCAGTCGCTGTTCAAATTCTTCTTCGACCCGGAGAGCCACAAGCTGCGCGACTACGAGTTCCTATTCTGCCCGCTGACGGTTTCGCTCCAGCCCGGCTACGAGACGCGCACCGGCTACCTCGCCGACATCACGGTCACGGTCGACCTCGCCCGCCCGGCCCGGACCGCCGGCGCCGCCGCCGACGCGGCCGGACCCAACCTCGAATACCTGTCGTCCAGGTTCCCCTATTCCAGCCCGCCGATTCAGGTGGCTGCCGTCTTCCCGAATCTCGACGCGCAGGTGCTCGACCTGCTCAACAGCCGCCGGCAGCTCTATTCGCTCGCCTTTCAACTGGCGATGGTCGGCTTCGGCACGCAGGCGAACGCGTTCCTGGACTACGCGCGGAAGTTCGAGGAAGACGCCCGCACCGCGTCAACGCTCTCGGTCGGCACGGCCTACACCGCCGGCGGAAACTCGTTCGGCTTCCGCGTCGAGCCGCGCTACTTCGCGCTGCGCGATGTCAACGGCAAGCAGTCCGACCCCGGTCGGCGGCTGGAAAACCGCTCCTTCCCGGCCATGGCGATCGTGCTCGTGCACCGCGCCTATCTCAAGGGCATCTACCCCTACAACGACGACGAGCGCCAGGTGGAAATGGCAGGTGGCGCCGACGCCCAGCGCGCCGTCGCCGATCGGCAGGCCTCCGTCGGCGCGGCCGCCCGCCCGAAGACCAAGGACCCGTACGACTATCTCGTCTTCCAGTGCAATACGCGCTGGGCGCCGCTCGAGCGCCCCGGCCTCTGCAAGCCGCGGCGAATCGGCGAGCTTCAGGCGTGGGAGCAGGCGGTCGCGCTCGACGAGGCCGAGCAGGCGGTCGGCCAGGTCTCGAGCGCCGGCCGACACGAGCGGCAGGTGCTGGCGCTGCGGGCGCGAACGCTGGGGCAGATGCTGACAGACTCGCAGGCGCTCGTGCCGGTGCAGAGCACCGGCGGGGCGAAATCGATCACGGTCGATTCGATTCGGCCCGCGCACGGCTGGGTCGATCAGTTCACGGTCGTCACGGTTCGCGGCACCGGCTTTGCGAACAACATCCATCGTGTGACCGTGGGCGGAATTGCCTGCCGGTTCGAGGTGCCCAACGACAGCCTGCTGCTCGTCCTCGTGCCGCCGTGGGGCATGGCGAACAAGATCAACCTGAGCGACCTGACCGGGGTTGGCCCCACCGGGGGGCCGATCTCGCTCGCCCCGGGGGCGCGGTTCACCTACGAGTCTCCTCCCGGCGAGCGCTATTCTTTAGTCCCACAAATCAGCACGGACGGCAAGCTGCGGACGAGTCTGGACGCCGAAATCGTCGTCGCCACTCGGCGCGACGTGACCTCGTCCGCAACGGGTGCCGAAGTCAATCGCGTCATTGGCAAGATCTCCTTAGATCTGGAGACGTTGCCGGTTACTTCAGCGCCGTCCGATCCGCGCAACATCTCCGTCCAGCGCGACGACAAGGGCAACATCGTCGGAATCAAGCTTGGGAAAGAGGCCCCGATTGCAGACGCCGTGAAGGTCTTTGATTCGCTCTCGGCGACCTCGCGCCCGGCGAAGTAGCGCTGCCGCGGACGGCGCTTCGAAGGCGACCGGCGAGCAAGCAATTGCTCGCGCCGTGTTCGGCCGCTTTGCCCGCCGTGCAATGCCGGGCTAGCATCGGCCGCATGATCGTGCTCGACACCACCCGCGCCGTGGTCGCCGCGGCGCGGCGGGTACGCCTCGATGACGACGCGATATCAACCTGGGCCGCCACGCTGCGCGGTGCAGAACTGGCGCCGTCCGGCCACGGCCTGCTCGCGGATCTGCCCGGGTCGCGCCGCCAGATCGCCAACCTGGTGCTGCTGGCCGACGCGCTCAATTTCTGCTTCTGGGGGCCGCGCCCCGAGTTCACGCTCGACGGGCAGACGTGGCGCGGCTTCGAGGCCTTCCTGGCGTCGCTGATTGCCGCCGTCCGCACCGAGCCGAGGTGGTTCGACCCGCGCTACTGGACCACGCTGTCGGCCGCCGCGTTTCGCGCCGCGCTCGATTGCGGCGGCGCGCTGCCGCTGGTCGATGAGCGCGACGCGATCGCCCGGCAGACCGGCCAGACGCTGATCGAACGGTTCGACGGGCAGTTTTTCGACGCGGTCGATTCGGTCAACCATCGCGCGTGGGACCTGGCGATGCTGCTGCTGACCAACTTCGATTCGTTTCGCGACGTGGCCGAGTACGCCGGGCAGCCGGTCTTCTTCGCCAAGCGCGCCCAGATCGCCGCGCTGGACCTGTCGGTGGCGTGGCAGGCCGCCGGACACGACGGGCTGGAGGGGCTCGAGGCGCTGACCGCGTTTGCCGACTATCGCCTGCCGCAGGCGCTGCGCCACCTGGGCATCGTGGCGGTCGAGCCGGAGCTGGCGCGGCAGATCGACCAGGAGATTGAACTTGCCGCGGGCGGGCCGGACGAGGTCGAGCTGCGGGCGGCCACGGTGGTCGCGGTCGATCGGATGGTCGCCGCGCTGGCGCAGCGCCGCGTGATGGTGCCGGCGTGGCAGATCGACTGGTGGCTGTGGAACCGCGCCCGGCAGCCCGACGTGCAGGTGGCACACCATCGCACGCGAACCACGTTCTACTGAGCCGGGTCGCCCGCTGTCGCGCTCGGCACGGGCGCCGCGGGCCGTGGCTCGACGGGCGCGGCCGGCTCAGCCAGCAGCGCGTCGCACACGCCTGCGACGCGATCGAGCTGCTGGATATCGTCCAGCGACCCGGGGAAGGGCGTGCCGTCGGCCTGGGGCGGCGCGAGTAACTGGGCGGCGCTGCAATACAGGTCGCGCGCCTGGCGGAGCAGCCGGTCGCGCTCTTCCTTCGGCGGGGCGTCAGCGCCAGAGCACCACAGGCGCAGCGCCTCGGCCATGCCGGTCTGCTCCAGCGCCAGGTTGCCGAGCAGCTTGCCGTCGTGCGGGTCGAGCCGGCGCAGCATCTCGGTCGTGTCGCTGGCGCGGCGCCACTCTTCGGCCGCTTCGGCGTAGCGCTTCTGGACCTGGAGCGTCTCGGCAATCCGCCGCCGCGCGAAACTGGCGTCCCAGCGATACAGCGCGCTGGCCCGGTCGAGCGTGATGAGCGTGTGGGCGATCGCCAGCGCCTCGCGGTGCACGGCCTCCGATTCGGCCGCGCGCCCCAGGCGGCGCAGCACGTCGCCCATGTTGTTGAGCCCGACCATCAGGTCGCGCTGCACCAGCACGTTTCGCGGGTCGGCCGCCACCATTCGCCGGGCGATCTCGAGCCCGCGGCGGTAGATCTGCTCGGCGGCGTCGAGCCGGCCGCGCGATATTTCGACCGTGCCGATCAGGTCGGCGCAGACGCTGATGTCGCGCTGGCGAAGCATGTCGTTGGGGTCTTCGGCGGCCAGTTTCGTGAAGATGCCCATCGCCTCGTCCAGGTATTTCATGGCGTCGGCTTCACGGTGAATGTAGCAAAGCTGCTGGGCGATCTTCATCATCGGCACGGTCTGGTCGCGCACGCACGACTTGTTGTTCGGCTCCTGTGCCGCCAGCGTGCGCATCAGCGCGAGCGACTGCTCCAGCGTCTTCATGCCGCGCTCGGTCTCGCCGCTGTTCAGGTAGATCGAGCCGGTCTTGGAGTAGATGCCGGCAATGCTGCGCCGCACCAGCAGCGTGTCGCCGAAGCGCGGCAGAACCTGCTCGAGCTCGTGGCGCGAATTCTCATACGCCTCCAGCGCCGCCGCCGAGTCGCCTAGGCCGGCCGACTGGTTGCCGATGCGATCCCAGCAGTTGGCGATGCGGTAGCCCGCGTCGGGCGAATTGCCGTCGAGCTTGCGCCAGCGCTGCGCCAGCGCCAGCGCGGCACGATAGCTGCGCATCGCCCCGGCCGTGTCGCCGACGTTGGAGACCGGCAGCCCGCCTTGCACGTCGCCCACCTTCACGTACGCGCCCGACAGGTCGTTCAGCAGCGACTCGTTGTCGCCGCTTTCGGCCGCCAGCCGATCGAGATAGCCCAGCGCCTTCTCGATGATGAACTGCCGCACCGGCGTCGACCCGGTCAGCGGCTCGACGCGGTCATGCACCTCGAAGATGAACGAGCTGGCCATCCGCCGCACGTCCTCGAAGCGGCGCTGTGCGTGCAGTTCGGCGGCCTGCGACTTGTCGCGCGCCAGCACGGCGTCGCGCCAGAAGACCAGCGAGAAGACGAACCCGGTCGCCAGCGTCGCGAAGATGATCAGCCCCATGATCGCCGCGAGCTGATAGCGCCGCACCGTCTTTCGCAGCGTGTACCACGCGCTGTCGCGCCGCGCCTCGATCGGCTCGCCCGCCAGGTAGTGGCGCAGGTCGCGCGCCAGGTCGCCCACGGTCTGGTAACGATGCGCCGCGTCCTTCGCCAGGCAGGTCCGCACGATCGTGTCGACGTCGGCGTCCAGCCCGCGCGAAATCGCCGACGGCCGCAGCGGCTCGGCGTTCAGAATCGAGTCGGCCGTGTCGCGCAGGTTGCTGCCAATCGGGTAGGGGAACTTGCCGGTCAGCAGTTGAAAGAGCACCACGCCCAGCGAGTAGACATCCGACCGCACGTCCAGTGGCTCGCCGCGCACCTGCTCGGGACTGGCCCACGGCAGCGAGCCCATGAACTGCCCGGTCACCGACAGCGCCACCGTCGGATTGTCCGGCCCCAGCGAGCCGCTCGCCTTGGCCAATCCGAAGTCCAGCACGCGCGGCTCGCCCTCCGGGTCCACTCGAATGTTGCTCGGCTTCAGGTCGCGGTGAATGACGCCGCGCTGGTGGGCATAGTTGACCGCGTCGGCCACCTTCTCGAACAGTGCCAGCAGCGCCCGCGTGTCGCGGTCGCCGTCGGACGACGCGCCTTTCGCGCCGCGCAGCGTTCGGCCGACGAACTCGTCGATCGCCGCGCCGGGGACATACTCCATGATGCAATAGTGCCGCCCGTCGCGGGCGACGCCGCTGTCATACACCTGCACGATGTGCGGATGGCGCAGCGCCGCCGCCAGGTCGATCTCGCGCTCGAAGCGCCGCCGCTCGGTGGCCGAGGCGTAGATGCCCTCGCGCAGCAGCTTGATGGCGACACGCCGCTTGGTGGAGAGCTGCGTCGCGGAATAGACGATGCCCTGCCCGCCGCGGTGGACCTCCTGCACGTCGTCGTAGCCGTCGATCTGCGGCTTGCCGGCCCGGGCGTGCCGCTCGCGGCGCAGCTCGGCGAGCAGCAGCCCCGGATCGCTGAACCAGTCGGAGGACGTTCCCGGCATGAACCCGCACCACTCCGCGGAGCTTGGCGTACCTGGATTGCGCGCGAGCCGTTGGACCGGTCAGCCTTCGTCCTTGACCTGCAGCTCGATCAGCTCGCCCAGCCGCCGCAGAATCCGCGACTTGGCCTGATAGACCGCGTCCAGGCTCATACCCAGCGCCGCCGCCACCGCCTGGGCCTCTTCGCCGTCGACCGAGTATTGCTGAAACGCCGCCACGTCGCGGTCGTTGAACTCGGCGCGAATCACGCCCATCGCCTGGCGCAGGTGATAGCGCCGCCACTCGACCTCCCAGGCGTCGTCGACGTCTGGGCTGGCGCCGGCCGCCTGCGTCAGCTCTTCGATCTTCTCTACCGCCCGCTCGCCGCGCCTCTGACAGGAAAGATCAAAAATGCACCGCAGCACCACCGTCTTGAGATAGCCGCGGAACCGCCCCTTGGCCGGGTCATAGGTAAAGCCCGGCAGCGCCTTGCCCAGCTTCACGAGCACGTCCTGCACCACGTCGTCGCAGTCGGCCGCCTGCAAGCCCTGGCGCACGGCGAAGCCGCGGATCAGGTCGCCATAGCGGGCCACGAACTCGCCCCACGCGGCGTCGCCGCCCTGCCCGGCGATCCGCGCCAGAAGTGTCGCGTGGGTCGTGGTTTGCAGGTGCATACCGGCAGTATAGCGGAAGCGCGGGGTGGGTCGGATCGTTCCGGGTTAGCAGTGACGCAGGCAGCGCCGCAGGCGGTAATCTCGCGGCAGCAGCCAAACCAGGCGGGCCCTGAGCAGGCCATTGAACATCAATACCAAAGGCAGCCAAGCCCGCCCGAGCATGAGGGCGATCGCGACGACCGGATGGCGATCGGGCGCGCGGCGGATCGCCTCTGGCCCAATCATCACCGCCAGCATTACTAGCAGGCCCAGAACCAACAGAAACGCTCGGCGGGACTGTCTCTTCTTCGCCCGCCGACTCACCACCGAAGGCAATCCGCGGGCGCCGTTCAGCAGATCCAGCGAGTACTCGTGTTGCATCAGGCCGAAGCAGTAGGCGATAGTCTTCGGCCGATCACCGCAGAAGCGCAGCACGTGCGACGAACGACTGGGCAGCGCGTCCGACCACGGTCGATGGTCCAGGTGGCCGTCGTTGTACTCGATCTCCACGCCGCGCCGATCGACTCTCAGCCACCGGACCCAGCGCCGGCGCGTGAACGCCTGCCAGAAGAACACGCGATCGATCACAAGCAAGGATCCCAAAACGATGGCCATGCCGGAAAACAGGGCAGCGCCGGCCCATCTTGAAATGGCATGCCTGGAGAAATACGCGGCCGCGTCGGGATCCGTGTTCCAAAGCAGATCCGGTCGGATCAGAACCGCCGAAGCAAAGCTGAAGAATGGGATGAAAAGCAGGACGAACACCAGCCCCAGCCACAAAGGCCGGAAACACCGAATCGTCGCCGGCTCGCCGCCGCCCGCCAGCCGGGAGCGGGCCGCCCGGCAGGCCAGCCGGTTCGCAGCACCGCATGCGATGCACGGCAGGTCCAGATTGGCCGGAATCTGCGGATCAATCTCCCGCGCGGCGTTGCCCCACGAGCGCATCCCCTTCGGCCCGGACATCGCGCTCCACGGCACGGCGACGGTCGTGCCGCCCGGCCAGCAGACGCTGGCGGCGTCAAGCCGTACCTGAAACCGCGGTCGGCCGAGATCGGACATCAGTCACGCCGCCGTTCGGCGAATCCCATCCGCCCGCATCGCCCGAATTGTCGCGTGGTGCGGGCGTGGCCGGTTCACCATGGGGATCATACCTTGTGACCCGATTGTGGGTCAGTTGTCCGGCACCATAAGGGCGCCGATTAAGCGTCGTTTGGCACCCGATCACCTATGTCGCAGGCAACACCGTAGGCGCCGCGCGGGAGTGCCGCGATTAGATTCCCGGCAATAGATTGGAACGGTTCCGCGAAATGGGGATCTTCGCCTGACGCGTTGCTACGCCGCCGACGGCTTGGTCGCCTGGCGCAGCAAGAGCGGCACGATGACCATCGCCAGCCCGTCGAACTTCAGCCGACGCTGGATCGCGTAGGCCGTTTCGTTGTGCAGGATGCGGTCGTACCAGTGGGCGCGGTCGAAGGCCAGCGTGCCGGCAAAGAACACGCAGCGGCTGTAGGTCTTCGACAGCTCGGCGCACAGCGTGGCCGCTTCCTCGACCACGTCGGTGCCGAGGCGATAGGCGAGGTCGGCCGCCTTGCCCATCCGCCGCGCCACGTCGACGTACTGCTGCAGCGCGGCGCGCGTCCGCTCCTCGACGCCGGTGACGCCCTCGTCGCCGCTGAAGAACGACGAGTCGACCACGCCAACCGACATGAAGATGACGTTGTGAAACGACTCCGGGAAGAGCCGCAGGACGTTCATGAGAATGTGCAGCCCGAGTCCGCCGTAGCCGCCGACCAGGATGACCGCGGTGGGCTTGGCCGGGTCCGGCGCGCCGGCCGGGTTGGCGCTGCGCAGCAGGTTCGGCAGGTTGGCGAAGGTGCGGTCGACATCGCGGATCAGGCTGGACACGGTGTCGTAGTGCTTGCGGATGGCGACGCACACCAGGATGAGCGCCAGCGTGACCATGCCGGTGACCCAGCCGCCGGCGGTGAACTTCTCGACCAGCATGATGACCAGGATCGACGAGCACAGCAGCAGGCCGGTGGAGTGGATCGCCAGGTCGCGGCCGGCGCTGCGCCGCTGAACTCGGAAGCGGCGCGACCAGTAGCGGACCATGCCCAGCTCGGACATCGAGAATGTGATGAAGACGTTGATCGAGTACATGACCACCAGCAGGCCGATGTGACCGCGGGTGTAGGTGAGGATCGCCATGGCGGCGATGCCGATCAGCACGATGCCGTTCTGCGTCGTCAGCCGGTCGGACAGCGCCGCGAAGCGCCGCGGCAGCCAGCTGTCGCGGGCCATGTTGGCCATGACGCGCGGCCCGTCGATGAAGCCGGTCTGGGCGGCCACCAGCAGCAGCACGGCCTCGGAGCCGACCGTCAGGAAGACCAGCAGCGGGCCGAGCGGCACGCCGCCCGGGCGCCACGCGCCGCACACCGTGCGGACCAGCACGGCGTTGAGCGTCTGCCCGGCCACCGGCTTGACCGCCAGCAGCATGTAGCAGACCAGCAGGCCCGCCGCGGTGATGGCCAGCGAGACGGCCATGTAGAGCATGGTGCGCTTGCCGGTTTCGACCCGCGGCTCGCGCAGGATGGCGACGCCATTCGAGACGGCCTCGATGCCGGTGTAGGTGCCGGCGCCGAACGAGTAGGCGCGCACCATGAGCACCAGCAGCCCGATCCAGCCGAGCGTCGCGACGTCGTTCCGCACGCCGTGAGTGATCTGGCCGGTGATCGCCGGCAGCTCGCCGATGTGCCACGCGAGCGTGCCGAAGATCAGCGCGGCGTGCAGCACGACAAACGTCAGGAAGATCGGGATGAGAACGGTGACCGACTCTTTGACCCCGCGCAGGTTGAGCAGGATGAGGACGACGATGGCGGCATATTCGGCCGTCAGCTTGTAGGGCTGCCACGCGCTCGGCAGCAGGCTGAAGACGGCGTCGCCGCCGCTGGCGATCGAGACGGTGATCGTGAGAACGTAGTCGACCAGCAGCGCCGCGCCCGACACCACCCCGGCCCGCGGGCCGAGCAGCGTGGTGGCGACCATGTATCCGCCGCCGCCGTGCGGGAACTGCTCGATGATCCGGCTGTAGCAGTATGAGATGACGGCCACCGTGAACGCCGTGGCCAGCGCCAGGAAGATGGCCAGGTGGATGTGATCGTCCAGCGCGCGGAAGGCTTCTTCCGGGCCGTAGGCCGATGACGACAGCCCGTCGGCGCCCAGGCCGACCCAGGCCAGGAACGCGGCCAGCGAGATGTGGTGCTTGAGCGAGGGGTCGCGCAGGTTGCGCGGCGCGCCGAGCAGCGTCTGCTTGATGCGAGTGGCGACCCCGGGCGAACTGCGGGGCTCGGTGCCCACCGATTCCGACATGCCTGCTCCCACGCCGGCCGCGGCGACGAGTCGATCGTCGCGACGGCGAAGCGGCGGATTATCTCACCGGGCGGCCGGCCGACCAGTCGGGCGGACAGGTGCGCATCATTTTCAAGCGCGCCGTGCCCCGACGCCGAAGCGATTCTGATGCATAATAATTTTTATATCAATAGGTTATGTGCGTTTGCCAGGGCGCCTCAGGGCCGCGACCCGCGCGGCGGCCGGCCCGGCCGCTGTTCGCCCGGTGCGCGCCGCATCGGGGCCGGCTGCGGGTCGGCAGCACTGCCGGCCGGGGGGCCGTCGGGGATGGCGATGATGCGAACGACCTGGTCATCCTTGAGGTATTTTCGCACCGCGTCGCGAATCTGGGTGGCGGTGTAGGTGTTGTAGACGTCGGGCAGTTCGCGGATCTCGGCCAGGGCGCGGCCGCGATAGGTCATGTCGGCCAGGACGCTCTGCCAGTAGCGCGGGTCCTGCATGCGCGTGGTGAGCTGGGTGATGAGCTGCTTGCGGGCGGTGGTGACCTCCTGGTCGGTCGGCCCCTGGTCGGCAAACTCGTGCAGCATCTGGAGAATGGTGTCGGCCAGCTTGTCGCCGTTCTGCGGATCGGTCGGCGCGGCGGCCATCATGAGCCCGGTGCCGGGCAGCTCGCGGGCCGGGCGATTGCCGCAGCGGATGCTGTAAACCAGCTGCTCGTTCTCGCGGATGCGCTGGATCATGCGGTCGCTGATGATCTGGCTGGCGATCGTCAGCAGCCGGCGGTCGAGCACGTCGCGCTCGTTGCAGCTGATGAACCCGGCCATGACCATCGCCTTGGGGGTGCGGCTTTTGAAGTGGACGGTCTTGCTGTATGGGCCGGCGCCGCGCTTGATCGTGCGCAGCGAGTCGAGGGCCGACCAGGTGGCGCCGCGCTTCGGCAGACTGCCGAAGTAGCGCGCCACGAGCTGAGTTGCGGCGTCGAGCGGCAGATCGCCGACGACGGAGATCTCGATCGGCGCGGTCGCGGCGATGCGGCGGAACCAGGCCTCAGCCGTGCCGGGGGTGACTCGGTCGATCTGCTCGGGGGTCAGCTCTTTCAGGCGGACGTCGTTGCCGAGGACGGTCTCGGTCATGGCTTCCTGCATGACGCCCTGCGGCATGGTGTGCATCCGCTCGAGGCGCTGCTTGGTCATCTTCTTCCAGTTGTCGAGTCCGGCCGGCTCGATGCGACCCTCGGTGAGCATGGCATAGGCCAGTTGCAAGCCCAGCTCGATGTCCCTGGGCGAGCCGGAGATGCCGAGCCCGACGGCATCGCGCCCGATGCCGCCGCCGACGCGGACCTTGCGGCCGGTCATCAGGTCGCGAATCTGGGTCGAGTCGAGCCGGGCGGTGGCCGGCTGGCGGAGCATGAGGCTGGCCGCGTCGGAGACGCCGCGGTTGTCGGCGGTCTCTTCGAGGTCGCCGCCGGGCAGCAGGACATCGACCAGCACTTCCTGTTTCTTGTAGTCGGTGAAGTGATGGTGCATCACGACGCCGTTCTTGAAGGTGACGGTGGTGACCTTCAGCTTGTCGTCGGCCTGGGTGTTGTCGACGGCGCCCGGCTCGGGAATCTTCGCCAGCAAGTCAGTGGCGGCCTTGGCCTCGTGCGGCGGTTCGGTTTTGCGGGCCCAGGCGGCGGACGCGGCCGCGAGCACCTCTTCGGACGATGGCAGCTTCAGGTCGGCCTTCTTGGCGGGCAGCAGCAGCGCGTAGGTGTAGTTCTTCGTGCGGAAGCTGGCGACGAAGGCTTCGTGCACGGAGTCGGGATTCAACTGGGCCAGCACCGGCGTCACCAGCGCCAGGCGCTGCCGGGCCGAGAGCAGGGGGCGCTGATCGCCGATCGCCCCGGAGGTGCGGGCGATGATCGCGCCGGCATCCAGCGTGGATTCGAGCT
Source organism: Phycisphaerae bacterium (assembly GCA_046350375.1). Lineage (GTDB taxonomy): Bacteria > Planctomycetota > Phycisphaerae > UBA1845 > UTPLA1 > JAXMAO01. The sequence continues at coordinate 19,181 of JAXMAO010000011.1, forward strand.
CGACGGCGCGCTCGGCGTCGGAGAGCAGCTCGCGCCGCGCCAGGTCGAGCTCGCTGGCGGTGAAGCCGTGCTCGATGGCGCGCGACACCTCGGCGATGAGCTGGTCGAGCATCTTGTTCCAGTCCTGCGGGTCGCCGTTGGCGGTGCCGGTGGGAATGACGGCGTCGTGCTGCAGGGCGCCGACGTTGACGCCGGCGCGGCGGAAGGCGGCTTTGCCCTTGGTCACCAGCTCGCGCAGGCGGCGCGAGACGATCCAGGTCGACACGTCCTCGACGAGTTCGGCGCGATACTGCTCGTAGGTGGTGACCGGCGGCCGGCCCGGCAGGATGGCCGACATGCGGACCATCGCGCCGACCTGCTCGTCATCGGTCAGCACGAAGGCGCGGGGCTGGTTGACCGGCTGCACGCCGGTGCCGCGCGGCGCGCGGGCCGGCTTGCGGGCCGCGAAGGCCTTGAAATGGGGCTCGATCTTCTCGGCCATCTGCTTGGCGTCGACGTCGCCGACGACGATGAGCGTCATGTTTTCGGGGCGATACCAGGAGTCGTAGTAGTCGGCGAACTCGTCGCGCGGGAACTTGCGGATCTGCGATTCGTCGCCGATGACATCGTGCCGGGCGATCTGCGTGTCGGGGAACATCCGCCGCATTGATTCCTTCTGGAGGCGTTCCATGGCGCTCTTGCGCGAGCGCGATTCTTCGAGGATGACGCCGCGCTCCTTGTCGATCTCGGTGGCGAGCAGGTCGAGCCCATAGGCGAAGTCGGCCATGATCGTCAGTCCGGTCTCGATGGTTTCGGGCTTGTTGTCGGGCAGGAAGAGCTTGTAGACGGTTTCCTCGTGGTTGGTGTGGGCGTTGGTGTCGGCGCCGAACTGCATGCCCATCTTGTCGAGCAGCGGCACGAGCTCGCCGGGCTTGAAGTGCTTGGAGCCGTTGAAGGCCATGTGCTCGAGGAAGTGTGCCAGGCCGTTCTGCGTGTCGCTTTCGTTCAGCGCGCCGGAGTCGACGTGGAGGTAGATCCAGAGCCGGTTGGGCGGGTTCTTGTGCGGTCGGATGATGGTCTTGAAGTGGTTGGGCAGTTCGCCGTAGACGTTGCCGTCGTCGCGCGGCAGCGGGCTGTTGACGGGCTTGGCTGCGGGTGTGTCGCCGCGAACCGGCGGCAGGCCGAGCAGACCGCAGGAGACGATCAGCATCACAACGCACGATCGACGGGCTGACATGTGGTGATCCCTTCAGGCGAATCGACTCGCTTCGACCCCGGACACTTCTGAAGCCGGTAGTTTACGCCGCCGCGGGTCGGATGCCAAACCGGCGCGCGGTCTCGTTCGAATGATCGCGGCCGGGTACGGCTCGGCTGTGTCGCTGCCGCGGGGCAAAGCTGGAGCTGTGCCCCACTGGAAAAAGCTGAAGCCTTGCCCGGCAGGAACAAGCGAACCAGAGGCGGCACAAGCCGGTCGGCGGCTATTCTTCCTCGCGGCCTTCGGCCAGCTCGCGCTTGCAGACCTCGCGCAGCAGGACGGTGGCGTAGCAGCCGGCCGGCAGGGCGAACTTCAGCCGCAGCAGCGGTCCGCGCTCATCGTGCTGCGTTTCGACCGACACTTCGTGCGGCTGGAACCGCAGCGGGCGGCGCGAGCCGGGCGGGCGGAGCGGACCGAGCCGGTCGAAGTCGGGCAGCGCGAGCGCCGCGGCGGCGCAGGCCTCGGCCTCGATTTCGGCCGGGACGCCGGTGGGCGTCGACATGCGGTGGCCGAGGATGGGCCCGGTGGCGGAGACCTCGAAGCGTTCGGCGCGCGGCTGCTCGGCGGCGGCGGATTCGACGCGGAAGACCGCGCCGGTGTCGTGCTTGCAGGCGAGGTCGCCGTCGCAGAGGCGGTCGAGCGTGGCGATGCGCCGCGCCAGGACGGCATTGAACAGCTCGGATTGCAGCGCGGAGATGAAGAACTTCCGCAGGCTGAAGTCGATCGCGCGGACCGCGGCGCGGAGGTTGTCGCCGCGCTGCGCCAGCGCGCGGCAGACGCGGACGTTGTCGCGGAACATGTAAGGCCAGGCCTCGGCGGCGGCGGCGAAGTCGCCGCGCTCGAAGAGCTGCCGGGCGCGGAGCACCGGGCCGGTGTCGTGCGGGCCGGGCGTGCCGCACATGAGCTGGAGCACAGCGGCGTCGTCGCCGCGGACGAGCGCCAGGCCGATCTGCCCGGAGTCGCCGCGCGAGCCGAAGCGCTGGGCGCCGAAGTAGTTCGGCACGCCGCGCCGCGCCAGCACGTCGAGCACGGCGCGCACGTCGGCGGCGCGGGCGGCGTCGACGTCGCGCAGCGCCAGGTCGAAGCGGTTGCCGCGCAGGTGGCCGATCTTCAGCTTGTTGGTGTGCCGGCTGACCGCGAGCACGCGGATTCGCGGCAGGTCGAGCTTGCGGATGCGATCGGGGTCGGCGTGTTCGAGGCTGAGCGACTGCCGCGCGACGGCCCGCGCGTCCTTCAGCCCGGCCAGGCCGATCTCGCGGGCGACGCCCAGCGCGCGGGCGATGTCGCGGACGGCCTGCAGGGTGGCGAGGCCGGTTTTTTCGATGGTGAAATAGACGTGGTCGCCGCGTCCGCAGGGTTCGTAGGCGGGAATCTCCTCGACGACGAAGTCGGTGTAGTCGCGCTTGATGGCCGCGGGCACGGCGGGAATGTCGGCCGTGAGGAACGGCAGGTCGGCGACGCAGGGACCGGCGGGCGGCATCGGGGTGATCATATGCCAGCCGGACGCGCCGGGCGACGCGCGGGCGGATTACGGGCAGGTGCCGTGCAGCACGCAGTTGACGAACGCCTGCACGTCGAGCCCGTTGCCAACGCCGTCGCGGTTGACGTCGCAGCAGAGGGCCCCGCCGCCGACGGTGATGAGCACGGCCTGGTAATACTCGGCGACGTTTCCGCTGGTGGTGCAGTCGAGCGCGGCGCGGTCGCGGGCGGTGAGCCGCAGCAGGTATGCGCACGGCTGCAGGCCGGAGATGTTCCAGAACGCCAGGGTGCCGTTGGTGATTGTGGAGGTGCCGGAGCCGAGGGTGACCCAGGCGTGGCTGGCGCCGCCGGTGTACTGCAGGGTCCAGCTCTGCAGGTTGGCGTCGGTGACGGTGCCGACGACCTGGACGAGCGGTCCGACGGCCGAGCAGGCGGCCGGGGTGGCGATCAATGCGACCGGCGGGGTGTTGTCGACGATGACGTTTCGCAGCACGGTGGTGGCGTTGGCGCAGCCGTCGCTGGCCCAGACGCGCAGCTGATAGTTGCCGTCGGGGACGCCGACCTTGGTGTTCCAGGTGGCGATCTGGTTGCCGTAGACCGCGCTGCCGTAGGTGATGTTGAGCGGATCGACCGGTAGGTAGGGACCGCCAGCCGGGCCGTAGCCGGCGGTGTAGGTCATCGGAGAGCAGCCGTCGGACACCGTGCCCCAGAGGCAGGCGTTGCCGCCGATGACGGCGCTGGCGGCGGGCTGGTCGAGCGCGACGTTCGGTCCGGCGTGGTCAATTCGCACCACGGTGACCGCGGTGCTGGAGACGCCGGCCGCGTCGGTCACGGTCAGCCGCAGGAAATAGTCGCCCGGAGACGCGACGGCGGTGTTCCAGTTGTAGAGCACGCCGGTGGCGCACATCGGCACGCTGGAGGTGCCGATGGTGGTCCAGGGGTCGGCCGGCGCGGCGGTGACGGGGCGCGACTCGAGCCGGTCGGAGCCGTAGCCGACGCCGATCGGGCAGGCCCGTCCCTGGATGGCGGCGACGCCGCAGACGCACTTGGCATAGGGCGGATCGGCGATTTCGGCGATCGGCGGCGCGGCGAACGCGGCGCGCGCGGCGAGCGCAGCGGCGACAAGAGCGAAACGGTAGCGCGCCCGGCCGGCGCCAAAACAACCCATGGAGGCGATCTCCACCCCGAGGCAGTTCCGACAAGTATACCCCGGGACGGGGGGGCGATTCGACCCCCGCCGGGCCGGCTACAATGGGACCGTGGACCCCGCGGAAATATTACATTCGATACAGGCGCGCGACCCGCAGGCCGTCGCGGCGCTGGCGGTGGCGGTGCAGGCGAACGTGGTGACGCTCAAGGTGGCCTGGTCGAAGCGGCGCGGCATCCTGTCGGAGCTGCACGAAATCAGGACGCCGTCGCCGGGCGCGGTGCGCGAATTCCGGTCGGCGCTGGTCGATCGGCACGCGGTGCAGCAGTATGACGACGATGCGCTGGCGCTGCGGACGCGCCAGGTGTGGGGGCAGTTCACGGCGCTCTGCTTTACGCTGGGCCATGACGACCCGCATGCCCCGCCGGATTTCTCGATCCGGTCGCCCGATCGTTCGATGCGCTGCCCGGCGCACCTGCACGAGAAGATCGGCACGGTTCGGCGCGGCCTGTGGCGGCTGCGATTCGAGCAGCGGCTGAGATTCGACCCGACGCTGCGGAGCGGGCCGGGCTTTCAGCGCGACTATGAAGACGCGCTGGCGACGCCGGTGCTGGTCTTCGGGCAGAACGTGCGGATCTGCGACAACGAGCTGCTGCTGCTGTGCGCCTGCGAATTTGCCGGGATGCTGGCGGCGCTGCGCTGGGCGGCGGACGATCGCTGGACGTGGGACGATCCGGCGCTGATGGAGCTGGACGGGTCGCCGGTCAGACCGGAACGGGAGTAGGAGCGGGGGCGCGCGGGGCGGGGCGGGGGGCGATGTTGCGCGGCCGGCCGTAGTCCATGAGCAGCGTCGGCAGAGACTGAATCAATCCGCGCGGCTTGTAGAGGCTTTCGACCTCGCCGCGGCAGTTGTACCAGCAGTCGGTGCAGGTGTTGCCGTCGCTGCGGGCCTTGAGGCGCTCGACGAGGGTGCGCGGCGGATCGCGGAAAAGATTGGCGACCGGGCGGGCGCGTTCCTCGACGCAGATGGCGACGTCGCCGGTGGAGTCGATGTTGAAGAAGGCGCGGCCGGCCTTGCAGTCGGAGACGCCCCCGGAGAGGAAGGCGTCGAAGTTTGCCAGGAAGCTGGGATTGCTGAGGAAATTCGGGTGGCGGGCCCGCAGCTCGAGCAGGCGCGGCGAGACGGCGCTCTTGACGTAGCGGAAGCGCTGCGAGCCGGTCTTGCGGAAGGAGTAGGGCTGAATCATGAAGTAGGCGCCGTGGTCGGCGGCGAGGCGGATGAGCTCGTCGAGCTGGTCGAGGTTGTCGTGCAGCAGGACGCACATGAGGTTGACGCGCTGCCACGGGTGGCGGCGGGCGCGGACGAAGTGGTCGATGGCCGCCAGGGCGTCGGCGTGGGCGTGCTTCATGCCGCGCGACTTGTTGTGCCGCGCGGGGTCGGCGTAGTCGATGCTGACCGAGACGCCCCAGAGGCCGGCGTCGAACAGGGCCGCGGCGTTTTCGGCCGTGACGAAGCCGCCGTGGGTAGTCATGAAGGGGAAGTGCCAGCGGCCGATGGCGCGAACGACGTCGGGCATGTCGGGCCGCAGCAGCGGCTCGCCGCCGGCGATCGAGACCATGAGCGAGCCCAGGTTGGCGAGTTTCTGGGAGCCGATCTGGATCTGCTCTATGGTCTGCTCGGGCAGCTCGCCCATCGGATCGCGCCAATAGTGACAAAAGCCGCAGCGGTAGTTGCACCGATAGGTGACCTGCCAGGCGCACCAGATGGGGTTGCCGGCGGCGTAGGCCCGGAAGAGTCGCCATTTCTTGGCGGTGGGCGATAGCGGGGCGTTGGGCGCGGCGCAGGTCGCCGATGCAGTTGAGACCGAAGCGGGGTTGTGCGACACTACGCAGGTCCTTTTTGCGTTTCGCAACTGTACGAGCCGGCAGGCGCGGTCGCAAGCCGCAAGCGAGCGAACGACCGGGTCGGGGGCAGGCCGGTGTTCCGATTGTGAAACAGGACGAGCGCAGCCGCGAGTGGGTCGAACAATAGGGATAGTCATGACGCGTCGAACGGGCCTTTTTTTGGGGGTGGCACTGGAACTGGTCGGTGCGCTGGCGGCGCCGGCGTTCGCTGGCGGGCGGACCGATCTCACCTGGCTGCCGTGCAACGCCAGGCGGTTTCCGAAGGGTCAGTCGATCATCACCTTTCCGCTCGCGCCGGGGCTGGACGGCGTGGTTCGCTCGCCGATGGTCCTGCTGGGGCTCTACGCGCCGGTGACCGACCCGAACGCCAAGCAGCCGCCGGCGGTGTTCTCGGCGACGGTGAAGATGAAGGTCGGCGAGCGGGTTCTGACCCCGTGGACGGTGTTTCAGAAGACCGGCACGGCCTACGTGCTGTCGGTCGAGACGCAGGAAGCCGGTCCGAAGTTCAAGGAAGCCGAGCCGGGCGTCGAGGTGACGTTTGACGTCGAAAACAACAGCGGAGGCGAGGTGTTCGTCTGGGCGATGGCGTCGCCGGATCCGCTGCTCCTGGGCAAATCGCTGGACGGGCCGCTGGAGCAGTTCCGCGACCAGGCGAGCGATCCATTCCTGAAGAGCCTGTTGTCGGGGCTGGTGGAGCAGTTTGCCGGCCATCGCGAGCCGGCCAAGAAGCTGTTCAACGAGGCCTGCAAGTCGCCGGACGAGCGGATCGCCGACGCGGCGCGGCGCAGCCGGCGGATGATGATGGTGCTCGACCGCACGAGCGACGAGGTGCGCAAGGCGAGCTTTGCCGAGCGCTATCGCTGGGCGCTGTACTACATGGCCTGCGGGTTCTATCAGCTGGCGCTGTCGGAGTTCGACGGCGCGGTGGAGCTCGACCGCACCTACGGACCGGCCTGGTTTCACCTCGGCGAGCTGATGGAGCGCTGCAACTACAAGCGCGACATGGTCGATCACCAGATGCTGCAGGCGGCCAAGAACGCCGACGTGCTCGATCCGACCGTGTGGAACGTGCTGGTGACGTTTGTCCGCAAGCGCACGGTGGAGGTCGAGGAAAACGGAACCAAGACAACGCGCACGCTGACCCTCAGCGACGACGAGATCAAGCACTTCAAGGACTCGTGGGTCGCGGTTCAGAAGACCATCGTCGGCGCGACGCGCGGCCTGCTCGAGCCGCGGGCCGCGTTCTACGTCATCGAAGACACGGGCAAGCGCAAGCTGACCACCTACGGCGACGGCGTGGTCGCGCCGGCCGAGGACCTGCTGGAAGTGCGGGGCTGGTTCGACAGCGTCATCAGCGTGCGGCCGCACCTGCCGAACGAGGGAAATCGCACCGCGGGCGGCGACGTCGGGCCGAAGGGGGCCGTGGTGTCGGACGTGGCGATCGGCGCCGACTGGCAGGACCTGCTTGAGGTGGTGCTGCGGCAGTTCGAGTGGAGCATCCTGGTGGGTGAGCGGGCCACCGATCAGCCGTTTGTCGACGGCGCGGTCGGCTGCGGCATCATGCCGATCCGCAGCCGCGGCTTCGGGCTGCGGGCCTTCATGCGCTACTGCCTGACGCCGGCGATCTTCCGGCACGTGAAGGCGGTGCCGACGGTCGAGCCGGCGGGCGCCCGGAAGCGCTCGCCGACGACGCGCGCCGCGGAAGAGGCCGCGGCCACCGAGCCGGTGTATCTGCGCTATTGGCGCGTCTGGGGTCCGCAGCCGGCGGCGGCGAGCGGGCCGGCGCCGATTGCGGACGCGACGTCGGCGGGCCGATTGGTGCTTGACAGTGCCACACCGTTCATCGATCTGCGCGGCGTATTGAAGGAGTCGGGTTCGCAATCGGCCAACGCGATCTGCTGGGTGAAATCGCCGGACCGGCGGCACGTGCAGATGTGGCTGGGCCGGAACGGTCCGCTGCATGTGTGGGTCAACGGGCTGACGGCGTATGAGGGTCGCTATCCGCTGGCCGGGCGCTATGGCCATGACGACCGGGTCGACATCATTCCGTCCGCGGCGACGCTGGAGGCAGGCTGGAACCGGCTGGAAGTGGCATCGCAGAGCGACGGCCCGAACGGCTGGGGTTTTTCGGTGCGGATGACGCAGTTCGACGGCACGCCGGTCAACGACCTGCGGTTTTCGACGCACGTGCCGGACGCCGGGCTGGCGCCGGCGGTCGCGCCGCCGCAGCCGGGCAACTGGTTCAACTGGCTGATCTGCCAGCCGGCCTATCACGAGCTGACGCCGCGATTGAGCGCCGCCGACCTGGCGAAGCTGACCGGGCTGCGCGAGGTGGCGCTGCGCGGGTCGGTCGCGGGCGCGGGCGGGTTTTTCGCGATCGACGTCGCGGGCCGGGCGGAGTCGCCGTCGTACCACAAGGCGCCGGCGAGCGGGTCGACCGAGGTGCGCGACACGCGGCTGAACAACGTGCTCGACTGGACGCGCGAAGACACCTGCGCCATCCGCTTCGAGAAGGACGGCGTGGCGCGCGACCTGCTGTTCATGAAGCCCGAGGCGGTCGAGCCGTACCTGACGCTGCTGCGCGAGCCGCCGTCGGCGGCGTCGATCTTCGGCAGCCTGGTGCCGGCCAACCGGGTGGTCGGCTACGTGCTGGTGCCGTCGGAGCGCCCGTCGGGGCGCGTGCTGATCGTCGCCGACGTGCAATTGTCGGCAGACAAGGACCCCTGGCCGCTGGACGAGGAAGACCTGCTCGACCCGCGGCTGAAGTAGCCGCGTCGAGCGGCCGGCGGCGATGCGCCGATAAGAAAGGCGTGGCGACCTCTGACCGCGAATCGGCCTGGCGCGCGCCGCGTGTCTGCGTGCTGGCGGTGCATCACGTCCGCGGGCGCGGCCACGAGCTGAGCGGCGGCGCCGAGAAGTACCTCTTCGATTGCGTGCGCGGGCTGCTGGCGGCCGGCGCGGCGGTGCACGTCAATTTCTCCGGGGATGATCTCTACGCGGAATTGCAGGCCGAAGCGCTGGCCGACCGGCTGACGGTTGAGCGGACCGACTGGGTCAACGCCGAGCTGGGCAGCGATCGGCGGCTGTCGCCGCGGACAATCTGGGCGCGGCGGCGGTGGTTTCGGGCGGCGCGGCCGGACGTGGTGTTCGTCGTGCAACAGGGGCACGGCGGGGCGTTCGGCGCGGCGGTGGCGGCGGCGCGGTGGTGCGGGCTGCGGGTGGTGATGTCGGTGCGCCAGCCGGCGCTGGCGCCGCCGGCGGCCGATGCGTCGCGCCGCTGGGGCATTTTTCCGCGGACGGGGCTGTGGCGGCGGCGGCTGCTGTGGCGCTCACGCAGCATCGCGCGGGCGTGCGACGCGATCGTGTTCAACTCGGAACTGGTGGCCCGCGGCTACGTCGAGCAATGGGGCTGGCCGCAGGCGCGCTGCCGAATCATCCGCAACGGGGTTGGGCCGGCCGAGCCGCGCGGCCACCTGCTGGGCGACGGGCGGGTGGTGTTTGGATTCGTCGGGCAGCTGGCGCACCACAAGGGCTGCGACGCCGCGGTGGCGGCCTTTCGACGACTGCGGTTCGAGCCGGGCAAGGCGGAGCTGGTCTTCTTCGGCGACGGGCCGGAGGTGGAGCGGCTGCGGCGGGTCGCGGTCGGGCTGCCGGTGCGGGTGGCGGGGAAGTTCGCCGATCGCGACTTCATATTCGCGGGGATGGACGTGCTGATCGCGCCGTCGCGGCGCGAGTCGTCGTCGAACGCGGTGCTCGAGGCGATGGCGCGCGGCATTCCGTGCATCGTGTCAGACGCCGGCGGGCTGCCTGAGCTGGTCGAGGATGGCGTGAGCGGGTTTGTCGTGCCGGCCGGCGACGACATCGCGCTGGCGATCCGCATGCAGCGGCTGCTGGCCGATCGCACCCTGTTGCGCAGCATGGGTCATGCGGGCCGGGCGCGGGCGCTGCGATATCACGACTTCGACCAGCGGCTGGACGAGACGCTGGAGACGATCTGGCCGGGGCTGGCGGCGCGTCGGCCGCGCGTCGCGGCAGAGGCGGTCGTCAGTACGGATGGGGACGCAGCTGCGGCGGGCGCGGCGGAAGGCGCGGCCGCGGCGACCGTGTGAGTCGGCGGGGCGGGCGCTAGAGCTGGGTGCGGCCTTCGATGGCGTCGCGCAGGATGGCCTTGCTGGCGTATTCGATCTGCGAGCCACTCGGCAGGCCGCGCGCCAGGCGAGTGACGCGGACGCCGGGCAGGTCGGCCAGCGCGCTGCGGATGTGCAGCCCGGTGCCTTCGCCTTCGAGCGTGGGGTTGGTCGCCAGAACGACTTCGCGGATCTTCCCGGCGCGGACGCGCTTGAGCAGGGCGTCAAGCGTCAGGTCGGCCGGCTCGACGCCATCGAGCGGCGCGATGTGGCCCAGCAGCACGTGATAGACGCCGCGGACCAGGCCGGTCGCCTCGAGGGCCAGCAGGTCCTTGGGCTGTTCGACGACGTAGACGATGGTGGCGTCGCGGCGCGGATCGGCACAGATGGGGCAGGGATCGGCCTCGGTCAGGTTGAAGCAGGCGGAGCAGTGCCGGACGTGGTCCTTCACGTCGCGGATGGCGTCGGCGAGGCGCAGAGCCTCATCGCGGGGTGACTTGAGCACGTGAAAGGCGAGGCGTTCGGCGCTGCGCGGGCCGATGCCCGGCAGCTTCTCGAACTCGGCCTGAAGCCGGGCCAGCGACTCGGGGATGTTGTCGGCCATGCGCGCGGCGCCTGCTAGCGGTTCCAGTTGACGATGTCCTGAAACGTCACGAACAGGAACAGCGACAGGATGAGGGCGATGCCGATCAGCTGGGTGACGACCTGGGTCTTGATGCTGACCGGCTCGCCGCGCAGCTTTTCGAGGACCAGGAAGATGAACAGGCCGCCGTCGACGATCGGCATCGGCAGGAAGTTAATGACGGCGAGGTTGGCCGAGATGATGCCCAGGAACCAGAGCAGGTCGCCGAACCCGGCCTCGGCGAACTGCGACCCCTGGCGGAGGATGCCGACCGGGCCGCGGATGTTCTCCACGCCGACCTCGCGCGTGAAGATGATGTGCTTGATGGAGAGATAGGTTTTGGCGGTTTCGGTGTAGGCTCGGCGGACGCCTTCGACCAAAGCCGTGAACGGATTCGACACGCGGACCTTTTCGTAGCGCGGCAGGCAGAGGAACGAGGCGTCGTAGCGGACGCGCATCAGCCAGGGGTCGGTGTTCTCCTCGGTGACGGCCATGGAACCGGTGACGGACTGCCCATCGTCGCGGCGCAGGTAGGTCACTTCGACCTGGCTGCCGAGATTTCGCCGCAGCAGCGCCTCGACCGCCTGCCAGTCGGGCAGGACGGCGCGACGCGGCTTGGCGCCCTCGCTGCCGGGCAGCTCGACCGAGGTCTGCCCGGCGATGGCCGTGATGACGGCGCTGGGCGGCATCTGCAGCGCGGTGGTGATCGATTCGGGCACGGTGAACGCGGCGTCGTGCATCGTCGCGCCCGTGCGGTAGCGCAGCGAGACCGACTTGCCGGCCAGGCCGCGGAACAGCTCGGTCAGCCCGGCCCAGCCGATGACCGGCTGCTGGTTGACGCTGACGAGGGTCGCGCCGCGCGGGATGCCGGCGCGCCGCGCGGGGGAGATTCGACCGCGGACGGTCTCAACCACGTCGCAGGTGACGACGCGGTCGTCCTCGGTCGCGGCCAGCTTGGCGCCGATGGCGGCCGGGTCGCGCGGCGCGAAGAGGCGGAAGCGCGAGCGCGGGCGGACGACCAGCTCGCGCTGGTCGAAGACGTCCAGCTCACGGATCCAGTCGAAGCTGCTGCTGAAGTGCGCGAAGTGGTCGGTCAGCGCGGCGCGATCGTCGGGCGCGAGCGTGGCGGCGTTGGCGAGCTTCTCGAGCAGGGCGCGGGCGCCCGCGGGGTCGGCGATGGCGGCCTCGGCCAGCGCTTCGCGATGCTGCGCAAGGAAGTTGAACAGCGCCGGGGGCAGCCCGTCGTAACTCGGGCGCGGCCGGCGGACGACCAGGGGCAGGTCTTCGTCGTCGCTGGCTTCGACGGCGCTTTTCAGCTCGGCCATGTTCGGGTTCGAGAGGGTGCCGACCTTGACGATCACGTCGCCCGGTTTCAGCCCGGCCAGCTCGGCGGGGGAATTCGCATCGACCGCCACCACGCCGACGCGCGGCACCAGCCCCAGCAGCGAGCCGCTGGCGGCGTCGGGCGGCTCGGCCGGGAGCAGCGTCCAGAGGGCCGTGGCCTTGACGGCGACCGTCTTGGCGGGCAGTTCGGCCTGTGACAGGACGAGCGTATCGAGCGACACGGGCACGGTCGGGCGCTGCACGACGACGTCGATGGGCTGGCCGCGCGCGGCGAGCAGGGCCTGGGTGACCTCGGCGACGCTGCGGATCGGCCGGGCGGCTTCGCCGGAGCCAAGCTTGACGAGCAGGTCGTTGGCGCGAAGCTCGGACTCGTCGCCGGGGCCGAGCAGCAGGTCGCGCGCGACGGCGACGCGCGGGCTGAGGGCCGGGCCAAGGCCGATCTGGCGGACGTTGGCCTCGGCGCGGTATTCGGGCAGCAGACGCGGGCGGGGCTCGACGATGCGTCCGTCGCGCTCGACGGTGAGTTCGAGCTCTTCGCCGGTGTCGGAAAGCGCCACGCGATAGGCGAGGTCATCGAAGCCGCGGATCGCCTTGCCGTTGACCGCGAGGATGCGGTCGCCGGTCAGCATTCCGGCGCGGGCCGCCGGCGAGGTGGGATCGACCAGGCCGACGATGGGCGGGGTGTTGTAGCGCCCGACCATGGTGACGGCCGCGAAGACGATGGCGGCGAAGAGCAGGTTCATGATGACGCCGGCCGAGACGATGACCATGCGCTTGCCGACCGGCTTGGCGGTGAAGGAGCCGGGCTGGTCGCGGACCTTGAGCTCGCCCGATTTGTCGACGGCGAAGTCTTCCTGGCCGAGCATTTTCACGTAGCCGCCGAGCGGGAGGATGTTGAGGGAGTAGCGCGTTTCGCCGCGGGTGAAGCCGACGAGCTCGCGCCCGAAGCCGACGGCGAACCGCTCGACGCGGACCTTGGCCCACTTGGCCGCCATGAAATGGCCGAGCTCGTGAAAGAAGACGACCACCGAAAAGCCGAGCAGGACCAGGAGCAGGTACCAGGCGCTGGAGAGCCAGCCGCCGCTGGTCTGCGCGATGAGCGCCCACCCGCCGGCTATACCGAGCAGCATGCCTCAACCTCCTGTCGGGCCCAGCGATCCACGGCCAGCAGCTCCTCCAAAGTGGGATCGGCGGTGAAGGGGTGGCGGTTCAAGACTTCCTCGACGCGCGGCACGATTTCGCAGAAGTGCAGCTGTCCGGCGCGGAATGCGGCGACGGCGGCCTCGTTGGCGGCGTTGAGCGCGGCGCCGGCGGTGCCACCCTGGCGCGCCACGGCCTGGCCGAGCCGCAGAGCGGGAAAGCGCTGCGGGTCGGGCGGCTCGAAGTGCATGCGGCCCAGGGCGTGCAGGTCGAGATGGGCGGCGCAGCCGGGAACGCGCTGCGGATAGGTGAGCGCGTATTGCACGGGGGTGCGCATGTCGGGGGTGCCCATCTGCGCGATGATCGAGCCGTCGGCGTACTGCACCAGCGAGTGGATGATCGACTCGGGGTGAATGACGACGTCGATCTGCTCGGGCGCCAGGCCAAAGAGCCATTTGGCCTCGATAATCTCCAGTGCCTTGTTCATCATCGTGGCCGAGTCGATGGTGATCTTGGGGCCCATCTGCCAGGTGGGGTGGCGCAGGGCGTCGGCCAGCGTAGCGTACTGCATCTGCTCCTGCGTCCAGGTGCGGAAGGGGCCGACCGACGCGGTCAGGTAGATGCGGTGCACCTCGCTGGCGCGGCCGGAATGCAGCGCCTGGAAGACGGCCGAATGTTCGCTGTCGACGGGGATGAGCGTCGCGCCGGTCTGCGGCAGCAGCCGGTTGACCAGCGCGCCGGCGACCACCAGGGCTTCCTTGTTGGCCAGGCCGATGGTCCGCCCCAGTTCGATCGCCGCGAGCGTCGACGCGACCCCGGCCGCGCCGACGACGGCCGCCAGGACGAACTCGGCGTCCAGCTCACGGACCAGCTCGACCAGGGCGTTCGGTCCGGCGAAGACCAGCGGATGGTGTCGGCCGTGGGCGAGCCGCTGCCGCAGGTCGTCGGCGTATCGCTCGTCGGCCAGTGCGACGGCGCGCGGCAGAAACCGGGCGGCCTGGTCGGCGAGGCGTTCCCACTGCGAGTGGGCGGCGAGTCCGACGACGTCGATGCGATCGGGGAGGTTCTCGGCGACGGAGAGCGCGGCGCGGCCGATCGAGCCGGTCGATCCGAGAATCGTGATTCGTTTTTTCGGGATGCTCATGCCAACGGGTTCAGCCACGGGGTCGCAGGGCTCGTGTCGGACGCACTATAGGTGGGGCGGTTGCGCGGAACAAGCCGCGGTGTGCAACAGGGTTGGGGTGCGGCGGGGCGGCGTCGGCGCGCGGGCGGGCGTGGCGCGGAGGGGGGATTGCTACCGTAACATGTTGGTGGAAATGATGTTGGGGCTAACGATGGGCGCGGGCGGGCGGCGCCGGCGGGGACGAGTCTGTGTTTTGATTTGGAAGCGGCGTGGCGTGGATCGGGCCATTGACACGGGTCGGCTGCGCGTTACTATCTGCGGCTCGGCTTTTTGCGGCTGCGCAAGAGCACACGTAAGTTCTGAGCGTGGGAGCGGATGTGAAAGGCGATCGGATTCGAATCCGGATGGAGGCGTACGATTTTCGCGCGCTGGATGCGTCCAGCCGCGAGATCGTGGATCAGGCCAAGCGCACCAACGCACGGGTCCGCGGCCCGATTCCGCTGCCGACCCGGATAGAGCGGTATACGGTGCTGCGGTCGCCGCACATCGACAAGAAGTCGCGCGAGCAGTTTGAGATTCGGACACACAAGCGCCTGATTGACATCTATGAGCCCACCGCGCGGACGGTGGAGGCGCTGAACCGGCTGGTGGTTCCGGCCGGGGTGTTCGTGAAGATCAAGGCGTAGGGCAGGTCGGTCGGCGCATTCCGTCGCACATCGGCAGGCTCCCTTTGAGTGGAAAACCGGGCGCGTGAGACGAATCGCGCGCGAAGACGAGTCGTGAAACACGACCGGGATCGGTGTCGGCTATGTTGGCAGCCTTGCTCGGCAGAAAAATCGGCATGACCCGCGTCTTCGACAAGGACGGCGCCTCGGTGCCGGTGACCGTGGTCGAGGCCGGCCCGTGCACCGTGCTCCAGGTGCGCACCCAGGATCACGACGCCTACCACGCGATTCAGCTCGGCTTCGCGGACACCAAGCCGGGGCGCTGCACCCTGCCGGCGATCGGCCACGCCGCCAAGGCCGGGGCGACGCCGAAGGCGTTCGTGCGCGAGGTGCGGCTGTCGGAGCCGGCTGAGGTCAAGGCGGGCGAGGTGCTGAACGTCGAGCGGTTTGAAGGGGTCACGCGGGTCGACGTGATCGGCACGACGCGCGGCTTCGGCTTCCAGGGCGTCATGAAGCGCTACCACTTCGGCGGTCAGCCCGGCAGCCACGGCACCGAGCGCAAGCACCGCTCGCCCGGCTCGATCGGCGGCATGGCCGGTGATCGCGGGCGCGGCCGGTCGGTCAAGCGCGGCAAGAAGATGCCCGGCCACATGGGTCACAACCAGCGCACCGGCCGGAACCAGCGGGTGATGGCGATCGACAAGGACAAGAACATTCTGTTGATCGAGGGGGCGGTGCCCGGTCCGCGGAACGGCTTCGTGCTGGTGCGCGAGTCGAAGAAGGCGATCGCGAAGGCCGCCAAGAAATCCAAGGGTTGATCCGAGGCTGAGGGATTCGCTCGGCGGCGGGCCGGGCGATCGAAGCGACACGGTGAGCAGCCATGATTGACGTTCCGGTGATGGACATGTCGGGCAAGCAGGTCGGGGTCGAGAAGGTCGACCCGGCCGCGCTGGGCGGCGAGGTGAACGCGCAGCTGCTGAAGCAGGCGGTGGTCGCCTATCGCGCCGCGCAGCGCCAGGGCACGGTGCGTCAGAAGACCCGCGCCGAGACCCACGGCGCGAATCGCAAGCTCTACCGTCAGAAGGGGACCGGCCGGGCGCGCGTCGGGCCGCAGCGTTCGCCCACGCGTCGCGGCGGCGGGCGGGCTTTCCCGCGCCGTCCGAACGACTTCCGCGTGCGTCTGCCGCGCACCATGCGCCGTGCCGCCCGCGACTCTGCGATTCTCGCCAAGATGCAAGCCGGTTCCACGCTCATCCTCGACCAGCTCAAACTCGACGAAGCCAAGACCAAGAAGATGTTCGCCGTGCTCAAGGCGCTGGGCGCCGCCGGCGGCTGCCTGATGGCCGTGCCGGCCGAGGATGCCGCCACGCACCGCGCCGGGCGGAACATTCCCACGCTGCTGCTCAAGGCGGTCGGCGACATCAATGCCCACGACGTGCTCCGCAGCCGCAAGGTGGTCTTCGTGCGCGAGGCATTCCGCACGCTGATGAACCGGCCGGCGCGGGCCGCCAAGGGCCAGGGGTAACCGCGATGGACATCTACTCGACGATCATCCGCCCGATGGTGACCGAGAAGAGCACCCACCAGTCGCAGAAGTCGCACGAGCCGACGCGCTCGCGCGAGGCGCGTGGCGGGAGCTACACCTTCGAGGTGCACGCGCTGGCCGACAAGAGCCACATCCAGGCGGCGGTGGAGCAGATTTACAACGTGCGGGTGGTGGACGTCCGCACGTCGATCATGCCCGGCAAGAAGCGGCGCTATCGGCTGCGCTACGGGCAGACGTCGGAGACCAAGAAGGCGATCGTGGTGTTGCATCCGGATTCGCACATCGACCTGTTCTAGCGGTCGGGTGAGTTTCGGAAGGAAGAGACGGGTACGGTCATGGGCATCAAGATCTACAAGAAGACCTCGCCGGGCCGGCGCTTCAGCAGCGTCAACGACTTCGCCGAGCTGAGCGAGAAGGGGCGCGAGCCATGCAAGGCGCTGCTTCAGCCGCTCAAGAAGACCGGCGGCCGGAACAACCAGGGGTTTACCACGTCGCGGTTCCGCGGCGGCGGGCACAAGCGGCTCTACCGCGTGATCGACTTCCGCCGCGACAAGGACGGCGTGGTCGGCCGGATCGAGTCGATCGAGTATGACCCCAACCGCAACGTGTTCATCGCGCTGGTGAAGTACGCCGACGGCGAGCCGCGCTACATCCTGGCGCCCAAGGGGCTGCGGGTGGGCATGACGATCGAGAGCGGCCTGTCGGTCGAGCCGAAGGTCGGCAACGCCATGCCGATGGGCAAGATTCCGGTCGGCCTGGATGTGCACAACGTCGAGATGATGCCCGGTCGGGGCGGGAAGCTGGTGCGCTCGGCCGGGCTGGCAGCGCGGCTGATGGCGCGCGAAGGCGACCTGGTGACGCTGCAGCTGCCGTCGGGCGAGTTGCGCAAGGTGCATGCCAACTGCCGCGCGACGATCGGCACGCTGGGCAACGAGGACTACATCAACATTCGCTGGGGCAAGGCGGGCCGGACGCGCTATCGCGGCCGGCGCCCGCATGTCCGCGGCGTGGCGATGAACCCGGTGGCCCATCCGCTGGGCGGCGGCGAGGGTCGCTCGGGCGGCGGTCGCCACCCGTGCAGCCCGACCGGCAAGCTGGCCAAGGGCGGGCGAACGCGCAATCCGCGCAAGAACTCGACGCGGCGGATCATCCGGCGGCGCGTCAGCCGGCGCTACGGGCTGGTGTCGCTGCGCGGGCGGAAGTAGCCCGGCGCGGCGGACTGAGGCATGCGGGCCGCCGAATGTGCGGCGCGAGATGTGCGGCTTGAGATGTGCGGCGTGAGGCGAGACGAGTTTGAGGCCTGAGCCGGGCAACCGCCCGGGCGAAAGAGGACAGACGACCGTGGGACGCAGCCTGAAGAAAGGTCCGTTCGTCGATCCGAAGCTGTTTCGGAAGGTGATGAAGGTCATCGACGCCGGCGGTCGCGACTCGATCAAGACCTGGTCGCGGCGCTGCACGATCGTGCCGGAGTTCGTCGGGCGGACGTTCGACGTTCACAACGGCAAGACGTTTCACAAGGTGTTCGTGACCGAGGACATGGTGGGGCACAAGCTGGGCGAGTTCAGCCCGACGCGCGCGTTCCGCGGTCACTCGGGCATCAAGAAGGAAGAGGCCGCGGCGGCGCCGGCCAGCTAGGCGGCGATCGGGCGGTTTGAATCGGTCGGAGCAACAGCATGGCCTGGACATCGATACATCGATACGCCCGCATCAGCCCGAGCAAGGCGCGGCTGGTGACGGCGCTGATCGCCGGCCAGCCGGTCAACAAGGCGCTCGACCTGCTGCGGTTCACGCCCAAGCGGGCGAGCGTGTTCGTCGAGAAGGTGCTGCGGGCGGCGATGGCCGACGCCGACGAGCAGGAGGCGAACGTCAGCAAGCTGTTCGTGCACGTGGCGCGGGTCGATTCGGGCCCGCAGATCAAGCGGTTTCAGCCGAAGGATCGCGGGCGCGCCCACCCCATCCTGAAGCGGACGAGTCACATCGTGGTGACGGTCGACGAAGGGGCGCGGCCGAAAGGCGCGAGGAAGTAGCCAGCATGGGTCAGAAAGTTTCACCAATCGGGTTCCGCATCGGCGTCACCGAAGACTGGCGCTCGCGCTGGTATGCCCCCAAGCCGGCCTATGCCGAATTCCTCTCGGAGGATCTCAAGATCCGCCGCTCGGTGGAGCGCAAGCTGAACGAGTCGGCGCCCTATCCGGGCTGCGCGAAGGTGGAGATCGAGCGGACGCGGAACGAGGTGAAGCTGATCATCCACACCGCCCGGCCGGGCCTGGTGATCGGCCCGAAGGGGGCCGAGATCGACAAGCTGAAGGAAGAGATCGAGAACCTGATCGACCGCAAGGTGAACGTCAACATCGTCGAGATCAAGAACCCCGACATTTCGGCGCCGCTGGTGGCGCAGAGCATCGCCGACCAGCTGAAGAAGCGGGCCAGCTTCCGGCGCGTGATGAAGCAGAAGTGCGAGACGGCGTTGCAGGCCGGCGCCAAGGGAATCAAGATCATCCTGAAAGGGCGTCTGGGCGGGTCGGAAATGGCCCGGGTCGAGACGCAGAAGATGGGGTCGATTCCGCTGCAGACGCTGCAGGCGCGGGTGGAGTACGGCTATGCCGTGGCGCGCACCACCTATGGCACGCTGGGCTGCCGGGTGTGGGTCTATCTGGGCCACTACGGCGAGGTGACGGCGGCCGAGGAAGGCGCCCCGGCGGGGCTGGTGGGTCAGCGGCGGCGGCGGCTGTAATTTCGCAGGGACCTGGGAGCGATCGCCATGGCGATGATGCCGGCACGAGTGAAGTATCGCAAGCACCAGCGCGGGCGCATCCGCGGCGTGGCGACGCGCGGCAACTACGTGGCGTTCGGCGACTTCGGATTGCAGTCGCTGGAACCCGGCTGGGTGACGGCGCGGCAGATCGAGGCCGGCCGCGTGGCGCTGACGCACTTTCTGCAGCGCGAAGGACGCGTGCTGGTGCGGCTGTTTCCGCACAAGAGCGTGTCCGGCAAGCCGCTGGAGGTGCGGATGGGCAGCGGCAAAGGCGAGCCGGAGTTCTGGACGTCGGTGGTCAAGCCGGGCACGGTGATGTTCGAGGTCGGCGGCGTGGCCGAGGATGTGGCGCGGATGGCGCTGCAGCGCGTCGCCCACAAGATGCCGGTGCGCTGCCGCTTTGTGAAGCGGCGCCACGCGCTGTAGCGCGGCCGACAGGAGCGAGCGATGAAGGCGTCCGAGATTCGCGAGATGAAGGTCGAGGACCTGCAGCACGAACTGGTGCGGCTGGAGCGCCACCTGTTCGACCTGCGGGCCCAGGCTGTGACCGAGAAACTGGCCGACCCGACCCAGCTCGGCAAGACGCGGCGCGACATCGCCCGCATCCTGACGCAGATTCGGCAGCGCGAGATCGCCGGCGGGGCGCCGATCGCGCTGGCGCGGGCGGGGCGTCCGGCGGTCATGCCGGCCAAGGCGCAGCCGGACCGTCCGGCCGCCAAGGCTTCGCCGGCCAAGGCGAGCGCGAAGTCGGCGGAAAAGAAAGATGCCAAGCCGGCCGCGAAGGCCGCCGGGGGCAAGGCCAAGAAGAAGTAGGCGGAACGGTCGGACGGCCGACGAACCGGCCGCGGCGGGATGCAGAGTCGTGGCCCGGAGTCGGGCCCGTGAGAGCAGGTGACGGATGAGTGGTTCGAAGACGATGAGCAGCCCGGCGGCGGCCGGCGCCGCGCCTGCGGCGGGCAGGGCGGCGACGCCCGCGGCCGCGCGGTCTGAGCGGCGCGTGGTGATCGGCATGGTCGAGTCGGACGTGCGGGACAAGACGATCACCGTGCGGCTGGACCGGCTGGTGAAGATGCCGAAGTACGGCAAGTTTCTGAAGCGGCGCACCGTGGTGCATGCCCACGACGAGAAGAACGAGGCCAAGGTCGGCGATCAGGTGCGGGTGATGGAGTGTCGGCCGATCAGCAAGACCAAGACGTGGCGGCTGATCCAGATCGTGTCGCGCGGCGGCAAGGAGTGAACGGGCGATGCTCCAGGCGGAAGCTGAACTCGACGTAGCGGACAACACGGGCGCCAAGGTGGTGCAGGTGATCCGCGTGCTGCGCGGCTCGACGGGGCGCGGCAAGTTCACGCGGCGGATGGCGACGGTGGGCGACGTGTTCATCGGCGCCGTCAAGAAGGCGCTGCCCAACAGCGAGTACTACGTGGGCAGCAACCGGAAGGAGCGCGGCACGCGCCGCAAGGTGCGCTGCGTGGTGGTGCGGACGGCGTCGCCGGTTCGCCGGCCCGACGGCAGCTACGTGCGGTTCGACCGCAGCGCCGCGGTGCTGATCGATCCGGAGGGCAATCCGCGCGGCACGCGCATTTTCGGGGCGGTGGCCCGCGAGCTGCGCGAGCGCGGCTTCATGAAGATTATCTCCCTGGCGGCGGAAGTCGTTTAGGCAGGCGGGCAGGCAAGCAGACAAGGCGGACAAGCGATGGCGGCCAAGGTCAAGGCAAACGACATGGTGATGGTGATCAGCGGCGATCACCGCGGCGAGACGGGCAAGGTGCTGCGCGTCGATCCGACGCGCGGCGTGGTGTTCGTCGAGGGCGTGAACCTGGTCTACCGGCATCTGCGCCCCAGCCGGCGAAACCCGCAGGGCGGGCGTATCCGCAAGGAGGCGCCGCTGCACGTGTCGAACGTGCTGCCGGTGGACCCGAAGTCTGGCAAGCCGGGGCGGATTCGGTTCGTGGTCGATCGCGACGCGGCTGGCCACGTGACGTCGAAGAAACGGGTGACGCGCAGCGGCACGGTGTTGAGCGAGGTCGCCGGCAAGCAGGGCTGACGGTCGCGGCAGCAGAGAGGCATGAGCCATGGCACGGCTGATGGACAAGTACAAAGGCGAGGTAATGCCGGCGCTGCAGCGCGAGCTGGGGCGTCCGAACCCCATGAGCATTCCGCGGATCGAGAAGATCGTGGTCTCGATGGGGCTGGGCAAGGCGGTCGCGGAGCGGCCGCGGCTGGAGGCGGCCCGCAAGGAGCTGGCGGCCATCACCGGGCAGCTGCCGATCGTCTGCAAGGCCAAGAAGAGCGTTTCGAACTTCAAGGTGCGCCAGGGGCAGGACACCGGGCTGAAGGTGACCTTGCGGGGCCACCGGATGTACGAGTTTCTGGATCGGCTGATCAGCGTGGCGATCCCGCGCGTGCGCGACTTCCGCGGGCTGGACCCGCGCGGCTTCGACGGGCGCGGCAACTTTAACATGGGGCTGACCGAGCAGACGGTGTTCCCCGAAGTGGACGCCGACAAGGTGCAGTTCCAGCAGGGGATGAACATTACGTTTGTCACGTCGGCGCGGACCGACAAGGAAAGTTTCGCGCTGCTGCGGCAGATGGGCATGCCGTTCCGCCAGTAGCCGGCGCGGCGAAAGAGCGAAGGAAGGGCCAATGGCTCGGAAGTGCTGGGTGTTGAAGAGCGCACGCAAGCCGAAGTTTTCGGCGCGCGGCTACACGCGCTGCTCGCAGTGCGGTCGAACGCGGGCCGTCTATCGCAAGTTTCGACTGTGCCGGATCTGTTTTCGCAACCTGGCCAGCTCGGGAATGATTCCGGGCGTGCGCAAGGCAAGCTGGTGAGCCCGCGGCCCGGCGGGAGCAACGACCGCATGAGGACGAACGACGATGTGGAGTGACCCGATCGCAGACCTGCTGACCCGCATTCGCAACGCGGCGCGCATCCGCGCCAAGGAAGTGCGCGCGCCCAAGAGCCGGCTCGGCCTGAACATCTGCCAGGTGCTCAAGGCCGAAGGCTACCTCGGCGACGTCGACACGATTGACGACGGCAAGCAGGGGCTGCTGCGCATCCAGATGAAATACGGTCCGCACGGCGAGCAGATTTTCAACAGCCTGCGGCGCGTCTCGACCCCCGGGCGGCGCGTTTACCGGGCGGTCGGCAAGCTGCCGCGCGTCCAGAACGGCATGGGCGTCGCCGTGGTGTCGACCAATCGCGGCGTGCTGAGCGATCGGCAATGTCGCAGCCAGCGCGTCGGCGGAGAGGTGATCTGCACGATCGTGTAGCCGCCGACAGGCGGGCCGGCACGACCGGCGAGTGAGGGTGTTGGTATGTCGCGCATCGGCAAAAAACCCGTGGCCATCCCGTCCGGCGTCAAGGTGGCGCTGGCCGATCGCACGGTCAAGGTGAGCGGCCCGAAGGGCGAGCTCGCGTGGACCTTCGCGCCGAACGTGTCGGTCGAGGTCGATACCAAGGCCGCCGCCATCCGCGTGCTGCGGGCCGGCGACAGCCGGCAGGATCGCACGATGCACGGCACGACCCGGGCGCTGATCAACAACATGGTGACCGGCGTGACCACCGGCTACCGGCGGGCGATCGAGATCTACGGCACCGGCTACAGCTGCAAGGTCACCGGCAAGATGCTGGAGCTGACGCTGGGCTTTGCCCATCCGGTCTCGCTGCCGATTCCCGACCACTGCAAGATCGAGATCGAGGTGCCGGCCACCAAGGGCAACGAAACGCCGGCCAAGTTCGCGGTGACCGGCATCGACAAGCAGGTGGTGGGGCAGTTCTGCCGGATGATCAAGGACGTGCGGCCGCCCGAGCCGTATCTGGGCAAGGGCGTGCGGTTCGCCGGCGAGCAGATTCGCCGCAAGGCGGGCAAGGCGTTTGCGGGCGCCGGTGGAGCGGCCTAGTCCCCGCGATGGCAAGGGCGGAGTGAGCGATGAATCGGCTAGCACTCAAGCAGGAACGGCATCGGCGGCGCGACGCGCGCGTGCGGCGGAAGCTTTCGGGCACGGCCGAGCGCCCGCGGCTGACGGTCTATCGCAGCAACAAGCAGATCTACGCCCAGATCATCGACGACACTGCCGGGCGGACGCTGTGCGCCGCCAGCTCGCGCGACAAGGACCTGGCCGCGGAACTCAAGGCGCGCGGCGGCAATCGGCAGGCCGCGACGCTGGTGGGTCGAACCCTGGCGGCCCGGGCACGAATGAAGGGCATCAAGCAGGTGGCGTTCGATCGCGGCGGCTACCGCTATCACGGGCGGGTCAAGGCGCTGGCCGACGCGGTGCGCGAGGCCGGGTTGCAGGTATAGAGCGGCGCGGCCGGGGCCCGGAAAGGCGGCCGGTCGCCGAAGGAGCGTTATGACGCAGGCGCAGACGGGCGGCGGTCGAGGCGGTCGCGACGAGGGCGGCGGCGGGATGGATGACTACGTCATCCGCGTCTATCGCTGCGCCGCGGTGGTGAAGGGCGGCCGGCGATTCAGCTTCGGCGCGCTGGTGGCTGTGGGCGATCGGCGCGGCCGCGTGGCGATCGGCTATGCCAAGGCGCGCGAGGTGCCCCCGGCCGTCGAGAAGGCCAAGAAAAAGGCGAGCGCCGATCTGAAGCGGGTGAACCTGGTCGGCTCGACCATTCCGCACCAGGTGCTGGGGCGCTACGGCGCCAGCTCGGTGCGGCTGATTCCGGCCTCGGAAGGAACCGGCGTGATCGCCGGCGAAAGCGTCCGGGCGATCCTGGAGCTGGCCGGCGTGCGCGATTGCCTGACCAAGGTGTACGGCTCGACGAACCCCAAGAACGTGACCAAGGCGGTCATGAATGGACTCCTGCGGCTGCGGACGCGCGAATATGTCGCGCAGCTTCGCGGCGTGGCGCTGGTGAGCTGAGTGCGACCATGAACATCACCGAAATCACAACGGCCGCCGGCGCCCATCGTCGCCGCAAGCGCGTCGGGCGCGGCGAGAGCAGCGGCCACGGCAAGACCTCCGGCCGCGGAAACAAGGGGGCCGGGTCGCGCACCGGCTGGCGG
This sequence comes from Phycisphaerae bacterium, assembly GCA_046350375.1. Lineage (GTDB taxonomy): Bacteria > Planctomycetota > Phycisphaerae > UBA1845 > UTPLA1 > JAXMAO01. Next base: position 43,281 of record JAXMAO010000011.1, read on the forward strand.
CGGCGCGTGATGTGGGAAGGCGGCGAGATGGAGATCTTCCGCCGGCTGCCGAAGCGCGGCTTCTCCAACTTCCACTTCCGCACCGAGTACCAGGTGGTCAACGTCGGCGACCTGGAGCGCGTCTGTGCGGCCGGCTCGACGGTGACCGCCCAGTCGCTGTTCGAGGCCGGGCTGATTTCCGACCCCAAGGCGCCGCTCAAGGTGCTGGGCGACGGCGAGCTGCGCAAGAAGCTGTCGATCTCGGCCGAGCGCTTCAGCAAGCAGGCCGAAGGCAAGATTCAGCAGGCCGGCGGCACAGTGACCAAGCTCGGCCCGCAGCCGAAGAAGAAGTTCGTCAAACGACGGCCGCCCGCCCCGGTGAAGGGCGAGGCGCCGGCCGGCGAGAAGAAGGGCAAGGCGAAGGGCGAGGCCAAGGCCGAAGGCAAGGGCGGCGAGAAGCCGGCCAAGCCCGCCAAGGGCGATCAGCCGGAGAAGGGCCCCAAGGCTGAGAAGCGGCCGGGCGGCGGGCCGCCGGCAGCGGGATCGGGCGAGGCGCCCAAGCCCGAGTAGGCCGATTCGCGGCTTTGCCGCGGCAGAGGCATGGCATGTTTCGCGCGTTTGCAAACGTCTTCAAGATTCCCGACCTGCGGAACAAGGTGTTGTTCACGCTGGGGCTGCTGTGCGTCTATCGCATCGGCTTCTACGTGCCGCTGCCGTGCGTCGACCAGGAGCACCTGCAGCAGGAGTTTCAGCGGAAAGATCGCGATAACTCCGGCATGAACGAGATGGCCGAATACTTCGCCATGTTCACCGGCGGCAACCTGCAGCAGAGCACGCTCTTCGGCCTGGGCATCATGCCGTACATCTCGGCGTCGATCATCTTCCAGCTGCTGGCCACGATGTGGCCGGCGCTGGAAAAGCTGCAGCGCGAAGGCGAAAGCGGCCGGCGGAAGATTCAGGAGTACTCCCGCTATGCCACGGTGATGCTCTGTTTCATACAGGGCATCTTCTGGCTGCGCTACATGCAGAACAGCAAGCTGGTCTATCCGGAATACAACGGGTCGCTCACCTTCTGGTTCATGGGGCTGCTGGGCATGACGGCCGGCACGCTCTTTCTAATGTGGCTGGGTGAGCAGATCGACGAGTACGGCATCGGGAACGGCATCAGCCTCATCATCATGGCCGGCATCGTGTCGCGCATGCCCAACGCGGTCATCTACCTGTTCCAGAACGCGACCATCGGCGTGTCGCAGGGCGCCGGCGACATCGGCCTGGCGAAGATCCTGTTCCTGGGGCTGGCCTTCGTCGGCGTCGTGGCCGGGGCGATTCTCATCACGCAGGCGCAGCGGCGCATTCCGATTCAGCAGGCCAAGCAGACGCGCGGCCGGCGCGTGTATGGCGGCCAGCGCCAGTACCTGCCGCTGCGGGTCAACCACGGCGGCGTGATGCCGATCATCTTCGCCAGCTCGCTGCTGCTGTTTCCGGCGATGTTCTTCCGCTGGCTGGCGTCGGCGGTCAACAGCTCGTTCCTGTCGATCCTGGCCGAGTCGTTCGACCGCACGAGCTGGGTCTATACGATGCTGTACGTGGCCATGGTCTATTTCTTTGCCTACTTCTGGACCACGGTGCAGTTCCAGCCCAAGGAGATGGCCAACCAGCTGCGCGACTCGGGCAGTTTCATTCCCGGTCTGCGGCCCGGCCGGCGGACGGCCGACTACCTCGACACGGTCATGAACCGCATCACCTATGTCGGGGCGGGCTTCCTGGCGATCATTGCCCTGGTGCCGCAGATCATCGCGGAAACGATGAATATTCCGATGCTGGTGTCGTCGTTCCTGGGCGGCACCGGGTTGCTGATCGTGGTCAGCGTGACGCTCGACCTGGTGCAGCGGATTGAGGCCAACCTCATCATGCGCAACTACGCCGGCTTCCTGGAAGGCGGCGCCGGCGGCGGGCGCATCAAGGGAGGCTACAGTTGAGGCTCGTCCTGCTCGGTCCGCCCGGCGCGGGCAAGGGCACGCAGGCCAGTCGTCTGGCCGACGAGCTGGGCGTCGTTCACCTGTCGAGCGGCGACATTCTGCGGGCCGAACGGGCCCAGAAGACGGAGCTGGGTCGGCAGGCGCAGCAGTACATGGACTCGGGTGTGCTCGTCCCGGACGGGCTCATCCTGAAGATGATGATCGGCCGGATGGGCGCCGCGACGGCGAGCGCCGGTTTCGTGCTCGACGGCTTCCCGCGGACCATTCCGCAAGCTGAAGGGCTGGACGCGGAGCTGACGCGGATCGGGCGCCCGATCGAGCGGGTCATCAACATCGGCGTGGCCGATGCGGTGGTGATGAGCCGGTTGACGGGGCGCTGGTCGTGCCCGACCGACGGGCGGGTGTATCACGAGGTGCACACGCCGCCGCGGCAGGCCGGGCGGTGCGATGCGTGCGGAACGGCGCTGGTGCGCCGCAAGGATGATGAGCCGGGCGTGGTCGGCCAGCGGCTGGCGACCTATCACGCCGAGACCAAGCCGCTGATCGACTATTACGGTCGGCGCGGCGTGCTGGTGAACGTGGACGGCAACGCCGAGATAGACGCGGTGTTTGCGCGGATGCGCGCGGTGTGCCGGGGTCAGGGATGAAGCGCGTGCCGGGCTGGTTCGGGTCGCGGGGACGGATCGCGGCGCAGGCCGGCCGGATCGAATTGAAGAGCCCGCGCGAGCTGGAGCTGATCCGCGCGGCCGGCCATGTGGTGCACGCGGTGCTCGCGCAGCTGCGCGAGCTGGCCGGGCCGGGCCTGAAGACGCGGGCCCTGGGCGAGGCGGCTGACCGGATCATCGGCGCGGCGGGCGGCGAGGCGCTGTTCCGCGGCGTGCGGACGCAGTCGGCGGCCATGCCGTTTCCGGCCGCGGTGTGCGTGAGCGTGAACGAAGAGGTGGTGCACGGCATTCCCGGCGAGCGCGAGCTGCGGCCGGGCGACGTGGTGAGTGTGGATTGCGGCGTGCGGCTGCGCGGCTACTGTGCCGACGCGGCCACGACGATTCCGATCGGCCCGGTGTCGGGCGACGTGCGGCGCCTGCTGGAGGTAACTTCGGCGGCGCTGGAGCTGGCGATTCGCGAGATGCGGCCCGGTCGCTGGTGGAGCGAGATCGCCGCGCAGATGCAGGAGCTGGTGGAATCGAGCGGCTTCGCGGTGGTGCGCGAGTTTGTCGGCCACGGTATCGGACGCGAGATGCACGAGGAGCCGAAGGTGCCGAATTACACCGACCGCGAGCAGCGCAAGAGCGACTTCGAGCTGCGGCCCGGCCTGGTGATCGCGGTCGAGCCCATGGTGACCATGGGCACGGCCAACGTGAAGCACGGCGACGCGACCGGCTGGCCGCAGGTGACGCGCGACGGAAGCTGGGCCGCCCACTTCGAGCACACCCTGGCGGTGGTCGAAGGCGGCGTGGCGGTGTTGACGGATGGTCGCCCGGGGCCGGCGACGACGACGGGAGCGTGACGTATGAAGGTGCGCAGCAGCGTGCGGCGGATCTGCGAGAACTGCAAGATTGTGAAGCGCCGCGGGATCGTGCGCGTGATCTGCAGCAGCAATCCGCGCCACAAGCAGAAGCAAGGGTAGCCGCAGGGTCGGCAGCCGCGCGGGCCGGATGGAGGTCCGGGGCGGCGTGACAGGAGCCTAGAACATGCCCCGTATTTCGGGCGTCGAGTTGCCCAACGAGAAGCGGATCGCGGTGGCGCTGTCGTACATCTACGGCGTCGGTCCGAACAACGCGCTGGCGATCCTCAAGGAGGCCGGCATCAACCCCGACATGCGCGCCAAGAACCTCAGCGAAGACGAGGTCAGCCGCATCGCCGGCGTGATCGACCGCTCGTTCGTGGTGGAAGGGCAGCTGCGGCGGCAGATTCAGCAGAACGTTCAGCGGCTGAAGGACATTCAGTGCTATCGCGGGAGCCGCCACCGCCGCGGCCTGCCGGTGCGCGGCCAGCGCACGCGGACCAACGCCCGCACGCGCAAGGGTCCGAAGAAGACGGTCGCCGGGAAGAAGGGCGTGAAGGAACTGCGGCACTAAGACCGGACCGGGCTGAGCCGGGCCGGGCGCGAGAGTCGCCAAGGAGCAAGCAACCGTGGGCAAGACGACGGGCAAGAAAAAGCAGCGACGCAGCGTGTCGAAGGGGATCGTCTACGTCAAGGCGACCTTCAACAACACGATGATCACCGTCACCGACGTGAACGGGGCGACGCTCTGCTGGGCGTCGGCCGGCACGGTCGGCTTCAAGGGCACGCGCAAGAGCACGCCGTTCGCGGCCCAGCGGGCGGCCGAGTCGGTGGCGTCGACGGCGCGCAAGTTCGGCATTCAGGATGTCGAGGTGCGCATCAAGGGGCCGGGGCCGGGCCGCGAGTCGGCCGTCTCGGCGCTGCAGGCGGCCGGGCTGAAGATTCAGTCGGTCGAGGATACCACGCCGCTGCCGCACAACGGTTGTCGGCCGGCGCGCAAGCGGCGCGTATAGCCGTGCGCGAGGTCGCGCGGCGCATCGCGCGACGTGACAGAGGATCGGCCGCAGTGGCGCGGCCGGGTTCGATTTCGGGAGTGCAGTTCGACCATGGCTCGTTCGATCGGTCCAGCCTGTCGCCAATGCCGGCGCGAGGGCATCAAGCTCTACCTGAAGGGCACGCGGTGCGACACCGCCAAGTGCCCCATGGAAAAGCAGTGGCGCAACGTCGCGCCCGGGATGCATCCCTACCGCCGCACCAAGGGTACGGAATACGCCAAGCGGTTGCGCGAGAAGCAGAAGGTGAAGCGCTACTACGGCGTGCTCGAGGCCCAGTTCCAGCGCGTCTTCGGGCTGGCGGCGCGCTCGCCGCAGAACACCGGCGTGGCGCTGCTGACCATGCTCGAGCGGCGGCTCGACAACGTGGTCCACAAGATGAACCTGGCTGCATCGCGCAAGTCAGCGCGGCAGCACATCCTGCATGGCCACTTCCGGGTGAACGACCGGTCGGTCTGCCAGCCCGGGTTCATCGTCCGCCAAGGCGACCGCGTGTCGGTTCATCCGCGCGAGCGGAGCCGCAAGCTGGTGAAGGCCTGGGTCGACGCCGATCCGAACCGCCCGGTGCAGCCGTGGCTGCGGGTCGACGCCGGCAAGCTCGAAGGCGTGGTGGAAGCGCTGCCCGGTCGGGATGACGTGCAGATTCCGGTGGAAGAAAACCTGATCGTGGAGTTTTGCAGTCGATGACGAACGCAATGTTGGACACACCCGGTCGTGCGCCAGGGCTGGACCCGCGCGGCGGTCCGGTTTCGGGCGAGGTCGGCGGCGGGTTGGAACGCGGGGCGGCCCTGCGGGAGGCTCATGCGATGCGAATTCAGTGGCGAGGACTGGAACTGCCCAACCGCGTCCTGCGGGACCAGGCGCTGAGCAGCGCGAAGTACGGCCGGTTCTTCATCGAGCCCTTCGAGCGCGGCTTCGGCACGACCGTCGGCAACAGCCTGCGGCGCATCCTGCTGTCGAGCCTGGAGGGCGCCGCCGTCACCAGCGTCACGATCGCCGGCGTGGAGCACGAGTTCTCGAGCGTCGAGGGGATCCTTCAGGACGTGACCGAGATCATCCTGAACGTGAAGTCGCTCATCGTGCGCCTCGAAGGCGATGACACGCGGACCATCCGCCTCTCGGCCCAGGGCAAGAAGGGCGCCATGACCGAGCTGCGGGCCGACCGCATCGAGTGCGACCCGAACGTCGAGATTCTCAACAAGGACCAGCTCATCGCGACGCTGAGCACCGACATCAAGTTCGACATGGAGATGACGGTCGATCGCGGGCGCGGCTATCGCACCGCAGACGAGAACAAGCCGATCGAGCAGGTCATCGGCACCATCCCGGTCGATTCGATCTTCTCGCCGGTCACGCGCGTCCGCTATCGCGTCGAGGACACGCGCGTCGGCCAGCGCACCAATTACGACCGGCTGGTGCTCGAGATCTGGTCCAAGGGCACCGTGTCGCCCGAAATGGCATTAGTCGAGGCCGCCAAGATCCTGCGCAAGCACCTCAACCCGTTCGTGCAGTACTTCGACGCGGGCGAGGCGGTCGCGGTGCAGACGCACATTCAGCCGGCCGCGCCCGTAGACTTGCCCGAGATCGACGAGAGCCTGGCGGCCAAGCTGGCCATGCCGATCTCCGAGCTGGACCTGTCGGTGCGCGCGTCGAACTGCCTCGACTCGGCCCGCATCGCGACGGTCGGCGAGCTGGTCGCCTGGACCGAGCCGGCGCTGCTGAAGGTCCGCAGCTTCGGCAAGACGTCGCTGCGCGAGGTGAAGCGGAAGCTGGCCGACATCGGCCTGTCGCTGGGGCTGAAGATTGGCGGAGTGGCCGCCATTCCGGGCGTTACGCCGGGCATGCCGGGTGATTCGTCGGCCGTCGACGACCTGGAAGACGAGGACGAGCTGGAGGGCGAGGCCGAGGGCGAGGCGGACGGCGACGGCGAGCCGACGGCCTGATCGGGGCGCGGCGGCTGCCTGTGCCCGTGTGAACGTGAAATCGAGGACGCCATGCGACATCGCAAGTTCGGACGACACCTGGCCCGCACCAGCGCGCACAATCGCGCCATGCGCCGCAACCTGGCCCAGAGCCTCTTTGAGCACGGGCAGATCACCACCACGCTCATCAAGGCCAAGGAGGTCCGCGGCTTTGTCGAGAAGCTGATTACCCTCGCGCGCAAGGGCGCCGCCGGCGACAAGCTGGTCTCGCTTCGCGCGCGGCAGCGCATCGCCGCGGCGCTGGGCGACCGGGCCGTCATCCCCGCCGATCAGCAGGAAAAGTACGAGGGCATGAGCTCGGCCCACCGCACGCGCGTCCTGCGGGCGCGATCCGGACGGCGCCATCGCACCGGCACCATTCCGGCCGCCTACAACAAGAAGAAGATTCCCTTCGTCGCCACGTCGATCGTTCACCGCCTGATGACCGACATCGCTCCGCGCTACGCCGATCGGCCCGGCGGCTACACGCGCATCATCCGCCTCGCCAAGCGGCGCATCGGCGATATGGGCGAGCTGGCAATTTTGCAACTCGTCGGCGAGGAAGAGGCTGCGCGCGGCGACGTGAAGCAGTCGCCCGGCGCCCGCCGCCAGCGGGTCGACCGGCGGATCAAGGCGCTCAAGGCCGCCGCCAAGAAGGACAAGGCCAAGCCCGCGGCCGGCGAATAGCAGGTCGTTCCGGCGGCCGCGGCGCAGAATAAGGACAGCGCGGGCGGTGCCGACGATCAGCCCGCGAGCGCCGCGCCGCAGAGTGCGCCGGCGAGTGACGAACATCCAGTCGCCTGGTCCGGCCTTCGGGGGCTGACGCATGCCTGCCGATCCCGCCTGCGTCTTCTGCAAGATCATCGCCGGGCAAATTCCCGCGCTGCGCGTCCTTGATGACGAGGCGGTCGTCGCGTTCCTCGACGTGGGTCCGCTCGCGCCCGGCCACACGCTGCTGGTGCCGCGCGAACATCATGCCCGGCTGGCCGATCTGCCGGCCGCGGCGGCGGCGGCGGTCGGAGCCCACCTGCCGCGGCTGGCGGGCGCGATTCTCAAGGCCACCGGCGCGACCGGCCTGAACCTGCTGCAGAACAGCGGCCGCGTCGCCGGGCAGGTCGTCGAGCATGTTCATTTCCATCTCATTCCACGGCGCGAGAACGACGGGCTGGGCTTCCGCTGGAACGCCGGCGCCTACACGGCCGGCCAGGCCGACGCCGTGGCCGCCGCCATTCGCGCCGCATTGCCGCCCGCGTAAACCCGACGCGGTTTCGACGGCGCGCGGGTTGCGCCGTCATCGCCGCGCGCCCGTGCTGTCCGGGCTGCATCGCGCGTGTCATCCGGCTACACTGCGGCGCGCGATTCGGAGGTGAGTGCATGCGACGCGCGGCGCGGTTCGACGTTTCAACGCTCCTGTTCGCGGCGATCGCCGTCGCCGCTCTGCCTGCGACCGCGCGCTCGGACGATCTGGTCCCGCCGCTGGTCTGTCCGCCGCGCGACGCCGCCGGCGCGGAGCGCGACATCGTTTCGCTGCGCGACGGCACCAAGCGCCTCGGAACCGCGATCGAGTGGGGCTCGCAGGTGCTGATCCTGACCGGCGGCGGCAAGGTGGAGTCTCTCGCCGGGGTCGACGTCGAGAGCATCGTCCGCCGGCCGGCCGGGCAACCGACGACCCAGCCGACCGGCGCGGACCTGACGGTCGCTTGGGACGAACCGCCCGCGACGGCGACCGGCCCGCTGGCGGTGCACGTGCAGAATGCCGGCGGGGCCGACGCGGCGCCGTTCGAGGTGAGCGTGCAGGTTGGCGGGCGCGAGCGCTACAGGGGTCGCGCGCCGTCGCGCCTGCCGGCGGGCAAGTCGTGCGTCGTGCTGGCGACGCCGGTGGGGGAGCCGCCCGCGTTCGATGCCGCGGCGCCCACGCGGGTTCGAGTCGAGCTGGACCCGCGCAACGAGCTGAAGGAGTCCGCCCGCCGCAACAACAGCTTCGAGGACTGGATTCCGGGCTGGCCGGTCGCGGTAGTGATCGGCCGGAAGCGGTATGACGCGCTGCGGACCGGCGCGAATCCGCTGGACAGCGCCGCGGCGGAGGACTGGATCCAGTTCCAGGTGCAGTCGTTCAACCGGTTGCTGAGCGAGCCGCCAGGCGGCGCGCCGGCCGGGCGGTTTCGCGTCGCGCGGATCGTGGTGGTCGATCGGCTGCCGTCGGGTGAAGTGGACGCCGCGCGGGCCGCGGCCGGACTGTCGGCCGACTCGGGCGAGCTGCTGTTCGCGATTCCCGACGGCGCGGCGACCTCGCATCCGGCGGAGTCGGCGTCGTGGCGCGTCGATTGGGGCCAGCTTGCGAGCCTGATGCGGCAGATGGGTCTGCCCGATCTCTCAAGCCTGGCGACCGCGCACGATCGCATCCTGACGCGCGACGGCGACAACCTGCTGGTGCAGGTGGACTATCTGCCAGCGCCCGAATCGTTCCTGGTTGCTCCCGGGCCGCGCCCGCCGGGCGACGTCGAGCGGGCCTATCTGGCCGCGGCGCAGATGCGCGGGCCCGGCGCGGTGACGTCGCAGCCGCGCGTGACGGCGCCATGGCTGCGCGAGCCGTTCGAGCTGCTGCCGAAACAATGCACGCTGCGCGTGCAGGACGAGCGCGGCCAGGCGCTGCCGGGCGTCGACGTGGCGCTCTTTCAGCGCACCGGAACCGCGGCGGGGCGCGACTTCATTCCCGAGGAACCGGTGCTGGTCGGCGAGACCGACGCCGCCGGGCGGCTGGCGATGCCGAATCGCGAGGCGACGCATCCGCGGGCCAATCCGTTCGGCGACCTGCTGCCGGACGGGACCAACAGCGTCTGCCTGGTGCGCCTCCGCAAGAACGGCGCGACCGAGTTTCACTTTGTCTCGGCGGTCGAGTTCCTTCAGGCCGCGGCGCGCGGGCAGGCCGCCAGCGGCGAGGTGCTGCTGGGCACGCGGCTCTCGGCGATCAGCACGCCGCGCCCGCGCTACGAGCTGATGCGCTACAACTACGACAACCCTGACGACCCGAGCGCCTACTACCAGTTTCCGATCCTGCGGAATCCGACGGCGCTGGAGTACCGCCTCTTCGCCCGGCCGGCGCGGTCCGCCGCGTGGTCGCTGGTGGAGGTCGCCGCGGCGACGGCGGCCAACTCGCGCGACGTGCTGGTCATGAAGACCCGCGCCGCGCCGATTGCCGAACGGACGCCGGGGCCGATCGGCACGGAATTCGCGCTGTCGGTGGTGGATGCGGCCGGTCGCGCCGGGCCGCTGGGGCCGGTGCAGCTCGCGCCGCGGCCGCGGGCCGATCGCGTGCGTCTCGCGATTGAGCCCGGTGCGTCGAACGTGCATGCGATCGTCTTGCAGGCGGGCCCGCTGGAGACCAGCCTGCTGCGTTCCGACGAGGTCTCGACCTTTTCCGACTACGGCGTGCGGACGCTTGACTTTCCGAACTATTCGCCGTGGGGCGCGGGCGCGGTGTTTGACAGTCGCGGCCGGATGATCGTCGCCGATCCGCACAACCACCAGGTCGCCTGGTATGACGCGGGCATTCTGACGCGCCTGGTCGGCAAGTCGCCGCCCGGTCCGTCGGCGGCCGGCGCGGACAAGGAACAGTTCAACGCGCCGCAGGACGTGGCGGTCGACGCCCGCAACCGGGTCTTCGTGGCCGACACCGGCAACGACCGTGTCGTCATGCTCGACGAGGCCGGGAAGTTCGTCGACGTGCTGCACGGGTCCGGCGCGGAGGCGGCCCGGCCGTTCAGCCGGCCGATGGCGCTGGGCTGCTCGTTCGACCGGCTGTGCGTGACCGACCTGGACGGGCGGCGCGTGCAGGTGTTCGACGTTTCGGGGGATGTGCCCAAGCGGGTGCGCCTGGTGCAGCAGGAGCTGGTCGCGGCCGACCGTGCCCTGGTGGGTCACAGCGGGCGCATTTATGTGACGGCGACTCCGGCGGGCTCGCTGGGCGCGGTGATGATCTACCCGCCCGACGCCGATCTGACCGGCCGACAGGCGAAAGAGCGGTCGGTGGAATACACCGTCCGCGGACAGATTCGTGACGGGCAGGGCTTTGCGTTTGACGGGCGCGGCAGCGGCCTGTTTGTCACGAGCCATCCGTATCGCATTCAGAAGTTCGGGCTGGAATAGCAGCGTCGGCGGCGGATGGCGCCGCGGGCGTCGGCGGCGTCAGCGGGCCGGGCCGGGGCCGAGATCGTCCTCGGAGACCAGCCGGAACTTGCGATGGCCGAGCACAGCGGCCGCGGTGGTCATGTCGTCGCAGAGGATGGCGATGACGGTTCGGCCGGAGTGTTGCTCGAAGAGCGGATAGATGTAGCTGATGTTGATTTCGGCCGAGAGCAGCGCCGCACAGACCATGAGCAGGGCGGAGGTGTCGGGCAGCTCGACCGCGAGCACGTCGGACTCGGACAGGGCGAAGTTCTCGTCGCGCAGAATGCGCTTGGCGGCGTCGGTGTCGTCACAGATGAGGCGGACGATGGCGCAGTCGGTGGCGTGAACAATCGACAGCCCGCGGACCTTGACGCTGGTGCCATGCTGCAGCACCTGGAGCAGGCGGAGCAGCTGCCCGACGCGGTTTTCGAGAAAGACCGAGATTTGCCGGACCGGGCCCGACGCGGGCCGGTCTGCGGTTTCGAACGAGGGAGCGGCCATCGCGGCCATTCTAGCGGCCGCTGCCTCGCGCCCAAGAAAAAGTTTGCACGATTGCCGCACCGCGGCGGGGCCGGGTTTGACAAGCCGCGCGGCCAGTCGTAGTCTCGGCGTTGCCCGCCTGGGTGTGTCGAGGGACCGACATGCATCGCCGCTGTTCTTCGTTCTGTCTGGGGTTGCTCGCCTGTTTGTTTGGGGCGTGTTCGCAGAAGACCGCGCCGCCGCCGCCGGGCACGGGCGAGCCGCACGCCAACCGGCTGGAAGCGGTCGGCGGATCGGACCGCGACACCGACCGCGTGCTGGAATCGGAGGGCGCGGCGCCCACCGTCCGCACCGAGCCGGGTGACCTGCCGCCGCCGATCAATCCGCCGTCGGGCAGTTCTCCGCCGCCGGCCGCGCCGCGCAGCGAGCCGCCGCGCAACCCGCCGCCGGCGCACGTCGACCCGCCGCGCCCGTCGCCGCCGTCGGCCAATGAGCCGCCGCCGCCCGAGCTGCCGCGCGTGCGGACGCATGTCGTGCAGAAGGGCGAGACGTTCTACTCGATCGCCACGCGATACTACGGCTCCGGGCGGCACTGGCAGAAGATCTACCAGGCCAACCGCAAGCGCGTGCCCGATCCGGCCGTTCTTCCGGTCGGGACCAAGCTCATCATTCCATGAGCGCCGCCCGCGCCGCGCCGCCCGCGCGCCGCGCCGCGACCGGCCACGACGCCGTTCAGTATCTGACGGGCGTCGGTCCGCGCCGCGCCGCCGCCATGGCCGAGCTCGGAATCCACACCGTCGACGACCTGCTCGAATACTTCCCCTTCCGCCACGCCGTCTATCAGCCGACGCACATCGGTCACCTCGAACCAGGTCAGTCGGCCTGCGTCGTCGGGCAGATCAGCGCGGTGCGGGCGCGCGGCTTTGGCGCCGGCCCGTCGCTGGTCGCCACCATTCAGGACAACACCGGCCGGTGCCGGGCCGCGTGGTTCAACGCGCCCTACCTGGCCGACCGGCTGGCGCGCGGCGCATATGTCCGCCTGCTGGGCGACGTGTCGGACTATGATCGCGCGGCCCAGCTCATCAATCCGCGCGTCGAGCTACTGTCCGACGAGCCCGAGCCGCTGCGCGAATCGAGCCCGCCCGTCATCGAGCCGGTCTATCACGCCACGCAGCAACTTGCGTCTGGCCTGTTCGCGCGACTGATCGGCGAGCAGTTGGCGGCGAATCCGCCAACGCTGCCCGAGTGGCACCCGGAGTCGTTCCTGGTCGAGCACGGCTGGCCGACGCGCAGCGCGGCGCTGATCGAGCTGCATCGTCCGGCGTCGCTGGCACGGCTGGAGGCGGCTCGGCAGCGTGTCGCGTTCGACGAGCTGTTCGTGCTTCAGGTGGTCGTGCAGCTGGTGCGACGCTGGCGGCGCCGCGCGGCCAGCGCCCGGCCGCTGGCGGTCTCGGAGCTGATCGACGGGCGCATCCGCGCGCGGCTGCCGTTCGCGCTGACGGCCGGGCAGGATCATGCCGTGCGCGAGATCGCCGCCGACCTTGCGCGGCCGCGTCCGATGCATCGCCTCATCCAAGGCGACGTCGGCTCGGGCAAGACGCTGGTGGCGGTTTATGCAGCGCTGGCCGCCATCGCCCGCCGCGCCCAGGTTGCCGTCATGGCGCCGACCGAGGTGCTGGCGCGACAGCTCTTCCGGAACTTCGATCGCTACCTCGCCGGCAGCCGCGTCCGCCGCGGGCTGCTGGTCGGATCGAGCCCGCCGCGCGAGCGCCGCGCGCTCGTCTCGCATGCGGCCCACGGCCTGCTCGACCTGCTGGTCGGCACGCACGCGCTGATCGAAGGCGACGTGAAGTTCGCCCGGCTCGGGCTGGTCATCATCGACGAGCAGCATCGCTTCGGCGTGGCACAGCGGGCCGCCGTCCGGCGCAAGGGGCCGCGACCGCACACGCTGCTCATGACCGCCACGCCCATTCCGCGCTCGCTGGCGATGACCGTGCTCGGCGACCTCGACGTCACCACGATCCGCGGACTGCCGCCGGGCCGCAAGCCGATCGACACCGCCGTCGTCCCGCCGGCGCGGCTCCCCGCCGCCTGGGCGCGGGCGCGGAGCCATCTTGCCAACGGCGAGCGCGCCTACATCGTCTATCCGCTGGTCGAAGAGTCCGACGCGCTGCCGCTGCGGGCGGCGACGGCCGAGTTCCGCGCGCTGGCCGCCGGACCGCTGGCCGGGTTCCCGGTCGGACTGCTGCACGGGCGGATGAAATCGGACGAGCAGCAGCGCGTGCTGGCCGACTTCGCGGCGGGCCGCGTCGTCGCGCTGGTCTGCACCACGGTGATCGAGGTCGGCGTCGACGTTCCCGAGGCCACGCTGATGATCGTGCAGCACGCCGAGCGGTTCGGCCTGTCGCAGCTTCACCAGCTGCGCGGGCGCGTCGGGCGCGGCGACCGGCCCGGCGTCTGCCTGCTGCTGACCAGCCGCGCCGCCGACGCCGACAACGCCCGGCTGGCCGTGCTTGCCGGCGAGCGCGACGGCTTCCGCATCGCCGAGGAAGACCTGCGCCTGCGCGGCCCGGGCGAGCTGCTCGGCACGCGCCAGCACGGCCTGCCCGAGCTGCGCGTCGCGAACCTGCTGACCGACGCGCCGCTGCTCGAGCTGGCGCGCGACAAAGCGGGCGCGATCCTGCGCGAGGACCCGGGGCTGGATCGTCCGCAAAACCGCGCCCTGAAATCGTTCATCGCCCGCCGCTACGGCGCGCGACTCGAATTCGCGGCGACCGGCTGAGCGCCGGCCCGCCGCGCCCGCCCGGGCTACGGGGCCGGCTGCGACGTCGGCACGTCGCCGATCCGCTGCCCGGTGTAGTCGACGCTGATCTGCACGCTGATCGCCAGGCCGCCTTGCTGGCCGCCCAGGAGCAGCAGCACGGTCCGCGCCACCTTGCCCACGACGGTCTTGGCGTCGGCGTTGAACTGACCGTCGATCGACGCCAGTGACAGCACGGCGCCGCCGCCGGTGTCGTCGCCCTCGGCCTTGCCGGACAGGTCGCCCGCCACCAGGAATTGCAACTGTCCGTTGATCAGTCCTTCGACAGTGGCGGTGGCATCGGCCGCGTCGGTCAGCCGTATCGCGAAGAAGCGCGGGAATTCGATCACCACCTGGTCGGGGAAGGCCTGGTCGAGCTCGGCGTTCAGCGCTGCGAGCCCGTCGTTCCACTGCTGCGCCAGCGGCCGGAGCCACTCGGGAAAGTCGTCCACGTTCACCGGCGTCAGCACGCCCGAGCTTGAGCCCGAGTGCATGTCCTGGCCGCTCGAGGACGCGCCGGCGAACGTCACGCGAACGTCGCCGCGGGTGATCTGGTAGAGCCCGGCCAATGGCTGCAAGTCGGGGGGAGGATCGCCTCCGGGCTGGCAGCCGCCTCCTCCGCCCCCCATTCCCATGGTGATCGCCAGCAGCGGCAGCGCGAGGAGTGTCCAGCGTCGATTCGTCAGATGCACAACATGCTCCTTGTGTAGCGAGGGAATCCGCGACCGCGAGGCCACCTGGCGAGGGTGTCTGGCGAGGGCAGGTAAACTGTAGTGTTCTATTGGGGGCCGGGCAAAGACTATTTGGCTCGCGGCCCGGCGGACCGCTGTTACCGGCCGTCGGACCGTTCTCTGGGCTGCTGAAGGGCCGAAATGTGAGCGGTTCCGCGGACCGCGCCGCGCGTCGCCGCGGCGGCTGGTTCGTGCTAGATTTCAGCCTGCCGCGCGGCGGCGACCGAACCGTCGCCGGGCCGTGCGGGCTGTCACCCAGAGGTCGCCGACATCATGCCCAAGATCGTCATCGATGGCCGTTCGATCGAGTGCCGCGACAACATCCCGGTCCTGCAGGCCGCCGTCGAAGCGGGCTGGGACGTGCCGCACTATTGCTATCACCCGGGACTGTCGGTGGTGGCGTCGTGCCGGCTCTGCCTGATGGAAATGAAGATGCCGGACCCCAAGACCAAGGAACTGGCCTGGTCGCCGCGACTGGTGCCGAGCTGCCAGACGCCGGTGAAGGACGGCCTGGAGGTTCGCTTCGACTCCGACAAGGTGCGCTCCAACCAGCAGCACTGCATGGAGTACTTCCTGCTGAATCACCCGCTCGACTGCCCCGTGTGCGACCAGGCCGGCGAGTGCTATTTGCAGGACTACAGCTTCAAGTTCGGCCATGCCACCAGCCGGATGATCGAGGCGAAAACCAAGAATCCGAAGAAAGACGTCGGCAGCAAGACGCTGCTTTACCAGGACCGCTGCGTGATGTGCTCGCGCTGCGTGCGCTTCACCAGCGAGGTTGCCGGCACGGCCGAGCTGTGCATCGTGCAGCGCGGCAACCGGGCCGAGATCGACGTCTTCCCCGGCCAGCCGCTCGAGAATCCGCTTCAGGGAAACGTGGTCGACATCTGCCCGGTCGGCTCGCTGCTCGACAAGGACTTCCTGATGAAGCAGCGCGTCTGGATGCTGCGGAGCGCCGACAGCGTCTGCCCAGGCTGCGCCACGGGCTGCACGATTCACGTCGATCAATCCGACGACCGCGTCTATCGGCTGAAGCCGCGTTTCAACCCGGGCGTCAACGACCACTGGATGTGCGACGACGGCCGCTTCGGCTGGAAGTACGTGCACGACCCGCGGAGGGTCGCCGGGCCGCGCGTTCGCCGCGGCGCCGATTTCGAAACGCCCGAGTGGCGCGACGTGCCGACGCTGCTGCGGCTGCGGCTGGAACAGGTGGTCGCGCAGCACGGAGCCGACTCGGTGGCGGGCGTGCTTTCGCCGTTCATGAGCTGTGAAGAGGCCTGGCTGCTGGCGCGATTCCTCCGCAGCCTGGCGCCGCAGGCCCTGTTGACGATGCGCCCGGCGCGGGTCGCCGGCGAGGACCAGCGCTTTCCGGTAGGCCAGACCAACGGCCACGCGTCGCGGTTTGTCATTCACGCCGAGAAGGCTCCGAACCGCCGCGGCGTAGAGCGCGTGATCGAGGCGATGGGTGGCAATGCGGCGAGCTTTGACGAGTTCCGGGCGCGGACGAAGGCCGGCCGAGTGCATGCCGCGTGGGTGGTGGGGGGCGACCCGGCGGCGGAAGGCGTTGCCGACCTGGCGACTGCGCTGCACGGCGTCGGGCTGACGATCGCTCACGAGATGCTGGAAAGCGAGCTGACCGCGGGCGCGGCGATCGTTCTGCCCGCGTGCGCGTGGGCCGAACGTGAAGGCAGCTTCATCAACGCACAAGGGAAGTTGCAGCCGTTCGAGTCGGCGGTCAATCCGCCCGGCGGCGTTCAGCGCGACGGGCAGTACCTGTACAACCTGGCCGGGTTTGAAGGACTGTATCGGGCGTCGCGGGTTCGGGAATCGATGGTCGCGAGCCTGCCGGAATTCGCACATCTGCACACGCCGCCGGTTCAGGCCGCACATGCACATTGAGATGCAGCATGCGAACCGGGTGTGCTGGGCGACGTGGGGCTGAAGCGTAACTATTGTTTCCACCAGCCGTTATCGTATCCAGCTCGCAGCTTTCAGGGCGAAGCAGAATTTCGATCAACTGGGTTGACTTTGATGAGTGAATTGTGGTAGTCTGACGCTCAGAGGAGGAGGGCGCTGCGCATAGTCTGTGCGACGCTCGCCAAAACCGACACAGAAATCGCAGAGGGAGGGTCATATGCGGGTGAGGACTTCATTTGCAGTTGCCATCGTCGCGACGATCGCAGTCGCGGCCAGCGCCCAGACGTTTCCGGGCGGGGCGTTGACGATTCCGACTTCGGGCGTGGCGGCTCCATATCCGTCGATTATCAACGTGGCCGGCCTTGGTGCGCCGATCACGCAGATGACCGTCGCGATCAACGACGTCAGCCACACTTTCCCGGATGACTTCGGGATTCTCCTTCAGGGCCCGAACGGCAACACCGTCGTGCTCGAGGACGGCGCCTGGGACGGTACCCCGGCGGTCGCTCTGAACTGGGTCTTTGACGATGCTGCCGGCGCCCCGATGCCCAATACGGCCCCGGCGGTGTCGGGCACCTTCAAGCCCGGCCAGAATCAGTACAACGACCTGTTCACGGCTCCGGCTGCGGCGTCCGGCAGCTGGCTGACTAGCTTTGCCGCCGCCTTCGGCGGTTCAAACGGCAACGGCCCGTGGCGCCTGTTCGTCCAGGACTTCGTCGGTGGCGACGGCGGGTCGATCGGCAGCTGGTCGATCACCTTCGTTCCCGAGCCGGCTACGCTCAGTCTGCTCGCGGTTGCTGGCCTGGCGGCCCTTCGCCGCCGGCGGTAATCCGCTCGAGATATAATCGAACACCCTTCGAGAGGCCGTTGAGCCCCCCGCTCAGCGGCCTCTCACGTTTTTCCGCTTCCCACTCTTGCTAACGCACTCGCAAATCGTCTGGCCAACGCCGCGATCGCTCTCAGCCAATCGGTCGCCCACAGCCAGCCTCCGCGGCGGTGATGCGTCTGCCGGGTCCGAATTCGAGCGGCTGGCTGCGATATTCCGAGTCGCCTGGCCGGCAATGAAATTGCCAGGGTGATCGCGGCGGGACACGCTCAGTCCACCGCGCGGGCTGAATATTCCCTTGGGTGGAAACTGGGTAGCTGGATAACATGGTGATAGCCAGGGGCGGCCGGCGGGCGCAGCCCGCGATTGCCAGATCGCCAACGGACGGCCGCGCTCGATTTCAAGACCGGTCGCCAGGGCAGACATGAGCTCCAAGGCTTTTGTAACGCCGCTCTATTGCCTGGTGCTGGCGACGGCTCCCGCGGCGCTCGGGTTTCAGAACATCCGGCTGGATGGCGGCCCATTCCCCTATGGCCCGAAGGTCCTGCCTGACCCGTTTGGCGACGCTGTCATTCGCCCGACCGACCCCGGCGCCGACGGCGACTTGCAACCCGCGCTGCACGCCAAGCCCGATCTGCTCGGCATCCATATCGGACGGTGGACCCCGTATACCCTTTCGGCCATCTACGACGGCGCCTGGGCCGACACCGGCCCGTTCGTGCGCGTCGACGTGCAGTTTGCCGGCCTGGTCAATCCGCCGGGCCCGCTGAACCTGACCTCTGGCACGTACGACCCCTATCGCTACGGGCCAAACCCGGTCTTCGGCTGGATTGAGCTGGACGTCGACTCCGACATCTCCACCGGCGGGGAAACGACGTCGCCCGAACTGCGCTACCTGGCCAACGTGGCGCGATTCGGCGGCAAGCCGTTCGGCCCGCGCTTCTACGACCGCGTGGCCCTTGACGGCCACGATGCCAGCCAGCCATTCGGGGTTCCGCCGTTCGTCCAGCGGAGCGGCGAAGAGTTTCACCTGGCGCTGTTGGGCGATCACATCACCAGCTTCCTGCCGATCCAGGGCAACGGCGACGGCATCTTCCAGCCCGGCGAGCGTTGGCTGATTCGCGGGCCGCTCTTCCACCGCGCCCACGGATTCGAGGAATTCAGCACCGCGGCCGGCCCGCCGCCGGGAGCGTACATGCCGCAGGTCGAGCTGTTGTGGGAATGGCGGCCGGAATTCAACGGCACGCAGGTGTCAATGGTCTATCCCATTCTCCAGTCGGCCGCGGCAGCCTTGGCCGGCCAGGCGCAGCAGCCGCTCGACGGCAACCCAAGCAACCAGAGCTCGATTCAGGAGGCGCTCGCCAACCTGGTGTCGAGTGTTGTCGCGATTCCGCCGAACGATCCGCTGCGGCTTGATCCGGAGTTTCCGATCATCGCCGGCTGGCAGTTTCAGCAGCCGCAGTTTTTTTTCGAGGCCCGCGACTGGGAGGTCACCGCGCTGGTCGGCATGGCCTATGCCGCCCGCAGCGGCGACGGCGCGCTGTTCGCCTGGACCGACGTGGCGCCCAACCCGCTGCCCGGCGACCTCAACGGCGACGGCCAGATCGACGCCGGCGATACCACCGCCGTTCGCACCTTCATCCTCCAGCACGACGGCGACCCCGGCATGGACACCGGGCCGTCGTTCGACGGACAGGTCTGGCTGCCGAATTTCGCCAGCAACTTCAGCATCTGTGACCTGAACTATGATGGCATTGTCAGCCAGCAGGACGTCATGGCCGTCCCGCTGCCGGGCGACCTCGACTTCGACGACGACGTGGACGCCCAGGACGCTGTGATTTTCGTCAACCTGCTGACGCACGGTCCGGGCTTGTTCCCGCCCGGCCAAGCGGCGACAATGGTGGCACGGGCCGACGTCAATCATGACGGTGCGGTGAACGGCGGCGACATTGCGCCGTTCGTGCAGTTGTGGTGGGCTGGCCCGTAGGAAGACATTGGGTGACGACGGCGATCGGCGCCGCCCATCCGACGGCGGATGGGCCGTGCCAGATCGCGTCGGGCAGGGGCGGCGCGTGCGGACGTATCCGGCGGGGAACCGGTACGCGGAGCGCGGGCGCCCGGCGGGCTTTTCGCTCGTCGAGGTGCTCGTGGTCATCGCCATCATTTCGATTTTGCTGGCGCTGCTGATGCCCGCGATGAGCTCCTGCCGCCGGGCGGCGCAGAACCTCAAGTGTGCCAGCCAGCTGCGCTCGGTGACCATCGAGTTCCGCTTCTTCGCCGACGACTTTGCCGCCCGCCGCGGCGAGAGCGAGGCCTTCGGCGAGAAGCTCTTCAAGCTCGAAGATTTCCTCGACAGCATGTATCGCACCGACGAATTCTGGGATCAGCCCACGCTGACGCCGGTCGAGTACACCGCCGGTCGCGAGGTGATGATGTGCCCGGCCTCTGCCGGCACGCTCTCCCGCCGACCGCTGGTGCCGTGCGATTCCGGCGGCGTCTCGCCGCGCGCTAACGTCAGCGTCGCGCTCAACATGCGGCTGGCCCGCGCGACGGACCTGATCGACGACCAGCCGGTCTTCAAGCCCAAGCTGGTTGCCAGCAACATCCTCGACCATCCTGCCATTCCGCTGGCCCTGGATGTCGATGGGCGCGCCGCCGACCTGGCCGGCCAGTCCGCTTTGATGACGGCGCCGCCGGTAGACAGCCCCGATCACTACAAGTCCGGCGACTTCTGGTTCCCGGCCTATCGCCACGCGGGTCGCGTGAACGTCGCGCTGATCGACGGCAGCGTCCACGGCACGGCCAATCCGCTCGCCGAGTCGGGATGGGACTGGGCCTACCAGCCGAAGTAGTCGGCCGCCGCGGCGCGGCTCCGCAACGACGCAGCGATGAGCATCCGGCTGAAAGTCGCGCTGTTGGTGCTGGCCTTTGAGCTGGTGCTGTGCGCCACCCTCACGCTGACGGTTCGCTACATCGGTGCTTACTTCAACGATGCCGCCCAGGCCTTCCACGGCGCGAACACCAGCCTGGCCGAGGTCGGCCGACTGCGGACGCTCCTGCGAACACAACTGCTGGCGCTGGTTGATTTCGACGGGCAACCCGACGACTGGATGGAGCTGTCGCGCATCGGCCGCGAGGTTGAGTCGGCCGCGCCAGTTGCACACGGGCGCATCGAATCGGCCGCCGGTTCGGCCCGCGCCGGGCGTTTTGACGAGCTGATGCGGCGCGCCGCGCACGTGGCCGGCGAGCGGATCGCCGCCGGCGCCGCGACGGGGAAGTTCGATTCGGCCCCGCACCTGGCGCTCGACGCGGAGCTGGGCGAGGTGGAGGCCGTGCTGCTGCGGGCGTCCAACAGTCGCGTCGAAGAGGTCTTCGCCGGGCAGCGCCGCGCGGTGCTCATCCTCTGGATCAACGCCGCGGTCGGGGTGGCGATCGGCGTGCTGGGCATCGTGCTGCTGCGGCGCTGGGTCCTCACGCCGATCGAGCGGCTGGCCGCGACGGCGGTGCAGATCGGCCGCGGCCGGCTGGATGCGCGAGCCGACGTTCCCAGCGGCGACGAGTTTGGCGAGCTGGCCGCCACGATGAACAAGATGTCCGCCGATTTGGCGCGCATCGAACGCCAGCTCGTGCAGCGCGAACGGCTGGCGGCGATGGGGGAGCTGATCGCCTACGTCGCCCACAACATCCGCAATCCGCTGGCCGGCATTCAGGCCGCCGCCGAGGCCGCCCGCCGCCAGACTCCGCCCGAGCTGCCGGTCTGGGCCAACCTCGACGCGATCGTCGCGGCCACCGACAAGTTCCACGCCTGGCTGCGCCAGCTCGAGCACACGTGCAGCCCGCTCGAACTGCGCGCCGAGCCGGTCGCGCTGTCGGGCCTGGTCGAGAACGTCACCACCGTGTTCCGCCCCATGGCCGACCGCCGCGCCGTCACGGTCTCTCGCGCGCTGGATCCGGCCGTCGAGAAGGTCTGGGTCGATCCGCGCCACTTCGAGCACGCGCTGGCGGCGCTGCTGGGCAACGCCATCGAGGCCGCCGCCACGCCGGACGGGCGGGTCGAGATCCGCACGGCCCGCGCCGCCGACGGCCGCCACTGGACGCTGACCGTCTGGGACAACGGCCCGGGCATCGACCCGGCGGTGATCGATCGGATCTTCGAGCCGACCTACAGCAAGAAGCGCACCGGCCACGGCCTGGGGTTGCTCATGGCGCGGAAGATCGTAGAACTGCATGGCGGGCAGATCGCCGTCGAATCCGGCCGCGGCGACGGAACCCGCTTTCTGCTGCTCCTGCCGGAGCCGGCCGGCGACGGAAACGGGCATGGCTGACATTCTCATTGTCGACGACGAAGAAACGCTTCTGGCCACGCTGCGGCTGGAGCTGACCCGGGCCGGCCATCGCTGCCACTCGGCCGAGACCGGCGCCGCGGCGCTCGCGCAGCTCGAGCGCGTCGAGCCGCACCTGGCGCTGCTCGACATCCGCCTGCCGGATGCCGACGGGCTGGAGCTGATCGGACGCTTCCGCCACGCCGGACACGACTTCCCCATCATCGTCATGACCGCTCACGGCTCGGTCGCCAGCGCCGTGGCCGCCATGAAGGCTGGCGCGGCCGACTACCTCCAGAAGCCCGTCTCGATCGGCGAGTTGGAAGTGGTGGTCGATCGCGTGCTGCGCGCCCGCCGGATGCAGGACCGGCTCGACGTCTTCGAGCGCGAGGACGAGCGTCGGGGCGTCGAGCGGCGGATCATCGGCGACAGCCCGAACATGCGCGAGGCGCTGTCGCTGGCCGCCAAGATCGCCACCATTCCGCCCGACGCGGAGGGGCACCTGCCCACGGTGCTGGTCACCGGCGAGACCGGCACCGGCAAGGACCTGCTGGCCCACTACGTGCACGACCTCGGCCCGCATCGCGCCGCGCCGTTCGTACAGATCAACTGCACCGCGCTGCCGCCGCAGCTCGTCGAGGCCGAGCTGTTCGGCTACGAGAAGGGCGCCTTCACCGACGCCAAGGCGGCCAAGCGCGGCCTGTTCGAGGTCGCCGCCGAGGGCACCGTCTTTCTCGACGAGATCGGCGACACCCCGCTCGACCTGCAGGCGAAGCTGCTGGTCGTGCTCGAAAAGCGCACCCTCCGCCGACTGGGCGGCACCTCGGAAAGGGCCGTCAAGGCCCGCACGATCGCCGCCACCAACTGCGACCTGACGCGCCTGGCCGCCGACGGCAGGTTCCGCAAAGACCTGCTGTTTCGATTCCGTTCGCTGTCGGTCGAGCTGCCGCCGCTCCGCGCCCGCGGCGCCGATGTCTGCCTCATCGCCGAGCACTTCATCCGCAAGCAGGCCGCCCGGCTGCACAAGCCGCCGCCGGTGCTCTCCGACGCCGCCCGCGCCGCGCTGCAGCGCTACTCATGGCCCGGCAACGTCCGCGAGCTGGACAACGTCGTGCAGCGGGCCGTCCTGCTGGCCGAGAAGGGCACCATCGAGCCGGCCGACCTGAGCCTCACGCAGGGCGAGCTCGCGGGCGCCGCCGCCGCCAGCCTGGCCGAAATGCGCTTCCCGTTCGGCCGCGAGAGCTGCACCCTGTCGCGCGTGGAAGAGCGGCTGATCGCCCAGGCGGTCGAGCATTGCAACGGCAATATCTCCGAGGCGGCGCGGCTGCTGGGTGTGTCGCGCGGCGCCCTGCGGCATCGCATGGACAAGCTTTCGCTCAATCTTCAGCCGCGCCACCTGTAGCCGGCGCGGTTCGATGGCCGCCTGGCCGGCCGCAGCCAGGCGCGCGCATTTGGCCACCCGCGGCCGGCCGCCCGCCCGTCGCCGAGCGCGGATTCGCCGTCGCGCTGCGGGCGAACCTTGCCAATTTCCTGCGATTCTCGGCGATTTTCGATAATTTCGCGCGGCCGCGCGAGCGTGGCAAACCAATTGCATCACTGTGGGGGCGAGCCGGCTCTCCGGGAGCCGCCCCTGCCATGACATCCGACCCGGAGAGCCGGCTTGTATTTTTTCGCTCGTGGCAGTGACTCCAGTTTGCCCGACGGCGCCGCTCTCACCGGCGCCGGTCGGCCCGAAGTTTGACGCGGAGCGCCGCGCATGCACCTTCTGATAAACGGATTCCTCGCCGCCGACCCGCAGAGCTTCGCCAGCCAATACCGCGATCCACGGCCCGCCGTTGCCCGGCGCAATGGGACGCCGGACGGGGCCAACCTGCACTCGTTCGCCTGTGCTGGGCCGGACGAGCCGTGACAACCGCGACCGGCGGGACGGCGCGACGCGCTGCCCGCCGGGACTCTCCTCCCGATCGGGCCGCCCGCGCCGTCAACCGGCCAGGCGGCCCGACGTTTTTTCTCGCTCAACCGCCGGCTGTTTTCGCTCGCAACTCCGACCGCATCGGGCTATAACGCCGCGCCATGGCCCGGGCGGATGTCTTCCGATATCGCTGGTTCGTCAAGGGCGACGTTGACGGCTTCTTCGGACTGGCGGTCGACAACCTCGTCCAGGTCCTGGTCATCACCACGCTCTGCAAGACCATCTGCGGCATGGGCGATGAGCTGGTCTTCCATCGCATCCTGCCCGGTGTCGCCGTCAGCCTGCTGGTTGGCAATCTCTTCTACTCCCTGCACGCCATGCGGGTCGCGCGGCGCGATCGCAACGCCGGCTGCACGGCCCTGCCGTTCGGCATCAACACGCCGACCGTCTTTGCCTACATTTTTTTCGTGATGGGGCCGGTCTATCAGCAGTCGCGCGCCGCGCTGGGTGACGGCCCGGCCAGCGAACTCGCCTGGCGGGTCGGCCTGCTGGCGTGCGTCGCCGGCGGAGTGATCGAACTGGCCGGCTCGTTCATCGGGGCCTGGGTCCGGCGCGTCACGCCGCGCGCGGCGCTGCTGTCGGCGCTGGCCGGCATCGGGATCGTCTTCATCGCCAGCCCGTTCGCGTTCCAGATTTTCGAGCGCCCGCTGGTGGCGCTGCTGCCCATGTTCATCGTGCTGGTGGTCTATTTCGCGCAGGTCCGCTTCCCGCTCGGCCTGCCCGGCGGACTGGTCGCGCTGGCGGTCGGGGCGCTGCTCGCCTGGGCCTGTCCGCTGTGGGCGACAAGCCGCTCATGGACTGGAGCGGCCTGGTCGCCGCGACCCGCGACATCGGCTGGCGGCCGCCGCGCTTCTTCGGCGGCGAGCTGCTCAGCCTGCTGCGCCACCAGCCCGAGCTGCTCTCGCGCTTCCTGGGCGTCATCGTCCCCATGGGCGTGGTCAACGTGCTCGGCAGCCTGCAGAACGTCGAGTCTGCCGAGGCGGGCGGCGATCGCTTCTCCACCGGCACCTGCATGGCGGTCAACGGCCTCGGCACGCTCGCCGCCGGGCTGTGCGGCAGCTGCTTTCCGACCACTATCTACATCGGCCACCCCGGCTGGAAGGCGCTGGGCGCCCGGGCCGGCTACTCGGTCCTCAACGGGCTGTTCTTCACCGTCGCGTTTTTCTTCGGCCTGGGCGCGCTCATCACCCACGCCATCCCGATGGAAGCCGGCATGGCGATCGTCCTCTGGATCGGCGTCATCATCACCGCGCAGTCGTACGCCGCCACCGACGTCCGCCACCATCCCGCCGTCGCCATCGGCATGTTTCCCGCCGTCGCGGCGATGGGCGTCTTCTTCGTGCCCGAGCTGCTGTCCGTCCTCGGCGCGACGGGCGGCGTGCTGCCGCTGATCCAGTCGCACCTCACCAGCCTGGCCCAGCATCGCACCGACAGCTGGTGGCCGATTGGCGTATATGCCCTGGCCGGTGCGAACAGCAGCTTCGTCATCACGACGATGGTGATCTCGGCCGTCTCGGCCACGCTCATCGATCGCCGCTTCCGGGCCGCCGCGGTCTGGTGCTTCCTCGGCACGGCGCTGACGCTGGTCGGCTTCCAGCACGCCTTTCGCATCGAGCCGGGCCGCTTCAGCCTTTCGCCGCGCGAGCTCATGGTCTGGCAGCGCACCGAGCCAGCCTTCCGCAGTTCGCCGCTGGCCGCCGAGTTTCCGGGGGATACGTTCATCCATCGCGGCTATCGCATCGCCGCGGGCTATGCGGCCGCCGGCGCGATGCTGCTGGCGATTTACGCGGCGCGCCGGCGCCGCCTCGGCTTTGCAGACCTCGCCGTCGATCTGCACGCCGCCGCGCCGTCACCCGGCCAGCCGCCGCCCGGCTCCGAATTCGACCGCGCCGACCTCGCCGCCGCGCGCTCGGCCGCCGCCGCCACGCGCCGCCGCCCGGCAGATTCGGCCGCGCCCCTGCCCACCATTCCGCTCGAGCCGTCGGCGGACGAGCGCCGTGCGGGCGCCGCCGGTCCGCCGGGCCAGGCCTGATCGGCGCTGCGCCGCGCTTGAGTCGAAGCGCCGCCGCCGCTACGCTGTTTCGCTCGTTTCACACGGTCCACAAAGGAGCGGCGAATGTTGGATTACTCGGCGGTGCTGGCCAAGGCCAAGTCCTACGAACGCGACATGGTCGCATTGCTCCGCGAACTGGTCGCCATTCCCGGCGAGAGCGGCACCGAGGGACCGGTCATCAACCGCATCCGCGCCGAGCTCGAGCGGACCGGCTGCTTCGACCGCATCTGGACCGACCCGTTCGGCAACCTGCTCGCCCAGATCGGCAGCGGCCCGCGCCTCATCGCCATCGATGCCCACGTCGACACCGTCGGCGTCGGCGACCGCGCCAACTGGAAGCACGACCCCTACCAGGGCAAGGTCGAAAAGGGCATCGTCTTCGGCCGCGGCGCCGGCGACCAGCGCGGCGCCGTGCCGGCCATGGTCTTTGCCGGCCGGATCATCCGCGACCTGCGGCTCGCCAGCCCCGAGTGGTCGCTGCTGCTCACCTTCACCGTGTGCGAGGAAGACTGCGACGGGCTCTGCTGGCAGTACATCGTCAAGGAAGACCGCATCCGCCCCGAGTGCGTCGTCATCACCGATTCGACCGACTGCAAGATTCTCCGCGGTCAGCGCGGCCGCATGGAGATCGGCGTCACCGTTCACGGCCGCAGTTGTCACGGCTCGATGCCGCACAAGGGCGACAACGCGGTCTACAAGATCGCCCGCGTCATCCGCGAAATCGAGCGCCTGAATCCGCGCCTGCGGAAAAACGCCTTCCTGGGCAACGGCACCATCACCGTCAGCTACGTCGACTGCAAGACGCCTTCCATGTGCGCCGTGCCCGACCAGGCCTATATCCATCTCGATCGCCGCCTGACCTTCGGCGACACCAAGGCCTCGGCGCTGCGCGAAGTCCGCGACGCGGTGAAGCGCGCCGGCGTGACCGCCGAGGTCGAGGTGAAGAAGTATGCCAAGCCCACCTACACCGGGCTGGTCTATGAAACCGAAAACTTCTTCCCCACCTGGTGTCATGAAGAGGACGCGCCGCAGGTCGCCGCCGCCGTGCGGGCCTACAAGCAGCTCTTCGGCAAGACCCAGAAGCCCAGCCGCTGGACCTTCAGCACCAACGGCGTCTCGATCGCCGGCATGTATGACATTCCCAGCGTCGGCTTCGGCCCGGCACCGGAGAGCGTGGCGCACACCGTCAACGACAGCGTGCCGATCGAGCACCTGGTGAAGTGCGCCGCGTTCTATGCCGCGTTCCCGGGCACGTACTGCAGCGCCGGCGCGAAGTCGCAATCGACGGGCAAGGCCGCAGCCCCCAGGAAGCAGCGCCGCGCGCTGGCCGGCGCAGCGCGGTAGCGACCGCCCACGCCCGCGTCGCTATGCCCGCCGCGGTCGCGCCGCATCCGCCAGTTTCTTCAGCACGGCTGCCGGCTTCTCGAACCGGCACAGCAGGATCATCGCCGCCACCACGAACGGCTTGTGGCTCGCTTCGCGATAGGTCGGAATGCGATAGCGCTCAAACACGCTGGCCGCCACTTCGCCTTCCTTGCAGCTCACCCCGGTGATGTCGGCCGGCAGGCAGTGCATGTAGAGCGCCTTGCCGCCGCGCGTGACGGACATCATCTTCTCGGTCGTTTCCCAGCTCTTGAAGCGCGCGTTGTTGGCCAGCGCCTCCTTCTCGAGGGCGGCCAGCTTGTCGCGCTCGTTGGCCCGCAGAATGCGCGTCCGCTCCTGCATGACGCGGAACGGCGCCCAGCTCTTCGGATAGACCACATCGGCGTCGCGGAAGGCCTCTTCCATGCTGAACACCCGCGCGAACGACCCGCCCGACGCTGCGGCGTGCCGCTCGGCGATCTGCAGCGTCTCGGGCACCAGGTCGTACCCCTCCGGATGCGCCAGCACCACGTTCGCTCCGAACCGCGTCATCAGCGTGATGATCGCCTGCGGCACCGACAGCGGCTTGCCATAGCTCGGCGAATAGGCCCACGTCATTGCGATCTTCTTGCCGCGCAGCTTCTCGAGCGAGCCGAACGTCGCCTCCAGGTGCATCAGGTCGGCCAGCGACTGCGTGGGGTGGTCCAGGTCGCACTGGAGGTTGATGACCGCCGGGCGCTGCGCCAGCACGCCTTCGCGGCAGCCTTCATCGACGGCCGCCGCCACCTCGGTCATGTACTTGTGACCTTCGCCCAGGAAGATGTCGTCGCGGATGCCGATGGCCTCGGCCGCGAACGAGATCATGTTGGCCGTCTCGCGGACGGTCTCCCCGTGGGCGATCTGGCTCTTGCCTTCGTCGAGGTCGGCCAGCGACAGCCCCAGCAGCGCCGCCGCCGAGGCAAAGCTGAAGCGCGTCCGCGTCGAGTTGTCGCGGAAGTTGGTGACCGCCAGCCCGCCGTCAAAGGCCCGGGTCGAGACGTTGGCGCGGTAGAGCGCCTCGAGCGCGCCCGCCGCCAGCAGCACCGCCTGGACCTCGGCGGCGCTCCGCTCCCAGCTCAGCAGGAAGTCGCCGTTGTGCATCGCCAGTTTCTGCGATTCCAGCCGCGAAATCAGCTCCTGTGCCTTGCCGACCGACATTGAAACTCCCGAACTTATTGAATCCCGTGTGCCGGCTCACCGCGCCGCGCGGCCGCCCGCGGGCCGCGATTGTACCCCATCCCGCGTGCCACCGCGCCGCGCCGCGGCCGCGCGATTCTGGGACGGAGCCCGGCGGCCGTTCCGCCGCTTCCGACGCGCCAGCGGCCCGCCGCAGGGGATAGAATGGATGTCGCCCGACCCAGCGTCGGACGGGGGGTAGTTCATGCGAGGGGGAATGTTGCGCCGAGTCGCCGCGCCGGCGGCGTCGCTGCTGCTCATGCTGCTGTCTGCCTGCGACGGCACGACCGCCGTGCCCAACATCGTCGTGCCCGGATTCGGCCTGCCCGGCGCCAACCGCCCGCCGCTCTTTGCCTCCTACGCGCTGCACCAGCTCTCGACCCGCCGGCTTCAGCTGCTCGCCGGCGCGATTGACCTCGACGGCGACGGCCTGATCATTTCCTACCAGCAGCTCGCCGGCCCGCTCGCCGTCGAGCGCTCCAGCGTCCGCATCGGCGGCAACCTCGACATCGAATTCGACATTCCGTCGGACGGCACTTACGTCTTCCGCGTCACCGCCAGCGACGGTTTCTTCACCGCCGATGTCTTCCTCACCCCGGTCGTCATCACTCCCGGGCCGGCCCCGATCGACCCGGTCACGCTCGTCGGCGTCAGTGGCGCCACCAACCCGCTCGTCGGCCGATTCCGCGTCAACATCACCGGTCAGACGGCCGACCTGGCCGGCAACCTCTCGTTCTCGCTGCCGGCGGTCGTCTCGATCGACCCGCTGCCGCCGGCCTACGTCGGCTCGAACCAGGTCGTCCTGCGGATCGACACCGACGTTGCCCCGTCGTCGCTCGCCTCGACGCTCGGCGCGCTGCAGCTCTCCAGCCTCGCCACGCGCGCCGGAAAGCCGGCCGATGCCTTCGCGCTGGTGCTTAACGGCCCGCGCGTCGACTTTGCCGCCGACGTGCTCGCGCCGGGCGCCGCCGGCGTCTTCCGTCCCGGCAGCGTCGCGAACGGCGCCGTGCTGACCGCCCGCGTTGCGGGCTTCGTCGCGGTCAACGCCGACACGCTCACCGGCATCGTCGACCTGCGCGACAACACCGGCGTCGCCACGTATCGCGCCCAGCTCAGCGGCACGCGCGTCCGCTAGCCGCTCTTCACGACCGCAAACGGCCGGGGACGGCGCGCGCCGTCACTCCGCAGTAATCAGCACCATCGTCCCCGTTTCGACTTGCTCAAACAAAGCGATCACGTCGCGGTTCGACAGCCGAACGCAGCCGGCCGACGCGGCCGTGCCGAGTCGTCCCTCCGCGCCGGTCCCGTGAATGTAGATGTAGCGGTCGTGCGACCCGATCCCCGGCCCGGCGTTCTCCCACGGATCGACGCCGCGCAGCCACAGCACACGCGACAACACCAGGTCGCCGGTCATTGAAGCCTGCGGCGTCCACACCGCGCCGCTGAACTGCCGATCGCGCAGCACCGCGCCGCTCGGCAGCCCCGCGCCGATCCGCTCGGCGATCACGTGCCACCCCAGCGGCGTCTGCCGCGACCCGCCGCACTTGCCGACGCCGCGCAACGCCGTCGAACAGCGATATCGAAACACCGCCCGGCCGGCGACCACGCCCACCAGCTCCTGCCGGCCGACCCGCACCCACAGCCCCAGTCGCGCGCCGACGCGCTCGTTCCAGTTCCGCCGTTCAATGATCGCCCGCTCGTCCGCCGAGAGCGCGGTCCCAATCGCGCTGGTCGCAGCCCCGGGCTGACTCTTTCCCAGGCCGCGCCGCTTCGACTCGGCGCCGCATCCGCCCAGGAAGACCACCGCCATCAGCCCCAGCCGCGCCGCGCTTCTCATGCCGCGTCGATCCGCTCGACCAGCTCCGCATCGACCTCCACCGTTGCCGACTGCCCCAAAATGTCCACGTTCAGCATCAGCCGCACCCGCGTTTTCCACCGCGCCACGATTCCCTCGACGCCGGTCAGCGGCCCGGCCAGCACGCGCACGCGGTCGCCCGCCGCCAGTCGCCCGCCGCGCCCGATCGGCTCGCCGCTCCGCAGCGCCAGCTCCACCTGCCACAACTGCCGGACCAGCGCCTCGGCGTTCACGACCGGCAGCGTTCGCGCGACGTGGTTGGTAATCAGCGCGCGGTGCCGCTGCTCCTCATCGCCGACGAAAAAGAGATACCCGGGAAAGACCGGCACGATCGAGCGCGACACGCGGCGCGTCCGCCGGCTGCGCGTCACCCGCTCGCACAGCGGCAGATAGCAGAACGCCCCGATCCGCGAGAGGTCGGCCGCCAGCATCTTCTCGTGCCGGCTCCGCGTGTGAACCACCCACCAGCGGCCGCGCGCACGGGCGGACGCCGACGGCTCGAGGAACGACTCCAGCGAAACCAGTTGCGACACGGCGCGAATTATAGCCAGTCGGCCAGCACGTCCCGTGCCGGCCCGAATCGCATCCGGCCCAGCAGCGCCCGCCACCGCGCCTCGACCTGTCCGCGAAACAGCGACTGCATCAGCCCGACGCGCCGCGGAATCGGCCAGCCGGCGCGGCGCAACGCACCGATCTCAGCCGTGTCGAACTCGTACGGATGCAGATAGACCATCGCGGGCCGCCCGCCGCGCGTCGCGCGCCGCAGCCCCGCCCGCGCCAGCCAGCCCGGCAGCAGGCGGAAGTATCCGCCGCCCGCGATCGGCCAGCGTCGCCCGGCAAATTGCACCACGCTGGGCGGAAACTCCACCAGCGGCGCCTCGGGCCAGCGATGGATTTCCGCAGGCACCCGCGCGTCGCCATAGCGCCGCCCCGCAAATGGAAAGACGCTCGAGCTGTAGCGCACCCCCAGCTCCGCCAGAATCGCCCCCGCCCAGCGCGTCGCCCGGACGATCGAAAACGCCGGG
Organism: Phycisphaerae bacterium; assembly: GCA_046350375.1. Taxonomy (GTDB): domain Bacteria; phylum Planctomycetota; class Phycisphaerae; order UBA1845; family UTPLA1; genus JAXMAO01. The sequence continues at coordinate 74,481 of JAXMAO010000011.1, forward strand.
GCGCGATAGCCGATCGGCCGCCGACCGGTGATCGTCGCCAGCGTCGCCAGCGCGCGCGAGACGTCGCGGCGAAACTCGCTCGGCGTCTGCCGCGTGATCAGCTCGTGCCCCCAGCCGTGACAGGCGACCTCGTGCCCGGCGGCGTCGATCTCGCGCAGCAGGTGCGGATACGCTTCCGCCACCCGCCCGAGCACGAAAAACGTGCCCTGCACGCCGAACTCCGCCAGCAGCGACAGCACCCGCCGGGTGTTGGCCACGACGCGCTCGGTCAGCGGCGCGGTGGGGCCCAGCACCGCGACGCCCCAGTCGTCCACGTCGACCGACAGCGCGCTGATCGCGCGGGCCGCCGGCGCGGCCGGCGCCGTCGCTCGGCCCGCATCGCGCACGCGGATGGGGGGGGGAATCTGCGCCGGCGCCTCGGGCATGACCAATGCCATGCCCATTCATCGACCGCCGACGCGCGGCCGCTCGATCATCGTCGCTCGTTCAGCCCGGGGCAGAACCGCCGCGCGGCGCTGTGCCGGCCGGGGTTGACGACGGTGGGGGGGCGGAGCTGTGGCGAAACTTGCGCTCCTGCTCGCGGACGTTCTTCAGCGCCGTCAGATACTGCTCGCCGACCAGCCGCTCCTCGGGCGTCGTCCGGCCGACCACCAGCTTCAGCCACTCGTCCGGGTTGCGCGGCATGCCGCTGCCCAGGGCCCCGGTCAGGTCCTTGGCCGGGTCGCCGTTGCCCTTGAGCCACGCCAGCTCCTGGCCGGATTCGATCAGCCGATCGCGCAGGAACGGATAGGCCCGGTCGTTGTCGCCCTTCAGCCGCTCATACTCGCGCGCATCGTCGAGGAATTTTCGCTTGCCGACCGTGAAGAGCGCGTCCTGAATCACCTCGCGCTGCGACGCGGTCGCCGTGTCAAGGTAGGCCTTCAGCGCCCGGTGTTCGGCATCGCGGCTGAACCGCGCCCGCCACGCCGCCATGAAGCGGTCCTGGTCGATTCGCGCCAGCCGCAGCATGCCGCGCGAATTCATGAAGTAGGCCACGATGTCGCCGATCGATGCCTGCTCGACGTTCGGAGTCGCCGGCGTCGCCAGCAGGTCATACGCCCAGTAGCCCACGGTCGATCCGACCAGCACAACGCCCGCCGCCGCGCCGATCACGAGGGCGCGGCGCCGCGACGCCGTGCCGGGTGCGCCTCGACCAGCTCCACTCACGGTGCCCGCTTCGCTCAAGCCGTTCGCTCCCATCTTCGCCGCCACCTAGCGCCGCAGGCCGGTCGCGCCCCGCGCCGCGCCGCGCATCGGCCGCGCATGAAAGTCAGCATACAACACGTTGAACGACGCCGCCCCCGGCGACGGTTCGTGAAATGGTTCGAATTCGCCCAGCACCGGCTGATCGGCCGGGCCCATCCCCAGCCCGTCGGCCCGCGCCAGCGGGTCCTTGCCCACCGCCTGGCCGCCATACAGCTCCCCCAGCATCCACTCGTAGCTCAGCCCCTCGGTCTGGTAGTAGGTCGTCTCCTGCCCGAATTTCGCCACCAGCGGGCTGCCCGCCGCCAGGGTCCGCCGATCGGCCGGACAGCGATAGGCCGAGTCGCGCCCGCGCATCCACGGCTCGAGCACCTGTGGCAGGCTCGGCCAGCGCGGCTGATGGGCGTCCATCGTCGGGAGCTTCGCCACGTACGGCCAGCGCCCGCCGTTCGACAGCGTGTACTCCAGCAGCCCCGCGCCGATCGTCGTCAGGTTCGACAGGCAGTTCGTGCGCCGCGCGGCCGACGCGTTGCTTCGCCAGTAGGCCCCCACGGCCACCGCCGCGCCCGCCAGGGCCAGCGCCGTGACGAGCACTTCCGCCCGCGTCACTCCGCGACCGTCCATGTCGTTTCGCGTGATCGCACCCAAGACGATCACGGGCTCCTCGAGACTCTCATCCCGATCCGGAGCCCGCAATCGCGCGGTGACTCTACGCCTTTGGAAGGTCTCGCGTCAACTTTCCAGTTTTTCGCCGTCGCTGTCGCGCTCCGCCGAACGCTCGGTCGTCCGCGCCGCCGATCCCGCATGTCCCTCGGCCGCGCCCCGGCGCCACACCCGCAGCTCGCTCACGTCGCACGCCAGCGTCCGCGTCGCCTTGCGGCTCAGCAGCTCGCACCGGATGTGCCGCGTCGCCCCGGGCATCAGCGGCCCGCGCATCGAATCGTCCTTCGACGCCACCGGCGCCGCCACGTATTCCGTCCGCTCGACCAGCGGCGCGCCCTCCGGGCTCATCAGCGCCACGTGCACCGACATCAGCGAGATCACGTCCGGGCCGTCGTTCTTCACCTCGAGCACCGGCCGAAACACCTCGCCGCGCTCGCCTTCCGCCACCAGCTTCGACGTGATCGTCACGTGCTTCAGATACTCCGGCTCGCGCTGGTCGTGCACCATGTCGGCAAACACCGGCGGCAGTGACGACATGAACTCTGGCAGCCCCTGCAGCGCCGCGCCGCCCAGACGCCCAAGCTGGTGCGCCTGCTGGTTGAACACCACCAGCCCATAGCTGGCCAGACCGGTGGCACACAGCAGCCCGGTCACCGCCACGGTCGTCAGCCCCTTCAACAGCGTCACCATAATGCCCACGCGCGGCCGATACGCCACTGGTTCCATCTGACCCGGATACATCGCCGTCTCTCCTTCTGCGGTCCCTGCCGCGGGGGGCTGGTCTTCCGGCTCAATCGGCCGCCATAACCACTCGGCCCGGTCCGGCGGCCCGCTTCGGCCCGCAGCCGGGCCGGCGTGCCGCACCTGCCGATACCGTGCCATTGTTTCCTCCGGGCCGATTATTTCCCACCCGGGCTGGGGTCCTGCCGCGATCGGCCGATTCGGCCCCGTTTCAAGCCCCGCCCGGCCACCGCCCGATAAGGATTCGTCGCCGGTCCTGCGGCCGCACGGCCGGCCGGCGTCCACCCGACGCCGCGAAAGTCCGCCGTCGCACCGCGCCGTGGAGCCGACCCCGTGGCCGATGTCCTCGACCAAAGTGAAGTTGATGCCCTGCTCTCGGCGGTCGCCGAGGGCACGTTCGACTCCGGCCCGGTCGTCGCCGGTTCCGCGGCCGCCGCCAAGGACATTCATAACTACGACTTCAAGCGACCCGAGCGCGTCAGCAAGGACCAGATGCGCGCCTTGCAGACCATGCACGAGATGTTCTCGCGCAATTTCGGCGCGTCGCTCTCGGCCTTCCTGCGCACCATCGTGGAGGTGCGGGTCGCCACGGCCGAGCAGCTCACCTACAGCGAGTTCATCCACTCGCTGCCCAGCCCGACCGTCTTCAACCTGCTCGGCGTCCCGCCGCTCGAGGGGCAGATGTGCCTCGAGATTAGCCCGCTGATTGTCTTTCCGGTCATCGATCGCCTGCTGGGCGGCAGCAGCGCCGAGCTCTTCATCCCGCAGCGCCCGCTGACCGACCTCGAGCAGCGCCTCGTCCGCCGCATCACCGACAAGGCGCTCGCGACGCTGACCGAGGTCTGGTCCGAGCTGGTCGAGATCAAGTTCGCGCTGCATCAGACTGAGAGCAACCCGCACCTGGTGCAGATTGTCGCCCCCAACGAGGTGGTCGTCGTCATCGGCTTCGAAATCAAGATGGGTCCGCGCGGCGGTACGATGAGCCTGTGCATCCCCTTCAACGTCATCGAGCCGGTCATGGGCAAACTCGTCACGCAGAGCTGGCTCGCCTACACCCGCCGCGGACACAACACCGACATGGCCCGCCGCATCGAAACGCAGATCGCCAAGGCCGAGATCGCTCTGCGTGCCTTCCTCGCCAAGACCTCGATCACCTGCCGCGACCTGCTACACCTTCAGCCCGGCGACATCCTCACCACCGACAAGCCCGCCTCCAGCGACTTCGTGCTCGAGGTCGAAGGGCGCCCCAAGTACCGCGGCAGCCTCGGCCAGTTCCGCGGCAACCGCGCCCTGCGAATCAACCGACCCTGCGGCCCGGAAGAGCGCTACTGACGCCCGGGGGGCGCGTTGAGCCGCGGCCCGCCTCACCCTCCCGATTAGGGACTTCTCCCGGCTTCTCGTCGAAGAACTCTCATGTCGAGGGTGCCTGGCACTCAGAATCGTGGATGAAAAACCCGTCAGGCTGTTCGACACAACGGCCGGTCCGGCGTTCGGCCTCGCAGATTCCAGAGGAAATCGATATACTACGTTGCGCATGGAGGAGGGGCCGCGCGGCCGTCCCGCCCGGCACGGCCGCTGAGCGCCCCGGAACGGATTCTGTGCGCTCACACCCACAGGAGGCGCACGCATGTACGAGCTCTCCGACGAGCAGTTCGATCGCCACGTTAGACAGTTCGAGCGGCGCGACCCCGAGCTTTTCGACGAACTGAAGTACAAGGTCGGCGCGCGGGCATTGCGCCGCGAGTCGCGGACGACCGAGGCCTTGCTGAAGTGCGTGGCCCGGCCGGTGGACGAGACAGAGGCAGCGCTGGCCGCCGCGCCGCCGGCGCTCATCCAGGCGCGCGAGGCCGAGACGATCGTGCGTCAACACGCCCGGCCGGTCATGGTCATTCGCGACAACCGGGCTACTACCGAGTTCCTCGGCCCGGACAGCCAGGTCTGGGCGGGGCGGGTGCTGGCGGCCCAGGCGGTGCTCGACAAGGTCATCCCGGCTGTCGGGCGCGTCGAGGTCAACAACAATCCGGACTACTCCTGGCTCGGCACCGGCTGGCTGGTGAGCGATGACATCATCGTCACCAACCGGCACGTGGCGCGCGAGTTCGCGCGGCTCGGGCCAGACGGTTTCAGGTTCCGCCTCGGCGTCAACGGCACCGCACAGTCGGCCCGGCTCGATTTCCTGGAAGAGTACGAGCGCGCCAAGGCCGCCGAGTTCTCGGTCGAGTCGATCCTCTGGATCGCCGCCCCGAGCGACCCCGATGTCGCCTTCCTGCGCGTCCGGCGGACCGCGGGCCAGCTCGTGCTCGCCGCGCCGATTTCCCTCGCCGAGTCGGTCAATCCCGATGAACTCGTCGCCACGATCGGCTATCCGGCGCGCGATTCGCGCGTGCCAGACCAGGACCTGGTGCGATCCATCTTCGGCGACGTGTACGAGAAAAAGCGGCTCGCCCCGGGCCAGATCATCGAGGTCAAGGACGGCGAGGTTGAACACGACTGCTCGACGCTCGGCGGAAATTCCGGTTCGCCGGTCGTCCGCCTGGCGACGGGCGAGGCGGTCGGCCTGCACTTCTCTGGCGTGTTCATGACTGCGAACTACGCCGTCGCCGCCCCCACGGTGAAGGAGCTGCTCGGCAAGGTGCAGCGCAACGAGCTGCCGGGCACCGGCCCGATTCGCATCGGCAGCGGCGCGGCCGCTCCGCCGGACGCGCCCTCCACGGCCGTTGGCCAGCCCGCGGGCGACGCCGGCGGGCGCAGCGCCGGCGGCGGCGAATACACCTTCCGTTTCGACATCCCGATCGAAATCACCGTCCGCGTCGGCGGCGCGAACGTTCCGCCCGGCGTCGTCGGCGCGATGGCGGCCGCTCCACCGGCAGGTCTGCCGGGGGCGCTCGGCGCAGGATCGGAAGATGGGCGCATCGACGCCGCGGTGCAGGCCGCGCGGCAGGCGCTGAAGGGCTATCCAGGCGTGGTTGAAGTCCGCCGCGGCTACCGCTTCAAGCGCGGCTGGATCACGAACGAGCGCGTCGTCGTCGTCGAGCTGCGCCGCAAGCGAGGCGTCGCCGAGCTGCGCGCGTCGGGCGCCGCAGCCATTCCGCCGCAGTTCCTCGGTGTTGGGGTCGACGTGCGAACCGCGGCGCTGGCCGACCAGCTCAGCCACCTGAACATCAGCCTCGAGGCGCTCGAAGCCCCGCCGCGTCCGGGCAGCTATCGCGAGCCGCCGGACCTGCCGCTGGAGCCCGTGAAGGAACCGATGCGCGTGATCTTCCACGCCAGTCCGGACTGCGGCTTCCCGAACCTGCGGGCCTTCCTCGGCCGCGTCCGGCACCACCTGACCGCGACGATGTACGAGTGGGAGGCGGAGCACATCAGCGATACGCTGGAGGCCGCGATTCATCCGGGCGCTCGCACCCTGCGCATGGTGACGCAGAAGAAGGGGACCGCCGAAGCCGTCGCCGACATGCGCCGCCGCCTGGGCGGAAAGATGTCGCATGTGTGGGCCTCGGTCGGGCGCGGGCTTCTGATTCCCATGGCCTACCACATCAAGGTGGCGTCGCGCGACGGCGAAGAGGTGTGGCTCTCGAGCGGCAACTGGAAGGAGTCGAACCAGCCGGACATCGATCCGGCCGGGCAGAACTCGACCGCGATCGGCCCGCTGCGGAAGTACAACCGCGAGTGGCACGCAATCGTGACGAACGAGCGGCTTGCCACGCTGTTTCAGCGGTACATCGAATGGGATTTCCAGGAGGCCCAGCGCGTGCCGGTGCCGGAGCTGGTCGAGGCCGAGCTGCCGGACCTGTTCATCCCGGTCGAAGCTCTCGCAGAGCCCGAGGCCCCGGTCCGGGCGACCTATTTCGACCCGCTCGTCATCGAGCGCGAGATCGACATCCAGCCGCTGCTGACGCCCGATCGCGATGCCCGCGGCCGGCGGATCTTCATGGCACACGCGGTCGCGATGGCCAAGCGCGCCGAACGCAGCCTGCTGGTGCAGAACCAGTCGTTCAACCTGCTCGACGAAAACGTGGATGAGTTCGAGGAGTTTTTCGGCGTCCTGCGCGACAAGCAGCGCGCCGGCAAGGATGTGCGGATCATCTTCCGCGACCCGCGCGAGTTCAGGCAGTCGAACGGCGTGAAGCTCCAGAAGATGCTCGAATCGCTGCAGGACTTCGGGCTCGACACGCAGCAGATCAAGCTCCAGCTTCACTGCCACACCAAGGGCATCATCGTCGACGAGCAGGAGGTCATGCTCGGCAGCCACAACCTCACCAATCTGGGCGGGCTGTACAACCGCGATGCCAGCCTGCTGGTCCGCGATTCGGAAGTCACCAAATACTTCAAGAAGATCTTCGAGGCCGACTGGGTAACGCTCGCACAGCAAAGCGCCGACGAGCACATTGCCGACGTGCGCGTCGCGATGCCGGGCGAGCGCACCCCGCCCGGCTTCCGGCGGGTCTCAATGCGCGAGGCACTCGGGCTCATGTGAGCCTGAACGCCGGCAGCCGGCATCGCCGCCGAACGCGACGGGTTGTCGCTGTGGCCGCGGCGCGCGGCCTCGTCCAGCGGAAGCGGAACTGCGGGTGTCCAGTGCCGCCATGCGCGGCAGCTAATCCGCGCGCCGCCTCCACGCAATGGCAATCGAAACGCTCCCGAAGATCACCAATAGCGCTCCGGCGGGAACCAGCAGAATGGCCACTCCGGGATCGCCTTCTGAATGCCACACCCCGGCCAGCAGAAAGCCGACGGGCATCAGAATCGCACCGATTCTCAGTGAGAGGCCAGCGGCTCGCGGCAGCTTGGCGTAGCGGCCGCACAAGCCTGCGCCGACCAGAAGTAAGTTCAGCAGCGCGCCGTGCGCGTGCGCCAGCCGAAAGAGCTCTCTTCTCTGCGTATCCGCAACGTAGGTGGGGGACTTGTATCCGAGTAACCCCTCCAGCAGCAGGCCGACCGCCATCCAGAATGCGATGCCCAGCCAACCCTGAAACACCAGACCCCGGTCGAGTACGTCTTCGCCAAGTGGCCGCGACGTGCCTCGTCCGTCGCGCTGCGAAGCGCCGTCACTGCTCCTGTCTTGCCGATCCATCGTTACTCACCCACATCCAGGTCAACATTGCTTCGCCGCTCGCGCAGCGACCGCGCGAGGGTACTGACTTCCCGTTGGAGCGACGGGCTTGCATCGCGACGCAGTTTGAACAGCTCGCGCGCGAGCTGCTCGCTGTTCGGCCGCTGCACGGAGCACGGAGCAATATAGTCCGGTCGTTCAAGGCGCGGCTCGAGCGCCTCGATTCCCTGCAAGGCAAAGTAGCGAACGATTGGATAGTCGTCCGCGCATGCCTCGATCAGGCAGACCAACGTAGCAAGTGAATCAAGCTTCGGCAGTATGGTGCTCTCGGCGCCACCAGGCGACAGATTTTGCCAATCCCTTCCCATCGGTCCGCCTCCGCTCAGTGCCTCGGCCGCCAGTGCGCGGGTCAGCGCGTCGCCCGCAAACAACTCGCGGACTCCCTCGGGCTTGTCAAAACTCATTTCGCCAGATGAGCGGCCATCCCCAAAACGCCTGGGCCACCAGCGTCTCGCCTGGTGGAGCGCCCAGCTGGCGGACTTGTCCAGGTGACATTGGTTGCACGCGTTGGGAACGTCATCCGAAATGGTCAGTCGCGGGTCGGGAACCGTGATATCGTGCGTCGGATGAAACGACATAATGCCGTACACGACGCGCGGCATGTGGCAGTTGTAACATAGACTGCCGACCCCGTCAGCCCGATGCCGCGTGTGCTCCGCCAATGCGGTGCTCGCACTGAATTGCGGATGGCAGGTCAGGCACGGCTGGTTGGTGCGGTTCTCAGGCGTAATCTGTCCCATGGGGTCGCCGGCGTGCATCGAGTGGCAGGTAAGACAGTGAATCCGCGACCCCGGCCGCCCCCGCTGATAGCACTTCGATCGCAGAATCCCCTGGTACTCATACGCGGTCAGGCGCGGCGATCCGTTCTTCCAGAAGCGACTGGCGAAGGAGTAGTTGCCGACTGTCGTATCACGCGTGACAGGCCGGTAGTATTCCGACAAATCGTCGCCGGCATCAAATGGGTCCCCATGCGTCATGATCGACTGCACGCGGTCAATGGGATCGGGTACACGCTGGCCATGGCAATGGCCGCAGATCATCATCGAGCGTTCCGAAGTTAGTTTCGCCGGATGGACAATGTGCGTGTCCTTGCGATCGTTGAGTCGCCAGAGGGCCCGCGTCCAGGGTGAGGCCGCGGCTTCCACGTGCCGCGCTGCCCGGGCATGACAGGCGCCGCACGCGATTCCCAGTTCCGCAACTTCGGTGGCGCATTCACGAGTCTGCGGATTCATGTTAGGCTGCGCCTTGACGTTGTGGCAGAACACGCAGTTTGCATCCCAGGTCGCCTGGTGCTGGAAGAACTCCGCGCCATCCGGAAAGAAAAACGATCCGTTCAGACTCATCCAGCGGCGATTGACCAGGTCGTACGCCAGGGGCAGCCGCGTACGCTGGCCGTTTCGATTGGCGACATACTGTTGAATCCGCCGCGACCCGACGGTACGTTCGATGATGTAAGTCTCTTGGCGGCCGTCGGCGAGTGCGAACGACATGACGTACTGAGTGTCGCGCTTCTCCATTCGCGCGCGGACGTTCAGAAACTCGTACGTATTGCGGTGCTCAAAATCGCCGCGGACTGACTCGGGCGATGCCTCCTGCGTCATCCGGCTATGGAAGGTGCGCGCCCAAGAGTCATAGTGGGCCGGATGGCAGACGATGCAGTTCTTTGAAGCGAGATAGTCCGCATCGACGTGGCCCGACCGAACGCCGACAAAGGCGGGCTCCGCGGCCCAGACAATGCACATCACGGTCGCGGCGACCCCCGTGGTGACGACGGCCGCCTTCAACGAAACGCTCTGCCGCATGCGATTCAACCTTACGGCGCGACCGGAAACCTGTCCAACCGACGACCGCGACGCGACCCGTCTTGGACGCCGATGCGCCAGCCAATATCATGCCGCCTCGCGTCGAAGCCGTGCCCCTTGCGGTGTGTGGCCCGGTTTCTGAGTCATGAAAGGAACCCCATGGATCTCATCCTCCCGCTCTGGCTCCCAATTCTCCTGTCTGCGGCCGGCGTCTGGGTACTCGCCGCCATCGTCTGGATGGCGCTGCCCCATCACAAGCAGGACTTCATCGCCCTTGGCAACGAAGACGCGTTCATCGACTTCGTCCGCAAGAGCGGCATCCGGCCCGGCAACTACGTCTTCCCCGATTTCCGCGGCCGAGAGGCGATGAAGTCGGAAAAAACCAGCAAGACGCTTGAATCGGGCCCGGTCGGCCACCTCAGCGTCTGGCAGACGCCCATTACGATGGGCGGCAAGATGATCGCCACCTTCTTCGTTTATCTCGCCACCAGCGTGCTCATCGCATACCTCACGCGCGTCGCGCTGCCCGGCCCGGCTCCGTTCGCCAAGGTCTTCCAGGTCTCCGCCACCGCCGGCGTCCTGGCATACTGCTTCTCGTTCCTGCCCAACGGCATCTGGTTTGGCTCGTATCGGCGGACGCTGGTCGCGGGGTTCATCGACGGCATCGCCTATGGCTGCATCACCGGGGCCGTCTTCGCCTGGTTCTGGAAACACTGAACCAACGCCGCCCGGCCCGTTCCGCCCCCAGGAAGAGTCTGCCTCTGCGCCTTGACAAAAAGATTTGTCAACGCTACGCTGGCCGATCAATGCTCGACCTCCGCGTCATCGACGACCCCGCCGCCGCCAGCGTCGCGCTTGACCCCATGCGCAGTCAGCTCCTCTCCGAGCTGCGCAGCCCGGCGTCCGCCGCCGCGCTCGCCGACCGCATCGGGCTGCCGCGCCAGAAGGTGAACTATCACCTGCGAACCCTCGAATCGCACGGGCTCATCCGCGTCGAAAGCAAGAAGAAGTGGGGCGGCCTCACCGAGCGCCGCCTCGTGGCGACGGCCCTGGCGTTCGTCGTCTCGCCCGCCGCGCTCGGGCCGGTCGCCGCCGACCCCGCGCGCGACATGGATCGCCTCTCGGCCGGCTACCTGGTCGCGCTCGCCGCCCGCGTCGTGCGCGAGGTCGGCCAGCTGCTCCGCAAGTCGCAGGAGCTCGGCAAGCGCCTGGCGACGCTCTCCGTCGACACCGAAGTTCGATTTCGATCCGCCGAGGAGCGCGCCGCCTTCAGTCGCGAGCTGACCGCCGCGGTCACGGCGCTGGTTTCGCGCTATCACGACGAATCCGCACCGGGCGGACGTCGACATCGTCTGATGGTCGGCGCCTATCCCAAGCCCGAGGAACAGAAACGAAAGGAACCCCCATGAGCGTGAAGAAAGACCCGTCCGGCCGCCGGTCGATCCAGGTCGAAGTCGAAGTGCCCGGCACGCCCGAGGAAGTCTGGCGCGCCATCGCCACCGGGCCGGGCATCTCCGCGTGGTTTGTCCCCACGCGCAGCGAGGAGCGCCAGGGCGGCGAACAGGTCTGCAACTTCGGCCCCGGAATGGACAGTCCCTCGACTATCACCGTCTGGCAGCCGCCCGTTCGCTTCGCCGCCGAAGGCGACATGGGCGGGCCCGGCTCGCCCAAGGTGGCCACCGAGTGGACCATCGAGGCCCGCGCCGGCGGCAAGTGCCTCGTCCGCGTCGTGCACAGCCTCTTCGCCACCACCGACGACTGGGACGGCCAACTCACCGGGCTCGAGGACGGCTGGCCGGCTTACTTCCGCATCCTGCGGATGTACCTGACGCACTTCACGGGGCTGAGTAGCTCGGCGATGCACTTCGTCGCCTTTTCCAAAGAGTCGCAGGCCCAGGCCTGGGACAAGGCCGGCGGTAAGCTCGGGCTGCTCAAGCTCGCCGAGGGGCAGAAGTGGAGCGCGCCGCAGGGCGTGCCGCGCATGGCCGGCGTGGTGGAGTTCCTCGGCAGCGCGTCGCACAAGAGCACGCTGCTGCTGCGCCTCGACACGCCCGCGCCGGGCGCAGCCTACGTCGGCGCGTTCTCCTGCGGCGGAATGGTGATGGTCTGCCTGAGCGTCTATCTCTACGGCGACCAGGCGAAATCGGCCATCGAGCGCGACGAGCCGGCCTGGCAGCAGTGGATCGGCGAGCAGTTCCCGATGCCGCAGATGGGCTGAGGGGACGAACGAGGCGGGCGATGGTGGATGACGCGAGCGCGGGCAACGACGCCGGCGCCCGGCTGCATGACATCCTTGCGTCCGTCGGGCGCCATGCACGGCGCGAACATGGCGACTCCAAGAGCGTGGTCGCTAATGGCCGCGACCCTGCCACCCACCGCAGTTCCGTGTCACCACCATGCCGCCCCCTTTTTTTCGGGGGTGGCACCGCGGCAAGTGAGAGCCTGCCTCACCGCTTCGCCGTCTTCCTCGCGACGCTCTTGCCGACTGCCGAGCCGACTGTCTTGCCGACCTTCTTGGCGACCCGTTCCGCGGCGCTCTTCTTCACGGCGCTCTTCCCGCTCTTATTCGAAGAGCCTCCGTCCTTCAGCTTCTTCCCGTCCGGCCCGCGGCCCGTGCTCGCCAGCATCTTGACGTAATTCTCCACGTACGCCTTGGCCGGCGTCCGGCGGATCGCCTCGCCGATCACATCCAGTGCCGCGTCCTCCAGCGTCTTGAAGTGGATGCAGCAGCCGCCCATGCTCAGCTTCTTGCCCGTCGCCTTCCACGCCTTCTCGAACCACGCACGCTCCGCGTTGCTCCCCATGCCGCCGCCTCCCCCATAGACGCTCATCAGGTAAACCGTCATGTTGTTCTTCTGGCTCGCCAGCGCCGCCATCATCAGCGGCTTCTTGGGGTCGCAGTGGTACCCGAGCGGCCACACCCGGTGCGGCACGGCGTAACCGATCATCCCCCACATCATTCCCTCTTCATAATCCGCGTCGAGGTTCTTGAGGATCACCCGCCGCACGGCCGCAATCCCCGCGCGGCGATCCTCCGGGAGCGATGCGAGATAGTCCTTGACGGTCTTGGCGTTGCTCTTCATGAGGGTAGTGTACCGAGTCGCGCAGGGTGCGTCGTACTCGACCCGCGCGTCAGACTGGGCGGGCGCGCCCCGCAGCGCGATACGCCACCCATCCGCGCCAACGATGGAACTGCAAGTCAACCGGGCCCGCGGCCCGCAAGCGCCGCACTGACTCCGCCGGCCGCGCCAAGCATCCGCCGTGCCAGCAGCAGGCTGGCCAGCGACACGACGACCACCCAAACCGTCAACCCAGCCGCGATCCAATCCAGCGGTACTATTTCCGCGGCCGAGAGCCATCTGTTTGACATGACAATCGTGCCGGGCGCAACGCTGCAATACGCAAATGCGCCCACAGCAAAAGCGCCGACCAGACCGGCCGACGCGCGATTGCCAATCCACGCCCAGTGCGGCAGCTGTGCGTCGCAGGCCATCTCCACCGCGTGCATCAGCCCCCGGATCGCCCAGACCTGGCACAGCGCCAGCGCGCCGTAAAGAAGATACTCGACGCCGTCGGGCGGTGAGATCGCGCCCAGTGAATCGCTGACCCCCAGGATGCACACTATTCCAATGGGCGCCGCCAGCGCAATCCGCGCACCGCGCCGCCAGACCACGCCGCGCAGCGTGACCCGCCCGGCGCAGGCGCGGCTGACTGCGCTCAACTCGCAAGCCAGCAACACCGATGCAATCGACAGCAGCGACACTCCGTCGCTGCGATGCCAGATGACGCCCAGGATTCGCCTGTCACGCGCGAACAGCACCAGGGCGGTCGCTACCGCGGCGAGCAGGCCGACCAGAACCAACATTGGCGCCAAGTGCGCATGCAATGCCGACCGCACTTCCGCCCGCGCCTCGGGCGAGGGTGGGTTCGGCTCGCCCCGAGCCCCCAGCCGCTCAGCCAGCGTCAACATCGCGACCAGCGCCCCCAGCAGCGCGAGCGTTTCGGCGGCAGACGACAGTTCCCAGAGTCCGTTTGGGCGTCCCGCCACGAACCACGAGGCCAACGGTGTCAGAAACACTCCAGCCACGCAAAGCCCCATGCCCGCCGCCAGGCACACCAGTTCAAACGTGGCGATCCACGCCGATTGAAAGCGTGGCGCGACCTTCGCCCGTCCCGCCGAGACAATCGTGTGCATCAGCAGGACGCACCAGATCGCCAGCCAGTAGCTCAGCGCGTGCGTCAGCCACCGAGCGCGCAGCATGTACTCCGCGTAGCTCGCGGGGAGATGGCCCGCTTGAACAAGAAATTCCAGATCATCCAGCGACCCCAGTTGGCGCCGGGCGTTGGTGCCCGCAATGGTGCCATACCCGACGGCCGTCGCCACCGAGACCAGCCACAGTCCCAGCGCGACTCGCTGAACCAGCCGCAGCGCACCGATCTGCGAGCTTGTATGCCCGATGGCTCGGCAGCGCCGCAGGAACAGCCCGATCGAAAGCAGCGGAAGCAGCATCGAGCACAGCAGCAGCTCCAGCGACAGCACGAGCAGATCCGCCGGAAGACCAACGCGGTTCTCCCGACCGCTCGCATTGCGCAGCACCAGCCGCGACACCCCAACCGCGAACAGCGCCCAGAAGCTGATCCACGCCAGCCGGATCATCCGCGGCGACGGCTCGCTCGACTCCAGCCCCAGCTCACGCCGTGCCCGCAGCGTCGTCGCGACCAGCGCCGCGCACTCCGGACAACGCCCCGCTTCGTTCAGTCCGCGCAGGTCGTATCCGCATCGCCCGCACGGGCACGCCGCCGCGTCATCACTGGCTGGAATCGCGCCCATTCACGACCGGGCGTTCGCCGCCGCTCCTACCCGCCCCCCGACCCGATGTTCTCCGCGTTCGGCATCGTCTGCCCCCACGGATCCAGCAGCTTCGACAGCTTCTCCGCCGGCAGAACCTTCTCCTCCAGGCACACCTGCCGAACCGTCTTGCCCGCCGCGAACGCCTTCTTGGCCATCTCGGCCGCCTTGTCATACCCGATCGCCGGCGCCAGGCTCGTGCACATCGCCAGGCTCTGCTCCACCAGCTCGCCGCAGCGCTTCTCGTCCGCCTCGATCCCCGCCACGCACCGGTCCGCGAAGATCCGCATCGCCGCCGACAGAATCCGCACCGCCTCCAGCAGCGGATGCACCATCACCGGCATCCCCACGTGCAGGTCGAACGTCCCCAGCGTCGCCCCGGCATACGCCACCGTCGCATCCGCGCCGATCGCCCACGCGCAGCTCTGCAGCACCATCTCGCACATCACCGGGTTCACCTTCCCCGGCATGATCGAGCTGCCCGGCTGCGTCGCCGGAATGCGAACCTCTCCCACGCCGCAGCGCGGCCCACTCGCCAGCCAGCGCACGTCATTCGCGATCTTCGTCAGGCTCACCGCGATGGTCCGCACCAGCCCGCTCGCCTCGACCACCGCGTCCTTGGCCGCCTGCGCCTCGAAGTGGTTACCCGCCTCGACGAACTCGATTCCGGTCTTCTGCGACAGCGCCGCCGCCATCCGCCGCCCGAACTCCGGGTGCGAATTCAGCCCCGTGCCCACCGCCGTCCCGCCGATCGGCAGCTCGCGCAGCGCCCGGATCGCCTTGGTCGCGCGCATCTCCGCCAGCGCCAGCTGCGCCGCGTAGCCGCTGAACTCCTGCCCGAGCCGGATCGGCGTCGCGTCCTGCAAATGCGTCCGCCCGATCTTCACCACGCGGTCGAACGCCGCCGCCTTGGCCGCCAGCGCCGCGTGCAGGTGCCTGGCCGCGGGGACCAGGTCGGCGTGCAGCGCCTCCGCAATCGCCACGTGCATCGCGCCGGGAATCACGTCGTTCGACGACTGCGCCATGTTCACGTGGTCGTTGGGGTGCACTTCCTTGCTGCCCGCCTGTCCGCCGCCGATCTGGATGGCGCGGTTGGCGATCACCTCGTTCGCGTTCATGTTGCTCGAGGTGCCCGATCCGGTCTGGAAGATGTCGAGCACGAAGTGGTCGTCGAGCTTCCCGTCGATCACCTCCTGGGCCGCCTTCACGATCAGCCCGGCCGGCCGCTCCGGCAGAATACCCAGCCCGCGGTTCACCTCGGCCGCCGACTGCTTGATCAGCCCCAGCGCCCGGATGAACCGCCGGCCGAATCGATATCCCGACACCGGAAAGTTCTCAACCGCCCGCTGCGTCGACGCCCCCCACAGCGCCTGCGCCGGCACCGTCATCGGTCCCATCGAGTCCTTTTCGATCCGCGTGGCCTCTGGCATGTCAGACCTCCCTTTCCACGGGTAGACTAGTTCACCGTTCCGCGCCTGGCGACGCGCCCGCACGCGCCGCCGTTCACAGCCGGATCACCCGCGGCGACGCCGCCGAAAACCGCTCCAGCCGGCTCCGCTCCACCTCCACCCCCCAGCCCGGCCCGCTCGGCGCCGCCCCGCGACCGCCATAGCCGAACCGCACCGGCCGCCGCGTCACGTCGCCGCGCAGCAGAAGTTTCCCGAAGCTGCCTTCGGCGAAGCGCACCTCGGGCACCAGGTGCAGAAACCATCGGCCGGCCGCCGACAGCACGCTCGTCTCGCCCACCATGCAGCCGAGCTGGCACCAGATGCCGTGCCGCGCCGCGCGCCGCGCCAGCCGGATCGACGGCAGCAGTCCGCCGTTCTTGCTCAGCCGCACGTTGAACGCCCGCGCCGCGCCCAGTTCGATCAGCCGATCGGCGTCCTCCGGCGTCACCAGCGACTCGTCCGCCATCAGGCAGACCGCCGCAGCGCCGATCTCCGCCCACTCCGCCTCGGCGCCGCGCGGCAGCGGCTGCTCGATGCTCTCGATCGGCAGCCCGCGCCACGCCTCGATCCGCGCCCGCGCCGTGCTGGCCGTCCAGCCGCCGTTGGCGTCCAGCCGCAGCGTCAGCGCCATCGACCGCAGGCCGCGCTCGAGCGCCGCCGCCGCCGCCCGCAGCCGCGCGTCGTCGCCCGCGTCGCCGACCTTGAGCTTGAAGTCGCGCAGTCCGTAGCAGCGCATCATCCGCAGCGAGCGCCGCACCTGGCCCGGCGCGCTCCCGCCGATCACGCCGCTGTAGCGCACCTTCTCCAGGCTGCCGGGCGGCCCGAGCTGCGGCAGGTCGAGCCAGCCCGCCGCCGCCGCCACCGAACGCCCGAATCCCCGGCTGAAGGCGTCGATCAGTCCCAGCTCCACCCCCGCCCGCGCGGCGCAGCAGCCCGTGCCGTCGCGGTCGAAGTAGGGCAGCCGGTCGATTCGCTCCAGCGCCTCGGGGAACGATTCGCCGCGCACCTCGGCCAGCTCCCCCGGCCACTCCTCGGCGATCACGCGCGTCGCCGACTCCATCGTCTCGCCCGACACGTACGGGCGCGGATGCGTCTCGCCCCAGCCGACCGTCCCGTCCGACAGCTCCACGGCCACCATCAGCGGCTCTGAGACGTTGCGGCTCGACGCCGCGTGCTCGAACCGCCGGCGCATCGGAATCGCCAGCCGCCACAGCGTCACGCTTCGCACGCACAGCGCCATCCGCGGCGATTCTACAGACGCCGTGCCCCGCGTGCGTCGCCACCGCGTCCGCGGCGCGGCGCGATTGCCGCCCGCCGATCCACGCGGTATATCACCTGCCCCATACGACCCTGAGGCGCGCCGCGATGGCCCACCAGCCGGAATCTCTCCAGTCGCGATCTGCCGATCTGCCCCCCGGCTTCCGTCTCCGCCGCGGCCGAAACTGGTTCTTCCTCGGCCTCACCTACGCCTCCTACTATCTGGGTCGATACAACCTCAGCCCGGTCGCCCCCGAACTCAAGGCCGAGCTCAATCTGACCAACGCCGACTACGGCTGGATCCAGTCCGGCCGCGACGGCGCGTATGCCGTCGGCCAGATGATCAACGGCCTGTTCACCGACCGCATCGGCGGCCGCCAGGCCATGTCGATCGGCGCGGTCGCCACCATCATTCTCAACCTCGCCTTCGGCCTGGCGTCGCGCGGCCATCCCGGCGTCGCCACGCTCGGCCTGCTCATCGCCATCCGCTCCTTCGACGGCTACATGCAGGCCTTCGGCGCGCCGGGCATGATCAAGATCAACACCGCCTGGTTCCGCCGCCGCGAGCGCGGCGGGTTCGCCGGCATCTTCGGCTTCATGATCAACCTCGGCGCCGCCGGCGCCGGAAAGCTCGCCGAGCTCGTCTCCACCGGTTTCACCATTCCGCTGCTGTTCACCGCGATGATCGTGCCGGCCAACTGGCGCTACGTCTTCTTCATCCCGCCGATCGTCATCGCGGTCGTCGTCCTGCTGATGAACCTGTTGGTCCGCAACACCCCCGAGGAAGCCGGCTACACCATCGCGCACGACGACGATCCGCCCGGCGACCCGAACGAAAGGGTCCGCCTCTCCGCCGTCCTCGCCAAGATCGCCTCGCAACCCACCGTCTGGATCGTCGCCGTCGCCTACTTCTGCACCGGCTTCGTCCGCCGCGCCATCGAATCCTGGTGGTCGCTTTACCTCGACGGCACCTGGCACGCCGGGAAGACCTCCACGCTCTATTCGCTGCTCGCCTACGGCCTGCCCTTCACCGCGTCGCTTGGCTCGCTCATCTCCGGATACATCTCCGACCTCTTTTTCCGCAGCCGCCGCGCACCGGTCGCCGCCATTCTCTACCTGGCGCAGACCGCCCTGTGCCTGGTCGCGCTCGGCATGCGGCATGGCGGCACGCCCCAGTCCGGCGCGCTCGCCGTCACGGTCGTCATCCTCATCGCCATGATGTGCAACTCGACCCACTCCATCCTCGGCACCGCCGCCGCCATGGACCTCGGCGGCCGAAAAATGGCCGGCTGCTCATCCGGCATCATCGATTCGTTCCAGTACTACGGCGCCCTGATCTCCGGCGGCGTGCTCGGACTGATCTTCGACTGGGTCGGCCGCGGCCAGACCGCCCTCGCCGCGACCTCGGCCCCCACCACGGCGACCGCCGCCGCCAACAAGCTGACTCAGGTCGATCCGCGCGTCTGGTTCGGCTCGATGCTGCCGTTCGGCCTGCTGGGGGCCAGCCTGATGATCTACCTGTGGATCAAGCACCGCGGCAGCGACACCCGCGGGGCCTGACCGGCGGCCGGGTTTCCGCGACCGACCGTGGAACGTAAGTAATTACGAATTTTCCGCAAAAGCGCCGCCGGGCCTCGCCGTTCCGCTCTGTCAGGCACGGCGGCGCGCCCCCCGGCCCGGACCCCGGCGGGCCCGGGTGCCTGATTCCGGAGCTTTCTCATGTCTCATTCCCGACGCGGATTCATGCGCTGGACGGCGGCTGCCTCGGCCGCGACCGTCCTCGGACCCCTCGACCGCACCCTGCGCGCCGGCGACCCGGCTGCCGACAGCCGCCCGTCCACCCGGCCCGGCCCCGCGCCGCGGCCGCTCAAGCTGCTGATCCTCGGCGGCACCGGCTTCCTGGGTCCGCACACCGTGGAGGCCGCCCGCGCCCGCGGTCACACCCTGACGCTTTTCAACCGCGGCAAGACCAACCCCCAGCTCTTCCCCGACATCGAAAAGCTCCACGGCAACCGTGACGGCGACCTCAAGGCCCTTCAAGGGCGCACCTGGGACGCCGTGGTGGACAACTCCGGCTACGTCCCGCGGGTCGTCCGCGCCTCGGCCGAGCTGCTCGCCAGAAACGTCCGGCAGTATGTCTTCATCTCCACCATGTCGGTCTACAGCGATCTGGCCAAGCTCAACCAGGACGAGACCGCGCCGGTCGGGAAGATCGCCGACGAGAAGTTCGAGAAGATCACCGCCGAGTCCTACGGCCCGCTCAAGGCGCTCTGCGAGCAGGCCGCCGAGAAGGCCCTGCCCGGCCGGACGCTCAACATCCGCCCCGGGCTGATCGTCGGCCCCGGCGATCCATCCGATCGATTCACCTATTGGCCGGTGCGGGTCGATCGCGGCGGCGAAGTGCTGGCCCCGGGCGCGGCGGCCGACCCGGTCAGCTACATCGACGTCCGCGACCTGGCCGAGTTCATCGTGCACGCGGTCGAGACCGGCTTTCACGGCGTCTGCAACGCGGTCGGCCCGGCCGACGGCCACATCACCATGGGCGCCCTGCTGGCCGCCTGCCAGGCCGCGGCGCCCAAGCCCGCCACGCTCACCTGGGTCGAGACTGAGTTCCTCGCCGCGCAGTCGGTGCAGGCCTGGTCGGACATGCCGGTGTGGCTACCGTCCACCGGCGAGACGGCCGGCTTCGCGTCCTATTCCAATCGCCGCGCCACGCAGGCCGGGCTGAAGTTCCGGCCGGTCGAAGCAACCGTCCGCGACACGCTTGCCTGGTTCAAGGCCCAGCCCGAGGCGCGCCGCGCGAAGCTTCGCGCCGGAATCGACGCCGCGCGCGAAACCAAGGTGCTCGCCGCCTGGCACTCCCGCGCGACCGCGACGCCGGGCGAAAAGCCCAAGGCCGGCAAGGAATGACCGCCCGCGCGTCGCGCTGGATGGAGCACCGCTTCGCCGAGCGCGTCGCGCCGGCGGAGCGCGCCCCGGTCGCCTGGGCGGCGCTCTACGGCTTCTGCCTGATGGCGGGCTACTACATCCTGCGCTCGGTCCGCGAAGAGATGGGCGTGCAGTCCGGCCTGCGCAAGCTGCCGTGGCTCTTCACCGCCACCTGGGTCACCACCCTGGTCGCCAACCCGCTCTACGCGATCTGGATCGGCCGCGTCACGCGCCATTCCATCATCGCCGGGGTGAATCGCTTCTTCGCGCTCAACGTGCTTGCCTTCCTGGCCGGATTTGCGCTGCTGCCGCCGCGCGGCGATCTGGTCGTCGCCCGCGTGTTCTTCGTCTGGCTGACGGTGTTCGTGCTGTTCGCCGTGTCGGCTTTCTGGGGACTGATGGTCGACCTGTTCACTACTTCCCAGGGTCGCCGCCTGTTCGGACTGATCTCCGCCGGCAGCACGGCCGGAGCGATCGCCGGATCGGCCGCCACGGCGGTGCTCGCCCGGCACGTCGGCCCGGTCTGGATGCTGGCGCCCGCGGCGCTGCTGCTCGAGCTGGCGGCCCGCTGCGTCGGCCGCATCGTCCGCGCGACGCCCGCGCCGTGCGAGTCGGGCACGACGCCGGTGCCGCCGGCCGCCGACGGGCCACCCACGCCCGGGGCGTCGGTCGTATCGCTGCCATACGCGCGCTCCGTCGCGCCGCACGCCCGCGCCGCCGACCTCGAGCTGCGTCACGGCGGTGCGTTCGCCGGTATGCAGCGGACGTTGTCGTCGCGCTATCTCCTCTTCATCGCCGCCTACATCCTGCTCTATGCAATCACCAGCACCTACGCCTACTCCGAGCAGCTCCGGCTGGTCAACGCATGGGTGCATGACTCCGGCCGGAGAACGGCGCTCTTCGCGCGAATCGACCTGTTCGCCAACGTCGGCGCGGTGCTTGTGCAGGCGCTGCTGACCGCGCCGCTGCTGGCGACGCTGGGCGTCGGGTTGTCGCTGCTGCTGATGCCGCTGTTCACGGCGGGCGGATTCGTCGCGCTCGTCGCGGCGCCCGGGCTCGGCGTGCTCTTCTGGTTTCAGGCGCTGCGCCGCGCGCTGGACTTTGCCGTCGCCAAGCCGGCCCGCGAGCTGCTGTTCACCGTCGTGCCGCGGGTCGACAAGTACAAGGCCAAGGGCTTCATCGACACCTTCGTCTATCGCTCGGCCGACGCCATCGGCGCTTGGATGTACGCACTGCTGCCGCTGCGCGACGGCGCGCCGCACGGCCTGCTGACGCATGTCCTGCCGATCTCGGCCGCATGGGGAGCGGTCTGCGTGTGGCTCGGCCGGCGCCATCTCCGCACGGCGGGGGCGAAATCGGCCCGGCCGCAGAACCTCGCAGCCGCCGTAACCAACTGACAGGGCGAGAGTTGCGGCCGATCTCCTGCCCGGGCGCACGGTCCGCCGATCAGTTTTTTTTCGGATGGACGCGTACGCCGTTGCATGCTAGACTGTAATCTGGTTGGTCAGTCGAAAGAGTCCGGTTCGTGGTCAGTCTGTATTGTCAGCCCGTCCATTACCGTCCGCTTTGCCTGCCTACCTTCCTCGGCCGGAATGTCGGCCGCTTTCGCTTGCGACCCGGAAAGTGATGTGCATTGGGGTCGCCATTGCCCTCTTTTTTTCAGGAGTGTTCCATGGGCAAGAAACTGTATGTCGGTAACCTTCCGTACTCGGTGAGCAGCTCGGACCTCGAGCAGTTGTTCTCGGCGCACGGACAGGTCACCAGCGCGCAGGTCATCTCGGATCGGCTGACGGGCCAGAGCAAGGGCTTTGGCTTCGTCGAAATGGCATCCGACGAGGACGCGCAGAAGGCCATCACGGCCATGAACGGTCAGACCCGTGACGGGCGGGCCCTGACGGTCAACGAGGCGCGGCCGCGCGAGGAGCGGCCGGGCGGCTTCGGCGGTGGTGGCGGCGGTCGCCGGTTCGGCGGCAGCGGCGGCGGTGGCGGGGGTGGTCGCGGCGGCCCGGGTGGCGGTCGCGGCGGAAACCGCTACTAACCGCGTCAGACTTCTCGATGCAAACCAGCGGCCCCGGCGGTCAAACCGTCGGGGCCGTTTCATTTCCGCGCCGCGCACTTCTCCGCGCCGGTTAGTGCTTGGGAATCTCGAGCTTTGCCAGCGACTGCGCCGCCTCGCGCGTGAAGCCCTTCATGCAGTCGTCGGAGCAGAAGTGCAGCTGGTAGCCGCCGAACGAGAATTCATGCTTCGCCGATCCGCCCATGGCCAGCGCGCAGCCGGGGCACTTCTCAATCACGTGGTCTGCCTTGCCATCCAGCGCGTCGGCCGCAGCCAGCTTGGCGCTGATGGCTTCATCGACGGCGCCCGCGCCGGCGGTGACCAGCTTGGAGACGCTTGCCGCGTCGGCTGCGCCGCTTGCGGACGCCGGTGGAGGAGTCGGGGCCGACTTCTCGCAGCCGGCCAGCAGCGCGGCGCCGGCAACCGCCATCAGGAACCACTGAATCTGTTTGGGTCTCATGGCTGTCCTCCGGTTTGCGGCGACGCGGCGTCGGGCTGGCCGATCCTGGACAGGTCCTGCACCGTGACGCCGGCCGGTGCCTTGAACACGAAGTGATCGTCCGGGACGGCCGCGTCGAACTGGATGTGCGTGGTGGTCATCAGGCCGGTCTGCTTGTTGTCCTTGTCGAACGAGACATTCTTGACCGCGACGCCCGACTCCTGCTCGATGTACATCAGCGTGCGGATCATCTGCGCGGCGCTGACCGGGTCCTTGGGCTTCAGCTCAAACACCCAGCACGGCTTGCCGCCCACCGTCTCGTCGGGCAGGAGGCGATAGTCGAACTGCTGTTTCGACTGCTCGTAGGCGGCCCGCTGGTCGAACGGGTTGAAGACGATGGTCGGGTTATAGCGCTGCTTGACGGCGGTCTTCTGGTCGTTGGTGTCGGACAGCGAATAGACGAACTCGCCGTCGCCGACCACCAGGCTCTTGATGGTCATCTTCGAATCGGTGCCGGCAGTCTTGGTCGACTGGGTGGTGGTCGTGTCCTGCCGGAAGATCACCGACAGCCCGCGCTTCACATATTCACACTGCGTCCGCGTCTCGCCTTTCGAGCTGTACTGCGGGAACTGGTAGTCGAATTTCAGCTCGGAGAGATAGGAGAGAGACTTGTGCTTCGCCATGATCTCGGTGACGCGCGTGATGACGCCCTCAACCGTCTGCTGGTTCTTGGCGGACGCGGCGCCGCCGCCCTCCAGGCCGGGCGCGGCGCCGGCCGTGACCAGCGCGGTCAGCAGCCCTACTCCGATGCGGAAGCGATTCATGCCGAGTGTCCTTTCTTTCCGCGCAGCGTTCGCGGCGGGTCGTGTGCGTGCCAGCGCGCCAGCGCCGTACGATACTTGGGCGGAATCGGAATCGGGCGCCAGCCCTGCGACTCCACGAAGGCCATTGTATGCCGGGCCGTGCAGGTTGTCTGGCCGTCGGCCGCCGCGACCACGGCGTAGTCGATCGCGAAGCTCTTCTCCCCCAGCCGGCCGACCTGCACGAGGATGTCGGCCTCGTCGCCGAAGTGCAGCGGCCGGGCGTAGTGCACGTCGATGTTGACGGTGGGCATGACGAGCCGGTCGGTGTCGAGCATCTCGGTCCACGGAATCCCGACGCCGGTGCGGAAGAACTCTTCCAGCGCCAGCATGAAAAAGTGAATCTGCCGGGGAAAGTAGAGGACGCGGACGTAGTCGACGTCGTCGAGCGTGACGCGGAATCGATATCGAAACGGAGGCCCCACCGCGCGCCGCTCCGGAAACGAGTGGAAGTCAAAGCCCGCGGGCAACTTATCGGTCCGCGCCGAGCGCGGCAAGCCCGATTCGGCCGGCGCCGCCGGTCGCGGGTTTCCGAACGGCCGATCGGCGGGTATGATCTGATGCGGAATCCTCGCGCACAGCCGGCAATGCTGGCAGGGCAGTCAGGAGGCGGGTGGTTCCGTCGCGCCGGGGGCAGCGCGATGGGCAAAACGCCATAGTCTGTTGCTGCACACACGCGAAAGGTGAGTTCGACGTGGGCGGAATCACTCTGTACGCGAATGCGATCCGGTGGCGCGCGGCGCTCCGCGCGGCGGCGCTGCTGCTGGCGCTGCTGCCGGGCTTCGCTGCCGTGCCGGCCCGGGCGCAACCGCTGATCACCGCCCGTACCAGCGTCGACAACGACAGCCATGAGTGGCCGGGCGGCGGTCGCGAGTGTGCAATGTCCGGCGACGCACGCTTCGTCGCGTTCACCAGCACCGCGCTGGAATCGCCGGTGGCCGCCTCGCAGCCGGCCGAGCTCTATCTCCGCGATCGCGACGTCGACACCGATGGCGTGCCCGACGAGACGACCCAGCCGGGGGCCGTCACGACAACGCTCTTGTCGCGCACGCCCGGCGGCGCGCCGAGCGCCTTCAAGTCGCGCCAGCCGGCGATGTCGGCCAACGGCCGCTGGGTGGCGTTCGTGTCGGCTGCCGACGACCTCGGCCCGGCCGACACCAACGGCCTCGATGATGTCTACATCGCAGATCGCACCAACGGCCAGATCATCCGCGCCAGCCTGCCCTCCGGCGGTGGCGAGCCGAACGGCGCGTCCGACCAGCCGTCGCTGTCGGCGGACGGACGATTCCTGGTCTTTGCGAGCCTGGCGTCGAACATCGTCGCGTTCGACCCCAACCAGTCGTCCGACTGCTTCCTGCTCGATCGCGACGCCGACACCGACGGCGTGTTCGACGAGCCGGGCGCGACGCAGCTGATCATCGTCAGTCGCATTCCAAGCGGCGTCGTCGGCAACGGCGGCAGCTCGCAGCCGATCGTCTCGGGGAACGGGCGCTTCGTGGCGTTTTTGTCGAAGTCCAGCGACCTGGTCGCCGGCGACACGAACGGCAAGGACGACATCTTTGTCTTCGACCGAGTCGCCGAGACCGTGACGCTGGTCAGCCGTGCCAGCAACAACGGCCCGCAAGGCGACAATCCGCTCTTCGCGGCGCTGAACGCCAATCCGGCGATCTCGTTCGCCGGGCGCTTTGTCGCGTTTCAGAGCCGCTCCGTCGCGCTGGTGCCCAACGATACCAACGGCGTCTCCGATGTATTCCTCGTCGATCGCGGCGCGCCCGACACCGGCGGCGCCTTCCCGAACGCCAGCGTGACGACCGAGATGGTCAGCGTCGGTACGGGCGGGCAGCAGGGCAACGGCGTCAGCGGCCGCGATCGCGTGTCGATCAATAGCAGCCCACAGGCCAACCTCGACGGGCGGTTCGTCGCGTTCGAGAGCGAGGCCACCACGCTGGTGCCCGGCGATGTCGGCAACCTGTTCGACATCTACGTTCGCGACCGGCTGAACAGCACGACCTCGCTCTACAGCGTTTCGCTCGGCTTTACGCCCGGGAACTTTGCCAGCGTCAATCCGACCATTTCGGCCGACGGCTCGTCGGTCGCCTTCGATTCCGACTCGAGCAACCTGGTGCTGGCCGACTCGAACGGCGTCTCCGATGTCTTCATCCGCACGCAGCCGCCGTGCCTGGGGCCGAGCTCGAACCCGCCGCTGCCGCTGCTCTCGCAGGACCTGGCCGACGTGACCGCCTGCGAAGGCGATCTGGCGCATCTCGCGGTCGAGCCCAACGTCGGCGCCACCGCGCCGTTTTCCTATCGCTGGCAGCGCGACACGGTCGACCTTCCGGGTCAGCCCACCACGCGCCCGTCCATCGACATCGGACCGCTCACGTCCGCCGATGCCGGCATCAGCCGCTACCGCGTCGTGGTGCAGAATTCCTGCGGCACCCAGGTCAGTCGCCTGGCGAGCCTCACGGTTCGCAACAAGGTGCACATCACGCAGCAGCCGGTCGGCACCACTGCCTGCGCCGGCGCGCCGCTGAACCTGAGCATCGGGGCGACCGGCGACGCGCCGCTCTCGTTCCAGTGGAAGCGCAACGGGCAGGATGTGCCGGGCGCGACGTCGGCCACGCTGCACGTGCAGTCAGCCAGCTCGAGCGATTCGGGCAACTATACCTGCGTCGTCACCAATCCATGCGGATCGCTGACCAGCGCCGCCGCGGTGGTGAGTTTCTCGTCGGCACCAATCGTGACCACCCAGCCGGCCGCCGACCAGACCGTCTGCATCGGGCGCTCCTTCTCGCTTGTGGTCGCGGTGCCGGCGACGCCGGTCGTGACCTTCCAGTGGAAGAAGAACGGCAACATCATTCCCGGGGCGACCACGGCCACCTTCTCGCGCAGCTCGGCCGCCACGTCCGACGCCGGCACCTATACCTGCCTGTTGCAGAACGTCTGCGGCTCGATCGAAACCAGCCCGGCCATGGTCGATGTCCGCCCGGCGCTGGTCATCACGTCGCAGCCGGCCAACCAGGTGGGATGCCTGGGCGGAACGGCCCACTTCACCATCGGCGTCAACCTGCCCGAGGATTCGCGCTTCCGCTGGCGCAAGGGAACGACCGAGCTGGTGAGCGGGCCGAACATCAGCGGCATCGACACCGCAACGCTGACGTTGACCAACCTCGCCGCGTCGAGCGCCGCGTCGAACTACAATTGCCTCGTCGCCGGCCCCTGCAACACGCTCACGTCCAACTCCGCCGGGCTGCGCGTCGATGATCCGCCTTCGGTCACCGCGAATCCGACCGATCGCACGGCCGCGGTCGGCGGCTCGGCGACCTTCAGCCTCCAGGCCCGCGGCGGCGCCCCGTTGAAGTACCAGTGGCGCAAGAACGGCACCAACATTCCGAATGCGACTGCCTCAAGCTACACCGTCACGCCGGTGGCCACCGGCAGCGCCGGCAACTACGACTGTGTCGTGATGAACAACTGCGGAAGCGCCACCAGCACCGCCGCCCATCTGACCGTCACCGGCGGCCCGACCACGCAGCCCGGCGGGGGGCCGGGACCCGGTCCGAACCCCAACCCCGGCGTGAACCCCTGCGGCACCTGCGGCGCGGCGGCGTCGGAATCGCTGGCCCTCTCGATGGCCGGCCTGGTGCTGGCGCGGTGCAGGCGCCGGCGGCGCCGCGGGCCGCGCGCCTAACTCATTCCAGCGCATCGCCCAGCGACGGCGTCGCCCGGCAGGTGGCGCGCCCGGTCGAGCGCCGGCCGCACAGCGGGCAGATGAACCAGAACTTCAGATCGCACACATCGTCCGCCATCAGTCCCAGCTCGACGCCGCCGATCTCGACCGGCGTCGCGCCGCCCGGGCCGAAGTGCATCGCGATCGGGTCGGTGCCCGGCCGGAAGCCGATCGCAAACTCGACCACGTCGTCGCACGCGCGGCACGGTCCGCAGAAGTCGCCGGCGAAGCGCGTCACGGGCGCGGCCCTCGACGGCCGCCGCGCGAGCGCCGGGCGGCTGGTCGATTGCGACGGGCGGAACTATGATGGGCCGCGGGCCGCGCGGGCGCACCCCGCGCCGCGGCGGGAGAGGTGACATGAGCTTTGAGCTGCGCGGCGAGGCCGCGGTGGCGGCACTCGACGTGGAAGAACTCAAGCTCGTGTTTCGCGTGCTGCATCGGAGCCTGGCCGCCAATCCCGATCTCATGGATACCCACTTCCTGACCGAGTTGCAACGCTTCCTGCACGGCCTGGCGACCCGCGCCGGCGTGGACATCGCCGACCACGGCGCGTGGGACCGCTGGCTGAGTTCGCCCGGTCGCCGCGCCGGCGCCGCCGCGCTGCGGCCCGACGCCGATCGCGCCGGATGAGCCCCGCGTCATGAACCCGACCCCGCGCGAAGCCGACCGCCGCGAACTGCCCGCCGCGCCGCCGGCCGGCCCGCGCTGGCTCTACGCGCTGCCCGAGCGCCGCCTGCCCGAGTCGGTCACGATCGCCGGGCAGCCCTGTCGCCTCGAGCGCACCTTCAAGCACGACTTCTTCGCCGCCACCGGCCTCTACGCCGGGCCGCGCGGCCGGGCGGTGGTCAAGTTCGGCCGGTCCGGGCGGCTGATCGGCGGACTGATCGGCCGCGTCCTGACGCGGCGCGAGTCGCGCCTTTACCAGCTCGCGGCCGGCGTTCCGGGCGTGCCGGAATATTGGGGCCGTGTCCTGCCGACCGGATTTGCGCACGCCTTCGTGCCCGGCCGGCCGCTGCAGCGCGGCGACGCGCTGCCCGACGATTTCTTCCCGCGCCTCGCCGAGCTGCTGGCCGCTCTGCACGCGCGGCACATCGCCTACGTCGACCTCGAGAAGCGTGAGAACATCCTGCTCGGCGACGATGGGCAGCCGTGGCTGTTCGATTTTCAGATCTCGTGGCACTGCCCGCCGCGCGGCATCGGCTGGCTGCCGCCGGCGCAGTGGCTGCTGCGGCGCCTGCAATCGGCCGATCGTTATCATCTTGCCAAGCACTGGCGCCGCCTGAACGCGCCCCAGGCCCGCGCCGCGCTGGCCGACGCCGCACCGCCGGTCTGGATCCGGCTGCACCGGCTGCTGTTCCGGCCGATCACGCTGGCGCGGCGGCAGGTGCTGGTGTGGCTGGGGGTGCGCTCCAGCACGCAGGTGCGCGGCGAGGAAGAGCAGGCCGCGGCGCGAAGCCGGGCCTCGGAGCTGAAGACATGCCCCTGACGCAGAGCGATCGCGACGTGGTGACGGAGTTTCGCGCCTGGTTCGACGCGGCGCTGCGCGGCGACGGGCGGTTCGGCTCCGCGCAGCGCGAAGACCGCGCCGACGATTCGACGCTCGCCAGCCGCTGGGCGGCGGCGGTCAATCCGCGCGTCCAGTTCGAGGTGGCCGTGCGACCGTTTCTGCCGCAGCTCCGCGTGGGCATCCTCACCGACGATCGCTGGAAGAGCGAAGACCTCGAAGAGAAGATCCAGGAATCCGGCGACACCATGAGCGAATTCGTCGGGCTGGCGTTCGAGGAACTCGGCCTGGCGTGGGCCGAGCCGCCGGTCGAGCACTACCGCGACCAGGGCAAGTATTTCTACTTCGCGACGCCGCTGGAGCTGCGCAGTCTTGCCGAGCTCGCCGACGACAAGGTCCGCATCCGCGCGCGGCAGATGCTCGACGGCTATTTCGCGGCGTTCGAGCGCTTCCTGCCGGCCTGAGCGCGGCGCCCGCCTGCCCGAATCGGTCAGCAGTCGTTCGCGCTCAGGCAGTCCACGAACGGCAGAACGTCGAGCACGTCGACGCTGCCGTCATCGTTCATGTCGGCGGCGATGCGGTGATACTGGTCGAGATCGACGCCCATCAGCACCTCGACAAACGACTGCACGTCCCGCCCGTCGCGGCGCCCGTCGCCGTTGACGTCGCCATGCTCGGGCTCGGTGCCGACGTGGCCCGTGCCGGTGCGCAGGCGCGAGATGAAGACGGCGCTGTCGAGGATGTGGTCGTTGACGTCGCCCATTTCGAAGCGGATCGTGTGGTCGCCGCTGGGGAGTACCGCCGTCGTCGTCGTAAGCTTGACCAGCAGACCGTGCGGAAAGGCGAACGCAGTATTCAGGTCGTCGGTGGACACCAGGCTCGTGAACGACACGCCGACCTGCACCGGGTTGCCGTTGCGATCGAACGTGATCTGGCTCGCCGGATCGACGCCGTCGAGAAAGACCAGGAACGCGTCGGTGTACAGGCTGGTCCAGTAGGGAAACTCGACCGTCCCGAAGACGAAGTCGAACTGCACCTGGCTGTCGTTGTCGAGCGCAAAGTCGACCTGGATCGCCGCGACGTCATTCGACGAGAAGAAGTTCTCAATCAGCGTTCCGCCGCCCGGCAGCGGCGTCGATCCATACGCGTCGAATTCCAGCGTGCCCGGCGTGCCCATGTCATAGCTCGGCTGCGGGAAATCGAGGACCGGGTCGGCCGGCGGACCCATCTGCGTCACGTCGCCGCTCGAGAGCACGATGCCGTCGGCGATCGTGATCGGCGCCAGCGAGAAGTCGGCGTAGGTGCCGATCTGCCCGGGCGCGCCGCCTAGAACGGTTACCGCGGTGATCTGGAGTCCGGACGGATTGAGCGCCGTCGCCAGGTCGCTCGGGGTGGGTGTGGAGTTAACGACGATCCCCGCCGAAGCGGCGGACGTCACGCCCAGGGACCAGCCGAACAGTGAAGCGAGGGCGAGCGAACGCGCTGCGCGCGTAGGACGACGAACGGCGCCGTGCGAAGACATGGGACACTCCGGCATCAGCCCCCCGACGCGGGTCGGCCGCTCCGGGCGCCGCATGGGCCCGGGCGCCGCCGCGCAGAGCTGAGTCCATCAGTGTCGCCGCTGTCTCGGCCGGTGCGAGGTATCTCTTGAGATACCGCGCCGCGCCGCCCGTGTGGCGCACCGGCGCGGCGCGACAGGTTTGGCGCAGGCGCGGGTGGCGTGCCAGAGGTGAAGGACCAGGTCAGCCTTGTCCGCCGTGTTGGTCTTGCGATGCAGGTTGCGCAGGTGGCGGCGAACGGCCGAGGGCGACACGCCGAGCGCCAGCGCGATGGCGCGGTTCTTCCTTCCCAGGCAGCAGAGCGACAGGACGTCGCGCTCGCGGCGGGTCAGTCGCCGGCACCTGGCCAGCTCTGCGATTGCACCGTTGGCCGCGGGGGGCAGCGGATCGGGCGGGGCGGACCCGTGCCGGATTCGGCGAACGGCATTCGACGGGCAGGTGGCGCAGACGCCGGAAAAACGGCAGGAATGCGCGAAGCGATCGCGCGTCGGCGGCAGGGCCGCGTGAGCCTGGCTCGAGACAGACATGTGCGGTCTCCAGGCTCTCCCTCATCGGATGCTGGAAAACGCGCGGCACCGGGTTCGTTCGCCGCTG
This sequence comes from Phycisphaerae bacterium, assembly GCA_046350375.1. GTDB lineage: Bacteria > Planctomycetota > Phycisphaerae > UBA1845 > UTPLA1 > JAXMAO01. The sequence continues at coordinate 105,266 of JAXMAO010000011.1, forward strand.
TATCACATAATAGCCGCCGTGCGGCGCCGAGTCAGCCCGCCCGCGAACCGACCGAGAGTCTTCCGCCCCGCCTGCCGATATGATGGTGGCCGCGCGTCCGGATCGCGCCCGATCGGCCAAGCGGGGAACTCATGCCCACCGTAGTCCATGTCACGCACGAGGCGGTCCAGAAGATCGGCGGCATCGGCGCCGTGCTGGAAGGGCTGCTGACCGCGCCGACCTATCGCAGTCGCGTCCCGCGGACGGTGGTGGTCGGGCCGCTCTTCTCGCGAAAAGGCGGCGTCGATCAGCGGCTCGGGCCGGCAGGGGTGGTGCGCTATTCGTCGATCGACGGCCGCGCCGACCACCCGGCCGCCGACGCACTGCGCCAGGTCGAGCAGCGGTTCGGCGTGTCGATCGTCTACGGGACGCGGCTCTATGCGGCGCCCGAGGCCGGCGCGCAGGCCGAGGCCGAGGTGCTGCTGATCGACGTGCACCAGATCGCCCCGCACGAGAACAACGCCCTGAAGTGGCGCCTCTTCCAGCACTACGGGCTGCGCTCCGACCCGTTCGAGTCGATCTGGGAGTATGAGCAGTATGTGCGGCTGGCCGCGCCGGCCATCGCGGCCCTGATGGCGCTGGGCATCGGTGCGCTGCATGATCCGGCGATTGTCTTCGCGCACGAGTTCATGGGGCTGCCCACGGCGCTGGCGGCCCGGCTCGAGCCGCGCTTTGCCTGCCGGACGCTCTTTCATGCCCACGAGGTGGCGACGGTCCGCAAGATCGTCGAGGACCACCCCGGCCACGACACCATGTTCTACAACGTGATGGCGCAGGCCCGCGCCGCCGGTCAGTCGCTCGCCGACCTTTTCCGTGACGCCCGCGGCTACTTCAAGCATGTGCTCGTCGAGGCGGCCCGCCACTGCGACGGCATCCTCGCGGTCGGCCCGCAGGTGGTCGACGAGCTGCGCTTCCTCGGGCCGGCCTTCGACGCCGCGCCCATCCGGCTGGCTTACAACGGCATCCCGGCGCGGGCGGCGACGGTCGACGAAGTCGCCGCGGCCCGCGGCCGCCTGGCCGCTTACTGTCAGAATCTGCTCGGCTGGCGGCCGGACCACGTCTTCACCCACGTGGCGCGGTTCGTCCGCAGCAAGGGGCTGTGGCGCGACCTGATGGTGCTGCGCGAGCTGGACGAGCTGATGTGGGCCGAGCGTCGCACGGCCGTGTTCCTCATCCTGTCGAACGAGCACTACGGGCCGCGCCGTCCCGAGGAAGTCCGCCACATGGAGCGCTGGTGGCGCTGGCCGGCCGCCCATCGCGAAGGCTACCCCGACCTGACCGGCGGCGAGGCGCTGTTCTACGCGCTGGTGCAGGAGTTCAACGCCGCCGCGCGGGCGGTCAAGGCGATCTTCATCAACCAGTTCGGCTTCAGCCGCGAGGCCTGCGGCGAGCGCGTCCCGGCCGAGGTGGACTTCTGGGATCTGCGCCGCGGCAGCGACCTCGAGTTCGGCCAGTCGATCTACGAGCCGTTCGGCATCGCCCAGGTCGAGGCGGTGTCGTTCGGCGCGCTGTGCGTCTTCAGTGGCGTGTGCGGCTGCGCCGGCTTCGTGCAGGACGTGGCGTCCGCCGAGACGCGCGAGAACCTGGTCATCGCCGACTACACCGACCTGCCGGCGGCCCGCGACATTCCCGCGCTGCTGGCGATGAAGATGGACGAGCGCGAGGCCAATGACCGTCGCGTGGCGCGCGGCGTGGCGCGCGAGATTGCCCGGCTGCTGCCGCGCAGCGCCGACGCCCGCGCCGCCGCCGTCCACCGCGGCGTCGAGCTGGCCCAGCGGATGAGCTGGGAGGTGGTGGCGCGCGACTACGTCTTCCCCGCCATCGACGCGGCGCTGAAGCGCGTCGAGGTCGTCGCCGTCGGCTGACGCGGCCCACCGCCCGCCGCGCGGTCTGCCCGCCGATTGAACTTCGCTTTACAATGGCGCCGTGAGTTGCACGCCCCCCGCGTCCGCCGAGGGTTCGCCGCGCCTATCGCTGCCGGTCGTGCCGGCCCGGCCGACCGTCGTTCGCCCGTCGCGCATGGGCAAGTGGCGGGCGCTGTCGCTGATCGCGATTCACGTCGCATTCCTGGTTCACGTGCTGCACTGGAAGGCAACCGGTCGGACGCTCTCGCCGGTTGAGCCGAGCGAGTCGATGGAATCGCTCGCCACCGGCCGCGTGAACGCCGGGGCGCTCTTTTTCGCCGCCGCGCTCGCCAGCACGCTGCTGTTCGGCCGGTTTCTGTGCGGCTGGGGCTGTCACATGGTCGCCGTGCAGGACCTGTGCGGCTGGCTGATGCGCCGCGCCGGCTTTCGACCCAAGCCGTTCCGCTCGCGGCTGCTGGTGTTCGTGCCGCTCGGGGCGGCGATCTACATGTTCATCTGGCCGACGGCCTATCGCCTGTGGGTTGGCGCGCCGCCGCCGCCGGTCACGACCCACCTGTTCAAGTCGCAGTTCTGGGCGACCTTCCCCGGCCCGGTCGTGGCGGTGCTGACGCTGCTGATCTGCGGCGGCGCGATCGTCTATTTCCTCGGCAACAAAGGCTTCTGCACCTACGCCTGCCCCTACGGCGGCTTCTTTGGCCTGCTCGACCGCGCCGCGCCGCTGCGCGTCCGCGTCACCGATGCCTGCAACCGCTGCGGCCACTGCTCGGCCGCGTGCAGCTCCAACGTCCGCGTCGCCGAAGAGGTGCACCTGTTCAAGATGGTCGTCGACCCCGGCTGCATGAAGTGTCTCGACTGCGTCAGCGTCTGCCCGAACGACGCGCTCTACGTCGGCCTCGGTCGACCGGCGCTGGCCGCGCCGCGGGCCGCCCAGCCGCGCAAGCCGCTGCGGCACGACGGCGGCTGGGGCACCGAGCTGGCGCTGCTGGCGATCTTCGGCGTCAGCCTGCTGGTCTGGCGCGGGCTCTATGGCCAGGTGCCGTTTCTCTTCTCGCTCGGCCTGTCGAGCATCACCGCGTATTTGCTGCTGCGACTCTGGCACCTCGCCTCGCGCGCCGACGTGACGTTCCACCGGCTGGCGCTGCGGCGGCGCGGCACGATCCGCCCGGCGGGCTGGGCCTATGTTGTGGCCGCGCTGCTGTTGCTGGCGTTTCTGGCTCACTGCGGCTGGGTTCAGTTCAACCAGGCCGGCGGCGACGCCGCCTTTTCGCCCGCGCCGCGCGCGCGCCAGGCGTCACGCCGGTGGTCGCGGGCTGGCAGTTCGCGCCGTCGCTCGACCCGCTGATCGACCCGGCCGAGCGCCCGGCGATCGCCGCCGCCGAGCGCGCCTACGGCCGCGTGCAGCGGGCCGCGCTGATTCGCATTCCCGCGGTCGAATCGGCGCTCGCCTGGCTCGACCTGCTGGCCGGCCGCAGCGAGTCGGCCGAGGCGCGGCTGCGGGCGCTGCTGAAGTCGCGGATGTCCGACGCCGAGCGCTCCAGCACCTGGGCCAACCTGAGCAAGGTCTGCGCCCATCGCCGACTCTGGGTACACGCCGCCCACGCCGCCGAGCAGGCGGTCGCGCTCGATCCGCGCTCGTCCGAGGCCTATTTCACCCGCGGCCTCTTGCAGCTCTTTCAACGCAACGCGGCGGGCGCCGTCTCCAGCTTCGAGTCGGCCCGCCAGGTGGCCGCGGCGCTGGCCGCCGAGTCGCCTGGCGGCGGCGAGCTCGATCCGCTCATCGACGCCTTTCACGCCGAGGCGCTGCGCCAGGTGAGCCGGCTGGACGAGGCCGCCGAGCTGGAGCGCCGCATGACCCATCCGGCCGCGGCGCTGCACGACGCGGTTCGCGCCGCGCGGCTCTTTCCGAAGTCGGCGGCGATGCACCGAGCGGCCGCCGTGGCGCTGGCCGCCCTGGGCGACTGGTCCGCGGCGCGGAGCTGGATCGACCAGGCGGTGGCGCTGGCGCCGGACGACTACTGCGCCCGGCTGTGGTCGGCCCGGGCCCGCCTCGAACTCTCCGAGCGCGACGCGGCGCTGCAGGAGCTGGGCGTCGCCGAGAAGCTCTGCCCGACCTGCTGGACCGCGCAGCGCGACACCGCGCGGGCGCTCATTCTGGCGCGCCAGCCGGCGGCGGCGCTGGCCCGGGCGCGCCGCGCCGTGCAGCTTCAGCCGAACGCCGCCGACGCCCACGCCATGCTGGGGGCCGTGCTCCTGGCCGCCCACGACCTGCCCGGCGCGACGGCCGCGTTTGCCGACGCCGTGCGGCTTGAGCCGGTCAATCGCGAGTATCGCTTGCGGTATGGATTCCTGCTGGTGTCGGCGGGGCGCGGCCGCGAGGCGCACGACGCGCTCGACGCGCTGTCGCGCGAAGCCGGCCCGCTGGCCGATCGGGCGCGCGAGATTCTGCAATCGCTCGACGCGCCGCGCTAGTCCGGCATCAGCCGATTACGTCGCGCCGCGGGCCAGCCGGCTTGCGCCGCTCGCGTCCGCCAGCAGCCGCTCGTAGACCGCCTCGATCTGCCGCACCATCGCGCGCCAGTCGAACCGCGCCGCGCACAGCACCCGGCCGGCCCGGCCCATCTGCGCTCGTCGCTCGGGGTGATCTGCCAGCGACACGATCGCGTCCGCCAGGCCGCACACGTCGGCCGGCGCGACCAGTTCGCCCGTAACGCCCGGCCGCACCACCTCCGGCGCGCCATCCAGCGCAAAGCAGACTGCCGGAATCTCCATCAGCAACGCCTGCACCACCGCCCGCGGCAGCCCTTCCCACAGCGAGGCGTGCGCCAGCAGGTCGGCCGCCGCCAGCAATCCCGGCAGCGCCTCGGGCGCGACCAGGCCAGTCAGCGTCGTTCGCTCGCGCAGGCCGCGGCGCGCCAGCTCGGCCTCGTACGCCGGCCGGTCGGCGCCGTCGCCGATCCAGACGAAGCGCAGCCGCGGTTCGCGCCGCGCGGCGCGCTGCATGGCCGGAATGAGCAGCTCGTAGCCCTTGTTGCGGAAGAGCCGCGCCACGGTCGCGACGACCACCGCGTCGAGCGGCAGCCCGAGCCGGGCCCGGGCCGCGGCGCGGTCGTGCCGTCGCGGGTCGAACTCGACGATTTGCATCCCGCTGTAGACGGTCTCGTACTGGTCGGGTCGGCCGACCCCGGCGTCGAGCGCGGCGGCGGTCATGGCGTCGGCGACGCACAGGATGCGGTCGGTTCGCGCGGCGCACAGCCGCTCCAGCTCGGCGAACGCCGCCTGCACGATCCGCGGCTGGGTGCGGTTGAAGCTCATGCCGTGGATGGTGTGGACGATCGCCGGCGTGCCCGCGTCCGCCGCGGCCAGCCGGCCGAGGATGCCGGCCTTGCTCGAGTGGGTGTGCACCACGTCGAAGCCGCGCTCGCGGAAGAGCGCCCGCAGCGCCCGCGCCGCCGCCAGATCGCGCCGCGGGCTGACGGCCCGCACCAGCGCCGGCAGCTCGACGAACTCGTATTGGTCGCCGCGGGCCCGGCCGACAAGCGAGCCCTCGGGTCCGTGCGTCGGCCCGGAGACGAGCGTCACGGCGTGGCCATGCTGCGCCAGCCCGGCGCAGGTGAGCAGGGTGTTTTCCTGCGCGCCGCCAACGATCAGCCGCGTGATGACGTGACAGATTCGCATGATCGTGTGCGCGGCGCGGCGGCCGGGCCGGCCGCGCGGCGCGCCGTCAGCCGCCCGGCTCCTCTTCCAGGCTGGTGCCCGGCGGCATCATCGCCGCCAGCGTGTTGGCCGAACCGGCCGCGCTCGGCGAGTGCTCCGGCGCGGCCACCGCTCCGTCGGGCGGATCGGGCGCCAGGCTCGGCAGGTCGTAGCGCACCCACTGCATGCACAGGCCGCGCGCCGGGGCGGTCGCGCCGGCGAACGACCGGTCGCGCGATTCGAGAATCTCGGCGATGCGGCTCGGCGGCCAGCGCCCGCGCCCGACCTCGAGCAGCGTGCCGACCATGTTGCGCACCTGGTTGTAGAGAAACCCGTCGCCTTGCACGTCGAAGCGTACCTCCAGCCCGACGCGATAGACGTCGCACCGCTGCACCGTCCGCACGTTGGTCGTTCGCTGGCTGCCCTTCGAGGCCATCGCCGTGAAGTCGTGCCGGCCGACCAGCAGCGCCGCGCCGGCCCGCAGCGCCTCGGTCGAAAGCGGGTGCCAGAAGTGGTAGGTCTGCGCGTGCGCGCCGGTTTCGACCGGCCGGCCGGAGTGGTTGAAGACGCGGTAGCGATAGAGCTTGCAGACGGCCGACAGCGTGGCGTGGAAGCTGAGCGGAACGACCGCCATGTGCAGCAGCGTGACATCCTTCGGCAGGCGCGAGCCCATGGCGTTCTGCAGTGCCTCGGGCGTCATGCGGGTGTCGGAATAGAAGTTGGCAACCTGCCCGGCGGCGTGTACGCCGGCGTCGGTGCGGCCGGCGCCGATGACCGCCACCTGGTGGCGGATCACGCGCCGCGCCGCCTGCTCGACGGCCTCCTGCACGGTGCGCATGCCGGGCTGGCGCTGCCAGCCGTGGAACGCGCCACCGTCGTAGGCCAGCGTGAGCTTGAAGTTCCGCATCGCTTCGCGATGATACGTGCGACCGCGCGCGTCGCCAATTGTGCGGCGCGCCGCCGCCGCGGCCGCCTGAGGCGCCGCATCCTCATCGGAGCAACTCCATGCCCTTTTCCCGCGCGCGCCGACTCGACGCCCTGCCGCCCTACCTTTTCATCGAGATCGACCGCCGCAAGCGCGCCGCCATCGCCGCCGGAAAGGACATCATCAACCTCGGCGTAGGCGACCCCGATCGGCCGACGCACGGCTTCATCATCGACGCGCTGGCCCAGGCCGCCGCCGACCCGCGACACCATCGCTATCCGTACGACAACGGCGTGCCCGAGTTCAAGGAGCGCGTCGCCGCGTGGTTCGAACGGCGCTTCGGCGTCACGCTCGACCGCGAGCGCGAAATCCTCTCGCTCATCGGCAGCAAAGAGGGCATCGGCCACCTGCCGCTGGCGGTGCTCAACCCCGGCGACCTGGCGCTGGTGCCGCAGCCGGGTTACCCGGTTTACGAGTCCGGCACGATCTTCGCCGGCGGTCAGCCGTTCTTCTTGCCGCTGCGCGAGTCGCGCGGCTGGCTGCCCGACTTTGACGCCGTGCCGGCTGACGTGCTCGACCGCGCGGCGCTGCTCTACCTGAACTACCCCAACAACCCCACCGGCGCCGTCGCCGACCTGGCCTTCTTCGAGCGCTGCGTCGCGCTGGCGCGGCAGCACGACTTTGTCATCTGCCACGACGCCGCCTACTCCGAGACCTACTTCGACCGCCCGCCGCCCAGCATCCTCCAGGTCCGCGGCGCGCTCGACTGCTGCGTTGAGATGCACTCGCTCAGCAAGACCTTCAACATGACCGGCTGGCGGCTCGGCTTCGCGGTCGGCAACGCCGAGGTGCTCGCGGCGCTGGCGAAGATCAAGGGCAACCTCGACTCGGGCCAGTTCGGCGCAATCCAGCAGGCCGGCGCGGTCGCCATCGCCGGCATCGACCGGCCGGAAGTCCGGGCACAGGTGGATGAATACCGCGCCCGGCGCGACGCGCTGGTGGGCGCGCTGGCACGCGGCGGCTTTCGCATCGCGCCTCCGCCGGCGACCTTCTACGTCTTCGCCGGCTGCCCGTCCGGGCAGGAATCAATGGGCTGCGCCGCGCGGCTGCTGGAAGAGGCGGGCGTGGTGGCGATTCCGGGGACGGGTTTCGGCGCCGCCGGCGAAGGGTACGTCCGCTTCGCGCTCTGCGCTCCGCTGGAGCGCGTCCGCGAGGCCGGCGAGCGGATCGCGCGGATCCGCTGGTAGCGCCGCCGCGGTGCGCGACGGCCGGGCACGCTCAAGGGCAATCTCCGCATGAGCTGGATTCAATTCGCGACCGACCTGTTCCTGCACCTCGACAAGCACCTGGGCGACGTGGTGTCGCGCTACGGCGTGTGGAGCTACGCGATCCTGTTTCTGATCATCTTCTGCGAGACCGGGCTGGTCTTCACGCCGTTTCTGCCCGGCGATTCGCTGCTGTTTGCCGCCGGCGCGCTGGCCGGCGCCGGTTCGCTGAATCTGTCACTCGCCTTCCTGCTGCTGTCGGTGGCGGCGATTCTCGGCGACACGGTCAACTACGCCGTCGGCAAATACCTCGGACATCGCCTGGTTGGCCCGGGCCGGTTCCGCGTGAAGCAGGAACACCTCGACCGCACCCACGCCTTCTTTGAGAAGTACGGCGGCAAGACGATCATCATCGCGCGGTTCGTGCCGATTGTCCGCACGATTGCCCCGTTTGTCGCCGGGCTGGGCGCGATGACCTACGCCCGGTTCGTCTTCTACAACGTCGTCGGCGGCATCGCCTGGGTGGCGATCTGCCTCGGCGCCGGGCGCGCCTTCGGCGAGATTCCGCTCGTCAAGCAGAACTTCTCGCTGGTGGTGCTGGCGATTGTCTTCATCTCGATCGTCCCGGCGATCATCGAATTCCTCCGCGTCCGCCGCGCGGGCAGCACGTCGTCCGGCTCCACCCCGCGCTGACTCGGCTGCATCCGCCGCAGCGCCGGCCGCGGTGCTTGACAGAAGTTGCGCCGGCCGAGATAGTCCCAGCCGCACAGCGCGGACCGTCAAGCCGAAGGACGGGCCGCTCCATCCGGCTCGGACGTTGACCGATACGGACCCCGCGCACCGGTGACAAGGCGCCATCGTCGTGGAACCAACGGTCATAGCGGCGCCACATTCCGCCCCGGCGACAGCCTGCGTTCGCGTCCTCGCGCCGGCCAAGCTCAATTTCACGCTGCGCGTGCTACACCGCCGGCCGGACGGATATCACGAGCTCGAGTCGTGGGTCGTGCTGATTGACCTGTGCGATTCGTTGAAACTCTCCGCGGCCGCCGCCGGAAGCGGCACTCGGCTGACCTGCTCTGATCCGGCGCTGCCGAGCGACCGGCGCAATCTGGCCGTCGCCGCGGCCGAGGCGATGGCCGCCGCCGCCGGTCGCGCGCCCGATGTTGATGTTCAACTCGACAAGCGCATCCCCGTTTCCGCCGGGCTGGGCGGTGGCAGCTCCGACGCCGCCGCCGTGCTGCGCGGCCTGAACGAGCTCTGGGGGCTGCACTGGCCCGCCGAGCGCCTCGCGGCGCTGGGCGCCGGCCTGGGCTCCGACGTGCCGCTCTTCCTGGCCGGCCCGCAGAGCATCATTCGCGGCCGCGGCGAGCGCGTCTCCGCCGTTGCGTCGCCGTGGACGGGCTTTGTCGTGCTGGTCTGTCCGCCATTTGGCGTGTCGACCGCCGATGCCTATCGCGCGTGGGCGCCGGTCGATCGGCCGACAACGCCGCTCGGCGGCACCGCCGGCGCGCTTCCGGCGGCCGGGCTGCGCCCGCGGCTCTACAATGACCTCGAGCCGGGCGTCTTTCGCGCCGCGCCGCGCCTGGCCGAACTGCACCAGCGCCTCGACGGCCTGCGCGACGTGCCCGTCCGCATGAGCGGCAGCGGGAGCACGCTCTTCGCGCTGTTCGACGACGGCGCGTCGGCGGGCGCCTGGGCCGAGGCGGCGCGGTCGGCGGCCGGCGAAGCGGTATGCGTCTTGGTCTGCGAAACCTGGAGCGATCGGCATCTTCGACTGGAAGGAGTCGTGCAACTTGGAGATTTCTGAAGTACGCGTTCGGCTGGTGGGCGGTGGTGGCGGCAGCGGGCAGGAGCGGCTGCGGGCCTTCTGCAGCGTCACCTTCGACGGCGATTTCGTGATTCGCGACCTCAAGGTCATCGAAGGCGACAGCGGCTACTTCGTCGCCATGCCGTCGCGGAAGCTCTCCTATCGCTGCCCGCGCTGCCGCACCAAGAATCACCTCCGCGCCAAACACTGCAACGAATGCGGCTCGCGCCTTGGCGAGCGCCACGCGCCGCGCGACGCCAACGGCCGCGCCAAGCTGCATGTGGACGTGGCCCATCCCATCAACACGGCCTGCCGCGAGCGGATTCAGCAGTCGGTCATCGAGGCCTTCCGCGCCGAACTTTCGCAGGCCCAGCAGCCCGGCTATCAGCCCGCGCCGATCGACGAAGACGACGAGCTCGAGGGCACCGATTACAACGACCTGGTCGCCGATCTGAAGCAGAGCATGGGTCGCCGAGACGAGCAGCGCCGCGCCGCGCCCGCCGCCGGCACCTTTCAGACTTACGATCCCGACGGCGCCGACCTCGACGACGCACCGGCCGCTGATGACGCGCCGCCGCCCGTCCGCCCGGCCGCACAGGACCTGCCGCCCGCCGCGCCGCCGCGCCCCGACCGCGGCGGACGTCCACCGGGTCGCGAGCCGCGCGGCCCGCAACCCGATGCACCGCCGCGCGGCGACCGCGGTCGTCCGCGCACCGAGCCGCCCGCCGACGCGCCCGCCGCCGAGCGTCCCGTCACCGATCGTCCGCCGCGCGAGAGCCGTCCGGCCCAGCCGCCGCCGCAGCAGCCGCGACCACCGGCTCCGCCGCCGCCGCCCCCGGCGCCGCCGCCCGACGACTTCTCGGCCGGCATCTACTAGCGGCACTCTTTCGCCGTCACTGCCGCTTCAGCCGTTGGACAAAGTCCCGTGCCGACAGCCGCAGTTCGCGACTTAGCCAGAGCAACGCCTGGAACTGCTGCGGCGGCCCGTCGTCGGGGCGCAACGTCAGCGACAGCCCGTTGAACTGGTAGCGCCCGCGAAGGAAGAGGTTCTGTTCGCCCATGGCGGCCGATGCGAAGTATCGCCCGTCGCGCAGCTCGATCTGCTTGAATCGGAAGGCCTCTGTTTCTGCCGGCGCGTCGACCGCCTTCCACGACCCTTCGAGCGCCCGCGCGTTGCAGCCCGCCGTCGCCAGCCCGGCCATCATCAAAACACACAGCAGCCGCGCCGGTCGGCCAAGCCGAGCCGCGGGCAGGTAGATCAGCCATGCGGCGATTCCGCGGGTGAAGATCGTACGTTTCGGGCGCCCGTGCGACTTGCGGGATCGTCGCGATGCGGCTAGCTTTGCGAGCGTCGCCTCGGGTGCCGTCGCGGATTGATCCGCGGGCCTCGGGGCGGGTTGCGGATAATTGGCATGGCGGCTGCGGGAGACTCCATCGAGGTCGAGGCGAAGGTCATCGCGGCCTTGCCGAACACCATGTTTCGTCTCGAAATCGAGATGGGGGGAAAGGTTCATAGCGTTCTGGGCCACATTTCCGGCCGGCTCCGCCGAAACTTCATCCGAATCCTCCCCGGAGACATGGTCCGCGTCGAGCTCTCGCCCTACGACCTGACGCGCGGCCGCATTACCCGCCGCCTGTAGCGCCGGCCGACCCCGGCCCGGCTGGGCCGCCGCACTCCGCCGCTCACTTCTCCAACTGCCCAGCGCCCGCCTGCCTCGCATGGGAACTGATGCACAGCCGCGCCTGGAAATGCGACTCTGGGAGATTCGGCGAAACAAGGGCGAATCGCCTGCGCGAATTCTCACTTCTCCCGCCACAGAATCATAAATTGGGGCTGCGTATTTTCTTGCGGGCACTCGGTGCTGGTGTATATTAGTGCCTGAAGCGGTATTCGTTGGCATTGGTTTTCCGGCCGCCTCTCGCACAGCGGTACAAGGGGACCGTGCAGCATGTCCGCACCAGCTCGATTCCGGTTCGTCGTTGCCGAGTCATATCCGGCATCCGCGCTCGAGCGCCTGCGGGCGTTTGGCGATGTCGTTGAACTTCCCGACCCCACGCCCGATGCGCTCATCTCGGCCTTGCCCGGCACACATGCCCTGCTCATTCGCTCGCGCACGCACGTGACCGCGCGCATCCTCGAGGCCGCCGCGGCGCTGCGCGTCATCGGCCGCGCCGCCACCAGCGTCGATCACATCGACCTGCGCGTCGCCGCGCGGCGCAACATCGTGGTCGTCTATGCTCCGCATGCCGGCGTCCGTTCGCTGGCCGAGTTCACCGTCGCCATGCTGCTGGCGGCGCAGCGCCGGCTGATCTTTCTCGACCGGCACGTCCGCGCCGGCCAGTTCGAATCGCTCCGCGAAACCCACGGGCGCGAGCTGCGCCACCACGTCGTCGGCCTGTTCGGAATGAGCCGCGTCGCCGACGAGGTGGGGGCCATGCTGGCCGAGTCGTTCGGCTGCAAGGTGATCTACCACGATCGGTCCGGTCGCACGCCGACGCGCGTCCAGGCCGAAGCCGTCTCGCAGGACGCCCTCTTCGAGCGCAGCGACATCCTCTCGCTGCACCTGGCGCTCGACCCGTCCACCCGGCAGATCATCAACGCCGCCGTGCTCGGTCGCATGCCCGCCGGCGCCATCCTGGTCAACACCAGTCGCGGCGGACTGATCGACTCGGCCGCCGTGGCCGACGCCCTCAAGGCCGGCCGGCTCCGCGGCGCCGCCATCGACGTATTCGATACAGAGCCGCTCCCGGCCGAGCACGCGCTCCGGACCGCCCCGAACTGCATCCTCACGCCCCACGTCGGCTCGCTGACGACCGACGCCCGCGACGCCTTGTTCGACGTGGTCGACGACGTGCTGGGCGTGCTGGCGGGCCAGCCGCCGCGCCATCCGGCCGCCATCGAACCGGCCCCGCCACGGGCCGCATCGGCCACTGCCTGATCTCGCGGCCGGTTATGGGCGGCCGGCGATGTGGCAGTGATTGCCGTGATTTGTTCAGGGTTTGCGGCGTCGAAAATCGGGAAATTCCGGTGCGATCCGATCGGCGCGGGCGCGAATTGAGAGACTTCTCCGTCGGTAACGACTTCCGCGGGCCCGCGGCACTCCGCAACGGGCCGGTCGAATTGCGGCACGACAGCCCGCCGCGCCCAATTATCAGACATGCAGAATTTGGTATCTCTTGACCCGAGCCCCGTTCGGGCATATGATGGGCCCATCGATTTGCGGGGGATGCCGATTGGGGGCAGGACTCCGCGTCGCAGAGCTCCTTAGAGGGATTTGCGCACATGCAATCTGATTTCATCCGGCGCAGCGCGCCGCACTTCGGCCGCATCGCGTCAATCGCGCTCCTGACAGCGCTTGCGATTCTGCTGCCGGCGGCTATTGCGCCAGCCGCCGCGATCACCTATTCCGGCAGCGGTACCTTTCCCGGGAACGGCCACACGCTCTCCGCCTCGGCCACGTTTGACACGCTCGGCAACAGCCTGATCGTCACGCTTACCAACACCGGCGTCGCCGACGTGCTTGAGCAGCCTGAGATCCTCTGCGCTGTCTTCTATGAGGTGAACGGCGGCCTGCTCGGACTCACCCCCGGCACCGGCAGCGCCGTGCTGACCTCCGGGTCGTCCGTGCTGTTCGGCGGCTCGGATCCCGGCGGCGTCGTGGGCGGCGAATGGGCCTACATGGAAGGCATCGGCGGCGTCTCCCCCAACGGCGGGCGCTACGGCATCAGCAGTTCCGGCTATGGCATCTTTGGAAGCGGCTCATTTCCCGGGACCGATCTCGACCCGCCTGGCTCGGTGAATGGCGTGAACTACGGCGTCACCTCGTCGACCGACAATCCGGCGACCGGCCAGCCGGCCGTCACCGGCAGCAACCCGCTGATCAAGAACTCGGTCACTTTCACCATCCCCGGCTTGCCCACCGGCTTCGATCCGATGGCGTCGATCGGAAACGTCTTCTTCCAGTACGGCACGGCGCTCGTGCCCACCGACCCGGGTTTTTCCGGCTCGCCCGAGCCGGCCACGCTCTCGCTCCTCGGGCTCGGCCTGCTGGCGATTCGTCGCCGGCGCTAGCGATATTCCCAATTCACGCTCGCATGCACTGTCCGCGCATTCTCCGCGCGCTGTCTCCGCAAGAGCAAGCGAAGCTCGGCGGCACGCTCCATCAGAACCCGGGAATCCACGTTCCGTAGGGCTGATCGCGCCGTCGCTGCATCGCGGGCGGCGCTGTCACACGCGCTTCGGGTGGCAGTTCGGCCGGGCGAGCCTTTTGCCGGATTCGCCGGGCCGGGGTCGGGCTCCAGGCCGCCGCCGCTCCGCCGACCTCGGCCGCCGCGATGATTTCGCTGGGTCGCAGCCCGGCCAGCTCCGCCAGTCGCTCGATGGTGGTCAGCGCCACGCCGCGGTGGCCATGCTCGATGAGACTGAGGTAATTGACGGTGAGCCCCAGGCGCTGGGCCAGGTCGCGCTGGCTCAGTCCCGCCCGGCCGCGGGCTGCCGCAAGGGCCCGACCGAGTCGTTGCGGGTCGATCATGAATCGGACTCCGACCGCGCGTCCAATCGCTGCTAACTTTGATTATGAGTCACAATCTGCGGCAGCGTCAAGGCGTTGACGGCCGGCCAGCGGGGCGGGCGCGGGATCGCAGGTCTGATAATTCCCTAACGGCTGGCTCGAATTGGCCAGTTGCCCGAAAAACAATCAAGTCCTAAACTTGGCGTCGAACCGGGGATATCCTTTGTGGGACGGTTCGCGCCCGTCCCCGACCGGGCTCCCAAGGAGTGCACATGACCATTCACTCGGCTCGCCGGTCCTGGGCGGCCACCGTCTGCCTGGCGGCGATCCTGATCGCCAGCGCCGCCGAAGCGCGCATCACCAGCGTCACCGGCGCGTCGAGCGTTCAACTGACGCGGCTCGTCCACGGCACCAGCGACGCTTCGGTGAGTGACTCTCACAGTTTTCCGCCCAGCACGCAGCCGACGCTCAGCACCGTGCAGCTCGACGCTCCGGGCCTGTCCGGCGAATTCCGCGGAGCCGCCCAGGCCAGCGCCGTCTTCACCGATTCGCGCACCGTCTTCGGCTTCATTCCCAACGACGCCGGCATCGATGTCGCCGCGTTCGCCCTCGATCCGGCCGTGGCGTTCGAAGGCAACGGCCACAGCAGCTCGACGCGCACGATCCGCCTCTCGGGCGCCGATCTGCGCTTTCCGACGAGCCAGCCCGTCACCGTGCGCAGCTCGATCTTCATCGCCGGGGCGCTGATTCTCGCGGCCGGCGACGCGTCGGCCGACCTGTCGGGGCTCCAGGCCGACATCACCGTCAGCGTGCTTCAGACGGGCGGCGGCACGCCGGGGCAGGTGCTGCACACTTCGGCGAGACTGGCCGGTCATGCGAACGGGCAGGTGAACGTGGAGTCGACCGGCGCGCTGGCGGCGGTACCGCTGGGGGCCGTCGATCTGCTGGCGCTTTCGCCGCAGTTGCAGGTTCCGGGCATCGGCGTGGTGCGCGTCGTGCCGTTTCCGGTGGTGGCGCTCGACTATGAATATGGCGTGATGGTCGACCAGGACTTCCAGCTGACGGCCGAATTCGACGTGCACATCCGGACGCTGGCCGGCAACAGCGCGGCGGCGGCGATTTTCGGCCTGCCGCAGATCAGCCTGCCGGCGTCGATGGCGAAGGTGCGCGGCGACGACGCCGGCCAGCAGCTGGCGCGGGCGGTATCGAGCCTGGTCGATACGACAGGGCGCAGCGGACCGCCGTCGCGGCCGCTGTTCGGGTTGTGCGGCGCGGTCGGGTTCGAGGCATGGCTGGCTGGGGCGGCATGCGTGGGCTGGACGATGTCGCGGCGGCGCCGGCGGCGCTGACGCGCGCGAGGCGCGATGATCGCGGCAGGCAAGGCGATCGGCGCGGCGGGCTGGCTGCCGTGGGCGCTGGTGCTGGCGCTGGTGCTCGCGGCGGGCGTGGTGGGGGTGGCGTTGCTGCGGCGCGGTCTGCGGCGCTGGATGCACGGCGGTGCAAGCGCCAGCTGGACGTTGCAGGATTTGCGCGAGATGCACGCGCGAGGTCAGATAACGGACGCCGAGATGAGCGAGATTCGCGCGCGGCTGATCGCGCGTTCGCGCACCGCGGCGGTGGATCAATCGGCCGAGCAATCCCGCAAAAAACGCGGGGGGAATTGATGTCAAGCACGTGCGCGCGGGGAGTCGATAAGTTGCGGTCGAGACGCGTCAGCGCACCTCGCCGGCGCCGACCCAGGTTGCATTTCGCGCGACTCAACTCGAAAGGACTCTCGCCTTGAGCAACGGATCGCGAACTGGAAACGGCGGCGGATCGGGCATCGGTCCCGGCGGTCACGAGGGCAGCGGCGTCAAGCGCCGCCGGCCGAGCACGTGCAGCTTCTGCGGCAAGACGCACCGCGAAGCCGGCCCGATGGTCGAAGGGCCCAACGACGCCTTCATCTGCTCGTCGTGCGTCGAGCTCTGTCACAACATCATCAAGCAGGAAAAGCGGCGCGTGCAGTCCGGCCGACCGCTGTTCACCAATGTTCCCGCGCCGCGCGAAATCAAGGAGTTCCTCGACCGCTACGTCGTCGGGCAGGACTTCGCCAAGAAGGCGCTGGCCGTCGCGGTCCACAACCACTACCAGCGGCTGATGTACGTCGACCGCGGCACCGACGACGACGTCGAGATCGACAAGAGCAACATCCTGCTCATTGGCCCGACCGGCTGCGGCAAAACGCTGCTGGCGCGCAGCCTGGCGCGGATGCTCAACGTCCCCTTCGCGATCGGCGACGCCACCACGCTCACCGAGGCCGGCTACGTCGGCGAAGATGTCGAGAACCTGCTGCTGCGCCTGCTGCAGAACGCGGACTATGACCTCGAGGCGGCCCAGCGCGGCATCATCTACATCGACGAGATCGACAAGATCGGCCGCACCGCCGGCAACGTCAGCATCACGCGCGACGTCTCGGGCGAAGGCGTGCAGCAGGCCTTGCTGAAGATGCTCGAGGGAACGGTCTCCAACGTTCCGCCGCAGGGCGGACGCAAGCACCCCGAGCAGCAATACATCCAGATGGACACGACCCACATCCTGTTCATCTGCGGCGGCACCTTCAGCGGCGTCGAGGACATCATCCAGCGCCGCATCGGCCGCAAGAACATCGGCTTCGCCAGCGAGCTGGCCACCGGCGTGAACAAGACCGACACGCTTGGCGAGATGCTCCGCCAGATCACCCCCGACGACCTGATCGAGTTCGGCATGATTCCCGAATTCGTCGGCCGCCTGCCGCTGATGTGCCCGCTCATGCCGCTCGACGAGCCGGCGCTGGTCCGCGTGCTCACCGAGCCGCGCAACGCCCTCTGCCGGCAGTATCAGAAGTTCTTCGAAATCAGCGGCAACCGGCTGGAGTTCAGCGAAGGCGGCCTGAGCGCGATCGCCCAGGAGGCGCTCTCGCGCGACACCGGCGCGCGGGCCCTGCGCAGCGTGCTCGAAGAGATCATGCTCGACCTCATGTTCCAGCTGCCCGACCGATCGGTGAACGGCACCTACGTCGTCACCGAGGATGTCGTCCGCGGCGACAAGGAGCCGATCTTCACCCCCAAGCAGAAGCGCGAAACCGCCTAGCGCCGGCCTGAACGCAAGACGCTGTTGCAGCACGCAGCCCGCGGCACTTCGGTGCGGCGGGCTGTTTTTCTGCGCCGCCGCGGGGAAGACGTCAGCCGATCGGACGATGCTGCCCGGAGACGTACTCGCGCCAGCCGCAGATAGTTATTGAGCGCCATGGCATGATAGTCGCGCTCGGCCGCGGTCACGTCGCGGACGGGCCTCGCCGGCGTTCCCATGGCGACCACGTTGGGCGGAATCCGCGTGCCGGGCGTGACGATCGCGCCGGCGGCGATGACCGCGCCGTCGCCGACCTCGGCGTTGTCGAGCACCACCGCGCGGATGCCGATCAGCGCGCCCGCGCCGACGCGGGCACAGTGCACCACCGCGACGTGGCCGATGACGACGTCGGCGCCGATCTCGAGCGGGCAGCCGGGGCGGCAGTGGAGGATCGAGCCGTCCTGGATGTTGGTGCGGGCGCCGATGCGGATCGGGGCCACGTCGCCGCGGATCACCACGTGCGGCCAGACGCTGACTTCCGGGCCGAGCGTCACGTCGCCGGTGACGACCGCCCGCAGCGAGACGAAGGCCTGGCCGACCGGCTGCATCGCGACATCAAATGCGGGCCATTGCATGAAACGATTCCGATCGCGGCGAACCCGACGCGGTTGTCGGACCTAGAATAGGTCAAACGTGGACCGGCTGCCACCGCCGGCCGAAGCAGGGGTAGACTCGGGCGGAGACGGGCGCATGACCAAGCTTTTCGCACGCGCAGCGCTGACGCTGGGCTTTGCCGGGGTGCTCTTCGGCACGGCCTGGTGGGCGCGCGGCGAGCACGACCGGCAGCAGCGGATCGCCGAGCTCGAGGCCGAGAAGGCCGAGCTGCTGCGCGTCGTCGACCGCCTGAAGCACGATCGCCGCGTGGCGCGGCTGTACGTCGCCGACCAGCGGCGCGACGCGCGCGGCCAGGTGGTCGAGACGGTGATCGACTTCGTCGGCGCCGCGGCCGACGGGCGCGAGCGGCCGACGCGGACGGTTCGCATCCGCGGCGATGTCTGCTATGTAGACGCGCTGGTCATCCGCTTCCTCGATTCCTACGTCGAGCGCGGCGACAAGCTGCGCGGCCACACGCTGCACCTGTTCCGCCGCATCTTCGGCGAAGGCCAGGCGCCGGCCGACGGCGCTCCGCTCGACGAGCCGGGCGCGATCCCGGCTGAATACCGCGTCGACGACGAGGCCAGCCGGTTCGAAAAGCGGCTGTGGCAGCGGTTCTGGGAGTATGCGGTCAATCCGCAGATGGCGACCGAAGTGGGGGTTCGCGTGGCACAGGGCGAGGCGGCCTATCAACGGCTGTCGACCGGGCAGTTATGGCAGATCGCGACGCGCGCCAACGGCGGGCTGGAGATGACGCTGCTGCCGGTTGATCCGCTGCTGGCCAAGCGCCTGGCGTCCAGCCAGCCGGGCAAGGTTAACTAACGACAAGGGTTCGAGTTGTGCGCCGCTGGCGCGGCTGGAGGCAAATCCAGCCCGGGGGGGCGAAGCGCGCGGAATTCTTGGACCGAAAGTTGCGCGGTCGGCCGATACTTTTCACACGGGCGGCGAAGGCCGGGAGTCGTGCCACAAGGCTCCCGTATCCGGTCGCTGCCAGACTGCCGGGAGAAGTCAGGACGATCGCTCCCGTCGGGCGGGCGCGTGGAGACGCGCCGCCGGACCGGCCAACGAGGCTCACGGATGGGCACGGGCGCCGAAACGCCGACACTGCGCCAACTGGTGGCGTCGCGCTGGCAGATTCCGACACTGCTGGTGTCGCTGTCGCTGCTGGTGATGGGGCTGCTGCGGGCCAGCGCCGCGCCGGTCGCGCCGCGCCCGGCCGACCTGTCGGAACAGGTCGAGGCGCTGCTGGCCTCGGGCCGCGTGAGCGCCGCGGCGACCTTCCTGGGCGGACTGCTCGACGATCCACGCCTGCCGAAATCTCAACGCGGAGTCGTGCACGCGCTCTTGGCGCGCTGCTTCCTGCGGGCCGAGCGCGTCCGAACCACGCACTCGGCGACCAACGCGGTCCGGGCGCTCGAACACGCGCATGAAGCGCGGGCGGCCGGTCAAACGCTCAGCGACGCCGACGAGCTGGCGCTGGTTTCGGCGATGGAATGGGCCGGTCGCTATGAGGAGGCGCTGGAAGCGTGGGAGCGGTTGCTGGCGTCGGGCCGCGCGCCCGATGCCGACGCCGTGCGGCGGCGGCTGGCCGACTGGATGGTCGAGGGGCGCGTCAAGGCGGAGCCGGCGGCGCTCGACGAGCTGACCGCGGCCGTCCTGTCGGACGGTTCGGCCCGGCCGGCGAACGTGGCCTGGGCGCTCGAACAGCGGGTCGAGCGGCTGCTGACGGCCGGCAAGGTGAAGGCGGCGCGCGACCTGGTCGCGCGGACCCGCCCGCGGCTCGAGCGCACGCCGCAGCGCGACGCGGCGGCGTATCTCGAAGCGACCTGCGCGCTGGAGGCCGGACAGGCGGTGGAGGCCGAGCGACTGCTGCGCGAGCTGCGGTCGCGCTGGCAGCCGCGCGACGAGTTGTGGGCAAAGGTCTCGTGCCTGCTGGGGCAGCTTTCCAACCGGGCCGATCGCCCGCAGATGGGGCTGAACTACTTCGACGACGTGCTCAAGGCGTTTCGGGCCGGGCCGATCCGCGAGGTCTGCCTGCTGGGTCGGGCGGAAAGCCTGCTGGCGCTGGAGCGGTACGCCGAGGCGGCCGACGCGCTGGAGCCCGTGGTCGCCCTGCTGGCGGCGCGGAAGCGTGACCGGCCGAGCGGCGTCAGCCGGGCGGCGGTGCGCACGTTCGTGCGGACGGCGGCGCAGTCGCTCGAGGGGCGCGAGCTGGGTCGGTTTGCGGCCGATGCGGCGCGATTCTTCGCGATGAGCGCCAAGCTGCTGGGGCCGGACGACCGCATCGAGGCGGCATTTCTCTACGAGCGGCTCGGCGACCTGCGCGCCGGGGTGGCGCGGGCGCGGCTGCGGAGCAACCCGGCGGCGGCGCGCGAGGCGGCCCGGGCGGCCGCCGCGGCCTACGAGCAACTGATCGAAGTCGACAGCGGCAACGAGCCGCAGGTGACGCGAGCGGTCGAGAAGGCGGTCGCGGTGCTCGACGCCGCCCGCGAGCCGGCCCGCAGCGTCGCGCTGCTGCAGCGCTTCGTGAGCATGTTCCCGAACGGTGCGGCGACGGCCAGCGCGCTGCGGCAGATCGGCGAGGGGCTGCGGGCGCAAGGCGAGTTCCGCGCCGCGACCGAGCAGTATCGCGAGGTCCTGGCGCGGTTCGGCCGAACGGTCGATGCGACGCAAAGCCTGGTCGGCCTGGCCGAGTGCCTGGCGGAGCTGGGCGGCGCCGCGCGCGACGAGGCGGTGACGCTGCTGACGGCGTTCATCGACGCGCCGCCGGAGCGCGAGTCGCTGGTGACGCCGCAGGCGCCGGAATATCGCACGGCGCTGCTGCTTCTGGCGCGGCTGCTCTACCAGCACGGCGACTGGGAGCTGGCGATCCGCCGGCTGGAAGACGCGATCGCGTTCTACCCCGACGAGCCGCGCCGGGTCGAGTTGCTGTTCCTGCTGGGTCAAAGCTATCGCCGCAGCGGCGAAGCGCTGGAGGGCGCGCTGGCGACGTCGCGCCCGGCCGGGAAGCCGATCGGCGACGCCGAGAGCGCGCGGCGCGTCGCCCGCGCGGCCGAGGCCTTCGAGCAGGTGATCGCCGCCTTGGCGCCGCTGAACGAGTCGTCGCTCTCGCCGGCCGACCGGACGCGGCTGCGGTCGGCGTACATGGCGCGGATGGACTGCCTGTTCTCGGTCGGTCGCTATGCCGAGGCGCTAGCTGCCGCGACCGACGCGCTGTGGCGCTACGAGCGCGAGCCGGAGTGCGTCTCGGCGGCGGTGCGGCTGGCGCAGTGCCAGGCACGGCTCGGCCGGGCGGAAGACGCGCGGCGGACCCTCGAGCGGCCCGCTGGCTGCTGGAGCGTGTGCCGGACGCGGCATTTTCATCGCAGCGCGGCCAGGCGGTCGCGCGGCGTGGAAGGAACTGCTCGACCTGACCTTGCGGACGGAGTTTTCGTCGTGACGACCACCGCCTGTCCGCCGTCGAATTCGTCCGTGCCCGACTCGGGCGCGCGGCTGCTGGAGCTGCTCCAGCAGCAGGGGCGGATCTACGCCGAGCTGCAAACGCTGGTGGCCCGGCAGCGCGCCCTGGTGGACGCCGACACGCCCGCGGCGCTGCTGACCGTGCTGGCCGACCGGCAGCGGCTGGTCGACGACCTCTCGCGGCTGGAGCGGCAGGTGCGCCCGGCGCGGCAGGCGTGGGCGGCGGCGGCGGGCACGGCGCCCGAGGCGCTGCGACGGCGCGTCGCGGAGGTTGTCGCGCAGAACGAGCGCGTGCTGGGCGGCATTCTGGCGGCTGACCAGCAGGACGCTGCGACGCTGGCGCAGCGGCAGCACAGTACCCGGGCCCAGTTGAACCATGGCGCCAGCGGATCGCTGGCGAACCGCGCCTATGGCGCGTCGTTGTCCGGTTCGCTGGGCGCGACGGATGAGTCGGCATGAAGACCCCGCAGGCCCCGATGTTCGTCGGATCGGTTGACGCGGCGCTGGCCGCGTACAACGAGGTGAGCACGCGTCTGCGCGAGGCCTACGACGAGCTGATGCACGAGGTCGGGCGGCTGAACGAAGAGCTGGCGCGCAAGAACCGCGAGCTGGCGCGGCGCGAGCGGCTGGCGGCGCTGGGGCAGCTTGCCGCCGGGCTGGCCCACGAGGTGCGCAATCCGCTGGGCGGCATCGCGCTGTACGCGTCGATGCTCGAAGGCGACGTGCGCGAGCGGCCGGCCGAGCTGGGACTGGTGCGGAAGATTTCGCACGGGGTGCGGACGCTCGACCGGCTGGTGGGAGAGATTCTGGAGTTCGCGCAGGAAGACGTGCTGGAGCGCGGCCCGGGCCGGGCGGGCGAGGTGCTGGCCGAGGCACTCGAGACGGCGGCCGCCTGGACGGCCGGTCGCAAGATTTCGCTGTTGCTCTCGCCGGGCGCGGTCGACGTGCCGCTGTATGGCGACGTGGCGCGGCTGCGCCGGGCGCTGGTGAACATTCTGATCAACGCGGTGCAGGCGGTGGGCGAGGCGGGCACGGTGTGGGTGGCGGCCCGGTCCGACGAGGCCGGCGCCTGCGTGTTCGAGGTGCGGGACAGCGGCCCGGGCATTCCGGGCGACGTGCTGGAGCGGGTGTTCGATCCGTTTTTCACGACGCGTGCGAGCGGCACGGGGCTGGGGCTGGCGATCGTGCATCGCATCGTCGAGGCCCACGGCGGCTCGATTCGCGTCGGCAACCGCGCCGAAGGCGGCGCGGAATTCACGATACGTATTCCGGGGTGTCCGGCGGACGGCACCTCTGTGCGGGCGGTCTCAGGCGCGGCGGCCCGCGGCGGCGATTCGGAACGGAGTCCGATCGCGCGGCGGGAACGCGTCAGCCGAATGGCTTCGTGAGGGCAGGAACCCATGGCCAGGATTGCAGTCGTTGATGACAAGGACGTGATGCGCGAGTCGCTGATCGAATCGCTGCGGCGGCAGCAGCACGAGGTGCGCGGCTTCGAGGCGCCGGGGGCGGCGCTCGAGGCGCTGCGGCGCGAGTCGTTCGACGTGATCGTCAGCGACCTCAAGATGCCCGACATGGACGGCATCGAAATGCTCCGCCAGCTGCGCGACGCGGGCGTCGACACGCCGCTCATTCTCATGACCGCTTATGCCACCGTTCAGACGGCGGTCGAGGCGATGCGCCAGGGGGCGTTCGACTACATCCAGAAGCCGTTCGAGACGGACGAGATCGCCGTCCTGGTCGAGCGCGCGGCGCAGGTCAGCCGGCTGCGCGGCGAGAACGAGGCGCTGCGCGCCACGCTGGGCGAGATTCAGGGCGCCGTCGAGCTGGTGGGCTCGTGCGAGCGCACCGGAGAAGTGCGAACGCAGATTTCCAAGGTCGCCGCCAGCCAGGCGACCGTGCTCATTCACGGAGAAAGCGGCACCGGCAAGGAGCTGGTGGCGCGGGCCATTCACGTTGCCGGGCCACGCGCCAGCCGGCCGATGCTGTCGCTCAACTGCGCGGCGCTGTCGCCGACGCTGCTCGAGAGCGAGCTGTTCGGTCACGAGCGCGGGGCGTTCACCGGGGCCGATCGGCTGCGCAAGGGGCGCTTCGAGCTGGCCGACGGCGGCACGCTGCTCTTGGACGAAATCAGCGAGCTGCCCTTGGCGCTGCAGGCCAAGCTTCTGCGCGTGTTGCAGGAGCGCGAGTATGAGCGGGTCGGCAGCAGCGTGACGCGGCGGACCGACGTGCGCGTCATCGCGACCACCAACCGCGACCTGCAGGAATGGGTGACGCGCAAGCGCTTCCGCGAAGACCTCTTCTATCGCATCAGCGTGCTGCCGATCCGGCTGCCGGCGCTGCGCGAGCGGCGCGAGGACGTGTCGGAGCTGGTGCGGTTCTACCTCGAGAAGATCGCGCGGCGCGAGGGCAAGCGCGCCCCGCAGCCGTCGCCCAAGGCGATGATGGTGCTGCAGAGCTATCACTGGCCGGGCAACGTGCGCGAGCTGGTGAACGTGTGCGAGCGGGCGGTGGCGCTGTGCCAGGGCGGCGTGCTCGAGGCGTCGGTGCTGGAAACCTGGCTGAGCGGCGAGACGGTGATGGCCGACTTTCCGGACATGCGCCGCATGCGCCCCGGTCACATGATGGAAGACATGGAGCGCGAGCTGATCGAGCGGACGCTGGTGACCTTCAACGGCCACCGCGAGAAGACCGCCAAGGCACTCGGCATCGGCGTGCGGACGCTGGGCATGAAGCTGAAACAATGGCGTGAGCAGGCCGCGGCCGCGGCGGCGCGGCAGGTCGCCGAAACGCCCGAGGCCGCGCCGCGCCGGGCGGGCTGATGCGCTTTTCACGCGCTCGTGGCGTTCGCCGGCGGGTCACGCGGCGACGCGCGGACACGGGCTGAAAGCCCGTGCCACACAGCGGTGAAGTTTCGCGGCGCGCGTGAGAAACGACCTGGACTGTGTGCGGGCCGGCGCGACGCGCCGGTCGGGAGCCGGACTGATGTTCGTCGACGAGCTGACGCAACGCGGGCCGATGCCGCTGCTGGAGCGCACGCTGTCGTTCCTCGAGCAGCGGCAGCGCGTCCTGGCGGAGAACATTGCCAACGTCGACACGCCCGGCTATCGCGCGCGGCAGCTCGATCCGAAGGCGTTCCAGGCGGCCCTGCGCAGCGCCGCGGACGAGCGCCAGCGGCGCGGGACACCCGCGCTACACCTGGCTGGCACGAAGCAGTTCCACGAGACCCCGACCGGGCGGCTCGTGGTGACGCCCACGCTCGAGCCGCTGGACAACCTGCTGTTTCAGGACGGCACCAACGCGCGGATCGAGCGCGAGATGTCGCGCCTGGCCGAGAACGGGATGACGCATCGGCTGGTGGTCGAGCTGATCCGCGGGCAGATCGGCGACCTGATGAAGGCCATCAGCGGGCGGGTGTAGCGCAGCGCCCGGGCGCCGCGGCCGCGAAGGGCGGCGGCCCGAACGCAGAATAGACGGAGCCACGCGACATGTTTGGAACCCTGGACATCAGCACCTCGGGCCTGGTGGCGCAGCGCACGCGGCTGGACGCCATCGCGGGCAACATCGCCAACGTCTCGACCGCCGGGCGGACCGACGGCTCGATCGAGCCCTATCGCCGCCGCGCGGTGCTGTTCGGCGCCGGCGACGGCCACGGCGGGCGCGGCGTGCACGTGGAGAAGATCGTGAACGACCCGGAGCCGGCCCGGCTGGTCAAGGAGCCGGGTCATCCCTACGCCGACGAGCGCGGCATGGTGCTCTATCCGAACGTCGATCTGCCGACGGAGATGATCGACGGCATGCTGGCGGTGCGGGCGTTCGAGGCCAACGTGACGGCGATCGAGGCGACCAAGGCCATGGCGGCCAGCACGCTGCGGCTGCTGGCGTAGGCGGCCGTCGCGGCAACGTAGGAGCAGGACGATGGGCGAGCCAATCTCACCGGCGGCGTTGAACGCGGGGCTGGAGCGGGCCCGCGCCGCGGGCGGGGCGGCGGCGCCGCGCGGCACAGAGGCCGCCGGAGGCGCGGCCAAGTCGTTCGGCGAGCTTCTGTCGGAGGGGCTCGAGAAGGTCAACGCGATGCAGCAGGCGGCCGACGCGGGCGTGCAGAAACTGCTGACCGGCGAGAGCGACAACGTCTCCGAGGTGCTGGGGATGATCCGCAAGTCGGACGTGGCGTTCTCGCTGCTGGTGGAGATCCGCAACAAGCTGATGGATGCGTACAACGAGTTGAAGCAGATGCGCGTGTGACGCACGGACCGCGCCGCGGCGTGCGGTCCACGACGAACCGGCGCCGACGCGCGGCGCATCTCGACAGCGCGGGTCCGGCCCGCCCGTGACGCATGGAATTCCTGAGCAAACAACTCAAGCAGATCGGCGGACACCTGGGCGGGCTGACGCTGTCGCAGCGGCTGGCGCTGGCGGCGTCGGCGCTGGTCATCGTGCTGGGCGTGGCGCTGCTGCTGCAGTGGTCGGGCGAGCCGGACCTCGTGCCGCTGCTCGACCAGCCGCTCAAGGCCGAAGAGCTGACTGCGATCACGCGCGAGCTATCGGCGCGCGGCGCGCCGTATCGCACCGTCGGCAGCCAGATCATGGTCCGCCCCGATGAGCGAACGCGCCTGCAGGGGGCGGTGGCGCAGTCCGGCGCCATGCCGGCCAACACCGCGATCGGCTTCGCCAAGCTGATTGACGAGGCGAACATGTGGCTGCCGCGCGACGAGAGCCGCTGGCAGCGGAAGATCGCCTTGGGCAACGAGCTGGCGAAGGTGCTGGCGCAGTTCGACGGCGTGACCGAGGCGCGGGTCTTCATCGACCAGCCCGAGCGGCACGGCTTCGGCGAGGCCGCGGCCGGACCGACCGCCAGCGTCTTCCTGAAGACCGCCAGCGAAGGGGCGCTCGACAAACCGCGCGTTGCGGCGATCGCCGCGCTGGTCAGCGGCGCGGTCGAGGGGCTGAAGCCCGAGGCGGTGCGGATCGTCGACTCGACCACCGGCCGACCCTATCGCGTTCCGGCCGACGACGAGGCGCTGCCGTACGACCTGCACGACCTGCGCCGCCAGAAAGAGGACTACTACGGCCGGAAGATTCTCGCGCAGCTCGGCTACATCACCGGCGTGCTGGTGGGCGTGAATGTCGAGATGGACATGGAGCGCCGCACCGAGCACCAGGAGAAGTTCGGCCCGCCGCAGACTTCGGAAGAGGAGACCACCTCGTCCGAGTCGAGCGGCACCACCACGGCCGCCAACCCGGGCGTGCGCCCGAACACGGCGGCGTCGCTGCCCGGCGGCGGCTCGAACGAGTCGACCACCAGCGAACAGTCGCACACCACGCTCATGGGCGAGCGCGACAAGCAGGTGACCGACCGGCGGAACCTGCCCGGCGTGGCGCGGCGGATCACCGCGTCGGTCAATGTGCCGCGCAGCCATTTCGTGGCGATCTACAAGTCGCTGAACGCCGGCAAGGAGCCGAGCGCCAAGGAGCTCGAGCCGATCGTGATGGAGGAAGAGAAGAAAATCCGCGGGCAGGTCAAGCCGCTGATCGCCGCGACGGCCGACGAGCAGGTGGAGGTGAGCTGGTATCACGACGCGGCCGCGACCGCGACGACGCGCGTGGAAGCCGTGCCGACCGGCGATAAGCCGGTGTCGGCGGGCATGATGATCCAGTCGCAGTGGAAGACGATCGCGCTGGGCGCGGTGGTGCTGGTGAGCCTGTTCATGGTGCTGCAGATGGGCCGCAAGGCGATTCCGAAGGCGCCGCCGCCGCCGGCGCCGGCAGCCGCCGCAACAGCCCCGCAGCCGGGCGGCGTCGACGACGCGGCCGACGGCGAAGCGGGCGGCGGAACGATCATCAAGCACGCCCACCAGAAGACGGTCGAGCTGGAAGAGCCGGAGCTGGACGAGGCCATGGCGCGCACCAAGGCGATGGTGGGCGAGATTCGCAAGACGGTCGGCGACGACCCGGAGACGGCGGCGTCGATTCTCGAGCGTTGGATCACGCAGCCGCGCTAGCCGGGCCGGGCCTGGCCCAGCCCGCGTGGCGCTGCGAAGGGAGTGATGGCGCATGGTTGCCGCTGCCGAGGCGCCGATCAAGGCGGAGTCTGAGGACATCTCGGGCATTCGCAAGGCCGCGATTCTGCTGGTCAGCATCGACCAGGACCAGGCGTCGGCCATTCTGAAGAAGCTGCGCCGCGAGCTGGTGGAAGACGTGACGCGCGAGATCGCCGTGCTGGACAACGTCACGTCCGAGCTGCGCGAGCGGATCGTGCAGGAATACTGGCACCTGGTGATGGCGCGGGCCTATGCGCGCGACGGCGGCATCAGCTACGCCGCCGAACTGCTGCGCAAGACGCTGTCGAACGACGAGGCCAACCGCATCATCCGGCAGATCGAGCGGATGATGTATGAGAAGCCGTTCGCCTTCCTGCAGAAGGCCGAGAGCGAAAACCTCCTGATGTTCATCCAGGAGGAGCATCCGCAGACCATCGCGCTGATCGTCTCGCACCTGGCGCCGGAGAAGGCCAGCGAGATTCTGGCGGCACTGCCCACCGAGCGGCAGGTCGAGGTCGTCAAGCGGATCGCCAACATGGAGCAGACCAGCCCGGACGTGATCAAGGAGATCGAGCGCGGTCTGGAAAGCCGGCTGGCGGGCATCGTCACCGACCGCATGCAGAAGGTCGGCGGCGTCGACTGCCTGGCGAACATTCTCAATTTCGTCGACCGCACCACCGAGAAGACCATCCTCACCTCGCTCGAAGAGACCGACCCCGAAATGGTCGAGCAGGTCCGCCGGTTGATGTTCGTCTTCGAGGACGTGCTGCTCGTCAACGACAAGGGGGTGCAGGCGATGCTCAAGGAGGTCGAGTCGGCCGATCTGGCGCTGGCGCTGCGCACCGCCAGCGACGAGCTGAAGGCGAAGATCTACAAGAACATGTCCGAACGCGCCGGCCAGCTGCTCAAGGAGGAGATCGACTACATGGGCCCGGTGCGGCTCTCCGACGTCGAGGCGGCGCAGCGCAAGATGGTCGACATCATCCGGCGGCTGGAGGACGCGGGCGAGATCGTCATCGCCGGGCGCGGCGGTGAGAAGGACATGGTCGTATGAGGCAGACCGTCATCAAGCCGAGCGACGTGCCGCGCCTGCCGGCGAGCCTGCTGCGGCTCGATCTGCGCGACGTGGCGAACGAGGCGGCGGCCGTGGTCGCGGCGGCGCGGGCCGAGGCGGCGACCATCGTCGCGGCCGCCACGGCTCAGGCCGAGGCGATGGCGGCGCGCGTCGCGGCCGAGCAGGCCGAAGTGGCGCGGCTGCGGCAGGCGGCGGCCGAGAGCGGTCGCGCGGCCGGCCTCGAGGCGGGGCGCATCGCCGGCGCCGCCGAGGGGCGCACCGCCGGGCTCGACGAGGCGCGCCAGGCATTCGAAAAGGCAAACGCGCCGCTGCTGGCGGCGCTGCGCGGGCTGCTCGACGAGCTGGGGCGGCGGCGCGAGTCGATTCT
>JAXMAO010000012.1:0-69296 GCA_046350375.1 Phycisphaerae bacterium
CGAGGCGCATTCGGGTCCGACGAGCATGCCTTTCATTCGATGTTGGAGTCGCGCTTCAGCTTGGGGGGCACGGGCCAGGACTTGGGGGGCACGGGCCAGGACTTGGGGGGCACGGGCCAGGACTTGGGGGGCACGGGCCAGGACTTGGGGGGCACGGGCTTTCAGCCCGTGTCAGCATCGTCGACGCAGTCAACGCGACGACCGCGCGCAAATCACCTTCATGGGCCAGCGCTCCAACAATCCGCTGGACCGCTCTTTGCACAGGACGCGTGCGACCATGATCCTCGAGTTCGAAGTCGACCTGAAGCCCATTCAACGCCGCATCGAACCGGCGCAGGTGTCCGCGTCGCCGGCCCCGCCGCCTCCAGGAACAGTTGCGCTCCTGCTCGCCCACCAGATCGCCCGCGCCATCGCCGCCGGGCAAATCCGCGATTCCGCCGATGCCGCCCGACAACTCGGCTGGTCGCGCGCCCGCGTGACGCAGATCATGCGACTGCTGCGACTCGCCCCCGCGATCCAGGAGTGGCTGCTCACCGCGCCCGCCGAGCAGATGGCCCGAGTCTCCGAGCGCCGCCTCCGCGCCATCGCCGGTCTACCCTTGCACGATCAACAGCAGCGCCCCCGGGAGCAACTCCTCGCCGAGCGCGCCACGGCCACGCCGCGCTGATCCAACCCGCCATTCAGCCGCGCCGCGCAAGGTTCGCGTCGCCGCGCGATCGGTTCCCCATTCAACGGACGGCGCCAGCCGCAATCGTGCGGGCGCGGTCGTCGAGATCGCCTGGCCCGCCATACTGCACGCGTCACCGCGGTAATCGTGACGGCGCGCGGGAAGAACCCGCCACGCACGCGATGGGCCATCGATTCGGGAATCGATCGCAGCAGCAGCCGATGCCGACCCGCTGCCGTTAACCGCCAGCACGAAGACGATTCCGCGAACAGAGAGGAACCCCCGCCCGGCCGCCAACCTTGGCGCGGTTCCACGCCAGCGATTCGCCGCCACGCTGCTCCGAGAGGATCGCCGCACCGCGCCGCCTGCCCCCAAGCCTCAACCCGGACGAGACTTACACCACTGCCACCACGCCCAGGCGTTCCGCCGGCAAGTTAACCCCGACCAACCCAGTTTAGGGCCCCCACGAACACCTCCCCGAGTAGGACTCGAACCTACAACCTACCGGTTAACAGCCGGCCGCTCTACCATTGAGCTATCGGGGACCATTGCTTGCACCACGACAGTCGCTTGCAACTATCGGCCAATTCGCGACTTCGCGCGCAGCCGAGTCCTTCAGCGTAGCCGCTGTCCCGCCGGCGGTCAAGTCGTTCCCGCCGCGGACTGATCCCCAGCGAACGCTCCGACGGCCGACTCGCCCACCGCCGACGCGCGAATGGCCAATCCGCGATCGATTCCGCGCCGCCCCAACAAACAATCCGCCGGTAATCCGCCGTTTCTCATCGCGCCGCGCACGTGCCCGTGTCACGCCCGCGCGATCCCCGCACTTGCCTCACGTCGCGCCGCGCACTTGCCCGTGTCACGCCCGCGCGATCCCCGCACTTGCCTCACGTCGCGCCGCGCACCCGCCCGTGCCACTCCCGCGCAGTCCCCGCACTTGCCTCACGCCGCGCCGCGACCATCGCGCATCCACGCCGCCGCCAAGCCCCCCGCACCGCGCGAGTCCATCTCTCAGGCCGCGCCGCGCTCCGCCACGCCCAGCGCCTTGGCCGCCGTCGCCCCGATGTCCGCCGGCGACTGCGACACGTGAATACCCGCCGCACGCAGCGCCGCGATCTTGCTGGCCGCCGTTCCCTCGCCACCCGAAATGATCGCCCCCGCGTGTCCCATCCGCTTGCCGGGCGGAGCCGTCTGTCCCGCGATGAACGCGATCACCGGCTTGGTCACGTGCTGCTTGATGTACTCGGCCGCCTTCTCCTCGTCGGTGCCGCCGATTTCGCCGATCAGAATAATCGCGTGCGTCGCCGCGTCGTTCTGAAACATCTCGAGCAGCTCGATGTAGTTGAGCCCCTTGACCGGGTCGCCGCCGATGCCCACGCACGTGGTCTGTCCGATGCCGCGCGTCGTGCACTGCCACACCGCCTCATACGTCAGCGTGCCGCTGCGAGAAATCAGGCCGATGTTCCGCGTCGCGCTCGTCGGCGCCTTGTGGATGTAGCCCGGCATGATCCCCAGCTTGCACTCGCCCGGCGTGATGACGCCCGGACAGTTCGGCCCGACCATGCGGCAGCCCGTGTCGTCGAGAAACTTCCGCGCGCGCACCATGTCGAGCGTCGGGATCCCCTCGGTGATGAGAATGACCAGCTTCACCCCGGCCGACGCCGCCTCCATCACGCTGTCGGCCGCGAAACCGGCCGGCACGAACACCAGCGACGTGTCGGCCCCGGTCGCCTTGACGGCCTCGAACGCCGAATCGAACACCGGAAGTCCGTGCTCGCTCTTCCTTCCGCCCTTGCCGGGCACCACGCCGCCCACGATCTGCGTGCCATACGCCAGGCACTGGGCCGCATGAAACGCCCCGGCCTTGCCAGTGATCCCGTGTACCAGGGCCCGTGTCTGCTTGTTGACCAGAATTGCCATTGCCGGTGGTCTCCCGCGGCCGGCGGTCGCGCCGCGGCCGTGCACCGGGCGGCGAAGATAGCGACCCCCGATGCGCCTGTCCAAAGCGACCCGTTCGTCGGCCGATACGTATTGCTGGAGTGATCCGGCCGACCCGCGGGTGGGTTTATGCCGATTCTGCCGCCCTTGCGGCTGATGGACGGCGGCCGGATGATGATTCGCTTGAAATCTGCGGCGTCCCGCGGTTTGCGGCGCCGCGACCCGGGTCGCTCGCCGCGGCCCCACACACGTTCGACGGAGATGCACTCATGAGCCTGCTGAACGCACGCGCCCGGGCGATCGAGGAGATCGCCGATCACGTCCGTCCCCTGGCCACCGTCCCGCACGACGGACAGCCCGCCTCCGAGCTGTTCGGCCAAAACGTCTTCAGCATGTCCGTCATGAAGCAGCGCCTCCCGAAAGATGTCTTCGCGGCGCTGCAGCGCACCATCGAGCGCCACGAGCCGATCGACGCCACCGTCGCCGACGTGGTCGCCGCGGCCATGAAGGAGTGGGCCGTCTCCCGCGGCGCCACGCACTACACCCACTGGTTTCACCCCATGACCGGCTTGACCGCCGAGAAGCACGACGCCTTTCTCAACCCGGTCGAGGGCGGCCTGGCAATCGAAGAGTTCTCCGGCAAGCGCCTTATCCAGGGCGAGCCGGACGCCTCCAGTTTCCCCTCCGGCGGAATCCGCGCCACCTTCGAGGCCCGCGGCTACACCGCGTGGGATCCGACCAGTCCCGCGTTCCTCATCGAGAACGTCAACGGCGCGACCCTCTGCATCCCCACCGCGTTCTGCAGCTTCACCGGCCACGCCCTCGACAAGAAAACTCCGCTGCTGCGCTCCATCGAAGCCCTGTCGCGCCAGGCCGTCCGCATCCTGCGCCTGTTCGGCAAGAGCGAAATCACGCACGTCGCCTCCACCGTCGGCCCGGAGCAGGAGTACTTCCTCATCGATCGGCGGCTCTACCTGCTGCGGCCGGACCTGATCAACGCCGGGCGCACCCTGTTCGGCGCCCGTCCGCCCAAGGGGCAGGAAATGGAGGACCACTACTTCGGGTCGATCAAGGAGCGCGTGCTGGCGTTCATGATGGACTCGGAGCGCGAGCTCTATCGCCTGGGCATCCCCATCAAGACGCGCCACAACGAGGTCGCGCCGGCCCAGTTCGAAATCGCCCCGGTGTTCGAGCTGTCCAACGTCGCCGCCGACCACAACATGCTCGTCATGGAAGTCCTGCGGAAGATGGCGGCGCGCCACGGGCTGCACTGCATCCTGCACGAAAAACCGTTCGCCGGCATCAACGGCAGCGGCAAGCACAACAACTGGTCAATGAGCGACGACACTGGCGACAACCTGCTCGAGCCCGGCGAGACCCCGCACGAAAACGCCCAGTTCCTCGTCTTCCTCACGGCCGTGCTGCGCTCGGTCTGGAAGTGGGGCAAGGTGCTGCGGGCCTCCATCGCCACGGCCGGGAACGATCATCGCCTCGGCGCCAACGAGGCCCCGCCCGCCATCATCAGCGTCTACCTCGGCGACAAGCTCAGCGAGGTAGTCAAGGGATTGATCGCCGGGCGCAAGGAAGCCGGCCGCACCGGCGGCTGGCTCGAGATCGGCGCCCAGGCCTTGCCGCGCCTTCCGAAGGACGCCTCCGACCGCAATCGCACCTCGCCGTTTGCCTTCACCGGCAACAAGTTCGAGTTCCGCGCCGTCGGCTCGACCGCGTCGATCGCCGGGCCGAACACGTTCCTGAACACCATCATCGCCGATTCGCTCGACTACCTCGCGACCGAGATCGAGAAGGCCAAGCTGACCGGCGACTTCAACACCGCCGTTCAAAAGGTCGTTCAGGACACCCTGCGCGAGTGCGAGCCGGTCATCTTCAACGGCGACAACTACAGCAAGGAGTGGCACGCCGAGGCCGAGCGCCGCGGCCTCCCCAATCTGCGCACCTCGGTCGATGCCCTCCAGGTGCTGACCGAAGGCGACGTGCGTGAGCTGTTCCGCCGCCACGGGGTCTATTCCGAGGACGAGCTGCGCAGCAACTGGCACGTCATGCTCGAAAACTACTGCAAGACCATCAACATCGAGGCACTGCTGACCAGCGACATCGCCCGGACGCAGATTCTCCCGGCCGCACTGCGCTACCAGACCGTGGTTGCCGGCGCCCTGGTCGCGGTCAAGTCGGCCGGCTCGTTTAACACCACCGCGCAGGACCGCGTGCTGAAAGACCTGTGCGAGCGGACCAGCCAGCTCAAGCAGGCGATCGACGACCTGGACGCGCGGCGCAACCGCTCGGACGGCGAGTCGCATCACGATCACGCTTTGCGAGCCCGGGTCTATCGCGACGAGGTCGTCCCGGCGATGAATGCCGTCCGCGCCGCGGCCGACGAGCTGGAACTGATGATCGACGACGACCTCTGGCCGCTGCCGAAGTATCGCGAGATGCTGTTCGTCTATTAGCCCGGCGCGAACCCGCCCGGGCTGTCAGGGTGCGGTTGGACAGCCGGTCGGATCGTCTCGTCCGCTACCGGAAACGACGGGGTCTGGCGCTGGTGGCGATTACGGCCCGAGCAGCGCGTCAACATACGCCTGGACGTCGCGACCATCGTCGTCGCCGTCCAGGTTGATGTCCGACTCGCACACCGCGTCCTGGGCGGTAACTTCGCCCAGCAGAACAGCCAGGAACGTCGCGGCATCTGGCAGCGGGACCGTGCCCGTGGCGACCACGGTGCCGACGATCGTCAGCGAACCCAGCCCCGGGTTGGCCGGGTCGATCGGGCCCGACGAGTTCACGCTCAGCGTCAGCGTCACGTTGCGACCGGAGACCTGCGCGGTGCCATTCAGCGTCACCGACCCGGGCGCCAGCGTGCCGAGGTCGATCGTGTCGCTGCACAGCCGGCCGGCCGCTTGGAACGCGGCGCACACCAGGTTCGTGGACGTGTAGCTCAGGACGCCCGTCATGGTCGATGGGACGGCGGCGTAGTCGAACGCGCCGCCGACCAGCGGCGCGGGCGGCATGGGCGTGCCCGGCGTACCGTAGTGCAGCCCGACGCTGGTGGCGGTGCTGTCGAAGCGGCCGCAGATGATGCCAAAGTTGAGGTGCCACTGGATGGAATTGTTCAGCAGGAAGCTGAAATCGTGCAGGATGATGTTCTGCGGCTGCGTCAGGCAGTCGAGCCCGACGACGATCGCGCCGCTGACCGGCGAGCCGCTGGTCGAGCACTGCATGCCGCAGATCGTCATGCACAGCGTGGTCGAGATGTTCGACTGGGCCGGAACGACTTGCAGCGACACCGGCGACGCGGCCGCACGCGCCG
Source organism: Phycisphaerae bacterium (assembly GCA_046350375.1). Classification (GTDB taxonomy): domain Bacteria; phylum Planctomycetota; class Phycisphaerae; order UBA1845; family UTPLA1; genus JAXMAO01. The sequence goes on from JAXMAO010000012.1 coordinate 5,928, forward strand.
CCAGCAGCCACGGCAACGCCCGCACGATGGCCGAAATGCGCCCGCGCATCGTTCTCCTCCTCTGCCTTGGCAATCGCGCGACGGCCGGCACCCCGGCGCGCGCCGCGGGACTGCGTTCGGCATTGTACCAGCGCCCGCCGCCGCGGCGGCGCTGCGTAATTGACAATTGACTCATCAGCTACGCTGCGCGGGGCTTGCCGATGCCGGAGCCAGGCGACCCGGCCGCCCTCTGGCCGCCGTCGAAGGGTCGCGAATTGCGGTTCGTATTGGCTCGGTAGGGCACAGATCCTCTTTGCCGCCGACTCTCGGAGATGGGGATGAGCGAATGGGGGCGGGCTGTCACCCGGCCGATGACCCGTCCGGTTCATCGTCGGGCTGGACCTGCGGCTGGGCGGGCTGCGAGCTCAGCACCGGGTCGGGCAGTTGCTGCACGATTGTCGCCGCGGGCCGCTGGCAGGCGGTCAGCGCCAGCGCCGCGCCGCCGGCCAGCGCCATCCACCCGGTGGCCTGCCTACCGCGCCGTGACGCCCGATCTGGGCTCATCGCTCAGTCCGATGACGCCGCGACCGACGCGCTGCGCTGCACGCGCCGCCGTAGCTCGCCTAGCGAGAAGTTTCGCCCCGGGCACTCGGTCTTGTGCGTCACGCCGCCGTGCGTGTAGATGTGGCTGGTCGGAATGTCGCACTGCCGGCAGAGAAAGCTGACCAGCCGCGACAGCGACTCCATTTGCCGCGCGGTCGGCCCGTGGTCGTCAAGGTTGCCGATCAGGCAGATGCCGATGCCGTGCTCGTTGTAGTAGTTGCCGGGCACCTTGCAATGGGCCCCGGTCTTCTGCTTCGGCCAGCGCGACCCGACCCACACCTCGCCGTCGCCAAAGCGCACGCCGTTGCCGATCACGAAGTGATAGCCCAGCTCATCCCAGCCGCGCTGCTGGTGCCATTCGGCCATGCCCTGCGGTGTGTCGCGGTCGTTGGCCGAGTGGTGCACCACCACGCATTCCCAGCGCCGCGCGATGCCGCCCGCCGGAACCCAGCCCGCCTCGCCGCCGCGCGCCACGTAGGGCGTCGAGCGCAGCACGGGCGGCCGGCCGTCGTTCCGCGGCTGCGGCTCCGGCCGGTTGTTGGGGCGCGGCTGCCACGGATGCCAGTCGGGCTGCTGGCCGGTCGGCATCGGCCGCGTGCCGACCAGCGGCTCGGGCAGGTCGGCCACCACCTGGCTGCCACGATTGGGCGGATTGCACCCCGCCGCCAGCGCCAGCAGCGCTGCCGCGCCGGCTGACACGCTCACCCAGCGAACGCCGCCACGTCGCCGCCGATTCATCGTTGCACCGCTCATCTGCCTGTCGCTCCCAGCGCCGGGGCGTTCATCGGGTACGCAAACCCCGGAAAGTTAATCTTTCGCCCGGCATGACGGAAGCGGCCGACCTCGCGCTTGGCCGACCGCCTGCGGACCCTGAAAATACGCCCCGGTCGCCGCTGCGGGTCACTGCTTTTCCGCCGACGGAGCGGACCTGTCCGGCTCGGCTGGCGCCGCCCCGGGCTTCTCGGAGCCGGGCTTGCCCGCGTCTGACTGCTTTCCGGCGCGATCCGCCGCCGGCGATGCCTCCCCGACCCAGCTCACCACGTCGCGAAAGACATCGCCGATCCAGCGCCGCGGCTTGCCGCCGCGCTTGGTCAGCCCGTGGTCGTAGCCGGCATAGCGGTGCACCGTCACGTCCTTCCGCCCGGCCCGCAGCAGCTCGACCGTGAGCAGATCAAACGCCTCGATCGGCACGCTTTCGTCCTCGGTGCCGTGCGCCAGAAAGAGCCGGCACTTCGACTTCAGCAGCGCGTCGATCGGCGGATGCTGGCCGAAGCTCGCCCAGCGGCGATAGGTGTGCCCCGCGAAAAACTTCTCGATGCTCTGCGGCTCCGCGAGGATCTCGCCGAACTGCCGCTCGAGCTGCGACACCTCGGTCTCGATCTCCTCCAACGACTTCCCGGCCTCGAGCAGTCGCCGCCGTTGCAGCACCAGCAGGTCGAAAAACTGCGTCGGCCCGCCGCCCGAGAGGAACGCCACATGCGTGACGCGCGGCTCGACCGCCGCCACGGCCGCCGCCACCACCGCCCCCTCCGAATGGCCGACCAGCACGATCTTCGATGAATCGACCGCCGGCTGGTTCGCCAGCGCGTCGATCAGCACGCGCACGTCGGCGACCCGGCCATCGAGCGTCGCGTGGCGCAGGTAGTCGTCGCTCGCCCCCTCCGACACGCCCGGGCGCAGGTTGTCGAGAAACTTCACGCCGCGCTTCTCGGCCGCGACCACGTGGAAACGCGCCCCGGCCGTCTGCGCCAGCAGCCCCCAGGTCGTGCAGCCGACGCGCTCACCGGCCGACACAAACAACGACTGCGCGCCCGAGCCATCGAGATAGATCATCAGCGGCCGGCGCTCCGCCCCGGCGGCGGGCGCCAGGCAGGCCAGGAACGCCGTCAGCGGACTGCCGTCCGATCGCGGAATCTCCCACTGCCGGAAATCCTTCGGCAGCCTGGCGTTCTCGGCAAACGGCATCTCCCAGCCCGCCGGACCGGCCAGCGCCGCGGGCACGCCCAGCCCGGTGAAGATCGCGACCGACAGCGCGGCCGCCCGGTAAACGCGTTGCGTCGTCATTTCAGAATCGATCCCCTTCCGCCTCATCGGCCAAATCGTCCCGTGGCTCGCACGTACAGATGCACGACGCCCGGCGCGCCCGCCGCCGCTCATGTTTGCGGACGATTTCGCGCCTTCGCCCCGCGAACCGGCCGTTCAACCCACACGCCGCGCCGCGGATACAATCCCGCCCGTGGAACCCGACCGCATCGACATCAAGGGCGCCCGCGAGCATAACCTCCGCAACGTCTCGCTCGCGCTGCCGCGCAATCGGCTGATCTGCCTCACCGGCGTCTCCGGCAGCGGCAAGAGCTCTCTCGCGTTCGACACCCTCTACGCCGAGGGGCAGCGCCGCTACATCGAGTCGCTCTCCTCCTACGCGCGGCAGTTCCTCGGCCAGCTTCAGAAGCCCGACGTCGACCAGATCACCGGCCTGTCGCCCGCCATCGCCATCCAGCAGAAGACCAGCGGCTGGAACCCGCGCTCAACCGTCGGCACCGTCACCGGCGTGTTCGACTTCCTGCGCGTGCTCTACGCCCGCATCGGCCTGCAACACTGCACCCGCTGCAATCGCCCGATCGCCGCCCAGTCGCGCGAGCAGATCATCACCGGCATCCTGCAACTGGCCGACCCGGCCGCGCCCCGCGCAGCAGCGCCGCGTAGCGCGCCCCGCGCGACGAAGGACGCGCCGTCCGGCCCGGATCGCGTGCTCATCCTCGCGCCGGTCGCGCGGGCGCAGAAGGGCGAATTCCGCGACCTGTTCGACGACATGCTCCGCGCCGGTTACGTCCGCGCCCGCGTCGACGGCGCGCTCGTCGAGCTCACCGCGCCGCCCGAGCTCGAGCGCAACCAGCGCCACGACATCGAGATCGTCATCGACCGCCTGACGCTCGCGCCCGACGTCCGCCCGCGGCTGGCCGAATCGGTCGAGGCCGCCCTCAAGCTCGGCGCCGGCACGCTCATCGTCGCGGTCGCGTCGGGCGAGCCGGCCGCCGACGTGCTTTTCTCGGCCCGCTACGCCTGCAGCGCGTGCGGGCTGTCATTCGAGCCGCCGACGCCGCAGCTCTTCTCGTTCAATTCGCCCGGCGGCATGTGCCCGACCTGCGACGGCCTCGGCGAGCGGATGGATTTCGATCTCGACCTGCTGATCCCGAATCCGGGCCTCAGCTTTCTCGCGTCGTGCATCGTGCCGCTCCGCGGCCCGCCCGGGAAATGGCGCAGGCACATCTACGACGGCGTCGCCAAACACCTGGGCGTCAAGCTCGACCAGCCGTGGAGCAAGCTGCCCGAGCGCGCCCGCCACGCATTGCTGCACGGCACCGGCGACGCCCACATCACCTTCGAGTGGAAATGGTCGCGCGGCGTCTGGAAGCACGGGGACACGTTTGCCGGCGTCCTGGCCGAGCTGCGCGAGAAGTATCGCAAGGCCAACGCCGCGTTCGTGCGCGAGTACTACGAGAAGTTCATGCGCCGCGTCCGCTGCCCCGATTGCGCCGGCGACCGGTTGAACGCCCAGGCCCGCGCCGTGCGAATCGCCGCGGCGCCCGAGCCGCGCCAAACGTCGCGCCGCGCCGCCGCGCGTCCGCGCCCGCCGCGCGCGGCAACCGCCATCGGCCCGACGCTGTCCGAGCTCTGCCGGCTGCCGGTCGACGTCGCGCGATCGTTGCTCGACCGGCTCGTGCTCACCCCGGTGCAGCAGGTCGTGGTCGCCGACGTGCTGAAGGAGGTGCGGGCCCGGCTCGACTTCCTGCTCGACGTGGGGCTGCACTATCTCACGCTCGATCGCGCCGCGCCCTCGCTTTCGGGCGGTGAGAGCCAGCGCATCCGCCTCGCGGGGCAGATCGGCTCGGGCCTGTCCGGCGTGCTCTACGTGCTGGACGAGCCGAGCATCGGCCTGCACCCGCGCGACAACCGCCGACTGCTGGAGTCGCTGGTTCGGCTGCGCGACCTGGGCAACACGGTGGTGGTCGTCGAGCACGACGAGGAGGCGATGAGGACCGCCGACCACGTGGTCGATTTCGGCCCCGGCCCGGGCGTCCGCGGCGGCGAGCTGGTTGCATCGGGCACGCTGGCGGAGGTGATGGCCGAGCCGCGCTCGGTGACTGGCGACTACCTGGCCGGCCGGCGGCAGATCGAGGTGCCGAAGAAGCGCCGGCCGGTGAGTCGGATCTGAGCGCATGCCTCGCCCCGCCCGTCGATCTGCCGAACGTTCCGCTGCCGCCACCGTGTCGGCCGTCTCCTGGCTCGCCATCCGCGGCGCGGCCCACAACAACCTCAAGAACCTCGACGTCCCCTTCCCCCTCGCGCGGTTTGTCTGCGTCACCGGCGTCTCCGGCTCGGGCAAGTCGTCGCTTGTCAACGACATCCTCTACGAAGCCCTCGCCCGCGACCTCAACGGCGCCGAAACCGCCCCCGGCAAACACACCCGCATCGACGGCCTCGACCACCTCGACAAGATCATCGCCATCGACCAGACCCCCATCGGCCGCACGCCGCGCTCCAACCCCGCCACCTACATCAAGCTCTTCGACGAAATCCGCGACCTGTTCGCCGGCCTGCCCGACAGCAAGGTGCGCGGCTACAAGAAGGGCCGCTTCAGCTTCAACGTCAAGCACGACGCCGAGGCCGGCCCGCTCGCCAGCGCCGCGTCGGCCGGGCGCTGCGCCGCCTGCGAGGGCAACGGCTCGAACCGCATCGAGATGGACTTCCTGGCCGACGTGTGGGTCACCTGCCCGGTCTGCAACGGGCAGCGCTTCAACGCCGAGACGCTCGCGATTCACTTCAAGGGCAAGTCCATCGCCGACGTCCTCGGCATGGACGTGCAGCAGGCCCTGGCCCACTTCGAAAACGTCCCCAAGATCGCCACCATGCTGCGCACGCTGCACGACGTCGGGCTCGACTATCTCAAGCTCGGGCAGGCCAGCACCACGCTCTCAGGCGGCGAGGCCCAGCGCATCAAGCTGGCGCGCGAGCTGGTGAAGCCCGCCACCGGCCGCACGCTCTACGTCCTCGACGAACCCACCACCGGGCTGCACTTCGAGGACATCCGCCGCCTGCTCGACGTGCTGCACGGATTCGTCGACGCCGGCAACAGCGTGGTCGTCATCGAGCACAACCTCGACGTCATCAAGACCGCCGACTGGATCATCGACCTCGGCCCCGAGGGCGGCGACGCCGGCGGATACATCGTCGCCACCGGCACGCCCGAGCAGGTCGCCGCCGTCAAGGCCTCATCCACCGGCCAGGCGCTGCGCGACGTGCTGCCGGGCCTGGCGCGCGGCCGCGCCGCCGCAGCGAATCGATCGGCGCTCGCGTCGAAGCCCGCCGGCAGCAGGGCGACATTCCGCGCGCCCGCCGAGGTCATCCGCGTCCGCGGCGCACGAGAGCACAACCTGCAGGACGTTGCGTGTGACATTCCGCGCGGCCGCATGACCGTCTGCACCGGCGTCTCCGGCAGCGGCAAGACCAGCCTGGCGCTCGACACGATCTACGTCGAGGGGCAGCGCCGCTATCTCGAATCGCTTTCGTCCTACGCGCGGCAGTTTCTCGGCCAGTTCGCCAAGCCGCGCGTCGAGCAGATCGACGGCCTGTCGCCCGCGATCGCCATCGAGCAGAAATCCGCCAGCCGCACGCCGCGCTCGACCGTCGGCACGGTGACCGAAATCTACGACTACATGCGCGTCCTCTGGGCGCGGCTGGCTCAGCCGATCTGCCCCGACTGCAACGAGCCAATCGGCGCCCACAGTGCCGACGAGATCATCGCCGCCGTGCTGGCTATGCCGGCCGGCACGCGCGTGCTGCTGGCCGCGCCGGTCGAGCGGGCCGCCGGTGAATCTGGCGACGCACTCTTCGCCAGGCTGCGCTCCAGCGGCTATGCCCGCATCCGCGTCGACGGCGTCGTCCACGAGCTCGACCGGCCGCCCGATCTGCCACCATCCGGCTGCCCGGCGATCGACGTGGTCATCGATCGGCTCATCGTCAATCCGCGCGACCGCGCCCGCGTCGCCGACAGCGTGGAACACGGCCTGGCCGCCGGTGGGGGAGTGGTGTGGCTCATTCCGGCCGACGGGCCGTCGCCGGGGCTGGCCGCGCCGCGCCGCTTCTCGCGCCATCACGCCTGCCGTTCGTGCGGCCGCATCTACGAAGAGCTCACGCCGCACCACTTCTCGTTCAACAACCGGCTTGGCTGGTGCCCCACGTGCGAGGGTCTGGGTGTGCAGAACGGCACCAGCGAGTCGGTCGTCGTGCGCCACCCCGAGCGGTCGCTGCTCGACGGCGCGATCGCGGGATGGGAGCGGCTCGCCGACCGGCCCGGCCTGCGGGCGCTTGTCTCTGCCGTGGCCGACCATGCCGGGTTCGACGCCGCCGCGCCGTGGAACGCGCTGACCGACGCCCAGCGCCGCGCCGTGCTGTTCGGCACCGGCGACGCCTGGCTGACCGTAGAACCGGCGAACGGCTCAACCCGCAGCCGCCGCGCCCCGCGCCCGGCCGCGCAAACGGTTCACCCGGCGCGCGTGCAGTTCAAAGGCTTCTTCCCGGCGATCGACGAAGCCACGCGCATCTCGTGGCAGTATCGCGTGCACTTCTCCGAACTGGTCACGCAGATCGATTGCCAGGTCTGCAAGGCGGCCCGGCTGGCCCGCGCCCCGGCCGCCGCCCGGCTGGCCGGCAAGACGATCGTCGAGGTCTGCACCCTGCCGCTTTCCGAGGCGCTGCGATTCTTTGAAGGCTACGACCGCAAGCTGTCGCGACCGCAGCGCGCCGTTGCCGGCGAGCTGCTGCACGAGATCGTCAACCGGCTGCGCTTCCTCGTCGATGTCGGGCTCGACTATCTCACGCTTCACCGCGCCGCGCCCACGCTTTCGGGCGGCGAAGCCCAGCGCATTCAGCTCGCCTCGCAGATCGGCAGCGGCCTGACCGGCGTGCTCTACGTCCTCGACGAGCCGACCATCGGCCTGCACCCGCGCGACAACCACCGCCTCATCGCCGCGTTGCAGCGCCTCCGCGACCTGGGCAACACCCTGCTGCTGGTCGAGCACGACCGCGACGTGATCGGCGCGGCCGACCGGCTGATCGACTTCGGCCCCGGCGCCGGCCGGCTGGGCGGACGGATCGTCGCCACGGGAACCGCGAAAAACCTCCGCGCGGCGACCGAATCGCTGACCGGCGCCTACCTCGACCAGCGCGAGTCGATGCCCGTGCCGAACGACCGCCGCCCGGTCGGCGAAGCCGCGCCGCGCCGCGGACGCGCAACCGCCGGCGATGCCGCCGCGCCGCCGCAGCCGGTCGAGTGGCTCACCATCGTCAACGCCCGGCACAACAACCTCCGCAACATCGACGTTGCCATTCCGCTCGGGCGGCTGGTGGCGGTCACCGGCGTCTCGGGCAGCGGCAAGAGCTCGCTGGTGGCAGACGTGCTGCACGCCGCCCTGGCGCGGCGACTGCACGGCGCCCGCGTCTCGCCCGGCGCGCACGACGAAATCCGCGGCCTTGACCGCATCGACAAGGTCATCAACGTCGACCAGTCGCCGATCGGCAACTCGCCGCTCTCGTCGCCGGCGACCTACACCGGCGTCTTCGACCTCATCCGCGATTTGTTTGTCCGCCTGCCCACGTCGCGGGTCCGCGGCTTTTCGGCCAACCGCTTCAGCTTCAACCGCCCCGGCGGCCGCTGCGAGGTGTGCGAGGGGCTGGGCCAGGTCCGCCACGAAATGCACTTCCTGCCCGACGTGTGGGTCGAGTGCGAGACCTGTCGCGGCCAGCGCTACAACGCCGAAACGCTCGAGGTGAAGTTCCGCAATCATTCCATCGCCGAGGTGCTGGCGCTCACCGTCGATCGCGCCCTGGCGCTGTTCGAAAACGTTCCGCGCGTCCTGCGGCCGCTCCAGACGCTCGCCGACGTCGGCCTGGGCTACATCGCCCTGGGCCAGCCCGCCAACACGCTCTCGGGCGGCGAGGCCCAGCGCGTCAAGCTCGCCAGCGAACTCGGCAAGCCCAGCACCGGCCAGACGCTCTACCTGCTCGACGAGCCGACCACCGGGCTGCACTTCGCCGACGTCCGCCGGCTGCTGATCGTGCTTCAGCGGCTGGTCGAGCTCGGCAACACCGCGCTGTGCGTCGAGCACAACCTCGACGTCATCAAGTCGGCCGACTGGGTGATCGACCTCGGTCCCGAGGCCGGCGCGGCCGGCGGCACGGTGGTCGTCGCGGGCACGCCCGAAGCGGTGGCCGCCTGCGGGGCGTCGCACACCGGCCGGGCGCTGAAGCCGATCCTGGCGCGCGACCCGCGCGGACCGCGCCTGCCGCCGGCGGAATCGGCCGCGCCGCCGCCGACCAGCGCCGAGCCGCCCGCCGCCGCCGCAAACGCCGCGGTCGCCGCGCCGGCCGCCGGCGTGGCGGTCGCCGACCTGCCGGCCGCCGACGCCGAGATGCCGTGGCGCCGCAACGGCCGCGCCTGGCACCTGCGCGATCGCGTCAGCCGCCGCGGCGAGAAGATCGAGTGGGAGCCGGCGGCGCTCGAATTCGTGATCGAGCAGATCGAGCGGCTGGGCGGCGACGCGCTGGCGCCCACCGACTGGAACGATCGGGCCTGCATCGAGATTCGCGCGCGGCCCGGCCAAGGCGGTCGCCGGCAGCGTGCCGTGGTTCTTCCACGCGCTCGACCGGCAGCCGCTGGCTGCTCGACCTGAACTTCCGGGTGCCGCCGCGCACCTTCGCCCAGTCGGGCTCAACCGCAGCCTGGGTCTCAAGTCGCTCGACGATCGCGACGACCTGCCGATCTACGGCAGCCAGCCGCGCGTCGCCATCCGGCCGCACTCGCGCGAAACCGATCGCATCCGCATCCTGGTCCACGACCGTCGCGAGGTGACTACGGCCGGGTTCCGTCAGTTTCTGAGGGTCGCCGTGCGGCGCCACCTGGAATTGGTTCGCGGCCTGGCGCGAAACGTCGCCAAGGCCCAGCCGTGGCGCGTCGATGGCAAGGCGTGGCACCTCTCGCAGAAGGGCATCGCGCCGGCCCAGCCGCCGCAGTGGCAGCCGATGACGCTGGTCGAGCTGCTCGGCCGGCTGACCCGCGGCGTGCCGGGCGCGACGGTCGACTGGTCGCGAAAATCGACCGTGCTGGTGCTGACGCGCGACGGGCGGGTTCTGGCGCGGGTCGCGTCGACGCTGCGTCCGGGGCTGCGTGTCAGCGTGCCCGTGCCGGTGGGGCGGTTCACGCCGACTGCGGTCGAGGGGCTGGGTCTTCAGCCGCGCGTCGTGACGGCAAACAACCGGGCGCAGGTCGAGTTCTGGCTGAGTTCTCCTAACCAGCTTGCCGCCGCGGCCCTGGCCCGACTGCTGGCCGGCGTGGCGCCCGAATCGGCGGGCCAGGAGGATTGACTTCCGGCGACCGCAAGTCGAGAATTGATCGGGGTTAATCCGTCGCGCCGCCGGTCGCTTCGCCGCCCGGCGCGGAGGCCGGACGCCATGACCATTCGCCGCATCCTCTGCTGTCGCCGTGCCGGCCTGCTGGCGGGCGGTTTCCTCGCCGCCGGCCTGGGCGGCTGCGAACAAATCTTTCAGCAGAACGTCGAAGCCTTCTATGCCCCCCAAGTGCTGCAGAATGCCTTCCTGCTCCCGTTTACGTTTCTGTTTCGCCTCTTCGGCCGATTGCTATAAGGGGGCCGCCGTCGCGGTTCGACGCCTTTCATGATCGAAGTGACCATCCACCATCCGGACGGGCGCGTCGCCACGCAGCTCGTCAGCAAGAACAGCTTCTTCGTCGGGCGCGAGGCCAGCTGCGACGTGGCGCTGGACGACCACGTCATCTCGCGCCGCCACAGCCGCGTTTCCGTCGATGTCGACGGCAACATCTGGGTCGAAGACCTCAAGAGCAAGAACGGCACCTTCCTCAACGAGCGCGAGGTCGGCGAAACGCCCATGCGCGTCGCGCCCACCGATCGCGTCGGCGTCGGCAAGTTCAGCCTGGCCCTGAAGCCCGCCGACACCTCGGGCACCGTCGTCCTCGGCGAGATTGAAACCCAGTTCGGCAGCACCTCCGTCTGGCGACCCGACCAGCTCATCAGTCTGCCCCAGCAGCGCCTCGATCGGCTCTACAGCCTGTTCGAGCGGCTGACCGGCCTGTTCGACCGCAACGAGCTGCTGAACGAGGTCATCACCGTCGCGATGGAGACGATGCGCTTCGACCGCGCCGGCATCGCGCTCTGGAAAGGCGAGCCCAGCCAGCCCGAGTGGGTCGCCATCCGCGCGCCGCGCCGCGACCCCAGCGGCGAGTTCCGCATCAGCCGCAGCATCGTCAGCCGCGCCCTGCACTGCGGCGAGCGCATCCTCGTCAACGATGTGTCGAGCGATGTCGGCGACCCCACCGTCAGCATGATCTCCAACAACATCCGCTCGGCCGTCTGCGTGCCGCTCGTCTATCACGACAAGGTCCACGGCGTGCTCTACGGCGACCGCATCACCGCGTCGACCGGCTACACCCGCGAGGATGTGGACTTCTTCGCCGCGCTCGCCAAGCAGGCCGCCATGGCGCTGGTCAACGCCGACCTGCTCAGCGAGCAGCAGCAGCGCCAGCGTATGCAGCAGCAGCTTGAAATCGCCCGGACCATTCAGCAGCGGCTCCTGCCCAGCCAGCCGCTGGTTCGGCCCGACGTGACGGTCGAGGCGCTCAACGACCCCGGCCAGTCGGTCAGCGGAGACTACTTCGACTACTTCGTCCGCCCCGACGGCGGCGTGGTGGTCATCGTCGCCGACGTCGCCGGCAAGGGCGTCCCGGCGGCGCTGCTCATGGCCAACCTGCAGGCGGCCGTGCAGGTCTCGATGACGCGCGGCGGCGACCTGGTCGAGGCCGCCACGGCGCTCAACCGCCTGGTCTGTGCCAACGTGCAGTCCGACCGCTTCATCACCGCCATCATCGGCGTGGTCGAGCCGGCCGCACGGACCTTTCGCTTCGTGAACGCCGGACACCTCTGGCCGATCGTCACCAGCGCCCGCGGCGACCTGCGCGTGATCGAATCCGAGCCGAACCTGCCGCTGGGAGTCGAACTCGACGAGCGTTTCGCGCTCCACCAGGCGCAGCTCTACCCGGGCCGCGGCACGCTGCTGCTCTATACCGATGGCGTGACCGAGGCGCAGAACGCATCCGGCGGGGCGTTTGAGATGCCGCGATTGATCGACGCGGCACGCTCGGTGCTCGGCGAGCCGCCGCGCGAGCAGATTGCGGTGATCCGCCGGCTGATCCGCCAGTTCACCCGCGACCATCCCCAGTCCGACGACATCACCCTCTTGGCGATGCAGCTTTCCTGAGTGGCGGCCGGCGCGCGGAGCGGCCGAACCGGGTCGCGGGCGTGCCTGGGTTTTCCGAAGTGGCAATTACTCGGGCAGGACGTCTATGCCGATCAGGGCCCGCAGGCGGACCAACGCCCGCTCCTTCAGCTGCCGGGCACGTTCCTTGCTGATGCCCAGTTCACGGCCGATCTCTTCGAGCGGCCGACCGCGGCGCCCGTCGGCCAGGCCGAAGTGATGCTCGATGATGGCGCGCTCGCGGGCGTCGAGCTGATCGAGGCCGCGCCGCAGGGTTTCGCGCAGCTTCTCCTGGTCGTTCGCCTCGTGCAACTCCACCGGGGCGGCGCCGGCGGCCGCCATCGACTGTTCCTGCCCGGTGCGGAAACGGCGCTCGCGCGCCAGCTCGACCGGCAGAGAGCGGGCAAAGTGCCGCATGATGGCCCACGAGGCATAGGTGCTGAACTTGAATCCGCGCGACACGTCAAACTTGTCGACCGCGCGCATCAACGCCAGGTTGCCGTCGCTGACGAGCTCGAACAGGCTGAGCAGCGCGCCGCCGCGGACGTGTCGCTTGGCGATGCTGATGACCAGCCGCAGGTTGGCCTGCACGATCTGGCTCTTCACCTGCGATGAGCGCTCCAGCCACGACTCGATCTCGGCCGCGCGGGCTTCGAGCGGGGCGGACGGATCGGCCGAGCGCCGCGCCTGCTCGGCGCGGTGGCGGGCATAGTTCATCTGCTGGAAGAGCTGCTTTTCGCCGGCCGCGGTGAGCAGCGGCACGCGATACATGGCCTGCATGTAGGCCGGCAGCGACGCTGGCGGGGCGGTCGTGGCCCGCTCGCGGAGCACCACCTCGGCCTCCGAACTGCCCGGCCCGGCGAAGATGAGCTGCTCGGCCTGCGGATGGTCGTACAGCGCCGTATAGACGTATTCGATGGTCGTCTCGACCAGCGCCTCCTGTCGGCCGCGCGCCACCAGCGGCGCCACGTCGCTCTCGCTGCGACCGAAGCGCACGGCCAGCTCGCGCGCGGTGGCGCCCGATCGGGCCGCGGCGACAATGGCGGCGTCAACGTCGACCGGAACCTCGAGCGCGTCGACGGCGCCAACACCCGAATCGATTTCGTGCCGCAGCAGCAGCAGCCGGATGGTCTCGGTGGCGCGGCCGGTCTCGGCGGCGAGCTGCTTGGCGAGCGCGTGCGTCGAGCGCGGCGACTCGGCCGCCAGGGCGCGGGCCCGCAGCAGAACGCGCGATTTCTCGGCGACGCTCATCACCTGGAACTGCGCCGCGCGGCGGATGAGCTGGGCATGCCGGGCCACGAACCGCGCCAGCGCGCCGGCCGTCACGGCGATCTGCGACCGGCCGTCGTCGCCGACGAACCAGCGCGCCACCAGGCCGCGCGAGCGCCAGCGCGTGATGGTTCGCGCCGAGACGTGGAAGCGCGCCGCCAGGTCGCCGGCGGAGTGGATCGGCTCGGGCCAGTCCGCCGCTGGGGCCGGATGGTCGGCGCTCAGCGCATCGATCAGCATCACCAGGTCGGCAATCAGCCCGTCGCCGTCGAGCATGGGCTCGCCGCCGGCGCGACGCCGGAAGCCGGTGACGTGAAAATAGACAAACGAAAGCGGATATTCGCGGCCGGGCTCGAGCAGGGCGACCAGGCGCTCGGCGCCGGCCAGCTGCCGCAGGCGATGCCGCGCGGGCGAGAGGCTCAGCTCGTGCGCCAGTCGCGCGATCTCAGGCAGCCTGTAATCGGCCATGCCCGGCTCCCTGGCAGACGGCCCGCGCCGCGTCCGACGCAGTGCATCGGGGCGCGGATCAGCCTGGGTCTTGCACAAGCGGCGACTCTTCGCGCAGGCGAAGAGACTCCTCCGGCTACCCTAGATTATTGTCGTCGGCAAAAAAGCTGTCAATTTCATTCTGGGGGGTTCGGGCTTTCCTCGGATGAACCGGGAAAGCGCGGATTGATCGATCCCTGCCCGGCCGGGCTCAGCTCGCCCATCCCAGCCATGCCGGATTCGACCCGGTAGGCCGCGTCCTTTTCGCCGCATTTGGGGCACGGAATTCGGTTTGCCGTGCGGTTTTCACGCGTGGCCAAGGCCCGGCGGAAGGCCTCGACCTCCAACTCAAAACGCTGGCCGCAGGCCCGGCAGGCCATCTGATAGTGCGTCGGCAGCGACCCGCCGGACGACACAACCGAACGTTCGTTCGTCAGCGATCGGCCGACGACGATCCCAACCACCGTCAGCACCAGCACCAGCAATCCGATGCTGAGCAGCCGCCGCGGCCGATAGGCCGGCGCTTGCCCGGAGACGCTTGCCGGGCCGGCGCTCATCGGGCCGCCGCGCGGGCGACCGTTGGGGAGTTCGCCGCTGCGGCCGAGCTGTCCGGAGGCGGAGCCGGCCGCGGTCGGCAGTCGGCCGCTGGCGGAGGTGGGCGCGGGCCGTGGCGCGGGGAGTCGGCCGCTGGCGCCGGAGACGGATCCGGAGGATGAGTTGGGCACGGTGCTCCTAGGGTTTGTCGTAGATACGCGCCTCGGGCCAGCAGTCGAGCCGCCAGTTTTCGCCGCGGAAGATCCAGTAGTCGCCCCAGTAGGAAGTGGCGGGGTTCGGCTCGTTGCCACCGCGGATCGAAATGGTGTCGCTGTGGCCGTCGGCGAAGGTGACGTTGTAGTTCATCGGGCGCAGGTGCCAGCCGGGCGCGATGTAAGGCGGCGGGTTGTAGATGGCGACCTGGGCAATCGTCTCGGCGAGCAGCACCGTGGTGGACGACTCGGGCACGCGTGTGCCGGGGCGCATGTAAGGGCCGTGGAAGTACTGGCTGGTGTACATCTTGATGTGGTTGTTGACGCGGTAGCTGGTGCCGGTCATGCCGATGATCGGCACGCCCGCGGGCAGGGCGGGGTCGAAGATTTTGGGGGCATCGGGCAGGCCGACGTCGCCCGGGCAGCGGAAGAGCTTGTTGTCTTCGAGATTGGAGACGTCGCCGTAGATGTACTTGTTCAGCGGGCGAGTTGACGGGCCGAACGGGCCGGAATAGATGCCGCCCACGACGCCGCCCTCGCTCGGGTTGACGCCGCCATATTCATACTCGCCGTCGTAGCGCCAGCCGTGCCCTTCGGCCAATGCGTGCACGGGGATGAGATAGCCGCTGCCGTCGTCCGATGCGTAGGTCTGAAACGCCTGCCCGATCGCCTGGAGATTGGTCAGGCATTTGACGCGCACGCCGTTGGTGCGTGCCATCGACAAAGCCGGCATCAGGATGCCGATCAGCAGCGCCACAATTGAGACGACGACCAGCAACTCGATCAGCGAGAACGCGCGACAACTGGCCAGGAACCGGCGGGTCAGCACTTGGGATGCTCCGGCGGACGGCGACATTGTACCCGCGCGGCCGGAGAATCAATAGATTTTCAGCGCGTGCCGCGCGCATGCTGCAATTGCGAACAGGGGCCGCGCGGCCGGCTAGCTGCGCCGCAGCGGCTCCAGCCGGGCGGCGATCGCGCCTTCCTGTCGCCGCAGCGTGACGTGGCCGAGGAAGCGGTCGGGATCGCTGGTGGGGTAGTCGGCCCGGAAGTGCGTCCCGCGCGACTCCTTGCGCACCAGCGCCGCCTGGGCGACCAGCCGGGCGGCGGTCAGCAGGTTCTGCGTCTCCCAGCCGACGCGGTCGTCGAAGACCTTGTCCATGACGTAGCGTCCCCAGAAGTCGATGATCTCGAGCGTCTCTTCGAGTCGCGGGGCGGTGCGTTCGATGCCGGCGTTCCGCCACATGAGGGCTCGCAGGCTGTTGCGGATGTCGGCCACGTCCAGCTCGGTCCGCGGACTGGGGCCCAGCGTGTGGCGCAGCTTGGTCGGACGGCGCAGCTCGTGCTCAGCCGCCGCGCCGCTGCCGGCCGTCTCGCCGACCGCGCGCCCGAAGACCAGTCCCTCGAGCAGCGAGTTGCTCGCCAGCCGGTTGGCGCCGTGCACGCCGCTGGCGGCCGCCTCGCCGCACGCCAGCAGGCCGTCGAGCGTGGTGCGCCCGGCGGCGTCGACGGAGGCGCCGCCGATGGTGTAGTGGGCGGCCGGGCGGACGGGGATCAGCTCGCGGGCCGGGTCGATGTCGAACGAGAGGCAGAGCTTGTTGATGGTGGGGAAGCGCTGCGCGAAGCGGCCGGGCGCCAGGTGGCGGACGTCGAGATAGACGCAGGTGGCGTTGGTGCGGGTGATGTGGGCCGACATGGCGCGCGACACGACGTCGCGCGGCGCGAGTTCGGCGTCGACGTGGAACTCGGGCATGAAGCGGTTGCCGGCGCGATCGACCAGGTGGGCGCCCTCGCCGCGGACGGCCTCGCTGATGAGCGCCCGGCTCGCGCCCGCGACGTAGAGTGTGGTGGGGTGAAACTGGATGAACTCCATGTCGCGCAGCTCGGCCCCGGCCCGGAAGGCGAGCGCCGGCCCGTCGCCGGTCGCGCCGGGCGAGTTGGTCGTCTCGCGGTAGAGCTGCCCCGCGCCGCCGCTGGCCAGAAGCGTGCGTTTCGCCCAGAAGGCCTGGTAGCCGTACTTGGCGTGAAAAGTGAGCGCGCCGACGCAGCGATCCTCGTCGACCAGCAGGTCGGTGACGAAGCAGCGCTCGAAGATTCGCACCGACTCGGCGGCGCGGGCGCGCTGCGCCAGGACGCGGATCACTTCGGCCCCGGTGGCGTCGCCGTGGGCGTGCACGATGCGGGCGGTGGAGTGGCCGCCTTCCAGCCCCAGCGCGACCTGGCTGCCTTCGAGATCGAACGCGGCGCCCCAGTCGCGCAGCTCGCGGATGCGGGCCGGTCCGTCTGCCACCATCCGCTGAACCGCGCCGGCGTCGCCCAGCTCGCACCCGACGGCGAGAGTGTCGCGGACGTGGGCGGCGGGGGAGTCGTCGCTGCGGAGAACGGCGGCGATGCCGCCCTGGGCGTAGCGGGTGTTGCTGTCTTCCAGCCCGTCCTTGCAGACCAGCAGGACTGCTCCGAAGCGGGCGGCCTCGATCGCGGCGCGCAGCCCGGCGACGCCGGTGCCGATTACGAGGACGTCGGTGAAGACCTGCCCCAGTCGCGGCACATCGAAGTTGATCAGGAAGCGGCGCTGTGAAAAATGCGCGCTCACCGGACGTATCGTAGAGCGGCCGCGCGGCGATTGCACGCCCGCGCTGCGAGGCCGCGCCGTGGCTGCCCGGCAACGTGGCGGTCGCGTGGCGAAAACGCGCGGCGCATCCGGCAGATGTGGATCAATCGCGCGGCGCGGCGTTATCGGAGGCCGAGGAGCGCGGGTCGCGGCGGCGGCGGCCCGTTCTGGCGGGCTGCGGCGAAGATTCGTTGCAATTCGCGGGCGATCGGGGTGGGGGTTATCGGCGTGGGGCACGATTCCACGGGCCGGCATGCCAGTTGCGGGCATACGATCTGATGCTGCGTGCTCGGAGGGGAAGCATGAACAGCGCCCGCTGGATGACAGTCTGCGTTGTGATGGCCGGGCTCGGCTGGGCCGGCGGCACGGGCTGCGCCAAGCCGCGCCCGGTGCCGGTCGAGGGGCCGCCGCGCGGCGGGCTGCTGTTCGAGTCGTCGCCGGGCCTGCCGGAGGCGACCGAGATCGGCCGATCGGACTGGCCGTCGGCGCCCGGGGCGGTCGAGAGCCCGCGGTTCGACCTGAAGTACGAGACGATCTACGACTACCAGGGCGGCGGGAACTATGGCTGGGGCAGCTGGGGCGGCGGATGGAACAACTATCATCGCCGGGTGATGACGTATCGCGTGGGGACGGCGGTGCGCTGAGCGCGCCGGCCGAGGCGCGGCGCTCGGTGGAGTTGGGGCGCGCTCACCGGCATCTGGCGGGGCGGTAAGATAGAGGCGCGGCTGCGAAGAGCGGCCATCCATGGGCGGACATGAACGACCCGGCGGAAGCGCGGTTGTTGGCGGACGCGGTGCGCGGCGATGCCCGCGCATTTGAGACGGTCTATGTCCGTTACCATCAGCGGGTGCGGCTGGTGGCGTGGCGGATCTGCCGCCGCGGCGACTGGGTCGACGACCTGACCAACGAGGCCTGGCGGCGCGCTTTCGAAGCGCGGGGCAACTTCGACCCGACGCGGAACTTCCTGGTCTGGATTTCCGGCATCCTTCGCAACGTAGCGCGCGAGCAGCGGCGACAGCGGCCGGGCGGGCACGCGCCGGGCGGCGACGAGCCGGCGCTGGACGGCTTCGACCCGGAGCGGCTGGCGGCCGAGGCCGAGCTGCTGGCAGCGCTGCGCGACTGTACGCAGCGGCTGCCGGCCGACGAGCGGGAACTGGTGCGGTTGCGGTTTTTCGAGGGTGCCACGCTGCGGGAGATTGCCGAGCGGATGGGAATTCCGGAGGCTACGGTGCGGGAATCGCGGTTGCCGGCGGTTTGCGACCGGCTGCGGGAGTGTTTGCGGGCCAAGGGTTTAGAAGATTTTTCGTGGATTTCTGCGCAAGACGGGGCTGGGACGCAATTGATTATGAGAAGTGAGGACTCGGCGTGACGTTTGACCCAATTCACGACAGCTTGACGGAGCTCGGCCAGGCCGAAGCGGCGGGCGTGTTCGCCCAGCCGGCCGCCGGGCTGCCCTGGGAGCGGTCGACGTCACGCCGCCTGCTTTTCCACGGCACGCGATGGGTGCGGGTCGCCATTCCGCTTGCGGCGGCGGCGGCTCTGGCCATCGTGTTCGTGGGACCGAGTTTTCGCCACAAGCCGTCGGCGCCGCCGGCCGGTTCGACGACCGCGTTGGTCGTCACGGCCGATCGCGACGCGTCTGACTGCAACGGCGACGGGGCCGTGAACGGCCTCGATATCGAATGTTTCGTACGCCAGAATGCGGGGAGTCGCACGGCCGCTCTGCAGGCGGAAGTGCTCACTCGCCGTTTGCTGGGGATCTGAAGACGTTCAGGTCCCGTGTTCTTGCAATGCGAGGCGATGTCACGTTGTACCGGAACGCGGCTTCGCCTCGCATTTTTTCTGCGCCGATTTCGCCGATTCCGCGCACACCCTGACCGGCCGCCCGCCCCCGACCCTGCCCCCCGCCTTTCCGACGGCAAAAGCCGCCGATCTCCGAAAACATCAGGGATTGCCCGCCAACGCCTAGGGTGCCGGCGTGCTTGAGACCCCAGCGCACGGCTGCCGATAGCAACAGCAGCGCAATTCCTAGCTGCGCCGAGGACTTGTCCATGGCGGCCGATGCGACTGCGGTGCACGCCGACAGGGATCGTCTGCCCGGACGGGCCGAGCCCTGGGATGCGCTCTGGCTGGGTGCGCGCCGGAACGGCGGCGACGTGCTGCGTTCGCTGATCGCGCGGCCGGCCGAGGCGCAATCGCTGGGGTGCGTGTCGGTCGTCGTTCCGCTGCACAACGAGGCCGGCAACGTGCTGGAGCTGCACCGGCGGATCGAGCGCATCATGAGCGCGATCTGTCGCGAACGGGCCGTCGCGCGCGACTGGCAGATCGTCTTCGTCAACGACGGCAGCTCCGACGGCACGGGCGATATCCTGCGGCGGCTGGCGGCGTGCAGCCCGAATGTGCACGTCATCAATCTCCGCCGGCGATTCGGACAGACTGCCGCGCTTTCAGCCGGCATGGACTATGCCAGCGGCGACGTGCTGATCACCATGGATGGCGACCTTCAGCACCTGCCGGAAGAGATACCCATCCTGCTGGCGAAGATCGCCGACGGACACGACCTGGTGCTGGGATATCGCGCGAACCGGCGCGACCCGGCGCTGTTCCGGCGCTGGCCAAGCGCGTGCGCGAACTGGTTGATGCGGCGGATGTCCGGGGTGACGGTGCGCGACTTCGGCTCGACGTTCAAGGCGCTGCGGCGCGAGGTGATCGGCGAGTTCGAGATGTTCGGCGAGGTGCACCGCTTCATGCCGGTGCTGGGCGCGATGGCCGGGTGCGACATGGCCGAGGTGCCGATCACCGCGGCCCCGCGCCGCGCGGGTCAGAGCAGCTACGGCCTGGGGCGGTCGTTCGGCGTGCTGATCGACATTATCACGCTGTGGTTCCTGTCGGGCTACTCGACGCGGCCGGGCCGGCCGTGGGGCTACCTGGCGCTGCTGCTGGGCGGCATGGGGCTGGCGATCCAGTTCACGCTGGCGGGTCTCTACTTCGTCGGGCTGATTCCAAACGTGTTCGACCGGCCCGGCTGGCTGACGCTGAGCGTGCTGCTGGACACGACCGGCTTGCAGTGCCTCGGCTTCGCGGCGATGTCGGAGCTGCTCGGCCGGACCTACTTTGCCAGCCGGCGCAAGGCGATCTACTCGATCCGGTCGGTGCTCAAGCCGAGCAGCGCGCGGGTTGCGGATACGGGCGCATTGTGACCCGAACGGCGGCGGTGGCGTGTCCGGCGTGCGATGAGCCGAGCGCGGCATGGTGCCGGCGCGGCGGGCGCGAATATGCGCGCTGCGCGGTCTGCGGCACGGCGCGGATGATCGATCCGCCCGGCGCGGCCGAGCTGGCGCGGCTGTATGACGAGACGGTGTTTAGCCAGCCCGGGAACGCCCGCTATTACACCGACGAGCGTTCCAACGACGCGGCGGCCCGGGCGCGGGTGCGCTGGGTGGAGCGCTGGCGCGCGGGCGGACGGCTGCTCGACTTCGGCTGCGGCTTCGGGCACTTCGTCGCGGCGCTGTCGGCCGAGACGTGGCAGGCGTGCGCGGCCGACCTGAGCGCCGCGGCGACGGCCGAGGCGCGGCGGCGATTCGCCGGGCCGGTTCACACCGGAAGCGCCGAGTCGCTGCCGGTCGAGTGGCGCGGCGCGTTCGACGTGGTGACGGCGTGGGACGTGATCGAGCACGTGGCCGACCCGCGGGGCACGATGGCGGCGCTGGCGGCCTGCCTGCGGCCGGACGGCTGGCTGTTCCTGAGCACGCCCGACGCGGGCGCCGCGGTGGCGCGGCTGCTGGGTCGGCGCTGGCACTACCTCGACCCGCAGCAGCACCTGACGCTCTTCTCGCGGGCCGGGCTGAAGCGGCTGTGCGGCGCGGCGGGTCTTCAGGTCGAGGCCGAGCGGAGCTTCGGGCGCGGGTATGCGCTGGACTACTTGTGCTATCGCGTCGGCTACTCGTTTGGCGGCGAGTCGTGGGCGCGGGCGCCGCGGCTCGGCTGGCTGGCCCGATGGCGCGTGCCGGTGTGGCTGGGCGACGTCGTCGGAATTGCAGCGGCGCGCGCCACCGCCTAGTGCGGGCGCGGTGCACAGCAAGGACGCTTCCATGTGCGGCATTGCCGGATACGTCTCGCCGCGGTCGCTCTCGGGCGGACTGATCGACGAGATGGTCGATCGGCTGGCCCATCGCGGGCCGGACGGGCGCGGCGTGTTCCGCGACCCGCGCTGGGGCGTGGCGCTGGGTCACCGGCGGCTGGCGATCGTCGACCGCACCGGCGGCGGACAGCCGATGCACTCGGCGTGCGGGCGCTACGTTGTCGTGTTCAACGGCGAGATCTACAACCACTGCGAGCTGCGGGCGGAGCTGTTGGCCGCGGGCGAACGCTTCCGCACCGAGAGTGACACCGAGGTGTTTCTGGCGCTCTGGGCGCGTCACGGCCCGGAGAGCTACGCGCGACTGAACGGCATGTACGCTTTGGCGCTGGTCGATCGGCGCGAGCGGACGGTGTGGCTGGCGCGCGACCCGCTGGGCGAGAAGCCGCTGTTCTATCACGCCGGCATGGCCGGACTGGCATTTGCGAGCGAGGTCAAGTCGCTGCTTTCCTTTCCGGGCGTCGAGCGGCGCGTGGATGCGGAGGCGCTGCATCACTTCCTGTCGCTCAACTACGTGCCCGGCGCGGCGACCCTGCTCGAATCGGTGCGGCGCGTCCGGCCGGGTCACGAGTTGCGCTGGCGCGACGGCCGGCTGAGCGAGCGGTGTTTCTTCCGGCTGGCGCCTCGGGCCGGGCCCGCGCCGGGGGCGGCGGCCGCGCTGGACGAGCTGGATGCGCTGCTCGATGACGCCGTGCGGCTGCGGCTGCGGAGCGATGTGCCCGTGGGGGTGTTTCTGTCGTCGGGAGTGGACAGCAGCCTGATCGCGTCGTCGGCGGCGCGGGCGTGCGGGTCGATCGAGGCTTTCAGCGTCGGCTTCAGCGACGCCCGGTTCAGCGAGCTGCCGCAGGCCGAGGCGACCGCGCGGCGACTGGGGCTGCGGCTGACGACGGCCGAGGTTTCGGCGGACGCGGCGGCAGTTTTTCCGCGGCTGGTGCGACACGCCGACGACCCGCTGGCGGACAGCTCGGCGCTGGCGGTGTGGCACCTGTCGCGCGTGGCGCGGCAGCGGGTGATCGTGGCGCTGGGCGGCGACGGGGCCGACGAGCTGTTCGGTGGATATCTGACGCACCGAGCGACGCTGCTGGTGGCGCGCTACTGGTCGCGACTGCCGGCGCCGATGCGGCGCGGGGTGGCGCGGCTCGTGGCGCGGCTGCCGGCGGGCGACGGCAAGGTCACGCTGGCCGACCGCGTGCGGCGATTCGCCTCGCGGGCGGAGCTGCCGGCCGGCGCGGCCCACCTGGCGTTCAACGGCACGTGGATGGAAGCGGACAAGCGGGCGTTGTACGACCCGGCCTGGAGCGCGCGGACGCGCGGGCTCGACAGCTTTGCGGCGCTCGCGGCCGGGCTGGGGCTGAGCGCGGACCGGCCGACGCTGGGCGCGCTACTGTCGGCCGATCTGTCGCAGTATCTGCCGGACGACATCCTGGCGAAGACCGACCGCATGAGCATGGCGCACGGGCTGGAGGTTCGCAGTCCGTGGCTCGACCCGCGGCTGGTGTCGCTGGCGCTGTCGCTGCCCGACGGGCTGCGGGTCTCGGCGACGCGCGGCAAGGTTCTTCTGCGGCGCTTGGCGCAGCGGCGCGGCCTAACCGACGTGGCGCGGCGGAAAAAGCAAGGCTTCAGCATTCCAGTGCATCGCTGGCTGCGGGAGGAGCTGCGGCCGCTGATGGAGTCGCTGCTGTCGCCTGCGCGGCTGGGTGCGATGGGCATCTTCGATTCGCGCGCGGTGCGGCAGCGCGTGGCGGAGCACCTGGACGGTGCGCCGCTGGGATTCGAGCTGTGGGGGCTGATGACGTTTATGGCGTGGCACGCGCAGGTGATTGACGCCGCGCCGCGCGAGGCGCTGTCCGCGGCGGCGCCGGAGGCAGCGTTTGCCTGACGCAGTCGCGAAACGCTGGTCGTCTCGAGACCTGGTGGCGGCGTCGGTTCTGGCCGCGGCGCTGGCGATTGCGCGCGACGGCTATTCGTTCGGCGGCGACGACCACCTCGACATGCTGCCGCTTTTGCGGGCGATGACCGAGCCGGGCACCTATGCGCGCGACTGGTTCGTCCACGCGGCCGGCGGGATGAACATCCGGCTGTTCTACCTGTGGCTGATGCAGGCGCTTTCGCTGCCGTTTGGCCTGGCGGGGGCGCACTTCATAGCCTTCTTCGTGACGGTTGCCGCGAGCTTTGCGGGACTGGTGCGGCTGGCAGAGCACTATGGCTGCGACGCGCTGTCGGCGGCCGGCGCCGCGGCGATCGGGTTGTTCTCGTCCGTCGCGCTGGGGCTGGGTCATGCCGTGTGGCTGAACGGGCAGATGCTGCCCAACCTGCTGGCCTATGCCCTGGCGACCTGGGGGCTGCTGCTGGCGGTGCGCGGCGACTGGCGCGCCGCGGCAGGGCTGTTCGGCGCGGCAACGCTGGCGCATGCAGCGGCGGGCGCGCCGGCGGCGGTCATCGGGGCGGTCGCGGCGGCATTCAGCGGACGGGACACGCGACGACCGACCGACGGGGCGTCGCGACGGTCGGCAGCGCTGTGGGCCGCGGTGATCTACCTGGCGGTGGCCGCGCCGGCGCTGGCGCTCGTCGCGCACGGTGAGGCCGCCGAGCCGGGCGTCGCGGCGGTCGATGAGGGGTACGTGCTGGCGGAGATTCGCGCACCGCTGCATTTTTCGCCGGCGAGCTGGCCGGCCGGTGCGTGGCTGTCTGGCGGTGTGATGGTGGGGGGGGTGCTGATCTCGCTGCGGTCGGGCGGGTGGCGGCGCGGACCGTACGCCGGGCCGGCGCTGGCCTGCCTGTTGGCGATGGTCGTCGGCGCGGCGCTGCTGACGGTCTGTCCGTCGGCGTGGATCGTGAAGCTCCACCCGCTGCGCGCGATGGTCTGGTTCCGGTTCTTCTTCGGCGTCGCCTGGGCGCGGCGGGTCTGTCGGCCGCGCGACCGGCAACCCGCGCTGGGGATCGCCGGAATTCTCTGCGGGTTCGACGACGCGCGACTGCTGGCGGCGGCACCCGTGATGCTGCTGACTGCGCGGGCGCAGCGTCTGCACGTGCGTGCCATCGGTTGCCTTGTCGGCCTGGCGGCCGCGGCGGGGGCGATTGCGTGGAGTCATCCGGGGGATTGCATCGACTGGCGGTCGAGGCGGGCGTCTGCATGGCGGCCTGCGCGGCGCTGGCGCAGGAAGCGCCCGAGCGGCGCGCCGGCGCGGGCGGGCTGATGCGGTTCACGGCCGGGCTGACGATCGCGCTGGCGATCGCGGTGGCCCCGCTGGCGCGCGGGGCGTGGCTGCCGCAGTTTGCGAGCGACTGGCTGTGGCGCGAGTGCCACCGCTCGAACCCGGCCGGTCGGGCGACCTGCGCGCCGCAGCGCGTGGCGGAGTGGGCGGCAGGCCACCTCCCGATTGACGCGGTGGTGCTGGTCGCGCCGTGGCTGGAAGACTTCCGGCTGCGTTCGGGGCGGGCCGTCGTGGTCGACTTCAAGGCGGTGCCGTTTACGCGGGTCGGGCTGCGACAATGGGCCGAGCGGCTGGCAGCAATCTGCGGACTGGACGTGGCGCAGCTGGAGCGCGGCCGACCGCCGCCCGACTTCGCCGCGGCGTTCGCGCAACAGGGCGGTCCGGAACTGGCGACGGTGGCGCAGCAGTTCGGGGCCCGCTACCTGGCGATCGAGTGTGCCGTCGATGAGCCGTGGCGGCTGATACATCGTGACGGACGCGTGCGGCTGTACGAGATGACGCCGATGGGGGCGGCACAGGCCAGCGCCGCGCCGCGGG
This sequence comes from Phycisphaerae bacterium, assembly GCA_046350375.1. Taxonomy (GTDB): domain Bacteria; phylum Planctomycetota; class Phycisphaerae; order UBA1845; family UTPLA1; genus JAXMAO01. Next base: position 30,858 of record JAXMAO010000012.1, read on the forward strand.
GGAATCGGCCATGAGCGCGGTGCGCCGCTGGCTGGTCTTCCACGCCGACGACCTGGGGCTGTCGCACGGCTTCAACGAGGCCATCCGTCTGGCACATCGTCGCGGACTGGTGACGAGCACCTGTCTGAACCCGCTGGGGGTGGCCTATCGTGCGGCGATTGACGACGTGCTGCCGACCTGTCCGGACCTGGGCGTGGGGGTGCATGTCAACCTGGTCGAACTGCGGCCGCTGCGGCCGGCGGAGCGCGTCGACCGGATCGTCGACCGGGCCGGACGCCTGCACGGCTATGGTCCGCTGATGCGGGCGTGCGGGGCGTGGCGCGTTCGGGCGCAGTTGCTCGACGAGGCGGAGGCGCAGGTGGAGCGCGTGCTGGCGGACGGCGTGCGGCCGGACCACCTCAATTCGCATCGCCACGTGCACATGCTGCCGTGGCTGTTTGAGCCATTCTGCCGGCTGGCGGAGCGCTACGACATTCCGTTTGTGCGCGTGGCGCGCGAGCGGCTGCACCTGCCGCGCACGCCGCGCGGCGCCTGTGCATTGCTGGCCGAGGCAAACTTCGCCAAGACGCTGCTGCTGCGGGCGCTGGCGTGGCGGACCGGCGATACGCTGCGGCGCTTCGGCCTGCGGACGAGCGAGCGGTTTGCCGGCGTGTCGTTCACGGGCCATGCGAGCGTGGGGTCGATTGTCGCGGCGCTGGAGGCGAATCCGGCGAAGGGGGTCGAGGTGCTGGTGCACCTGTGCGTGCGGCGCCATCCGGGCGACGCGGGGATAGAGCCGCGCTCGCTGCGGCGCTATTGCGACGCCGCGGCGCGCGACCGCGAAATGGCGGCCGCCTGCTCGACCGCGCTGCGCGACGCAATCGCGCAAATGGGATATTGCATCACCAGTTATCGAGCACTGGCGTGCGCCGCGCCCGACCCGGAGGACGACGTGGTCCGACCCCGCGATTCCGGGCAGCGCGCACGGCGCCGACGGCCCGCGCCCACGAGGCTTGTCGCGGCACAGAATGGCCGATAGACTCGGCGATTCAGCGCTGTGTGCCGGACGGGTTATCGCAGTTGGGTGTCGGTGTTCGCCCCGCTTTCCCCGACGGCCGGTGTAGAGGAGTGACCTCGGTGAAAGGCTCGTCAAACAACCACGCCGCGCCCTATCTGTTCACGTCGGAATCAGTCACCATGGGCCACCCGGACAAGGTCGCCGATGCGATCTCGGACGCGGTGGTCGACAGCCTGCTGGCGCGCGACCCGATGGCGCGCATCGCCTGCGAGACGCTGGTCACCACCGGGCTGGTGGTCATTTCCGGCGAGGTCACGGTTCACAACCAGGCGTCGATCGAGGCGCTGAACAACGTTGAAGAGACCGCGCGCCGGACGATCCAGCGGATCGGCTACACCGACCCGGCGCTGCGCTTCGACTACCAGAGCTGCGCCGTGGTGCGCAGCCTGCACAGCCAGTCGGCCGACATTTCCCAGGGCGTCGACGAGACCGCCGCCCACGAGCAGGGGGCCGGCGATCAGGGGCTGATGTTCGGCTTCGCCTGTCGCGAGGCGAGCGAGCACATGCCCATGCCGATCTACCTGTCGCACCGGCTGGTCGAGCGGCTGGCCGAGGCGCGGATGGACGGCGAGATCGACTGGCTCAAGCCGGACGGCAAGTCGCAGGTGACGGTGGAATATCGCGATGGCAAGCCGCACCGCGTGCACACGATCGTCATCAGCACGCAGCACGAAGAGCGCAAGGAGCTGCTCGACCGCCGCGGAAACTGCAATGAGAAGTTCCGCAAGATCATCATTGACAAGATCATCAAGCCGGTGGTGATGCGCGAAGCCAAGCATCTGTGGCACAAGGGGGTGGTGTTTCACATCAACCCCACCGGGCGGTTCGTGATCGGCGGGCCGCACGGCGACACCGGGCTGACCGGGCGCAAGATCATCGTCGATACCTATGGCGGCCGTGCGCCGCACGGCGGCGGGGCGTTCTCCGGAAAGGACCCCTCGAAGGTCGATCGCTCGGCGAGCTACATGGCGCGCTACATCGCGAAGAACATCGTCGCTGCCGGGCTGGCGGACCAGTGCCAGGTGCAACTGGCGTACGCGATCGGCATCGCCAAGCCGGTGAGCGTGCTGGTGACGACGGCGGGCACGGGCAAGGTTCGCGAAGACATTCTCTCGGAGCTGGTTCAGGACCACTTCCAACTCACGCCGCGGGGCATCATCGACTCGCTCAAACTGCGCCGCCCCATCTACGAGGAGACCGCGGCCCACGGCCACTTCGGCCGGCCGGGTTTCTCGTGGGAGGCCACCGACAAGGCCGCCGGCCTGAAGAAGTCGGCGGCGCGCTGGCTGCGCGGATAGCCGTGCGCGGCGCGGCCTGGCGCACGTCCGGATCTCGCGAGTTGTTTTCACAGCACCTCGCGCCCACATGCTGCATGCATCGCGGCGCCTGATCGAGCCGAATCGTGCATCTGCACACGGGCTTGCGCATCCGGGCGCGAATTCTGCGTCCGAAAATTCTCGGCGGTATGTTTTTTCGCGGACCCGGTGTATAGTATTAGCCACTGGCATCTGGCGAGTCGTGGGTGAGCCGGCATGGGGTGCCACGTCGCGGCGGTTGGTCCGCTGCCGCGCAGCTTCTACTGCGGTCAGAACCCGAACGTGGGAGGCGAAATGAGCGCGCAACGAGTTCAGACAATCCGTCGGACGATTTCCGTTCTAACAATCTGTCTGGCGATGACGGGCGTCGCATGGGGTGTGCCGCTGGGCGACGCCAACTGCGACACCTGCGTCAACCCGGTCGACATCCCGGCCTTCGTCGAGGCGCTGGTGAACCCGGCCCAGTATGGCATCGATCACCCGGGATGCCCGCTGTCGAACGTGGATTGCAACGGCGACACGCAGGTGAATGGCGACGACGTGCAGTGTTTCATTCCGCTGCTGTCGATCCCCATCATTCCCACGCGGGCGCAACTGGCCGGCAACGCGCTGGGCGTGTATCCGTTCTTTGAGTACGTCCGGGCGTTCAATTCCACCGAAAGCGTCAGCCTGGCGATCGATCCGACGCGCTACCCCAGCATCGCGGGTCGCACGGCCGACATCTACATCGTCAACGCCAAGACCGACGCCCAGTGGACCGGCGATCCGAGCCTGACCGATGTTCGCGGCGCGGCGCAGACGGTGACCTTCCCGGGCGGCACGATTCAGGCCGACACGTTCACGATCGCCACGCCGGGCCAGCTTGCGAGCTCGGGCGGGACGACCGACATCGGCAAGGGCTATGACGTCGTGGTCGACGTCAATCGCAACGGCGTTCTGGATTGCGGCGACTTCATCGACGGTCTCGGCGATCCCGAGGCCGGCATGTACGTCGTGCACGACATCAGCGGGCTGGGGCCGCTGGCGACCACCGCGATCAACTACACCGTCACCGGCGTCACGGCCGGCTTCACCAGCGAGCGCACCTGGTATCCGAGCAATATCGCGGCCATGGGCCAGGTGCCGCTGGTGGTCATCAGCCACGGCAACGGCCACCTCTACACCTGGTACGACTACCTCCAGCAGCACCTGGCCTCGTACGGCTACATCGTGATGAGCCACCAGAACAATACCGGGCCGGGCATTGAAACCGCCTCGACCACGACCCTGCAGCACACCGACGCCATTCTCGGCCAGCAGGCCACCATCGGCGGCGGCGTGCTCAACGGGCACATTGACGGCCACAAGATCATCTGGATCGGCCACAGTCGCGGCGGCGAAGGCGTCTGCCGCGGATACGACCGCATCTTCGACGCGACCTTCGTGCCGACCAATTACGTTCTGTCTGACATTCGCCTGGTGAGCAGCATCGCCCCGACGGACTTCCTGGGCACCGGCAGCGCCGATCCGCACGGCGTCACCTATCACCTGATCTACGGCTCGTCCGACCGCGACGTGGGCGGCTATCCGAACAACGACATCGCCGACTCGTTCAACCTGTACGAGCGGGCGACGGGCTTCCGCCAGGCGACCTATGTCCAGGGCGCGTTCCACAACGATTTCAACTGCTGCGGCGACGATTCGGGCTTTGCCGACGGCACGGTCAATCCGGCCGGCACGCTGATCGGCAAGACCGAGGCGCAGAAGGTCGCCAAGGCGGTCTACCTGGCGCTCATCAAGCACTACATCGAGAACAACATTCCGGCGAAGGATTACCTGTGGCGGCAGTATGAACATTTCAAGCCAATCGGCGTGGCGAGCACAACGATCGTCGACAACGAGTACCGCCCGACGCCTAATGTCGGCCGGTTCGTGATCGACGACTACCAGACCAACACGGCGGCCAACCTCTCGAGCAGCGGCGGGGCGGTGGCGACGTCGCTTGCCAACCTGACCGAGGGAATCATGTTGGACAACGACGCCGTGTTCACCTGGCTCGTGTCGGATCCGTTCAACGGCATGACCCGCGGGCGCAACACCGATACGCCGCGGGCCGTGGTGTTCGACTGGACGGTGGGCGACGACCGCTTCTACGACGAGACGGTGATTCCGGCCCAGCAGAACTGGAACAACTATCACTACATCAGCCTGCGGGCCTGCCAGGGCACGCGCCACCCCGAGACCGTCGCCGAGTTGGCCGACCTGACCTTCTCGGTGGTGCTGGTCGACAACGCCGCGCATTCCAGCACGATCAACATCGGCGCCTATGGCGGCGGCATCGAAGAGCCCTACCAGCGGACCGGCTACGGCTCGGGCGCCGGCTGGCAGAACGAATTCGAGACCATTCGCATTCGACTGACCGACTTCCTGAACAACGGGTCGAATGTCGATCTGGCCCACATCGCCACTCTGCGTCTGCGGTTCGGTTCGGTCGTCGGCTCCAGCCGCGGCCGGGTCGCGATTGATGACTTGCAGCTCGAGCAGGAGTAATTTCAATGGCTCGGATCATTGCTGATTCTCGGGTTTCTTATCGCGGCACGGCGCTCATCGGCGCCCTGCTGGTCGGCCTGGCGCTGGTGAGCGGCGGCATGGCCGACGCCCCCAAGCCGGCTGCTGCACCTCCGGCCACGCCGCACGCGGTCAACGACCTGCTTGTGGCCCGGCCGTTCCATCTCGACAACGGCTATCAGAACGACTGGCGCAAGGAACGCGCCACCGTCCGCGACGGCTATGTCATCGTCCTGGCGGTGGAGCGCGAGCTGGTGCATCCGCGGCAGACGGCCGAGCCGATTCTCTACGTCGGCAACCAGACCGCCGAGCGGCTGAACATCGGCTACGATTCGGGCCACGTCGTGGCGCTGGTTCCGGCGCCGATCGACCTGGCCACGGCGCCCATCTGGTTCGGCACGCCGGGCCTGCCCGAGCAGGTCGACGCCGCCAAGATCACCGACCAGCGCCGCACCGCGGAGCAGGCCGGGATCCGCCCGATAGCCGGCGCAAAGGTCGATGCGGCTCTTAAGTCCGGCGGCGCCCGGCTGACCGCGCTCGACAAGAACGACCTGCTGCGGCAGATCGTTCCGCTGGTGCGGACTTTCGCCCCGACCGAGCACGAGCTGGCCCAGTCGATGGCGCTCCAACCGGTCGGCGCCGCCAAGTAGCCCGCCGCTCGGGGGCGCGCCAGCCGCAGCCGCAGCCGGAGAGTTGTGCGGGCCGGTGGGCCCGCGCGGCCAATCGCAAGGGGGCGACGGCGTCGTCGCGATGTCTGAAGATCGGACCTGTGCCGCCACACCGGGCGCGCCTAGGATGATCTCGGACCCAATCGGCCGATTGAGCGGAGTGCAACCGCGCCGCGTCGTCGGACGATGTGGAGTGGGTGATGCCGCGCCGCAGGCCGCTGGGAGCCCTGGTTACTCGCCCGTGGTGGGTGTGCGGCGTGGTGCTGCTTCTGGCGGCGCCGGCCGGGGCGGTCATCAGCGCCAGCCTGCTCCAGCTTTTCGGCCTGTCGCAGATCAACCACAGCGGCACGTTTCCGGCCGGTTCGGTCGCGGTCGCGCCCAGCACCACCATCTGCAACCTGGGCGACGAGATCATTCCGTGGCAGGCGGCGATGAGCCCCAACCACCCGATCGTGGGCTATTCCATCTATCGGCTGAAGGACGCACGGCTGGAGCAGATCGGGCGGTCGTGGGCCAAGCACACCTTCTTCGTCGTCGGCACCTCGCAGTGCGGCAGCTGCATCAGCGCCGGCTCGGCAGCGCTGGGGCTGGCCTGCTCCGACACCTACGCGGCGTCGAACAACGCCCTGCAGACGCAGCTCGGCCCGCGCGAAGAAGTGGACCCGTGGACGGCCGGCTGGCAGCCGTGCGGCTCCTATTTTGACGGCACGCCGGTCGACTGCCTGCGCAACGGCCCGTCCGGGCTGGGGCCGCTCGATCATCGCTGCGTGGGAACCGACGCCGACCTGAACGACCCGGCCGCGCAGTACTTCTACGAGGCGATGTACCTCATTAATAACGACGCCGACCGCACCGACAACATCGGCTCGCGGAAATTCGTGCCCACGTGGCTGGGGTCGCAGTGGTTCTTCGATACGCCGTCGATGGACAATCCGCTGGTGATCGGCCCGGTGATTGCGCGTTGGCTGTCGGGCGGGGCAAACGAGCTGCTTTCGACCGTCGACGACCCGGGCCGGGTCTACGTCGGCTCGAAGGCTACCGACCTGGGCGGCGGCGTGTGGCACTTCGAATATGCCGTTTACAATCTCAACTACACGCGGCGCCTGCGTCGGTTCACCGTCAGTCTGCCGCCCGGCGCGGCGCCGGCCAACATCGGTTTCTTCGACGGCGACGGCAACGCGGCCAACGACTGGGCCGCCACCATCGACGCGACCTGCCGCACCATCGCCTGGCAGACCGACACCTACGCCGGAAACCCCGCCGCAAACGCACTCGTCTGGGGAACGCTCTTCAATTTCCGCTTCGACGCGACGGCCACGCCCGGCGTGGCCAGCGCACAGCTCGAGCCGTTCGCGCCCGGCGGCGGGGCGGCGGAACTTTCGACGTCGGCGGTCATGCCCAGCCTGCCGGGCTGCCTGGTCGGCGACGTTAATCTCGACGGCCAGCTGAACGGGCTCGACGTGCAGGAGTTCGTCGGCGTGCTGCTCGACCCGCCGTGCGCCACGGCCGAGGCGTGGTGCGCCGCCAACGTGCACAGCGCCGATGCCGTCATCGACGGACAGGATGCGGCCGAACTGGCGGCTCTGCTGGTCGCACCGTAGTCACGGCGACCTTCCCCTCCGCAACCCGCCCAAGATTCGCGATTCGGCTCTTGTAACGCAGCCTCTCAAGCGATGGTCGGTGCGTGCCCATCGAGAGCGCGTTCGAGCGGGCAGGGTCCGGCCGTGCTGTCCGCCGCACCACGCCAGAAAAAAACCCGATCCGCGGGCTCGCGGATCGGGCCGGATGATGCAACTGGCGGGCGCGGCCTGAGGCGAACCACGCGAACGTGGCGCCCGGCGGATCCTAGAAGCCCAGCAGGTGGTTCACGAACAACTGAGCGTCGGTTCCATTGACGTACGTGTCGTGGTTGCGATCGTACATGCAATGCAGCGTGGCGTTGTTGTTGTGGCCGGTCAGCACGGCGACGAACAGCGACACGCTGTCGTACTCGGGCTGGCAGTCATCGGGCACGGCGTTGTTGTCGCAGTCGGAACTGACGGCGGTGAGGATGTCCACCAGGTCGGGCTGCTTGTTGAAGTTGCAGTCGCCGTTGACGCCGGTGTAAACGGTCTGGAACAACGCGAAATCGTCGTCGTCCACGTCGCCGTCCTGGTCGATGTCGTGCACGGCGCAAGGCGAATCGGGGCTGTAGGGGCCGGGGCCGTAGCAGGCGTGGAAGCTGGCGAAGTCGGCCTCGTCGACGTCGCGATCGCCGTCGGCGTCAAACTCGCGCCGGCCGAGCGAATCGAGAAAGGCGATGACCTTGTCCTTGTCGCCTGCCGAGAGCGCCGCGAAGGCCGCACCGGAGGGCTGGGCTTCACTGCCGGCGACGTTGTGCCAGCCGATGGCGGCGGTGACGCGCGTGGCAAAAGTCCCCGCGGCGGCCCGGCCGTCGTGCAGCATCGGATCGCGGACGCGCAGGCCCCAGAGCGAGGGGGTGCGGATCTCTCGAATGCCGGCATCGCCTTGCTTGATCAGGTCGCCGAGCAGCCCCATGTCGTGCAGCAAGAAATCAGAATAAGGGTGGATGACCTTGTTACGGATGGCGGTCTCCAGCCCGGGGTCGTTCGAGGTGGTGAAGGTCGAGATGTGGCACGAATTGCAGCCGATGGCGTTGAAAATGGTTTCGCCGGACATGCCGGACTTGGGCGTCTGCGGCGGAGCGGCCGAGAAGCGCTGGAAATCGGTCACGCGGTCGATGAAGTGCCGGCCGTTGATGTCCGGGCCGTCCTCGGGGTCGGGCACCGTGTCGCAGGTGGCGAGCGAGGGCGGATTAATGCCGTTCGGGTCGTTTTCAGACTGGAGCAGGCGATTGGTCAAGCCGAGCTCGTTCAGCGAGGCGTCGGCCGAGAAGGTGAGCACGGTCGCGACCTGGGCCTTCCAGCCGAATCGTCCGACGCGCAGCGGGCCCATGGGGTCCTCGAGCGGCTGAACCAGGTGCGCCCGGCCGCTGATGCCGGGGCCAGGGCTTTCGTTCGCGAGGATGGCGGCATCGGGGATGGCCTCGACCAGGCCGATGCCCAAAGCGGAGTTGGTGATTCGCAGGGTGGTGACGTTGGCCTCGGGCGGAACGACCTCTTCGCAGCCCTCGGTAATCGTCTGGCTCTGAAGGAGCGAGCCGCCGAGGCTGTCGAGCGGGTCGAAGATTTCGGACTTTTCATCGAGGAAACCGAAGCGCGTAACCGAGATGGAGCCGGAGCCGCCAATGGGGTTGTTGTGACAGGCGCCGCAGCTGGAGCGATTCATGATCGGTCCGAGCCCCTGAGCGGCGGTCAACTGCGTATTGAACGAGATCTTCCCCTCGTTGAAGCGGGTCAGCTCCGAGCCGGATAGCCCGATGAGGGGCTCTCCGAGGCCGGGCTGAGCATCGATCGCGCGGGCCGGCGCAGCGGCCAGCGCCACAAACGCGGCGATGCATGGGAACGACAAACCAGCGAGACGATTCATGTCCGTACCCCCTCCTCAAGTTGTGACGCTGGCCGCGCCGCGCTGGAAACTATGGCGGCGGGCAAGCCGAATCGGTCAACAGAACGCTGATGAACGGAGCAATGTCGTTGGCGTCCGGTCCCGGTGGCGCGGCGAAGTCTGCACAGTCGCACGCGCCGCCGACCAACAGGCACTGCACGAATCGGTAGATGTCGTCGCCGTTGCGGGTGCCGCTGGCGTCCATGTCGCCGAAGCAGGCACAGGTCGGCACGAAGCAGACGATCTTGTCGACGTTGAAGTCGTCCATCCCGCCTTCGCAGACGGTGCCGGTGCCGCCATCGGTGCAGCGGAAGCGCACGCGAACGTTGGCCGAGAGCGCCTGACCGGGGAAATAAGTGCTGACGACAAACGAGTTCTGCGTCCAGATGTTGGCCGACGCCGCAAGCGATTCCACGACCGTCCAGCTGCCGCCGTCGTTGTTTGACACCGCGACTTCAAAGGTGTCGCCGCTGCCGCCGTAGAACCAGCGATAGTACGAAATGCGCGCGTCGGTGCCGGTCAGGTCGATGGCGGGGGATACCAGATTGACTCCGCCGCCGTCGATATCGGCCGCGCCGGCGGCTCCGCCGGGCGCGCCCTGGCCAGTCACGAAGCACATGGTGCCAGGGTTGTCGACGTCGTCCTCGGGCTGAGCCTGATCGGCGCCGCTGATGGTGCCGATCGGATCGACGCGAACCCAGCCGCCGGACGTGACGGCGGGATCCTGGCTGACGGTCCAGCCGTTGCCGTCGACCTCGAAGTCTTGAAGCGAGATGGTGTGACCGGTGGCGACGAAGGTGGTGTAGAAGGTGGTCGGAGCCGCGGCCGGGTCGGTAAACGTAGCGCCGCCGGCCAACTGCACGCTGAGATAGTACTGAATGGTACTGCCGCAGGCGGTGGCCGGGAGGGACGCATCGAACAGTGTCGCATCGACCTGCGACAGCGCGACCGGGGTGAAGGCTCCGCCGCTGCTGAGTCGCCAGTAGAGCGTGGCCGTCGACGGATTGAGCGTGCCGTTGACGGGCGTCATGCGGACCTGGAACGGGCCGGCCTGGTTGGGCGGAACCTCGCTCAGCCGGCCGCTGGGATAGGAATAGCTGACTGAGACCGGCGGATTGTTGATCCAGACTTCCATCGAGTTGCAGCGGCCCAAGATGACATCGTTCCAGCCGTCGCCGTTGAGATCGAACACGGCGATGTTGTGCGTGCCGGTGAGCATGTTGGTCGGGATAATGGACGGCGACTCTTCACGCAGGGTGACGTTCGGCGGATTGGCGAGGTTGTGATAGATGTGGGTCCGCCGGCCGCAGCCGAACCCGTCGACGTCGATGTCGGCGATGAGGACGTCCTTGAAGCCGTCGTTGTTCAGGTCGGCCGCGATGGACTGGCTGCCGAAGCCGTCGTCGCCGCCGGCGGCGAAGGAAAACGTCAAGGCGGTGAAGTTCGGCGACCCTTGCGGGTTGTTGCCGGTGTTGAGCAGATAGGTGTCGGCGTTGTCGTCGGTGATGATGAGGTCGAGGCGGTTGTCGTTATTCAGGTCGGCGGCCGAGACGAAGTACGGCGAGTTTGAATAGACGATGTTGTAGTTGTCGAAGAAGCCGACGTTGCCGGGCGGGTTGCGCATCACCGCGACGTGCTGGGGCGGCACCAGGGCGGTCTGCTTGACCACGTCCATGATGCCGTCGCCGTTCATGTCGGCGATGATTGAGGCGGCGCCGAAGGTGGTGTAGGTGAAGGCGCGAATGCCGACGCCGGCATAGCTGAACTGCGTGCCCATCCGCAGGACGCTCTCATCGACGAAGTAACCCGGGTTGGCTGCGCCCATGTTGATGAGCAGCTTGTTGTCCATGTCGTTGGCGGGGTTTTCGGCCGGCGACTGGGCGATTTCGCTGCCGTCGTAGTCGCCGAAGTAGAGATCGGCGTAGCCGTCGCCGGTCACGTCGCCGGCCGCCACCGAGCAGAAGCGCGGATTGGCGACCGCGCCGGTCACCGACAGCAACTGCGGAATGCGGGCGTTCTCGAAGCGGAACCCCTGCCACACGCCGCTGCCGGGCGGATTGTCCTTGAGGTTGATGTAGACGCGCGGGTGTCCGATGTGTTTGGGCAGGCCGTCGCTGAGGGTCGTCGCGGTGACGATGTCGAGCCAGCCGTCGTTGTTGACGTCGACCGCGACCACGTCGCGATCGTTGGTGGGCGTGTTGAAGCCCTGGTCGCCGCCCACGTCCGAGGCGGTCGCGTAAATCGACGTGCGATCGACCAGCACGCCGTTCTCATTCATGAACAGCACGTTGATCTTGCCGCCTTCCAGCGTGAAGGGGATTTTTCGGACGCAGACCAGGTCGGTATCGCCGTCGTGGTCGAAGTCGCCCCAGGCGTAGTCCTTTTCCTCGGGGTCGGCCGTGCTCACGCCCGGCAGCGCGTTGACGCGCGTCGCCGTCTGATTCAAGAACTGGGCCCACTGCGCGTTTGCAATCGCCGAAAATGAAAGCAGGCAAAGCGCACCGAGAACGAACCGCGGACGTCGTGTCATGACCTAGCTTCCTCGCGTCATGGACAAATTCGGCCCCGTCTCAAACTGGCTCGATGGTAGCCCTTCATCGTAAGCCACGGCGGGGTCCGCTGCAAGGGCTGACTAGCGCGGCGGGCGCGGGCCGGTTCGCGGCGTGTACTGCCCCGTGGCTACCGCCAGCCGTCCGAAAAACCGGGCCGCGTCGGTCAGCCCCCGATCCAGCAGCGTCGCGGCCAGCGTGACGTAGTTTCGCGCGATGCCGAAGTACCAGCGGCCGGTCGTTGCGACCCGCCGCGGGTCCGGAATTGTGCCGTCGCCAAACAGCTGTGCGTCAAGCTTGAGCTGCGTCGTGGGCGCCGCACCCAGGTAAAGCACCGCCACCGACCCCCGGGCATCAATCAGCAGGCTCGCCGGCAGCGACGCTAACCCGCCATAGTCTCGAATGTTGTGAACGATGGCGTCGAACGTTGGAATGGCCGTTTCACTGGCGTTCGCCAGCCGGACATGCGCTTGTATCGCTGGGCTGCGAGCCAGAAGTCGCGCCTGTGATTTGTCGCGATCGGCGGGGCGATCGACGTTCAGGCCGAGCACGTCCAAGCGCGCGCTCGCCAGCGCTTCATTGCCGGAGGCCAGGCCGGCCAGCTCATCCAGGCAGGGCTGGCACCATCCGGCCCAGAAGCAGACCAGGGTCGCGCGGCCGGGGGCCGCCCCAACTTCTTGCAGCAAGGCGGGCGGCAGCGGCAACGCACTGCGCAGGACGATGCGCGCAAAGCTCAGCGGCGGATTGTCCAGCGCCGGCCCCGGCGCGGGCTGCGGAAGCTCGGGCGGGGGGTTGCGAATCGGGGCGAAGAGCGGCCGCGGATCGTCCTGTTGCAGGAGGTATTCCCGATCGATGTCGAGCCCGGTGAACTGCTGCGTCGTCGGCGAACCCGGCCAGCGGACCACGACGCGCTCGACGCGCTCGACGTTTCCGAGACCGAAGTGCAGCCGCTTGCTGGACTGCGACAGGTAGCCGTCGCCGGCCGTCAGCTCGCGCGTGATCGTCCGCCCGCCGGCGGTCACCTCGACCCGCGCACCGATGGCGTCGCGATTCGCATGGCGGCCCGTCAGGCGGAACGCGATGTAGCGCGACATGGGCGCCATGGCCAGGGAGATCGGCCGGCGCGTGTCGTTCCGCAGGAAGCGAAGCTGCGGCCCGGTGCGGCACTTTAGCCAGACATCCTGGTCGCCGTCGCCGTCCCAGTCGGTGACGGCCAGCGCCCGGCCGTCGTCGGCAAAATCGAAGCCCGAGACGGCGGAGATGTCGGCGAACTGCGCCCCGTCGAGGTTGAGATAGCAGCACTTCCGCTCGCGGCCGCTCCACGAATAGCCGGCCAGCATGAGGCGCGTCATCTGTGCCCAGCCGGTGACGTACGGTTGGGCTGTCGGGGCCGAGGTGGCCGGGCCGGTCGTCGCCGGGGCCGACGCGACTGGAAGCGCGGAAGACTGTTGCGACGCGACGCGCCGCCAGAAGAAACTTCAGAGATCGTCCTTGTAGGCGTTCGTCAGGAAGCCGTTGGGGACGAGCAGGTCGAGCAGCCCGTCGTTGTTGAGATCGACGAATTTCGATCCCCACGACCAGCGCCCCAGTCGCACGCCGGCGGCATTCGTGGCATCGACAAACCGGCCGTCGGCGCCGCTGACGAAAAGCGTGTTGCCCTGGGCCAGGCGCTGCGCGCCGCGGCGGACATCGGCCGGGCTCTGCTGGTGGAATCGCGGCTGATAGGAGATTCGCCGGCCGGCGCTCGAATACATGTTGCTGACATAGAGATCGAGCCGGCCGTCGTTGTTCACGTCGCCCCAGCAGACGCCCATGCCGGCGGCCTGGTCCTCGACGCCCAGCTCGGCGGCGACGTCGGTGAAGTGGCCGCCGTCGTTGCGATAGAGGTTGTTGCGGCCGAAGTCGTTGGAGACGTACAGATCGGGGTCGCCGTCGTTGTCGAAGTCGGCCCAGCCGGCGGCGGTGCTGAAGCGGTTGTTGTTCACGTTCAGCCCGACGGCGGCGGTCACATCATGAAAGCCGGCCGGCCCGTCGTTTCGCAGCAGCACGTTGGCCGGACCGTTCGTGGCATCCTGAAACGGCACCGGCACGCTGACGCCGTACATCACCTTCACATAGCGGCAGGCGTACAGGTCGAGGTCGCCGTCGCCGTCGTAGTCGGCGGCTGCGAGCGAGTAGAACGGCGCCGGGTCGGGGTCGCGATAGGCTGCGACCGGCTTGAAATTCCCGCGCCCGTCGTTGGCCTGGAACAGGATCGTCGGGCCGATGGCGCAGACGAGGTCCTGGTCGCCGTCGTTGTCGAAGTCGATCAGCAGCACGCCCTTGGTGTCGTCGAGCCAGTCGACCCCCGCGGCGTGGGCCGTGTCGCGGACGCTGCCGTTCGGCTGCTGAACAAGCAGCAGATTGGGCAGGCCCGTTCCCTGGGCGACGTACAGGTCGTCCAGTCCGTCGCCGTTCACATCGCCGACCGCGATGCCGTTGTGCCCCATGAAGTTGATCTCGCCGACGGCATCGATCCGGCCATACCAGTAGTCGCAGCCGAGCGACAGTTGCGACAGTGCGGCGGGGGCGTCGGCGAACAGGGCGCGGGTTGCCTCGGCGAACAAGGCGGGGCCGAAAATCTGTTCCGCGGACTCGACCTCGATGGCGCGAATCCGCGGCGCGGCGCGCGGGGCCGGCCGCAGCCAGTGGACAAGCCAGTGGGCGTTCTGCTGCGAGTGGAGCGCGTTGCCGCCGGAATAGGCGTGAAAGACGACGTGCGTTGTGAAGTGCGTCTCGTCCTGCGGCTCGACGCCGACCGTCTTGAACTCGAAGCGGGGCACGGAGCCGCGCGGGTAGCCCGTCATCAGATCGCGAAACGCCGCCGCGGGTGGCTGGCTCGGCGCGGTGGTGGCCGCATGCGATTCGCCAAAGCTCGATCGCCGGATGGTCAGTGCGCCGAGGTGGAAGCCCATCGGACCGGCGTTGCACAAGTCCGGCAGCCGTGCGTCGGGCGTGAAGTAGGTTGCGACGGAGTCAAACGGCTGCGAGCCCTTGTACGCGGCGGCGACGGCGTCTCCGAGCGCTGCGAGTTGGTTTGATGAGTCGTCCGAGTCGATCTCGCTCTGCCAGTCGTCGGCCGCAGGCTTGACGAACCGCTCGAAGGCCGAGAAATCGTCGCCCGGGCGCGTGGTCGACAACGGGACGACCTGTCCGCCGGCCGATGCGATGCAGAGCAGCAGCGCGAGCGTCGCGCCGGATGCGCCCCGCCGGCTTGCAGACTGAATGTGGCTCCGCGCCGTCGTCATGCGCCGGATCATAACCGGGCGCGGCGCACGAAAAAGACGCGTGGCCGACTCCGGAGAATCGACCACGCGCCCGCACACGAGGGAGCGATCAGACTGAACGTTGCCGTCGCCGCCGGCGGCGTCTTGCCATGCCGACGAGCGAAAGTGCGGTGACCGCCGACGCCGGCGTCGCGCCGCCGCCGCAGGGAATGCTCCAACTGCGGCCCTCGCAGGCGTCGCCGACGCCGTTGTGATTGAGATCCGCCTGGGCTGGATTGACAAACGTGGGGCAGTTGTCGCACGCGTCGGGAACTCCATCGGAATCGGCATCGTCGGCGGTCGGACCGGCCTCGCAATCCAGCACCTGGAAGTAGCGCTGCTTGCGATCCGTGTTAACGCCGTCGGTCGCGATGATCTGGTACTCGTACCACCCCGGAGTCAGGTCGCGCGTCGGAATCGCGACCGACTTGGGCACGATCACGCCCGCCGAGACCTCCTGTTCCAGTCCGTGCACCACGACCTGCCACCCGCTGTTGCCGTTGCCGCGGACGAACAGCGAGTAGGTCACGTCGCGGCTGTCTGAATCGGCCGCGTCGAAATAGACGTTCAGCGGCTGGCCGCGGGCCACCGACTGCTCATCCACGGGCCGGCTGATGCGAATGCTCGGCGCAGCGGCCGTGACGGCACGCTCGGCCAGCTTGGTGTTTGTGATCTGGTTCCAGAGCTGAATCAGATCGGTGCGGCCATCGGGCACGGGCACCTTCAGCGAGAAGAAGGCGAACGGCATGATTTGCCGGGCGTCGGCCGTTTGTGGAATCAGCGGCAGCGGGATTTCGGAGATGACCCGTTCGACGCGATGCGGGTCATACTCGGACAGTGCTCCCTCCAGCCGGACGAAACGCAGCGAATAGGTGCTCTCTTTCAGCCGGTTAGCGTCTGGGACGATGTCGGCCACGCCGGTGCCGATGCGATAGAAGGGCGAGAATTGGGCGCGGTTGTCGAAGGTCACCACGCCCGACACCAGCATCAGCTCCGGGTCGATCGACTCGGTGAACTTGTCGAGCAGCTGCTCGTAGTCGGCCAGGTCAATCCACTGTACGCCGGTCGGCACGGCGCCGGCGCGGCGGTTCATGGAGCCATTGCCCATCAGGCAGTGCGCATCGCAGAGCTCGTTTCCGGGGAGCATGGCGAGCTCGGGCGGCTCGACGCCCTGGGCGACCCAGAACCCGTGGGCCGGCAGACCGAGCGCGCGATCGGGGTCGTCGAGCTTGTATTCGTCAAAGCCGCCGAGCGCGCCGCACAGCAGGATTGCCGGGTTGGCGTAGCCGGTCCCGTTGAAGATTTCCGGCAGCGAAACGTTGCAGAAGATGTTCTTGAGGTCTTCGTCCACGCTCAGTCCGAAGGTGTGCCCGAGTTCGTGCGCGGCGAGCGTCGCGCCATCGATGTCATCTTCGAAGGGCGGCGGCGGCATGATCGACTGTCCGTCGGGCTCGAAGATAACCGCCCGCGGCGCAAACTCGCCCAGCGACAGGCCGATGGTGTCCGCCCACAGGTCATACGAGTAACGATTGAAGAACCCCGTCGGCAGCACGCCCATCAGCCGGTCGTTGCCGGCGATTCCGGCGATGATGTTCATCTCGTACACCATGATGAACGGCTGGATGGCGTCGGCTGGCAAGCCCGTCAGGCCGGCAACTGCGTGCAGGACGTCGAGCACGGCGGTGGCGGGGGGGAGGATGTCAAAGCTCGCCGTGTCGGAAGTGAGATTGTCGGGCGCGATCGGGTAGGTGGCGGAGATGAAGCCGTGCCCGAGCCGCTGCGTCAGCTTGAATCGGTCATGCGGAACAAAGAAGCCGATGTCGAGCGCCGTCCCGGCGCGACCCCACATCAGTTCGAGCGGGCGCGTGCGGAAGCACTTGCGCCGCAGCGTCGTGGTGTTGTTCAGCCGGCGGCAGTCGAGCGCCGGCAGACCGCTCTCGAGCGCGCGCGAGGGATCGACGGTCACGGTCACCTCGACCACGCTCGGCGGCGGGAGGAAGTTCAGCGGGTTGATCTCCGGCGGGTCCTTTCCGCTGAAACGGAGCGGATTGTCGGCAAAGAGGTATTCGCGCTGCACGGCGTGACCGCCGACGCGGACCATGCGCGTCTCGTCGCGTATCACGCGGCCGTCTTCGGTTGCCACCACGCGCACCGGCAGATCCTCGGGCGTCGAGAAATTGTTCGCGACGCGGACCATGACGACGGTCGGCTTGTCGGCAATCAGGCGCGAGGCATCGTGGACGACCTGCACCAGGTCGGCGTTGACCAGCGCCACGTCGTCGGTCGTCGGCGGACGCCCTTCGTCGAGTCCGACGCGCAGCCGGATTCGGGCCCGCCCGGCATCGCCGTTGCCCTCGGCCACAATCACGTCCTGCGCGCCCTGCTCGGGAACGTCGCCGCTGACGCGCATCGAGCAAAGATTGAAGACCAGGTTGAGCCGCGTCCGGCCGGACGCGGGGCTGATGTCGGCCTCGTTGTCGGCGCCGGTGCCGAGCTGGTCATCCTCGCGGATGTGAACCTGGATGCTGACCGAGTTGCCGCTGACGTCCTGCGCGAAGGTGCCTTCGGCGCCGCCGCGCTTGTCCCAGAAGGCGTCGTTTCGCCCCTCCTTGATCGGAAGATTGAACCGGTGCCCGTCGATGGTGACGTCGCCGAAGAAGTCGGCGTCGTTCGAGACGCCCAGGATCGTCGGATCGAACCTCTGCAACGCCCGGACCTCGAGCACCTGGACGACCACCGTTCGCGGCGTCGGCATGGAGGTCGCGGTGACCTGTCCGGGACACGGGGCAAAGCCGGCCGGTTGAGCCTGGACAGCGATCGCCCCCAGCGCCGTCAGCGCGCCGACAACGTGGGCCGCGCGGCGTACCAGCCCGGTGCGTCGCCGTGACCGGTCGCGGCCGACGCGCACGTGCGCGGCGCCCGATGGCGATTCGGTGCAGTGGTTCCGGTTCGACGAGATGTTCATGGTCGCTCCTTGCGCTGTGGCCGGCCGGGTGCGTACCGATCGGCCTCACCAACGTGTGCCAGGAGCAAGGCGAGCGATGAGCCGCCCACTCACGCGCTTGAGCGCGACCCGCGGGGAACGCTAAGCTAACTGTATTGCGAAGAGCGGGTTGCGCTGCCGAGGAGAGCACGCGCATGTCGGGGAAAGTGACCGATTCGCGCGTCGCCAGGGCCGTTGCCGGCGACCGCGCGGCGCTGGCGGCGCTGCTGGAGTTGATGGGTCCGCCGTTGCGTGCCGCGCTGGCCGATTGCATTTCGCCGGCGTGGCGCGGCGCGCTGGACGTCGACGACGTCTTGCAAGTCTCGTATCTCGAAGCGTTTCTTCAGATTGGGGCGTTCAAGGGGCAGACCATCGAATCTCTGTCGCCCTGGCTGCGCCAGATCGCCGAGCACAACCTTCAGGATGCGATCAAGGCGCTGACCGCGTCAAAGCGGCCCGACCCGCGCCGCCAGGTGGCGGCACCGAGCGGCGACGAATCATACATGGCGCTCTACGAGCTTCTCGGCGCAACCTCCACGACGCCGAGTCGCGTCGCAGCCGCCGCCGAGGCACGCGTCGCGCTCGCCGGAGCCCTCAATGCACTCCCGCGCGACTATCGAACCGTGCTGCAACTGTATGAGCTCGAAGGGCGATCGGCGGCCGACATCGCCGCCGCGCTCGGCCGATCGGAAGGGGCGGTGTTCATGCTGCGCGCCCGCGCGCTCGAGGCGCTCCGCGCCCGGCTGCCGTCGGCGTCGCAGATCCTTGGAACGCGATGACCGACGATCCGACCCGGCGGCACGCCGCATGACACGGCGCCGTCATCCGCCGGGCGGGCCAATCTGCACCGCCAGGGGCCGGCGATAGCTCTTGCCGCTCTTGAGGCGCACCGTGCAGGCGGCGTCGTAGCGGCCTGGCGCGGCGTACTCGTGCTGCGGCGCCGGCTCGTCCGACGTCTGCCCGTCGCCGAAATCCCAGCGAATGCCCACGTACGCCGGCTGACTGTCGCACCAGAAGCGCACCGCGCCGCGGTTCGACAGGTCGGTCCGCGCGAACCGCGGCCGCACCCACGGCCGCTCGCGGACGACCTTGCGGAAGAAGTCCCACGAGACGCGCACGTCCTCGCGCTTGTGGCCGCCGAGCATCTCGCGCGACTCGACGAACAGCTTGTGGTCGCGAAGCCACGCGATGCACTTGAGCGACTCGTCGCGCAGCGGGTCCATCACGCCGTAGTAAACGAAGATCGGCTGCCAGCGATCGAGCCGCTCGTCGCTGGCGGTCATGAATTCGGGGTTGAATGTTCCCTGGCGGATGGCCAGCGCCCGGAACAGCTCCGGATGATTCAGCCCCGTGTGCAGGATCGCGAACGACCCGGCCGACCAGCCGGTCATGAAGACCTGTTCCTCCGCCACGTTGCGGGCGGCCTTGATGGCGGTCACCAGTGCCAGAAGGGTCCGCTCGTCGGCCTGCTGGCGGCGGATCTGCTCCGGCGCGGGCGGCCGGAAATCGCCCTTGGTGCCGGTCAGAACCGGGGCGGCGACGATGATGCCGGATTGCTCGGCGAACAGGGCCCATTCGCGGATCTGGGAATAGGCGCTGTCCCACGGGTTGGTGCCGTGGCAGGCGATCACCAGCGGATAGGCTCGCCGCCGATCGTACGTCGAGGGGACATAGAGGTAGTACTTGCCGCCGCCGTCCGCGAGGGTCAGATCCTCGATCTGCGCCTGGGTCGGCAGCGGGTTCGTCACCGGGCAGCCTGGCAGGACCAGCAGCAGCGCCAGTCCGCCGGCGACGCCGAGTACCGAAAACATCGGCCGACGGCGATTGCCCGATCCGGATTGCAGGTTGCTCATCGCCGGCAGTGTGTAGCCGACCGGGCGCGATTTGCCAACCAGCCGTTGCGGCCGCGCGCCGTGCCGGCCTATACTGGTCGCGGGGCGGCATTCCAATCCCACCCGGAGGCCGAGCGATGCAGGAAGTTCTCGAAGGCAAGTCGGTGTTGCTGGTCGACGACGACGCGGAGATTCTCCAGGCGATGGAGTTCGCGCTCACCGACGCCGGCGCCACGGTTCACACGGCCACGGATGGCAATCAGGCGGTCGAGAAGGCCGGCTCGGCCAGCCCGGACCTGATCGTGCTCGACATGATGCTGCCGAAGCGCAGCGGCTTTCTGGTGCTCGAGAAGATGCAGCCTAAGAAAGTGCGTGGCAAACGGCCGTATGTGATCATGATCACCGCCAATGAGGGGAAGCGGCACGAATCGTATGCCCGGGCGCTGGGGGTCGACGATTACATCAACAAGCCGTTCCGCATGGAACGCCTGCTGCAGGCGGCCGAGACGCTGCTGGGCAAGGACGCGGCTGGCGGCGCGTAATCCTTTTGATTTAATGATGTTGTGCGCTGGGAGTGTCGCCGGTCGGCGGCCCCGGTCAGGGCATGGATGCAGGATCACCGGCGGAAGTTCCGCGTTTCGGGCTTGCAAAAGGGGCGGGCTGCGGCTAGTTTTCGCGTGCGAAGCGAAGCGTGTTGTCGAAGACGGGCGTCGCGGCGTGGGGCCGCGGCCAGGTCGGTCGGGATGGTGTCGGAACGGGAGTGCGGTTCGGGCGTATGCTGACGGCAGAGCGGAAGACGGAACTGGTTAGGTCGTACCGGGTCACGGACATCGACACGGGCTCGCCCGAGGTCCAGATTGCGCTGCTGACCGAGCGGATTTCGCAGCTCACCGAGCATCTCAAGAGCCACAAGAAGGACCACTCCTCCCGCCGCGGTCTGTTGAAGCTCGTCGGCAAGCGATCGAGCCTGCTGAAGTATCTGACACGGCGTGATCCTGATCGATACCAGACGGTCATCGGACGATTGGGCCTGCGGAAGTAAGCCGACGGCGCCGCGCGCCGTTTCCTTCCCACCTCGGCTCAGCTTTGGCGTTGTCAATTCGTCGCGCGCTTCGAGAGTCTGCCCGGCTTGTGCCGAGCCGCCGCGCCGCCGCACTGCGCGCGGGCGCCGCTCACACTATCCGCGGATTGGGCGTAACCCCTCGTTTGGGAGATGGAGTCATCGATGTTGACGTACAAGGTTGAGAAGGAAATCGGCGGACGATTGCTGACCATCGAAACCGGCAAGATGGCGCGCCAGGCCCACGGCTCGGCGCTGGTGCGCTTCGGCGACACCGTGGTGCTTGCCACCGTCGTCACCGGCAAGCCGCGCGAGGGGATCGACTTCTTCCCGCTCCAGGTCGACTACCGCGAGAAAATGTACGCCGCCGGCAAGTTCCCGGGCGGCTTCTACAAGCGCGAAGGCCGGCCGACCACCAAAGAAATCCTCACCATGCGCAACATCGATCGGCCGATGCGCCCGCTCTTTCCGGAGGGCTATCGCGACGAAGTGGTGATCCAATGCATGGTGCTGTCGGCCGACGCCGAGAACGACCCGGACGTGCTGGCGATGGTCGGCGCGTCGGCGGCGCTGGCCGTCAGCCCGGTTCCGTTCGAGGGGCCGACCGGCGCGGTCCGCATCGGCCGGGTGGAAGGCGAGTTCATCGTCAATCCGACCGTGCAGCAGCGCAACGCCGGCGACCTGGACCTGCTGCTGGCCGGCCACCGCGACGCCATCAACATGATCGAGGTCGGCGCGAAAGAGCTGCCCGAGGCGACCATTGCCGAGGCGATCGCGTTTGGCACGCGGGTGGTGCAGGAGATCGTGGAGCTGGTCGACGAGCTTTCGCAGAAGGTGGGCGTCAAGAAGGTCTGGACGCCGCCCGAGCCGAACATCACCCTGCAGCAGAAGGTCGAGCAGATGGCGCGCGGCGAATTCCGCGGCGGCAAGCGGATCAAGAAGCAGGAGCCGCTGACGCCGTCAAGGCCGTCGACGAGGTGATGGACACCCTCTCTCCCCAAGGACGCCGACAAGCCCGAGTTCGCGCGCAACGAGGTGTACGCCGAGCTGCAACGGCTGGAAGAGGCCGTCGTGCGGCAGGTCATTCTGAACGACGGCATCCGCCCCGATGGTCGCAAGCCGGACGAGATTCGCCACATCAAGTGCGAAGCCGGCGTGCTGCCACGAACGCACGGCTCGGCGCTGTTCAGCCACCTGGCGGACACCCGCAGGCGGCTGGTCGTGGTCACGCTCGGCACGTCGCGTGACGAGCAGGTCGTTCGACGCCTGATCGAGGAATACAGCAAGAAGTTCATGCTGCACTACAACTTCCGCCCTTCTCGGTGGGCGAGGTGCGGCGGATCATGGGCCCCAGGCGGCGAGATCGGCCACGGCAAAAGCTGGCCGAGCGGCTCGCTCGAGCCGGTCTACCGGCGGCGACCGGTTTCCCTACACCATCCGCGTCGTCAGCGACATCATGGAGTCGAACGGCTCCAGCTCGATGGCCTCGGTCAGCGACGGCACCCTCAGCCTGATGGACGCCGGCGTGCCGATCATCCACCCGATTGCCGGCATCTCGATCGGCATGGTGTCGGACGGTTCGCGCGAAGTGCTGCTGACCGACATCCTCGGCGAGGAAGATCACTTCGGCGACATGGATTTCAAGGTCGCCGGCTCGGGCGTCGGCATCACCGGCGTGCAGCTTGACCTGAAGGCCCGCGGCATCCGGCAGGAGCTGATCGTGCAGGTGCTCGAGCGGGCGCGCGTCGCGCGGCTGGCGATCCTGCGAGAGATGATCAACGCCTTGCGGGCGCCGCGGCCGAACATCAGCCAGTACGCCCCGCGACTGCTCACGATCAAGATCAACCCGGAGAAGATCGGTCGCGTCATCGGGCCGGCCGGCAAGGGCATCCGCGGCATCGAGGCCACCACCGGCGCCAAGGTGGACATCTCGGACGACGGCACGATTCACATCAGCTGCCTGTCGGCCGACGGCGCCCAGCAGGCGCGCGACATCATCGAGGCCATCGCCGAAGAGGTGAAGGTCGGCAAGGTCTACACCGGCAAGGTGGCGAGCATCAAGGAGTTCGGCGCGTTCATCGAGATCTCGCCCGGCCAGGACGGCCTGTGCCACATCAGTGAGCTGTCGAGCGACTACGTCGGCAAGGTGACCGACGTGTGCAAGGTCGGCGACGTGATGCGCGTCAAGGTGATCGCGATCGACGAGCACGGCCGCGTGAAGCTCTCGCGCAAGGTCGTGCTGCGCGAGGAATCGCAACAGCCGGCGAACGTCTAGCCCAGCGGCTGCCGCGCGACCGAACCATCGCGCGGCGCAACGCGCGGCGTCAGGCGTCGTACCACCCGAGTCGCGCCTCGCAGACGCGCTCCAGCAGCGCGTCGTCGGCGAGCGCGAACTCGCAGCCGATCAGGAACGCGGTGGAGTCGCACTTGGGCGTCGCGTCGCTGCGGCAGTGCCGCACGATCGCCGGGACGCGATAGGCCCGCGGATCGTGCCAGAACAGCTTGATCGCCACGAAGCTGCCCGCCTTGTAGGGTCGCGGCGCGCGGAAGGCCAGCCCGGCGGCCGACGCGTTCGCCAGCGACACGCTGAGGTCTTCGCGCTTCAGGTTCGCCAGCCGGGCCACCAGCAGCGGCCAGGTGCGATAGTGCCGTCGATGACGCCGGCGACCGAGGTACAGGTCTCCTTCGGCCCCGTGGCGTGTCACGGCCAGGAATCGGCTGATTTCAGTTTCGATCAGATCGCGCAGCGTCGAGCTGCGCGCCAAGGCGGCTTCGGCTGGCATCGTGGACTTCTCCCCCCGCGCGATGGGATGCGCTTCAGAATCCAAGTAGAATACAAGCGCCGGCCGGGCAAGTTGCCGCGCCGGTTATCAGGCCGGCGGCCGCACAATCTCGCCGCGGCCGGTCGGACGCATCCATGAGCGCGCCAGGCGGGCCGAACATTCTCGGGCTGACCTTTGACGAGTGGGTCGCGCACGCGGCCATCCCGCGGCATCGGCTGCGCGCGGCGCGGGCGGCCTACGGCGCGATCGTGCGCGGCCGGGCCGACGGCGACGGGCTGGCGGAATTCGCGGATGGCGGCGCGCGGCCGGGCACGTCGTTCGACCTGCATCCCATCGTTCGAACGCAGGCGGCGGACGGCGTCACCAAGTTCGTCCAGGCCGCGCCGGACGGCGCCGAATTCGAATCGGTCATCATTCCCATGGGCGGCCGCGGGCGCAGCTGGCACTCGCTGTGCGTCTCGTCGCAGGTGGGCTGCGGGCGCGGCTGCGTCTTCTGCGAGACGGCCCAGCTTGGGCTGCTGCGGCAGCTCTCGGCTGGCGAGATCGTCGGCCAGGCGGTGGCGGCCCAGCGCGACCTGCGGGTGACGATCAAAAACGTTGTCTTCATGGGCATGGGCGAGCCGCTCGACAACTTCGACGCGGTCGTGCAGGCCATTCGCGTGCTGGCCGACCCGTCCGGGCTGGCGATCGCCCGGGCGCGGATCACGGTCTCGACCGTCGGGCGCGTGGACGGTATCCGGCGCTTGTCGGCGCTGGGCTGGCGGCGGCTGAACCTGGCCGTCTCGCTGAACGCGCCCAACGACGAGATCCGCTCGCGCCTCATGCCGATCAACCGCACCGACGACCTGGCGGCGCTGCGCTCGGCGATGATCGACTTTCCGCGCCGGGCCGGCGCGCCGATCATGATTGAGTACGTGCTGATTCCCGGCGTGAACGACCGGCTCGAGCACGCCGCCGAGCTGTGCGACTACCTTCGGCCGATCCGCTGCAGCGTGAACGTGATTCCCTACAACCCGCGGCACGACTCGCCGTGGCCGGCGCCGAGCGAGGAATCGGTGACGGCGTTTCTGGCGGCGCTGTCGGCGGCCGGGCAGTTCTGCAAGCGCCGCACCACCAAGGGGCGCGAGCTGATGGCCGCCTGCGGACAGCTCGGCAACCGCGCGCTGCGGCGCGGCGGCATGCGGCCGGCGGGCGCCGGCGCGGCCACGCCGGTGCAGCTCTCACTCAACCGATAGGCGCGGCGGCGGAAGTCAGCCGTCCTTCAAATCGTGCAGCAGGTCGGCCAGCGTGACGTCAGACACGCCGCCGTGCATGCGATCGCGGAAGCGTGCGATCAGCTCGTCGATGTCGGCGCTGCGGCCGTTGTCGGCGAAGGAGAGGTCGCGCAGCTCGGCGACGGCCAGCACCTCGGCGACGCGCACTCGCTCGGCCGGCGCGACCAGTGCGAAGCGCGTCGGGTTGCGGCCGACCGTGACGGGGCAGACCAGTCCCTGGCGCTCGAAGCGGGCGAGGATCCAGCGGACGGCGTGGGCGGGCATGTTGAGCGCGCGGGCGAGCTGGTCCGCCTCGACCGGGCCGCGGCCGGCGCGAAACGAGCGCGCCACCGCCAGCGCCACGGCCAAAGCGTCGGCAGGCGAAAGAAAGCTGTTGTCGTGCCGATCGCCCCAGCGGACCTTGCCGACGTTGGCGGCGGCGTGGGTCAGCTCGGCGCCGAACAGGAAGATCATCCACGACAGGTTGAGCCACATCATGAACAGCGGAAAGACGCCCAGCACGCCGTAGAGATTCCCGCGCAGCACCAGCCGCTGGACGTAGGTCGAGAAGCCCCACTTCGCGAAGAGCCACAGCGCCACGGCGACCGCGGCGCCGCCCAGCGCCGCCCGCGGGTCGACGCGCGTGTTGGGCATGAAGACGTAGATGCCCGCGACGACGATGACGCCGACCGCGATCGGCCCGAGCCAGCCCACCAGCACCAGCAGCCACGACACCCCCGGCTGGCCGCGGAAGGCGTCGATCACCCGGGTTCCCAGGTGCGACGCCACCGCCAGCAGCAGCGGCCCGAGCGTCATCGCCGACCAGTAGAGCAGCACGCGCCGCGGCGCTCCGCGGCTGCGCGGCGCGCCGAACACACGATTGAGCGACCGCTCGATCGTCGTCAGCAGCGTGATGGCCGTCCAGATGAACAGCATGCCGCCGATCGGCCCGACGCGCTGAAAGGTGAGTTTCGACTGCACGCGGTCGACGGCGGCGAGAATCTCGTCGGCGACGTTCAGGCCGCGCTCGGCGGGGGCGTCGCCGGCCAGTTCCGCCGGCGGCCCCTCGGGCTCGCGATAGGTGATCTGCGCCAGGCCGCTGACGGAGAGGAATTTCGTCAGGCTGGCGCGGCTGTCGGCCAGCGCGCCGACCGCCCGGGCGGCGAGGAACGCCAGCACCAGCGTCGGAATGAGGGCGAAGATGGTGCGGAACGAGAGCGCGGCGCTCATCGCCATGACGTTGTTTTCGCGCAGGCGCCGCGCACAGAACCGCCACAGCTGCACTTGCAGGCTGACGAGCTGGGCGGTGCGGCTCAGCTCGCGACCCGGCTGCGTCAGCCAGCGTTCGACGGCGCGCTGGACGGACTCGCGGATCATCGCTTGCGCCGTCCGCGGGGCTTGTTGGCGGGCTGATCGTCGGCGGGCGGCGGCCGCGCGATGTCGCGCAGCAGCGTGTCGATGCCCTGCCTGGCCCCCTGCGGAGTGAGCAGCCCCTTCAGCAGCTTGCCGGTGTCGACGCGGGCGAAGTCCAGCCGCGGCTTTTCGCGCGTGCCGACCAGAGGCACATCGACGCGCAGGCCCGACGCCAGCACGCCGGCCGCCGCGCCGCGCACCCTCAGCCTTTCGAGCAGCCCCGCGGTCACCGGCAGCGACACTACCAGGTCGAGCGAATCGTCGAAGCCGACCGAGCCGTAGAACTTCAGGTCGAACCCCTGCGGAAAAACGAGCGTGAAATTGTCGTATCGAATCCGCCCGTCGCGGATGACGAAGTCCACCTGGCTGATCTCGGCCGGGTAGAGCTGCTCGATCGGCAATCCGCCCAGCTGCATCAGCTCGGCGAGCACGCCGCCCGGCTGCACGCGGATGCCGTTGAGATCGAGCACGCCCGCGCCGGCGCCGCCGGTGCGGATGCCCGGCCCGAGCGGCAGCGCCACGTCCGCCAGCGCCAGCGAAACGCGGCCATCGACGCGCGTCATGAACTGGAAAATGGGATTGATGCGGCTGAGCAGCTCGCGGCCGAGCTCGGGCGTGAGGCGCACCTTGTCGAGCAGGCGCAGCTGGCCCGGCAGGCGCAGCAGCGGCTCGGCTGGACGAAAGTCGACCTCGCCCGCCAGGCGAACCTTGCCATCGGCGGCGGCGATCTCGGCGGGCGGCAGCGTCAGGCGGCCGTCGGTCAGGCGCGGCAGCAGCTGGACCGCGCCGACCTCGACGCCGAACAGGTCGGCCGCGCTCCAGGCGACGCCGGCGCTGCCCGACATCGCGGCCAGCGGCGACGGCCCGGCGCCCGCCAGCCTGCCGGCCAGCTTGAACTCGCTCGCGCCGCGGCCGCGGACGGCGAGGTTGTGCTCGGTCGACGGCAGCCGCTGGTGCAGCAGGCGCGTCAGCTCTTCCCAGGCGGCGTCATATCGGCCGGAGAGCTGCACCTGCGGCTGAGTCGAGAGCTGGTCGATCGTGCCGGCGCACTCCAACATCAGCGGCGCGCCGGACACGCGACATTGGCGCAGCTCCAGCCGATCGCGCTCGGTCTCGTATCGCCCGTCGCACGCCAGCTCGACGCGCGGCTGGCGGAACGCGCCGGTGCCGGAGCCGGCAGAAAACTGGTCGACGCCGCCGCGCGCGGCAAACGCGACCGCGCCCGGCTGCGTGGTGATCTTCGTCTCCAGGTGCAGTTGCCCGCTGACGCTGTCGGCGTAGCGGAACTGCTCGGTCGAGAGCGTGCAATCGGCCTCGACTTGGCCGGCGGAAACGAAACTCAATGCCAACTTGCCGGTCGCGACGCCGGCGAGCGGCCAGTTGCCGAGGTCGAAGATTTGCCCGAGCTGCTGCTGGAGCGAGTCGAGCTGGGCGCGAAACTCGGCCGAGAACTTCGAACCCGACGCGGCGATCTGGGCGTTGACAAAGGCCGACCGCACGTCGGCATGGAGCGCCAGCGGGCCGTCGCCGCTCGCGCCGGCGGTCGCCGTGATCGCGATCGGCTCGACGCGCACCGTGCGGCCGCCGCCCGCCGCCGTCAGGCCTTCGAGGCGCAGATCGAGCTCGCCGCGTGGCTGCGGGCCGCCATGCAGAGTGATGCGGCGGACCTCGGCCAAGCCGGACTGGATTTGCTGCCCGGGGCGGAGGCGAACCAGGCCGGGCAGCGCGCGGCTGAGCGCCACCAGGTCGATCTTGCCCGAGGCCGTCAGCGACATCTCGGGCAGTGCCGGGGCGCGGCCGGCGGAGAGCGCGGCATTCCAGGATTCAGTGGGCGCGACCGCGGCGCGAGCCGAGAGACCCATGTCGAGCTTGGCGTTGAACTGCCCGGCCGGGCTGTCGATGTCGAACGCGGCCGCGAACCGCTCGGCGCCGCGCGTCAGCTTGCCGGTCAGGCGGACGTCGATCGGCTGCACTCCCGCCGAAGTGGCGGCGTCGGCCCGCAGGTTGGAGGCGGTGGCGGTGATCGTGGCGGTCAGGTCGTCGCCTTGCGACTGCGACTCGACCGTCACCGTCAGTCGCCCGCGCAGGCCGGTCTGCGGCGCGAAGATGGCCGCGACCGGGTCGAGGTTGATCGGCTGCGTGCTGCGGGCGTTGAGCTTCAGCCGGGCGTCGCGCGGCGAGAATCGGCCGGACGCAGCGATCAGCCCGGTGAGCTGCGCCGCGGCGTCGAGCGTGGCGCCGTCGGAAAAGCCGAGCGAGAAGGTGCCGGCGATGTCGGACAGCGTGCGGCACTGCGCATCGAGGCTGAGGGTGGGCAGATCGAGCGTGGCGCCGCCGGCCCGTTCGGCGTGCACGCGGCCGGAGCGGACGCGCAATCGCCCGACAAACTGCGGCGGCACGCCGGCTGAATCGGGGTTGGCATCGGGGTGACGCGCGGCGAAGGTCTCGGCGAGGGACGTGTCGCCGTGCTCGTCGACATAGAGGCTGACGAGCGGATTGTCGATGACGACCTCGCCGAAGGTGCGCCAGCCGGTGAGCAGTCCCCAAAGCCCGGCCGGACAGCTGATGCGCTCGGCGGCGAGGACGGTTCGACCTTGTGGATCGCGAATGGTGACGCCGCGGGCCTCGGTCGGCCCGAGCCACGAAAGCGACGCCCCGCCGGCCGAGACCGTGCCGCGAAGCTGCTGGTTGGCGAACGAGAGCAGGGCGTTGGTGACGACCGGCAGGCCGATCCAGTAGGGCAGCGTCGCGACTACGCCGATCGCCAGCAGCAGCAGCGCGCCGACGGCCCAGGGCCAGCGGCGGCGGCGCCGCGACGGTAGCGCCGTGCCCTGCGGCGGGTCGGACGCAGACCGGGTCGACGATGGGGACGGGCCAGCCATGGAGCGAACACCCCGACGAGGTTGCAGCGGCCGCGACGCGCGAAACGCGGCGGCGTCAGCCGGCCTTGGGCATCTCGCGCCGGCCGATCATGCGGTTCATCGCCTTGACGACGACGAACATCGCGAACGCGACGATGAGAAAGTCAATGACGTTGTTGATGAACAGGCCGTACTTGATCGCGACCTCTTCCTTGCCGAGCGCGGCGGTCTTGAGCACCACCTGGAGATGCTTGAAATCGACCCCTCCGAGCGCCATGCCGAGCGGCGGCATGATGACGTCGTTGACGAGCGAGCTGATGACCTTGCCGAAGGCGGCCCCCATGATGATGCCGACGGCCATGTCTACCGCGTTGCCCTTGACGGCGAATTCCTTTAATTCCTGAATGATGCTCATCGCGAGAGGCTCCCGCCGCGCGACGCCGGGCGTGCGGACCGACCCGGTGGCGGTCGGCGCCGAATCGCGGGCCGGGCGCGGCCGAATGGCCCGCGGCGCCAGACAGGCTAATCGATGGGGCGCGCGAGTTCCACGCCGCACGGCCGGCCGGCGCGGCGAAGCACGATCGCGCGGCTGGCTCTAGAATGGCGCCGCCGCAGCGCGCGTCGGCAGCGGGCCGGCGCGGCGGCGGATGCGCGAGGTCGGCGCCATGTCGGTATCGCATTCCTGGCGGATGGCGCGCCTGCTGCTGATCGCCGGCGACGTGCTGACAGTCATCGCGACGTATGTCGTCGCCGACCTGCTGCGCACGTGGTGCTGGCTGCACAAGCCGTGGCCCGAGGTGCTGCCGGGGTTTGGCAGCGCGTTCGAGGTGCACTACTGGACGCTGGCGGTGCTGCCGGTGGCGTGGCCGGTGGTGTTGCGCAGCCTGGGCTGGTACGAGCGGCAGTGGCGCCGGCCGCAGTGGTACGTGAGCCGGGCGCTGCTGGGGGCGGCAGTATTGGGACTGATGCTGGCGGGGCTGGCGCTGTTTTTCCGGCGCGATGTGTTTCCCCGGCGGCAGGTAGTGCTGTTCACGGGGCTGCTGCCCGCAACCGCGCTCGTGGCGCGGGGAATAAGTGCGCTGGCGGCGCGGCGGCTGGCATCGCGCCGCGATCGGCACGTGCTGATTGTGGGTGCGGGCCGCGACGCGGTGCGACTGCGGCGCCTGCTGCGCAGCAACGGGCTGGGACGCAGCGCCGTGGTCGGCCACCTGAGCGTGCCCGGCGAGCGGCCGCGCGGTCCGCTGGCGACCGGCGCCGTGCTGGGTGACATCAGCGACCTGGCGGGATTACTGGACCGCGCGGTGGTCGACGAGGTCTATTTCGCGGTGCCGATCGACCGGCTGGCGCAGGTGCTTCCGGCGGTGCGCGGGTGTGAAGAGGTGGGTGTGCCGGCGCACGTGCTGGCCGAGTCGCCGCTGTGCCACACCGCGCCGGTGATGGAGGACGTGCACGGCATTCCGATGCTGGCCTATGCGCGGACGCGGCATGCCCCGGAGCTGCTGGCGATCAAGCGGATTGTGGACCTGCTGCTGGCGACTGTCGGGATTGTCGTTAGCGGGCCGATAATGCTGGTATGCGCCGGTCTGATTCGCAGCAGCAGCCCCGGGCCGATTCTGTTTCGGCAGGAGCGCGTGGGTCTGAACGGCCGGCTGTTTCGGATGCTGAAGTTCCGCACGATGATGGCGGACGCCGATCGGCGGCTGGGAGAGGTGGCGCACCTGAACGAGTCGAGCGGGCCGGTGTTCAAGAGCCGGGTCGATCCGCGGGTGACGGCGCTGGGGGCGTGGCTGCGAAAGTACAGCATCGACGAGCTGCCGCAACTCTTCAATGTGCTGCGCGGCGACATGTCGATGGTCGGTCCGCGCCCGCCGATTCCGCAGGAAGTGGCGCAGTATGACCGGTGGCAGCGGCGGCGGCTGTCGATGCGCCCCGGGCTGACCTGCCTGTGGCAGATCCGCGGCCGGCATCGGGTGCCGTTCGACGAGTGGATGCGCCTGGATTTGGAGTACATTGACCACTGGTCTTTGGGGCTGGATTTGCGGATCATGTGCAGGACGATCGTGACGGTGCTCTCTGGAACGGGGGCCTAGATTGGTGTCGCGAGGGCAGAGGAGCACATGAGCCGACTGCTGTTGATGCTGGCGGGAATGATGGCGATGGCGCAGTCGCCGGACGCGGTGACCTCGCAGCCGGTGACCTCTGCGCCAGTGCGCGAGGCGGCGCCGCTGGCGGTGCTGCCGACGCTGGTGGAGTGTGAACTGCGGCTGGATCGCACGACGCTGTCGGTCGGCAGCCCGGTGATGGGTGAGTTCATCCTGCGGAACCGGACGCTCGACCCGGTGACGTTGCAGGTGCCGGCGACGGATGTGGCGCACGGCGATTTTCCGTTCGTGGGTCTGCCGCTCGAACACGTCTTTTCCGGCGATCGTTTTCGCTGCCTGCGGATCGTCGCCGAGGGGAACAACTCGCTAGGGGATCGCGTTGTGAACCGTCCAGACTACCCGGTGCCGATGCTGACGCTGGCGCCGCTGGCGTCGGTGGGGCTGCGGTTTGACCTGACGCGGTTCTATCCGGTGCTGCATCAGCAGGGCCGGTACGAGATCACCTGGATGCCCTACGGCGGGGCGCTGTCGGCGGCGCCGGTGGTGCTTGAGGTCGTGACGCAGAAGATGGTGGTGATGGAGACCAGCCAGGGACGGTTGACGTTTCGGCTGCTGTACGACAAGGCCCCCAAGACGATCGCGAATTTCCTGGAGCTCGTCCGGGCGCGGTTTTACGACGGCAAGACCTTTCACCGCGTGGAGCCGAATTTCGCGATATCGGGCGGCTGCCCGCTAGGGAACGGGACGGGGCGTCGGCCGGACGGGCGGACGATCGCGGGCGAACTGAATGACACCCCGTTCACGTTGGGTACGGTAGGGATGTCCCTCATCAAAGATGATCCAAACTCTGGTAGTTGCCAGTTCTTTGTCGCACTTGCACGGCATGAATTCCTGGATGGACACTACACGGCGTTCGCTCAAATCGAGGGGCCCGAGTCTCTGGACACATTGCGAAAGATGTCAGATGTGCAGCTAGACACACAGGGGCGGCCGGTGCAGCCGTTGACGATTAAGTCGGCAGCCATCCTCGACGCACCAGTTTTGCGGTAGGAATTTTTCACCCCGGCGAGTGCGGTCAAAACCGTTTCAGTTGCGCGTGCGGCGCGACGATGGAGAATTAGCGCGCGGATCTGATACGGCAAGCGTCTGCGTGTTCGAGCTGCGCGAAATGCCGTCGGAGCGGCCAGACCCATGAGTGATTCTGAAGAGCGCGGCGCGCCGCTGGTGAGCACGCTGGCAGGCGACCCCGAAATGGCGGACCTGCTGGAGATGTTTGTCGCGGAACTGCCGGATCGGGTGCGGGCGCTGCAGGCGGCGCTGGCGGCGTCCGACATGACGACGCTGCAGCGACTGGCCCACCAGTTGAAAGGCGCGGCGGGCGGGTACGGATTTCCGACGATCACCGACGCGGCGCGGACGCTGGAGATGTCCGTGAAGGCACAGCGCAGCGTCGAGGAGCTGCGCAGGGATACGGCCGTTCTGGCCGACCTGTGTCAGCGGGCGCGATCCGCGGTCACCGGCGACAAATAGACCCATTCATCTGAAAATCGGCGTCGTTGGGGACGGGACGGCGCGCGCCTGGAGCGGCTGGCCGGTCGGGGGCGCAGAACTCCACGCGGCGGCGGGCGTGCTTGCGGGGGTTCCGCGGGCTGCCGTAGAATCGCGCGTTCCGCGCACGGCGAAGCCTGGCGATGGCGACTCGGCCGGGCCGATCGGCGCGGCGCGAGGGTTCTGCCATGACGACGATTCCCGCCAGTTTCAAGCCCGGGCTCGAGGAGGTCGTGGCCGGCTACACGGCCGTGTGCGAGGTCGAGCAGACCGGGCTCAGCTACCGCGGCTATGAGATTTCAGACCTGGCGGCGCATGCGACGTTCGACGAAGTGGCGCACCTGCTTCTGCACGGGGAGCTGCCGAACCGCGCGCAGCTGGCGGCGTTCCGGGCGCGGGTGCAGGCGGCGATGGCGCTGCCGCCGGCGGTCGCGCGGGTGATTGGAGAGTTGCCGCGCGACACGGTTCCGATGGACGTGATGCGGACGGTGGCGTCGCTGTGCGGCCATTTCGACCCCGAGGCGGGGGACGATTCGCGGGCGGCGAACGTTCGCCGGGCGGAGCGGCTGTTGGGGCAGATGGGGGCGGGAGTGGCGGCGTGGGCGCGGCGAATGTCGAACGTGCCGGTGGTGGCGATCGACCCGGAGGCGACGCACGGCGCGAACCTGCTGGGGCAGATTCTGGGTTGCCGGCCGGATGCGCTGGCGGCGCGGGTGTTTGACGTGACGCTGACGCTGTATGCGGAGCACGAGTTCAACGCGTCGACGTTTACGGCGCGGGTGATCGCATCGACGCTGGCGGACATGTATGGCGCGGTGACCGGGGCAATCGCGGCGCTGAAGGGGCCGCTGCATGGCGGCGCCAACGAAGCGGCGATGCACATGTTCCAGGAGATCGGCGCCGTCGACAACGTGGAGCCGTGGTTCCGGCGGGCGCTGGCCGAGAAGCGGAAGATCATGGGATTCGGACACCGGGTGTACAAGCACGGGGATCACCGCGCGGGCATCCTGCGCGAGCACTCGATCGAGCTGGCGAAGGTGACCGGGCAGCGGCACTGGGTGGACATTTCGGACAAACTGGCCGCGCTGATGCTGAAGGAAAAGAAGATCCATCCGAACCTCGACTACCCGGCGTCGCAGACCTATTTCCAGATGGGCATTCCGATTCCGCTGTACACGCCGATTTTCGTCGCGAGCCGGGTGTCGGGCTGGTGCGCGCACGTGATCGAGCAGCACGACAACAACCGCATCTATCGGCCGCGGAGCGGCTATACCGGCCCGGGTCGTCGGACAGTGGTTCCGATCGAGCGGCGGTAGGCCGGTCGCGCTGGGCCGCGGCGCGTGACGGGCGAAACGTGGGCCGTGCCACAGGTCTTGACCGCGGCAGCGGCGGCGGCTCCAATGACGACAGTCGCCGATGTAGCTCAACGGTAGAGCACGGCTTTCGTAAAGCCGGGGTTATGGGTTCAAATCCCATCATCGGCTGTCGGCCTCGCGCGGAACGGCGCGAGGCTTTTTCATTGCGCGGCAGAGGGTTGCGGACAATCCGCGCGGCCGGGGGAGAATCGTGTTGACAGGGAGGTTGCCGGCGCGGCAAGATGCCGGGCGTCGGTGATCCGCCGGATGCGGATCAAACAGGGAATTCCGGTGCGATTCCGGAGCGGCCCCGCCGCTGTAATCGGGAACGAACGCTGCACCGAGCCATTGGCCGCCGAGCGCGGCTGAGAAGGCGCAGCCAGTAGGCGAGACTGGCCCGAATGGGCCGGACTCGACGCCCGAGAGCCAGAAGACCTACCGACGGAGATCTTTTTCGCGTGCCCCCGAGGGCGGGGTGGCGTGATGGCAACTCCAATCGTTCCGACGCACAACTTGCCTGGTATCTGGTGCGGTCGCCGCTGCGCGACGGCACTGCGCGGAACGCAACCCGGAGCTCCGCCGCGCCGACCGCACGAGGACACGGCCGGCTGAACCGCAGCCGGCTTCTGGACGCCGCATGCCGCCGCCCGGAGGGGATCGGCGGCTGCGCGTCCGGAGCCTCCGCATGCCGCGCCTGACGCGCATCTACACCCGCACCGGCGACGACGGCACAACCGCGCTGGGCAGCGGTGCGCGCGTCGGCAAGGACGACCTGCGGATCGACACCTACGGAACCGTGGACGAGCTGAACGCCGTCCTGGGATGCGTGGCCGCGGCCGGACTTGATGCCGACCTGCGGCCCATCGTCGCGACCGTGCAGAACGAGCTGTTTCATCTCGGCTGTGATCTGTGCTTTCCGGAGGAAAAGAAGGGGCGGAACTCGGTTCCGCGGATCGAGCGGCGACAGGTCGAGGCGCTCGAACAGTTGATGGATCGGCTGACCGAGCGCCTCGGCCCGCTCGAGAATTTCATTCTGCCCGGCGGTTCGGCCGCCGGGGCGCACCTGCATCTGGCGCGGTGCGTCTGCCGGCGGGCCGAGCGGCTGGCGGTGGCGCTGCAGCGGCGCGAGCCGATCGGCGAGTGCGTGCTGATCTATCTGAACCGGCTGTCGGACGCACTGTTTGTGATGGCCCGCTATGAGAACCTGCGGGCCGGCGTAGCGGACGTGTGCTGGAATTCGCGCGCCTAGCGCGCGCGAGGGTTTGGACAGGAAGGGAGAGAGGCGATGAACGCGTGGAATGGACGCGGGTGTGGAGGGTTCGCGCTGACCATGGGTGTAATCCTGGGAATCTTCGCCAGCGCGCGGGCGGCCGACCCGTGGGCCGACGGCGTGACGGGCTATTCGCCGGGAAGCACGCCCGTCGCGGGCTACACGACGGCGGGCGTCGCACTGGGCGAGCCGGCCCGCTACACGGCCGATCCGCTGTTTCCGTCGGTGGTGTCGATGTTCAGCCCGGCGTTCGGCACGGATCAGATCGTGAGCGTCGGCGAAGGCGGACAGTTGACGCTGCGGTTCGACGAGCCGGTTGTAGACAATCCGGCCAATCCGTTTGGCGTCGATCTGATCGTGTTCGGGAACTCCGGCTTCATCGACTTCAACTTTCCGCTGGGCCAGCAGGGCGGCAGCGCCGGGCTGTTCGGAAACGATGTCGTGACGATTGAGTTATCAGCCGACGGCTCGTCATTTGTAAGCCTGGGCAGCATCAGCCTGGGGCTCTTTCCGACGCAGGGCTGGCTGGACGTCGGGCCGTTCGACGCCGCGCCGGGAGTGGCGCCCAGCAACTTCCGCCAGCCGGTCGATCCGTCGTTCACGCTGTCGAGCTTCAACGGTCTGAGCTACGCGCAGTCGCTGGCGCTCTACAACGGGTCGGGCGGCGGGACGCCCATCGACCTGGCGGGCAGCGGGCTGCCGGCGATTTCGTACATCCGCATCAGCGTGCCGGACGACGGGAACCCGGGCACGTCGCGCCACGCCGAGATCGACGCGGTGTCGACCGTTCCCGAGCCGGCGAGCGCGGCGCTGCTGCTTCTTGCGGCGCTGGCGCGGCCGCGACGGCGCGGAGCGTGACGCGTGGGGGCACGAACGCGGACAGAGAGGCCGTGCAGAATCGGTCGCTGCGCCGCGGCGCTGCTGGCGACCGCTGCGCTGACGCTGGCGCGGCCCGAGCCTGCGGCAGCGCAGACCGACTGGCCACTGCTGGCGGCGGATTCGCGGCGGACGTCGCAGGCGCTGACGGCACCGATTGAGCTGACGGCGCGGCTGTGGCTGGCGAACGTGGCCGGCGGTTCGCCGCTGGTTTCGGAAGGGCCGACCACTCCCGTGGTCTGGAACGGGCGGGTGTACACGGTGGCGCGGCACTTCACCGGCGCGAGCTACACGCACGAGAAGATCGTGGCGTGGGACGCCGCGACCGGGCAGTACCTGTGGCAGTTCCTCGCGCCGCGCGGCGACGATCCGTTCCCGTTCGATTCGTGGGCGGCGCCGGCGATCGACCGGCAGGCCGGCCGGCTCTACTTCGGCGTGTTCAAGACGCTCTACGCGATCGACGCGGCGGATGGATCGCAGGCCTGGTCGCGGCCGTTTGTGCGACGGCTGGTGAACAGCTCGCCGGCGTTTGACGACGACGCCCATCCGTCGCGCTGCCTGATCGGCGATTACGACCCGTTCGGCGCGGCGTCGGAGCTGCACTGCGTGAACGTCGCGCCGTTCGACGGCGGGTCGAACCCGTATCGGCCGGGCGAAGTGGTGTGGAGCGAGCCGATTGGCGGCGCCAGCGGGCCGACGCCGGCGGTCGCCGACGGCGTGGCGTACGTGGCGTCGGCGGCGGGGTTTTCCGGCTTTCCGGATGAGGGCTTCGTCTGGGCGTTCGACATCGGCGCGCCGGCCGGGCAGCGGCTGCTGTGGAGCACTGCGGTGGGCGAGGGATTCTTCGGCGGGCTGGCGGTCAGCGGCGATGCGCTGTTTGCCGCCAGCTACGACTTCGACGGCGGGGCCGACAACTCGACGCTGGTGAAGCTGGCGCGGGCCGACGGCGCGGTGCGCTGGACGATTCCGGCGGAGCGGACCAGCTCGACTCCGATTGTGAGCGGCGACCTGGTGCTGCTGTCGGGCGGAATCAACGGGTTCGGCTCGGCGCCGAAGGTCGAGGCGTTTCGCGACCTGGGCGGCTCGGCGGTGAAACTGTGGGACACCTACGCCGACACCGGCGGCGCGCTGGTGGTCGGCGGCTGGACGCATCAGCCGGTGCTGGCCGGACAGACGCTTTTCGCGGGTCGGCTGCCGGCGGCGGGCGGGGCGGCGCCGTACACCGACATCTACCTGCTGGACGTGTCGCGTACGCCGACCGACGCCGGGTTCGTCGTGCAGCACGTGGCAGGCGTGGGCAGCAGCCCGGCGGTGGCGAACGGGCGGCTCTATTCGCTCGGGCCTGCCGGGGTGCAGTGCTGGGCGGCGTGCGGCGATTACAGCGGCGACGGGCGTCGCGACGGTCGCGATGTGCAGGGATTCATGGCCGCGCTGCTGGGCGGGATGCCGACCGCGGCGGAAATCGCGCTGGGCGATCTGAACGGGAACATGGTGCTGGATGCGGGCGATGCGGCGCTGCTGGCCGACAAGCTGGTGCACTAGGGCTGCGTCACACTCGACTCTTCGGGTCGGGGTTCGACCAGGCGCTGCCGTGACGCTGCCGCGGGGCAAAGCTGGAACTTTGCCCTACCCGAAGGAAAGACCGTTGGCCCACCCGAAAGAACGA
The DNA here is from genome assembly GCA_046350375.1 of Phycisphaerae bacterium. Taxonomy (GTDB): domain Bacteria; phylum Planctomycetota; class Phycisphaerae; order UBA1845; family UTPLA1; genus JAXMAO01. Next base: position 68,809 of record JAXMAO010000012.1, read on the forward strand.
ATCGGACGTCACGCCCCGCCGGCGGGACGGGCGTTTTCGCTGCTCGAGCTGCTGGTAGTGGTGGCGATCGTCGCGCTGCTGGTGGGCATGATTGCGCCGGCGCTGGGGGCGGCGCGGGTCCGCGGTCGCGGGGCGGTCTGCCTGAGCAACCTGCGACAGCTCGGGGTCGGCATGGCGATGTACGCCAACGATTTCGGCGACCGCTGCCTGCCGCTGGCCTACTGGGCGACCGAGGAGATCGGCACCGGTCCGGTGGTCTATTGGTGGGGGACGAACGAATCGGGCCAGGTCGATCATACGCGCGGCTTCATGACGCCCTATCTCCAGGTGCCGCCGGCCGAGCGCAGCGTGTATGAGTGTCCGATGCAGCCGTGGGGCAGCTACAAGGCGCAAGGGGCCGCCAAGAGCGTGACGAGCACCTACGGATACAACGGATATTACCTGTCGCCGCGCTACACGCCGGGCTGGGGCTCGTCGATCGGCTTTCG
>JAXMAO010000013.1:0-59341 GCA_046350375.1 Phycisphaerae bacterium
GCGGACGAGCCGACGGGTCATCTGGATTCGGCGACCGGCGGAGAGATTCTCGCGCTGCTGCGCCGCCTGAACGACGCCGGGCAGACCATCATCATGGTCACGCACGATGCGGACGTCGCAGCGCAGGCACATCGCCGCGTACGCCTCGCCGACGGCCGAATAGGATGACGCCATGGGCAACGAACTGGCAGATGTCTATACGCCGAATCCGAATCTGAAGATCTGGATGGATGGCAAGCTGGTTTCCACGGCCGACGCCACCGTCAGCGTCTTCGATCACGGGTTGCTGTACGGCGACGGCATCTTCGAGGGCATCCGCGTCTACAACGGCACCATCTTCGAGTGCAAGGCCCACGTCGATCGCATGTACCAGTCGGCCAAGGCCATCCGCCTCGAAATCCCCTACTCCAAGGCCGAGTCGATCAAGGCGCTCAACGACACCGTCAAGGCCAACAACTGCAAGGACGGCTACATTCGCTGGGTCATCACGCGCGGCCCCGGCACGCTCGGCATTCACCCCTTCCGCACCACCCGCGCCGTCTCGTTCATCATCGTCGACAAGATCGCCATGTACCTGCCCGAGATGTATGAAAAGGGCATGAAGGTTGTCACCGCCGCCACCATCCGCAACCACCCGGCGGCCCTCTCGCCGCAGATCAAGAGCCTCAATTATCTCAACAACATCATGGCGAAAATCGAGGCCATCGACGCCGACTGCCTCGAGGCCGTCATGCTCAACCACGAGGGCTACGTCGCCGAGTGCACCGGAGACAATCTCTTCATCGTCAAGCGCGGCCGGCTGCGCACCCCGGCCACGCACTGCGGCCTGCTGCTGGGCATCACCCGCTCGGTCCTCATCAAGCTGGCGGCCAAGCGCTCCATTCCCGTCGATGAAACCACCCTCACGCGCATCGACCTCTACGACGCCGATGAGGCGTTCATCAGCGGCACCGGCGCCGAAATCTGCCCCGTCGTCGAGATCGACAAGCGCCCCGTCGGCGACGGCCGGCCCGGCCCGCTGACCCGCGAGTTGATGGCCGACTTCCGCGAATACGTCCGCAGCTTCAAAGAGTAGCCGCGGCCGGCGCCCCACCGGTCGCCACGTCGCAATCGCATGCCGCCATGAGCCTCTCGCCCCACGCCCGCGCCGTCGTGCGCATCCACGCCTGGCAGACGCCCGCTCGGCTGGCGCGCTATCGCTATCGGCTCGGCTTCGAGATCAATTCCGCCGGCCGCGGCCGCGCCCTGTTCATCGGGCTGAACCCCTCCACCGCGTCGCTGACGCGCCGCGACCCGACCGTCGACGTCTGCTGCCGCGGACTGGCGCTGCGGGCCGGCTTTCGCGAGCTCGAGATGTGCAACCTCTTCGCGCTGCGTTCGACCGACAAGTCCGCGCTGGCGACCGCGCCCGACCCGGTCGGGCCGGCGCACGACGCCCACCTGCGCGCCGCGCTGCGCACCGCCGACGCCGTCGTCCTCTGCTGGGGCCGGCTCTTTCACCCGCGCGTCGCCGAGCGCGTCGCCGCCGTCAGCCGGCTGCTGGCGCAGTGCGCCGCGCCGCGCTTCGTCATCGCCTGGAACGACGACGGCTCGCCGCGCCACCCGCTCTACCAGCCGCTAGATCGTCCGCTCGTCCTCATTTCGGCCGGCGCCGCGCCGCGGCGCGTCACGGCTCGCGCGCGGCCGCCAGCAGCGTCGCATGCATCGCCGGTCGCCCGGCCAGCAGGTCGCGGACCGTCGCGTCCGGCTCGCACAGATTGACCGGCCAGCGCGGCCGCCCCTGCACGTCGGTGACGATCGCCCCGGCCTCCTCCATCAGCAGCGCCCCGGCGGCGATGTCCCACAGCTTGGTGTCGGGCGCGAACAACCCGTCGACGTAGCCCGCCGCCAGCCACACTTGGTGTATGCAGGCAGATCCGACGTTGCGGATCAGCACCCGGTCGAGCAGCCGCCGCACGCCGGGCGGAATCGGGTGCAGCCGGAACGACGACACCGCGACGCTGGTGTCGACGTCGGCGGGTCGATCGACCAGCGCCACCCGCCGGCCGGCGACGGTCGCCCCGCCGCCGCGCGTCGCGCAGGCCGACTGGCCGCTCGATCCGTCGAAGATCGCCCCGGCCACCGGCCGCCCGTGTCGCAGCACCGCGACCGAGGTCGAGACCATCGGCGAGCCGCGCGCGAAGTTGCGCGTGCCGTCGATCGGATCGATCACCCAGCAGTACTCGGCCGTGGCGCGGTCGGCGTGCACCGTCCGGCCCGACAGGCGCTCCTCGACCAGCACGGCGTCATTCGGAAAGCGCCGCGCCAGCTCGGCCAGGATCAGTTCCTGCACGGCGTGATCGGCGTCGGTGACCGGCGAGTCGTCGGCCTTGCGCGTCACGGCCGATCGGCCTTGAAGGCGCAGCGCCAGCCGGCCGCCTTGCTCGGCCAAGAGCCGGGCAACTTCGGTCAGTTCAAGATCGCGTGCATCGGGAGCGGCCACGCGCGGCATCATGGATCGGCCGGCACGGCGCGACAAGTCGGCGGATGGCCGCGCGCTAGGCCCCCGCGCCGACCTCGCTGGGACTGATGACCATGATGCGGTCGCGTCCGCCGGCCTTGGCGAGATAGAGCGCCTGGTCCGACAGCCGCACCAGCGCTTCGGCCGAGGGCGGCTGCCCATGCTCGCGGCTGGCCAGGCCGATGCTGAGCGTGACGCGCGCCGCCTGCGGCATCTGCCGTGCGATCGCCGCCTTGAACTCGGTGGCGATGCGTCGCGCCGAGCTGCGGGCCTCGGCCGGGCAGGTTCGCGGCAGCAGCGCCACGAACTCGTCGCCGCCGTAGCGGGCCGGCAGGTCGGACTGGCGGAGCGTCCGCCGCAGGACTTCGGCGCAGAGCACCAGCACGCGATCGCCGGCCGGGTGGCCGAGGGTGTCGTTGATCTGCTTGAACTCGTCCAGGTCGAGCATCATGCAGGTCAGGTCGGTGTCATAGCGGACGCTTTCCGAGAAATGCTGGGTCAGCAGCTCGCCGAAGTGACGCCGGTTGTAGAGGCCAGTCAGCGGGTCGTGTGCCGCCATCTCGCGCAGCTGCTCGTTCAGCCGTTCGAGCTCCGAGTTGCGCGCCAGCAGCTCCTGCTCGAGGCGGCGATTGGCGGCGCGGATGTCGAGCAGCGCCAGCGTCTTCTCGATCACCACCGGCACGATCTGGATGTAGTCGCCGTACTTGACGATGTAGTCCATCGCGCCCGCGCGGATCGCCTCGGCCGCGGTCTCGCCGATCCGCTCGCCGGTAATCAGGATGACCGGCAGGTCGTGCGTGGCGCGAATCCGGCGCATCAGTTCCAGGCCGGTGCAGTCGGGCAGATGCAGGTCGAACAGCGCCAGGTCAAACTGGGCCAGGTCGAGCTTCAGCACGTCGGCGCCGCTGGCGGCGTGCACGACCGTCGAGTTCGGCCACTGCTCGGCGAGCACCGAGAGCATCAGCTCGGTCTGGTCCGGGTCATCCTCGAGCAGCAGCAGCCGGATCGTCCGGCTGGGCCGCGCGTCGTCAGGCAGCGGAATCGGTGGCGCGTCAGGCATGGCTCGCCTCCGCGGGCTGCCGCGACTGGACAGGCGGCGTTGTCGGCGCACGATCGGGCACGACGGCCCGCGGCAGCGCCACGCAGAAAATGCTGCCGCCGCCCGGATGCTCGTCGACCCAGATGCGCCCGCGCCAGCGGTCGACGATGCTCTTGCAGTACGACAGCCCCACGCCGCGTCCGGGCGTGTTGCTGACGAACTCGCTGCGGGCGCGTGAGAAGAGCCGGAAGATCGCCTGTCGGTCGCCGGGGCGCACGCCGATGCCGCGGTCGGCGAAGCGGAAGACGTGTTCGTCGTCGGTGGCGGTGTAGCTGACGCGGATGGGCCGCGCGGCGACGTCGCCGCCCGCGCGCGGCTCGGGGGTGTATTTCACGGCGTTGTCGAGCAGGTTCTGGAAGAGCTGCCGCATCCGCATCGGCTCGAGCAGCAGCGTCGGCAGCCCGGGGTCGATCCGCAGCTCGATGTGCTTGCGCTTCATCTCGAACTCGAGCGGCGCCGCGACCTTGCGGAGCTTCTCGGCCGAATCGACCCAGTGCGGCGGTTCGCGCGTGGTTCGGACGCGCGACAGCTCGATCAGCTCGTCGATCATCGCCATCTCGTAGCGGACGTTGTGCTCGATGCGGTCGGCGGCGTGGCGCGCCGGGGCGGGCAGCGCATTGCCGATCTTCTTTTTCATCAGCAGCACCTGCCCCGCGATGTTACGCAGCGGCGCCTGCAGGTCGTGCGAGACGGCCCGCGTCAGCTCTTCGCGCTCCTCGATCTCGACGTGGAGCTGGTGATTCGCGACCCGCAGCTCAATGGTGCGCTTCGCAACGCGCTCCTCCAGCTCGGCGTTCAGCGCCTCGAGCGCGGAACGCGACACGCTCAGGTCGTCGGCCATGCTGTTGAACGAGCGCTGCAGCCTGCCGATCTCGTCGCCGCGCGTCGCCGCGACGCGCGTCGAAAGGTCGCCGCCGGCGATCGCGTGCGCGGCGCCTGCCAGGTCTTCGAGCGGACGCACGATGCCGCGCACCAGCAGGAAGCCGACCGGGACCATCAGCAGCGCGATGCCGATCGCGATCCCCTCGACCTGCCGGCTGACGCCCATCAGCATGCGGTCCTCGGGCGCCAGGCTCAGGCCGAGACGCACGAACCCGACCACCGGCGGCGGCGCCTGCGGGGCGCTGGCGGCGGCGGCATCGCGGACCGGATAGACAATGTCGAGCCGCGGCCCGAGCCGCGCGTCGTTCAGGAGGATCGGGCGGTCCAGGTCGCGGAATCGCAGGCTGGTGCCGCTGGCGTTGAGCCAGTTTGAGAGATTGCCCGCGCCGAGCTGGGTGCAGGCGAGCACTCCGCCGGTGACGTCGGTGAATGCGACGTAGGCCACCCGTTCGTCGCCAACCAGGCCATTCACAATCTGCAGCAGTCCGTCGCGATCGCTCTCGGCGATCAGCTTCGGACAGCTCGCGGCCAGGCAGCGGACCAGCTCGCGGGCCTGCTGAGCGGCGCGGTCGAAGGCAATGGCGGCGGAGATTCGGCGGTACATCACGCCGGTCAGCCCGGTGGCGCTGGCGACCAGCACGGTAAGCAGAAACGTGGCGCGGAATTGCAGGCCGCGAGAGCCGTCGAAGACCTGCTTCAAGAAAGATTTCACAGCGCTGTGAACTCCCCGGTCGGCTAACTCATCGGACGGTCAGCGGTTGCGGTTTGGCCTCGGCCGGAGCGGAACCGCAGCGCTGTGAAAACGGATGGGGCTGCGACTTGCCGATGACAGATATTATCGGAACGGTACAATGGACAAGACTTGGAAAGCGGCGGGAACGGAGACGCGTTGGGCGCGTCGACCCGCGATCGAAAGGATCGTGCAATGGTAGCGGCGGTCTTATTGCTGGTGGCGATGGCGCAGGAGCCCGGCGCGGACGGCGCTGCGACGCCGCAGCGCGCCGCACCGGCCGCGGCGGTGACGAGCGGTTCGAGTCCGGCGACCGGCGCGGCGCAGTGGCTGGTTCACCTGGCGCAACACCACGGCCACACCGTCGGGCGCAGCGATCCGCGCGGCGTGACGCTGCACGTGCTGGCGCTGATGCAGGCGGCGGCGCAGGTCGATCCGACGCTGCCGGCGCCGCTGCTGTGGCAGTTTGACCTGCTGGGGCGGATCGATCGGCCGCAGCAGGCGAGCGCGGCGCTGAAGCAGTATGTCGATCTGAATCCGCGCGACGAGACGGCCCACCTGCTGTACATCGCCGGCGAGCTGGACCACACGCAGACGGCCGAGGCGCGGGCGGAGTTTCTGCGCCAGCGGCTGACGCGGCCGAACCTGCCCAAGAGCGTGTCGAGCGACCTGTATCGGCGACTGGCGGAGTATCACCACGAGCGGCACGAGATCGAGGAGGCCGGGCGCGCGGTCGAGAACGCGCTGCGGCTGATGCCGAGCAACATCGCCGCGCGGCGGCTGAGCTACGAGATGTTCGGCGAGACCGAGCCGGCGCTGCAGCGGGTCGAGCTGGCGCTGACGCTGATTTCCGTCAACCCCGGGCAGGTGAACCTGCTGTGGGAACTGGGCGGGATGCTCGACTCGCTGTCGCTGCATCGCGAGGCGCAGGAGTGGTATCTGCGGGCGATCGAGTTGCACCAGCAGATGGCCAGGACGCCGATCTCGGCCGAGCAGTGGCTGCAACTGGCGCAGTCGTACGTGAACTCGAAGGACGTCAAGCCGGCCCAGGAGGCGGCCGGCAAGGCGCTGGCGGCGGATGCGAACTGCGACCGGGCGCGGCTGCTCCTGGCGACGCTGGGCGGATCGGAGAAGGGCACGGGCGGCGACGGCGACCTGGAGGCGCTGGCGGCGAAGTTTGCGACGCAGGCCGACCAGGTGATCGCCGAGCGGAACATCGCGCGGGCGGCGGAGCTGGCGTGGTTCTTCGCGTATCACCATCCGGACGCGGCGCGGGCGATCAAGCTGGCGCAGATCGCGACGCGCGATCCGAACGCATCGCTGCTGGCGCAGCGGGCGCTGGGCTATGCGCTGGTGCAGAGCGGGAAGTTCGACGAGGCGCTGGGCGTGCTTCAGCCGCTGGCGGCGCGCGACCAGCTCGCCGCGGTGGGCGCGGCCAAGGCGCTGCTCGGGCTGCAGCGCGAAGGCGACGCCAAGACGCTTCTGCACAAGGCGGCGATGCTGGGCTTTTCGGGCGCGGGGTTCGACGAGGTGTGCCAGCTGCTGGCCAAGTTCGGCGAAAAGCCGCCGATGAAGCCCGGGCACGAGAAGATCGTGCAGGCGGTGCAGCGGTTCGACCGGCGGGTGTTCGACTACTTCAAGCGGCCGGGCGAGTTTCTGAAGCTGTCGCTGGCGACCGAGGCGGCGGCGCTGCCGGCGGTGGGTCCGTGGCGGGTGAAGGTGCGGCTGGAGAATGTCGGGCCGTTTCCGATCACGGTGGGCGAAGAGATGATGGCCCAGCCGCTGGTGCTGTTTTCGGTGCAGCTGGGCGAGCAGAAGAGCGGGCGGTATGAGAACTATCACCAGGTGCTGCTGAATCGCCGGCCGGTGCTGGTGCCGGGCGACGTGATCGAAGAGACGGCGACGCTCGACGTGGGGCCGCTGCGCGAGCAGTTGATCCGTGCGGCGTCGTGGAGCACGTCGGTGCGGATCGAGGCGCTGTTCGACCCGGTGGCGACGGCCAGCGGCTATGCCAGCGGGCCGACGACGGTGGCGGCGACGCCGCTGGAGCTGAAGCGGACCGGGCTGCCGCGCGAGCGCGGCGGGATCAAGGTGATTCTGGCGCGGCTGGGCGACGCGAACGTCGAGACGCGGCTGCGGACGATCGACGAGATCGGGGCGATTCTGGCCGAGATGACGCAGGAGAGCAGCGGGAATGACGGGGCCGAGGCGCGGGCGCTGCGGCGGCGGCTGGTGCAACTGGCGGGCGACGCGGAGTGGACCGTGCGGGCGCGGGCGATCGAGGCGCTGCGCTGGTCACCACAGCCGGAAGAGACGCTGGGGCAGCTCGCGCCGACGCTGAAGGATTCGCAGTTCGTGGTGCAGATGATGGCGGTGCGGTTCTTCGCGCAGCAGCAGGGGGCGAAGTTCGGCAAGGTGCTGGAGCGGATGGCAGACGAGGCGAGCGAGCCGGCGGTGCGGCTGCTGGCGCGGAGCTACGTTCAGCCGGGCGGAGGGGAGTGAGGCGGGCGGGGGGCATTGAAGGGCGGGCGGGCAGCGCTACTCGGCGGGCGGCGCGGCCGTGAGGCGCTTGGGGCACGGGCTCTCAGCCCGAGTAGACTCATCGCTTGGGTCAACGAAGGTGACCCATCAACTTCGAGATGCGACCGACCGGCGTCGTGAGTCGCACGGTGACGCACCGAATACCCTGAATTCCCCGGTTGCCCAGCGCGAGTCACGTGGCGTCTGGCGCAGGCCCGCGTCGGATGAAATACAAGTCTTCCCAGTCGGGGGATGGAATGGAAATCAGAAATCTTGCGGCCTGGGGTGACGTGGCGCTCAGGGGCAGAATGCTGATTCCGCCGTGTGGCAGGTTCAGCTCCTGCGCGAGCGGCGATCCGGGTGCGATGATTTCCTCCACGGCGCAGGCCTCTGGCGTGTATTCAATCACCTCCACGCCCGCAATGTCGCGAAACCGGCCCAGAAACGCATCGTGGGCGGGATCGCGGGGGCCAGAGCTCTCCAACCCAAGACGAACAATGTCGCCCAGGCAGATCAGTTCGGTTGACTCGCAGTAGTGAAACTCGGGGATTCGATCTGTCATCGGACGAATCCATTGCCGCCTGTTCGACTTATGGCAGCGCCAAGAAATCCTACTCGCGCCGATCCGAGCCACACCGACGCCGTGTCGGCAAATCATGGGCACCAATCCGACGGCGGATACTCCAGCCAGGGTGGCGATTCGAGCAGTGGTTTCGGCCCGTCGCCGGTCAATGAGATCATGAATCGGCCAAGAACCTGTGACCAAGCCGATTCGTTGCCAGTCCAGGGTTCCTCGACTGTCACCGGTGGATGAGGCGCACCCAGGCACAGCTTGAAAGACGTTCCGTCCACGATGAGCGGCGAGTCTCGCAACGTGAGCCCATGAAGGAAGTCGTGCAGTTGCGAATACTCCGCCTGGCTGAGCTTACACTCCACGTAGGCGGTTCCGATGCTATCCAGCGATTTCACGCGGACCAGTCGACGATTTGGCCACACGGCTGCAACGAGGCGGTTCCGCGGTGGCGGCGGCCGCAGGTTTCCCCAGATCACGTAGAGCACCATTTCTGGTCGGTCGGGTTGCGTGAGTGGCGATGAGCCTGCCGAGTCATGACTCTTTGTCCTTCGGCAGGCGGGAAGGAAGACCAGGGCGGCGATCACGAGTATTGCTCGGCACTTCCGAGGCTGCATGGAATTATCCCCGGACACTGTCCACGTAAGCCATTGTATCGCCGTCGCGGGTGCACTTGCTGTTCTCAATCCGCGTGCACGGGATATCCGCCGATTCGGAGCGTCGACGCAATCGACTCGGCTTCTTCGATGTTCTGAAAACCGGGGATCAGCAGTTGCTCTCTGATCGGAGCGACACAAGTCGTCACCGACGCTGATCGGAGTCGGCCATCGATCAGGATGGCGATCGTCTTGCCCTTGTGCGCTGTCGTCCAATCGAAGAAATTTTTTTTCGCGTCGGGCACCGCCCGTATCAGCAGGAAACACTGCCCGTCTTCGCGACGCTTCGACTCAATACGAACGAGATCCACTCCACATAGGTCAAGTCCAGCCCCCGCGGAACGAAACCAGGCCCGGCCGAACTCGTCCTTGATGGGCGTGGAGTGTTGCGACGCTGGTCGCTCCGGCACGGCGCACAATTCAAAGTAATCGCAGCAGATCACGGGGGCGGTGGACGGGGTCACGCTGACGCGAACACGACAAATCGAAAGCACGACCAGCATCAGAGCAAGCAGTGCAAACAGAATCGGGTATCGCAGTCGCATGCGTGTCGATCCGTACTTGAATTCGCCGGCTGGGTCAACGACGCTTACCCACCATCCGCGCGATGCAAGGCATCAACGAGGTGAATCGCCAGGCGGCCCGCCCGGCGCGCGTTCCGCTGCGTCGGGACGTGGGGCAAGCAGCCGCGGCAGTTGCTCGACGAACGCGGAGCGCGGCAGGACGGAGTCGGCGCCGGCTTCGCGAGCGGCGGCGGCCTGATCGGTCTGCACGTGCGAATAGAAGCCGATGATCTGCGGGCGACGTCGGCCGGCGGCGGCGTGACTCGTCTCGGCGGATGTGCCCGCGGCGTTGGCGGCGCGGATGGCGGCCGCGGCGTCGGGGAGGCTCAGGTCGACGATGACCTGGTCGGGCGGACCGGCGGCGAGGGCCTGCTGAAAGACTGGAAGAGTGGACGCGAGTTGCAGCGGGCGGCCGAGCGCCTGCGCGGTGGCGCGGATGCGGGTGGCGAAAATGAGGTCGGCGACCAGCGCGAGAGTTGGCATGGCGGCATTATCGCCCGGGGCGGCGTGCGGTGCACGGCGGTCGAAGCTCAGGGTCGGCGGGCGGATGGACGATAGCGCGGCGGGCGAGGCCTCGCACCGGGAGGGCGTGCCGTGCAGAATTCCGCGCGACGGTTGTTCGAGCTGGCGTTGCTGGTGCTGTCGATCGGGGCGCTGGCGAAGTTCGCGGGGTAGTGCTTCCTTGCAATCGACTTCCCGGGTCGGGATACGACCCGGCGCTGCCGAGTCGCTGCCGGATGGCAAAGCTGGAGCTTTGCCGTACCTGAAAGAAGCCGATTTGCCGTACCTGAAAGAAGCCGATTTGCGCTACCCGAAAGAAGGAATCGGACGCAACAGCAGGGTCGGACACACTTCAAACAGCGGATTGTGCGGTCCGCCAGACGCACGGGCCAGGCGAGTCAAACGTCACCGCAAAGACTCTAGCTGAAAGCCCGAGCCACCCGGCTCATGGGCCGAAGCCTGCGCCACCCAACTGATGGGCCAAAGCCTGTGCGTCACCGATAAAGACTCGGGCTGAAAGCCCGAGCCACCCAGACATTCGACGGGCGGGACGCCCGTACCACCCGAATTCGGCGGCAGAGAGGATCTTTGCCGCTACCAGGATGGGGTTCGTCGCGCGTCACAGCGAGTGCGGGCAAGGAGCATCTCTGCCGCCACCGGAATGGGGCGCGGTCGGCCGGACCACCCAAGAGTCATGAATCAGTGCGGCGCGTGGGCCCGTTTCTTCTGAATCCACTTTCGAACCAGCGGCAGGTGGCGCGAATTCAGAATATCCCTGGCGGTCGCGCCGGCGCGGCGGGCGACGGTGACGCCCAGGCTCATCTGGTCGAGCTGGGCCGGGGCGTGAGAATCGGTGTCGATGACGAGCATGACGCCGGCCTGGCGGGCGAGCCGGGCGTGGCGGTCGCACAGGTCGAGCCGCTGCCAGGCGGCGTTGATTTCGAGGGCGGTGTGGGTGCGGGCGGCCGCGGCGATGACGGCGTCGACGTCGAAGTCGCCGGGCTCGCGGCGGTTGATGAGCCGGCCAGTGAGGTGGGCGATGATGGAGACGTAGGGGTTTTCCATGGCGCGGATGACGCGCTGGGTGAGTTTGTCGCGGTCCTGCCGCAGAGCCGAGTGAACGCTGGCGACGACGATGTCGCAGGCGGCCAGCAGGTTGTTGGGGTAGTCGAGCGAGCCGTCGGCGAGGATGTCGCACTCGCACCCGACCAGGACGGTGATGTCGTGCAGCGAGCGGTTGAGCGCGCGGACGCGTTCGACTTGCCGCCACATGCGATCGACGGTCAGGCCGTTGGCAATGGCGCTGCTCTGGCTGTGGTCGGTGATGGCGACGTATTCGTAGCCGCGTTCGCGGGCGGCGGCGACCATGTCGGCGGCCGAAGCGGTGCCGTCGCTGGCGGTGGTGTGCATGTGCAGATCGCCGCGGATGTCGGCGCGGGCGACGAGGCGCGGCAGTTCGCGCGGCAGGTCGAACTCGCCGGCGTCTTCGCGCAGCTCGGGCGGAAAGCAGGGCAGGCCGAGCTTGCGGTAGAGGGTGGCCTCATCCTTGCCGGCCAGGCGGCGCTCCTCGTCGTCGAAGAGGCCCCACTCGTTGAGCTTCCACTTTCGTTTCGCCGCCAGCTCGCGCAGGCGGACGTTGTGGTCCTTGCTGCCGGTGAAGTATTGCAGCGCCGCGCCGTACGACTCGGCCGGAACGACGCGGAGATCGACCTGAAGCTCGGGTCCGTCGGGGCGCTCGACGACGACCGAGGCCTTGGTGGAGCCGGCGGCCAGGACGCGCTGGATACCCGGCGTCTCTACGAAGGCGGCGATGACGGCGTCGCCGTCGGGCGCTTCGCAGAGGATGTCGAGGTCGCCGACGGTTTCGCAGCCGCGGCGAAGCGAGCCGGCCAGGTCGGCGCGTTTCACGCCGGTGAGCGCACGGACGCGCTCGAGCAGCGCCAGGCCGATGGGCCAGGCGACGCCGAGCGGGGTGCGGTCGGCGGAGCGGGCGGCGAAATCGAGCCCGGCGCGAATCTGGCTGACGGATTTTTCGCCGAAGCCTTTCAGGGCGGCGAGGCGGCCGTCGTCGATGGCCTTTCGCAGGGCGTCGAGGCCGTCGACGTGGAGTTCCTTCCAGGCGAGCGCGACCTTTTTCGGGCCGAGGCCGGGCACGTCGAGCAGCGCGGGCAGCCCGGCGGGGACGGTAGCGGCGAGCTCGTCGTGCAGCGCGATGCGGCCGGTGGTGGTGAACTGGGTGATCTTTTCGAGCGTGGACTTACCGATGCCGGGGACGTCGGCGAGGGAACCGTCGGCGAGCATGGCGGCGGCATCGCGCGGGAGGTCTTTGATGGCGCGGGCGGCGCGGCGATAGGAGTTGACGCGGAAGCCGTCCTCGGCGCGGATTTCGAGCAGGTCGGCGATGCGCTCGAAGAGCGCGGCGAGCGGCTTGTTGGTCATGGGGAGAGTGTAGCGGTCAGGGCGGGACGGTCCAGAAGTCGTTGGGCTGGTGAATGGCGCGGCGCTGGTCGATCTGCATCAGGCCGGAACCGCTGAGGTAGGCGACCTTGGCGTTGAGCGTGCGGCGCCAGCCGGTGACGTTGGCCGACCAGGGGTAGGCGAGGAACTGAAACGACGAGAGGATGAAAACGACAAACAGGAAGAGGAGTGGTCGCCGGTCTGGAACGAAGACTGGGCCGGGCCGTAGGCGCCAAGGAAAGGCAAACGCGAGTTCGCGTTCGAGGATGGCATAGCCGAACGGAACGTACCACAGTACGTGGCCGGCCTCGGTGACGTGAACGAAGAGTTGGAAGAGGAGCAATGGGAGAAGGACGAGCAAGTCAAAACACCGGAGATTGCGGTCATGCGCAAGCCGCCAGGTACATTTGTCCGTGCCGAGAGACGATCGATCCGGAACATGTCGAAGTCGCCGCTCGGCACGATTGCTCAACGGCTGCGGCCGCTCGTCGGCCGGCAGGTCGAGCTTTGACGCATGCTCCTGCCCTCTTTCCGAGCCGCTGGCCTGCGGCTGGCGATCAGCGCTGGCCGGCCGCCCCACGTTCGTAACAATGACGTGATCATGAAACAGCAGGCGATACAGCGCCCAGATCAGCGGCACGGACGCGAGTCCGAAGCCCCAGCCGAGGTAGGCCGTCATCTTGACGAGGTTGCGGACGAGGCCGTTGACGAAGCCGCGTTCGAGAACGGACGTTGAACGGAGGACCGCCAGCGTGTGATGAATCGTGGGCGGAGCCGCATCGGAGTAGAGCCAGCGGCCCACCAGCGTCCAGCCGACGGCGGCGGCCGCGAGAATCGCGGCGGTTCCGACCAGCTCGCGGACCGGGATGCGGCGCTTCCCAACGAACGGCGACCAGCCGGTGGCAAACGCAGAGAAGAGCACGGCCGGGCCGAACCAGAGCAACATGTCAAAGCGCAGGCCGGCAGCCACGGCCAGGAGAACGGCGGCAAGCCAGGTTGGGCGCATGCTCTCGGCGACGATCGCGCGGCGAGCGAGCGAGAGGATGGGTATCGAGAGTAGGACGGCCGTGGAGTAGTTCAGCGCGGTCGCGCCGTGGAAACACCAGAGCGGGTTGGCGGCCATGCAAAGGGCGAGCGTGTACACAACCGGGTCGTCGCGATGTCCGCGGCGCGTCAGCGAGAAGTAGAAGACGAGCGGACCGAGGCAGCAGGCGACGAGCGACCAGACTCGATAGGCGGAATAGGGGTCGAGGCCGGCGGCGTGGGCGAGGGTGCCCAGGGCGATCCAGAGCGGATATCCGGGTGCGTGGACGGGGTAAGGTCGCGGAAAGCCAAGGGCGGCGATGAACTCGGACTCGTCAGGCAGGACCGGCTGCGGATGGCGCCGCACGACCGCCTGCATCGCGAGACTGAACAGGACCAGGAACAAGCAGAGGTAGATCCGCCCCGCGATCAGCTTGATCCGCTGGCGTCGGGTTGGCGTCGCGCCATTCATGGTGGCCGGTGAGTCTAGGAGCCTGATCGAACAGCGACAACGCGCGGTCCGCCGACGGGACGGACTGAACCAGCGCCATGCAGTCGCGGTGAAAGCGACATTCGCCGCGCGAACACCAGCCGGCGGCCCGGCCGAAGCATGGCTCAAACCCCTCGGAGATCTGTCGCAGGTGAATGAGCGGGAGGTCGGGCATTTCGCCGGTGTCGATGGCGCGGCGGAAGGCACGTTCGCGGGCGGCTTCGAGCGAGAGCATGGTGCGCTCTCCGGCGGCGAGCGACGCCGCGGCAGTCCGCGGGCGACGATTGGCCGGCGGACCACGGGGAAGTAGAGTTCGCGGTCCAATGAGACGATCTGCGCTGATCGGGACCGCGTGCGACGCTCGTGCGCAGGTCTTTTCGGCCGGCGCGACCGGGCGGTGGAGCAAATAAAGTGAGCCAGTCTGGGCCCATTCGGCGGATCGGGATATTGACGGGCGGCGGCGACTGCCCGGGGCTGAACGCCGTGATCCGTTCGGTCACCAAGGCGGCGATGAACGAGCAGGGATGGGAGGTGTGGGGCATCGAGGATGGATTCCTGGGGCTGATTGTCGGCCGCATCCGCAAGCTCGAGACCGAGGACGTGAGCAACATTCTGACGCGCGGCGGGACGATTCTGGGAACCAGCAACAAGGCCGACCCGGCACGATTTGCCGTCGCGACCGACGACGCCGGGAACCCGATCTTCCACGACGTCACCGACCAGGTGATGGAAAACTACCGGCTGTTCGGGCTGGACGCGGTGGTGGTCGTGGGCGGCGACGGCACGATGACGGGGGCGGCCCGGCTCGCGGAGCACGGATTCCGCTGCGTCGGCGTGCCCAAGACCATCGACAACGACCTGATGCACTGCGACCTGACGTTCGGCTTCCTGACCGCCGTGCAGACCGCGACCGAGGCGCTCGATCGCATCCACACTACGGCGTCGAGCCACCACCGGGTGATGCTGGTGGAGCTGATGGGCCGCAACGCCGGCTGGCTGACGCTGTTCGCGGGAATCGCGGGCGGGGCCGACGTAATCCTGATCCCCGAGATTCCGTACGACCTGGAGGCGGTGGCCGACGTCTGCCATCGGCGGGCCCACGTGGGCAAGTGTTTCACGATCGTGGCGGTGTCGGAAGGGGCGCGCTCGCGCGACGGCGGCAAGACCGTGCACAAAGTGGTGAAAGACAGCCCGGACCCTATTCGCCTCGGCGGCGTGAGCCAGATGCTGGCCGAGGAGATCGCGCGGCTGACGCACCAGGAGACGCGCGCGACGATTCTGGGGCACATTCAGCGCGGCGGCACGCCGGTGTCGATCGACCGCGTGCTGGGCACGGAGTACGGCCACGCGGCGGTGAAGCTGCTGGTCTCGGGCGGGTTCAACCGCGTCGTGGTCCGGCAGAACGGGACGATCACCGACGTGCCGATTTCCGACGTGGCGGGCAAGCAGCGGCTGGTCACGCCGGACGACGCGCTGATCCGCGCGGCGCGGGCGGTGGGCGTGAGCTTCGGCGAGCGGGCCTAGACGCGCGCGGACGCGCGGCCGGCGCTAGGCGCCGCTGGCGCGCGAGAGGAAGCCGATGCTCGACTGAAAGACGCGCTCGTGGTCGGCGGCGGGGGCGGCATCGGCGGACTCGGCCGACAGGTCTTC
The DNA here is from genome assembly GCA_046350375.1 of Phycisphaerae bacterium. Lineage (GTDB taxonomy): Bacteria > Planctomycetota > Phycisphaerae > UBA1845 > UTPLA1 > JAXMAO01. Next base: position 15,643 of record JAXMAO010000013.1, read on the forward strand.
GAGATTGGCCTGGCACATCAGGCAGCGAACCTCTTCCAGGTGATAGCGCGTGAAGCTCTGCCACGGCTCGTCGAGCACGCCGAGCAGGTAGGAGCCGATGGTGCTGCGCTTCAGGCAGGTGAGCCGGTGCGTGCGCCACACGCGGCAGACCACCGCGTCGGACGAGAGGGCGTCATCGTCGAGAACGGCCTGGGGGCCGCGCTGGGCGCGGATTTCTTCGAGGAACTCGCGCAGTCGAGAGAGGCAGCGGAACTTGACGCCGGCGACCGACTTCTCGTCGCGCCCCAGGCGGTCGGCGGCTTCCTTGTTGCGCAGGCCGACGAAAAAGAGCAGCTCGATGACCTGCACATCGTCGAGCTTGTTGCGGTCGCGCGACTCGGCGATGAAGCGGCGGAGGATCTCGGCCAGCAGCCCGTCCTGGGCGGCGGAGAGCTCGCGCTTCATGGCCGAGCGGCTGGGAGACTCGCCGCGCGGGTCGGCCAGCGCCGCGTCGGAGTCGGACTCGTCGCCGGCGTCGAACCCGCGGCCGAGCTCGGCCGGCCGTTTTCGGCGGGTGAGAACGTCGCCGATCTTGTAACGCAGAATGGAGAAGAGATAGGTTTCGAGCGGGCGGCTTTCGTCGTAGTGCGGCAGACTGGTGAGGAAGCCGATGAAGGCCTCCTGCACGGCGTCGTCGACGTCGGCGTCGCGGCCGAGCCGGGCCCGGGCGAAGGCCGACAGCCGGCCGTGATAGCGCTGGATGAGCTGGTTCCAGGCGCGCGGGTCGGAGGCGCGGATCTGCGCGACGAGAAAGCGATCGGCATCGTCGGGGGCGAGCGCTGCGGACGGGTCTGGCATCGCGGGCTCCGCCCAGCATTGTAGGGTGCGGCGACCGGCGACGCATCACGCGCCGAACGTCGAATCGCTGACAACCTCGCGGGCGTCGAGGAGCTGGCGCAACTCTTCCATTTCGCCCCACAAGGCGCGGAGCTGTTTCTGGTTGATGCCCCAGTTCCACGGCGAGTGCAGCATGGCGTTGCAGACTAGGCGCGGGGCCGGCCGCGCATCGGCGTGGAACGCGACGTTGAACGAGGTCTTGATGTCGCGGGCGTTTTCAGACCAGACGGCGCCGACGGTGCTGCCGCGCTCGAAGGCCCAGGCGCCATCGCCGCGCGAGCGCAGCGTATAGCCAAGCGTCGCCAGGTGGCGCTCGACGACGGCCGCGACCGCGCTGGCGTGCGGCGTCTCGAAGGCGCGGCGGACGGGATTCTCGAGCTTCAGCCCGCCGGTCGCCGAGCGCGCCATTCGCACGCCGCCGCTGACGGTCAGGGCGGTGCCGATGGCAAGCAGGGGCACCACTACCGGAGGAAGAACCATGCCCAGGTCGCGGCGATCGTTGCCGCTCACGAGAATGGGCACAACCGCGAGCAGCACGACATAGAGCGCGATGCCGATGCCCAGCCGAACCGTGCCGTTCCGACGCGGTACGGTGGGTTTGACCATGCTGGCGGCAGCGGCGACCGCTGCCGCGCGAGCCTGCCGCGCCGCGCGGATGCTGCGCCCGCCCGCGACAATCAGCGAGACCCCGACGAGCAGTCCGACAACGGACGCCGTGGGGACGCTGACCGCGACGCCGCGGCCGGAGAGATTCAGCGCCAAGGCCGGGATGATCGCGCCCAGCGAGCAGATCATGACGATGCCGGCGAACACGAGCGGCCCGCCGCGGCGCGTGACGACCGGCGCGGCGATCATGCCGGGGGGCGTGGGCGCCGTCGGCGTTGCCGGCAGGTTCGGCATGGTCGGCGCACGGCGCTCAGCGTATCCGGCCGGTGGAGGCTGAAAGCCGGGAACTGGCGGCGGCGCGCTGCCGCCTCCGGCCTTGGCGGGAGCGACTTCGACCAGCGGCCAGGCCCCGGCGAGCAGTTGCACGCCGAACGACGCGGCCGCGCCAAAGGCCGCCATCGCCAGCTTCGGCTCGATGTCCTTGATGGCCCCGACGATGAGACAGAACATGCCCGCGGCAATCGCCTTGCCGATGGCCAGCTCGCCGCGACGACCGGACACGAAGCGGCGCGGCCAGTCGCCGAGCGCCAGCATCGCCAGGACGACGATGTGGAAAGCGGTTCCGTCGTACACCGGCGTGCGAACAGTCTTGCCGTCGACGACCGACTTGACGACGTGGTCGATGGCCAGCAGCGGCGCGTTCAGCAGCAGCAGCGGACCGACGGCCAGCGCGACGGTCAGGGCGCGGACGGCCCAGTCACTGCGGATTCGCCAGCGATCGTAGCCGAGCCAGGTGCCCAGAACGACCGCCTGAATGACAGCGGCCAGGTTGAGAAACGTCTCCAGGCCGCGCGTCCAGAGCGGCGGGCGGTGGGTGTTGAAGGCGATCACTGCCGAAGCCGCCAGCATGAGCAGAATGGTGAGTGCGACGCGATCGCCGGAGGATTGGCTGGCCGCTGCGGACGCGACGGCGCGCCCGACAGGCGAGGCGTCGATGGTGGCGGCCATGCGTTCGACCTGCGCCTCGGCGCGCTGGTAGGCGCGGGCGGCGCGCGATTCGGCGCGTTCGTAGGCCCGCGCCGCGCGTCCCTCTTCGCGTTGATAGGCGCGGCCGGCGCGATCCAGGTTGCGGTCGGAACGCGCCGGGTCGATGATCGGCGGCGCGGGGCGATCGGCGTCGTTCAGCCGGGCCACGTTACTGCTGCCGGTCGCCAGCGCCACGCCGCCGGAAGGCAGGTGCGGCGCCGCCTGGGCGGCGGCCCGCGAAAGGCTGGCGGGCTCAAACGCGGCAACGCTGCGCTCCAGGTCGCCGACCGAGAGCAGCTCGGCCATGAGTTCGTTGACGGTCTGAAATCGCTCGTGGGGGTCCTTGGCGAGGGCCTTGCGGAGCACGGCCGGGAACGGGGCCGGCAGGGCATCCACCTCCGGCTGGGCCGTCAGGTGTTTCATCAAAATCTCGGCCGCCGTCGCCCCCGCGAACGGGACCTTCCCCAGCAGCATCTCGTACAGCATCACCCCCAGCGCGTAGATGTCGATCGTCCGGTCGTAGTTCCCGCTCCCGATCTCCGGCGCCATGTAGTGCACCGTCCCCACCGACACCGTCTGCCCCGAGTGCTGGCTGGCCGCGATGAACTTGCTCAGCCCGTAGTCCCCGATCTTCGTGTACCCCTCGTCATAAAAAACATTCCCCGGCTTCAAATCCCGATGCACGATCCCCCGATCGTGCAGATACGCCAGCCCCTTCGCGATCTCGCGCGTCAGGTAGGCCGCCTTCTGCGGCCCCAGACCCTGCGGATGGTCGTTCATCAAATCCCGCAGCGACGGCCCGGCGATGTACTCCATCACCACGAACCAGTCCCCGTCCCCGCTCTGCTTCACGTCGAACACCTGCACCAGGTGCGGCGACTTCAGATTCAAACACGCCTGAACCCCGCGCAGCTCGATCGTCGGGTTGTCCCGCAGATACTTCAGCGCCACTTCCTTCCCGCCATCCGATACCGCGTAGTACACCTCCCCGAACCCCCCACGACCCACCCCACGCTGAACCGTGTACCCCGACACCGGCCGATCGCCTTGGTTGAATCGAAAACCCATGGTGCGAGTTCCTAGGCCCGGAATTCGGGCGTGACGAACAGGGCGCGGGCCTGCCGCAGGCGTCGGCCGCGATAGCGTCCCTCGAGCATGCACGAGAAGGCGACCAGCAGCGCGATCGGGGCGAGCCGCGCGACGCTCTGCGAGCCGGCGGCCGGCAGCGATTCAAGATAGGCGCTGCGCTCGTCGTCGAAGCGCGAAAAACGACGGAGCTCGGCGCGCGCTGCGGGGTTCGCGTCGGCGACGATGTCGTCGGCCGTGACATGGGAGTCCGTCGATGCGGTGCGCGACACGACGACCCACGGCAATCGGCCGTGCCGGTTCTGAACGGCGGCCGCGGAGACGAGCAGCGACAGCGCGCCGAGGAAGAAAAACAGCTTGCGGTAGGCGCCGTCCCAATAGACGTCGGCTGGCAGCAGCGCGGCGTCCGGGCCGCGCAGGTTCCAGAAGACGATCAGTCCGAGCGTCGCCAGCAGCGCGACGAGCATGGCGAGTTCCTGTTCGACGCCGAAGGCAATGAAGAAGTTCGTGGCGACGGCCGCCAGTGCGACCGCGACAAAAGCGCAGATCGCGCCGGGGCGGATGGTGGCCCGCCACAGCGAAAAGCCCGGCCGATGGGCCGACTTCCAGGCCATGAACGCGCCCAGGCCGAGCGTGCCGGCTCCCACGATGTAGGCGATGTGGAAAGGGTTGAACTGCACGCGCTGCCCGGACATGGCGGCGCGCTCGTCAAGCTCGACGCCAAAGGTGCCCAGGCCGAACATGACGACGGATGACACGAGGCAGACGACCGCGCCCGCGCCGAAGATCAGCCGCACGAGTGTGCTGCGCAGAAGCGGGCTGCCGTCTTCCAGCGGACGCCCCAGGGCGTCGCGCATGTTGCCGTTGGCGAGGATGATGAGCCCCTCGATGAACCCCCACAGGCCGGCGACCCCGCCGGTAAAGACGGTCGCGAGGATCTGCCAGGTGCCGATCGAGTTGTATCCGAGATAGAAACGGTGCACGCCGAACGGCCCGAAGAAGATGCCGAGCAGTCCGGCCAGGACGCGCGAGCGCGGCGGAAAAGCGGCGGGCAGCGGCGCGCGATCACGCGGCTGATTCCAGCGCGGATCAGGCAGCGGCGAACGGTCGGCGACGGGCATGCGGCCGCGCGAGCCTGGACCGGCGCGGCCATCCACAACCGGCGGCGGCACGGGCAGCGGCGGGACGTTGCTGCTGCCGAGTCGAAGCCGCGGCGCGGCCCGCCGGCAACGGCGGCGGCATGCCGACGGCCTGGCCGACCTGTCGCGCGGCGCGCGTCAGGCTGGCGCCCTCGAAGCCGTGCAGGCTGGTCTCCAGCTCGCCGGAGCCGAAGAGCGCGGACATCATCTCGGGAATGGTCTGAAATCGCTCGTGGGGGTCCTTGGCGAGGGCCTTGCGGAGCACGGCCGGGAACGGGGCCGGCAGGGCATCCACCTCCGGCTGGGCCGTCAGGTGTTTCATCAAAATCTCGGCCGCCGTCGCCCCCGCGAACGGGACCTTCCCCAGCAGCATCTCGTACAGCATCACCCCCAGCGCGTAGATGTCGATCGTCCGGTCGTAGTTCCCGCTCCCGATCTCCGCGCCATGTAGTGCACCGTCCCCACCGACACCGTCTGCCCCGAGTGCTGGCTGGCCGCGATGAACTTGCTCAGCCCGTAGTCCTCGATCTTCGTGTACCCTCGTCATAAAAACATTCCCCGGCTTCAAATCCGATGCACGATCCCCGATCGTGCAGATACGCCAGCCCCTTCGCGATCTCGCCAGCGTCGGTAGGCCGCCTTCTGCGGCCCCAGACCCTGCGGATGGTCGTTCATCAAATCCCGCAGCGACGGCCCGGCGATGTACTCCATCACCACGAACCAGTCCCCGTCCCCGCTCTGCTTCACGTCGAACACCTGCACCAGGTGCGGCGACTTCAGATTCAAACACGCCTGAACCCCGCAGCTCGATCGTCGGGTTGTCCAGCAGATTCCGCCGCCACTTCCTTCCGCCATCCGATACCGCGTAGTACACCTCCCCGAACCCCCCACGACCCACCCCACGCTGAACCGTGTACCCCGACACCGGCCGATCGCCTTGGTTGAATGTGAACGCCATCACCGCATTCCTTCATGGCCTGAAACGAACCGCCTGGTCACGCTTCACGAGCCGGCGAACCAGCCGGCCGAACTCCCGGCCGGCAACGGCTGAATCGACATGCGTACGCCGGGAAGATCGACAATCTGCCCGAGCGCCAGCGGCAGCGACGGCGTGGACCCCGGGCCGACGACCCGCGCCGCCCAGCGCCCGCCGCGCTCGCTGATGACGACATTCGCGCCGCGCACCGGCACGTGGCAGTCGCTCGCGCCGCCGAGCAGGATCGGTCCGCCGGCCAGGATGACGCGGCGGACGTCGCCGCTGGTTCGCAGGCCGGGGGCGAGGTCGAGAAAGGCCGAGTCACTCTTGCGGCTGGGCCGGACGAAGGTGAACCGCACGCGCCGCCCCAGCTCGATCCGGTCGCCGGAGTTGAGCAATGCCTGGCGCACCGGCTGTTGGGCGATGGCCGCATCGACCGCGGCGGTGAGGAAGTAGTCCTCCCCGCGGCGGACGATGTCGGCGGCCTGCTCGGGCAAATCCGAGACCAGCGGCAGGTCGGCCAGCGAGCCGGGGCCGGCCCGGCCGATGATGACGCGGTCGCCGCGCAGCACCAGGTAGCTGCCGACGCCGTCGATGCTGAGAATGAAGCGCGGCGGCAGCGGCGTCTCGGCCACCACCGGCGGCGGCGCGACCGCGCGGGGCAGCGCGGTGGTGATATCGAGGTCCGACCCGCGCGCGGCAGACAGCGGCGCGGCCGACCCGGCCAGCAGGCCGAGCGGGCCTTCGTCGATGGCGGCGCGGTGAGTCATCAGCTCGCGAACATGGGCCCGCAGTCGCTCGCACCAGTCGGCCGGCGGCGCGATCTGCGACAGTTGACCGAGCGCGACGTCGGCGGCGCGGTAGTCGCCGCAGCGGACCGCGGCGGCTGCCTGGCGGGCGCGGTGCAGCCACTGGTCGATGTCGTGCCGCTCCGAGCGATCGGCTCCGACCGCGCCCAGGGCGGCGAAGACGGTCGCGAGCCGGTCGAGCCGGCCGGCGCGCCACAGGTCATTGGCGGCGGCGATGGCGGCGGCGCAGATCTCGCGCTCGATGATCGGCAGGTCGTCGGCGCCGGCGTGGCGTTCCCGGGCCTCGGCCCAGGCGCGCGAGGCGGCGGCCAGGTCGCCGTTGGCCAGCGCCGTTCGCGCATCGGCCAGCGCGGCGGCGGCGCGCTGCGCCTGGAGCCGGGCCTGCTGAGCAGACGCCGGCGTCGTGATGATCGGCGGCCTGTTCGAGCATGTTGCGGGCGACCGTCAATTCGCCGTCGGCAAGCTGCTGGCGGGCGGCTTCGACGGCGTCGCGCCGCTGTCGCTGGCGGCGCTGCCTGGTCGTTCATCGCGTCGACGATTCGCTGCCGCCAGTCGTCGATCTTGTCGCGCAGGACGCCGCAGCGGGCGGCCTTGTCGAGGTCGGCCAGCGCCGGCAGAAAGCGCTCCGCGACCGCGTGTTCCTGGGCGCGGCGGAGGAGCGGCTCGCACAGCCGGGCCAGCAGTTCGCCGGCGCGGGCATGGCCGGCCAGCTCCGGGGCCGTGAGAATCGTCAACGCGAGATCGAGCTGCCCGGTCTGCAGGGCGTCTTCGGCGGACTTGAAACGGGCTGACTTGGAATTGCCGAACATGGCGTCATCCTGCGGAGTCACGTGAACGGTACCCGCCCGATCCGGCGGCCGGTCCGGGGCGGAGCAGTCCGCACAGGCATTGCGGTCCGGGGGCAAAATATTCGCCCGCCCGACCGACGTTATCGGCCGCGGCGATAAATGCCCTGTTCGCAGGCGTTCACGAAGGTTTCCGCGGTCGTCTTGAGCCGCTGCCAGTCGGTCCGGATGCGGTCGGCCTCGGCCGGGCTGATCTGCCCGTCGTCCGAGGCCGAGCTGCTCACGTCGCGGAGCAGCTCGCTGAACTGGCTGACGAGTTTCTGCGTCGATTCGAGCAGGTCGGCGTCGACGTCGGGCGGACGGGGCCGCGGGTTGTGGGCGAAGAAGCCGCCAGCCTCGTGGCAGAGCCAGTCGACCACGCGGTGGTCTTCGGTCAGCCGGACAATGTCGCGCAGGCGGTCGAGCGGGTTGCGGGTGCCGCTGGCGTCCGGGTCGTCGGCCGAGGCCTCCTCGCACCACTTGTAGACGAGCGCCGGCGAGATGCGGAGGTCGGCGGCAATGGCCTTGACGCCCACGCGATCGATCGCTTGGCGGAGTATTTCGTGTGACTTCATCGAGCGGCTCCGAGGCCGGCCGGGCGCGTCGCGTCAGCCGGGGCAACCCGATTATAATCGCCCCCGGCCGAATGATGCCCGCCGCCTCAGACCCGTTTCAGACGCAGCACCAGCTCCAGGCATTGCTCGCAGCCGCCGACCTGCGCCCACGGAAGCGATTCGGGCAGCATTTCCTCATCGACCGACAGCTGATGGGCAAGCTGGTGGCGTCGGCCGAGCTGTCGGCGGCTGACACGGTGGTCGAGGTGGGCTGCGGCACCGGCTCGCTGACCGGTGCGCTGGCCGCCCGCGCCGGGCGCGTCGTGGCGTTCGAGGTTGACGCGGCGATTGCGGTCGTCGCGGCGCAGACGCTGACTGGCCTTGGGAACGTCGAGCTGCGGGTCGGCGACGCGCTCGACTCCAAGTCGCGCCTGTCGCGGGCCTGGCGCGAAACGACCGGCGAACGGCCGTTCAAGCTGGTCGCCAACCTGCCTTACGACATCGCCACACCGCTGCTGCTGAACCTGCTGACCGACGGGCTGGCGGTCGAACGAATGTGCTTCACCGTGCAGCGCGAGGTAGGCGACCGGTTGATGGCCGCGGCGGGCACGGCGGCGTACGGCGTGGCGAGCGTGCTGGTTGGGCGCGTGGGCCGATTGCGAGCCGCGTCGCCCGGCGCCGCGACCAGCGTTCTGGCCGCAGCCGAAGGTCGAGAGCGTTCTGCTGCGGATGCGGCCGCATGGGCGCGACGGGCTGTCGTCGCCGGACTGGGCGGCCTTCGCCGCGGGCGTGCGGCGCCATTTCAGCAGCGCCGCAAGACGCTGGCCCACGTGGCGCGGCAGCTCTCCGACGGCGAGGCGTGGCTGGCGGCGTTTCGTGTGGTCGGCGTCGACCCGGCGACACGGCCGGAGCGAGTCGCACCCGACCAATGGCTGGCGGCCTGGCGGCAGCACTCGACCGTCCGCTGATCGAATCCTGCCTCGCCGCGCCCGGCCAGCTCCGCCGCGATTACAACTATTTTCTTCTCTTTTTTTCTGACGGGCGCGCGTTTCTTCCTACGCGAGGGCTTCCTGGCGGGGACGCATGGTGCAGCCCCGATGGACACTGTTCAGGAGGTCTGGTCATGAACGCGAGTCTCAAGAACAACCGGGTGGGTCGGGCATTGGCCGGTCGGAGCGCGACCGCGGCGGCGGCGCTGGTGCTGGCGCTGGCCTGTCAGCAGAGCCGCGGGCAGGTCATCTGGGACGAGGCGTACGAGCTGGCGGTGCAGAACGACCGCGATCGAGACGAGCCAAACACTTTCTACTCCGGACCGCGAACCGTTAGCGACCTGGGCGAAGGCTATCAGGCCGGCTGCGTCTACGACAACCCGGAGGGTTTTTCGCACAGCGGCGGCCTGTCGCTCAGCGTCAACAACTGGACGACGGTGCTGGACCACTCGATGAACGACGCCGTGGTGATGTACGCAGTGCGGCCGTTTCGCGTCGGGGACATTCCAATCGTCTGGCAGACGCGGATGTGCAGCAGCGGCAAGATCGTGAACGGCGGCGGTGACTATGCCAATCCGCTGACGTCGTGGACCATCCAGGCGTGGGTTGAAGGCGACGTGGACGGAAACCCGCTGCTCACCGCCAGCCGCACACCGCCGGTCAACGGATTCATGCAGGGGATGGGGTACCAGTACATTGACAGCGTGCAGAACTCGCTGCCGGTCGTGCTCGGGGCGCACCAGGAGTATTACCTGAAGATCGCCGCGGTGGTGCCGATCTCGATGCTGGCCTTCCGATCGCAGGTTCCGCCGGTCGCGGTGACGGGCGAGTTCGGAGCGCCCGGTTTCCTCGGGCTGCGGGCGATCGGCTTCTTCCAGACCGTGCCCGAGCCGGCGACGCTCACGCTGATGCTGCCCGGAGTGCTGGCCCTGCTTCGGCGGCGACACGGCTGAACCTCGCGTTCTGCCAGCACGCACCGGCGACCGAACGGGCGCAATCCCGATCGGTGCGCCGGTGCGGTTTTTTTCAATCCGGCCAGGCCGACCAACGATGGGCGGAGCGATCAACAGCTCAGTTTGTCAGCATTACGGGTGATTGCCGAGGCGTTGAGTCGGCGGGCGGAAAACCGATAGGATGAAACGGGAAACGCACTCCGGAGATCGCACGTGCGCGGATCATTCGAGCCAGCCGTCGTCCGCCTCGCCGTCGCGTTCATCACACTTGCCGGCGTTGCCGCTCCGCTGGCCGCCCAGGGGCCGACCTTCAACGACGTGCCGTTTGCGGTCGTCCCGCGCGACGCGGGAGGAACGGTTACCTTGCTGATGGACATCTACTCGGCGCTGCCCGGGTTCCCCGGTCCGCGGCCGCTGGTGATCTGGATTCATGGCGGCGGCTGGCAGGGTGGCACGCAGGATGGCGTTCCGGGCGGCGTGCTGGCGTTGCGGACCTATGGCTACGCGGTCGCCAGCATCAGCTATCGGCTGAGTGGCGATGCCATCTTTCCGGCGCAGATCTTCGACGTGAAGGGGGCCGTTCGCTACCTGCGGGCCAACGCGGCCACCTACAACCTCGATCCCAGCCGCTTCGCGTCGTGGGGATCGTCGGCGGGCGGCCACCTGTCGGCGCTGCTGGCGACCTCGGCGGGCGTCGCGGCGCTCGAAGGCACCACCGGCGGAAACCCGGCTCTTTCCAGCGCCGTGCAGGTGTGCGTCGACTACTTCGGCCCGACGGATATTCTCAACATGAACCTGGACGTCACCACGCCGCCCGGCAGCACGCTCGATCACGATTCGCCGGCCTCGCCCGAATCGCACCTGGTCGGCTGGGACGGCACGGGGCAGGGCATCGGCGACATCCGCGCCAACCAGTCCAACCCGGCCGCGCCCTACCCCGCTCTGGTCGCGCTCTGCATGCAGGTCAATCCGATCACCTGGCTGCAGCCCGGCGACCCCCCCACGTTCATCGCGCACGGCCTGGTCGACACGACCGTCCCCATGATGCAAAGCACGCGGCTGGCCAATGCCTTGGTCGCCAACTCCATCGCGGTCGAGTACCACCAGATTCCCGGGGCGGGCCACGGCGTCGGCTTTCCACCCGAGATCGACGTGGCGGCCCAGTCTTTCATCATGGCGCGGTTCGGCGCGCCGCTGTTGCACGGCGACATGAATTGCGACGGCATTCTGAACAACGCCGACGTGGCGCCGTTCGTCCAGCGCCTGGTCCGGCCGACCGCCTACACGGCCCAGCATGTGCTCTGCAACGTGCTCAACGGCGACATGAACGGCGATGACCGCGTCGACGGCGCCGACGTGGAGCCGTTTGTCGAGGCCCTCGTGCCCTGACGCAATCGTCCGCCGTGCAGGCCGGCCTGACAAGCCCGCCCGCCGGGGTCGAAAGCGGCTTTCGCAGAGTTGCGTCTGCGGTCAGAATGGCGTCCATGGACATTCGCGAATCGCTGCTGGATTGCATCGGGAACACGCCGCTGGTCCGCCTGCGGCGCGTCACGGCGGGGCTCAAGTGCACGGTCGTCGCCAAGGTCGAATACCTGAACCCCGGCGGCTCGGTGAAGGACCGCCCGGCGATCCGCATGCTCGAGGAGGCCGAGAAGGCCGGCGCGCTCAAGCCCGGCGGAACCATCATCGAGCCGACCTCGGGCAACACCGGCGCGGCGCTGGCGATGGCGGCGGCCATCAAGGGCTATCGCTGCATCCTGGTCATGCCCGACAAGATGGCGCCCGAGAAATTCCAGTTGCTGCGCGGCTATGGGGCCGAGGTGGTGACCGTGCCGACGGTTGGCGCGAACTCGCCCGAGAGCTACTACAGCGTCGCCAATCGACTGACCGAAGAGATTCACGGCGCGTTTCAGCCCAATCAGTTCTGCAATCCGAACAACCCCCAGGCCCACTACGACACCACCGGGCCGGAAATCTGGCGGCAGACCGACGGCCAGGTCGACGTCTTCGTCGCCGGCATGGGCACCGGCGGCACCATCACCGGCATCGCGCGCTTTCTGAAGGAGAAGAAGCCGCAGTTGCAGGTGATCGGCGCCGACCCGGAAGGCTCGATCTACACGCCCGGCTCGATGCCCAAGCCGTACCAGGTGGAGGGCATCGGCGAAGACTTCCTCCCGCGGACGATCGACCTCAAGCTCGTCGACCGCGTCATCAACGTGTCCGACCGCGATGCGTTTCTCATGACGCGCCGGCTGGCCCGCGAAGAAGGGCTGCTGGTCGGCGGATCGTGCGGCTCGGCGACCTGCGCGGCCCTCGAGGTGGCGCGCGAGCTGCCGGCCGGCAAGCTGGTGGTCGTGCTGCTGCCCGACACCGGCCGGGCCTATCTCAGCAAGGTCTACAACGACGAGTGGATGCAGGCCCAGGGCTACCTGGCGACGCAGCACAAGGGGCTGACGGTCGGCGACGTGCTCGACAAGAAGGGCGCCCTGCCGGCGATGATCACCATTCAGGCCAGCGAGATGGTGATTGCGGCGGTCGAAAAGCTGCGCAAGTACGAAATCTCGCAGTTGCCGGTGGTGAACTACAAGGGAGAGATCATCGGCGGGCTGATGGACACGACCGTCATGCAGCTCATCTTCGACCACGTCGACATCTCGAAGAAGCGCGTCGCCGACGTGATGAACCGCAGCTTTCCGCGCCTGGAACGATCGGCCGAGATCGACCGCGCCTACAAGGCGCTCTCGCTCGGGGCGTCGGCCGTGCTGGTGGTCGACCAGGACAAGCCGGTCGGCGTGCTTACCAAGGCCGACATCATCGGCTATCTGAGCGAAGCGACCGGGTAGTGTCTCCGGCCACGTCCCGTTCGCCGATCGAAGCCACCCCGCGCGACGCGGGCGGGCGGCCGGTTCCATCGTGCGCCGCGCGGCGCCCGGCAAGTCCTGCATGACCGGCGACGCACTGCCCGCGGACGCCGCCTTCGCGCCGCTGCGCCGGCTGGTGGGCGGCCTGACGGCGGCCTGCATCAGCATCGGCGTGGCGATCGGCTCGGGCATCTTCCGCTCGCCGGGCGAGATCGTTCAGCAGGTCGGCTCGGTTCCGCTGGTCCTCGCCATCTGGATTGCCGGCGGAGGTTTCACGCTGGCGGCCGGGCTGGTCTGCGCCGAGCTGGCGACGCGCCTGCCGCGCGCCGGCGGCGACTACGCCTTCCTGCGCGCGGCGTACGGCGACTTCGTCGCGTTCTTCTTCGGCTGGTCCTACACGGTGTTCATCATCGGCGCCGGCGCGGCGACGATCGCCGTGGCGCTCGGCGAGGCGGCCTGCGTGCTCTTCTCGCTGCCAGCGTCGCGCGGCCCGTGGATCGGCGTCGGCGCGGTGACGCTGACCGTCGGCATGAACTGCCTCGGCCTGCTGACCGGCGCGGCGACGCAGAACCTGCTCACGCTGCTCAAGAGCGGCGTGCTGCTGGCGGTGGCGCTGGCGGCCATTGGCTGGGCTTGGCGACACGGCCCGGCGTCCGCCGGCGCGGACGACTTTCGGCGCTGAGCGCGGCGCGGCGGCTCCGGCTGGGGCATTGCGGTGGCGCTGGGGCTGGCGCTTCAGAACGCCCTGTGGGCCTACGACGGCGTCACCGATTCGGTCAAACTGGCCGAGGAGATCCGCGACGTTCGCCGCACGCTCCCGGCGGCACTGATCGGCGCGACCGCGCTGGTGACGGTCATCTACGTAGTCGTCAACCTCGCCTTCTTCGCGGTGCTTCCGCCGCGCCAGATCGCGGCGTCACAATTCGTCGCGAACGATGTCATGCGGCTTGTCCTGGGCGACCGCGCCCAGCGGCTGACCGCCCTGCTGACCGTCCTGCTCTGCGTCGGCTCGCTGGCGTCGACCACGCTGGCGACCGTGCGCGTCACGTTTGCCCTGGGGCGCGACGGCCTCGGCCCGCGCCGGTTCGGGCGGATGTCGCGCGGGCAGTCGCCGGTCGCGGCGCTGCTGCTGATCGGGGCGATCACTTCCGTGTTCGCGGTTCGGGGCGGCTTTGAGCGCGTGCTCGGCATCTATACCTTCGCCGCCGCCATCCTCTATTCCCTCGTTTACGTCAGCCTGCTCATCCTGCGACGCCGGAACGTGTCGGAGAGCGGCGGCCACTTTCACTGCCCCGCCGGGCGCTGGCTGGTGGCCGGGCTCGTTGCCACGCAGGCCGGCCTGGCGGTGCACGCCGCCTGGCGGCAGCCCGGCGACATGAAGAACACCCTACTGATCTTCGCGATCATCGCTGCGCTCTGTCCGCGGCCGCGTTATTTTCACTTATCGGTCCCACGTTGACAGCCGCCGCCGACCCTCGCTAGACTCGCCGCGCTCTGGGCAGCCGCGTTCCGTAGCCGCCGCGACACCAGAATCTAACTCATTGTGCTACAACGACTTCAAGCTGTGAAGGCAACCGCGATGTCAACCCGCTTTGTCTATTTCTTTGGGAACGGCCGTGCCGAGGGCCGCGGCGATCAGAAGGAGCTGCTGGGCGGCAAGGGCGCCGGCCTGGCCGAGATGACCAACATCGGCCTGCCGGTTCCGGCCGGCTTCACCATCACCACCGAGGCGTGCGATCAGTACTACCGCGGCAGCAAGCAGTGGCCGCGCGGCCTGGAAGCGCAGGTTAGATCGCAGCTGGTGCGGCTGGAGCGCGCCTGCAAGAAAAAGCTTGGCGCGGCGAAGGATCCGCTGCTGGTCTCGGTGCGCTCCGGCGCGGCGCGATCGATGCCGGGCATGATGGAGACCGTGCTCAATCTCGGCCTGAACGACAAGAGCGTCGAAGGGCTGGCGGCCGCCACGAAGAACCCGCGCTTCGCGTGGGACTGCTATCGGCGCTTCATCCAGATGTACAGCACAGTGGTCTGCGGCCTGTCGAAGGACACGCTCGAGTCGCGCCTGCACGAGCTGAAGCACAAGCTGCACGTCACCAGCGACACCGAGATTCCGCACGAGTCGCTGAGAGATCTCTGCTGGCAGTTCAAGGAATTCTTCGTGCAGCAGCTGGGGCGCGAGTTTCCGCAGGAGCCGTGGGAGCAGTTGCGCGGCGCGATCGACGCCGTGTTCAACTCGTGGAACGCCGACAAGGCGGTCACCTATCGCCGCGTCGAGCGCATCTCCGGCCTGCGCGGTACGGCGGTCAACGTCTGCCAGATGGTGTTCGGCAATCTCGGCGACGACAGCGGCACCGGCGTCTGCTTCACGCGCGACCCGAGCATCGGCGCCAACGAGTTCTACGGCGACCTGCTCATCAACGCGCAAGGCGAAGACGTGGTCGCCGGCATCCGCACGCCGCTCAAGCTTTCCGAGCTCGAACGTCGCATGCCCGAGGCCTACCAGCAGCTCTGCGCCGTGCGCGTCATGCTCGAGGCGCATTACAAGGACATGCAGGACCTCGAGTTCACCATCGAGCGCGGCAAGCTCTACATGCTGCAATGCCGCGCCGGCAAGCGCTCGCCCGCCGCGGCGTTCCGCATCGCGGTCGAGCAGGCCACGCAGCCGCTGCTGACCCGCGCCCAGGCCGCCCAGCTCGTCAAGAAGCACTACCTGCCGGCGCGCTACGCGGCCGCCGCGACGCGCCCGGTCATCACGCCCGACGACGCCGTGCAGCGCATCACCCCGGCCGACATCGAGCGGCTGTTCTACCCGGTCATCGATCCGAAGATCGCGCGCGAAGAGCTGTCGCAGCGGCGGCTGGCGTCGGGCATCAACGCCGTCCCCGGCGCGGCGACCGGACACATCGTGTTCTCGGCGGAGGAGGCCGAGCGCCAGGCGGCCGAGGGCAAGAAGGTGATCCTGGTCCGCAAGGAGACCAGCCCCGAGGACGTCGGCGGCATGCACGTGGCGCAGGGCATTCTCACGGCCACCGGCGGCAAGACCTCGCACGCCGCGGTCGTGGCGCGCGGCTGGGGCAAGTGCTGCATTGTCGGCTGCGAGGTACTGAACATCGACTATGGTCGCAAGCGGCTCTCGGTGAACGGCAAGTCGCTGTCGGCCGGCGACGCGGTCACGCTCGACGGGTCGGAAGGCGTGGTCTATGTCGGCGAGCTGCCGCTGGTTCAGCCGCCAATGTCGCCCGAGTATGCGACGCTGATGACCTGGGCCGACGAGCGGCGCCGGCTGCGCGTCCGCACCAACGCCGACACGCCCTACGACGCCGCCAATGCCGTGAAGCTCGGCGCCGAGGGCATCGGCCTCTGCCGCACCGAGCACATGTTCTTCGACACGGCCGAGCGCCGCTGGGCGATCCAGGAGATGATCGTCGCCAACGACGAGCCGGCGCGGCGCCGCGCCCTCGACAAGCTGCTGCCCTTCCAGCGGCAGGACTTCATCGGCATCTTCGAGGCGATGGACGGCCGCCCGGTGACCGTGCGGCTGATCGACCCGCCGCTGCACGAGTTCGTGCCGCACGACGCGCAGCAGCAGCGCGAGCTGGCCGAGCGCGTCGGCATTCCGGCCGAGCGCGTCGCGGCGCGGGTGGAACAGCTGCACGAAGCCAACCCGATGCTCGGCCACCGCGGCTGCCGGCTGTGCATCACCTTCCCCGAAATCCTCGAGATGCAGGTCCGGGCGATTCTCGAGGCCGCCGTGCACTGCAAGCGCGCGGCATCAAGGTGAACCCGGAGATCATGATCCCGCTCACCATCGACCCGAAGGAACTCCAGCTGCTCACCGACGCGCCCTCGCCGTCGCCAACCGCGTGCTGGACGAATCGGGCGTCAACGTGCCCTACCTGGTCGGCACGATGATCGAAACGCCGCGCGCCGGCCTGCTCGCCAGCGCGTCGCCGACGTGGCCGAGTTCTTCTCGTTCGGCACCAACGACCTGACGCAGACCGTCATGGCGCTGTCGCGCGACGACGCCGGACGGTTCCTGCCTGACTACGTCGACGAGAAAAAGGCCGCCATCTTCTCGGCCGACCCGTTCCAGACGCTCGACCAGGAAGGCGTCGGCATGCTGGTCGGCTGGGCGGTCGACGCCGGTCGCAAGCGCGCCCTGCTGAAGATCGGCGTCTGCGGCGAGCATGGCGGCGACGCCGACAGCGTGAAGTTCTTCCACCGGCTCGGGTTCGACTACGTGAGCTGCTCGCCGTACCGCGTGCCGATCGCGCGACTGGCCGCGGCACAGCAGGCCATCGCCGAGGGCGCCGGCAGGCGGACGCGGACAGCTTCCCCGCGCAAGGCGGCTGCAAAGAAGGCTGCCAGGCGGCCTGCTCGCCGCGCACGGCGCGGTCGCTGATGGGCGCCGCGTCGCATCGCTGAAAAAAGAGCGGCCCGGATCGCTGAGATCCGGGCCGCGTTGCTTTCTGCAACGGCGCTGGCCTCGCCGCGCGCTACTTCAACATTGTTGGCTCATCTTTCCCGCTGGCCGTGAACTGCCGGCCGAGCTCGTCCATGCTCTTGGGCGGCGGCAGGCTGGGCACGGCCATGTTCATGGTCTTGCGCCGCTCGCGAATCTGCTTCGTCTCGATGCCGAACTTCGCGTCGCGCTTGGCGACCAGCTTGTCGTCGATCTGTCCGTCGCCGTTGGCCGACCACATCAGCAGCGGCTCGCCGACCGGATAGGGCGTCGCCGGGTCGCGCCAGGTGTGCCAGGTCTTGCCCCAGGTGCGAATCAGTCCGGGGAACATGTCGTCGCCTTCCTTGGGCATGTTGGGGGCGACGAGCTGGCCGGAGAGAATCTCGTATGCGTGCGGGTGCCAGTATTTCTTCTCGGCGTCGGGCAGGCTGCGATAGGCCGCGTCGGTAATGATGTATTCGACGCCCAGCAGCTTGGCGTCGGCCCCGTTGCCGTCGAAGACCACGCACTGGTGCACGTCCTTGCCGGCCGGCGAGCAGTAGTGGTGCGCCTCGATCTGGAACTTGGGGTTCTCCTTGGCGATGTGAAACGCGCACAGGTAGAGGTGAATCTTTTCGAGGCAGCCGGCGTTCTTCATGCCGGCCTGCATTCCGCCGTGCTCGTCGTGCCCCTCGCCCGCGCTCAACGCGGGCAGACTTCCGGCCAGCGCCGCCGCAAAGACTCCGCCGGCGATGAACGCCGCCACGCCGCGCTGAACTCCCAGACGACTCATTCGACTCGCTCCTTTCGACTCGGAAACTCGCATCTTCGGCCAAAAGGGCCGTACGCTACTCGCGGCGCGCGCGGCGTGCAAGCGACCGGCACACCGCGCCGCCCTGTCTTGCCGCGCCGCCGCCCGTTTCCGACCCGCGACGGACTTGTATAATCGCCGCCGCGCCGGCCGGACGCTTGGCCGGCGCGCCGCGCTCGAAGCAGGTTTCGACGGCGCGACTCTCGTGGAAGGAATGTGCGGTGGACTACTTCGTCATCAACGGCGGCAATCGCCTGCGCGGGACCATTCCGGTCGGCGGCTCGAAAAACGCCGCTTTGCCCATCATGGCGGCGGCCATTCTCACCGACGGCGAAACCGTGCTGCGCGGCGTGCCCGAGCTGGCCGACATCGAGCACATGGGCAAGCTGCTGGTGCAGCTGGGCGTGCGCGTGCAGCGCGACGCCGATGGCGCGCTGCGCCTGCGCGTCGAAGACGAGAGCAACTGTCACGCCGAGTATGAACTGGTCCGCAAGATGCGCGCCAGCGTCTGCGTGATGGGACCGCTGCTCGGCAAGCGCAGGCAGGTGCAGGTCGCCATGCCGGGCGGCTGCGCCATCGGCGATCGGCCGGTCGACCTGCACGTCGCCGGCATGCGCACCCTGGGCGCCGAGATGGATCTCATCAGCGGCGACATCTCGCTTCGCGCCAAGCGGCTCAAAGGCACCGAGCTGTTTCTCGGCGGACCGTTCGGCTCGACCGTGCTCGGCACGGCCAACGTCATGATGGCCGCGGTGCTGGCCGAGGGCACGACCGTCATCGAGTCAGCCGCCTGCGAGCCCGAGGTCATCGACCTGGCCGAATACCTCAACCGCTGCGGCGCCCACATCAGCGGCCAGGGAACGCCGCGCGTCGTGATCGAAGGCGTGCCCAGCCTGCACGGCTGCGAACACACGATCATCCCCGATCGCATCGAGGCCGGCTCGCTCATGGTCGCTGCCGCCATCACCAACGGCGAGCTCACGCTGAGCAACTGCCGGCTCGATCACCTGGTCGCCGTCGCCGATCGCCTGCGCGCCATGGGCGTCAACGTCGAACGCAAGGCCGAGGGCATGGTCGTCAGCAGCGCCCGCCGGCTCGAGCCGATCACCATCACCACGCAGCCCTATCCCGGCTTCCCCACCGACCTGCAGGCCCAGTTCATGGCCATCCTCTGCCTGGCCGACGGCAACAGCATCATCACCGAGAAGATCTTCCCGGACCGCTTCCTGCACGTCGCCGAGTTGAACCGCATGGGCGCGCGGCTGCGGAAGGAGGGTCCGACCGTCATCGTCGAAGGTGTCAAGCGGTTGGTCGGGGCGCCCGTCATGGCGAGCGACCTGCGCGCCTCGGCGGCGCTGGTGCTGGCGGCGCTGATCGCCAAGGGCAAGACCAAGATCTCGCGCGTCTATCACCTCGACCGCGGCTACGAACGGTTCGACGAAAAGCTCAATCGCGTCGGCGCAGACATTCAGCGGCAGGCCGAATGAAGTGCGCAAAGTGCGGCTACATGCTGTTCGGGCTCTCCGAGTGTCGCTGCCCGGAGTGCGGCACGCTCTTCCAGACCACCGACTTCGCCTTCCCGCCGCAGGCCGTTCACTTCCTCTGCCCGCACTGCGCCAAGCCCTACTTCGGCACCGACGTGCACGGCCTGCCCAACCCGCGGACCTTCCGCTGCGTCCGCTGCCACCAGATCATCCGCGCCGCGACCATGTCCGTCCGCCCGGTGCGCGACGGCGTCGAAGGCGAGCCTCTTCGATTCGGCATCGCCTGGGAACACCTTGGCCGCCGCACCTTCGCCAGCGCCTTCCTGCAGACCGCCACGCAGGCCGCGCTGCGCCCGGGCGAGTTCTTCCGCATGGCCTACGCCGCCGACCGCAAGGCCGCGCTGGCGTTTTCCGCCGTCGTGGCGACGCTCTCCATGCTGCTGCTGATGGCAATCCTGCTGCTGACCAACCGCGCCTACCCCGCGGCCTTGGCGTGGATTCCGACTCGCTTTCTCGCGCCGCGCTTTCTCATCGGCGCCGTGATCGCCGTCACTGGCCTCTGGACGGTCTGGTGCTGGGTCTATGCCCACGCCGCCGGCATCGTGCTGCTGCTGCTGGGTGTCCGCGATCTCGACATGGACGCCGTCACAGCCGCGCCCGCATATGCTTCGGCCGTGTTTCCGGCGCTGGCTATGCCGCTGATCGGGCTGCCGTGGTACCTGATCGTCGTGGCGGCCGGGCTGCGCGAGATGACGCCGTCCTCGAGCGGCCAGGCCTGGACGGCGGCCCTGCTGCCGGTGCTATTGCTGGCAAACGTCTGCATCCTGGCGGCGATCCTGTGAACGGGCGCCGGCCGCGCGAACGGTCCCGCAGATGCGCGCCGTGCGCCGCCCGGACAGGAGGAGAGTGAGCGAATGCCGGCCGTATCGATCGCATCGCCGGGCGTCGGCTGGAGCGCGCCGTTCGCGGCGCTGCTGCTGTGCATCGCAATCCTGCCACTGGTTCCGCGGACCGCCCACTGGTGGGAGCACAACCGCAACAAGCTCCTGCTCGGCGTCCTGCTCGGCCTGCTGACGCTGGCCTACTACGGCTGTCGCGGCCTCGGGACGCCGCTGCACGACCCCACCGTCGCCCGCGCCATGCACGCCGTGGGCTTTTCAATCGACGAGGCCCACGGCCACGCCCACACCTCGCCCGGCTGGTCCGCCGCGCTGGGCGCGCTCGGCAACGCGGCGATGGAATATATCCCGTTCATCCTGCTGCTGTTCAGCCTCTACACCATCTCCGGCGGCATCGCCATCCGCGGCGACCTGCCGGCCCACCCGGTCACCAATGCAGCGTTTCTTGGCCTCGGCGCGGTGCTCGCCAGCCTAGTCGGCACGACCGGCGCGTCGATGCTGCTCATCCGCCCGCTGCTGCAGACCAACAGCGAACGGAAGCACAAGGCCCACACCGTCATTTTCTTCATCTTCCTGGTCAGCAACATCGGCGGATCGCTCCTGCCGATCGGCGACCCGCCGCTGTTTCTCGGCTTTCTGCGCGGCGTGCCGTTTCTCTGGACGCTGCGCCTCTGGAAGGAATGGGCCTTCGCCGTCGCGGTGCTGCTGCTCGTCTATCTCGTCTTCGACACCCTCGCCTATCGGCGCGAACAGCCGATCGCCATCCTGCGCGACGAGACCCAGCGCCAGCGACTGCACGTGCTCGGCGGACTCAACACCCTCTGGCTGCTGCTGGTGCTGGCGATCGTCGGCTTTGTGACGCCCGGTCAGCGGCTGCCCGGCACGCAGTTCGTCGTGCCGCCGTTCCTGCGCGAGCTGGCGATGCTGCTGATCGTGCTGATCGCCTGGACGACCACGCCGCGCGGCCTGCGACACGCCACCGGCTTCTCGTTCGCGGCGATGGCCGAGGTCGCGGCGCTGTTTGTCGGCATCTTCCTCACGATGCAGGTGCCGATCGAGATTCTCAACGCCCGCGGGGCGTCGCTCGGACTGCACGCGCCGTGGCATTTCTTCTGGGCGACCGGCTCGCTCTCCAGCTTCCTCGACAACGCCCCCACCTACGTCGTCTTCTTCGAAACCGCCAACGCGCTCACTACGCAGCACGTCCCGGGCGAGACGCTTCGTCTGCTGACCGGCCAGGTCATCCGCCAGGACCACCTGGTCGCCATCTCGCTCGGTGCGGTCTTCATGGGCGCAAACACCTACATCGGCAACGGCCCGAACTTTATGGTCAAGTCGATCGCCGAACGCGCCGGCGTCCGAATGCCGAGCTTCTTCGGATACATGCTCTACAGCGGCGCCATCCTCCTGCCGCTCTTCGGCCTGATCACCTGGCTCTTTGTGCACTGACCGCCGCGCCGCCGGCCGTTGCCTTGGTCACGTCAAACTGCTCCAATGGCCGGTTTGTCGGCCATTCCCGAGCCAGGCCGCAGACGCCGCCACAGCGCGGCACCGTGGAGGAATCATGAGTCGCTCGCAACTTGCGGCCGCGTGGGCCGCCGTTTCTCTCATTCCCGTCGCCGCGCACGCCGAATTCAAGCCCCCCGTCGCCCTGGTGCACGCCCGCGTCGTCGCGCCGGCCGGGCCAACACTGACAGACACGACCATCCTCATCACCGACGGCCGAATCTCCGCCGTCGGACAGGCGCTGCGCCTGCCACCCGGCTGCGACGTCTTCGATGCCAGCGAGCTGACGGTCTATCCCGGGTTCATCGATGGCCTCAGTTTCGCGGGCCAGCCGCGCGGCGAGCCGTCGGCCGAAGAACGCGCCCGCGTCGAGGACGATTATCCCGACGTCCGCGACGGCCCGCACGCCGCCACCGTTCGCGCCTACCGCCGGCTCGTCCACCCGCGCTGGCGCGCCGCCGAGAGGTTCGACCCCAAGCTTGCGAAGCTCGACGACCTGCGCCGGCTCGGCATCACCTGCGCCGCCATCGCCCCCCCGCCGGCGATCTTCGCCGGCCGCGCCGACCTGCTGCTGCTCGGCAACCTCCCGCTGCGCCGCTCGCTGCTGCGGACCGATACGGCGCAGCTCTCGGCATTCGTGACCGGTCTCGAGTCGGGCGACTTCCCGCGCGGCTTCGACAATCCGCGCTACCCGACCACGCTCATGGGCGCCATGGCGCTCTTCCGCCAGGTGCTCTCCGACGCCGAGTGGCAGCAGCAGATCTCCGCCTGGGCCGGCCGGCATCCGCGCGCCGAGCGACCGGCGGTCGACGCCGACCTCGACGCGCTGCAGCCCGTCCGCGAAGGCAGGCAGCCGGTCGTCTTCCTCGCCAACCGCGAGAACGAGATTCTCCGGGCTCTCGACATGGCGGCCGAGTTCAAGCTGCGGCCGATCATCGCCGGGGCGCGCGAAGGCTGGAAGGTCGCCGAGCGGCTGAAGCGCGAGCAGGTTCCGGTCATTGTCAGCCTGAAGTGGTCGGACGACCCCGAGCCCGCGGAGCGCGACGACCGCGCCGACGCGACCTCGCAGCCCGACCGCGCGCCCGCCAGCGTCTCCGAGCTGTTCGACCGGAAGTGGGAGGACCAGCCGTGGGAGCCGCGCCGCCTCCGCGACGAGCGCCGCCGCCTGTGGCAGGAAGAGGTCGACAACGCCCGCCAGCTCCACGCGGCCGGCGTGCCGTTCGCCATCGGCTCGTTCGAGCACAAGTCGCCCGAGGAGCTGCTCAAGAATCTCCGCAAGGCAATCGCGTCGGGCCTGCCCGCGTCGGCCGCCGTCGCAGCGCTCAGCACCGATGCCGCAAGGCTCTGGGGCGCCAATGGCGATATCGGCGAGATCGCCGTCGGCCAGCTCGGCAACCTGGCCGTGTTCACCGGGCCGATCGAGGATGAGAAGTCCAAGGTGCGCTGCGTCTTCGTCGAAGGGCAGCGGATCGAGCTGGGCGAGCCGGTTGAACGCCTCCGCGAACACGACGGGCGCCGCGGCTCGGACAAGCGCGACAGTCGGGCTGCGAACGCCGGGACCAGCGCCCCCGCCACAACGCCGGCCAGCGCCCCGAGTGCACCCGGGCCCGATTACGCCGTCGAGATCGAGGCCGACCGCAAACCGCGCCTGCACACCAACGGCAACCTGCTGCTGCGAAACGTCAACGTCCTGCCGGTCACCGCCGCCGACCAGATGCACGTTGACCTGCTCATCCGCGACGGCAAGATCGCCCAGATCGGCTCGCAGCTCGCCGCGCCCGCCGGCGTCACCGTCCTCGACCTGCCCGGCTACTACGTCATGCCCGGCATCATCGACCCCCACTCGCACATGTGCAGCGACGGCGGGCTGAACGAGTTCAGCATGTCCATCACCTGCGAGGTCCGCGTCCGCGACGTTCTCGACCACAAGGACATCGCCGCCTTCCGCGCCCTGGCCGGCGGCTGCACCTGCATCCACACCATGCACGGCTCGGCCAACACCATCGGCGGGCAGAACGCCACGCTGCGCCTCAGGTATGGCCGGCCCGCGGCCGAGTGGCTCTTCGCCGCCGCGCCGCGCACCGTCAAGTTTGCCCTGGGAGAGAACGTCAAGCAGTCCAACTTCGGCACGCGCGGCTCGCGCTTTCCGAATACGCGCATGGGCGTCGAGGCCGTGCTGCGCCGCGCCTTCGACGCCGCGGTCGAGTATCAGCATCAGCGCGACCAGTTCGCCGCCGACACCCAGGCCGGAAAAGACCCCAAGCCGCCGCGACGCGACTTGCGCCTCGAGGCGCTGGCCGACATCCTGGCGGGACGCCTCTGGGTCCACTGTCACTGCTACCGCGCCGACGAGATCCTCCGCCTGCTCGCCGTCGCCGAGGATTTCGGCTTCCGCATCAGCGTCTTGCAGCACGTCCTGGAAGGCTATCGCGTCATTCCCGAGATGCTCCGCCACGGGTGCGGCGCTTCCACGTTTTCCGACTGGTGGGGCTACAAGATCGAGGCCTTCGACGCCGTCCCGCAGAACGCCGCGCGGATGACCCAGGGCGGCGTCTGCGCCACCGTCAACTCCGACTCGCCCGAGCTCGTCCGTCACCTGAACCTCGAAGCCGCCAAGTCGCTCCACTTCGGCGGCCTGCCGGCCGGCGACGCGCTGAAACTCTGCACCCTCAACGGCGCGATTCAGCTCGGCGTAGAGGAGCAGATCGGCTCGATCGAGGTCGGCAAGCTCGCCGACCTGGCCGTCTTCGACGCCCATCCGCTCGACACCTTCAGCAAGTGCGTCCTCACGCTCATCGACGGCGAGGTCTATTTCCAGCACGCCACCATCGACGCGGCCCGCACGCCGCCCGCCGCGAAGCCGCCGCACACCTTCGCCGCGGCGCGCGAGCCGTTGAAGCTCGCCCCGTCGCCCGGCGGCGTGTACGTCATCCGCGGCGCGACGGTCCACCGCGTCTCCGGCCCGGCGATCGACAACGGCGTCGTCGTCATCAAGGCCGGGCGGATCGAAAGCGTCGCGTCATCGGCCGACGCGGCCCGCAACAGCCCGCCCCTGCCGGCCGGCGCGGTCGAGATCGACGCCAAATCTCTCCACCTCTTCCCCGGGCTGATCAACGCCGGCACGTCGCTCGGCCTAGCCGAGATCGACTCGGTCAGCGGCAGCGTCGACGCCGCCGACATCGGCTCGTTCCAGCCCGACCTCTCGCCGCTCTCGGCGTTTAACCCGTTCTCGTCCACGATCGAGGTCGCCCGAGCCGCCGGGCTGACCAGCGCCCTGCTCTGGCCGGGCGGCGTCATCATCTCGGGCCGGGCCGGCGTGGTGCGGCTTGACGGCTGGTCGATGCCCGAGGCGCGCGTCGCCGACGGGGTGGCGCTGTGTGTTAGCCTGCCGACGCTTCCGCCGCAGCGCCCGCGCGACCTGACCGACGAAGAGCGCAAGCAGCAGCGCGAGCAGCGCGAGGCCCGCCGCGTCGGCCTGGTCAAGATCAACGACTTCTTCCGCCGCGCCACCGAATATGCCGATCAGTGCGACGCCGCCGGCGCGGCCAAGCCCCCGTTCGACCGCGTACTCGACGCCATGCGCCCCTACGTTCGCGGCCAGAAGCCGGTCTTCTTCGCCGCCGACTCCTACAAGGAAATCCGCGAGGCCCTCAAGTTCGCCGAGTTCTTCAAGCTGCGCCCGATCATCTACGGCGGCCACGAGGCCTGGAAGGCCGCCGCCGAGATCGCCGCCGCCAAGGCCGACGTAGTCGTCTCGCGCACGCAGCTCTACCAGGGCGAGGACGACCCGTGGGACAGCCCCTACACCAACCCCGCCGCGCTGGCGGCCGCGGGCGTGCGATTCGCCTTCGCCGAGCCCGACGGCCACCTGGCGAAGCTCCTGCCGCTCGAGGCCGGCACCGCCGTCGCGCACGGACTCGGGGCCGAGCGCGCCCTCCGCGCCCTCACCCTCGATGCAGCAGCTATTCTGGGGCTTCAGGATCAGCTGGGTTCGATAGACCCCGGAAAGGTCGCCAACCTCGTCCTCTGCACCGACAGCCCGATGCAGGCCTCCAACCACGTTGTGGCTCTGTTCATCGACGGCCGCCCCGTCAGCCTCGAAAGCCGCCACGACCGACTCGACGCCCAGTTCCTCCGCCGGCCGGCACCGCAACTGCCGCCCAGACCGGAACTTCGCGGCCGTCCCGCGATCGGAACGGCCCCCGCCGCCACCCCCGCGGCTCACTGAGGCCGAGCGTCATTCTCGGCCGCCATGTCCCGCGGTCTGACGCATAAGTGGATTGTTGCGAAAAGGTTGCCGAAATAGGAGTGGTCGGGCCGGCCGTTTTGCAAACGCAGCAATGCTGCTTGGAGGCGGCCTGTGGCCACGCTATACTTCTGACTCTAAGTCCGCGAATCCGCTGGCGCTATGCGCCCCGGACCGCGCCGGGACTCGAAAACCGTCCCGAAACCGTTCGCCGCCGCAACGTGGGGCCACACGGACGACCTCACGCCGGCTGACAAGGACACTCGGACATGGACACCGCGGTCAAACGAGACGTCAGGCTCGAACGCCTGGAAGAGGTCGCCATCCGCTTTGCCGGCGACTCCGGCGATGGCATGCAGCTCGTAGGCACCCAGTTCACCAACGCGTCGGCCATCTTCGGAAACGACGTGTCGACGCTGCCCGACTTCCCGGCTGAAATCCGCGCCCCGGCCGGCTCGCTGGCCGGCGTCTCGGGCTTTCAGATCAACTTCTCCAACCACGACATCCACACGCCCGGCGACAAGGTCAACGCCCTCATCGCCATGAACGCCGCGGCTCTGCGCAGCAACCTGAAAGACGTCGAGGTCGGCGGCATCGTCATCGTCAACGAAGATTCCTTCAGCAAGTCCGACCTCAGCAAGGCCGGCTACGCCGCCAACCCGCTCGACGACGGTTCGCTCTCCAAGTACCAGCTCTTCCGCATCCACGTCGACAAGCTCAACGCCGAGGCGCTGAAGGATCTGGCGCCCGAGATCGGCGCCAAGTCGGTCGGCCGCTGCAAGAACTTCTTCGCGCTCGGCATCGTCGCCTGGCTTTACAACCGCCCGCTCGAGCCGACCATCAACTGGATCAAGTCCAAGTTCGGCGCCAAGCCCACCGTCGGCGAAGCCAACATCCGCGCGCTCAAGGCCGGCTACTACTACGGCGAAACCGCTGAGCT
Organism: Phycisphaerae bacterium; assembly: GCA_046350375.1. GTDB lineage: Bacteria > Planctomycetota > Phycisphaerae > UBA1845 > UTPLA1 > JAXMAO01. The sequence continues at coordinate 42,666 of JAXMAO010000013.1, forward strand.
CTTCGGCACGCGCTTCACGGTCGACAAGGCCAAGCTGCCACCCGGCCGCTACCGCAAGATCACCGGCAACGAGGCCGTCGCCCTCGGCCTCGTCACCGCCGCCCAGCTCGCCGGGAAGGAACTCTTCTACGCCAGCTACCCCATCACCCCGGCCAGCGACATCCTGCACCAGCTCTCGATGTACAAGAACCTGAACGTGCTCACGTTCCAGGCCGAGGACGAAATCGCCGCCATGACCGCCGCCATCGGCGGCTCCTTCGCCGGCGCCATCGCCGTCACCGGCACCAGCGGCCCGGGCCTGGCGCTCAAGACCGAGGGCATCGGCCTGGCCGTCATGACCGAGCTCCCGGTCGTCATCGTCGACGTGCAGCGCGGCGGCCCGTCCACCGGCCTGCCCACCAAGACCGAGCAAGCCGACCTGCTCCAGGCCGTCTGCGGCCGCAACGGCGAGTGCCCCGCGTGCGTCATTGCCGCCCAGTCGCCGGCCGACTGCTTCGACATGGCCATCTGGGCCGTCCGCATCGCCACGCGCTACATGATCCCCGTCATCCTGCTGACCGACGGCTACATCGGCAACGGCGCCGAGCCGTGGGTCATTCCCGATCCGACCAAGATGGAGCCGATCACCATCCGCCACCCGACGCGTGACGACGCCAAGCTCTTCGTCGACGGCAAGTTCATGCCCTACAGCCGCGACGAGCAGCTCGCCCGCCCCTGGGCGATCCCGGGCACCCCCGGGCTCGAGCACCGCATCGGCGGCATCGAGAAATCCAACATCGACGGCCACATCAGCTACGACCCGGCCAACCACCAGCTGATGATCAACCTCCGGGCGCAGAAGCTCGCCAACATCGCCAAGTTCATCCCGCCGCTCGAGGTCGACGGGCCTGCGTCGGGCGAGCTGCTCGTCCTCGGCTGGGGCGGCACGCACGGCGCGATTCTCTCGGCCACGCAGCGCGCCCGCGCCATGGGCTACAACGTCTCGAGCGCCCACCTGCGCTTCCTGGCGCCCTTCCCGGCCAACCTGGGCGAGGTGCTGAAGCGCTTCAAGAAGGTGCTCGTGCCCGAGCTCAACCTCGGCCAGCTCCGCAAGCTGGTCCGCGCCGAGTTTCTTGTGGACGCCGCCGGCCTCAACAAGGTCCAGGGGCGCCCGTTCCAGATCGCCGAGATCGTCGAGAAGATCATCCAGCTTCTGCCCCGCTAAGGAGGCTTCGTTCATGCATGGCCCCGGTTTGCCGGTCCTGACCGCCAAAGACTTCACCACCGACCAGGACGTCCGCTGGTGTCCCGGCTGCGGCGACTATTCCATCCTCGCCCAGGTCCGCAAGGTTCTGCCCACGCTCGGCGTGAAGCGCGAAAACTTCGTCTTCGTCTCCGGCATCGGCTGCTCCTCGCGCTTCCCCTACTACGTCGAGAGCTTCGGCGTGCACTCCATTCACGGCCGGGCGCCGGCCGTCGCCACTGGCATCAAGGCCGTCCGGCCCGACCTGCAGGTGTGGGTCGCCACCGGCGACGGCGACGGGCTGTCCATCGGCGGCAACCACCTCGTCCACGCCATGCGCCGCAACGTCGACCTCAAGATCCTGCTCTTCAACAACCGCATCTACGGCCTGACCAAGGGGCAGTACTCTCCCACCAGCGAGCTGGGCAAGCGCACCAAGAGCTCGCCCATGGGAACCGTCGATTCGCCGCTGAACGTCGTCTCGCTCGCCATCGGCGCCGAGTGCACCTTCATCGCCCGATCCATCGATGCCGACACCAAGCACCTCGAGTCGATCCTCCATCGGGCCGCCGCCCACAAGGGCACCGCGCTGATCGAAATCTATCAGAACTGCAACGTCTTCAACGACGGCGCCTTCGACTACGCCGCCGTCAAGGAGACCCGGCCCGACAACGTCCTGTTCGTCGAGCATGGCAAGCCCATGATCTTCGGCAAGAACCGCGACAAGGGCATCCGCCTCAACGGCCTGATGCCCGAGGTCGTCTCCCTCGGCGCCGGCGTCACCGAGGATGACCTTCTCTTCCACGACGAACGCGCCGACGAGCCCACGCTCGCCCTCATGCTTTCGCGCATGTGTCATCCGCAGTTCCCCGAGGTCATGGGCGTCCTGCGGGCCGTCGATCGGCCGCGCTTCGACGACCTGCTCGCAAAGCAGCTCGATCAGGCCCGCGCCAAGTCCGGCCCTGGAACGCTCGCCACGCTTTACGACGATGGCGAAACCTGGACCGTGGGGTAGTGCAGCGTCTCGAGTGAATCTCCGGGTGGGTGGTACGGGCGTCCCGTCCGTCCGGACGGCCGAGACGGCCGTACCACTCCAAGGCTCGACCGAGACGGAATAGTAGGTGTCGCCCCCGCGCCACTCGACGCGCCGCAGCCCGAGCCGCACAATCCTCCCGCCGGGGCGTATTTGCCGCAGGCTCGCCGGCCTGCGCCGACCCCACGCTGGATCCGCCAGTATGCCACCGCTCGCCGCCGCCACCCCGACCGACCTTCTGCACCCCTATCTCTGGCCGCTGGGAATCTCCGTCGGCATCACCATGGTCGTCATGCCGATCGTCCGCTCCATCGCCATCGCCGGACAGATCTACGACCTGCCCGATGCCGGCCTGAAACCCCACGAGAAACCGATCCCCTACTTAGGCGGCGTCGGTATTTTCATCGGCTGGGCCATGGCAATCGGCTATGCCTCGCTGCAGTTCCCCAACTCGCGCGGCCCGCTGCTGACGATCCTGGTCGCCGGCACCGTCATGATGCTCACCGGCCTGATCGACGACCTGTGCGACCTCCGCCCGCGCACCAAGCTGTTGCTCGAACTGGTGGCCGCTGCGGTGCTCATTTACGGCGGCATCGGCGATCGCGTCGCCGGCGTCGTCTTCTCATACCTCGAGTGGGACGTGCCCCCGGCCGTCCTGCGGACCGTTTCCGCCGCCATCACCGTCTTCATGCTGCTCGGCGCCGGCAACGCCACCAATCTCATCGACGGGCTCGACGGCCTGTGCGGCGGCGTCATCGGCATCATCGCGATCGGCTTCGTGGTTATCGCCGCCCACCTGGCCCTCTCCGGCTACAGCCCGACCTACGACCCGGTGCGCCTCTGCGTCGCCGTCTCGCTGCTGGGTGCCTGCCTGGCGTTCCTGCGCTACAACTTTAACCCGGCACAGATCTTCATGGGCGACGCCGGCTCGCTGCTGCTGGGGTTCAATTCGGCCGTGCTCATCCTGCTGTTTGCCGAGAAGGACAAGGCCCGCTGGTTCGTCGGGGCGCTCATGGTCTTCGCGCTGCCGGTTTTCGACACGGCGCTCGCCATCGCCCGCCGCTGGCTGAACGGCAAGCCGCTCTTCATCGGCGACCGCAGCCACTTCTACGACCAGCTCCGCCAGCGCGGCTTCACGGTCCGGCAGACCGTGCTCATCTCCTACGCCGCCGCTCTGCTCTTCGCCGCCGCCGGCTGCGTGGTGCTGCTGGTCCGCGGGCGCTATGCCCTGCTGGTCTTCGGCGGGCTGGTGGCCGCCTGCATCGCGCTGGTCATCCGCACCGGCATGCTGCAGCGCGACCCGCCGCCGCGGTCGTAGCCGGCCGCCGCCGCAAAAAAAAAGGGCGCGTCGCACTCGCGACGCGCCCGGACCTTGCCTCGGTTCAGACCGCAGGGCGGGATGAGCTGTTACGGTCCCTGCCCGCCAATGTGAATGAAGAACACCGAGATCGCCAGCTCGTGCACGCCCGCCACGCCGTCGGCGATGCCGCCCGGCGCGTGGTTGGTCACGTGCGGGCCGATCTGAACGAACAGGGGCACCAGCGCCGGCTCGTTGTAGCCCGACTTCGGCGCGGGAATCGTGTCCACCCCGTTCACAATTGGAGCCCGCGGACCCGACGGATCGAGCACCACCTGGCTGATCGTATTCGCCGGCCCGGTGTGGAACGCCTCGCGGCGAATCACCAGCAGGAAGCCGCCATGTCCCGGCGCCGGCGTGATGACCGGCGGCATCGGATTGTCCGCCGACAGGTTCGACCGGTCGATGAACGCGTAGGGCTGCGACGGCAGCTCGTTGCACGGATGCACCAGGGCGTTCGGCGGATCGAGCCGGTTGGCCGGCTCGCTGAACACGTCAAACCGATCGCCGGTCACCTGGGCCGACTGGAAGAACCCGTGCGGCGGCGGACCGGGCGGCGGAACGTCGGCGTACGCGACCGGCCCGCCCTTCGACGCGCCGATCAGGTTGTAGAACCGGCCGCTCTGGAAGCCGTTGTCACGCATGAACAGCAGCCACGCCGTCGGCCCGAGGAAGTTCATGTAGGCCCGCGTGAGGACCGGCTGGTTCACGAAGTCCAGGCCGCGCACCTCGATGGCCACGTCGCCGCCGTTCAGGTCGATCAGCGAGCGATGGCCGAGCACGTCGTCATTCGACGGAAAGTTGGCCTGCGGATCGTTGTAGTTGTCGCTGGTCGGGTTGAAGGCGTGGCCGACCGTGAAGCGGTTCACCGCGCGGAAGTTGAACTCGATCTGCGTGAACGTCGGGTCGAACGCCGGGTTCGGCACCCGCATCGACATGATGTAGTCGGTCTCGCCATCGGTGAACAGGAAGTCATACGCGCCGATCGGGTTGAACGGCGGAATGCCCTGGAAGAAATCCATCGTCTTCGGCCCGCCGATGCGCGACGACCAGCGCACGTCGCCGGGCTGCGTGCCCAGCGGGTCGCAGCTCATCTGCATCGGGCTGGCCGACCGCTGCATCAGGTCCACCGTCGCCAGCGACGGATCGACGATTATGCGGGCGGCGTTCAGCCGCGATTCAGACGGCTGAGTCTGATCGGTGCCGCCCCCACCCGGATTCTGACCGAGCTGCTGTCCACAGCCGGCGGTAAACAGGCCGACCACGGAAATTAGACTGATTCCGGCGAAACGCTTCATTTTGTTCTCCTCCCCCTACGGACCGGTTTCCCCCAATTGCTGCGCGGCAGGCGCAACCCGAGCGAGTGCTGGCAAAGTTCTTTTCCAGCACAACTTATACTCCGAATCCAGCGCCGCTGTCAAGAACGAACCGGGGGGAAGCTGTTAAAATAGGAAAGGCGCACCCCGTTTGTATCGCTAACCAGTTGTCCCGGCCAATATTACGAGACCACTCCCCCTTCGACGCGCAGGGCCTCCCGAATGAGGGCGTTCAACGCCCCGATCTCCGTCCGCGCAATCACCTCCGCGGGAATCGCCTGGCCGTACCGAACCCGAATCTTGCCCGGTCGCGGAAACCGCGCCCGCCGCGGCCAGCATCGAAACGCCCCGTCGATCAGCGTCGGCACGATGGCGCATGCCGCCCGCTTCGCCACCAGCAGCGCGCCCTCCTGAAACGGCGCGATCGATCCGTCGTACGTCCGCGTCGCCTCCGGAAAGACCACGACCAGCTTCCCGTCGCGCAGCCGGCGGATGATCTCCTTGATCGCGCCGACGTCCGCCGTGCCGCGCTTCACCGGAAACGCGTTCAGCGTTGTGATCAGTTTCCGAAACAGCGGATTGGCGAACAGCGTGTCGCGCGCCATGTAGTTGCCTTCGCGCTTCAGCGCCAGCGTCACCAGCATCGGGTCGAGAAAGCTCTGATGATTGCAGACCAGCAGCACGCCGCCCCGCGCCGGCACGTTCTCCCGCCCATACGTGCGCAGCCGGAAGGCCGCCAGGAACACCACCTGGCACACAAACCGCATGAAGCGATAGAAAGGTCGCACGCCGGGCGCCGTCAGCGTGCCGGGGTCGCCGTCGCGCGCTTCCAGCGCTGGACTTCCTCCAGCATGCGCTCAACGACCTCGTGAATGGTCATCTGTGTCGTGTCGATGTGCACGGCGCTGCTCGGTTCGAGCAGCGGCGCCCACTGGTGGGCGTCGTTTCCGTCGCGCTCCTCGAGGTTGGCGAGAATCTCCGCGTAGGTCACGTTTTCGCCGTCGGCCATCATTTCCTGGTGCCGTCGCTCGGCCCGCCGCTCGATCTTCGCGTCCAGGAAAAACTTCAAATCCGCCTCGGGAAACACCACGCTGCCCTGGTCGCGACCCTCGGTCACCAGCGACCCGAGCTGCCGCCCGATCACCCGCTGCTTCTCCACCAGCAGGTCGCGGATCTCCTGCACCCGCCACGTAGCCGGTCGCGCTCGACACAGCCATCGTGCGGATTCCCTCGGTCACATCCGCGTCATCCAGCAGCACGCGTATGCGTCGGCCCGCACAGCAGCTCGATCTGCGCTCGCGCGCCACCTCGGTCAGCGCCGCGGGGTCCTGAATGCGCACCCCCAGCCGCAGCGCCCGCTGCGCCACGGCTCGATACATCGCCCCCGTGTCCAGATAGGCGATCCCCAGCCGCGCCGCCAGTTTCCGCGCCGCCGTGCTCTTTCCCGACCCGGCCGGGCCGTCAATCGTAATGATCATGTCACGCGCCTCGCCGTTCCGCGTGGTCACGGGCGTCGACGCGAGTATACGGCGCGTCCCGCCGACTGCACAAGCCGCATTGACGGCGCGGCCGACCGTCCTACAATCGCCGCCCGCGGGCATGTGATTTTGCGGGCCGGACGCGGAGGTTTTTTCATGCGCGGGCCTCTCGTGCCGATCGTCGCTCTGGCATCTCTCGGCTGGCTCTCGTGCGGCTGCAAGCCGGACGAACCGCCGGCCCAGCCCTCTTCCACCTCCGCGGACAAGCCGAACCAGCCGCAGTCCGCCCCCATCACCCTGCCGACCCGGCTGCCGTCGCTCGCGCCGCACGATCGCCCGCCGCAGCCCGCGCCCGAGGCGCCGGCCGCCGGCGCGCCGCCCGCAAGCTCCGCCGTCCCCGCCCGCGCCACGCCGCCCGCGGCGCCGCCGGCAGACTTCCGCCCGGCCAACGCTCCGCCCGGCGTCGACGGCAGCGACCTTCCCGGTGCCCCCGGCTTCCTCCCGCGCACCTACGAAGTCCCCGGCTGGCGAAAGTCCGAGCCGATCACCCGCGTCGCCGCCTCCGATATGACGCGGCTCTTCAGCCAGGAGCACGCCCGTCGCATCGGACACTTTCACTTCCGCACCATCACGCGCTGCGCCTACCAGCTCATCACTCTGCCCACGGGCAACACCCTGCGCGTGATCGCCATCGAGGCTGAAACGCCCGAAGACGCCTTCGGCCTGGTCACCTGCGGCTCCAACTCATCTCAGTTCGAGCCCATCGGCGGCCTGACCCGCGTCGACCCGGGCCCGGCCCTCACGCTCCACATCTGGCAGGGGCGCGTCGCTCTTCAGGCCACCCTCGACAGCGACCCCCCGCTCATCCGCGATGAGGTCCGCACGCTCCTGCACCACATCGTCAGCCGCATCCCGCGCGAGGAGCTGCCGCAGCTCGCCCAGGCCATGCCGCCCCAGTCGCTCCTGCCCGGCCGGCTCTGGCTCGTTCGCGACGTACGCAGCCTCGCCCCAACTGCGATCGGCCTTTCGCCCGCCCCCGACTTCGACACCCTCGCCAGGCTCATCACCCCGGGCGGCGATGCCTGGCTCTGTGTCGCAAGTTTCCATCTGCCCGGCGCCCGCCGACCCAACACCTGCTTCGTCGTACAGTATCCGTCCGCCCGCGCCGCCCGTGAGGCCCACGGCCGGCTCGCCGCGCACCTTTCCACCGCCACCAGCCCCGCCTGGCAGAGCATCAACGTCATGCCGCCGCGCGGCGCGTTCCTCATCGGAACCTGGTCGGCCGACGAAGAGTCGCTCCAATACCAGATGCCTAAGATCGCCCAGTTGCTGCCGGCCTAGCGTCGGCGCCGCCGACTCGTCGCCTCGGAATCGACCATGCAGGTTCTGCTCTACGCCGGGTTCGTCCTGCTCATCCTCGCGCTGCTGGCGTTTGACTTGGGCGTCTTCAACCGCAAGCCTGGCGCCGTCAGCGTCAGCGGCGCCCTGGCCTGGGCCGCCGTCTGGGTCGGCCTGGCGCTCGCCTTCAACGTCGCCGTCTATTTCATCTACAGGAACCAGCTCTTCGGAATCGGCCTGGCGGAGCACCACTGCAAGGACGGCTGGACGGCCGCCAAGCTCTTCTTTCTCGGCTACCTCGTCGAAGAGTCCCTCAGCCTCGACAACATCTTCGTCATGGCGGTCATCCTCGACTATTTCCGCGTGCCGCCCGCCTATCGCCATCGCACGCTCTTCTGGGGAATCGTCGGCGCGCTGGTCATGCGCGGTGCGATGATCGCCGCCGGCGCGGTCCTCATTCACAAGTTCGAATGGGTCATCTACCTCTTCGGCGCCCTGCTGGTCTTCACCGCCATCAAGATGCTCCTCGCGCACGACCGCCAGACCGACCCGGGACGCAACCCGCTCGCCCGGCTGGCGCGCCGCTTCTATCCCGTCTCGGCCGATTTCGAGGGACAGAAATTCTTCACCTGGCAGGCCGGCCGCCGCGCCATCACCCCATTGTTTCTGGCGCTGCTGGTCATCGAGAGCTCCGACGTGCTCTTCGCCATCGATTCCATCCCGGCCATCTTCGCCATCACGCGCGACCCGTTCATCGTCTACACCTCCAACATGTTCGCCATCCTCGGCCTGCGCTCCCTCTACTTCGCCTTGGCCGCCATGCTCGATCGCTTCCACTACCTCCGCTACAGCCTCGTCTTCCTGCTGGCCTTCGTCGGCGTGAAGATGCTCCTCTCGAACCTCGTTCCGATCGACCACAACGTCGCCCTGGTCGTCATCTGCACCATCCTCGCCATCGGCGTCGTCGCCTCGCTCGTCCGCCCGCGCCCGCCCGTGCCCACGCAGACGCCCTAGCGCCGCCCCATTGACGCGCCCCACCGGCAGCCCCACAGTCTTGCCGCCATGAATGCCGCCCCGGCCGACCGCGCCGACGCCCCCGCCTCGCCACCGCGACTCGCGCGCGGCGACTGCTTCGTCCAGTTCGTCTTCGACATCGGCCTGTCGGTCGACCTCGACCACGCCGAGCGCCTGCTGGGCCAGGCCGGTTCGCGCGCCGAAATCCGCGAATCCAAGCGCGCCCCGCACGCCGTCGTCAACCAGCCCGCGCCGCTCCGCTTCTCGCGCGCCGGCGAACCCTGCGCCATCGCCGCCTTCGCCACCCGCCCGGCTGTCGATTGCGTCCTGCACGAGTTCGGCGCCGTCAGCGTCACCTTCTCCATCCCGCTGGCAGGCCCGCTCGACCAACTGCGCACCCTCAGCGACCGCCTCTACGCCCATGCCGGCCTGGCCGCCGACGCCCGTCGAAACGTCGAGCAGATCCTCGCCGCCGTCCGCCCCGCCGTGAACCGCCCCACGCTCGCCGAGGTCTGCGAAGACTATGCCCTGTTTCACCTGGCCCAGCTCGACCCGCCCGTCGCCGACGCCGAACGCTTCGTCTCGGACCACGCCGACCTGGTCGCACAGATCCTCCGCGCCGAATCGGCCGCGCTCTCCGACGCCGAGCGCCGCGACGCCCTCGCCTGCCGCGTCTCCTACGGCCCGGCCGACGCCGTCGTGGTCGACTGGAATGCCGCCCTGGTCATCGACCAGGCCCTCGGCGACGTCCGCACCATCCTCGAATTCGCCAACGTCGAACTGCTCGAGCTGCGCTTCCTCGACCGCCAGCTCGACCGCGCCGCTGAACAGTCCTACCCGGCTCTGATGCGCCGCACCTGGCGCGACCGGCTCGGCCTCGGCCGGACCGCCGACGCCCTCGACCGCATCGCCCGCTTCCAGATCGACGGCGCCCTGCTCTTCGAAGGGGTCAACAACGCGCTGAAGCTCATCGGCGATCAGTACCTCGCCCGCGTCTACCGCCTCGCCTCGCAGCGCTTCCACCTCTCCGAGTGGGACGAGGCCATCCTCCGCAAGCTCGAAACCCTCGACAGCATCTACGGCAAGCTCTCCGACCGCCGCATCAACGTCCGCATGGAAATCCTCGAGTGGATCATCATCCTGCTGATCTTCATCGAGATCGTGCTCGCCTTCGTCCCCGGCCTGAAACACTGATCCCCGCGCTCAGCCCGGACCGCCGGCCCGTCAATCGCCGGGCGCGGCCTTTCAGGCCGTGAATTGCATGCCATGGACATATTGATCGCGTACCCCGGGCCTCCGGCCCGTGTCTTCGCGCGCCGCTCGGCCGACGACGCCGCTCCCCGGTAGCGGCAAAGATCCTCATTGCCGCAGAATTCGGGTGGCACGGGCGACAGCGGCCCTGTCCCGGTAGGGCAAGGATCCTCCTTGCCCCGCACTGGCTCACGTCTCTTGCCTGGCCCGCGCCTTGATCTGAACAGCGGCGCACGGGCTTTCAGCCCGTGTGAGACATGTATTGATCGCGCAACTCGACCGGCCCGCAAACTCCGCTCCGGGCGCGGCGCGGCCCGCCGCCCTACATCCCCAGCCGCTCGCCCACGAACACCTGCACGTCCGCGCCGTTGGCCAGCCCGTCCTGGTTGCGGTCGGCCACGCACAGGTGGGCCGGGTTCGCGTCAAACCCCAGCAGCACGTTGATGAAGATGCCCGTGTCGCACACGTCGAGCTGCCCGTTGTTGTCGCAGTCGCGATCGGGCGTGGCGTAGCTCAGCTGGATCGTCACCGACGAGTTGAGACACACCGGGTCCACGGCCGCGTTCGGCGCGATGCGAATGGCCGCGTTTCCGCCATTCACCAGCCCGTTGAACGCCGCGTCCGTCAGCATCAACGACTCCACGTCCGGCGCCGCCGGGCAGTCGTTGCCGCCCGGACCATACACCTGACCGATCGGCGTGTTGTTCAGCGTCACGTCGCACAGCTCCAGGAAGCTCCCCAGGTCGCTGATGGCCCGGAAGGTGATCGTCACCGTTCCGCTGGCCACCGGCGGATGCACCACCGTCAGCGTCTGCGGCGCGGTCGAGTCGAACGGCGAAAACGACGCCTGCGTCGAAAAGACCGGCACCAGCTCGCACGCGTCGGCCACCATGTTGCCGTTGCAGTCCGGCTCGCATTCATCCGGCACCAGGTTCGAATCGCAGTCCTGGCTGCCCGAGAACAGCTCGCACTGGTCCATGATGCCGTCGCTATCGCAGTCGGGCTGACAGGCCCCGCCGCAGAACACCGGGTTCACCTCGCACTCGTCCGGCTTGAAATTACCGTTGCAGTCGGGCAGGCAGTTGGGCGCGCAGAGCGGCGGATCGGTGTCGCACCGGTCCGGCACGCCGTTACTGTTGCAGTCCGTCTGGCACTCGTCCGGCACCTGGTTCCCGTCGCAGTCCGGGCTCGTCCCGTCAAACACGTCGCACGAATCGATGATCTGGTTTGTGTTGCAGTCGGGCAGACAGTTGCCGCCGCACAGAACCGGGTTGGTCTGGCACTCGTCCGGAACCTGGTCGGTGTTGCAGTCCACCGCCGTTCCGCCGGTGATCTCGTCCGGATCGTTGATGCCGTTCGTGTTGCAGTCGATGAACGGAATCGTCCGCGCCACCCACGTTCCCCAGACGTCCGTCGCGTGCGTATATTCCTGGATCGTCCAGACCGTCGTCGCGTTGGTCGGGTCGAGCGACGTCAGGCTGTAGTCGCCGAAGCGGTTCCGGCCGAAGCTGTCGATCAGGTTCTGGCTGGCCACGCCCGCATGCACCAGCGCCGCCGGCGCCATCTGCCCGGCCGGATCGCTCACCACCCGCCCGGTGTAATACGCGCTCGCGAACTCGGTCGGCGACGACCCGCTGAACGCCATCACCGCGTCGCCGTGCGAGTTCACCATGATGGTCGGAAAAAAGTAATGCCGCACCGGGTCGTCCACGGTTCCCGACTGCGTCAGCGCGAACGACGTCATGTTCACCTGGTACCACCGCGCCGCGGACCGCCCGCCCACCGACACCGCGTGCGCCGTCCAGATCGACCCGTCGCGATACACCGCGTTCATCAGCCGATGATCGACCGTGTCCAGCGGCGTCCCGGCCCCCATCGCCGGAGCGTCCGGCGGCGTCGTATGGTTCGGAATCGTCACCGAGGTCAGCGTGTTGAGCGTCGGCGCCGTCAGCGGCGGATTCACCCGCCGCACCCGCAGCTGCGTCGCCGACTGCCGCGAAATCAGAAACTCGCCCGACGGCGTGCCAAACGTGTGCGCCGGCTGAATCGCCCCTTCGAACGGCTGCCCGCGAAAGGCCGTCACCGTTCCCAGGCTCGGCGTCAGCGGCAGCAGCGGCGCCTTGTCGATCGCGAAGATGGTCATGCCGCAGTCCGACCCGCTGCCGGCCGCCATGAACGACGTGACGTAGATCCCGTTCTGATCGACCCCCAGCGTCGGATAATCCGGAAAGCAGGTCGCGTCGGTTCCCTGCGACGCCACGAAGCTCGTCTTGAACCAGTTGCCCGTCGGGTTGTCGGTCTGCGAATAGGCCAGGAATATGCGCGTGCCGAAGTCGCTCGACACCACCACCCAGCGATTCGTGAACTGGTCGAACAGCACCCGCGGATCGCCCGATGAGCCCGGCTGAAACGCCCCCAGCGACACCATCGACCCCGGCACCAGCGTCCCGTTGCTCTTGTTGTAGACCGCGAACACGCGGTTCACGACCACGACGAAATGGTTCGTCCCCACCGCGCCGCACGTGTCCGGCGGAAATGACCCCTGGCCCGCGTCCCCGCGAATCACCCCGCGGAAGTTCAGCCCCAGCTGCGGCAGCGTCCCGGCGCCCCCTTCGGGTCCGCCCGTATCGCCCGGTGCTTCTGCCGGCGACTCCGGCCCGCCGCCGTGCGGCGCCGGCACGCCGTCATCCGCCTCGTTGTTGATGTAGCCGCCCTCCCCGACCTCCCACGTCAGGCCGGCAAATCCGGTGCGCGTCAGGTCCTGGCCGAACGCTGCGCTCTCAAAATCGACTTCAATCCGCTGGTCCGGCGTGTCGACGAAGCGATACGCCAGATCGTCCAGCGAAAACCAGCCGCCGCCGTGAAAGCGCGGCTGCGACTCGATCACCACTCGGTCCACGTCCTGAAAGTCCATCGCCAACCAGGCCGGCTGGCCCTGAATCTGAAGCCACGCGGTGGTCCCGACCTTGTGATCGTCGCGATAGCCCACCGCACGCACGGCTGCCGCCCACACGCCCACCCCGCTCTGCCCGCCGAAAAACGCCCCTTCAACGTTCGCCCGCCGCGGAAAGCGGACGCCCATCCGAGTCGCGCCCCAGGTGTTCGTGACGTAGCGAACCCCCGAATGCGGAAATCGCGCCGCTCGCATCTTCGGAACCACCCAGTGCCCGATGTGCTTGCCCGGGGCGGTCGACCGATCGGCGTTGTCCAGCAGCGCCTGCTGCCGCGCCCGCACGGCCTCGAAGCTCTCGACAAAACTGTTCCCATACGTTGACGGATCGAGCGTGTCGCCCCCCACCGCGCCGCCCGGGCCCGCATCGCCGGCCCACGCACTGCGCGACCCCGACCCGCAAACACCAACCAACAACGCCAGCCCGATCCACCGTGTCACTGGAACGCGCATTGTTTCGATTCCCCGGTTATCCAGCCGCACCCGACCGTTCGGCCGCGCGCTTTCCCCCTGCCGTCCGACTTCGGGCGGCTTGTCCGTTCTTCTCGCGCGGCCCGCCGGCCCGCGCGCCATGTTCAAGCGGCTCTGGGAAGCCCGGCCGCGTCACAAGATTCGTTCGCCGCGCCAGGGCGTTTCTCACGCGAGCGTCGCGGAACTTCCCTGCCAGGTGGCACGGGCTCCCATTGTCCGGCAGCACGGGCTCACTTCGTCGGGTGGCACGGGCTTTCAGCCCGTGTCCTCGTTTCACCGCGCAACCAGCCGGCGACCGCGAGCACCGCGCGATGAACGCTCTAAAATCCCGGCGCCGCCAGGTCGCGCGTCACGAAGATCTGCACATCCGCGCCGTCCGCCTTGCCGTCGCCGTTCAGGTCGGCCACGCACAGTTGCCCCGGGTCGGTGTTGATGCCCAGGATGATCTGCATGAACAGCCCGAACTCGCAGTTATCCAGCACGCCGTTCGAGTTGCAGTCGCGCGACGGCACCGTGTACGTCACCGTGCCATACACGTAGCTCTGGGCGCAGGTGTTGTCGACCTGGTTCGACGGCTCCAGCAGCGTGATCACCGCGTTCCCGCCGTTCACCAGCGTGTTGAACTGCTCCGCCGTCGCCACCGCCGGGCCCTGCGCCTGGAACGCCTCGCAGTCGGCACCAAACTCAAACAGAATCCCGATCGGCGTGCCGTTCAGCTTGCAGGTCGCATACTCCGTCAGCGCGCCGAAGTCCCCGAACGCCTGGAAGTCCATCACCACGTTCGTCGCCGACGGCGGCGGGTGAATGAGCGTGAACGTCTGGTTCTGCCCGAAGTAGAACGGCCCCTGGGGCGAAAACGCCTTGATGTACTGCGGCGCGAATTCACACGCGTCCGCCACGCCGTTCGAATTGCAGTCCGTCTCGCATTCGTCCGGAATGTAGTTCGTGTTGCAGTCCGACGACGGCCCGTAGGCCACGTCGCACACGTCCGGCCGCCCGTCCGAGTTGCAGTCCGGCGAGCAGACCCCCGTGCAGCCCGGGGCCAGCTGACACGCATCCGGCACCTGGTTCGAATCGCAGTCGACCATGCCGCCGTACACGATGTCGCACAGGTCGACCGTGCCGTTCGAGTTGCAGTCCGGATCGCAGATGTCCGGCCGGCCGTTCTGGTCGCAGTCCGGCGCGCCCAGCGCCACGTCGCACGTATCCAGCCGCCCGTTCGAATTGCAGTCGTGCCCGGCGATCTCGCACTCGTCCGGCACCAGGTTCGAGTTGCAGTCCTGGCTGTGGCCCGACTGAATGTCCTGCGGATCGAAGATGCCGTTCGTGTTGCAGTCCACGTTTCCGAGCGACACGGTCATCGAATACAACTGCGGCGGGTTCGGCGCCGAAATCGCCGACACCTTCACGTAGTACGACCCCACCGTCGGCAGTCCGATGCTCGACACAATCGCCGTCTGTCCCAGCGCCGCCGTCGGGCTGGTGCCCAGCACGGTCGTGCCGTTCTGCCCCAGAATCTGCACGCGCAGCTGCGCCCCCAGCAGGCTGTTGGTGAACGTCCCGGCGCAGCAACTCGCCTGGCCGTCCGAGCAGTTCTGCGGCGCATCCTCGTAGTTGAATCCCAGCGGCTGCACCGTCACGTTCACGGCGGCCGGCGCCGTGATCGTGAACTTGTAGAAGTCCAGGTCGCCGCTCGCGTCGATGCTCGTCAGCATGGCCGACTGAATCGCCGGCGGCGGAATCGGCCCGAAGGTCACCGGTACGCCGAAGGTCAGCGTGCCCATGTTGGTCGCCGTCCCCGACGTGTCGTTGTCCTCGTAGGCATCGCCATAGAACCGCTGCCCGCCGCGCAGGTCGTCATGCTGCGGCCCGTCGAAGCCGGTGCTCAGGAATGGCTCCATCAGCCGGGTGCCGAAGATCGGGCACTCGTGCGCCAGCCCAATGCCATGCCCGTGCTCGTGCATCACGATGTTCCGCAGAAAGCGGAACGAATTGCTGGGGTTGGACCAGTTCTCCGACTGATCCAGCACCATGTCGCCGTTGTCCGGAAAGAAGTTGTACGCCAGGATGCCGCTGGCATCGTCGATGTTCTTCATCGAAATGCGAACGTCGCCGCGCTGCGCCGCCCCCACCGATCCCCAGCTCGCGCCGTCGTCCCAGTCGTTCGCCCCCTGCTTGACGCGCGTGTACGACGTCCCCGTCAGCTCGGCCCAGCGATTGAAGCACGCCTGAAACTGCGCAATCCACGTCGCCCGTCCGCCTTGCCCGGCAAACGACGCGTCCAGCGTCGCGAACAGCATGCTGTTGGCCGCCGGATCACCCGCGCCGCCCGACGGAATGTTCAGCCCGTCCGGCACGAAGCTCCACGTCAGGGCTTTCGGAGCGCCCTGCGTCCCGGTCCAGCGATTCCCCAGCTGCATCTCGGCGCCCGTCGGATCGGTCCGCATCGCCTGCTCGACCCGCGCGACCACGTCGTTCGGCGTGCCCGGCGCGAAGCAGATCGCCACCGGCCCCAGGCTCGTCGGCCCCAGTTTCGCCGTCGACGCCGGATCGGCCGCGCGCGGCCCAGCGGCCACGGCCGGCGCGCCCGGCGCCCCGCGATTCGCGAACCACACCACTCCGCTCAATATCCCCCCGAACACCACCAGCGCCAGCATCGATCGAGCGACAAACCCACCCGCGTTTCCGGAACTTGTCACGATGGAATTCTCCCACAACCTGCATTCGTTTGTGCGCGCGGCTACGGCCGCCCCACGGCAGGACCTTCCGTGCTCATCTACACCAGACCGCCACGAGCGCAGCGCCCCATTGGCTCGTCAGCCGCGGCCAGACGTTTCTGGAGGGACCGCCCGGCCGCGTCCGGTGACCTGAACCCAGCACTCATTATAACGTTCGACCACGTGGCCGATCCAGTCGTACCCTGCGGTACACTATCGGCCGCCGCCCGTCTCGCGCCGGCAGCTAACGCCCGGCACGCCAGAGTGATAGGACACTCCGGAAACTGCTGACATGTTTTTCACAGGATCGACACAGACACCAGGAGACAATCCCGCCCGACCGCCCCCCGTGGCGACCGGTACCGCGCCCCCGGTCCGAACAGCCAGACCTAGCCGCCCCCCTGCTTCTCCTGCGGCCCGGCCACCTTTCCGCCGCTCGGCGCTTCGTTCGACGCCTTCGACACGTCGTCCTCGATCTCGCGCAGCCCCTTCTTGAACTCCACGATCCCCTTGCCCAGCGACCGCCCCA
>JAXMAO010000014.1:0-53613 GCA_046350375.1 Phycisphaerae bacterium
CCGGCGAGGCGCAGCGTGCCGGCGCTGGGTCGCAGCACCAGCCCGAGGATGTGCAGCAGCGTGGTCTTGCCGCAGCCCGACGGCCCCATGATGAGCACGAATTCGCCGCGCCGCACGACCAGGTCGATGCCGTGCAGCACGGGGTTGTCGACGCCGCCTTCGCGATAGACGTGGCGCAGCCCGCGGGCTTCGAGCACGATGTCGGCAGATTCCGGTGCGCTCATCGGCGACCTGTTCCCCTGGGCTGGCGCCTCAGTCGAAGTTCAACGCCGCGGCCGGCTCCAGCCGCGCCGCACGATAACCCGGGTAGAGCGCGCTGGCGACGCCGCCGCCGATGCCGATCGCCAGCGCGATCAGCACGAAGCGCGGCTCGATCGCGACCGTCAGCAGCGGGCGGAAATGCTCCACTCCCAGCTTGGCGCCCAGCGCCAGGAAAATGCCGCCGATCGTGCCCGCCACGCACAGCAGCAGTGCCTCGGTCAGCGTCTCGCGCATCAGGAACCCGGTGGTCGCCCCCAGCGCCCGCAGAATGCCGATCTCGCGCGTCCGCTCCAGCACGTTCATGTAGATCGTCACCAGGATGAACAGGAAGCAGACGCTCATCGACACCGCGCTGGCGATCGCGACGAACATGTAGACCTGCGCGAAACTCTCTGACAGCAGGTCGCCGTAGGCGGTCTTCAGCTCGACGCGGGCCGCGGTCACCCGCGCCAACTCAGCGGCGCAGCGATCGGCCCAGTTCTTGGCCCCGGCCGGCCCGGGCGCCAGACGCACGAAGAACATGCTCGCCCACGGAAGCCCCGAGTTCTTGATGTGCTGCAAGACCTGGATGGGGCAGAAGACCCGCCCGGCGACGCCCGATTCGACGATGCCAACGATGCGGAACTTGCGCCCCAGAATGGTCTCTTCATGACCCACGCGATAGCCGCCCACCGCCGCCAGCCGCTGGTCGATGACCAGCTCGCAGGCCGAGTCGAGCAGCACGTCGGACACGCGCGTGGCGTCGTAATAGCCGCGCTCGTTGCGCAGCCCGTCGATCGCGGTCACGAACCGGCTGCGAGGCTCGAACAGCCGGCCGTCGAGCGCCTTGCGCGGCCCCATGAACGCCGCCAGGTCGCGCGCGTCGATCCCGAAGAGGCGCTGCTGCTGCCCGCCCATGCGGATGGTGTCGAACAGCACCGGGATGGCCGCCGCGACAATCGGCCGGCCGTCGAGCGTGGCGCGGTCGATGATCGGCCGGATCTTCTCGCTGAAGGCGGCCCCGCCGGTGAAGATGACATTCTCGTGCTGCGGCAGGATGACCAGCTCGGCGTCGACCGACATGACGCGCTGGGCGACTTCGTTGAGCGTGCCGTGCGACAGGCCGAGCATGACCAGCAGCATCGCGACGCCGATGCCGACCGCCGCCGCCGAAAGCAGGCTGCGAAGCCGCCGGTGGGCCAGGTTTGCAAGCGCGATCGATGCCATTCCGCCGACCCTTCCTTGAGACCCGAGGAAGGGCGGGATGTTAGATGCTGGCGGCGGGTTCGCCAATCTCACGGGCCGGGCCGGGCCGATGGCTCAATGCCTGCCGGGAATCGTGGTGGGGCCTTGCGGAGACTCGTGGTGGGGCAAAGATTCTCTTTGCCCATGAATTGCCGTGCCGGGCGACGAGCGGTTCGGGACAGGCGCCGCGCCCGGAAAAACGCCGAACCCGGGCGCCGCAGAGCGACGCCCGGGTCCGGCAGAAGAAGAGTCTCTGGGCCGGCGCTTAGCCAGTCGGCAGCGCCGAGGTGATGTTCGAGAAGGTCGAGCTGACCTTCGTGCCCAACGCGCTGATCGCGCCGAGCGCGACGATGATAATCAGCGCCAGCATGACCGCGTACTCAGTCGCCGTCGGGCCATCTTCACTCTTCAGGAAGCTCTTGATCCGATTCACGAAACTCGTCATTGGATTACTCCCCGTGTTTTTGTCGTTGCCCATGCAACGGTTCCAACGCAAACGTACGATTCGTCCCGCGCCGGGCAAGTGTGCTTTCCCCGCGCACGCCGGGATCGCTCCCGTCCGCAATTCGGCCCGCCCATCGCCGCGGCGTCGCACAGTTCGCGGACGCACCGCGCGGGCATGGTCTCTGGCCGGCAATCGGCCTATTATTCCGCCGCGCCGGAGCCGGCCGTTATGGATGACTTCACCTATCAGAATGGCGAACTTTTGTGCGAGCGGCTCGCCGCGCGCGACATCGCCGAGCGCGTCGCCACGCCATCCTACGTCTATTCCGCGGCCACGCTCACCGGCCACCACGACCGGCTGACCCGCGCCTTCGCGCCGCTGCACCCCACGATCTGCTTCTCGGTGAAGAGCTGCCCGAACACCCACCTGCTGCGGCTGCTGGCGCAGCGCGGCTCGGGGTTCGACGTGGTCTCCGGCGGCGAGCTGTTCCGCGCCCGCCGCGCCGGGGCCGACATGACGAAAATCGTCTACGCCGGCGTCGGCAAGACCGACGCTGAAATCGACGCCGCGCTGGCCGCCGGCATCGGGCTCTTCAACGTCGAAAGCGCCGGCGAGCTGGACACCCTCGCCGCGCGCTGCGCCCGCGCGCGTGCGGCCGCGCGCATTGCGCGTCAACCCGGACGTCGACGCCCACACCCACCGCCACACCACCACCGGCACCCACGAGACCAAGTTCGGCGTGCCGTTCGATGAGGCTTGCGCCAGCTCTTCGCCCGCGCCGGCCGCAGTCCCCTCGTCACGCTCGCCGGGCTGCACCTGCACCTCGGCTCGCCCATCTACTCGCCGGAGCCCTACGTCGCCGCCCTTGAGCGGACCCTGCCGCTGATCGACGAGCTGCGCCGCGCCGGCCACGCCGTCGACACCCTCGACCTCGGCGGCGGTTTCGCCGCGCACTACCGCGGTGCGGAGGCCCTCGGCCCGGCCGACTACGCCGCCGCGATCGTGCCGCTGCTCGACGGTCGCGGCCTGCGCATCATCCTCGAGCCGGGCCGATTCATCGCCGCCAACGCCGGAATACTGCTGACGCGCGTGCTCTACGTGAAGTCCACCCCGGCGCGGCGCTTCGTCATCGTCGACGCCGGCATGAACGACCTGATCCGCCCGGCGCTCTACGACGCCTACCACTTCATCTGGCCGGCGCAGCCCGGGCCGGCCTGGACGCCGCCTCAACGGGGCGAAGCGCTCGACCTGCCCGGCACGCAGCGCGTCGACATCGTCGGCCCGGTGTGCGAGTCGGCCGACTTCCTGGGGCGCGACCGCCCGCTGCCGCCTCTGCAGCGCGGCGACCTGCTGGCGGTCTTCTCGGCCGGCGCCTATGGCATGGCAATGGCGAGCCAGTACAACTCGCGCCCGCGGGCCGCCGAGGTGCTGGTCAGCGGCGACCAGATGCGCATCATCCGCCGCCGCGAAACCTATGACGACCTGATGGCCGCCGAGGACGGCTGACTCTGCGGCGTGCCCGCCCCGCTCGGCCGAGTCGCAGGCCGCAGCAGTGTCTCGATCTGCCGGGCGATCTCTTCGCGCCGCGCGGCGCTCAGTCGATGAAGCGGCGAGACATAGACCCGCTCAGCGTCCAGCCGCAACGCGACCCGCAGTTCCGCGACGGCCCGCTCGCGATTCGCCGCGTCCGGCGCGACGGCGTCCAGCCGCTCCAGCAGCGCCGCCAGCGCCAGGCGCGGCTGCGGCCGGGTGGCGTCGGCGGCGACGGCGCGGCCGGCGGCTTCGACCGCGCCCGCCAGATCGGCCGGATCGTGCGTCGCGTCAAACCGGATCGCCAGCACACCCGCCCGCAGTCCGTCGATCCCGATGTGGTCGGGGTCGCGTCGCTGCGCCAGATCGAGCAGCGAGAGAACCTGGTCGGCCTGCGGCGCCGTGCGGCAGCGGTGGGCCAGTTCGCCAGCCAGCTCGATCGCGGCCGTCGCGTCGAGCGGGTCGGATTCGATCGCGGCCGCGTACGACGCGTGCACCGGCGCGGCCACGTAAGCGTCGAACTCGGCCGGACCGGCTGACTTGCGGGCACGGTCGAGGCGCTCGGCCGTCTGCGCGGTCGGCACCACCAGCAGCGCCGCAAAGACCGCGATGGCCCCCGCACCGATCAGCAGCGACGCCATCGCTGCGGTCGGGCGCGACTCGCTGGATTGTCCGCCGCGCCGCACATGCGGAGAAACCAGCCCCGCAAGCAGCGCGAAGAACAGCGTCGCCGCGCCCGGCGCGAACAGTGCCGTGTCGGTCACGGTGTGCAGCAGAAAGGCGAACGCGGCGCCCGCCAGCGGAGCGCTCGGCACCAGCCCGCCATCGACCGGCGCGTCGGCGGTCGCCGACCGGCTTGCGCAGACGCCAAAGGCCGCGACCGGCCAAACCGCCGCCGCCACGCCGAAGGTGAGCACCAGGTAGGCCGCGTCGCTGGTCCCAAAGACCGCGACCACGGCCGTCATCGAAAGCAGCCACACCAGCGCCAGGCAGACGATCGCCGAATGCGGTCGGCCGGATGTCGCCGGCAAATCGCGCGGCGCGAGCAATTGCCGCGACAGCCCGACCAGCAGCGCCACGAAGCCCGCCAGCCCGAGCGGGCCCCATTCGACCGCCAGCCGCACCAGCCAGCTGTGCGGGTCCTGCACGTCCTCCGGACACTCGACCGGCTTATCGCGCGTGAAGTATCGACCGAAGTTGTCGCTCCCGACGCCGGTAAACGGCGCGCGGAGAAACGTTTCGGCCGCGCCGCGCCAGTACTGCCAGCGGAACAGCAGCGAGCGCGTCGGCAGCCCGCCGCGAATCGCGCCGACCACGACGACCACAAGCACCGCCAGCGCCAGGCCGATCCAGAACCCGCGCCAGGTCTGCCGCGCGCGGGCGGCGATCCGGCCGTGGGCCGCCTCGGCCGCGAAGACCATAGCCAGCCCGGCGCCGCAGGCCGCGACCGCCCCCTTGCTCTGCGTCAGCAGCAGCGTCGCACCGGCGAGCAGCGATCAGCAGTCCCGTGGCGGTTGCCAGCGGGGCGCGGCGTCGCATGGCCTACGCTGTCTTCGCCGCCAGGACTACGGTCATCGCGAGCAGGCCGCTCGGCGACGTTGGCCTGCGAGAAGAAGCCGGTCACGGCCTGCGAGTGCAGCCGCGCTTCAACGTCGAAGAGCCGCCCGGCTCCGTCGGGCCCGGCCGCGGCGACAAACTCGGCCCGGTGCTGCTCGTAGTAGCGCAGCGTCTCGGGAAACTCGCGCAGCCGCTGCTGCAGGCCGCGCACGGAAAATGCCGCGCCCGACGCCAGCGCGACCGCCACCAGCAGCCGTCGCCGCCACGGCGAGTCGAGAAGCTGCGCCAGCGTCAGGCAGAGCAGAATCTGCCCGAGGAACGACAGCGCCCCGACGATCGCGACGCGCTTCTGACCGGCCGCCGAAACCGACACCAGCCCCGCCAGCGCCAGCAGCGCCGCGCCGACCTCCGCGCCGGTGCGACCATAACGCGTGCCGCGCCATTGCCGCGACCCCCGCGCCAGCACCGCCGCGGCCGCCGTCGCCGACACCCACGCCAGCGTCGTCGCCGGCGCCGGCCCGGCCGGCACCGCCAGCCCGCGCGTCCAGGCCGGGGCTTCGTAGCCGACCGACTCCTGCAGGAACGGCCGCGCGGCCACCTGCACCAGCAGCAGCAGCAGCGCGGCGCGGCTCAGCCACTGCGGGCCGCGGTCTGCCGGCGGCGCGATCGCCGATTCAACGCTGCGCTTCGCCACGGCCCGCCACCGATTCCATCAGCGCCACCAGCGCCACCACGCCCAGCGTGTGAACCAGAATCGTCGCGGCCGCCGGCCACGACGCCGACGGCAGCAGCAGCGCCGGCAGACCGGTCACCACCGTCGCCAGCCAGATCATCGCCACCGCCCGCCGCGGCGACATGCCGGCCCGCACCAGCCGATGCGAGAAGTGCCGCCGATCGCCCACCCACAGCGACCGCCCCTCGCGCCAGCGCAGCCAGATCACGCTCGCCGTGTCGTACAGCGGCACCGCCAGCACCACCAGCGGCGCGACCACGCCGATCGGCCGCGCGTGCTGCGCCGGGTTGTAAAACGTCGTCAGCACCGCATAGACCGCCACCAGATAGCCAATCACCGTGCTGCCGGCGTCGCCCATGTAGAGCCGCGCCGGCTGGAAGTTGAACGGCAGAAACCCGACGAGCGCGCCGGCCAGCAGCCAGCAGCAGGCCGGAACAAACACCTGCCCGGCCGACACGGCCAGCAGCGAGCAGAGCCCGGTGACGATCGCCGCGACGCCCGCGGCCAGCCCGTCCATGTTGTCGAGAAAATTGAACGCGTTGATGATGGTCACGATCCACAGAACCGTCACCGGAATGGAGATCACCGGGCCCAGGTGCGACAGCACGCGCACCTCGCCGCCGACCGCCAGCCCGAGCGCCACGAGCAGATGCACGAGGAACTTCGGCCCGGCAGACAACGCCCGCCGGTCGTCGATCAGTCCGAGAACCAGCAGCGCCAGCGCCCCGACCAGGATCGCCAGCGCCTCGCGCGTCTTGGCCAGCACACCGCCCAGGTGCGTATGGACCAGCGCCGGCACCCACTGCGGCGGATTTCGGCCGAACGCGTGCGCCGCCGCCAGCGCCACTCCCATCGGCACCACCGCCGCCACGAAGATCGCCACCCCGCCGCCCAGCGCGACCTCGCCGGCGTGCGCCTTGTGCCCGCCCGGCCGATCGACAAAGCCCGTTCGCAGCGCCACGCGGCGGACCACGACGCTCGCCAGCAGCGCCGTCGCGGCCGCTGCGGACAAACAGACAATAGGCAGCGCCCAGGGCATGGCGAGCGGAGTGTAGCGGTCCGGCCGGCGGATAACAGCGCCCGCAGCGCCCGGCCGGGCGCAACTCGGACGCGCGGCCATTTCCGACCGCGCTTGACCGGACCTGCGGCGTAATCGACGCTTCCTGGGGCGCAGCGACTCGCACGCCAGCACCCCACGGGGGGGCACACATGTCACCGCAGGAATTTCAGGTCCTCACCGCCGATCTGCGCGCCCGAGCGGCGCTGCTGCCGGCGACGCAGGGCGCGGTGGTCGAACGGGCGCTGGCCGATGTTCAGGCGCGCTTGTTTGACGGCAGCGTGGAACCGAGCCGCGTGCGGGCCCGCCTGCTGCTGACCGCGATCGGCATCTCGCTGACGCAGGCCGAGTGCCGCTCGGGACCGACGCGCCACTGACGCTTCCATTCTGGTATGGCGACGATCATCTCGGTACGGCAAAGATTCTCTTTGCCGCGCCCACCCGCAACGCGCAGCGTGCCCGCCCCGGTACGGCAAAGATTCTCTTTGCCGCGCCTTATCGGAGTCGCAAGATGAACCAATCAGGATCGCCCCTCAGCGCGGGCCGGTCAGCTCCAGCCGCGCCACCACCCGCTGGCTCGTGCCGCGCACCACCGAGAAGACCATGGCCGGCGCGCGGGCATCCAGCCGCGCCCGCGTAACCCTTCGGAAGTCGTCCAGGTTGGTGATCGGCGAGTCGTCGAGCTTGTCGACGATGTCCCCCTCCTGAAGCTCGGCCGTCTCGGCCGGACCCGACTGCACCAGGTGCGCCACCACCACTCCCTGCTGCCGCGCGTCGAGCCGGCGATAGAACCGGTCGTCGAACACCAGCTCGCGCACCGCCAGCCCCAGCGCCGCGACGAACTCGCGCCGGGCGCGATGCTCGGGCGTCGGCCCCTCGGCCAGCTTCAGCTTGACGACCCGCGACCCCCCGTCGCGCCACAGCGTCAGCGACACCTCGTCCCCGACGCGCATCGACTTCACCCGGTCCAGCAGCGATGCCAGCGTCTCGTCGTCGGTCGCGCCGCGCTCGATCGGCTGATCGTCGAGCCGGATGAGAAAGTCCTTGGCGTGCACCCCGGCCGCGGCCGCCGGATAGCCGGGCACCACCGCCCCCACCACCAGCGCCACCGTCTGGTCCGGCAGGCCGTACGACGCGACGATCTCGTCCGACGCCACGCTCAGCCCGGCCAAGCCGAGCCACGGCTCGGGCCAGTCGCGGCGCTCCTTTGCGGCGAAGGCAATCGCCGGGGCCAGCGTCGCCGCGCGGGTCGCCAGCGGCTGCGTGATGAAATCACTGGCGGCCGGCGCGCGGGCGTCGGCGTCCGATCCGACGTCGTCGCTGGGCTCGCCCGTGCCGGTCAGCAGGCCGAGAAACGCGCCGTCGCTGCCCAGCACCAGCGCTCCGGTGCCGCCGTGCAGCCCGGTCAGCCCGGCCAGCGCAAACTCGGCCCCGCCCACGTTCGGCCCGACCCGCGCCGTCTCGAACGTGGCCCGCTGCCCGCACGATTCGCCCAAGAGCGCCACCAGGAGCGCCTCTTCGCCGAATCGCGGCTCGCGCGCCTGCCCCAGGTTCAGGTGCCGCGCGTGCGATTCCTTCGGCACCGGCTCGACAAACAGCAGCCCCAGCGACTCGTGCACCCCCACCCAGCGAGCCGCGCGGCGCCGCTGGTCGGCCCCCGGCTCGGAAAACTCGACCCGCTTGAAGTAGCTCCGCGGATAGCTCAGCACCTCGTCATCGACGCTGACCATCGTCAGCCCGTCGGGCGCGACCACCACGCCCGGCAGCGCCAGCTCGGCCCGCTTCGAATCCTCGCTCTCCAGCGTCAGCCGCACCACCCGCAGCAGCCGCGCCGCCTGCGCGTGTAGCGCCGCCGGATCGAGCGGCGCCGGCGGCGCCGCCCGGGCCGCGACCGCCGCCACCAGCACGACCATCCACCCGCTTCGAACTGCTCGCCGCATGCGCCGCGCTCCAGACTCCGGGCGCGAATCGTAGCCGCGCCGCGGGCAACTGGCGATGCCCGCCGGCCGCGCGAGGCATGGAGCCACGCCGCGCCGCGCGGTAGAGTGCCGCTCTATGCGAGCCACTCTGCTGCGACTGCCCGCGATGTTCTGCCTGCTGACGATCGCCGGACGCGCCACCGCCTGGGACGCGCACGGCCACGTGCTGGTCACCCAACTGGCGATCCGCACCCTGCCGCCCGACTTCCCGGCCTGGGTCACGACGCCTGAAAACCGCGCCCGGCTCTGTTACCTGTGCAACGAGCCGGACCGCTGGCGGGGACTGAAATCGCCCTATCTCGATCACGTCAACGGCCCGGACCACTACATCGACGTCGAAGACCTGGCAACGTTCGGCCTGTCGCTGCAATCGCTGCCGCGCTTTCGCAACCAGTTTGTTGAAGTGCTGACGGCGCGGCGGATCGCGGCGCCCGGCCGCTTCCCCACCTCGGCCCCCGAGAAGGACACCTCGCACACCGCCAGCGTGCCGGGCCTGCTGCCCTATGCCATCGACGGGCTCTACTGGAAGATCGCCTCGAGCTGGTCGACCCTGGCGACCTACGAGGAATTCCCCGACGTGGTCACGCCCGACGAGCTGAGCGCCGCGCGCGACAGCATCATCTTTCACATGGGCCTGCTGTCGCACTTCGTCGGCGACGCCGGCCAGCCGCTGCACCTCACGCGCCACCATCACGGCTGGAAGGGGCCGAACCCCAACGGCTACACCACGCGCGCGTCATTTCATCAGTACATCGACGGCGAGGTGCTCACCCTGCACCACCTGACCTTCGATCTGCTGGCGCCCGATGCCCGCGCGGCCACCGGCGTGACGCCGAACAACCCGTGGCCCGACGTGGCGAACATGCTCAATGCCACTTTCGCCCGCGTCGAGCCGCTCTATTCGCTGGAGCGCTCCGGCGACCTGGCCCGCAAGCCGGGTCGGCAGTTCATCTCCACCTGCCTGCTCGACGCCGGCGGAAACCTGGCCGGGCTGTGGGTCGCCGCCCGCGCCGCCCGCGTCCGCGACGACTACATCGCCAAGCATCTGGCCGCGCGGCGCGGCGGTCCGACTACCTCGCAACCCACCAGCGCGGCCACGACCGCCGCCACCGCCGGCCTCGGCGGCTGACCCGTCTCGCACACGACCAGCCGGATATGCCTCCCGGGCGCGCCGTCCGCGCCGGACCGGCCCATCTCACGTTCTAGTTTTTGATTGACCGTGAGACGCGCGGCCGCTACACTCTCATGGTCTAATGTTTGTTAGACCGTGATAGCGCGTCCGAGGGCCCCATGCCGCGCCGCCCGCCGCCGCCGATCGACTCGACCCCCCTCGTGGGCGGCGCCGCCTGCGTCGACTTCGTCAACACCACCGGCGCCCGCCACGCCCACCGGCCGCGCGAGCGGCTGCGGGCCTACGCCGACCTGCTCACCTTTGCCCGGCGAATCACCCTGCTGACGCCCGCCCGGCTCGCGCGGCTCGCCCGCGGCGCCGCTGCCCGGCCCCAGGCCGCGCGCCGCGCCCTGGCCCGCGCGGTGGCGCTCCGCGAGCTGCTCTATCGCGTTCTGTCGACCGCCGCGCGACGCGGCCCGCTCGCCCCGCCAGACCTGCAACGCTTCAACACCGCCTGCGCCCGGGCACACGCCGGCCGCGAGCTGACATGGTCCGCCGGTCGGCCGCGCTGGCGCTGGCGCGACTCCGCCGCGCCGCTCGACGCGCTGCTCGCGCCGCTGGTGCGATCGGCGGCCGAGTTGCTCGCCTCCGACCGCCTGGCAGCGCTGCGACGCTGCGGCGAGTGCGACTGGCTGTTTCTCGATTCCACGCGCAACCACACCCGGCGCTGGTGCAAGGCGCAATGCGCCGATCGCGTGCGGGCGCGACGCTACTACCGCCGCCGGCGGACCGCAGCAATGCCGACGACGCCGCGCCGCCCCGGCCGCGCGGCCAGCAAGAAGGAGGCTGACCCATGACCGAGAAATGGCCCGAGCGCACGTTCCGCTTCGATCTTCCCACCGGCCGCATGCCCTGCCTGCTCGCCCGGCTGCGCGGCGCCCCGGCCCGCGCCGCGGCGCTCACCCGTGCCGTCGCGCCCGACACGCTCCGCCGCCGCTCCGGCCAGACCTGGTCGGTGCAGGAGAACCTCGGGCATCTCGCCGACATCGAATCGCTGCACCTCGCCCGGCTCGACGAACTCCAGGCCGGCGTCACCCAGCTCCAGCCCGCCGACATGTCCAACCGCCGAACCTGGGAGGCGAACCACAATGCGGCCCTCCTTCAGAGCGTGCTCGACGCCTTTGCCGCGGTGCGCGCCACGCTGGTGGCGCGGCTGACCGCCTGGCCGGCCGATCGGCTCGGCGTCGCGGCGCTGCACCCGCGATTGAAGATTCCCATGCGCGTCATCGACCTGGCCGAGTTCACCGCCGAACACGACGACTATCACCTCGCTCGCATGCACGAACTGCTGGTCGAGTTCGGCGCGGCCTGATCGCGCCGCCCGCGGACCCGACCGCACGCATCCGCGGCCGAGAACAATCGCCCACCACCACCCGGCGGCAGGCTACAATCTCCGCAACATGTCGTGAGGGTCGTGCCATGTCGCAGATTCCGCTCCGCAAGGGAATGTTCATCCGCCACCAGGGCCGCGTGCTGGTCGTCAACGAGTTCCGCGAGCACCACACCGGGCGCGGCCGGCCGACCGTCCACGTCGGCCTGCGCGACGTCCGCGACAACCACACCATCGATCGCACCCTCGACGACCTGCTGCCCATCGAGGAGGTCGAGCGCCGCTACCGCCAGGTGCAATTTCTCTATCCGCGCGGCGGCGCGCACGTCTTCATGGACGCCGCGACCTTCGACGAGCTCGAGCTGTCGGCCGCCCAGTTGCAGGGCAGCGAGCCCTTCCTCGTCGCCGGGTCCGAATATCGGCTGATGGAGCTCGCCGGCCAGCCCTTCGCGCTCGAGCTGCCCGAAATCATCGTCGCGACGGTCGAGTTCACCGCCCCGGCCGAGCACTCGGTCGGAACGGCCGCCAACATCACCAAGGAAGCCCGCCTCGAGAACGGCCTGGAGGTCCGCGTGCCGCTGTTCATCAAGACCGGCGACCAGATCCGCATCGACACCCGCACCCGCACTTACGCCGGAAAAGACCACGGCTGAGCCGCCTCCCTCATTCTCCGGCCGGCCCGGCCTGCCTTCCGCGAACATTCCTGTGCCTGCTCCGCCGAGTGCTGCGTCTTCCCTTTCAGATCTGATTCTGAAACTGGGAGGGCCATCATGAAATCGAATTGGCTGGTCGTCGCCGGAACCGTCGTGACAGCGCTGCTGCCGGGCCGCGTCGAGGCGCACTCGGGCGTCATCCGCTTCGCCGCCTCGGGCGCGGGCAACTTCACGCTCGAAGGCGACCTCGGGCCGGGCGCCCCGCCGATCATCAACATCCCGCTGCCGGCGCCGATGTCCGCGACCGCCAAGCGCGACTACGTCGTGCAGTATGTCGCCAGCGTGCCGGGAATCCAGATGGTCCCGCTCGAGTCCGATCGCTGTATCTGCCGCTTCCTCATCCCCCATGCCACCATCCGCGTTCGCAACGGCGACACCGCCTCGATCAATACCGCCATCGCCGCCCGTGCATCGGCCGGCAAGATCGGCTTCACCGGGCTGTTCGACCCCTTCGACGCCAACCATCAGCCGGCCGTCTTCACCGCCGGCATCGTCACCGACGTCGGCGAGCTGTCCGTCAACGTCACCGCCGCCGAGCTGAACTTCCAGACCGACGGCCCGATCATCTGCCAGGCGCTCTTCCAGCGACTCGCGCCGCGGGCGCCGCAGTACGGCGCGCAGATCAATTACGCCGGCGACCGGCTCGAGGTCTACTTCGACCCGGCCTACACCGTCACCCAGGGCGGCATCATCTTCGGAACCACCTCGCCGTCCCCGGGCGCCTTCGGCACCATCGACCCCCTGCCCCTGGGCACCCCCGGCAGCGGCGACGGCAACGGCGACGGCAAGCTCAACGGGCTCGACGTGCGGCCATGCGTCCTGCGATCGGCCAACGCTCCGCTCTTCAAGTCAACTTTTCCGCTGGTCGACCCGCACGACATGGACCTGACCGGCGACGGGCTGTTCGACCCGTCCGACGGCGCGGCGCTTGCCTGGAAGCTCACGCACGCCACCTGTCCGTAGCGGCAATCGCGAGCCTACGCTTCCTCTTCGCCGCCCCCCACCGCCGGGGCGGCCGGCTCGCGCGCGTCGGTCACGATCCGCGCCTTCACCTCGCCGCCCAGGCCGAGCGTCAATTGAAGATGCTTGCCCGTCCGCGAGCAGGTCATCGGAATGGTCGTCTCCGGCATGTCGAGCACGT
Organism: Phycisphaerae bacterium; assembly: GCA_046350375.1. Classification (GTDB taxonomy): domain Bacteria; phylum Planctomycetota; class Phycisphaerae; order UBA1845; family UTPLA1; genus JAXMAO01. Next base: position 13,142 of record JAXMAO010000014.1, read on the forward strand.
GGCTGCTGTTGCAGGCCGGACACTTGAAGCGAACTTGCATGGTGCTCTGGTTCCCCGCGGTGCGCCGCCTCAGTGCGGCCGGCCGCGAACTGCGATTATAGCGACGGCCTGTCAGGCTGCCGCGCCCGGCTGCCAACTCGACAGTCGCCCCCGCGCGAGTTGCCCAATCTCGCCGGCCGCGCGATCCTTCTGCTGGAACGTGAATTGCCCCATCCCTCCGCGGAGGCCGGGCAGCCTGCGCCCGGAACATGGCCCATGGCAATCCGCCCCGACCAGATGACCGTGCGTGCGACCGAGGCGCTCACCTCGGCCCAGGACTCCGCCCGATCGGCCGGACACCCGGAGATCACCGGGCTGCACCTGCTCGCCGCCCTGCTCGAAGAGCGGGCCGGCGGCGTGGTCGCGCCGGTGCTCGAAAAGGTCGGCGTGCCGGCCGAGCGGGTGCGCTCCATCGCGCGGTCGGAGCTGGCGCGGCTGCCGCGCGCCAGCGGCGGCGAGCCGGCCGCAGCCCGCGAGCTGCACGAGATTCTCGCAGACGCACAGCGTCAGGCCGACACGCTGAAGGATCGCTACCTCTCGACCGAGCACCTGCTGCTGGCACTGGCGACCGCCCGCGGCGGCGGAAAGGAAGTGCTGAGCGTCTGCGGCGCAACGCCCGAGGCCATCGCCGCGGCGCTGAAGCAGATTCGCGGCGGCCAGACCATCAACTCGCCCGACCCCGAGCAGACCTACCAGGCGCTCGAGCAGTATGGCCGCGACCTGGTCGAGATGGCGCGCCGCGGCCGGCTCGACCCGGTCATCGGCCGCGACGAGGAAGTGCGCCGCGTCATGCAGGTGCTGGCGCGGCGGACGAAGAACAACCCGGTGCTGATCGGCGAGCCGGGCGTCGGCAAGACGGCCATCGTCGAGGGACTGGCGCAGCGCATCCTCGCCGGCGACGTGCCCGAGGTGCTGAAGGACAAGCGCGTCGTCGCGCTCGACATGGGCGCGCTGATCGCCGGGGCGAAGTATCGCGGCGAGTTCGAGGAGCGCCTGAAAGCGGTCGTGCGCGAGGTGGTCGAATCGCAGGGGCGCGTCATCCTCTTCATCGACGAGCTGCACACCATCGTCGGCGCCGGCCGCACCGAGGGCTCGCCCGACGCCGGCAACCTGCTGAAGCCCGCCCTGGCGCGCGGCGAGCTGCGCTGCATTGGCGCCACCACGCTGGATGAATATCGCCAGCACGTCGAGAAGGACGCCGCCCTCGAGCGCCGCTTCCAGCCCATCTACGTCGGCGAGCCGACCGTCGAGGACACCGTCGCCATTCTGCGCGGCCTCAAGCCGCGCTACGACGCCCATCACGGCGTGCGCATCCAGGACGCGGCTCTCGTCGCGGCGGCGACGCTCTCGCACCGCTACGTGCCCGACCGCTTCCTGCCCGACAAGGCGATCGACCTGATCGACGAGGCCGCCAGCCGCCTGCGCATCGAAAACGACTCGCTGCCCAGCGAGCTCGACGAGCTTCGCCGCAGGATCATGCAGCTCGAAATCGAGCGCGAGGCGCTGAAGAAGGAGAAGGACGAGGCGAGCGCCGAACGGCTGGCCCGCTGCGAGAAGCTGCTGGCCGAGCTTCAGGAGCAGAACCGCGGCCTGTCGGCCCGCTGGGAGCAGCAGGTCTCTGCGCTGCGTGAGCTGAAGTCGCTCCGCGAGCAGGCCGACGCGCAGAACACCGCGCTCGACGACGCCCAGCGCCGCGGCGACTGGGAACGCGCCGCCCGCATCCGCTACGGTGACATGGCCGAGCTGGCCCGGCGCCAGGCCGCGCTCGAAGCGCAGCTCGCCGCGCAGCAGCGCAGCGGCGGCGGCCTGGTGCGCGAAGAGGTCACCGCCGACGAAATCGCCGCCGTGCTCAGCAAGTGGACCGGCGTCCCGGTGACGCGCCTCCTGGAAACCGAGCGCGAAAAACTGCTGCGCCTCGAAGACGAGCTGCATCGCCGCGTCGTCGGGCAGGACGACGCCGTCCGCGCCGTCGCCGACGCCGTTCGCCGCAGCCGCGCCGGCCTGGGCGATCCGCATCGGCCGATCGGCTCGTTCCTCTTCCTGGGGCCCACCGGCGTCGGCAAGACCGAGCTCTGCAAGGCGCTGGCCGCCTGCCGCTTCGACGACGAGGCCGCCTTCGTGCGAATCGACATGAGCGAGTTCATGGAGCCGCACTCGGTCGCGCGGCTGATCGGCGCGCCGCCCGGCTACGTCGGCTTTGAGGAAGGCGGGCGCCTGACCGAGGCCGTCCACCGCCGCCCCTATTGCGTCATCCTGCTCGACGAAATCGAGAAGGCCCACCGCGACGTCTTCAACGTCCTGCTCCAGCTGCTCGACGACGGGCGCCTCACCGACGGCCACGGCCGCACCGCAGACTTCCGCAACACCCTGGTCATCATGACCAGCAACATCGGCAGCGCCGACATCGAGCGGCTCGGCTCGGCCGGCGTCCCCGACGCCGAAATCGAGCGCGTCGTCCGCGATGCGCTCAAGCAGCACTTCCGGCCCGAGTTCCTCAACCGCATCGACGAGACCGTCCTCTTTCACCGCCTCACCCGCGACCACCTGCTGGAAATCGTCGACATCCAGCTCGCCCACCTCGCCGAGCGGCTCGCATCGCGCGAGCTGACGCTGGCGACCACCGCCGACGCCAAGGCGAAGCTCGCCCGCGATGGCTACGACCCGGCCTACGGCGCCCGGCCGCTCAAGCGACTCATTCAGCAGGAGATCGAAAACCCGCTCGCGCGGCGGCTGCTGGCCGGAGAGTTTGGCGCGGGCGACACGGTGCAGATCGACGTTTCGGGCGACGGCTATCGGTTCGGCAAGGCCCGCGCGAAGCTCGCGCCGGCATGAGGTGCGTCGAGCGGCCCGCCCCGCGCTACAGCAGCAGCCGGAACGCCACGTAGAGCATCACGCCCACGCCCAGCATGCCGCCGACGATCGTCACCCACAGCGCCGCCGCGGCCCGCGGAAGCTCGCGAACCGCGTCGACCCGAATCGACTTGTAGACCACCGCCACGCTGGCCGCCAGCGGCAAGAGCAGCGCCAGCCGCGCCCCGTGCGCAATCGGCACCGGGTCCAGCAGCAGTGTCGCCAGCAGCCGCCCGGCGCCGCTCATGACGAGCGCTCCGGCGGCCCGGCCCGGCCGCCTTCAGCACGCGCCAGCGCCGGCGAACCCAACTCCGACCGCGCCAGCGCGTCGACGATCACCAGCAGGTTCAGCAGCCCGCAGATGCCCGTATAGACCACCGCGATGTCGGCCGACGGATAGGCCGCCTCGTACTGCGGCAGCCCCGGCGTCGCCTTGGCCCACATCAGCGCCGCGATCGACTGCGCCCCGGCGCACAACTGCGCCGCCACCCACGGGCCGTTCTCGCGCACGTTCATCGTGCTGCGGACACCGCCCAGCGCCACCCCGCCCCAGAACGTCACCGTCAGCGTCACGAAGATCACGATCGCCCGACTGCGCAGCCCCAGGTACCAGTGACCCAGCCCCGGCAGCAGCCAGGCCAGGAAACCAGCCACCGGCGTCGATCGTTGCGTCGATTCCACGCCCACCCGCTGTTCCGCCGCCTTCGCCATGCCGCACCCGCGCCCGCTACGTGCCGCACGGGCCGTTCGGATCACCACATCGGCCGCACGCGCCGCCCGGGCGAGCCGCCCGCGACTCCGCCTGCCGCGCCGCAAACACGCTCAATTTCCGCGCCACTTTTCGCGATCCGCACGCCGGGCACGCCGCCCGATCCGCCGCGCCGGCCGACCGCACCAGCTCCTCGAACTCGTGCCGACAGGCCTCGCACTGATACTCGAACACGGGCATGCCGTTCTCCACCGCGGCGCGCCGCGGCGCCGCGCCGTGCAGTCTATCGCCGCCGCAGCGGTTGAACAATTCGCCCCGCCGGCGGGCAGAACAAGTCACACCGCGCCGGCCCGGCGCCCCACGCAAAGCGGCCCCCCACCGTCTGGTGAGGGGCCGCGGTTGCGTCACTTCGAGGTGCCCGCTCGGCACGGCTACGGACAGAGCGTATCCGTGTCCAGCAGCAGCTTCTTGATGAACAACGTGATGTCCGTCGGGTTCAACGCGCCGTCATCGTTCATGTCTGCACACACACACGGACACACCAGCACCGGGCATCCTCCGATCGGGGGACATGCCAACGCCAGGTAGCAGCGAACGAACTGCTGGATGTCGTCGCCGTTCACCCGGCCGTTGTTGTTCATGTCGCCGTGACAGACGCACACGGTCGGAATCTGCAGGAAGTCCGTGTCGCTGTGGATGTCGATCCCGCCGCGATAGACGCCCGTGTTGTGATCGACCCGGAACAGCAGCGCCCGCACCAGCCCGGGCACGAACCGATCCTCCAGCGGTACCGGGGCAAACGCCGGCGGCAGCGAGTAGGTCGCGTTCGCGGGCGGCAGCTCCCACAGCGGCGCCGTCGACACCACGTGCACCGCCCCCTGCGACTTCAGGAAGATGCCCACGCCCGGCAGGTCGATGTTCACGAACACGTCGAAGAAGCTGTCGACCGTCGGGAAGTCGTTGCCGGCGTTGCCCGTGGTCTTGCCCACGCTCGCCAGCGCCGCGTCCTCGAACAGCGTCATCGGGCCGCCCGGCGACACGCCCGTCAGGTTCATCGAGATCATCTCCGTGTCGACCACGTCCAGCGGGCCGACCGGCACCGGGTTCTTGCGCGCCACCACGGTCGGACCGGACAGGTTGACGGTGAAGAACCCAAGCGGCGGGTTGATGAACTGCACGGTCACCGCGGCCGTCGTCGCGGGGAAGGTGTCGATGCTGCCCGGCGGGAAGGTACGCACCGGGGGCGGCGGCACCGGCGCCGGCGGTCCGGGGTTCGGCGGCTGGCACCACAGCGTCTGCTCCGGCCCGCCCGCAATGACATTGCTGAGGCAGAACGCCATGTCGATCGACTTGGTCGGGTCGTCGGCGCACGGCTGATACGGTGCGTCCGACCAGTGCAGATGGTTCATCCAGTTGTAGAGCCAGCTTCCAAAGCAGTCCATCCGCAGCATGCCCATGAACGCGTCGTCGAGGTTGTGATAGCCCGGCGGCGTCGTGTGCCAGCCCCAGAAGTCGCGCGTCGCGGCCTGTCCGGTGTTGAACGTGTCGCAGAAGAACGGCACGTACTGCTTGCCGATCTCCGCCTGAATCGAAATCCAGTACGTCACCCCCGGCACCGGGCGGAACGAGCCGTTCGGCCCGAGCAGCGTCGCGTCCGCCACGTGCTGCACGCACCCATTCGCCAGGTCGGCGACATATCCGAACACGCGATGCTGATCGCAGCCCGACGCGCCGGTGTCGGTCTCCGGCACCACATTGGGGGGAAATGCCCATTGCAGCAGCAGCTGGTCCGGCCGGCTGACCGCCGTGTCGCACGGCAGCACCGAGACCACCTGCACGCACGCCGTCGCGCACGGGGCGGTACAGTTCGGCTGGATCACCCCGCAGATGCGCACCCGCGCCGGTATTGCGCCGGCGTAACCGATCAGCTGGTACGTCGTGATGCCGCCCAGCGGCGTGAAGAGCACGTTCGACGGCGGACAGTTGGGCGAGAACGAGACGTCGCCGCAGAAGTCGAACGGAATCGTCCCCGGAAGGACCGGACACGGCTGGGCCGGGATGTCGGAGTGAATCGCCACCAGCCACCCGTCGATCGGCCGCAGCGGCGGCGCCGTCGGCGTCGGTTCGAAATCCGGATCGAGATACGAGCCCCACCAGCGCACGCGATTCACCAGCGGCGGCACCGGCTGCTGGGCGATCACGAAATCGTCGGCGATGACCCAGTTCTTGTAGCAGGTGCAGAAGTACTCGTACACCGGCGGATCGATCGGCACCACTACCAGGTGACAGTTCTGATTCGGATCGGTGCACTGGCCGACGCAGACCGGCGGCCCGCCACTTGCCGGAATCTCGACGTGGCAGCCGGCCGCGCAGTCGCACTCCACGATGTGATACGTGCCGGTCTGGATGTTGTAGCGAATCCGCTTGGGCTGACAGGGCAGCGGGCCGGGACACTGTCCCTGGCAGGTCTGCCCGTCTACCGACGCCAGGCACAACCCGGGCTGCGCCTGTACAACGCCCGGCGCCAGCGCCCAGAGCAGCGCCGCGGCCGCGCCGAGCAGCACGACGCGACCGGCTCGAACGGACAGGCGACCGATCCAATGGCGATCGCGATGACGTGTGTGTCGACTCATGTTCCGTGCTCCTTTCAAGAAGGGTGACTGAACCGCCCTACCGACGGATGAGCGCAATGGAGATTGGAAGCCGCGCAGACGCGCCGCCCGTTGTCAGGTCGAGTCGAGGTGAATTGTTCCAGACGGCTTGGCGAGACCACGGCCGACCTCCCGAAAACCGGAAGATGCCAGTCCACGCGATTGAGATTGCCGCCCGTACGCGTCCGGCGGAGACTTGGAAGGCCAGACGAAACATCCGATAAGTGCGAGTCAGTATGCCGACCGGCGGCCGCCAAGTCAACGACAAATCAGCCGCTCGGCGCTCCGGCCGATCACAAGCGGTGCCGCGGTCGGGAATTGGGCGGACCGTGCCGGCGCGAAATTCGCGTGAGAGCGCGCCGCCGCGCGGGGGTGAAATCGCGCTTGTCGAACCGCGCCCGGCGCGATATAGGTACCGCGTCCCTCTTCAGTCTCCCCGCGCGTCGGGCAGCGATGCCCGGCGTCGGCGGGAGTATCCGGCCCCCATCGTCTAGTGGCCTAGGATATCAGGTTCTCATCCTGGAGACCGGGGTTCGACTCCCCGTGGGGGTAAATGAAGCGAAGGCGGCCGCGAGCTGAGCTCGGGGCCGCCTTCGTTGTTTTCTATGGGTGTGTGCGCGGCGATTGTCAGGTGCCGAAGCCGCCTCCGCCGCCGGTGCCACCGCCACCACCGCCGCCGCCGCCCGTCCCGCCGCCACCGGAGCGCGGCTCATCGGGTGCATCGCCGCCCGGCCCACCGACCAGCGGAGGCAGGACGTCGCCGTCCCCGCAACCGCGCGGAATGGTGCACGACGGATCGGCTCGGAAGTCCGGAATCTGGAAGTACTGGAACAGCAGGTTGATCTGGTCGACCGGCGTGCAGATCGTGGTCGGAACGACCGTGCCGCACGGCGTGATCGACAACGCCAGATTCAGACACCCGTTCGCCAGCAGCGTGCCGCCCGAGAGAACGGTCGCAGTCAGCAGCGCCATCTTGCGACGGCGGACGATGCGATGCATGGAAAGAGCTCCTAAGCTGCGAGAGAATTCCAGCCACCGGTCGGCGCACTCCGGTGCGTCGGCCGAACGCGTGCAAACTCGTGCCCTACGATCCGCCGCCCATGACCGGGATCAGCGTCACCGGGCAGTCCAGCAGCAGATCGTCCTCGCGATTCTGAATTGCGCCCAGCGCGCCCGTCGTCGTATCGAACGTCCGCACGTCGGGAATGCCGCACGGGGCAAACGGCCCGATTGTACAGTCCGCCGAGAGCGTCAGGGCACACAGGTCCAGCGCGCCCAGCGCGAAGTTCAGCGCGCCGGCCGCACAACTGCCCAACTGCAACACGAATCCACCCGTCAGAATGGACGCGATCAGCAGTTTCTTCCGAGTAACCAGTCGCATCGGGATTCTCCGACCGGTCGGCTTGGCGGGAGCGCTGGCTGGACCGGTCCTGCATTCCACCTGGGAGGCGGACTCTTCGCCTAATTCATAGCAACTTTCCCGCGGCAATTCAAGTCAACGCCCGCCGTCCGCCCAGGCCGCCGCCCGGACGCTCAGCTTTTCATCGGCCAAACCGCCCCCCCGCCCCAGAACCGCCCCACGCCGGGCCGTCCCTATCCCCACAGCCGGCCGATCGCCTCCGCCGTCACCGGCCGGACGATCCCCCGCTCGGTAATGATCCCCGCGATCAGCTCGGCCGGCGTCACGTCGAACGCCGGATTGTGGCACGGCACGTCGGCCGGGGCGGTCAACCGGCCGAATCCGCGCCGGATTTCATCGCTGTCACGATGCTCGATCGGGATTTCCCGCCCCGTCGCCAGCGACCGGTCAAACGTCGACCGCGGCGCCGCCACGTAGAACGGCACCCCATGATGCCGCGCGATCACCGCCACGCCATAGGTCCCAATCTTGTTGGCCGTGTCGCCGTTGGCCGCGATGCGATCGGCCCCCACGATCACCAAGTCGATCCGCCCCTCGCGCATGATTTGCGCGGCCATGTTGTCGCAGATCAGCGTCACGTCGATCCCCGCGCGGCGCAATTCCCACGCCGTCAGCCGTGCGCCCTGCAGCAGCGGACGCGTTTCGTCGGCATACACGCGGAACCGCCGCCCCTCCTCGAACGCCGTGTAGATCGGCCCCAGCGCCGTGCCGAACTCGGCCGTCGCCAGCGCCCCGGCGTTGCAGTGCGTCAGCACGCCGGCGCCCGCGCCGATCAGCGGCGCGCCGTGCCGGCCGATGGCCCGGCAGGTCGCGGCATCCTCGTCTCGAATGGCCCGCGCCTCGGCCAGCAGCGCCGCGCGGGCCTGCTCGAACGACGCCCCGGCAAGCTGCGCCGCGCAAGCGCCCATCCGCGCCAGCGCCCACGCCAGGTTGACCGCCGTCGGCCGGGCCGAGTTCAGCCGCTCCGCCGCCGCCGCGACCGTCGCCCGCCAGTCGCGCGCGCCCGCCGCGCCGGCCTCGTTCAGCGCCGTCACCACGCCGAACGCCGCCGCGCAGCCGATCGCCGGCGCACCCCGGACGCGCAGCATGCGAATGGCCTCGTACAGCGATTCAACCGTCGCGCAGCGAATCCACGTCAGCCGCTCGGGCAGAAGCGTCTGGTCGATCAGTTCCAGCGCGCCGCTCTCCTCGCCGGCCCAGCGCAGCGGGCGAATCGGCTCCGCCGTCCCCTCCGCGGCGCTGCCGGGCGACGTTGTCCGGCTCTCGACGCGGCTCACGGCTGCACTTCGGCCACGATCTCGACCTCGACCGCGGCGTTCAGCGGCAGCTCGGCCGCCCCCACCGCCGCCCGAACGTGCCGCCCCACTTCCCCGAAGATCTGCACCATCAGGTCGCTAGCGCCGTTGGCGACCTTCGGCTGATCGACAAAGCCCGGCGCGCTGTTCACGAACACCGCCAGCCGCACGATCCGCGCCAGCCGGTCAATCCCGCCCGCCGTCTCCGCGACGATTGCCAGCCCGTTCAGCGCCGCCTGCCGCGCCGCCGCCTGGGCGGCCTCCAGCGTCACGTCGCGCCCCACCTTGCCCGTCGCGGTCAGTTGGCCGTTGACGAACGGGAGCTGGCCGCTGCACAGAACCCAATTGCCGCTGCGAACGCCGGGAATGTACGAGCCGACCGGCTGCGGCGCCGGCGGCAGCGTCAGACCCAGTTCGCGCAGCCGCGCCGATGGTTGCATCCGGCTAATTCCCCTCGTCGGTTGCCGCGGGCGGCGACGCCTCGATCTCCACGTCGGTGCGGATCGCGTTCAGCCGCGACAGCACTTCGTCCGGCTCGTCGCCCTCGTCGTCGTCTTCGTCGTCGGCGCGCGCCGCGGTGGCAGCCTCGATCGCGCGCTCCTCGTCCGGCGCCGGCTCGGCCGGGCCCTCCGACAGCGGCTCCAGCCCGCGCGCCTCCCACTCGATGCCGACCGTGATCGGATCCGCCGAGAGCTGCACCACCATCAGCGGGCCCGCCTCGTCCGGCTGCTCGACGCGAATCCGCCGCTGCCGGATCAGCTCCAGCATCGCCAGGAACAGGCCGATCATCTCCGCCCGGCTGCGTCCCGCGAAGATCGCCGGAAACGGCAGCGCGCCCTCGCGCGACAGCCGATCCTGGAGGTCGGCCGCATGCAGCGCAATCGGCGTGTCGTCGAAGACCACGTCGTGCGTGACGCGGTCGCGCCCGATGGCCGCCATCAACTGGTTGAACGCCGCTACCAGGTCCCACACCTGCACGTCGTCCAGGTCGTACGACGCCGGCGACGACGCCAGCGCCTTGATCGGGCTGCGCGGCCAGCGGCTGGCGTGCAGGTCTGCCGCGGCGCCCAGCTCCAGCGCCGCGTCCTTGAACTTCTTGTACGACAGCAGCTGCCGCACCAGCTCCATCCGCGGATCGCCCAGGTCCTCGACCTGCCCCTCCTCGGCCGGAACGCGCGGCAGCAGCATGCGGCTCTTGAGTTCCATCAGCGTCGCCGCCATCACCAGGAACTCGGCCGCCGCGTCCGGGTCGATCTGCTGCAGGCAGGTGACGTATTCGCAGTACTGCCGCGTCACCTCGGCGATCGGAATGTCGTAAATGTCCAGCTCGTCGCGGCGAATCAGAAACAACAGCAGGTCGAGCGGGCCGTTGTAGACGTCGAGCTGAACCTTGTAGTCTGGCATGTGCCGGGCGATTCTACAGACCGGCCCGCCCGGGCCGCAATCGGTCATCTGGTCGGTGCGGCCGTGCCGACGACTCCGGCAAAGCAACATGGCCCGCCGCGCTCGGCGACGGGCCCGTATTCACAACGACTCGACGACACTCAGACCGCGGTCCAGTGTCGCGTCCGATTCGTTTTTTCCGGCAGGGCAAGGCTCCTTCTTTCGGGTAGGGCAAAAGCTTCTTCTTTCAGGTAGGGCAAAGCTCCAGCTTCGCCCCGCGACCGCGACACGGCAGCGCCTTGTCCTACCCCGACCCGAGACGTCGCGTGTGACGCAGCTTTCGGGCGTTTGTCACGCGCGGCGCAATCCGTCACACTCGCGTGGCACTGGCTTTCCAGCCCGTGTCCTCGACCTGCCGCCTGACCAGACCGCGACCGCCATGAGCGCGGGAAAAAACGCTCTAGCGCGGTCGCCGCCCGACGCGCATCAGCAGCGCGCCCAGTCCCAGCAGGCCGATCACGCTCGGCTCGGGCGTAATGACAAACGCCAGGTCGAGCGATTGCTGCGTGATCGGGTCGCGCAGCTCGTTCCACACAAACGGCGCCCCGGGCTGGAAATGGGCCCAGACCGCGTCATCGTTGAAATGATCGAGCGAGGTCTTCCAGCCCGCCTGGCCCGGCTGCCCGGTCGGGTCGGTGCCCAGCACCACCGAGATGTCGAGCCAGTAGATCGTTCCCACGTCCTGGATGAACGGCTGCGGGATGTTGACGATGTTCGCCTGGAAGAACTGGTTGTGGTCGGGGAACACCCAGTTCGGCGCGGGCGCCTTCGGCTCGTACCACCCCTGCACGCCCGTTCCGTACGGGCGGATGATCACGCCCGAGCTGATGGTCGAGAAGTCGCGCTCCCACAGCAGGTCGCCCGGCCGACTGAACGGATGGGTGGCGTCCGCGGGGATGTCGCTGTGAATCGAAAGGTGAATCGACTGGACCGGCACAACGCGATCCTCGTGGAACGAGAACCAGAAGTGCACGTCGGAGACCGGGCCGGTCTGCGTGCAGCGCCAGTCGTCGGCGAGGAACTGCGGAAACGTGAAATCGACGTCCCACCCCGACGGGTTTGGAAGCTGCGGATAGTGCATCTTGTACGCGTCGCCGGGGTTCCAATCCGCCCGCGCGCCCGGCGCCAGGCACGCGAGCCCGATTCCAACCAGAGCGATCGCACGGAGCGTCAGTCGATGGGACATGGGGAGGCCTCCAGTTCTGCGGCGTGGCCGAATCATTTCGACGTACACGGGCAAACGCCGCGACCGCCCGCGTGCCGAACAGTTCGTCGCGATTCGACGTGGACCCTGATTGTCGATGAAGCCTCAGCGCGTCCACCGCGGGCGCGCTGCCCGAACCGCAACTGCACTTGATTGAATGACCGGCAGGGGTGGCAGGGAAAGTCGCCTATTCGACTGTCAGCCGCAGGTGGGACAGCGACCCGGCGTTTCGGCCGCGCCGCGCGGGCGATTCGACCGCCGCGTCGGCCAGGCTCAGGGCCCGGAAGGTCTCGAAAATGCGCAGCAGCGCTGCGCATCGGCCGGCGACGTCGAGTTTACGATAGAGGCGATCCAGATGCGTGTGAACGGTATGGACGGAGATTCCAAGCTCGTACGCCATCGCCAGTTCCTTGCGATCGCGAAACAGCAGTTGCACAATCTCGAGCTCGCGGCCCGAGAGGCTCAGCGCGGCAGCAATCCGCTGCCACTCGATCGGGGCGAATAGCTCGCATGCGGCGATGGGAGCGTTTGCGATCATTTCCCTGTCCTGTACGGCTGCGGACCGCCGTTTCGCGACGTGAGCCCGTCGCCAAACTCTATTTCTGCCGCCCGGCTTCGGGCAAGCAGGAAACTCCCTTGCCTCGGAATTCACACCTGTCTGAAAACGAGGCGCGCCAAATCGACCGATTGCAACGCCAATGATTTCAGCACTTTGCGGGAAATAAACGACTTGATATGTCCACAGTACGCCTGTTGGCTTCGTGTGACATTTGTGTGAATTCGTTACGGTGGACGACCGCGCGCCGGCGACGCCCGATGGCTCCCTGTGAATCCGGGTAAGATGCAACGCAACTCGCGCGGAGATGACTCGCATGACTGCCCCACGCACTCTCAGCGACGCGGCGCGCTCTCCCGTCTCGCGGCGCGCGTTTCTCGGCGCGGCCGCTGCCGCGGCGGTCCTGCCGCGAGCCGGCTTCGCCGACGCCCCGCCCGCCGCCATGCCGACGCGCAAGCTCGGCAAGACCGGCCTGGACGTCCCGATCCTCGAAGTCGGCGGCACCTACCGCTTCACGAAGCGCTACGTCGAACGCGCCCTGGCGCTGGGCTGCAACTTCTTCGACACCGCCGCCTCCTACGTCAACGGCTGGAGCGAGCGCAACCTCGGCCAGGCGCTGGCCGACCTGGGCGCACGCCGCAAGGCGATCATCGTCACCAAGGGTCACCCCGATCGGCCCGAGTCGCTGGCCGCCGCCGTCGACGCCTCGCTCGAGCGGCTGCGCAGCGACGCCATCGACATCTTCTACGTGCACAACCTGCGCGACCCGGCCGTGCTCACCGACCGCGCCTGGCGCGACGCCGTCGCGGCGCTCAAGCGGCGCGGCAAGATCCGCCACTTCGGCTTCTCGTGTCACAACGAGAACCTGGTCGCGCTGCTGCGCCAGGCCGCGACCGCCGGCACCGCCGACGTCTGCATGTTCAAGTACAACTTCCGCAGCTTCGACGACGCCGAGCTGAACCGCGCCATCGACGCCGCCGCCGCGGCCCATGTCGGCCTGATCGCCATGAAGACCCAGGGCTCGGCGATCAGCTTCTCCGAGCGCGTCAATCCCTTCCTGGCGCAAGGCGTCTCGAAGCACCAGGCCGTGCTCAAGGCGGTCTGGAAGGATGACCGCATCGCCTCGGCGGTGTCGTGCATGCCCTCGATCCAGGTGCTCGAGCACAACGCGGCCGCCGCCGGCGAGAAGCTCTCGGCGATCGAAGATCGCCTGCTGCGCCGCCTGGCGACCGCGACGCGCCGCGACTACTGCCCAGGCGGCTGCGGCGGATGTCGCCGCGAGTGCGAATCGGCCGGCGGCAGCACGCTCGCGATCGCTGACACGCTGCGTTACCTGATGTACCGCCAGAGTTATGGCCAGCGCGCGATTGCCCGCGCGAAGTTTCACGCGCTGCCGATCGCGGCCCGTGAATGGACGGCCGACCAGCTCCGCGGCGCGACCGCCGCCTGTCCGCGCGGCCTGCCGGTTGGCGAATTGCTGCGGCGTTCGGCCGAATTGCTGGCGTAAGCCGCGCTCGCAGCTGAGACGTTTGGACGGCGGCGCGGGTGATGCCGCAACCTGCTGTGAGAACAATGGTTGTGCCGCCCGGCTGGCTGGAATAGAGTTGCCGTCCGGGTGGTTTTCAGATGAGCACGGCCGTGCGGCCGGTGTGGCGCCGGCGTGGGTTCGGCCGGGGCCGGTCCCGGGCGTTAGACATTGCCCGAGCGGGTTCCTATAGTAAACGGTTCTTGAGCCGACAATCGGATCCGGCCGTCTGCGGCGCTGCCGGGGAAGGTCCCCGGTGCAGCCTGGTCGGCGGGCCCAATCGTACAAGGAGCGATCGACATGAAGAGACTCTCGGCGGTTCTGGTGCTGGCGTGCGTGTGTAGCCTGGCGGTGTCGAGCGTGCAGGCGGGCGAAGGCTGCTGCATGAAGAACGGCGACGCCAAGACGGTGAAGGCATCGGGCCAGTGCACGAAGACCGGCATGGCGTGCGCGGCGTTCGGGAAGGAATTCCCGGCGATGACCGTGACGGTCGGCGACCAGAAGTATTGCTGGGCGACGCAGAGCGCCGAGTGCTGGAAGGCGATGCAGGCGTCGAAGGCCAAGCCGAGCTTCATGGTCGCGGGCAAGCAGTTCGACGACATGGAGAAGGCGATGGACGCCTTCGTGTGCGCCGCCGAGTGCTACAAGGCCGGTTTCACCACGATCGCCTACGAAGAGAAGGACGGCGCCTGGGCGATGTGCGAGATGGGTGACGACTGCTGCACCAAGGGGGCGGCCGAAGGCAAGGCGTGCTGCGCTGCCAAGAAGGCTTCCACGCTGGCGAGCTGCCCGGCCGGCAAGAAGGACGCCGCGGTGGCGTCGGCCAAGTCCGAGGGCTGCGCGGGTTCGAAGGAGCACGGCGCGGCGAAGGTCGACTACAAGCAGTACAAGAAGTTCCGCGTTGCCGGCCACACCTACACCAGCTTTGCCGACGCGATGGCCGCCCACAAGCGCGTCGCCGAGTCGATGAAGCAGGTCAAGATGAGCTACATCGTCGACGGCAAGACCGTGGACAACAGCGACGAGGTCTGCCCGATGGCCAAGAAGGACCACAAAGTGGTCTATTGCGTCGGCGGCAGCAAGACGCCGTGCGAGATGACCGCCAAGGTGCTGATGGCCAAGGCGCAGTGCGATGCGGCGGCCAAGGCGCTCGATACGTCAACCGCCCGGCTGTAACGGATTCTCACAGGTCTACAGGGTCCGCGCGGTCCACGACCGGCGGATTGGCCAGTCTTCCTGCCCGCTGGCGCGCCCAGGCGCACCAGCGGGTTTTTTCTTTGGATTCGTCCCGCCGCGCCGCGCCGCCCGCCGCCGGTGCGCCGATTGCCGGCTGCCGTGCGAACCGGCGGTCAGCCGCAGAAACCCACGCCGCCGCCGCCGGGCGTTTCGATCGTGAGAATGTCGCCGCGGGCCAGCCGGAAGTTGGTCTTGCCCGGCAGCATGCGCGGCGTCCCGCCGGCCGGCTTCAGCGTTGCGACGAACGGCTGGCCGTCTCCGCCGCCGCGCAGTCCGGCGCCGCCGCGCGATGTGCGGTCGGCCAGCAGCGCCCCGTCGAGATCGACCAGCGCCTCGAGCTCGCGGACGATGCCGGCGCCGCCGGGGTGCGCGCCGCCGCCGCCACTGCCGGCGCGAATGGTGTAGCGTCGCACGCGCAGCGGATAGGCCGACTCGAGCGCCTCGACCGGCGTATTGAGCGTGTTGGTCATATGGGTGTGCACGGCGTCGGCGCCGCGCATCGACGGCGTGGCGCCCGATCCGCCGCCGATCGTCTCATAGTAGGCAAACGGCCGGCCGCGCCGGTCGCGCCCTGCGAGCGAGACCGACGCCATCGTGCCGGCCGAGCCGGCCGGGACGCGCTGCGGCAGCGCCGTGGCGAGCGCCCGCAGCACCACGTCGACCACGCGCTGGCTGGTCTCGACGTTGCCGGCTGCCACGGCCGCCGGCTCGCGCGCGTTGACGACGCATCCGGGCGGCGCGATCACGCGGAGCGGGGCAAACATGCCGGCGTTGTGCGGCAGGCGCGGCCCGGCGAGGCAGGCGAACACGTACGCCACGGCCGAGCGCGTCACCGAGAGCGGGCAGTTCACGCAGCCGTCCACCTGCGGGTCGGTGCCGGCGAAGTCGGCCACCACCTGCCCGTCGGCGACGTGCAGGCGGAGCTGAATGCGGATCGGCCGATCGCTGACGCCGTCGCCGTCGAGCGTGTCGGCGGCGGCATAGTCGCCGCGCGGAATCTCGGCGATGGCGAGGCGCATGAGCCGCTCGCCGTATGCGAGCAGTTCGCCGCACAACGGCTGAAAGCCGGCGCCGTGGCGCGCCACCAGGCTGACCAGGCCGCGCGCCCCGACCACGTTGGCCGCGAGCTGAGCCCGCAGATCGCCGAGCCGCTCGCGGGCGGTCTCGAGCCTGGAGAGGAACCGCGCGTGCAGCTCCGGCTGCTCCTGTCCGGCGGCGAACCACTTGACGGGCGGCAGGCGGATTCCCTCGTCGTCGATGTGGCGACTGACACCCATCGAGGCGGCGGTGCGTCCGCCGACGTCGGCGTGATGCGCGCGATTGGCCGCCAGGCCGATCAGTCGTTCGCGATCAAAGACGGGCGTGACCAGCGTTAGGTCTGGCAAGTGTGTGCCGCCGCGGAACGGGTCGTTGAGAATTATGACGTCGCCGGGCGCGAGCGGACCCGACTGGAGCGCGGCGGCGACGCTGTCGGGCATCGAGCCCAGGTGCACGGGGATGTGGGCGGCCTGTGCGAGCAGTCGCCCGCCGGCGTCGAAGAGGGCGCAGGAATGGTCGCGGCGTTCCTTGATGTTGGGCGAGAAGGCGGTGCGGGCGAGCGTTTCACCCATCTGCTCGGCGATGGCGACCAGGCAGTGGCGGAAGAGTTCGATCCGCGCGGCGAGCGGCGGCAAGGCGTCTGGCGTGGTAGGCGACGAGGGCATCAGGACTTTCGCACGCGGGAGCGCGGGTCGGGCGAGGTTATCGGCAGTTGGTAAAAACTGCCCACCCATTACCCATGCTGGCGACCATTCTGGCCTCAGTTTGAGCAGTTGCCAAGATGCGCCGACACGGCGGCGTCGGACGGCATTCGCGGTTTGCAGGGCGGGAAGCCACGTTTCGTCGATTCGGCACGGTCCGCGCTGCCGTGGCACACCGGTTGCATATTCATCCCAGCGTCAGCCCAACGACGTTGACCGCGACGGATGGAGCTGACGTACACACGAACCTTTCTTCCCCTTCCCAACACCGCGCCAGGAGCCGGCCGCCCAAAGCGGCCGGCTCCGTTTTTACGCGCGCTCGATACCGGTCGTGCGCCGTGGCGCAACGGCGCCGGGCTGAAGCGGGCAGCAATGGTCGCGCGGCGCGAGGCTCGTATAATCGCCCCCCTTTGATCGGCGATGTCGAACCGTGCGAGGCAACACATGGCAAAGAAGCGCAGCAGTTCCGGCGACCACGCCAGCCCGGCCGGCCACAACGGGCAACCGCACGCGTCCGGCGGGCGGCAGCGGCGCCAGTTCATGCACGGCCCGCAGGTCGAGCCGCTGAAGCTGGCCGGCAACGAGGAGGTGGCCGACCTGATCGACCACTGCTTCGGCCGCAGCGGCTTCAATGGCCGGCGGCTGGCGGAGGCGTGCGAGCTGTACGCCCGCATGCTGCGCGGGCCGACGACGGTCGGGCTGACGCTCAGCGGCGCGATGACGCCGATCGGCATGCAGGGGGTGCTGATCTCGCTGATGGAGGCGGGCTTCGTCGACTGGATGATCTGCACGGGCGCGAACCTGTATCACGACCTGCACCGCGCGTTCGACCTGCCGGTGCGGCAGGGTCACTGGGTGGTCGACGACAACGAGCTGGCCGACGCCGGCGTGGCGCGGATCTACGATACGTTCATCGAAGAGCGCGGCACGCTCGAGGCGACCGACAAGCTGGTGCAGCAGGCGATGGCGGGCGTGGACACGAGCGCGCCGCTGTCGAGCGCGGCGCTGCACTGGATTCTCGGGCGATGGGTGGCGCGGCATGCGCCGGCGCCGCAGCGCTCGCTGCTGGCGATGGCCCATCGCTACGACGTGCCGATCTACACCAGCTCGCCGGGCGACAGCTCGATCGGCATGAACCTGATCGTGCCGCGGCTGTTCGACCAGCCGCTGCAGCTCGACCCGCTGGCGGACGTGATCGAGACGGCGGCGATCGTGAAGAACGCGAAGAAGAACGGCGCGGTGATCGTGGGCGGCGGCTCGCCGAAGAACTTCTACTTGCAGACGCAGCCGACGCTGCACCAGATTCTCTACGACACGACCGGCGGCGGACACGACTACTTCATCCAGCTGACGACCGACTCGCCGCACTGGGGCGGGCTGTCGGGCGCGACGCCGTCCGAGGCGCGCAGCTGGGGCAAGATCAAGGACGCCACGCGCGACAACGTGGTGGTCTATTCGTGCGCGTCGCTGACGCTGCCGCTCTTGGCGCAGTACGTGTGCGTTCGCAGCCATCGCCGGCCGCTGAAACGGCTCTATGGGCGGCTGGAGACGCTGGTGGCCGAGCTGCGGTCGGCGGCGCAGAAGAACACGACGCTGCACGCCGAGCTGAAGCGGGCGCAGTTGAACTATTCGGCGGCGCCGGCCGGTGTCAGCAAGCGGCGCGGCAAGGCGCGGACGCGGGCCGAGTGAGACGGACCGTTGGTCTGTGCCACGCAGAGCGCGCGGCCGGCCCCTGGGGACGTGCCGCACAGCAACGTCGCCGCTCGAGCTTCCACTTCGGAGTGACTTCGTGGCCACGATTCCCGACAACTTCCTCGGCCTGCCGGCGCCGCACGGCACCGCGGCGCGGGCGCGCTACGCCGTCCTGCCGATTCCTTATGACAGCACCACCAGCTTTCAGGTCGGCACGCGCAACGGTCCGCGCGCCATCCTGACGGCCAGCCAGCAGGTCGAGCTGTATGACGAGGAGCTGGACGCCGAGGCCTATCGCGCCGGCGTCTGGACGGCCGCTCCGCTCGCGCCCGAGATGGCCGGGCCGGACAAGCAGGTGAAAGCGGTCCATGCCGCGGCGCGGCCGATCGTTCGGGCGGGGCAGTTTCTGATCGGGCTGGGCGGCGAACATTCGATCACCGCCGGGCTGGTGCGCGCGGTAATGGAGCGGCACAAGCCGCTGACCGTGCTGCAAATCGACGCGCATGCCGACCTGCGCGACGAGTACGAGGGCACGCCGCACTCGCACGCCTGCGCGATGCGGCGGGTACTGGACCTGGGGGCGAAGCTGGTCGCGGTCGGCATCCGCAACTATTCGCGCGACGAGCAGCGTTTCATGCAGCGGCGGGGTATCGCGCCGGTGTCGGCGCGCGAGTGCCACGCCGATCCGAACTGGATCGAGCGCGTGGTGGCGCGGCTGGATTCGCCCATCTACGTCACCATCGACATCGACGGGCTCGACCCGGCCTACGCGCCCGGGACCGGCACGCCGGAGCCGGGCGGGCTGACCTGGTTCCAGGTGGTCGATCTGCTGCGGGCGGTCACGCGGGCCCACCGCGTCGTCGCGGCCGACTTGGTCGAGGTGATGCCGCTGCCGGGCTCGATGCAGACCGAGTTCCTGGCGGCCAAGCTCATCTACAAGCTGATCGGATACGTCGAGACGGGAGTGTCGACGGCGCGGCGCGGGCGGCGGAAGTAGCCGGCGGCGGCGCTCGACGCGCGGGGCGCCGCGCCGCAGAATCAGCCCGTGGTCGCGGTCTTGGCGGTGTGGCTGGCGCTGGGGGCGTTGGTGACGACGGTGGCGGTGGTCGTCCGGCCGTCGGGCGGCGCCGAGGCCGTGGTCACGCTGCTGCCCTACACGCTCGCGTTCTCGGCGACGCTGGCGGCGGCGGTGCTGTGGGGACTGCGCGGGCGGCGGGCGAGCGAACCGGGTGTGGCCGGTCAGCGGCTGCAGGCGGGCTGCGCGATCGCGATCAACAGCCTGTCGTTCGCGATCCTGCTGTTCGCGCTGCAAACGGCGGTGCACGCGGTCTTCGGGCGGGTGCTGGAGGGCGGTTTCCTGGCGTTCTGCTACTGGGCGTATCGGCGCGTGGTGCTGCGCGAGTGACGCTGGCGCGCGGCGGCTCTATAATCGCGCCGAGGGCAGGGCTGCGTGCCAGCGACCGAATCGATCGAGATTTCCGTGAACGGCGAACCGACGCAGGTCTCTGCCGGCGTGACGCTGGCCGAGCTGTTCGCGGCCCGGCCGCCGCGGCCGCCGTTCGCGGTCGAGGTCAACCGCCAACTGGTGCGACGCGGGGAATACGAGCGCGTCGCGCTGCGGGCCGGCGACCGGGTGGAAATCGTGACGCTGGTCGGCGGCGGCTGAATCGCGGCCGACGAACTGCATTGCACAGGCTGAGCAGCCATGGACCCGACACCGCTGAAGATCGCCGGCCGCAGCTTTCGCTCGCGGCTGTTCGTGGGGACGGGGAAATACGCCGCGTATGAACAGATGCGCGCGGCGCTCGAGGCCAGCGGCTGCGAAGTGGTGACGGTGGCGGTGCGGCGCGAGCGGCTGATCGACGCCCAGAATCGCAGCCTGCTCGACTTCATCGACACGCGGCGCTACACGATTCTGCCGAACACGGCCGGCTGCTTTTCGGCCGAAGACGCGGTGCGCGTGGCGCGGCTGGGCCGCGAGCTGCTGGAGCAGATCGGCAACCCCGGGGCCAGCTGGGTCAAGCTCGAGGTGCTGGCCGATCGCAAGACGCTGCTGCCCGACCCGGTCGGAACGCTGGCGGCGCTGACCGCGCTGCGGGCCGAGGGGTTCGACGTGCTGGTCTATACGTCGGACGACCCGGCGATGGCGCGGCGGCTGAAGGAGGCCGGCGCGGCGAGCGTGATGCCGGCCGGCTCGCCGATCGGCAGCGGGCAGGGGGTGCTGAATCCGAACAACATCCGCATCATCCTGGAGCTGCTGAAGGAAGGCGACGCCGACTACCCGGTGATCGTCGACGCCGGCGTGGGCACGGCCAGCGACGTGACCATCGCGATGGAGCTGGGGGCCGACGGCGTGCTGCTGAACACCGGCGTGGCGTCGGCGAAAGACCCGGTTGGCATGGCGCGGGCGATGGCGCACGCGATTGACGCCGGCTACCTGGCGGCCCGAGCCGGGCGGATTCCGCGGCGGCTGTATGCCAGCGCCTCGTCGCCGGTCGAGGGGACGATCATCTATTAGAGCGTTCTTCACGCGCGCATGGCGGTCGCCGGCTGGTCACGCCGTGAAATGAAGACACGGGCTGAAAGGCCGTGCCAACCAACGATGCGCGCGTGCCACGCGACAAACTCACGTCTGCGGCAAAGAGGATCTTTGCCGCTACCGGGATGGGGGCGAATCGCGCGTTGCAGCGAGGGGCGGCAAAGAGGAACTTTGCCGTACCGGGAGAGGGGCGCGGCGGTCGCCAGCGGGGCGTGAAGCGGTTAGATTTCACTCCCAGAGCGCATGAACCGCCGCACGCGAACGCGACTGTGCCTGGCCGTGATCTTCGCCGGCCTGGCGAACTTCCTGAGCTATACGGTGGTGTACGCCTACATCAACGGCGACGCCGCCAACGGGCGGATCGAGCACGGGCGCTACTACGTCCGCGGCCATTTCATCCACAGCAACGAGGGGCGCGAGCGCGAAGTGCAGCGCTGGGTGTGGATCTACAGCTACGCCCACTCGATCAGCATCTGGCCGACGGTCGCCGGGATGCTGCTGGCGATGCTGACGCTGGCGCGGCCGCTGATCGTGGCGGTTTCGCCCGATTCGCCGATGGTCGGCGCGACCATGGTCGGCGTGATCGCGACGCTCATCCTGCTCATCACCGGGCTGCTGACCACTTTTTTTACGATCGACTTCGTTCGCAATCTGCTCGGGCCGACCTAGCGGCGCGCTGCGCCAATAAAGGAGACTGCATGAACGTCGGCTGGAAGACGCTGCGCCGGATCGTCGCGCTGCTCGCGGCGTGCACGGCACTTGCCGGCTGCGATCCGCTTCCGGGCGGGTCGTTTCGTTCGGATCTGCCGCCCGGTCCGCTGACCGACCTGATGGCCGACTACTGGCAGATGAAGCTGCGCGAGACGCCGGTGCATGCCACCGTCGTCGGCGAGCACCGCTACGACGACCAGCTCGACGACCTGTCGGACACCGCGCGGATCGCCGGCATCGCCGGGCGGCGGGCCCTGTTGGCGCGGCTCGATGCGCTCGACCTGTCGCGCGATCCGGCCGGGAACCGCCTGAACGCCGAGCTGTTCCGCCGCGCGGTGACCGACGAGATCACCGCGGCCGAGCTGCCGGGGCGCTGGATTCCGATCTCGCAGCAGGAAGGGCCGCACATCGCGCTGCCGATGCTGCGGGTTTCGCAGCCGCTGTCGAGCCGGGAAGAGTCGCTGCGCTACGCCGCGCGGCTGGGGGCGTTTCCAAGGCAGGTCGAGCAGGTGATCGAGCGCATGCGCGGCGGCATGGGCGCCGGCGTGGTGCCGCCCAAGGTCACCATGGCCCAGGTCGTGCCGCAGCTCGACGCGCAGATCGTGGACGATCCGGCGCGCAGCGAGTTGTTCACCGTCTGGGCCGAGCGCCGCGCCGCCAAGGCCGACGCCGGCGAACGCCAGGCCATGCTCGACGGAACGCGCCGCGCGGTGGAGGGCTATCGCGCGCTGCGCGACTTTGTGAAGAACGAGTATCTGCCGAAGTGCACCGACACGGTCGGCATCGGTCACCTGCCGGGCGGCGCCGCGTGGTACGCCACCGAGGTGCGGCTGCACACGACGACGCAGCGGACGCCGGAAGACCTGCACGCCGTCGGAATGGCGGAGCTGGAGCGGATCCACGGCGAGATGCGGGCCATCATGCGCCGCGTCGGGTTCGAGGGCGAGATTCCGGCGTTCATGGACCACCTGCGGCAGCGGGCCGACCTGCACGCGCAGTCGGGCGCGGAGCTGATGTCCGGCTTCGCGGCGATTCTGAAACGCAGCGACGCGGAGCTGCCCAAGGTGTTCGGCCGGCTGCCGAAGACGCCCTACACGCTGCGCGAGATCGAGTCGTTCCGCGCGGCGGCGGCGCCGGCGGCCTATTACTACCCCGCGCCGGACGACCATTCGCGGCCGGCGTACTTCTACGTCAACGTCTTCGACCCGAAGCAGCGGCCGAAGTACACCATGGAGGCGCTCGCCTATCACGAGGCCATGCCGGGGCATCACCTGCAACTGGCGCTGGCGCAGGAGTGTCGCGGACTGCCGGACTTCCGCCGGCATCAGTACATCACCGCCTACTGCGAAGGCTGGGGGCTGTACTCGGAATGCCTCGGGAAAGACCTGGGGGGCTATCGCGATCCGTACAGCGACTTCGGCCGGCTGACGTTTGACGCGTGGCGCTCCTGCCGGCTGGTGGTCGACACCGGCATGCACGCGCTGGGCTGGACGCGTCAGCAGGCGATCGACTTCATGAAAGCGAACACGGCACTGTCACAGATCGACATCGAGAGCGAGGTCGATCGCTACATCGCGTGGCCGGGACAGGCGCTGGCGTACAAGGTCGGGCAGATCGAGATCATGCGGATGCGGACCGAGGCCGCGGCGGCGCTCGGGCCGCGGTTCGACCTGCGGGTCTTTCACGACGAGCTGCTGGCGGAAGGCCCGCTGCCGCTCGACCTGCTCCAGACCCGCATGGACGAATGGCTGACGCGGCAGCGCCGCCCGGCCGTGGCCGCCCGCTGACGCCGTTGTCCGCCGGGCGCCGCGCTGTCGAAGCGGCAGAAGCGGCCGATCGAGCGCCCGCGTACGCCCCACG
Organism: Phycisphaerae bacterium; assembly: GCA_046350375.1. Classification (GTDB taxonomy): domain Bacteria; phylum Planctomycetota; class Phycisphaerae; order UBA1845; family UTPLA1; genus JAXMAO01. The sequence continues at coordinate 36,611 of JAXMAO010000014.1, forward strand.
CGGGCCGGGATGCCGCGGCCCGGATCGGCAACGGTTGCCGATTGGCCGGCCGATTGGCCCACGGCCGAGCCGGACGCCGATAGTATCCAGAGCGGCCGGTGCCCCGTCCTTGCGAGGTCGCCGGGCGGCGGTACACTCGGCGCGGGATGCGCGACAGCGGGCCGCTGTGCGCGACCCTTGGGAGGATCGGCATGTTGCAGAAGCTCTATCGCCGCCGCCGGCAGATACTGATGCTGGGCGCGGCGCTGCCGTTAATGCAGATGGGCGGCGGATGTGACCCGGTCGGATTCACGGCGCAGATCGCCGCCGGCTACGTCAACTCGGCCGCAGTGTCGCTGGTTCAGCTGGGCGTGTCGAGCATCATCTCGACGCTGCTGAGCGCGTTTCCCGGCTCGAACCTGCTGCGGCTGCTGTTCGTGAATGGCGGCGTGTTCCCCGGCGTATGAGTTCCCACGCGGGTGACCGCGAGCGAGGCTCCACCATGCAGACTCTGCACTCCCGCCGCGCCTGGCGGGCGCTGTTTCTCGCCGGCGCGACGCTGCTCGTGCTGACCGGCTGCACCAACGGCTACGGCTTCATGGACCAGGCCGCGGCCACATTTGTGAACGCGGTGCCGCGGACGCTGTTCAACGTCGGCCTGCAGCTCGTGCTGAGCATTCTGAACGGCACCAGCAGCTTCTTCTTCCAGTCGGGCGGGCAGTTCGGCGGCGGGTTCGGCTCGTAGGCGAGACCGGCTTAACTCAGCCACGCGGTCGCGCCGCGCCACCGCAGCGCGCCTCAGGCGGCCGCCTCGGCCTGCTGCGGCGTCTTGTCGAGGATGTCGGCGAGCACCTTGTCCGACTCCAGCCCTTCGGCCTGAGCTTCGAAGTTCAGCAGCACGCGATGTCGCAGCGCCGGCAAGGCGATGCTGCGCACGTCCTCGAGGCTGGCGTTGAACCGCCCGTCGAGCAGCGCCTTGACCTTGGACGCCAGGGCCAGCGCCTGCGCCCCGCGCGGCGAGCTGCCCCAGCGGATGTAGCGGTTGGCCTGCTCGGTGGCGAAGGGCCCGTTCGGATGGGTCGCGAGCACCAGCCGGACGGCGTAGTCCTGCACGTGCGGCGCCATGACCACGCGCTGCACGAGCTGCTGCGCGCCGAGGATTTCATCGCCGGACATGACCGGTTTGACGTCGGGCGAGTGGCCGGTGGTGGTGCGGTCGAGCACGACCTTCAGCTCGGCGCGGCTGCTGGGGCGGACGATGAGCTTGAAGAAGAAGCGGTCGAGCTGGGCCTCGGGCAGCGGATAGGTGCCCTCCTGCTCGATGGGGTTCTGGGTGGCCATGACAAGGAACGGCTCTTCGAGCTTGTGGCGCCGGCCGGCGACGGTGACGGTGTGCTCCTGCATGGCCTCGAGCAGGGCCGACTGCGTCTTGGGCGTGGCGCGGTTGATTTCGTCGGCCAGGACGATCTGGGCGAAGACCGGGCCGGCCTGAAACTGGAAGCCGCGCCGCCCGCTGCCCGGGTCTTCGACGATGATGTTGGTGCCGATGATGTCGGCGGGCATCAGGTCGGGCGTGAACTGGATGCGCGAGAACTTGAGCGACAGCGCCGCCGAGAGGGTGCGGACCAGCAGCGTCTTGCCCAGCCCGGGCACGCCTTCGAGCAGCGCGTGGCCACCGGTGAACAGGCAGAGCAGCACGCCGTCGACGATCTCGTCGTGGCCGACGATGGCCTTGGCCACCTCGGCGCGGACAGCGGCATACTTACGGCGGAACTCGTCGGTCGCTTTCTGAACGGCGGGGTCGATGGTGGCCATGCGGTTCGGGTCATCCTTCCTGAATCGTGACGCGGGTCATCAGCCCGGCGGCGGATCGCCGTCCTGGCGGCGGCGCTTGACCTTCAGCAGCCGGGCAGTGGTCTCCTCGGCGGGCGCATCGCCGGGTTTGGGCTTGGCGGCCGCCGCCGGCTTGTCGGACGCCGTCGCGCCGCCCAGCGCCTGCGTCAGGTCGCCGGTCGGCCGGGCGTCGGCCGGGGCTTCGAACTTGCGGGTCGCGACCGGGCTGGGCACGGAGCGGACGCGCTCGCCCGACCCGGCGGCCGTTTTGTCGGCGCGCACCTTGTCGCGCACGCTCTTGAGATCGGTCAACACGACCTCGGCGCGGCGGACCGGAATCAGCCGGCCGGCCATCTCGGCGACGTAGGCCCGCGCCCGAGCCAGCCACTGTCGCGGATCGATCGCCACGCGGCGCACGGCAACGTCGAGCAGAAAGCAGATGACCGCGGCGCGGAGCAGCAGGCTCCAGAGCGGCTGGCGCGCCAGCACGGCCGGGAGATTCTTGGCGAACAGGTCGATCTGGTCGGCCGGCAGGTCGAGCCAGCGGCCGTGCGTGGCATCGGCGATCTTCTGCAGCGCGGCCTCGTCGGCCGACTGGTCGCGGTACTCGGGCGAATAGGCGAGGCTGACGCCGGTGCGGATGAGGGCGGCCGGCTGCCCGCCGCCCGAGGCCTGGATGTTGAGCAGGTAGTTGCCGCCGTCGGCGACCGAGAACTGGCCTTCGTAGCGGCCGGGGCCGGTCTGATCGAGCCGGATGGGGCTGGTGGCGCCGCCGGGCGTGAGGACGATGCCCTGCATCTGGAGGAAGTTGAGATAGTCGGCGTCCTTGTTGAGGGCCTCGACGACGACGCGGCCGCGCCCGCCGTCGATGAAGGTGGAGACCTCGAAGTCCTTGGCCGAGCCCTGCGACATGCACCAGCGAACCGACTGCGCGAAGATCTTCGAGAAGCCGGACCAGCCGATCCAGTCGGGCCCCCAGTAGTTCCACCAGCCGCTGGTGAAGGCGACGGTGCGCCCCAGGCCGCACTGCCAGTTGGCGAGGATCGGATCGCCCTTGTCAGAGACGAGCGGCAGCTCGATCTGCGACTGCGAGCGCGGCGTCGTGACCACGTAGCCGCGGAGCGGCGGCAGCTCGCGAATGCCGGCCAGCAGGTCGGACGCGTGGTAGCGCACCTTGGGGGTGAAGGTCTCTTCGCGCAGCAGCGGGCGGCGGACGATCTTGGCTTCCTTGATGAAGATCTGCGGCAGCAGGCGCTCGTCGCCGGACCGGCTGAGGTCGTAGTAGTTCCCGCCGGTGTCCTGCGCCATCTTCTTCATGGTGCCGATCTGCATGCCGCCGTGCGGGAAGACGCTGATGGCGGTGACGGTGATCTTGTCGCGGCGCAGGCTGGAGATGAGCTTTGCGGAAGGCGGAGCCGGGTCGCCGTCGGAAATAACGATCATGTGGCGCTGGGCGGCGTCGCGTCGCCCGCGGAGGCCGTCGTAGGCGAGCTGCATCAGGCTGTCGAAGTCGGGGGCGTCGCCGTGGCCCATGCGGCGGATCTGGTTGGCGATGCCGGGCTTGTCGTCACACAGGCGCATGGGCACGCCCCAGCCCAGGCCGCCGAACGTCCAGGCGACGACGCCGAAGTAGTCGAGGCTGGAAAGCGTTTTCATGGCCGCGATGGCGGTTTCGACCCCCCAGTAGTTGCCCTGGGGCATCTCGCAGGCGTGCATGACGATCGCCAGCGCGCCGCGCGGTATCTGGCGAATGGCGTCGACGTCGAAGCGGACCGGCATGATGGCCTCGACCAGCGACGACTGCCAGCCGCCGGCGCCGAAGCCGTCGTTGCCGCCCAGCATGATGAGCCCCCCGCCCAGGTCGCGGACGTAGCTGGCCAGCGAGCGGTGCTGCGTTTCGTTGAACTGGTCGGCCGGGACGTTGGCGAGCAGCACGGCGGCGTATTGCTGCAGCGCGATGGGGTCGAGCTCGGCCTCGGCGGCGGTGCGGACGTCGAGCAGGATCTTCTCTTTCGCGAGCGCCTCGACCAGCGGCTGGTCGTCACCCGGGTTGGCCGAGATGAGCAGCGCCTTGGCCGGCCCTTCGACGTTGGTGAAGGCGGTGGCGGCGTTGTTGGCGGCGATGCGGTCGGTGGCCGGGTCGTCGGGCACGAATCGCGCCTCGAAGCGATGGGCCCCGGCATGGTTCAGCGGCAGGCGGACGCCGAAGGTGTTGAGTCCGGGTTGCAGATCGACCGGCACGCCCGCGCCGGGGACGTTGGACAGGTTGACCAGTCGGCCGTCGTGGTAGAGCTGCACCTTGCCGCGGGTGGCGCGGCGCGAGCGGAGCGTGAGGCGCAGCGGGGCGTTCTCCTGTTCGCGGGCATAGGCCGGCGCGACCAGCCGCTCGAACATCACCTCGGAGTCGTAGTCGTATCGGACCGGCACGACGTCGATGGAGACGTTGTTGGCGGCGGCGGTCTGGACCTCGACGGCGGCGTCGCCGGCGTTCTGGTTGCCGTCGGAGACCAGGACGATTCGCTTGGCGGTGTCGGCCGGGAAGCAGGCCAGGGCGAGGCGGATGGCGGCGGCGATGTTGGTGCGGTCGGGCTGGTTGGCGGGCGAGATCATCCGCACGTCGGAGTAGATGCCGCCGTCGGGCCCGGGCTTGTTGGGGAGCTGATCGATGTAGGCCTCGCCGTCGAAGGTGATGACGCCGACGCGGTCGTTGGCGGGCGGCTTCTGCGTGGTGGCGCGGGCCAGGCGGCGGGCGTCTTCCTGCTTCTCGGCGGGCACGCTGCGCGACTGGTCGAGCACGAAGATGACCGACAGGTCGCGACTGATGCGGACGTTCTGAAGCCCGGCCAGCGCCAGCACCAGCAGCGCGATCACCAGGGTGCGCGCCACGAGCGCCGCCATGCGCCGCCCTGGCGACAGCCCGGCCAGCGAGCGCCGCGACCAGAGCCACAGCACGACCGGCAGCAGCAGCAGCCACAAGGCCCGCGGCTCGTCGAAGCGATCGTGCCAGGTCACCGCCAGCAGCATGCGACTCACCCGATCCGGCGTATCATCGTACCGTCGGCCGCGCCGGCCGCCACGGGCGCTGCCGCCGGCTCCAATTTTCGCCCCACATTATATTGGGCAGCGCGCGGCGCTTGCCCTATGTTATTCGCAACGATGCAATCCGCCGAGAGCCTGCACAGCGAGATCGTCGCCTCCGACCTGCGTCCGGCCGTCGAGGAACTGGCCCAGGCGCTGACCCAGCACGCGCGCGGCGCGCTGTTGGGCATCACGCTCTACGGCCGGTGCGTGTCGGAGCGATTCGGCGGGCCGCTGGCGGCGATCACCAGCGTGGCGGTGGTGCGCGAGATCGACATCGACGTCCTGCGGCAGATCGCCGAACAGGCCGACCGGCTGGCGCGCCTGCGCGTCGCCGCGCCGCTGATGATGACGCCGGCCGGCATCGCCGCGTCGCGCGACACCTTTCCGCTCGAGCTGCTCGAGATCCAGGACTTCCACGACACGCTCTGGGGCGCCGACCATTTTTCCGCCATCGAGCTGGCCGCCGAGCACGTCCGCCTGGCGGTGGAGCGCGAACTGAAGCAGATCGGCGTGGTGCTGCGGCAGGCGGTTCTGTCGGCCGGCGGGCGCGATCATGACCTGTCGTTCGCGGTCGAGCACATCGTTGAGCGGGCGATGCGCGCGCTGCGCGGCCTGCTGTGGCTGCGCGGACGGCGCGGGCCGCTGGATCGCGTCACGGTGACGGCCGAGGTGGCGCGGATCGCCGCGGTCGAACTGCCCGGCCTGGCCGCGGCGGCGCGGCAGCCGAAGTTCTTCGACTTCGCCGCGTTTCGGTTGCTGTACGACGACATCGAGCGCCTGGCAAAGCTGAGCGATGGGCTGCGTTAGATCCGTGCGGCTGACGCTGTGGCTGATCGGGCTGGCGGCGACCGCTGCGCCGGCGGCCGTTCCGCTGCCGGCCGTTCCGTCGACGCACGTCGCCGATCTGGCCGGCGTGCTGGACGCGGGCGCGGCGGCGCGGGCCGACGACTGGCTGACGCGGCTGGAGCAGGCCACGGCGGCCCAGGTGGTCGTGCTGACGGTGCCGACGCTCGACGGCGAGCCGGTCGAGGAATTCGCGGTCCGGGTCTTCGCCGCCTGGAAGCTGGGGCAGAAGGGACACGACAACGGCGTGCTGGTCTGCATCGCGGTGAAGGATCGCAAGTATCGCATCGAGGTCGGCTATGGGCTGGAAGGCGTCATGCCGGACGGCTGGTGCGGCGACGTGGGGCGCGAGATGTTCGTGCCGGCGTTTCGGCGCGGGCGCTATGGCGAGGGCATCCTGGCGGGCGCGGCAGCCATCGCGACGCGGATCGCGCAATCGGCCGGCGTCGACCTGGGCGGCGTCCCGCAGCGCAGCGTCACGGCGCCCGCGCGGCGGCGAAAAGGCACGTCGCCGGCGGTGTCGTTTCTGGTTTTCGTAATCGTGGCGCTGATCCTCTCGGCCCGCGCCAGCGCGCGGCGGAACTGTGTCGTTCGGCGGCGATTCGGCTTCTGGGATGCCATCTGGCTCGGGCAGATGCTGTCGGGCGGCCGGTCGCGCCGCGGGTGGAGCGGCGGCTCGAGCAGTTGGAGCAACTGGGGCGGCGGCGGCGGATCGTTTGGCGGCGGCGGCGGCGGGTCGTCCGGGGGCGGAGGTGCATCCGGTGGCTGGTAATACCTGCAATCAGTGCGGCAATGTCAACCTGGCGGGAGCGCAGTTCTGCGCCCGGTGCGGCGCGACGCTGGCGGGCCCGCCTCCAATACCCAAGGGAGGATCGGCGATGAGTATCGGCAAGGTGGTCATGGCGGCGCTCCTGATCGTGCTGCTGCTGGGGGTGATCGGCGGCGCCTGCACGCTCTCCGGCTACAACCGCGTGGTGCGGATGAACGAGGGAGTGAAGTCGGCCTGGAGCCAGGTCGAAAACCAGTTGCAGCGGCGCTACGACCTGATCCCCAACCTGGTCGAGACCGTGAAAGGCTATGCCAAACAGGAGAAGGAGCTCTTCGAGAACATCGCCGCGGCACGCACGAAATACTTCCAGCCGGGCGGAAACCCGGGCGAGAAGATCGAGGCGGCCAACCGCATGGAAGGGCTGCTTTCGCGGCTGCTGGTGCTCAAGGAAACCTACCCCGAGCTCAAGAGCAATCAGAATTTCATGCGCCTCCAGGATTCGCTGGAGGGGACCGAGAACCGCGTCGCCGTGGAGCGCAAGCGGTACAACGACGCCGTCAATCTGCTGAACAGCTACGTGCAGGGCTTCCCCGGGCGGCTCTTTGCCGGCTGGGCCGGCGTGCAGCCCGCGAAGTATTTCGAGACCACCACGCCCGAGGCGAAGGAAGTGCCCAAGGTGAAGTTCTGACGGCGGGCGCGATTCACGGTGGCGCCGGCGGCTGGCGCCGCGCGGCGCGAGCCTCGGCGGCGGCCTCGAGCAGCAGCACCGCCCCGAGGTGCAGCCGGTAGGCGACGTGCGGCCAGCTCAACCCGGCGCGAGAAGCCCGGCGGACAGTCGCGCGCGAAGACATAGACCTCGGCCGCGCCCGATCCGGCAGCGGCAGACGGCGTGCTGCTCGTCGCCGACGGCGAACGTGGCGGCGACCGATGCGTCGCTCACCGGCTCGCCCGGCGCGACCTGCGCGACCAGCCCGCACTGCGCCGCGCCGGTGTCGAATTCGCCCGCCTGCTCGGCCGCCAACTGTGACACGCCCACTTCGAGCATGAACCGCGTCCCGACGTGCAGTTGAAACGCCTCGGCCGCCGACAGCCCCCAGAGCGGATAGTGATTGGCCGCCGTCCGGCCGACGACCACGTGCAGCGGCTGCGGTTCGCCGCCGGACGCCGGCGCGGCGTCCAGCCGCAGCACGACGCAAGCGCCCCTCGCCGGCCAGCGGCGAGTCGGCGAAGTGTTCGGCGCCCGCGGGACTGCGATCGACAATGGCGAGGCGCTGCGCTTCCAGGTAGGCCGCCGCCTCCGCCCACCACGCGGAAAGCGTTTCGGGGGCTGGGTCGGGCAGGCTCGGTACGGCGGACATTCGCGTCAGCGTAGCGAAGGCGACGCAAGGCGAGAAGTCGCGTGCGGGCGGCTATCATCGCCGCGACCGCCGGAGGCCGCGCGAGAATGGGACGCACCGCGCACGCAGGTCGCAGCCGTCGCCCGGATGGGGCGGTCCGCGCGAACGCGGATCCATCGCCGCCGCCGCGAAAATCGCGGACTGCCTTCGCGGCCGTGCTGCTGCTGGCGGTTGCGATCCAGGCGCACGACCTCGACCGCCCCTTCACCGGCCGGCACGACTTCGCCACGGCGCACGAGGCGGTGCTGGCCCGCAACCACGTCCGCTATGGCCTAAGCGACACCCGCGGACGGCCGACGTTCACCCGCTATCAGCCGCCCTACCCCGACGCGCGGCGCTTCTACCCCGATCACCCGCCGCTCACCGACCTGCTGCTGGCGGGCAGCCTGGCGCTGTTCGGCGAGCATGACTGGGCGATCCGGCTGCTGCCGGCGGCGTGCAGCGCGGCCGCGGTCGCGCTGGTCATGTCGATCGCGAACGGCGTGTACGGCCGGCGCGTCGCGCTGCTGGCGGGCACGGCGATGAGCCTGCTGCCGATCGAGTTCTACTTCGGGCGGATCGCGAACCACGAGCCGGTCGTGCTGGCGCTGTGGCTGGCGGCGCTGCGCGGCTATCTCGGCTGGATGATGCCGGAGCGGTTCGGCGAGCGGGCGCGGCGCGACGCCGGGCTGTTCGCCGCGGCGACGATTCTTTCGATGCTCACCGGCTGGGTGGCGTTCCTCCAGGCGGCGCTGGTGGCGCTGCACTACCTCACGTGTCGCGGGCGGCGCAGCGCCGCTGGCTGGGCGCTGGTGCTGCTGCCGGCGATCGTGGGCGGATCGCTGACGCTGGCGCAGATTCTCTTGATGTTTGACGGGCGGATCGAAAACGTCTGGGCGGTCTTCCGATTCCGCGCCGGGCTCAGCGACAGCGAGGAGCCGTTCACCTTCGCGGGCTGGCTGGCGCGACAGGCGCGCTGGGGCTGGCAGAACTTCGGCGTCATCGGCCTGGCGCTGGCGGCGATCGGCGCGGGCGCGGCCCTCTTCGACCGGCGATCGGCCGACGCGCCGCACAGCCTGCGCTCCGACGCGCCGTCGGACGCCGCGCCGCAATACCACCGGCCGGGCTGGCTGCTGGGGACGGCGGGCCTGCTGTTCGTGGTCATCTTTCGCAGCGGTTCGTACAACCACGAGTACTGGTGGCTGCACGTGACGCCCGGGGCCGCGCTGTGCGTGGCAGTGGGAATCGACTGGCTGCTGCGATCGCGGCGTCGCGGACCGGTCGCCGGCGTGCTGGTTCCGGCGCTGCTGCTCGCCGGGCTGGCGGCCGAGAACGCCGTCTTCTGGAATCGCTATCGCCACGAGAACCGGCTGGCCGCGCGGGCGTACGAGGCGTGCCGGTTCATCCGTACCCATTCGCGCGCCGACGCCACTATCTACGGCAACCGCGGCCTGTGGATCCGCCGCGAGTATCACGCCGGCGCGATGGGCTTCATGCAGCCGCAGACCGACTGGTGCCTCGACCGGCGGTATGAACACGCCCGCAGCCCGGCCGAATTGCAGCGGATTGCGCCGCAGTGCCGGTTCTATCTCTGGATCGGACAGGAGCAACGCGACCGCCCGGTGCTGGAGTATCTGGTGCAGAACGCGCGGCTGCTGGCGCGGTTCAGCCAGGCGGCGGTCTTCGACCTCACGCAGCCGGCGCAGCGCGGCGCGACGCCGGGCAGCCGGGTGCGAAGAGAATCTTCGCACTACCGGGAAGGGCTCTACGGCCCGAGATAGGCGGTCACGAACGGCTGGACGTCGTCGCCGTCGGCCGAGCCGTTGGCGTTGATGTCGCTGCGCTGCGTGTGCAGCAGATCGGCGTCCAGCCCGAGCAGAACCTGCACGAACAGGAACAGGTCGGTTGCGTTGCGCATTCCGTTGCCGTCGATGTCGCCGATCAGCGGCACGAACGTCGGCGTGATTGAGAAGCGCAGCGTGGCCGCGCCGCCGGCCAGACCGTCGCCCGACGGCAGCGACGCCGGGCTGTCGGGGTTGGCGATTTCGCCGTCGAGCGCCAGGCCGCTGTTGACCGCGGTGATGCTGCTGGCGAGCGTGAGGGTGTAGTCGTCGGCCGCCAGCGGCGCGGCGAGGTTGATCGTGAGCGGGTTGACGTTGCTGGTGCCGGCGAGCGAGAAGGCGACCGGTCCGCCGATCGCACCGGAGAGACCGACCGCGGCCGCCGAGGCGTTCACCGGCGTGTGGAACCAGACCTTCAGTTGCGTAATCGACGGCGAATCGGGGGTGACCGAGCCGGGCGCCGGAGTGACGGAGATGATCTTGGGCGGCCCGGGCACATAGGCCGTGCTGCCGACGGTCGAGCTGCGGAGGATGTACTGGTCGGGGTCGAGCGCGGCGGCGGTGACCGTGCCGCTGACGGGGACGACGAACCACTCGGTGCGGGCGTCGTTCCAGACGGTGCGCGTCTGCGGCGAACCGCCGATGGTGAGGCGCAGATCGACCGGGGCGGTGAAGACGGTCGGCCAGCCGGCGGTGGAGTGGGTCTGGGCGATGCGGGCGAGGAAGTAGTTCTGCCCGTTCACCAGGGCCGACTGCCAGGCGAGCTGGTAGGCCGGCGCGCCTTTCGAGAGGACCCACTGGTTGAAAAACCAGGTGAGCGATTGGCCGTAGCGACTCTCGGCGACGGCGCGGAAGTTGTCGGTGGTCGCGGCGGAAAACTCGTAGGCGCCGCGATAGTCGGCCAGAGTCTGAAAGAAGGTCGCGTCGCCCACCAGGTGGCGGAGCATGTGCAGCACCCAGCCGCCTTTGCGATAGCTGTAGGTGCTGCTGAAGATGCGGTTGACGTTCAGTGGCTCGGGGTCGGAGATATAGACCGAGCCGTCGAAACTGGTGGGCTTGCGGCTGACCATGGCGCTCAGATAGGCCGCGGTGTCGATGCCGCCCGCGCGGCGCTCGATCCACAGCGCCTCGCCATAGGTCGCGAAACCCTCGTTGAGCCAGATGTCGCGCCAGGTCTTGCAGGTGACCATGTCGCCGTACCACTGGTGGGTCAGTTCGTGCGAGGTGACGCTTTCGCTGAAGGTGCCCTGGCCGGTTATGGTTTGGTGTTCCATGCCGCCGTTGAAGTTGAAGTTGTAGATGCCGTACTTCTCGTCGATAAACGGGTATTCGCCGTAGACCGTGCGAAAGACCGGAAGCATGGCGACGGCCTTCTCCCACGAGGTGCGGTTGCCGGCGGTGTCGTTGCCGGGATAGATGAAGAACTGCACCGGCATGGAGCCGCCCGGGTAGGCGTAGTTCTGCGTCCAGGTGTTGTAGTTTGTCGCCGAAAAGCAGACCAGGTAGCTGGCGATCGGGTAGTTGGTCGCCCAGGAGTAGCGCTTCCGGGCGGGCGACGTCAGCGTGTCCACGCTCTGCAGCAGCCCGTTCGAGATGACGTAATAGACGTCCGGCACGGTCACCTTGACCTCGACCGTCGCCTTGTCCGAGTTATCGCCGGTCGCGCCCGGGGCGCCATCCTTCGACGGCCACCAGGTGTAGCCGTAGAACGGCTCGCTGAGCGTGAAGACGACCGGCACGGCGTCGCCGGTTTTGCTGGCGACGTTGATGGCGCCGAGGCCGGCGTCGGCGCTGGTGCCCGTATAGTCAATGCGAATCGTGAAGACGGTTCCCTGGTCGAATCCGCCGAGCCACGACACGCGGCGCGTGGTCGAATCGAGCGTGGCAAGCGACACGCCGGCGGCGCTGCCGTCGACGGTCACGCCGGTCACGGTGTAGTTCGAGCCGAGCTGAAAGGTGAACTGCGTGAGCCCGTCGGTGTGGCTCTCGATGGTGATGGTGTTGCTGCCGGCGATGGTGCAGGTGTCGGCCGCGGTGTTGACGTTCGACACCTCGATGTCGAGCAGGTAGTGCAGGACGTCGGTGTCGCCCATCGCTTCTTCCGGGCCGAAACCGCTGCCCGGCGGCAGCCCGGCCAGAAAGCGCCGCGCCAGCGCGGCGCCCTTGCCGCAGCCGACGACCTCTTCCGGCGGGGCGGCCGACGAACTCACCTGCGCCGCGGCCAGCGGCACGATCGCAAGAAAGAGGCTCGCCGACAAATGGCGAAGGAACAACGCTGATTTTCGATTCAAGGCTCGCAACTCCTCCCCAGGGCATGACAGGGACGCACACTATTCTACCCATCGGCGGCCGGAAGAAACAGACGAACGTCGCCGCTTGCCCGCCGATCCGACCGGTGCCCCCAAAGCCACGCCACTTGTGCGTCATGGCACACTCGCTTGCCGCGGGCCGATCGACGCCAGAGAATCGCCCGGCCGAAATCGGTGCGGCCCAGTCGCCGCGGAGCGCCCTTGCTGACCAAACGTCGATCCTCGCTGCCCGAGAACCCGGACGCCGTCCGCATGTCGTTCGGCGACCACCTCGACGAGCTGCGCTCGTGCCTCATCCGCGCCCTGCTGGGGCTGATGGTGACGACCGGGCTCTGCCTGAAGTTCGGCAACTACATCATTTTCGCGCTGACCGCGCCCTACGTCGCGGCGATGCGCGCCGAAGACCTCGACGCGCAGATGGTGCAGCTCGCGCCGACCGAGACTTTCCTCGAGTATTTCAAGATCGCCGTCGAGTGCGGACTGGTGCTCGCGATTCCGTGGGTGCTCTACCAGGCATGGCGCTTCGTCGCCGTCGGGCTCTATCCGCACGAGCGGCGCGTCGTGCGCGTCCTCGCGCCGGCGTCGGTCGGCCTGTTTGCGATCGGCGCGGCTTTCATGGTGACGCTGGTCCTGGCCGGCCTGCTGAAGTTCCTCGTCTCAACCGCGACCTGGTTCTCGGTGCCCGGGGCCGACGCCCGCTTCTTCGAGCGGATGCTCTCGGCCCATCGGCCGCAGACGACGCAGCCCGTCTCCGCGCCGCTGCAGGTGCCGGTGCTGAATGCCGATCCGCCGCAGCCGCGCCACGGCGACGTCTGGATCAACCGGCCCGACGGCAGCCTGAACGTTCAGCTCGACGGCGAGCGCTACCTCGTGCCGCTGAAGCGCGCCGACCGCCGGCAGCTCGTGCAGCCGCTCTTCTCGGTGTCGGAGTATCTGGGGTTCGTCACGGGCATGGCGCTGGCCTTCGGCCTGGGGTTCCAGGTGCCGATCGTCGTCATCTTCCTGGTGCTGGCCGGCATCGTGCCGAGCGAGCGGTTCCGCTCGGCGCGGCGGTTTGTGATCGTCGGGTTCGCGGTGGCGGCGGCCATCCTCACGCCGTCGCCGGACATCAGCAGCATGCTGCTGCTGCTGGTGCCGATGGTGGCGCTGTTCGAGTCGGGGTTGCTGATCGCGCGAGCGGTCGAGCGGCGCCGCGCGGCGGCCGCACGCGACGCGTAGTGGCGCCGAGTGACGCTACGGCTTGTTTGCGGGCACGATGCCAGCGGGCTTGGCGACCGCGATCCGCAACTGCATCCCGCCATCGAGCGACGGACTGCGAAACCAGCGCGCCAGCGGGCGGCTCATGACCAGGCGATCGTCGGCCGGCGGCCCGAGACGGATCGCCTCGAGCGTGTGTCCCGCGGCCGCGGCGGTAAATCGCCCGTCGGCGTCGCTGGTGGCCTCGGTCCAGCCGCCCTCGGTCAGCAGGCCGACCGCCACGCCCGCGAGCGGCCGGCCATCCGGCGCGAACACCTGCCCGGCGACCGCGCCGGCCCGGCCTCCGCCGACGGTCCACATCGCGTGGGCGAAGTCGCGGTGCGACTCGCTGGAAGTGTGGGCCAGCACCAGGCAGACCGCCGCCACGAACAGCGGCAGGCCCAGCACGAGCAGCAGCACGCCGCGAACCGGCCGACGCGCGGCCAGTCCCTCGCGCGCTGCTCCCCCGGCGACCCGGCTCATGCTCACCTCAACGATTCGATCGACGCCTTCAGCTTGTCGTGGTCGGCGGCGATCTGCTCACTCGGCCCGGCCGTTCAATCCAGCCACTCGTCCGGGTGCTTCAGCTTGTGCGGCACGTAGCTCTCGGTCACAAAGCTGATGCTCTTGGTCATCATGCTTTCGACTTCCATCTTGAAGCCGTGCCGCAGCATCAGCTCGATCTCCTTCTTCCACTCCTTCTTTCCCTCGAACCACGGGTAATCGAGGATCTGCTTGGCCCGCTTCACGTCCTTGTCGTCGGTGGCGATCTTCACGTCGTCCGACAGCTCGAACTTCTCGAAGTCGCCGCTGCGGACGCCGATGAAGCGCGCCTCGGGCACGGCCATCCGCCGGCTCTCGAACGCCAGGTTGATCGACCCCTGCTTGATGACGCTGTAGATGTAGTAGCCCCACGGGTCGTTATCGAGCAGGACGTAGATCGGCAGCCCCAGCTCGTGGTGCAGGCGGTAGAGCAGCCGGCGGACGCCGCGCGGGGGCTGTCCGCCGCCGTGGGTGAGCACGCAGCGATGCTCCTTCCAGAACTTGTCCTCGACGAAGCGCCGCCAGACGGTGCCCTTTTCGACGTGCAGGACGAACTTGGCGGCGCACTTTTTGAACTTGATGATCTCCGGCTCGACGATGCTGGGGATGGCGTAGCCGCCGGTGCCCAGGCGGGTGCAGTCGATGGTGTCGCCGGAGTCTTCGAGCGTCAGCTCGCCGACCATCGCCCCCTTGCTGTCGGCAAAGATGTGCAGTTCTTCGCGCAGCGCGTCGATGGCGACCTCGAGGTCTTCGAGGATCGGGTCGCTCTCGTCCTGGTCGTCGAAGGTCTTTTCCCTCGTGCCGGCGATGGTGTGCTTGAGCAGGTAATACACCTGCCGGATGCTGGCGGTCTTGCCCTCGGCGATCAGCCGCTTGCAGCCGGACGCGACCAGCAGCGTCTGCATAAAGCTCTTGGCGGTGCCGAGCTTGAAGAACTCGCGGTTCTGCCGGGCCGCGCCCATCTCGATGATCCGCCGCGCCTTGTTGAACTTGGCGTTCGACAGGCTGCGGAGCGGGATGTCGATGGCGGGCTCGCTGCGTTTCTCGGCCGCCGCCACGACCGCCCCGGCCAGGGCGTCGATCTTGGCGGCCGTGTCGCCGTTGCGCCCGGCCCGGGCCGGGTCTTTCGACTTCATCCGTGACTTGGCCATCACAGCCTCCGTTGCCGCACTTTTCCCGGCGACCCCTCGCCCCTTTGCGATCCGACCCGTCCGGCGGTATCGTTTTTCGCTCGCTGCGCCGGCGGCGGGCAGATGGCCCGCTCGAACCGGCCGCAGCCCACCGGAGCCGCTGCCATGATCGTTGGCATCCCGCGCGAAATCAAACCCGACGAATACCGCGTCGGCCTCGTCCCGGCCGGCGCGCTGGCGCTCAAGAAGGCCGGGCACACCGTCCTGGTCGAGACCCAGGCCGGCGCCGGCTCGGGCTTCTTGGACGACGACTACAAGCAGACCTCGGCCACCATCGTCGCCACGGCGCGCGAGGTCTATTCCAAGGCCGACATGATCGTCAAGGTGAAGGAGCCGATGGCGAGCGAGATTCCGCTCATCCGCTCCGGGCAGGTGGTCTTCACCTACTTCCACTTCGCCGCCGACAAGGAGCTGACCCAGGGCATGCTCAAGAGCGGCGCGGTCGCCATCGCCTACGAAACCGTCACGGACGCGCTCGGCCGCCTGCCGCTGCTCACGCCCATGAGCGAGGTGGCCGGCAAGATGGCCGTGCAGGAAGGCGCCAAGTATCTCGAACGCCCGATGATGGGCCAGGGCATTCTGCTGGGCGGCGTGCCGGGCGTGGAGCCGGCCCACGTGCTGGTGCTGGGCGGGGGCGTCGTCGGCACCAACGCCGCGAAGGTCGCCGCCGGCCTCGGCGCGCGGGTGGTCATCATGGACGTCAACATCGACCGGCTGCGCTACCTGGCCGACGTCATGCCCGCCAACGTGCAGACGCTCTACAGCGACCCGGTGATGATCCGCAAGCAGCTCGCGCTGGCCGACCTGGTGATCGGCGCGGTGCTCATTCCGGGGGCCCGCTGCCCGGTGCTGGTGCCGCGCGAATACCTGGGCGTCATGAAGCCCGGGGCGGTCATCGTCGATGTCGGCGTCGACCAGGGCGGCTGCTGCGAGACCATCCGCCCCACCACCCACGCCGACCCGACCTACATGGTCGACGGCATCGTTCACTACGGCGTGACCAACATGCCCGGCGCGGTCGGGCGAACCAGCACCTTCGCCCTCACCAACGCGACCACGCCCTACGCCGTGCGCATCGCCACGCGCGGCTGGAAGGCCGCGTGCAAAGAGGACGCGGGGCTGGCCAATGGCGTCAACATGGCCGACGGCAAGGTGACCAACAAGCCGGTCGCCGAAACCTTCGGCCTGCCGTTCACGCCGCTGGCCACCGGCTGAGCGGGCCGCCGCGCGCCCGTCAGTAGCGGAAGTGCTTGATCTTCTCCCCCTGCTGGCCGATCTGCGTCATCGCCTCGATGCCGATTTTCAGGTGCAGCTCCGCCCACTGCCGCGTCACGGCCGCGTCGCTCTCCTCGGTCTTCACGCCGTCGGGGGTGATCGGCACGTCGGACACCAGCAGCAGCGCGCCGCGCGCGATCTCGTTGCGATGTCCGACGATGAAGATGGTCGCCGTCTCCATGTCGATCGCGATCGCGGTCATATCCTGAAGCCGCCGCAGGAACTCGGCGTCGTGCTCCCACACGCGGCGGTTGGTCGTATAGACCACGCCCGTGCGATAGTCCAGCCCGTGGCCGGTCAGCTTGTCCGAGACGAACTTGTGCAGCTTGAACGACGGCAAGGCCGGCACCTCGGGCGGGAAGTAGTCGTTCGACGTGCCCTCGCCGCGGATGGCGCCGATCGGCAGGATGAAGTGGCCGATCTCGCTGGCGCTCTTCAGCCCGCCGCACTTCCCGAGAAACAGCACCCCTTTCGGCCGCCGCGCCGAGAGCAGGTCCATGATGATCGCCGCGTTGGGCGAGCCGATGCCGAACTTGACGATCGACAGCCCGGCCGAGTTGGTCGCCGCCTGCATCGGGCGGTCTTCGCCAAATATGTCGCAGGCAAATTCGTCGGCGAAGCGCTGCAGGTAGTTGGCGAAGTTGGTGAGCAGCACGTAATCGCCGAAGTGATCGATCGCCATGCCGGTGTAGCGCGGCAGCCAGGCACGGGCCAGGTCGAGTTTGCTG
>JAXMAO010000015.1:0-47327 GCA_046350375.1 Phycisphaerae bacterium
TCGAGTTCGACGGCCAGGAACGGTTCTTCTACACCGACGAGGAATTCCACCAGTTCCGCCGCGAAGTGCAGGCCCGCTTCGGCGACGTCGAGGTGATCGACGGCACCCTGCTCTCGCTCGGCGGCGACCACGCCGACGGCGCCGACGCGGCCGAACGGCGCATCGTCCGCCACGAGCTGTCCGAATCGCCGGCGCTGACCGAGCTGCTGACGCGCTACGAGGCCTTCGGCCTGACGCTCGACGACTTCTTCATGCACCGCGAAGAGCTCATCACCGGCGAACTGCCGCCGGCCAAGTTCGTGCTCGTGCCCGGCAGCGGTGACCCGCTCGAGCTCGACAACGCCGCCGCCGTCGGCTCCGGCGTGCGCGACCTCGGCCGCCGCGGCACCGAGGTCAAGCGCTTCAAAGGCCTGGGCGAAATGAACGCCGACGAGCTGTGGGAAACCACCCTCGACCCCCAGCGCCGCAGCCTGCTGCGCGTCGTCGTCACCGAAGAGCCCGACGACGCCGAACAGCTCGACGTCGACGCCCGCGCCGCCGACCGCATCTTCTCCATCCTCATGGGCGACAACGTCGAGTCGCGCCGCGATTTCATCGAGACCAACGCCATCCACGTCAAGAACCTGGACATCTGATGGCCCCCTCCGCGCCCGGCCGGCTGCTGCGCCTGGCCGACTGGTACCAGAACCACACCCGCCCGCGGATCGTCCTGGCGCTCGTGGTCGCAACGCTCTACGCCCCGTC
Organism: Phycisphaerae bacterium; assembly: GCA_046350375.1. Classification (GTDB taxonomy): domain Bacteria; phylum Planctomycetota; class Phycisphaerae; order UBA1845; family UTPLA1; genus JAXMAO01. The sequence goes on from JAXMAO010000015.1 coordinate 745, forward strand.
CCTGCTGCTGCCCTTCATGGTCGACGACCTTCGCAGCCTGCGCCGCTTTCGCGACTATCACGCCGGCGCAGTGGATCGCCTCGACCTCTACGAATTCTGCATCGACCCCGCCCAGGTCGTCGCCGAGCGCGACGCCGGCCATTACCCCTGGTGGATCGATCCGCAGCTCCGCTACCGCTTCTTCCGCCCGCTGTCGCAGTTCGAGCTCTACGGCAACTGGCTGCTGTTCGGCGACCACGCCGCCGGCTACCGCGTCGTCAGCGTCGCCTGGTATGTGCTCGGCGTCTGGCTCGTGCTGGCGCTCTTTCGGCTGTTTTCAATCGAAACGACCGCGCGCTGGGCCGCCCTCGTCTTCGCGCTGGCCGGCGGACACGCCATCCCGGTCATCTTCCCCGCGGCCCGGTGCGACCTGCTGGCCCTGGTCGCCAGCGCTGCGGCCGCCGTCTGCGCCGGACGGTTTCTCAGGTCCGGCGGCCCGCTGCACCTGGCGGCAACGCTCGCCTGCCAGGCGGCCGGCATGGGCTGCAAGGAAGTCACCGTCGCGCTCGCGGTCGTGCCGGCGCTGCTGTTTTTCGCGCTGCGACCCGCCGCCGTCGACGCCCGCGCACTGCGACGCCGCGCCGCGCTCGGCTCGCTGGCGATGCTCGCGCTGTCCGGCGCGTTCCTCGCCTTCTACGCCCGCATGCACTACGCCAGCAACGGCGCACTGATGCTCGATCCGCTCCGCGCGCCGGCCGATTACCTGCTCCGCGCGCCGTTCCGCGCCCTGCTCATGCTCAGCACCTGGCTCATCCAGCTCAACCCGTTCCTGTTCTACTTCCGCGCCCGCTACGCCGCTGTGCTGGTCGCGCTGGCGATCGCCGGCGCCGTCTGCCTGGCGCTCTTCTTTGGCCACCTCCTGCGCCGCTATCGGCGCCTGCCCGGCGTGGTCAGCATGAGCGGCTGGTCCGTCATCTTCCTGCCCATCCTCGCCTGCACGCCGGCCGACGACCGCGTCATGCTGCTGCCCAGCGTCGGTTTGGCGTTTCTCGCCGCCGTCTGGCTGACCGCCGGCGACCCGCGCCCGCGCTTCGGCCGACTGCCCGCCGCCCTCTTCCTGCTCGTCCCGGTGCTCTATACCGAGGGCACCCTCCTCACCGTCGGCGTCCTCGAACACCTGGCCGATCGCCCGCTCCGCGTCGGACTGGCGGCCTTCGGTCGACCGCCGCGCCCCGGCGACACCCTCTTCCTGCTCAACATGTCGCAGCCCATGCTCGCCCTCTGGACGCAGGATCGCCTCAACACCCTCGCGCCCCCCGGCGTGCGCGTCGCCATCCTCTCCGACGCCCGCGCGCCCACGGTCGAACGCACCGGCCCGCGCGCGCTGCGACTCCGCGCGGCCAACGAGCCGCTCCTCTCGACCTTCGTCGGCCAGATGGGACAGGTTCGCGGCGCTGGCCCGCGCGCCGGACAAACGGTCGACCTGGGCCAATACCGCGTCACCATCGAATCGACCCGCGCCGGATGCGCCGAATCCCTGCGCGTCCAGTTCGCGCGCCCGCTCGACGACGACCGCTACCGCTTCATTCTCGCCGGCTGGCTGACGACCGACGTGATATCCTTCCCGGCCGCGCCCCCCGCCCGTTGACCTCCGCCGCCGGTTCGACCGCTAGCCGATCGCCAGCTCGTCCAGCGAGCGAATTGTCTCGCGCGGCGCGCCGCCCGCCGACGCCACCGCGTCGACGTAGATTCCCTCCGGCCGCACGACCCGCACCGTCCGCCACCCCAGCGCGTTGCCAGCGCCACGAAATCCTTGGCGACGTTGTCGCCCACGCATAGACGCACTCGCCGGCCGACGCCCCCGCCCGCCGCGCGAGCTCCTCGAACGCCCGCGGGTGCGGCTTGCCCATCCCCGGCCCCAGTTCGCCCGTGAGAATCATCGTCCCCACTCGCCCCGCCAGCCGCAGCGCCGAAATCTTCCGCCGCTGCATCGCCGCGTCGCCGTCGCTGATCAGCCCGCTCGGCCGACCCGCCAGCCGCGCCAGCGCCCGCTCGGCGTCCGGCAGCAGCGCGATTGCCGGCTCGTGCGATCGATAGGCGGCCACCATCTCGCCGACCAGCGCCGCGTCCGCAGGCCGGCCGAGCGACTCGAGCGTCGCGTCAAACACCCGCCGCCGGTTGGGTCCGTCGAAGTGATGCAGCATCAGCTCGGCGCTGCGCTCGGCGCTGCCCAGCCGGTCGGCGAACGCCCGCGAAACATGCCGAAACCCCGACCGCGCGAAGTCGCGCTCCAGGTAGAGCGTGTCGTCGAGATCGAACACGATGACGGTCATGGCGCGGATCCGCGGCTACGACCGCCGGCGCACCGTCGGTCGGCGCGTCGGCCCGCCGCGCGCGGCGCACAGCACGGCACTGTCGTAGCGCAGCAGCAGCAGCCCGTCGGTGAAGCGGTCGGCCGACAGGCGCGGCGTCCGGCCGGTCAGCGACTCCAGGATCCAGCGCGGGAAGTCGGCCCCGGCATGAATCGCCAGCGGCACGCCGCCGCCGAAGCGCGGGTTGATCTCGATCACGCGAATCCGCCCGGACACTGTGCGGATGCACTGAATGGTGATGACGCCCACGCAGTCGCCCAGCGATTCGACCACCCGCCGACCCACCGCCATCACCGCGCGGTCCTTCACCACCAGCCCCTTGCTCACCTCGCCCGAGCGCACCTCGATCCGCAGCCGCGGCACGATGCAGCGGCATCGGCCGTCAAACGCCGCGTAGGCGTCCAGCGTGTACTCCTCGCCGACCAGGTGCTCCTGCACGATCGGGTCGGGCACCAGCCGCGCCAGCTCACGCAGCGCCGCGCGGTCGGCCGCCAGGAAGTGGCCGCGCGTCGCGCTGCCGGCCCGCGGCTTGAGATAGACCGGGTACTTCAGCCCGCGCCGCGCCAGCGCCGCCTCGAGCGTCCAGGTGTCGGGCGTGTCGATCTTCGCCCCCCGCAGGTGAAGGTGCGAGAGCATCTTGTCGCGGCAGATCGCCACCACGCGCGGCGCCGAAATCAGCAGCGTGCAGCCGATCGCCGCAAACCGCGACCGCGCCAGCGACAGCGCCATCAGGTCCGAATCGATCAGCGGCACGACCAGGTGAATCCGCTCGCGCCGCGCCAGCGCCAGCAGGAAGTCGATGTACTTCGGACTGTCGATCGGCGGCGAGAGCTCGGCCCGGTCCACGTGATGCATCGCCGGCGCGAGCCAGGTGCGGTCCGTGCCGTAGCAGACCAGGCGCCGGTGAATCCGCGCCGCCGACTCGCGGAACGCGGTCAGCAGTTCGACCCGCCGGCCGACGCAGGTGAACAGGATGCGAATCGGTCCGCGGCGCGGCGCAACGGCGGGGAACTCGGCTTCGTGCATGCCCATGCGCCGGCCACCTTGAAAGAGAGTGCAAACTGTCACAAATGGCCGGCAGCGTCAAGCCGGCGCCGGGCCGCGCCCCGCCGGCGAACTGCCGCGCGCAGGCTAGGAACGCAGATCGGCCCGGGCGTGGCGCACCGCGGCGACCGGCTCGAGCAGCGCCGCGAACTCGTCCGCCGACGGCGCCGATTTGATCTCGTGCGCCGGAACCCCCACCACCGTGGTCATGGGCGCCACGTCGTGCAGCACCACCGCCCCGGCGCCCACCACCGCCTCGAATCCGATCCGCACATTCTGCACGACGGTCGCGCCGATTCCGATAAAAGCCCCGGCCTCAACCGTGACATGTCCCGCCAGCCGCGCCCCCGGGCAGACGTGCGCCGATGTGCCAATCATGCACTCGTGGTCGATGATGCAGCCGGTGTTCAGAATGACCGAATCGCCCACCTGCGCATGCGCACACACGATCGACCCTGCCGCCACCACCACGTTCCGCCCCAGCCGCGCCGTCGGGCTGACCCGCGCCGATGGATGGATCGCGTTCACCAGCTTCAGCCCGGCCGACTCGATCGTCCGCATGAAGCCGCGCCGCACCGCGTTGTCGCCGATCGCAATGATCGTTCCGCTCACGCCGCGCTCGCGCAGCGCCGGCAGCTGCGACAGGTCGCCGAGCACCGGCTCGCCGTCGATGCGCCGCCCGTGCAGCGCCGGGTTGTTGTCGAGAAATCCGACGACGCGGTGTTCGCCCGCGGTCGCAACGATGTCGAGCACGACCCGTCCGTGTCCGCCGGCGCCGACAATGATGATGTCCATGTCTGCTCTCGTGGCCCGACGCGCGGGCGTCGCCAAGATTCATCGGCGAAAACTGCGCGCCACTGCACGAAGCCGGCCATTCCGGCGCGCCTGGCGCGCGGTCCATGAGGCCGCGCTCGGCGGCGCCGAATCGCGAATATCAGGATTGCCGCGCGGGTCGGCGCGGCGCTCTTCGGCCGATTTTGCGGGCGCGGCGCGGGCCGGCGCGCGAAGCGCGACGTGCTGCGAAGTGGCCGCGTGCCGCTTCAGAATGCATCAAAGCGTCGAAAACCGGTGCCGATATTACGACCACGCTTGCGGACCGACCGCCGCGGCGCTGACGAGGATGCGACACAGTCACTCGCGCGGCGCGGCGATCGATCGAGCGAAGTCGATGTGCGTCGGCCGCAGCACAGGAACACGACCGTGAGAGACTCCGTGAGCCTGGTCCGTGGGAGTGGACGAAGGGGTGGTGCGGCCGTCGTCGTCGTCGCGACAGGGCTGGCCGTGCTGTGCGGATGCGAACGCGCGTGGCGCAACGGCTTCATCGATCCGACGCAGACGGGTCGCTTTGAATCCAACGTCGCGCACACCGAAATCCGCCGCACGCTCGGCGCGCTCGAAGAACCGGAAGGCATCCCCGGCGCCGCTGAGCCGACCCGTGAAGACCTCGTGGCACGCTACGAAGAGGCGCCGATCCTTCGCGGCGACGTGCTGGATATCTCGATCTTCGAATTGTTCCAGCCCGGACTGTCGACCGACATCCGCCGGCAGGTGAACGAGGTGGGCTACATCTCGCTGCCGGTCATCGGGCCGCTCAAGGTGGCCGAGCTGTCGCCGCGCCAGATCGAGCTGGCGATCATCGAAAACCTGAAGTCCCGCCAGATCATGCAGGACCCGGAAGTCGCCGTCTCACCGGTGCAGTCGCAGGCGCGGCGCTTCTCGGTGGTCGGCAATGTCACCCGGCCGGGCGAGTATCCGCTGCCGCGGCCCGACTACCGGCTGCTCGACGTAATCGGCGCGATCGGCCCGATCTCGCCCACGCAGCGGAAAATCTACATCCTTCGCGGCGGCGCCCCCAAGGCCTACACCCCGCCCAACGCCGAAGCCCCGTACATGGCCGCCGGCAGCGCGAAGGCGGCCATGGGCGCCACCAGCCAGAAGGCCGAACCCGATCCGTTCGCGGATGAACCCCCGAACGGGATGATGGCGTTGTCCGACTTCTCAGGCGGCAACGCCCCGCCGGCACGGCCGTCCGGCAGTTCGGCAAAAGACAATAACAACCTGGAAATACTGGAGTTGCAGTCGTCCGCCAGGCCCGCAGCCCTGGAGTCGTCGCATGGAATGCTCGACGCCGGCAGTGCGCCGGCTGGTGCCGGGAGCGATGTTGCGGGCCCTGCCGGTGAGGAGAATCTGGCCGGCGAGAGCAAGTCGGCGGAGCCCTCGTCGGAGAGTTTCCTGAATGTGCTAGATGATCGTAAATCACAGACCCACAAAGACTTGGATAACGGGGCGGCGCGCAGCTCGGGCACCAAGTTCATCTTCCAGAATGGGGAGTGGGTGGAAGTTCCCGATACGCCGGAGCCCGCCAAACCGATGGCGGGAACGCCGGAAAAGGGGATGACCAGCGCCCCTGTGAAAAACGACGGGGTCGATTGGGACAAGTTGAGCGAACCGGAAATCCCTCAACGGATTATAGAAATCGTGGTGGAAGCGTTGACGCGTGGCGACACGCGATACAATGTCGTCGTTCGGCCCAACGACGTGATCAACATTCCGGCCGAGGATGTGGGCGAGTACTTCGTCACCGGCCACATCGCCCGACCCGGGGCGTACACGTTGACCGGCCGGCAGATCACAGTCAAAGAGGCCGTCGCCGCGGCGGGAGGGTTTGACCTGGTGGCGTGGCCGAGCCCGGGCCGGAGCTGGTGCGGCAGTTGCCAGGTGATCAGGAGGAGTTTCGCCCGATCAACCTGGACCGCATTCTGGCCGGCGGCAAGCCGGCACCTGAAGCCGCACGACGCGCGTCGGCACGAACGCCGTGGCTCCCTTCCTGGCGACCATTCGCAACTCGTTCCGCGTGAGTTACAGATTCGGGTTTGTGTATGACCGGAACTTCGCGGACGAAATTCCTTCTTCGCGAAGGAACAGTTGCAGGCGCGACGGCGGAACGAACGGTGCAGCGTGGCTTCCCGCCTTGATGACGGCCGATTCGGGCGCGTCGCCGGCGGGCCGGGCGCGGCCCGGTTTGGGCGATGGCGACCGACGGACAAGACCGCATGACGATGCCATCTGAATCGACGACGCCCGCCATGCGGGACCCGCCGCCGAATGCCGCGCCGCCCGCACCGCGCGATTCGGCGGCGTCGCGCGCGCGGACCTCGACGGCGACCGGCAGCCTGCTCGACGTGCTCGGCTCGAACGGGCTGATTCGCCTGGCGCTGCTGGGCGGCGCGACCGCCTGGCTCTTCTGGGACCAGCTCGTCCGCCTGGTGCGCATCTGGAGCAGCAACCCGGACTGGTCGCACGGCTTCTTGATTCCGTTCTTCTCGCTCTACTTCATCAACTCCAAGCGCGACGTGCTGGCGCGCACCCCGGTCCGCGGCAACTGGCTCGGGCTGCCGATCGTCCTCTTCGCCATCCTCGGCTACTTTTACTGCGTCCGCGCGAAGATCGGCTCGCCCCAGGCCCTCATGATCGTGATCGCGATCGCCGGGCTGACGCTGCTTGCCTGCGGCTGGAAGGTGATGCACGTCACGGGCTTTCCGATCGCCTTCCTGGTGCTGGCGCTGCCGCCGCCGGAATACAAGTATCGCGAGCTTACCCAGCCGCTGCAGCAGCTGGCGGCCTTCGCGGCGGAGCAGGTGCTGCGCATCTATCCGAACGTGTTCGTGATCCGCAGCGGCATCAACATCGCGTTTGACAACGTCGCGACAGGCCTCAGCGGATCGTTCACCGTCGCCGGCGCGTGCAGCGGCATGCGCTCGCTGATGGCGTTCGTGGCGCTGGGGCTGGCGATGGCCTACTTCTCGCCGCGGCCGATGTGGCACCGCGTCACCATTGCGCTGGCGGTCGTGCCGGTGGCGGTGTTCTGCAACGTGGTGCGCGTCATCGTCACCGGAACATTCCAGATCTACAACCTGGGCGACCTGGCGAAGGGCACGCCGCACACGCTGACCGGCATCGCCACGTTCGCGCTGGGCTTTGCCATCTACTTCGCCATCCTCTGGATTCTCGACCACCTGTTCATTCACGAGCCGGATGAACCGCAGGGGGCCACGCCATGACCGCACCCCCAAACCACCTGCGGCGCGGCGCCGCGCTGCTCGATGCGCCGGTGCTGGCCGGGCTGATCGTTCTGCTGGCCGCCGGTGGATACCTGCGCTATGCCAAGGCGCATGGTCAGCTTCAGATTCTCAAGCTGGCCGCGCCGCTGCAGCGGCCGCTGACCGAGCTGAGCGAGCGCGTGCTCGCGCCTTACGCGCTGCAGGAGCGCTCGCGCCTGTCGGAAGACAGCGAGCACGAGCTCGGCACGCGCGACTACATCCAGTGGATCTTCGAGGACGCGACCGCCCCCGCGGGCGACTGGCGCCGCCGCATCAGCCTGTTTGTCACCTACTACACCGGCATGGCCGACCAGGTGCCGCACGTGCCGGACGAGTGCTACGCGGTGGGGGCGTTTTCGCAGTCGTCGGTACAGGACCTGGCGTTCACGCTTGCCGGCCCGACCGGGGCGCCGCGGGCGCTTCCGGTGCGGCGACTGGTGTTCATGCCGCCGCGCGGCGAGGGGCCGTCGGTGATCGTGTATTACACGTTCGTGGTCAACGGCGACTTCTATTGCAGCCGCGACGGGGTGCGGTCGCGGATGCGCCGGACCGACGAGCGGTATTTGTATTACAGCAAGATCGAGCTATCTTTTCACAGTCTGGCGGCGCGCGAGGCCACCCCGGAGATGGACCGTCACGCGGAGAAACTCCTCGGGCAGACCCTCGACGCGATGCAGCACGGGCATCTGCCAGACACAGAGGCCATGGAACATGCGGCCCCGGGTTCCTGACCGGGCCGGCCGACACGCGATTCACAGGGTTCGTGGGGAAGATGGGCTAAAGCAATGGCTGCCAAACTCAACAAGACACTCGTCGGAACGCTCACGCTGGTCGGCATGCTGGGGATGGGGGTGGTCGGCTTCCTGCTGATTCACAATCTGCCCGGGGCCGACCCGACCAAGTTCGAGGCCGACGCCAAGGCGTGTGAAGAGAAGGGCGACTGGGAGGCGGCCGCCGCCAACTACGTCCGCGCGATGACCTTTGACCGCCGCGGCACGCCGACCCACAAGGCCGAGTGGCTGACCCGGGCCGCGAAGTGCTACTACGAACTGGGCAATTTCGATCACTTGCGCGAGCTGACGACGCGCGCCCGGCTGCTCGATCCGCGGCTGGTCTCGGCGCAGGAGCTGCTGGTCAAGTCGGAATATGAGCTGGCGCGGACGATTCCCGGCGCCGGCACGGCGAGCTGGAAGGTCGTTCTCGACGAGGCCAAGCGGCTGATCGAGCTCGACCCGAAGCTGCCAATCGGGCTCGAGGCCTCGGGCGCCGCCTATCTGAAGTTGACGGGCGAAGACTCGGCCTACAAGGAGCGCGGCGAGAAGGCGCTGCAGGCCGCGCTGCAGATCAACCCGGTCAACATCAACGCGGTGACGGCGCTGGCCGACTTCTACTACGCCGAGCAGCGCGGCGCCGAGGCCGAGCAGCTGGTCAACACGGCGATCGAGAAGGCCGAGGCCGGCAAATCGACCGAGGAGGCGGCCAAGCTGCACGTCTATCGCGGTCAGCGGCTGATGTTCGGCGGGAAGATCGAGGACGCCGGCAAAGACTTCAAGGCGGCCGAAGCGCTGATGCCCAAGCTGGTCGACTCGCACCTGGCGCAGGCGCGCTACTGGATCATCAAGGGGCGCGATGGATACGAGAACGCCATTACGGCGCTGAAACACGGCGTGGAGGCCGACCCGGCGAACGGCGAGCCCTACCTGATGCTCGCCAGCATCTACAACGACAGCAAGCGGCCCGAGGAAGAGCTGAAGGCGCTCGAGCAGGGGCTGGAAGGCGTCAAGAAAGGCAAGGGGTTCCGGTTCATCCTCTCGAATTACATCCGCATCCTGCTGATGAAGCAGGCGCTGCTCAACCGGCTCCGCGCGGCCGAAATCACCCCGGCGAAGCGCGACGAGTGCCTCAAGGCGGCCCAGGAGTGGGTCGACAAGGCGGCCGGCGAGGTCGGCCCCGACATGCTCGACGTGCGCCTCATGAAGGGCTTCCTGATGCGCGCCAAGGGCGAGATCGTGCAGGCGACGCACGAGCTCGAGGAGGTCGACAAGACCATGGGCCGGCGGAAGTCGGTCGAGGTCAAGTGGCTGCTGTCGGACCTGTACGTGACGCAGAACCAGAACGGCGCCGCGGTCGAGGCATTGCGCGATGTCATCACCGAGAATCCGCGGGCGACGATGGCCTATCTGCGGCTGGCGGCCACCTACATCCGCATGGGCGATCACGAGGCGGCGCTGCGCGTGCTGACCTCGGAGACCGTGCCGGAGGTGGCGCGGGAACTGCAGACCAATCAGCAGGCGGCGCTGTATCGCTCCGAGTGCTACCGCGCCCTGGGCCTGACCAGCAAGATCGAGGAGGAGCGCAAGGCCTTCGAATCGAACTCCGCCGGGGACCGCTACCGCAACGCCCAGTTGCTGGCCGTGCAGGGTCGCAGTGAAGAGGCCGAGAAGCTGCTGCGCGACATGCTGGCCGAAGATGGCAAGAACGTGGGGGCTCGCGTTCTGTTGGCGCAGATTCTGCTGTCGCACCAGGACGAGGCCGGCGCCCGCAAGGCGGTGGACGACGGGCTGGCGATCGACCCCGAGAATCGCGGGCTGCGCCAGTTGCAGCTGGGTCTGCGGAGCGACCTGGATGCGGAGACGCGCAAGGCGAAGATGATCGAGTTCATCAACGAGGAGAAGGATCCGTTCACGCGATCGGTCATCCGCTACAACTTCCACTTCACGCGCGACGAGATGAAGGAAGCCAAGGTCGCCCTCGACGAGGCCGAGAAGCTCAACCCGTCGGCGCCGCAGGTGATCGACCAGCAGTTCAACTTCGCGGTGCGCGCCAAGGACTGGGCCAGCGCCGAGCGCTACGCCCAGAAAGACGCCGAGATCAACTCCGACGGCACCAAGGGGCGGCTGATGCGCGGCCGGCTGGCGCTCGCCAAGGGAGAGTACGCGCAGGCCATCACCGTGCTGAACGAGGGGCTGGCCGAGTATCCGGCCAACGCCGACGGCTGGGTGCAGCTCGCAACCGCCTACTTCATGAACAAGCAGGTGCTCGAGGCGCGCAACGCCGCCGACCGGGCGGTGAAGTACAACCCCAGCCACCCGATGGCCAATCGCATTCTGGGGGTTCTGAACCTCCGCGCCGGAAAGCGCACCGAGGCCCGCAAGAACCTCGAGCTGGCCGCCAAGTTCCTGCCGAACGACCAGGTCGTGAAGGAGCAGATTCAGCGCCTGCGCGAAGAGGATGACCCCGCCTCCGGCATCGCCCCGCGCGAGCAGCAGCGCAAGGAGCACCCCGACAATCTCGAGAATCTCAGCATCCTCGCGCGGCTGTACGCCAAGCTGAAGCAGGCCGACAAGGCCGACGACGCCATCAAGGCCGCGGTCGCCTTGAACCCCAAGGACCCGGCCGTCGTTTACGAGCTGGCGATGATTTATGGCAAGGACCTGGAGCGGCCGGAGGAAGGCGAGGCCATCCTCCGCGCGGCGCTGCAGAAGGCCGCCGGCGAGGAAGAGAAGTCGCGCTTCGCCATGGCGATGGGCCAGTACTACCAGGTGCTCGAGATGTACGCCCCGGCCGAGCGGCAGTTCCTGCTGGCGGCCAAGCTGAATCCGACGACCACGTCGGCCATCACCGTGGGCGAGTATTACGCCCAGGTCAATCGCCCGGCCGAGGCGCTCGACTGGTTCGAGAAGGCCCGCAACCTCGCCAAGGCCGATCCGTCGCAGATGCAGCTCATCCACCAGCGGATCGTGCAATTGCTCATCATCATGCGCGACAAGGACCGCATCGAGAAGGAAATCGACGCCTACATCGCCGCCTATCCGAGCGACGAGCAGGGGCGGCTGTTCCGCGGCTTCTACTATCTGCAACTGGGCGACGTGACCCGCTCCGAGCAGGCCTTCAAGCAGCAGCTCGAGCTTCAGCCCGACAGCGCCATGGCGCTGTGGCAGCTCGGACAGATTCACCTGCTGCGCAACCGCTGGCAGCTCGCGATCGACGAGCTGCAGCGCGCCAAGGCCTTCAAGCCGAATGCCTACGACTATGAACACCGCGTGTCGCTGGCGCGGGCCCTGATCGGCTCCGGCCGGTTCGACGACGGCGTCGCCGAGCTGCAGGCCATTCTGAAGGACGCGCCCGATCGCACCGGCACGGTGCTGACGCTGCTCGACGTGCTGCTCAGCGCCAAGCCGCCGCACCTGCAGGAGGCGGAGAACATCGCCTACACGTACATGCGCCGCTATCCAGAGGATGGTCGCTGGCCGGCCGTCATCGGGCGCGTCGGCATGCAGTCGGGGGATCTGAACAAGGCGGTCGACGGCTACATGCAGGCGGTGCGCGCCAGCCGGTTTGCAACCGCCCCGGTGCTCAGCCTGCTGACGGCCCTCGAGGCCGCGCAGCGCTACGACGACGTGATCGAGTTCGTCACCAATCGCCTGCCGCCGTCGCGGCGCGTGCGGCTGCCGATCGCCGAGGCTTCGCTGGCCAAGGCCTACGCGTCGAAGAAACAGATGGAGGAGGCGGCCAAGTCGTTCCAGACGGCGCTGGCCCGGGCGCGCGACGATTACGAATCCTACCGCTACGTGGCGCGCGCCATGGCCGAGGCGCTGGGGCCCGAGAAGGCGCTCGAGCAGGCCAAGGCCCAGGCCGATGCCGCAAAGGGCTCGGGCGAGCCGCTGAAGATCTACATGCAGCTGCTCTACATCAACAAGAAGTTTGACGAGGCGCTGCGCGTCTGCGACGAGATCATCAAGGGGGCCGATCGGGACGACGACCTGACCTTCGGTCTGGCGGCCCAGGGCATCGTGCTGACCACGCTCAAGCGCGGGGAAGAGGCCGTCAAGAAGTACGAGACGGTGCTCAAGCTCGATCCGAACTACGCCTTGGTGCTCAACAACATCGCCTACGTGCTGTGCGACGAGCTCAAGCGGCCGAAAGAGGCGTTACCCTACGCCGAGCAGGCCGAGACGATCGCCCCGAAGGATCCGAACACCCTCGACACCCTGGGCTGGGCGCTGGCCGAGTGTGGCCGGCTGGCCGATGCCGAGGGCGCCCTGCTGCGCGCGGTCGATCTCGATGCAAAGAGCGTGCCCGCACTGACCCACCTGGGGATCGTATACAAGCGAATGGGAAGCAAAGATGACGCCCGGTACCGGCTGCAGCAGGCCGTGGCGTCGGCAAAAGATTCCGGGGATACCGAATACGGGCCCCAGGCCGAGGCGGCCCTGAAAGAGCTGACCCAATAACGTTGCGCTGCCGATGAAATACCGGTCCGCCGAGCGACGAGCGCCCGGGCTGCGCCCCGGGACGCGGAGACCGTTGTCATGACCACACTTACAGCCGCGACCCAACCTCTCGCCGGGGGCGTCTGGCCTGCCACGGTTCGCCGCGGCGCCGCCGCCGCCGCCTCGGGCTTCACGTTTTCCGCCGGCGACCTGTGGCGCGTCGTCCGACAGCGCCTCATCATGGTGCTGTTTCTCTGGACATTCCTGATCGCCGCGACGATTGGCGGCACGTTTCTCTGGATCCGCTTTGCCCCCAGCTACAAGACGGCCGCCCTGGTGAAGGTCGAGTCGACCAACTCGGTCGATCCGCTCGAGCAGAGCCAGCAGCGGCTGGACGTGGCCGGCATGGAATTGCTGGTGAAGGACCAGGCGGTCATCGTCACCAGCCCGGACGTGCTCGGCGACGCGCTGACGCAGCCCGAAGTGCGGCAGACCGAGTGGTTCCGCGGGCTTCAGGCGCTGGGCGACGCCGCGCACGACCCGCTCGACGAGCTGCACGACATCATCACCGCGTCGCCCATTCCGGCAACGTCGATTCTGCGCGTCGAGATCGAGGGGCGCATTCCCAGCGAGCTGCCGATCATCGTCAACGCCGTCGTCCAGAAGTACATTGGCAAGGTCAACGAAATTCAGAAGGGTCGCTATCGCGAAGAAGGCGACCGGCTGCGGGCCGAGGCCGAGCGCTCCAAGAAGCTGCTCGACGAGAAGAACGCCTCGATCGACCAGCTCCGCGGGCAGCTTCCGGCGTCGGTCATGACGTCGGGCGCCGCCAACCCCATCAGCGAGCGGCTGATGACGCTCAGCGCGCTGCTGATGGAACTTGAGACCAACAAGATCAACCGCAAGCTCATCTACGAGCAGCTCAAGGAGATGCGGGACCCGAGCGAGATGCCCATCTCCGCCGAGCAGCAGCTGGCCCTCAACAACGACCCCGACCTGTTTCAGCTGCGCCGGCAGGTCGATGAGCTCCGCCAGAATCTCGACGTCGTGAGCCGCACCTACGGCCCGAATCACCGCGCCGTCAAGGCGATGGCCGCCAACCTCGACGCCTTCGAGGCCCGCTACGGCCAGCTTCAGCTGCAGAAACTGAACGAGTTCCGCAACCAGCAGTTGCAGCTCGCACAGAACGACTACTTCGCCGCCCAGGAGGCCGAGCAGCGGCTCCGCGAACAGCTCGAGTCGGTCGACGCCGAGCAGCGCGACCTGGACGCCAAGGTCGCCCGCTACGTCCGTGACCTCGAAGAGCGCGAGATGCTCAAGACCAACTACGAGACCATCGTGCGGCAGAAGGACCAGCTCGAAATGTCCTCGCGCCGCGAGAAATCGGTCTCGATCTCCTCCTACTCTCAGGCCCAGGCCCCCAAGCGACGCAACAATCCGAGCTGGGCCATCAACGTGCCGGTCGGCGTGGTGCTGGGGCTGATCATCTCGGTCGGCCTGGCGCTGCTGCTGGAACTGTCGGACACCTCGGTGCGCACGGCCCGCGACCTGCAGCGGCACGTCTCGCTGCCGGTGCTGGCCAGCGTGCCCAGCCTCGACGACGAAGAAGTCGAGATCGGCCAGATCGAGCTGGCGGCCGTGCAGGCGCCGCACTCGGTGGTGGCCGAATCGTTCCGGCAGCTGCGAACCAACTTGTTCTTCTCGGCGCCCATCGAGCAGCAGAGCGTGCTCATGGTGACCAGCGCCGGCGCCGAAGAAGGCAAGACCACCGTCAGCGCCAACCTGGCGGCCGCCATCGCCATGAGCGGCCGGCGCGTGCTGCTGATCGACGCCAACTTCCGCCGCCCGGCGCTGCAGCGCCTCTTCCCGAACCTGCGCGCCGACGGGCTGAGTAACGCGCTGGTCGGTCAGTCCAAGATCGTCGACCTGGCGTCGTCGACCGACGTGCCAGGCCTCGACGTGGTCGGCACCGGTCCCACGCCGCCGAACCCGGCCGAACTGCTGGGCGGCTCCTACCTGCGCGACCTGATCGCCGAGGCGCGGGCCAAGTACGACCAGGTGATCTTCGACGGCCCGCCGGCGCTGCTTGTGTCCGACGGCCTGGTGCTCGCGGGCGCGGTCGACGGCGTGATCCTGGTCTGCCGCTTCCGCAGCACGTCGCGCGGCGCGCTCATGCGGGCGCGATCGCAGTTCGACGCCATCAACGTCCGCGTGCTGGGCGCGGTGCTCAATGCCGTGCAGACCACGCGCGGCGGCTACTACCGCAAGACCTACCGCGCGTTCTACGAGTACCAACGCGAGACCGAGGAGCCCGAGAAGCGCAAGCTGCCCGAGAAGGAGGCCGCCCCGGAATCGACCGCCGCGGCCGAAACGGTGGCCGAGCAGCTCGAGGCCATCGACCCGACCGCCGCGGCCGAGATCAAGGCCGCCGCCGACGAGGTGGCGCGCGAGAATCGCCGCGCGATTCAGGGCGACCAGACCACGACCTGACGCGCCCACAGTCGCGCGCGGCGCGGCTGCACCTTCACAGAATCGTTGCAATCCCCGCGGCCCGGCACGATCGCGTGTCGGGCCGTTTTCATTTCAATGGGCTCGGGGCGCCCGCGGCACGCCGCGCCGGCCCGGCCCGGCCGCATTCTCAGCCCCGCCCGCAGCGGTTATTCTGGTCGTCTTGCCGCGGAGTCCGTGCGCATGGGCGACCCGATTCTCCTGGCGCGCAGCGTGATTGAGGAAGAAGGCCGCGCCCTTTCCGCGCTCGCGGCCGCGCTCGACGACTCGTTCCGCCGCGCCGTCGAACGCATCCTGGCGATCGAGCGCCGCGGACGCGTCGTCGTCGCGGGCGTCGGCAAGAGCGGGCTGGTCGGGCGAAAAATCGCCGCCACCCTCAGCAGCACCGGCACCGCCGCGGTCTATCTGCACCCGGTCGAGGCGCTGCACGGCGACCTGGGCGTGGTCGGGTCCGACGACGTGCTGCTGGCGCTCTCCAAGAGCGGCCACACCGAGGAGGTCGTCCGGCTCGCGGGTCACTTCAAGCGATTGGGCGGCCACGTGATCGCCGCGTGCGAGGCCCGCGACGCGCCGCTGGCCGAGCTGGCGGAAATCGTCCTGCTGATGCCGAAGCGCAACGAGGCCGGGCCGCTGTCGCTGGCCCCCACCACGAGCACGACCATGCTCCTGGCGCTGGGCGATGCGCTGGCGATGGCGCTGCTCGACGCGCGCGGCTTTGCGGCCGAAGATTTCGCCCGGTTTCACCCCAACGGCGCGCTGGGCCGACGGCTGCTGCTGCGGGCCGCCGACCTCATGCACGCCGGGCCAGACCTGCCGCGCGTCGCGGTGTCGTCGCCGTTTCGCGATCTGCTGCACGAGATGACCAGCAAGCACCTGGGCATGGCCTGCCTGGTCGATGGCCAGGGGGCGCTGGTCGGCGTGTTCACGGACGGCGATCTGCGGCGGGTGCTCGAGCGCGTCGATCGCCCGCTCGACCTGGTCGCCGGCGACGCCTGGCGCCGCAGCCGCCGCGACCCGAACGACACGCCGGTGCCGGTCTCGACCATTTCCGAGCAACTGCTGGCGGTTGATTGCCTCGACCTGATGCGCCGCGAGCAGATCACCGCGCTGGTGGTCGCCGGGCCGCGCGGCGAGCCGATCGGCGTCGTGCGACTTCAGGACGTGGTCCGCGCCGGAATCACCGCGCCCTAGCGCCGCCTGCCTCCCAGGGATGGGACGATGTTCCTGCGAAACAGTTCGTCGCTCGACACGTATCGGCTCGACCAGATGTTCCGCGCCCACCTGCACGACTGGCCGCACGACAACCTCCTGGTCGCCGTGCGCCACGCCCGCGGCGCGCCGTTTTCCGGCGCGTGTCACTATCGCCAGGCGCGGATCTACATCAACCTCGGGCGCGGGCTGCGCTATCCCTATCCGCTCGCGACGCACCTGGCGCGGGCCCGCGCCACGCGATTCGCGTGGCGCCGCGCGGCCTACTCCATTCTCCTGCCCGACGCCTATGCGCTGGCGCTGTTCCTGTTCCTGCACGAGTTCTACCACTGGCTGGTCTTCCGCGCCCGCCGCAACCCGCGTCAGAAAGAGGGTCGCTGCGACCGCTTCGCCGCCCGGGCGCTGGTCGACGGGCTGGGCCTGGCGGTGGTCGACGCCGACGCACGGCCTGTCGAAAGACACGAGTGGGACTTCCAGGACCTCGACGGCTTCGTCGCCGCGGCCCGGCGGACCCGGCCGGCGCTCGGCGGCGCGAGTTGTGATTTGACCGCCGCGCGGCGAGAATGGCCCGCGACGCCGGATCAGCGTTGAACTGACTATCCCCCATGCCCAAACGCAACCTGGCCTGGATCGTGGTCATCGGGCTCGTGGCGCTGCTCTTCTGGCGCATGCCGCGGACCATCGCCGGGCGCGATGCCCTGTACACCGCCTTCGCCCCGCTGGTCGACGCGCGGGCCCAGATTCTGAAACGCTCCGCCGAGCCGGTCGACGATTCGCGCATGGCCGCCGCCGCCACGCGCGCCGGCATCGAGGCCATGGTCCGCGAGCTGCACGACCCCTACGCGCTCTACCTCGACGCCGAGACCTACCCCGAGTTCAAGAAGCAGACCGAAGGCGTGTTCGGTGGCGTGGGCGTCGACCTGAGCGCCGGGCGCGACGGCCTGGTCATTCTTGGCTGCGTCCGCGACAGCCCCGCCGACCGGGCCGGCCTGCGCCCCGGCGAAACGCTGCTCGCCATCGACGACCTGCGCACCGTCGACCTGGGGCTGGTCGACGGCATCAACCGGCTGGCCGGGCCGCCGGGCACGCCGGTGCGCCTGCTGGTGCGCCGCGCCGACGCCACGGTGCAGTCGCTGCGCCTGACGCGCGCCCTGATCGAGATCGATCCGATTCGCGGCTGGGCGCGGCGCGGGCGCAGCGGCTGGCACTTCTGGCTCGACGAGCGCCGCGGCATCGCCTACGTCCGCGTCGTCAAGTTCATGCCGCAGACGCTTCGCCGGCTGGACGCCATCGTCGAGCCGCTTTCCGAGCGCGGCCTGCGGTCGCTGGTGCTCGACCTGCGCGAGAACACCGGCGGGCTGCTGCGCTCGGCGATCGACGTGGCCGACCGGTTCCTCGACGCCGGGCCGATCGTCGCCACGCGCGGGCCGCGCACCGAGCCGCGCGAGTGGTTCGCGCAGCGCGAAGACACCTATCGCCCGCCGCCGCGGCTGGTGGTGCTGGTCAACCGCAACACCGCCAGCGCCGCCGAGATCGTCGCCGGCGCGCTGCAGGATCATCGTCGCGCCGTGGTCGTCGGCGAGCGCAGCTATGGCAAGGGCAGCCTGCAAGAGCTGATTCCGCTGGAAGACGAGCAGTCGGCCATCAAGCTCACGACCGGCTACTACTACCTGCCGAGTGGCCGCTGCCTTCAGCGGCGACCCGACGCGAAGGACGGCTGGGGTGTGGCGCCGGACCAGCCCGTGCCGCTGAGCGACGAGCAGCGCCGCGCCTGGTTTGCGGCCTGGTCGTCCGGCGGGGCCGAGTCGGCCGGCGCCGCCACGCAACCCGCCGACACGGCCGAGGCCGAGCCGAGCGCCGCCGCGGCGCTCGAAGCGCTGCTGGCGGCCGATCCGCAACTGGCGCGGGCGCTCGAGCTGCTGGTGCGTCCGCCGGCGACGCGCCCCGCCAGCGCCCCGGCGACCGGAGCCGTCGATTGACGCGCGTGCTCGGCCTCGAGACCTCGTGCGACGAGACGGCCGCCGCCGTCGCCGAGGACGGCCGCGTCATCCGCAGCAACCTCATCGCCTCGCAGTTCGACCTGCATGCCCGCTACGGCGGCGTCGTGCCCGAGATTGCGGCGCGGGCGCATCTCGAACGGCTCGACGCGCTCATCCGCGCTGCGCTCGACGAGGCGCGCTCGTCGCCGGCCGACCTCGACGCCATCGCCGTCACCTGCGCCCCCGGGCTGGTCGGTGCGCTGCTCATCGGCGTGACCGCCGCCAAGACGCTTGCCTGGGCGTGGGACAAACCGCTCGTCGGCGTGAACCACATCCACGCGCACGCCACCAGCCCGGCAATGGTTGGCGACGCCCGCCCCTGGCCCGCCGTCGCGCTGGTCGTGTCGGGCGGCCACACCTCGCTGTTTCACGTCCGCGCGGCCGACGACCTGGCGCTGCTGGGCTGCACCGCCGACGACGCGGCCGGCGAGGCGTTCGACAAGGTGGCGGCGATCCTGAACCTCGGCTATCCCGGCGGGCCGGTCGTCGATCGACTGGCGCAGCAAGGCGATCCGGCGCGGTTCGCCTTTCCGCGCACCTGGCTGGCGCCCGACTCGCTCGACTTCTCGTTCTCCGGCCTCAAGACCGCGGTCCTCTACCACGTGCACGGTCCGGGTCGCACCCGCGGCGGGCTGGAGCGCTGGTCGCCGGCCGACGTCGCCGACATCTGCGCCGGCTTCTCGGTGGCCGTCGTCGATGTGCTGGTCGGCAAGACGCTCCTGGCGACGGCGCGAACGGGCGTCCCGCGGATCGTGGTCGGCGGCGGCGTGGCGGCCAACTCGATGCTGCGGGCGCGCCTCGCCGCGGCCTGTGCCGAACGGCGGCTCGACCTGTCGCTCGCGCCGGCGGAGCTGTGCACCGACAACGGCGCCATGATCGCCGCGCACGGCTTTCACCTGCTGCGAGCCGGTCGACGGTCGGACCTGCGGCTCACGGCCAGCGCGATGTAGCCCGGCCGCGCCGCCTCGCCGCGCCATGCTCCGCCGGCTAGAATTCGCGCCTGAAACGTCGTCCCACAACATCACCCGCGAGGCAGCCCATGCGCATCTGCTACTACTATCGCTCGGAGGCCGAACGCGACGCCGACTCGCTCCGCCGCGTGCCGCGCGGTGGCCGCATCGGCGCGGTCCGCGACGGCATCGTGCACGAGCTGGCGATCCCCGCGAACCTGCTGCACGACGGCTTCGAATGGGCCGACGGCGCGTTTGAGGCGCTCGCCCGGCTGTCGCCCGGTCCGCGCGTCGCGCCGCTCGACGATCTGTGGCTCGGCGCGCCGATGATCCGCCCGGCCCAGTTCCTCGATTTCTACGCCTTCGAACAGCACGTCAAGACCGCCCGCAAGCTGCGCGGCTTCGACCACGTCGACCCGGCCTGGTACGAGATCCCGGCCTACTACAACTCCAACGCCACCACGCTCTTCGGCCACCGGCAGACGGTTCGCTTTCCGGCCGGCGAAGAAAAGATGGACTACGAATGCGAAATGGGCTGCGTCATCGGCCGACCCATCCGCAACGCCACGCCCGAAACCGCCCGCGCCGCCATTGCCGGCTACACCATTCTGAACGACCTCTCGGCCCGCGCGCGGCAGCGCCAGGCGATGGGCATCGGCATGGGCCCGGCGCCCGGGAAGGACTTCGGCTCGGCGGTCGGCCCGGTGCTCGTGACGCGCGACGAACTGCCCGACCTGTCCAACCTCGGCATGCGCGCCTACGTCAACGGCGAGCAATGGACTTCCGGCCGATTCGGCACCATTCACTACAGCTTCGAGCAGATGATCGCCTACGCCAGCAAGTCGCGCACGCTTTACCCGGGAGACCTGCTCGGCAGCGGCACGGTCGGCGGCGGCTGCGGCCTGGAACTGGGCCGGTCCCTCAAGCCCGGCGACGTCGTGCGGATGGAGATCGACCAGATCGGCCTGCTCGAAAACCGCGTCGACCGCGACCCGGCGTAGGCGCCCCCGCGATGCGCGCCCCTGAACGCCCGTCCCCGCCGTCCCCGCCCGCCGATGACGCAGAGCACCGCGCCACGCTCGCCCGCCCGATCGGGCTGATCTTCCAGCTGTGCGGCGGCCTCCTGGCGCTTTCGGGCTGCTGCATCTGGTCGTTCTCCGGTCTGACGCAGCCGCGGATCGCGACAACCGCGCCGGCCGGCTCGACGGGCGACTGGCTCGCGGCCGCCGGGGGCGAGCGCCTGTGGCAGATGGGAGCCGTCGTCGTGACGTTTGCCGGCGGGTTGACGCTGGCTGCCGCCGGAGTCGGGCTGATGGCCGATCGGCTGGTCGCCGGCCAGGCGGCGCTGGTTGCGACGGCGCTGGGGGCGGCCTTCTGGCTGGGGCGGACGATCGCGCTTTTCGTGGCGGGCGCGGCGCTGCGGTCTGAAATTCTTGCACTGGCGATGCTGGTCGTGTGGGGGCTGTTTCTGATGCTGGCGTGGTTGGGGCTCGACGACCTGCGGCATCACCCGCCGCCGCCCGACGCCGGCCTGGCGCCGCGCGATCTGAAGCTCGACCGCGTGACCGATCGCGAGATGCCGCGTGATCTGCGCGAACGCTGACACGCGTCGCGCTGCAGGGCGCGCATCACGGCGACACGAGAGTTTCGAGGATGAATCGGCGGGAAAGTTCGGCCCGGGGCGCGGCTATGCCAGCACGTCCGCCGGCTTGACGGGCAATGCCTTCGCCGCCGCCGCGGCCTGCTTGGCGAAGTGGCGCTTGGCGTCGGCCACCAGGTAGAACGAGCCGGTGATGCAGACCAGGTCGTCGCGCGAGACGGCCTTGTTGGCGATCAGCAGGGCGCCGTCGAGTCGCTCGGCGAACTGCTCCTGCCGGCCGGTCAGCTCCTTGAATCGCGCCGCCAACTCGGCCGGCGCGACCGCCTTGGGGTGCACGCTGCGCGTGAAGATCACCTTGTCGGCCCCCTGCGACAGCAGCGTGAGCATGCCGTCGACGTCCTTGTCGGCGTTGCAGCCGAAAATGACGATGGTCGAGTCGGCGGTGATGTTCTGGCCGATGGCGTGCATGACGGCCGAGATGCTCTCGGCGTTGTGGGCGCCGTCGACCAGCACGCGCGGCTCGTGATGGATGATCTCCATCCGGCCCGGCAGGCTGACGCGCGCCAGCCCGGCGGTGGCCTTTTCCTCGTCGATCTTGAAGCCGCGCGCCCTGAGCTGGTCGAGCATGCCCAGCGCCACGGCGCAGTTCTTCGCCTGGTGATCGCCGACCATCGGCACGTGCAGGTGCTCGAAATGGCTGTTCGGCGTGGTGACGCAGATGCGCGTCTGCGGCCCGGTGGTCCGCGACGACTCGAACCGGATGCTGAACTCGAAGTCCTCGCCGGCGACCAGCAGCGGGCAGCCCACCTTGGCCGCCACGCGCCGCAGCGTCTTCTTCACCTCGGCGTCCTGCGGCGCGCTGATCACCGGCACGCCCGGCTTGAAGATGCCGGCCTTTTCCTCGGTGATGGCGATCAGCGTCTTGCCGAGCACGTGCATGTGGTCGAGGCTGATGCTGGTGATGCCGCACACGTCGGGCTTGATGATGTTGGTGGCGTCCAGTCGCCCGCCCAGGCCGACCTCGAGCACGGCCAGATCGACCGCGCGCTGCGCGAAATAGAGGAAGCCGATCGCGGTCAACGCCTCGAAGTAGGTCGGCCGCTCGTTCTTGAGCCGGCGGATGACGCCCGCCACGCGCGTCGTCAGCCGGGTGAACTCGGGCTCGGAGATCATCCGGCCGTTGACCGAGATCCGCTCGCGGATGTCAAGGATGTGCGGCGACAGGTAGAGCCCGACGCGCAGGTCGTTCTCGCGGAGCATGCCGGCCAGCATCGCGGCGGTCGAACCCTTGCCCTTGGTCCCGGCGATGTGCGCCACGCGCAGGGTCTTCTGCGGATTCCCCAGTTCGCCCATCAGGCGTACCATTCGGCTGAGCTTGAAGGCGTTTGCCACGTCGCGCGGGCGCGAACTGTTCTCCAGGTTCGGCAGCGACTCGAGGAACGCCACGGCCTGCCGGAAGGTCTTGATGGCCCCGGCGGTGGTCGTCGGAGCCGAGCGAATTGGCAAGGTAGTACGACTCATAAACCCAAGAGATTACTCGTAAGGTCCGAAACCGTCAAGGCTTGAGACGCATCACGCAGTCGCGGCCCGGCCCGGACATCACCGCAATATCAAACACCACAATATGTTACGACAAACTATCAGCGAAGTTGCATGCGTTTCTGTTCCCAGAATACCCAACTCCAGGCTTCCTGGGTCGCTGTGCACCATCACACAGTCTTCGAACATTTTGTGCGGCATTGCTTTCCGTGCATTCATTCGGGGTCGTTTCCGCGGCTGCACTGCGCCCACATGGCACAACGGGGACTTTTGCCCTCTTTTTCCCGTTTCTACGCAATCGGAGCGGCCGCAGTTCGGCCCGGCGCGCGCGGACCGTTGTCGTACAATGCCGCCCGCAGCGTGCCCGTTTGCGCGGACCCGTCCACCATGACCGATCGAATCGAACCCATTGAGTTGTGCGATTGCACATATGCCGTCACGATCGGCCACGGCCTGCTGGCGCGAATCGGCGGACTGCTCGCCGACCGGCTGACCGCCCGACGGGCGTTCGTGATCGCCGATGAGTCGGTCGCGGCGCTCCACGGCCCGGCGCTGCTCGATGGACTGCGCCGCGCCGGCTTCGACACCCGCGCCGCGGCCGTTCCCGCCGGCGAGGGCGGCAAGACGCTTGAGGTGGCCGCCCGGCTCTACCTGGACCTGGCGCGCGAGCCGGTCGATCGCAGAATGCCGATCATCGCGCTGGGGGGCGGCGCGACCGGCGACGTGGCGGGCTTTGTCGCGGCGACCTGGCTGCGCGGCGTGCCGCTGGTGCTCTGTCCGACCACGGTCGAGGCGGCGGTCGATGCGGCCATCGGCGGCAAGTCGGCGGTCAACATTGCCGCGGCCAAGAACCTGGTCGGGGCGATCCATCAGCCGATCGCGGTGATGACCGACGTGGGCGCATTCGCCACGCTGAGCGAGCGCGACCTGCACGCCGGGCTGGCCGAGTGCGTCAAGCACGCGCTCATTCGCGCTTCGGATCGGCTGACCTGGCTCACCGAGCAGGCCGGCGCACTCCTGGCGCGCGACGCCGCCACGCTCGTGGAACTGGTCGGCTGGAACGTCCGCATCAAGGCGGCGGTGGTCGCGGCCGATCCGCGCGAGACCGGCGGCGCAGACGGCATCGGCCGGGCAGCGCTGAACTTCGGCCACACCGTCGGCCACGCGCTTGAGAGCCACAGCGGCTACGCGCTGCGGCACGGTGAGTGCGTGGCGCTGGGCCTGCTCGCGGCGTTGCGCCTCGGCGTCGAGCGCGGCGTGACACCGGCCGGGTGGATCGACCGGACGCGCGACGTGCTGGCGCGGCTGGGCCTGCCGGCGCGACTGCCGGCCGCGGTCGACACGGCCGCGCTGTGGGACCATGCGCAGCGCGACAAGAAGCGCTCGGCGGACGGGGTGCGGTTCGTGGTGGTCGGCGAAGCCGGGCTGGCGTGGGCCGAACGCGTCACACCGGCCGAGTTTGAGCGCGCCGTGGCCGAGATTGCGCCTGCCGATCGACGCTAGTTCAGTCTGCCAGCGGGCTTAGAAGCTGTCAGAGTGGCAGCCCGGCCGGGGTGGTTGGCGGTCGACACCGCATCTCAACTCATTTTCTCAGAGGCGCTTACGGCGAATCAACCGGGTCGGCGAAGCGTGGCACCGCCGTTGCAAAGTTGGCTCGCGTAGGACTGCGCGCCGATGGCGCGCCGCCGCGCGCTCGTGCGCGACGAAGGAGCCAGCAATGTCCAAGATCATCGGCATCGACCTGGGAACGACGAATTCGGTGGTGGCCATCATGGAAGGCGGTCACCCCAAGGTGCTTACCAACGCGCAGGGCTCGCGCCTGACGCCGTCCGTGGTTGCTTTCACCGAGAAAGGCGAGCGGCTGGTCGGCCAGATTGCCAAGCACCAGCAGGTCACCAATCCGCGCAACACCATCTTCTCGATCAAGCGCTTCATGGGCCGGCGACACTCGGAAGTCGGCGCGGAAGAGAAGCTCGTCCCCTACGAGGTGGTCGGCGGCTCGGAGGAGCTGGTCAAGGTCAACGTCCGCGGCAAGCACTACACGCCGCCCGAGATCTCGGCCATGGTCTTGCAGGACCTGAAGAAGACCGCCGAGGACTACCTGGGCGAGAAGGTGGTGTCGGCGGTCATCACCGTGCCGGCCTACTTCAACGACGCCCAGCGCAAGGCGACCAAGGAGGCGGGCGAGATCGCCGGGTTCGACGTCAAGCGCGTCCTGCCCGAGCCCACTGCCGCCGCGCTCGCCTATGGCATGGACCAGAAAAAGGGCGGCAAGATCGCCGTCTTCGACCTGGGCGGCGGAACGTTCGACATCTCCATCCTCGACGTCGGGGACGGCGTCTTCGAGACGCTGGCGATCAACGGCGACACCCACCTGGGTGGTGACGACTACGACCAGCTGCTCATCGACTACGTCGCCGAGAACTTCCGCAAGTCGACCGGCATCGACCTGCGCAAGGACGCCATGGCGCTGCAGCGCCTGAAGGAAGGCTGCGAGAAGGCCAAGTGCGAGCTCTCGAGCAGCATGGAGACGACCATCAACCTGCCGTTCATCACGGCCGACGCCTCGGGCCCCAAGCACCTCACCGAGACGCTGACGCGGGCCAAGTTCGAGCAGCTCACCGAGCCGCTCACCGAGCGCTGCCGCCGGCCGTGCCTCAGGGCGCTCGAAGACGCCAAGCTCAGCCCGCGCGACGTTGCCGAGGTCATCCTCGTAGGCGGCAGCACGCGCACGCCCGCCGTGCAGCGGCTGTGCAAGGAAATCTTCGGCAAGGAGCCCAACCGCAGCGTGAACCCCGACGAGGCGGTCGCCATCGGCGCGGGCATTCAGGCGGCCATCATCTCGGGCGAGATGAAAGACATCCTCGTGCTCGACGTGACGCCGCTCTCGCTGGGCGTCGAAACGCTCGGCGGAGTGATGACCGCCATGATCGGCCGCAACACCACCATCCCCACCAGCAAGAAGGAGACTTACTCGACGGCCGCCGACGGGCAGACCGAGGTGACCATCCACGTGCTGCAAGGCGAGCGCCCGATGGCGATCGACAACCGCACGCTGGGGCGCTTCAACCTGACCGGCATTCCGCCGGCGCCGCGCGGCATGCCGCAGATCGAGGTGACCTTCGACATCGACGCCAACGGCATTCTCAACGTCTCGGCCAAGGACCTGGGCACCGGCAAGGAGCACAAGATCGAAATCAAGGGCAGCTCGGGGCTGAGCAAGGAAGAAGTCGAGCGGATGCGGCGCGAGGCCGAGCAGTATTCCGGCGACGACCAGCGCAAGCGCGACCTGGTCGAGGTCCGCAACCGGGCGGACAACCTGCTCTACCAGACCGAGAAGACGCTGAAGGAGCACGGCGAGCGCGTGCCGGCCGGCGAGCGCGGCAAGGTGGAAAGCGCCATCAACAATTTGAAGGACGTGCTGAAGCGTGACGACAAGGCGGCCATCGAGCGGGCGCTGGAGGCGATGATGGAGGCGTCGCAGACGGTGGGCAAGATCATCTACGAGCAGGCGAGCAAGAAGTCTGGCGCGGCGGGCGGCGCGGAGGAGCCGGTGAGCGCGGGCGCAGGTTCCCCCGGCGGCAAGAAGGATGACGATGTGATTGATGCGGAGTTTGAGGTGAAGAAGTAAACCTTTCTCGCCCTTTGGGAGAGAGAGCGGGGTGAGGGCTTACGGACATACTTGAGCCCCGGGTCAATGGCTCGAGCCGCGTAGGGTGGGTCGCTCTGCGAGCCACCGTCTTGCCTTCGCGGATTGGTGGGTGGGGGACCACCCACCCTACGGGAATCTGTCGGAGCCGTGTAGGGTGGGTCGCTTCGTGACCCACCATCCCAATCGTCCGCGCCGGGCGCGCATGCTCACCGCCCGTCACCGCCCCAGCACGTACACCGCCCACGGGGCGATCGTCCGCTCCGTCACCCACTCAAACCCCTCGTCGTCGCGCCCAAGTGGCAGCCGCCACTCGACCACGCGCAGCCCCGAGCGGGCATAGACGTCGCGGTAATCCTCGTCGGGCCAAAGAATGTCCACCGCCGGCCGCGGGTCGTTCAGCGCCAGGTTGATGATCCGCACCTCGTCGCCGCAGCGGGCCCGGCCGTTCTCGGGAAAGTCGCGCGTGGTGAATGACAGCCATTCGTGGCGGTAGATGTCGGGCGTCGAGACGACGCTGACGATGCGGCCGTCCGGCGCGAGCAGGCGTCGCAGCTCGGCGAACAATTGCACCTTGCGCTCGCGGGTCGGGATGTTGTCGAACGGAAAGGCCGCCAGGACCAGGTCGAACGCCCCGTCGGCGAACTGCCGCGGGCCGTCTTCCGTGACGAGGCGGTAGTCGCCGAGCGGGTCGAAGGACTGGGCGTGGCGGATCATCTCGGGCGAGATGTCGACGCCGGTGGTTTGAAGGCCGAGCCGCGCCAGGAATCGCGTCGAGCGGCCGGTGCCGCAGCCGAAGTCGAGGGCGCGGGTTCCGCGGACGTGTCGCGCCAGCAGGTCGGGCAGATCGCGGAACGCCAGGAAGTAGGTTCCGGGAAATTCGAGCCGGGCATAGGCTGCCGCGTAACGTTCGTCTGCGTAGCAGTTGCTGAATTGAGGCTCCAAGCGACCTCCTTCGCGCGTGCGGGCCGACCGTCGTGATACGCGGCGACGGGCGGGGCGGTTCGACAGGGTAACGCGCTGAGTGGCGGGTGCGGAGGCATGGCCGTCCCGCGGCTGTTCGCTGGGCGAAGTACCGCCGGCCGCTGCCGCCACGAAAATATTCCGCCGCGCCGACACAAGCGCCCGCGTGTGAACACCGATCAGTCGATCATCCTCGCGGACGGCCGGAGGCTCTCGTTCGCCGAATTCGGCCGACCCGACGGCGAGCCGGTCTTCTATTTCCACGGTGCGCCGTCGTCGCGCCTTGAACCGCTGCTCGTCGGCGATGAGCGGCTGGCCCGGCTCGGGCTGCGCGTCATCGCCCCCGATCGGCCCGGCATCGGCGGCTCGAGCTTCCAGCCCCGCCGGCGGATCACCGACTGGCCGGCCGACGTGCAGGCGCTGGCCGACGCGCTGCGGTTGGAACGGTTCTCGGTGCTCGGCAACTCTGGCGGCGGGCCGTATGTCGCGGTCTGTGCGGCGCGGATTCCGCGGCGGCTGCGCTCGGCGGTCATCGTCTCGGGCGGCTGGCGGATGGACTGGCCCGAGGCGCGGGCCGGCCTGCCGGTGGCAAACCGCGTCATGCTCACGCTCGCGCGCCGGGCGCCGTTCGTGCTGCGGCTGCTGATGGGTCTGATGGGCGGCGTGTCGGAGGGCAATCGCGAGGCCGAGCTGGCGGGTCTGAAAAAGCGCATGCCGCCGGCCGACTTCGCCGCGTTCGCCGAGCCGGGCCGGCTGGAGGCGTTCGGCGAAACGATGCGCGAGTGTCTGCGGCAGGGGGCGCGCGGTCCGACGTGGGACTTCGGGCTCTACGTCCGCGACTTCAGCTTCGACCTCGCCGAGGTGCGAATGCCGATCGCGCTCTTCCACGGCGAGCAGGATGTGAACGCCCCGATCGCGATGGTCCGTCGCGCGGTCGCCGCGCTGCCGGCCGCACGCCTGGTGACCTATCCGAGCGAGGCCCACCTGTCGACGTTGTGCAATCACTTCGACGAGATCGCGCGGGCGCTGGTGGCTCCGGCCGGCGCGGCCGGGCCGTTGCAGCGCGTGCCGGCGGCCGGTTGAATTGCGACCGCGCCGCGCGGTAATATGACCGGCGCCTGACCTGGCGGGCCGTCGGCGTTGGGGAGTTTCAGCCCTCTATCTGATTGAGAAACTGGGGCGAGTCATCACTATTTCGGCCGGGTGTCTGCGCGCGTATCGGGTGCGCCGCGCCGCAACCGGCCGTCGGAGATCATGCCATGCCCGTTCGAACGCAAGCCGCACCCGGCCATCATCCGTTCCGCAGAATTGTGCCCGTTGCCGCGCTGGCCGCGCTCACGGCGCTCGCCGCGCTGCCGGTCCCGCCGGCCGTCGCCGTCGAGCCGCCGCTCACGACAACGCTGGTCTGCTCCGGTCTGACCCATCCGACCTATTGCACGAGCCCGCGCGGCGACTTCGCGCGGCTGTTTGTCACCGAGCAGCCGGGCCGCGTGCGAATCGTCAAGAACGGCGTGCTGCTGGCGACCCCGTTTCTCGACGTGAGCACCCTGCCGGGCTTCAACTCCGGCACGCTCGAGTTCGGGCTGCTGAGCCTCTGCTTTCACCCCAACTACCTGTCGAACGGCATCTTCTATGTCTGTTACACGGCCAACGTCGGCGGTCCGACGGCCGATCCGATCTTGGCGCGGTTCCAGGTATCGGCCAATCCGGACATCGCCAACCCGGCGCCCACCACCATCCTGCGCGTGCCCTACACGCTCTCGAACCACCGCGCGGCGTGGATGGACTTCGGACCCGACGGCTTCCTCTACTACAACACCGGCGACGGCGGCGAGAACGACCCGCTCAACGCCGCGTCCGACCTCACCGTGCTCAAGGGCAAGGTCCTGCGGCTCGACGTCAACGGACCCGACGGCCAGCCCGGCTCGGCCGACGACGACGGCTTCCCCGCCGACCCGGACAAGCTCTATCGCATCCCGGCCGGCAACCCGTTTGTCGGCATGCCGCCGGCCGCGCCCGAGATCTGGGCCTATGGTCTGCGCAATCCGTGGCGGGCCGGGTTCGATCGGCTGACCGGCGAGCTCTACATCGGCGACGTCGGGCAGTTGGCCCGCGAGGAGATCGACTATCAGCCTGCCGCAACCGGCGGCAGCTTCTACGGCTGGCGCTGCAAGGAGGGCACACTCACCAGCGGCTTCGCCGAGTGCGCCGGCGCACTGCCGCCGTCGATCGCGCCGATCTTCGAGTATCCGCACAGCGGCGGAACGGTCATCAGCGGCTCGGCGGTCATCGGCGGATATGTCTATCGCGGCTGCGCCATTCCAGACCTGCCGGGCACATACTTTTTCGGCGACTGGGGCGGTCAGGTGGTGACGTTCCGATACAGCCCGGGCGGCGGCATCACCAGCCTCACCAACCGCACCGCCGAGCTGGCGCTGACCGGCACCATCCTCTCGAGCTTCGGCGAGGACGCGCTCGGCGAGCTCTACGTCACGCGCTGGGGCACCGGCGAGGTCCGCAAGATCGTGCCGGCGGTGGCCGTCGGGCCCGACTGCAACCTCAACGGCCGGCGCGACGCCTGCGACATCGCAATCGGCAGCAGCGCCGACGCCAACCACGACCTGATTCCCGACGAATGTCAGTGTCTCACCTGCACTGGCGACACGTCGGGCGACAACCGCGCCGACGGGACCGACGTGCAGGCGTTCGTCGCCTGCGTCATTTCGGGCAGCGTCAGCGGACCCGGCTGCCGCTGTGCAGACTTCAACGCCGACAGCCTGGTGACCGTCGCCGACGTGGCGCCATTCGTCGCCAAGCTGCTCGGCGACAGCGATCCGGCCTGTCCGTAGCCGTGGGTGCGAGCGGTGTTTCGCCCGCCCCGGCCCGGGCCGCGGGCCGTGCCGCGGCGGCGTCATCGCGGTCGTTCGATGAGCCACCACGCGCCCGCATAGGCGGCGTAGATCAGCGCGCCGCCGAGCGCCCCGGCGAGCAGTGCCCGCGCCAGCGTGGCGCCAGCCGATCGCCTGGGCCGCACCGGCCCGCGCAGCAGCCGCGCCCCCAGCCATGCGAATCCGGCCGCGATGACGAACTCGCCCGCGATGATGTAGTAAGGCGTGTGCAGCAGCCTGCGGCACTGGTCGTAGCGCCACCAGCGCGCATAGCGGGCCATCTCTTCGTAGTAGGGGATGTTGAGCGCCCCCAGCAGGCCGGTGAGCGTCACGCCCGCGGGCACGCCGGCCGCGTCGATCAGTCGCTTGCCGATGCAGGCGAACTGCACGAAGACCACTTCCCACGCCAGCGGCATCCACGCCGGCGAGTGCCACACCATCGGCCCGCCGCCGATCGAATAGTCGAGCGTGCGCGTGGCGTCGACCAGCCAGGCGTCGGCCGCCAGCTCGACCAGCCCCGCCGCCGCGCCGCACAGCATGAGCAGGCCGAGCCGCGCGTCGCGCCGCGCCAGAACGAATGCCAGCAGCAGGGCGTTGTCGAGCGAGTTGAGCAGCACGCCGGTCCGCCAGTCGGAGTGCGGCAGCAGCGCGAACATTCCGACCGCCAGGATGTTGAGCGCGACGGTCGCCAGAACGACGCGCAGCCGGTCGCGTTCGAGCGCGGCGGCGGAACCGATCGGCGCGGGGGGCGTCGGCATAGCGGGCATGATATCGCCGGACCGCGCGGCGCCTCGGCCGGCGGTATGATCCGGCCGGGCGGCGCGGCGCCGTCCGATCGAGGCGCGCATGCAGCGGCGACACGCGATGGTGATCCTGTCTGGCGCGGCCGACGAGCCGCTGGACGAGCTGAACGGAAGGTCGCCGCTGGCGGCGGCGCGCACCCCGGCGCTCGACGCCGTGGTCTCGTCGGGCCGGATGGGGCGGGTGCGCACGGTGACCGACGAGTTCGCGGCGTCGCGCGACGTGGCGACGCCGTCGGGCGCTGGCCGGCTGCGACGCGCGGCGGAACTACTGCGGCTATGCGGGGATCGAGGGCCTGCGGCGGCGTCATTCCGGCGCCGGGCAGGTGCTTTTTCGCGGCGACCTGGTGACCGTCGCCGACGACGTGGTCGCCGATTTCGCCGCCGGACGCGTCGCCGGCGCCGAGGCCGACCGGCTCTTTGCAGCACTGTCGGCGGCGTTCGAAGAGCGCGGCTTCCTGTTTCATGCCATGCGCGGCGGCCGCGGACTGATGCTCGCGCCCGACGAATTCGGCGACGTGGCCTGCACGCCGGCGATCGACATGCTCGGCCGGGCGCGCTCGAAGCACTGGCCCACCGGTCCGCGCGCCGACGGGCTGCGCGGGCTGATGCGTTCGGCCGACGAAGTGCTGACCGGGCACGCGGTCAATCGGCTGCGCGTCGACGCGGGCTCGGCGCCGCTCAACGCGCTGTGGCTCTGGGGACAGGGCGTTCCGCCGCGGCTGCGCCGCTTCCGCGAGCAGTTCGGCCTGCGCGGCGCGGCGGTCGGGCGCGACGAGCTCTTTCGCGGCGTGGCGGCCGCGCTGGGCTGGCCGACGGTCGGACCCGGCGACGACTGCGACGACGCGACCGCGCCGGGCACCGCCGCGCTGGCGGCGCTCGACGAGCATGAGCTGGTGGTCGTGCACCTGGATCGCCCGCTCGAGGCGGCGCTGGCGGGCGACGTCTCGGGCAAGCTGCGGGCCATCGAGCAGGCCGACAGCGCGGTGATCGCGCCGCTGCTCGCGCGACTGCAGCGCGAGCCGCACTGGAGCCTGGCGGTGGCGTGCGATGTGCCGGCCTATGTGCAGCGCCGCGGGCTGGGCGCCGAGCCGGTGCCCTTCTGCGTGTGCGGATCGGCGCCGTTCGGCCTGGGCGCCGCGACGCGCTTCACCGAGTCGGCCGCGGACGACGCCGACCTGGTGATCGAGCATGGCTGGGAACTGATGGAGTACGTGCTGCGGTCGTAGCCGGTCCGCGGCCGGGCCCGGCTCGCCGCGCGCCGCAAGACGCGCCGCAGCGCCGGAAGGAGCCTTCGATGCGCACCAAGGTGATCGCCACCGTCGGGCCGGCCAGCAGCTCGCCGCAGATGCTCGGCCGGCTGATCGACGCCGGCGTGAACGTCTTCCGGCTGAATTTCTCGCACGGAACCCACGCGACGCACGGCGCGGCGCTGACGGCCATTCGCGCCGCGGCCGCCGAGCGGGGCGCCCACGTCGCCGTCATGGGCGATCTGTGCGGGCCGAAGATCCGCCTGAACGCGATTGCCGGCGGCCAGGCCGAGCTGCGCGACGGCGCGACCGTGCAGTTCGTCCGCGGCGACGGGCCCGGCGACGCGTCGCGGCTGACGTGCAGCTACGCGGCGCTCATCGACGATGTCCGCGCCGGCGACCGCCTGCTGATCGACGACGGGCGCGTCACCTTGCGCACCACCGCGAAAAGCGGCGACGCGCTGAGCTGCACGGTCGAGGTCGGCGGCGTCGTCTCCGACCGCAAGGGAATCAACCTGCCCGATTCCCCGGTGCGCGTCGACGCCTTGACCGACAAGGACCGCGTCGATGCCGCCTGGGCGGCGCAGAACGGCGTCGACTACCTGGCGCTGTCGTTCGTGCGACGGCCGGCCGACCTGGTGGCGCTGCGGGCCGCGCTTGGACCGGCCGGATCAGAGCTGCCGATCGTCGCGAAGATTGAAAAGTCGGCCGCGATCGCCGAACTGGACGGCATCCTGGATGCCGCCGACGCGGTTCTGGTGGCGCGCGGCGACCTGGGCGTCGAGATGCCCATCGAGCGCGTGCCGATGCTCCAGAAGGCGATTGCGCGGCGCTGTCAATATGCCGGCAAGCCGGTGATCGTCGCGACACAGATGCTCCAGAGCATGGTCGACAGCCCGACGCCGACCCGCGCCGAGGTCTCCGACGCGGCCAACGCCATTCTCGACCACGCCGACGCGCTGATGCTCTCGGCCGAAACGGCGGTCGGCCGCTACCCGGTCGAAGCCGTGCGGATGCTGGCGCGCGTCGCCGAGCACACCGAGACGTTCCTGGAACGGTTTCGCGCCGCACCGGATGCCGAGGTGCTCGCCGCCTCGATGCGCCTGACCTCGGCTGTGGCGCACGGCGCCTGCCTCTTGGCGCGCGACCTCGACGTCTCGCTGCTGGCCGTGCACACGCAGAGCGGCATCACGGCGCGGCTCATCAGCAAGAACCGGCCGACGCAGCGGATCTTCGGGCTCTGCTCCGACGCGCGGGTCTGCCGGCGGATGGCGCTCTACTTCGGCGTGACGCCCCTGGCGGCCGAGTTCCGCAACGAGCCCGATTCCCTGCTGCGCGAGCTCGACGACCTGCTGCTGGCGCGCGGCTGGGCCGAGCCGGGCGAGCTGTCGATCGTCGTGGTGGGCACGCAGTTGTCGCACCCCGGCAGCAGCAACGCCCTGCTGATTCACCGCGTCCACGGTGGCGCGCCGGGCGCGCCGGCGGAAGGCTCCTGATCCGGCTTGCCAGCCGGCGCGACGCGGGCGTACCGTATCGGTCTGCGCCGCCGCGGCGATGACCGCCGTCTGGCCGGCACACCTCAATTTCAAGGGGACCGCGACATGCCGAGTACGTTTTTCGCGTGGGCATTGGCCTTGTCTGTTGTCAATCAGGCCGCGCCGGCGACGACCGGCCCGGCCGCGACCACCACCGCCGCGACCTCGCGCCCCGCCGCCGCGCGGCAGTTCGAGACGTTCGAAGGCTACGAGCGCGTCACCTGTCGCGAGGCGCCGCAGCACGCCGGCGAGCGCGTGGTCCTCGTGGGACAGGTGCTCGAAACCCGCACCAGCACCGGCGGCGAGACGCTCTACTTCGATTCGCGGCTGAACCGGGCCGCGCTGCACGTCTATGCGCGACGTGAGGTCGCGCGGCAGATCAATCCGCCCGCCGTGTCGTGGGTCGGCCGATGGGTCGAAGTGCTCGGGGTGGTCGACGAGTACAACGGCCAGCCCGAGCTGACCCTGACCGCGCCCGAGCTGATGCGGCCGCTGCCCGGGCCACCGGCCTCGATGTCGGGCGCGCCCGCGGTCACCACGTCGCGCCCGGCCGATCGCATCCGCATCGGCTCGTTCAACACGCTTAACCTGTTCGACGAGTTCGACGACCCGTACACCCACGACGAGGGGACGCCCGCCAAGCCGCGCGGCGAGCTGCTGCGGCTGTCGGAGACGATTCACCGGCTGGATGCCGACGTGCTGGCGCTTGTTGAGGTGGAAAACCGCGGGGTGCTCGAGCGATTCAACCGGGCGTTGCTGGGTGACCTGGGCTATCACGACGTGGTGCTGTTCGAAGGCAACGACGCCCGGGGGATCGACTGCGCGGTGCTCTCGCGGCTGCCGGTCGGGCCGGTGACCTCCTACCGGCATGTCGAATTCCCGCTGTCAAACGGGCGCAAGACACGATTTCGACGGGACTTTCCGCGCGTGCACATCGAGCCGGCCGGGGGCGCCGCGTTTGACCTGTTCGTGGTGCATCTCAAGTCAAAGCGCGGAGAGAACGTCGCGTCGCCGCCGATCCGCGCCGCCGAGGCGGCCGAGATCCGGCGCATCTGCGACGGTCTGCTGGCGGCCGACGTGAAGGCACGGTTCGTGATCTGCGGCGACTTCAACGACACCTGGGAGAGCGACGCGCTGAAGACGATTCGCGGCGCCGGGCCAAGCGAGCTGCACTGCTTTTTCGAGGATCTGCCGGCCGACAACCGCATCACGTTCAATGCCGAGCCCCACCGGTCGATGATCGACTTCATCCTCTGTTCGCCCGAAATGGCGACGCATTACGTCGCAAAATCGTATCGCATCCTGCCGGGGTCGGTGGCGAGCGGCGGGTCGGATCACAACCCGGTGTCGGCCGATTTCGCGCCACCCTGAGCGCGGCGGCGCTGTGCACGGAGGCGCGGACGTGGCGTTGGCGCCCGGGAGATTCGCGCGGCGAGCGCGTGTTATGGCGCGTCGGCTACGATGAATTGGCGCGCGTGGAATTGCACGTAAGTCTAGATGTTGGTCTGCGAAAGATGACACAATTCGCAGCGCCGTGGCGGGCGGTATTTGCGGACGAGCGTTCGGTGGCGGATTGTCGCAACATCATGTTTTTCAATTGGTTGCGCATATTGCCCAGAACCCCAACAGATTGGAGTGTGGTTGTCAGAAAAAAAATTCCCTTCGGGCTGTTTTTAGTATTGACAGGCGTTTGGAAGCTTCATTAAACTCCGCCCCCGTCTTCAGGCGATAAGCTTGAAAGGCCTCGTCCTTTAGGCGCGGCAAGGCCGGGGCAACAACTCGTGATCAGGTCGGCTTGTTCCCGCAGACCTTCAGAGTGTTGTCCAGAGGCGAACGGCAACAGCGTTAAAAAGCGTTAGGGAAGCGGGAACCAGACAAGGAAAGGAAGAATCATGAACTGGTGGTCGATTGGTATTTTTGTGCTGCAGACGATCCTCGAGCTCAGCAGCAACTTCATCACGAACATCTTTGGCGGCATCCTCGACACGCTGTTCGATCCGCTCGATATCGTGATGAGCGGCGTTCTGACGTTCCTGCACCGCTAAGCGGTGTGACTTCGGCGGGCTTGGCGCGGACGGCAAGTTTGCTGCAGTGCCGGGTCACAGCCAGTCAGGTCGCGCGGTCGCGACCTCGATCCGCTGAGCCGATGGTGCCGTGCTCCGGACTTGTGCCGGGGTGTGGTGCTCTCGGCTCGGTTGGTCGTTAGAGAACTCGCGGTATTTCGGAAGAGAGGTTTCACATGAACTGGTTGTCGATTGGCATTTTCTTCCTGCAGACGGTGCTGGAGCTCTCCAGCAACATCATCACGAACTTCGCGTTCGGCATTCTGGACACGCTGTTCGATCCGCTCGACATTCTGCTGAGCGGCGTACTGACGTTTGTCCGCCGCTAAGCGACCCGCTGGTCGCAAATGCAAATGCTTTGGGTCGGGGCGCGCAGCAATGCGCGCCCCGGCTTTTTTCTTGCGCCCGCGGCACCCGGCCCCCGCGTGCCTGTCCATCGCCCGCCCGCCGCTTCGCTCGCCGACGGCTCGGCAGCCCGGGCCCGCCTGATTCAGCCCCACTCGCTGCCGCCGGCCGCCTCCGCGGTATAATGCGGCGCGGGGTCGATGGAGCGCGATCGCCGGAGGCGGCATGGTGCTGGCGGGCCTGGGCGCGTTTGCGGCGTTGTGGTGGGCGATCAGTGCCGCCCTGGTGCCCGGGCTGTCGCTGATCGACCTGACGCCGATCTTCGGGCCGATTCGCGACGTTTTGTCGTCGCTGGTCTTTTCAGTGCGCTCACTCTTCACGTCGTTCTAGGGGTCGGCCCGGCGACGGATGCACGATCGCCCGCGGCCCGGCCGCGCGAGAGATTGCCATGGCGAAGGTGGAGGTCCCGGACGGTCTGTGGATGCGCTGCGAAGGCTGCGGCAAGATGATCTTCCGCAAGGTGCTGGAAGAGAACCTGCTGGTCTGCCCCGAATGCGGACTGCACTATCGCGTCAACGCCCGCACGCGCATCGAGCAGCTCTGCGACCCCGGCGCTTTTGAGGAATTCAACGCCGACCTCACCTCGACCGACCCGCTCCGCTGGACCGACACCAAGCCTTACCAGGCGCGCCTTGCCGAGGCCGAGCGCGCCGCCGGCGTGCGCGAGGCCGTCGTCACCGGCAAGGCCTACATCAAGGGTCGCGCCGTCATCCTCGCGGTGATGGACCCGTTCTTCATCATGGGCTCGATGGGCGCCGTGCTGGGCGAAAAGGTGACCGCCGCGATCGAGCAGGCCACCGCTGCCGATCTGCCGGTGGTCATCGTGACCGCGTCCGGCGGCGCCCGCATGCAGGAGGGGCTCACCAGCCTGATGCAGATGGCCAAGACCTCGGCCGCCGTCGGTCGGCACGACTCGGGACGCGGCCTGTATGTCACCGTCATGACCGACCCGACCACCGCCGGCGTGGCCGCCAGCTTTGCCTCGCTCGGCGACGTGATCCTCGCCGAGCCGGGCGCGATGATCGGCTTTGCCGGCCCGCGCGTCATCTGGAACACCGTCAAGACCGAGCTGCCGCAGGGCTTCCAGACCGCCGACTTCATGCTCGAACGTGGATTCGTCGATCGCGTCGTGCCGCGCTCGGCGTTGCGCAGCGAGATCGCGCGGATCATCGACTACTGCGGCAAGTAGCCCGCCCGGCACATTCGCGCACGCTCCGCGCGCACAGCTTCGCCATCACGGGAATCAGCGCGTCGCCACCGGCTGCGTCTGCGGGCCCGCGGCGGGCGCGTCGCGGCGGACGTCGGGCCGGCTGGTCGCGATGCTCGACTGCTCGGCGAATCGCGGCTCGGCCAGCCGCGCCTGCCATCGCGCCGCAACCCCGGGTTTCCGCCACGCCGAGTACATCTCCGCCAGCCGCTTCAGGATGCGGCGCTTGTGATCGATCGGCACGCCGTCGCTCGCCAGCAGCGCGTCCCAGTCGCCGAGCGCGACCACCTGCTCCGCCTCGGGGTGGCGCTGCTCGCCGTCCAGCACCACCGCCAGCACCAGCCGCGCCATGGCGACGCTCGGATCGCCGGCCGGACGGCGCCGCGACCAACCCGTCAGCGCCTGCCGCGCCAGCGGCTCGGCCTCGCCGAACCGCCCCTGCTTGATGTACATGCCCGCCAGGTTGTTGATCGACACGAGCGTGATGGGGTGGTCGGTGCCGAACAGCTGGGTGCGAATCGCCAGCGCCTCGACCGCCAGCGGCGTCGCGCCGGCGAAGTCGCCCTGTTCGGCCAGCAGCCCGGCCAGGTTGTTCAGGCTCCACGCGACCGACGAGCTCTCGTTGCCATACACCTTGCGATTGATCCTGAGCGCCTCGCGGCAAAGCGGTTCGGCGGCGGCGAAGTCGCGCTTCAGCGCCAGCAGCCCCGAGACGTTGTGCAGGCTCTGCGCCACCTCGGCGTGCTCGTCGCCAAGCAGGCGGCGGCGCATCGCCAGCGCGTCGCGCAGCAGCGGCTCGGCCGATTCCAGGTCGCGCCGGTCGAGCAGCAGCGTCCCGAGGTTGTTCAGCCCGCGGGCCAGCTCGACATGATCGGCCGGCAGCAGCCGCTGCCGCAGCGCGAGCGAATCGCGAAAGAGCGGCTCGGCGTCGACATAGCGATGCTCGTCCTGAAGCAACAGCCCCAGCTCGTTTTCGGTGGCGGCGATGTCGAGGTGACCCTGCGGATAGAGCTTGCGCTGCAGCGCCAGCGCGCGGCGCAGCTCGGGCTCGCCGGCGTCGTAGAGCGCCAGGCTGCGATAGATCGACCCGATGGTGTAGCGCAGCTTGGCGTCGACGTCGGGCTGGTTCGAGAAGCGCCGCTCGATCGCCGCCAGCCCCGGGCGCAGCACGCTGGCGTCGAGCATCCGCCGCGCCACGTCGGTCAGGTTGCCGGGCGCAAGCGCGTCATCGAAGCGCTGCAGCGCCGCGGCGATTTCGGCGGGGCTTTCCCGGCGCAGCGTGCCGTCCGGGCCGCGAATCCACTGCTGCGCCAAGCCCGCCTGAACCTGCCGGCGCAGCTCGTTGCGGATGGTCTGCCCCATCGCGTCCGGCTCGATGCCGCCCAGCAGCGCGGACTGGAACTCGGCCACCTGCTGCATCAGCGCGTAGCGGTCGGCCGCCAGCATGCTCTGCGCGGCGACGCGCGCCGACTGAATCTGCGTCACCACCGTCAGCGTCGACAGCAGCACGAAGATGGCCGCCGCCAGCGCCACCGCCAGCCGGTTGCGACGCACGAACTTGACGCCGCGATAGCGAATCGTGTCCGGCCGCGCGCGCACCGGCAGGCCGCGCAGATAGCGCCCGAGGTCGTCGGCGAGCTGCTCGGCGGTGGCATAGCGCCGCTCCGGCTCCTTCCGAAGCGCCATCAGGACGATGGTGTCGAGGTCGCCGCGCAGCCGGCGGCGCAGTCCGGCCACGTCGGTCGCGCGGCGCCGCGCCACGTGGTCGGCGTCTGCGACCGGATCGGCTGGCGCGTTCCCGCGCGCCGCGCTCACAATCGCCGTGCTGGGCGGCTGCGGCGCCTGCTCGCAGACGGCCCGCTCGAACTCGGTGAGCGAGTCGTCGCGCGGCGTGTAGGGCGCCCGGCCGGCGAGCAGCTCGTAGAGCACCACCCCCAGCGAATAGATGTCGCTCGCCGTTGTGATCGGCTCGCCGCGAATCTGCTCCGGGCTGGCATAGGCCGGGGTCATCAGCCGATGGCCGGTCTGCGTGACGTGGCGCTCGACGGCGAGTTCGCCGCTTTCCAGCACCTTGGCAATGCCGAAGTCGAGCAGCGTCGGCACGCCGTCCGCGCTCACCAGGATGTTGCCCGGCTTCATGTCGCGGTGCACGACCAGGTTCTGGTGCGCGAACTGCACCGCGCCGCACACGGTCCGGAACAGCTCGATCCGCTGCACGATCGTCAGCCGCCGCTGGTCGCAGAAGCGGTCGATCGGGAGCCCGTCGATGAACTCGAGGATCAGGTACGGGCGCCCGTCGGGCGCAACGCCGCCGTCCAGCAGCCGGCTGATGTTGGGGTGGCGCAGGTTCGCCAGCAGTTGCCGCTCCTGCCGGAACCGTTCGAGGATGTCGGCCGTGCCCAGGTCGCTGTGGAGAAACTTGACCGCGACGCGCCCCTGGAACTGCTCGTCGGCGCGCTCGGCCAGCCAGACGCTGCCCATGCCGCCCGCGGCGACCTGTCGCACCAGCCGATAGGCGCCGATCCGCAGCCCGGCCGCCAGCGGCGCCGCCGCGTCAGTCGATTCGGGCAGGGCGCGGGTCGGGTTGCGCAGGAAGTCGCCGGCCCGTTCGTCGTGCGTCAGCAGTCGCTGCACCTGCCGGCGCAGGTCGGCGTCGTCGCCGCAGGCCTGGTCGAGGTAGCCGGTCCGGGCGGCCGGCGGCAGCGCCGCGGCGGCCTCGAACAGCTCGTTAATCTGCCGCCAGCGGTCGGGTGAGATGCCCATGCGAAGTTGCGAGTCGTTCGCGGCGGCGCACCGCCCGCGGGGGTCCATCGGCGGAAGGGCTACGCGCCCGACACCTCGCCCAGCAGCCACGCGCGGGCCACGCGCCAGCCGCGCTCGACCGTGGAGGGCGACACGCCCAGCACCCCGGCCGTCTCCTCCACCGTCAGCCCGCCGAAGAACCGCAGTTCGACGATCTGGCTCTGCTGCGGGTCCATCTCGGCCAGCCGCTCCAGTGCCGCGTCGAGCGTCAGCAGGTCCGTCGAGCGATCTTCGAACGCGATCAGCAGCTCGTCCAGCGGCTGGACGGTCTGCCCGCCGCCGCGCTTCTCGGCGTTGCGCTGCCGGGCGTATTGAATGAGCACGCGCCGCATGGTCTGGGCGGCCGCGCCGAAGAAGTGCACGCGGTTGTTCCAGTTGCCCGGCTCGCCGCCCGCCAGCCGGACGTAGGCCTCGTGCACCAGCGCGGTGGGTTGCAGGGTGTGGTTGGCCCGTTCGCGGCGGAAGGCCGCCTCGGCGAGCTGTTTCAGCTCGTCATAGATGAGCGGGGCCAACTCGTCCCAGGCCTCGCGCCGGCCGCTGCCGGCCGCCGCCAGCAGGCGGGTGATCTCGTGGGTTGGGTTCGCCATGGCGCAATTCCGGGATCGGTCCTTTTTTATGACGGACGACGACCCGGTTTGGCACAGGTGATTGTGGAGAGCGGCGCTGGCCCGCTTCGACTGTGCCCCGTCATCCTACCGGAACGGCGGTTGCACCTTCAATTACCCCCTCCGGCCTTGCCAAGGAGCGACTCATGACCCGATTCAAGTTCAGCCTCGTTGTCGTGCTGCTTGTTGCGACCGGTTCGCCCGGCCTGGCGCAGTCGCCGCGGCCGCGCCCCGCGATCCTCAAGCCGGCCCACTCGGTCGTCACCGATCTGCACCGCCGCGACGCCATCAGCGTCAAGTTCCGCGACGACCTGCTCATCCGCGCTGAAAACGGCGCCTTGGTCGACCGCGGCAGCGGCACGCTGACGCCGACGGTCAAGGCCGTTCTGGCGCAGCTCGGCGGCGGCCGCTGGAGCGCCACGTACGCGCTGACAGAAGAAAAGCTGGCCGCGCTGCGGACCACCGCGCAGGGCAATCTCCGTCGCGCCGTCGCCGATCTGCGAACGCAATTCACGCTCACGCTCGCGCCGGGCAGCAATCCGGCCGCGGCGCTCGACGCGCTGAACGCCCTCGACGCGGTCGAAATCGCGCTCCCCATGCCGCGCCCCGTCGCACCGCCGACGCCGCCCAACTTCCAGGCCAACCAGGGCTACCTCAACGCCGCAACGGTCGGCGTCGACGCGCCCGGCATGTGGGCGGGGCCCTACTTCACGACCGGCGTCAACTCAATCGTGGTCGACATCGAATACAGCTGGAACCTCAGTCACCAGGACCTGCATCCGACGCTGCTCGTCGGTCCGCCGCCGGTCGACCCGTTCAACGACAACAACCACGGCACCGCCGTGCTCGGCGAGATGGCGTCGGTCAGCAACGGCTTCGGCACCACCGGCATCTGCTACGGCGTCCAGCCCGCCGACCTGTGGGTCGTGGCGGCCAACACCGCCAGCGGTTGGGACGTCGGCGCAGCCGTGCTCACCGCCCTGGGGGCCGGCACGCCGTCGCGAATGGTCATCCTGCTCGAACAGCAGACCGTCGGACCCAACTACACCGGCAATCCGCCCGACCCGCAGTTCGGCCTGGTGCCGGTCGAGTGGTACCTGCCGTGGTACAACGCCATTGTCACCGCCACCGGCAACGGCGCCATCGTGGTCGAGGCGGCCGGCAACGGGTCGCAGAACCTCGACGACCCGATCTACAGCGTCGGCAACGGCGGTCACTGGCCGTTCCTGCCGCAGAACGATTCGGGGGCGATCATCGTCGGTGCGGGCGGCCCGCCGGGCAGCCCGTGGGGCGATCGCTCGCGTCTAACCTTCTCCAACTACGGCGCGACCGTGGACCTGCAAGGCTGGGGCGCCGGCGTGATGACCACCGGCTACGGCAACGCCTACTCGGCCGAGGGGCCGAATCTCTACTACACGAACACGTTCAACGGCACGTCGGCGGCGTCGCCCATCGTCGCCGGGGCCTGTGCGCTGCTGATCTCCTACTTCCAGGCGCATGTCGGCGCCGGCCCGGCGCTCACGCCGGCGCAGGTCAAGTCGCTGCTGGTCCAAACCGGCTCGCCGCAGCTCGACGGGCAGACGCCCGCCAGCCAGCACATCGGCCCGCGCCCGAACGTGACCGCCGCCGCCGCGCTGCTCGACTTCACGCCGCCGCAGCCCGACCCGCCGTCGTTCGCGCTCGCGCCGGTGCCGGTCACCCCCACGTCCATCCAGATGAACGCCACAGCGCTCACCGACGCCAGCCCGCCGATCGAGTACTTCTTCCAGGCCGATCCGAACGGCTGCGGCATCGGACACGACAGCGGCTGGACGAGCGGCACGAACTACATCGACGGCGGACTGTCGCCCAACACCTGCTATGCCTATCGCGTCAAGGCGCGCGACAGCGCCCTCGGCCACGCCAACGAGACGAACTACTCGCTCGGCGCGAACACCGCGACGCTCATCCAAGCGCCGGCGGCCGTGCAGGCCACGAACGTCACCGCGACCAGCATGAACGCTTCCGCGACCGGGGCGCTCTCGAACCTCGGCCTCGGGCAGTCGGCGGTCTTTTTCGAGCTGGTGCCGCCCGCGCCCGGCAGCCAGGCGAACCAGTGGGTCGCCACCACGTCGCTGATCCTCAACACCCTCGCCCCCAACACCCACTACACGCTCCGCGCCAAGGCTCGCAACCAGAACGGCATCGAGACCGCCTTCACCGCGCCGCTCGACGTGACCACTCCGGGCACCGCGGTCGCCTCGTGCGACTGCGATGGCAACGGCTTCTCCGACCCGGCCAGCGATGCCCCCTGCTTCGTCGCCGTGCTGGTCGGCC
This sequence comes from Phycisphaerae bacterium, assembly GCA_046350375.1. Taxonomy (GTDB): domain Bacteria; phylum Planctomycetota; class Phycisphaerae; order UBA1845; family UTPLA1; genus JAXMAO01. The sequence continues at coordinate 43,781 of JAXMAO010000015.1, forward strand.
GCAGCCACGACGCCGGCCAGCTCGCCCGCTGCGACATGAACGGCGATGGGCGCGTCAACGGCGCCGACGTCCAGCCGTTCCTGGCGTGCCTGACCGGCGGCGGCGGCGACTGCGGCGCCAACGGCGCGAGCAACCCCGCGCCGGCCGACGATGCCGTCGGCATCGCGACCAGTACGGCCCTCTCGTGGACGCCCGGCGTCGGCGCCGCGTCGAGCGACGTCTATCTCGGCACCGACCAGTCAGCGGTGATGAACGCCACGCCCGCGTCGCCCGAGTTCCGCGGCAACACGACCGGCAGCAGCTACTTCCCGGCGCCGCCGCTGTTGGCCGACACCACCTACTACTGGCGGATCGATTCGCACAGCGGATCGGCCACCTGCCGCGGCCTGGTCTGGAGCTTCGCCACCGCCAGCAACGCGGAGGCGTCCAACCCGGTTCCAACCGACGGCGCGACCGGCGTCCTGGTGTTCACCTCTCTGAGCTGGACGGCCGCCCCCGGCGCGGTCGAGCACGACGTCTATCTCGGCACGACGCAGCTCGAGGTCGAAAACGCCACGCCGTTCTCGCCCGGCGTCTATCGCGGGCGCCAGTCGGGCACCGGCTACTTCCCCGGCTCACTGAGCCAGGCGACGACCTACTACTGGCGCATCGACGAAGTGAGCGCCGGCCAGAACATCACGCACGGCACGGTGTGGCGCTTCTCAACCATTATCGACGTGGCGACCAGCCCCGGTCCGTCCGACTTCGCGACGCAGGTCGGCCTCACCGACGCTCTCGTGGGCCGCCGCGATCGGCGCGTTCAGTCACGAGGTCATCTCGGCACCGACGCCAACAGCGTAGCCACCGCCACGACCGCCAGCCTCGAATACGGCTCGTCAAACACTCCCAGTTTCTGGCCCGGCACGCTCTCTCCCAACACCACCTACTTCTGGCGGATCGACGAGGTCGGCAGCGACACCTTCGCCCGCAGCCACGGCAACACCTGGCGCTTCACAACCCTCGCGCCGCCCAACCCGGCGACCAGCCCCAACCCGTTCGACTTCGCCACCAACGTGCCGCTGTTCGTCTCGCTGAGCTGGATCGGCGGCTTCGATGCCGACAACTACGACATCTACCTGGGCACCGACCTGTCGGCCGTCACCAGCGCCACGCCGGTCTCGCCCGAGTACCGCGGCAACCAGTCGTCCACGTCCTACTTCCCGCCCGGGCTGATGGCCGAGACGACCTACTACTGGCGGATCGACGCCCGCAATCAGGCCGGCGCGACGCCCGGCCCGGTGTGGCGCTTCACCACGCAGCCGTAACGCATGTCGCCCGCGCCGCGGCGCGGGTGGCTTGGCGCGTGCCGCTGCGATGCACGGCACGCGGTCCTGAAGCAGCACGGGCGTCCGGTCCAAGTGGCCGGGCGCCCGTGACGTTGGTTGAATTGTGTTCCGCGGTTGGGGTCAGTCGATCGGCCGCGACGCGCCTAGCGCTTGGTCCACTGGAAGCGCTTGCGGGCGCCGGCCCGGCCATACTTCTTGCGCTCGACCTTGCGGGCATCGCGCGTCAGGTAGCGACCGTCGCGCAGCGCCGGCTCAAGATTGGTGTCGAGCCGCACCAGGGCCCGCGCCAGCCCCAGCGACACCGCGCCGGCCTGGCCCGTCGGGCCACCGCCCTGCACGTTGACCGCCACGTCGACCTTGCCGGCCGTCTGCGTGGCCCGCAGCGGCGCCGTGCAGGCGAGCTGAAGATTCTCGACCGGGAAGTAATCCTTGAAGGCGCGGTTGTTGATCAGCAGCTCGCCCTTGCCCGAGCGGACGCGGACGCGCGCCACGGCCGTCTTCCGCCGACCCGTGCCCCAGATCCAGTTGCTGGGCGGCTTGGCGGCGGCCGGAGCGGCCGGAGCGGGATGAGTCGCGGGGGCTTGGTCGGTCACGACGGGAGTCTCCAGATAGGCCTACTTGCCAGTAACCTTCAACGGCTGCGGCTGCTGTGCCTGGTGCGGATGATCGGTGCCGCGGAAGACCTTCAGCTTGGTCAGCATCCGCCGCCCCAGCGCGCTCTTGGGCAGCATCCGCCGCACGGCCAGTTCAATGACGCGCTCCGGCTTGTCGTTCAGCATGTCGCGCAGGCTCTCGACCCGCCGGCCGCCGGCGTGATAGGTGTAGCGGTCGTGCTCCACCTGTTCGAGCTTCTTGCCGGTGACGCGAACGCGCCCGGCGTTGGTCACGATGACGAAGTCGCCGGTGTCGGTGTGCGGGGTGTAGGTGGGCTTGTGCTTGCCCATCAGCACGGTGGCGATCCGCGTCGCCATTCGCCCGAGCACCTGGCCATCGGCGTTGAGAATCCACCAATCCCGCGGCACCTGCCCGGGCTTGGCGAGGAACGATTTCGCTGTGACAAACGACATTTTCGCAACCCTGCTAAGCCGCTTTTGGCAATTCGCCGAGTCGTCCACTATATGCGAACGGCCCGGAACGTCAACCCGCCGCTCCGTGCCGGCCGCGGCCCGCCCCGCCCCTCCGCTGTGCGCCGATAAACCCCATAATCCCGGCAAGTTGCGCCTGATCGTGGTGCTCGCGCCGCAGTATAATGGCGCCAGCGGTCGGTCGATCGGGTGCCAGTCGCCGGACGGCCGCGCCGCGCGAGGGCCGATCCATGCCAATCGGTGTGCAATTCTCGGTGTTCCTCGTCGACAAGCCGGGCGTGCTCGTGCAGGTGACCGATGCCCTGGCGCGATCGAAGGTGAACATCTCGGCGATGACGCTGATGGACTCTGTCGAGCACGGCGTGCTGCGGTTCGTCTGTGACGACGCCGACCGCGCGCGGGCCGCGCTCCGCGCCATGAATTTCTCGCTTACCGAAACCGACGTGCTGCTGACCGAGCTGCCCAACCGGCCCGGCGCGATGGCCGACCTGTGCGCCCGCCTGGGCGGAGAGCACATCAGCATTCGCTACGCTTATCTCACCGCCGGCGCGCCCGGCGGCCGGACGCTGGGTGTGTTCAAGGTGTCGGACCCGAAAAAGGCGATCCGTATTGTTGATTTCAAGGCGGCCCAGAAGCGCAAGGACCTCAACGTCCGCCGGCCGCGCGCCCTGCGGACGTAGCGCCACAGGATGATCGAGCCTTCGCGTGTCGGCAGGGGCCCCCGCGCGCGGACCTGTGTGGCCCGGCCGAGCGGTCGGATCTCATCGCCGACCCCCTGGGTGGCCCGACCGATTCATCGCGTGGTACGGGCGTCCCGCCCGTGTCCTGGTAGGGCAAAGATCCTCTTTGCCGCCGAAGTCGGGGTGGCATGCGGTTCGACCCACCGGTTGGCCCGGGCGTCTCGCCCGTGGCGCAGGCACGGCCCGCAGCCGGGCTGCATGGCAATTGAACTGTGTTGGCCGACCGGCGTCGAACTGACTGCCACGTCGACCGGCTGCGTGGTCGCGGGCGGCGTGCAGTCCTGCGCAGCACTGATGTTCGAGTAGGTCAGTGCGCTCAGGGCCCAGATCAGGATGGCGCCAATCTGTGTGCGAGTCATGATCGAACCTCCCTTGGTTCGGCGCGCGGATTCCCCGG
>JAXMAO010000016.1:0-45487 GCA_046350375.1 Phycisphaerae bacterium
TGATCGAACCTCCCTTGGTTCGGCGCGCGGATTCCCCGGGGCGACCTCCGCCGCCGGTTATGAGGTTGGAAACACCGTAGAAGAAACGAACTTACTTCGAGCGCACCGCGCCAATGAGAGCTAGAAGCATCAAGAAGCCTCCCGTGGGTTCGGGCGTGAGAAGTCGAAAAGCGAAATCATCCGGCTGGCCACTGATCCGCCACGGCGTGCCCGGCGGGAAAAGGACCGCAAAGCGATTATTGCCTGGCGGTGCCGTCTCCCAGCGGAAGTAGCTGTTCACGTCGCCTACCTGCACCACCTCGAACCAGTAGGTCACCCCCGCCGCGGCCGCGAAGCAACTCGGCAAAGCCGCGCGGTAGAGGTACTCGCGCCGAAACGGGCTATCGAACATGAGCATCTGCCCCGTCCACTGCCGCGTCGGGTTGAGCAGCGTGTGTTCGGCCAGCACCGCGCCCGGCAGTCCGGCCGCATTCTCATAGAACCGCACCCGCATCGTCTCGTCGCCTGCCGGCGGCGGCGGGTCGAACTGCACGAACGAGCCCCCGTAAAACCCCCACCAGTTCACGCCGCACACCGACCCGCCGGCCGGAATCGCAAAGTCATCCGCGACCTGGCTCGCCGTGATCGGGCCGGAATCGGACCGAAACAGCGTGTCGCTCGCCTGCCCGAAGTTCCGGTCCGGCAACTGCTGATAGAGCGTCAACTGCCCCCGCGCCGGGCCCGGCCCGGCCAGCAGCAGCGCTAGCACCACCCCGATCGAAACCAACCCGTAGGGTGGGTCACCGCACGTGACCCGCGGTCGCCGAGCCGCTGGGTCGCCGCTGCGACCCACCCGACTCGGTGCGACGTGGTCGCACTGCGGCGTCTTTCCAGCGCGATTGGCGAACACGGGCAAACTTCGTGCAGCGTTGTAAGGCCCCGGCATGACGAGCGCTCCCCTTTGCACGCCGCTCCACGCCCCGGAGGCTGTGAGGCGCCGGCGACCCTGCGGCGCGATCAGCGTCGGGCGACGCCGCGATCAAACTTCCCCGGCCGGGCGGGAGAACCCGGCCGACGTTCAAGAGTGTAGCGCCGCCGCCGGAGAACTTAAACAGGGCCTGACGATCACCAGATCTAATTATCAACCACAGCGAGGCCCCTGCCGGCCGGCCGGGCCGAAACTCCGGCCGGTCGTTCGGACGGCGTGGGCCGATAAGCGGGTGGAGATCCGCCCGATTCAGCCCCGTTTTTGACGCACCGCGCCTGCGCGGCTACACTTGTGTACGGTCTGATCGGTTCCCTCTCGATCCGATCCGGGCGCGCCAGCCGAGCCCGGACACGCCTCGCGGGGTCGAGACGCAGCGAGTTTCATCGGACACCCTCGCCCGGAGTGGAGCACGACATGCAGGTCTTTAATCGTCGCAATTGTCGATATATTTCGTGGCGCCGCGGCGCCAAGCTGTTTGCCGTCGCGGCCCTGTTCGTGTCGGCCGGCGGAATGTCGGGGACGACCTGTAACGGCGGCGGGGGTGGCGGCGGCGGCGGCGGCGGAACCACGCCCACGCTGCTCGCCAACGACCACGTGCTCGGCGACCCCAACGCGCTCGTGAAGGTCTTCGTCTACTCCGACTTTCAGTGCCCCTTCTGCGGGCGATTCGAGCGCGAAACCTATCCCACCATCAAGACGAATTACATTGACACCGGCAAGGTCTACTGGATCTTCCGCCACTTCCCGCTGCGGAACATCCACCCCAACGCCGAGGGCGCCGCAGAGGCCAGCGAGTGCGCCGCCGACCAGGGCATGTTTGAGGATTACAAGGCCAAGCTCTACAACAACCAGTCCAATCTCGACGTCCCCAGCCTCAAGGCCTTCGCGGGGCAGCTCGGCATGAACCAGACCACCTTCGACAGCTGCGTCGACGGCGGCGGCAAGGCGGCCCGCGTTCAGCAGGATGTTGACTCCGGCACCGCCCTGAGCGTGGCCGGCACGCCGACGTTCTACATCAACACCACCGTCGTCGCCGGCTTCCAGACCGTGACCTCGATGAGCGCTCTGCTCGACCAGGCGATCACCGACGCCGGCGGCACGCCCTAGCGAGTTCACGCTGGCCGCACCCGCGGCCGGACATTGATCATCGTCCCTCGTCATGCCAGCGCTCCGGGCGGATCGCCGCTCGGCGGCGCTGGCAGCGTTTCGGGGCGGCGGCTGCCGAACTGGCAGGCGCACGGCGTCGCGGGCACTGCCCACAATTCTCCATAACCACCTGACACACATATATTAGTGGTTGAGTGTTGGCCGGCGCCCGCGACGGCACGGGGCTTGCTCTGTGTGGCGTACGCTGTGTTGCGTTCCGTGCGAACGCCGGGCGCGAGTCGGTAGAGTTGTCACACCGTGATGGCGCGGAAGTCTGGAGTCTAACCCAATGGCTGCAAAGCAGTTGAGTTTCAATGCGGATGCGCGTGGGGCGCTTCTGGAAGGCGTGAGCAAGCTGGCGAAGGCGGTCAAGGCGACCCTCGGGCCGCGCGGCCAGAACGCTATTCTCGACAAGGGCTGGGGCGTGCCGACGGTCACCAAGGATGGTGTGACGGTCGCCGAGGAGATCGAGCTGCACGACAAGTTCGAGAACCTCGGGGCGCAGCTGGTGAAGGAGGCCGCCACCCGCACATCGGAGAAGGCCGGCGACGGCACGACCACGGCGACGGTGCTGGCCGAGGCGATCTTCCGCGAGGGGCTGAAGAACGTGGCGGCCGGCGCGGACGCCTTCGCGCTCAACCGCGGCATCAGCAAGGCGGTCGCGGCGGTGGTGACGGCGCTGCAGTCGCAGAGCAAGCCGATCAAGGCGGGCAAGCGCGACGAAGTCGTGAGCGTGGCGAGCATCTCGGCGAACAACGACCGCGAGGTGGGCGAGAAGCTGGCGGACTGCTTCGAGAAGGTCGGCAAGGACGGCGTCATCACCATTGAAGAGGGCAAGAGCCTCGAAACGACGGTCGACATCGTCGAGGGCATGCAGTTCGACCGCGGCTATCTTTCGCCGCACTTCGTGACCAACCCGGACGAGATGGAGGCGGTGCTGGAGCGGGCCTTCGTGCTGGTCTTCGAAGAGAAGATTTCGAGCGTGACCAAGCTGGTGCCGCTGCTCGAGAAGGTGTCGGCCGCGAAGCGCCCGCTGCTGATCGTGGCTGAGGACGTGGAAGGCGAGGCGCTGGCGACGCTGGTGGTGAACAAGCTGCGCGGCATCGTGCCGGTGTGCGCCGTGAAGGCGCCGGGCTACGGCGATCGCCGCAAGGCGATGCTCGAGGACATCGCCGTCCTCACTGGCGGCAAGCCGATCCTGAAGGACCTGGGCATCGAGCTGGACGGCGTGACGATTTCCGAGCTGGGCCAGGCCAAGCGGATCGTGGTCGACGCCGACAACACGACGGTCATCGAGGGGGCCGGTTCGAGCAAGGAGATCCAGGGTCGCATCGAGCAGATCCGCCGCGAGATCGAGGCGACGACCAGTGATTACGATCGCGAGAAGCTCCAGGAGCGGCTGGCGAAGCTGTCGGGCGGGGTGGCGCAGATCAAGGTCGGCGCGGCCACCGAGGCGGAGATGAAGCAGAAGAAGGCGCGGTTCGAGGATGCGCTGCACGCGGCGCGGGCGGCGATCGAGGAAGGCGTGGTGCCGGGTGGCGGCGTAGCGCTGGTGCGCTGCGTGGGCGAGCTGGAACGGGTGCGGACGCAGTCGGACGACGAAAAGACCGGTGTCGAGATTGTTCGCCGGGCGATGGTCGAGCCGCTGCGGATGATCGCGCAGAACGCCGGGTTCGACGGGCGCGTGGTGCTGCACAAGGTCGCGAAGGGCAGCGGGTCGTTCGGGTTCAACGCGCTGACGGGCGACTACGGCGACCTTGTCAAGGCGGGTGTGGTTGATCCTACCAAGGTGGTTCGCTCGGCGCTGGAAAATGCGGCCAGCGTTGCCCGGGTGCTGCTGTCGACCGACTGCTGCATTACTGACAAGCCCGAGTCGAAGAAGGACAAACATGGTCCGGGCGGGCCGGGCGGCATGGGCGACGAGATGGGCGGCATGGGCGGCATGGGTGGCATGGGTGGCATGGGTGGTATGGACGACATGATGTAGCCCGACGCCGCGCAGTCGCACGGGCTAAGCAGTGCAGTGTCTGTCATCGTTGGAATGGACCGAAACAATGTCGTCGGCCGGGCGGGGCGGCGGACGCGAGACAGGGCGCCGGCGGCGCGGGACGTGTCGCGGGCGACGGAGGAGCAAGTCATGGCGTTGAAGATTCGGCCGCTGGACGATCGCATCGTGGTCGAGCAGGCCAGCGCGGAAGAGAAGACGGCGGGCGGCATCCTGCTGCCGGAGACGGCCAAGGAGAAGCCGCAGCGCGGCAAGGTGCTGGCGGTGGGGCCGGGCAAGATGATGGACTCGGGCCACCGCGCCGCGCCGTGCGTGCGCGTGGGCGACGAGGTGTTCTACGGGAAGTACAGCGGCTCGGAGGTGGAGATCTCCGGGAAGAAGTACACCGTGCTGCGCGAGAGCGACGTGCTGGCGGTGATCGAGTAGCGGCGCGGCGGGCCCCGCGCGAACGGCGCGGGCCGCGCGACGCGTGATTCAAGACGTTGACGCAACTGAGACGGACGACGGACTGACGGGAGCGAGACATGCCTGCCAAGCAGTTGATGTTCGATGAGAAGGCCCGCGAGGGAATCAAGAACGGCGTCCGCCAGCTGGCGGCCGCGGTGAAGGTGACGCTCGGCCCGGTCGGCCGGAACGTCATTCTCAAGAAGAGCTGGGGTTCGCCGCGGATCACCAAGGACGGCGTGACGGTCAGCAAGGAGATCGAGCTGGTCGACGCGTTCGAGAACATGGGCGCGAAGATGGTGAACGAGGTCGCCAGCCGCACGGGCGACAAGGTCGGCGACGGCACGACGACGGCGGTGGTGCTGGCCGAGGCGATCTTTCTCGAGGGGCTGCGGAACGTGACGGCGGGGGCCAATCCGCTGCTGGTGCAGCGCGGCATCGAGAAGGCGGTCGAGGTGGCGGTGGCCGAGATCGCGCGGCAGTCGCAGAAGGTGAAGGACAAGGACGCGATCGCCAAGGTGGCGACGGTGTCGGCGAACGGCGACGCCGAGATCGGCAAGCTGCTGTCGGACGCGATGGAGCAGGTCGGTCGCGAGGGGGTCATCACGATCGAGGAAGGCAAGGGGATGGAGACCCAGAAGGACGTGGTGGAGGGGATGCAGTTCGACAAGGGCTACATCTCGCCTTACTTCATCACCGACGCGACCGACATGGAGTGCGTCCTGGAAGACTGCTACATCCTGATTCACGAGAAGAAGATCGGCTCGATGCGCGACTTCGTGCCGCTGCTCGAGAAGACGCTCAACGTCGGCAAGCCGCTGCTGATCATCAGCGAGGACGTGGAAGGCGAAGCGCTGGCGACGCTGGTGGTCAACCGGCTGCGCGGCATCCTGAAGATCTGCGCGGTCAAGGCGCCGGGCTTCGGCGACCGGCGCAAGGCGATGCTGGGCGACCTGGCGGTGGTGACGGGCGGCGAGTTCATCAGCGAGGATCGCGGCCTGAAGATCGAGAGCATCGAGCTGTCGCAGCTCGGCCGGGCGAAGAAGGTCGTCATCGCCAAGGAGACCACCACGGTCATCCAGGGGGCCGGCAAGAAGAAGGACATCGACGCGCGGGCCGAGCAGATCCGCAAGCAGATCGAGAAGACCACCAGCGACTACGACCGCGAGAAGCTACAGGAGCGGCTGGCGAAGCTGACCGGCGGCGTGGCGGTCATTCGGGTCGGCGGGGCGACCGAGACCGAGGTCAAGGAGCGCAAGGACCTGGTCGACGACGCGTTTCACGCCACCAAGGCGGCCTGGGAAGAGGGCATCGTTCCGGGCGGCGGCGTGGCGTTCGTGCGCTGCATTCAGCCGGTGCGCGACGCGGCGAAGAGGCTGTCGGACGACGAGCGGATCGGGGCGGAGATCGTGGCGCGGGCGCTGGAGTATCCGACGCGGCAGATCGCCGAGAACAGCGGCGCCGACGGCCCGGTGGTGGTCGCAGAAATCTTGGAGAAGAGCGGCGCGTTCGGCTACGACGCGCGGGCGGGCGAGTATTGCGACCTGACGGCGGCGGGGATTGTCGATCCGGCGAAGGTGGCGCGGTCGGCGCTGCAGAACGCGGCCAGCGTGGCCGGGCTGCTGCTGACGACCAGCGTGCTGGTGACCGAGCTGAAGGAGACGGACGAGGAGAAGGAAATCGCCGGATCGGTCCGATAGGATGGAGAGAATGGCCCCGCGGACGATGTGATGCGAATCCGGGTGTCGGTCGCCAGCGGCGCCGGCACCCGGTCTGTTTAGTGACACGTCAGCCGATGTCGGCGCGACGGGGTCGAAAGAGCCATGCCGGTGGCGAGCGAGCAGGACTACTACGACGTGCTCGGCGTCTCGCGCGAGGCGAGCGCGGAGGAGATCAAGCGCGCCTATCGCCAGGCGGCGATGAAGTATCACCCCGATCGCAACCGCGCAGACCCGGACGCCGAGGGCAAGTTCAAGGCGGCCGCCGCGGCCTACGAGGTGCTCTCCGATCCGCAGAAGCGCGCCCGCTACGACCGCTACGGCGTCGAGGGGCTGAGCGGCGCCGGCGTGCACGACATCGCCCACATGCGCGTCGACGACATCTTCAGCATCTTCGGCGACCTGTTCGGCGACGCGCTGGGCGGCGGGGCCGGGCGGCGCGATCGCGGCACCGACCTGCACATCGAGATCGGGCTCAAGCTGGCCGAGGTCGCCGGCGACGTCGAGCGGCAGATCGAATTCAACCGCGCCGACCTGTGCCAGGCGTGCGGCGGCAGCGGCGCCGCGCCGGGCAGCAAGCTCAAGACCTGCACCACCTGCGGCGGCTACGGACAGGTGGAGCGTTCGAGCGGCATCGGCTTCTTCATGACGCGGATGGTGACCGCCTGTCCGGACTGCAACGGCGCCGGCAAGCGCGTCGTCAAGCCGTGCGCCGACTGCAACGGACGCGGGCGCGTGCAGGTCCGCCGCGCGGTGACGGTTCGCATTCCGGCGGGCGTGCACGACGGGCAGGTGGTGCGGCTGCGCGGCGAGGGCGAGCCGTCGGCGTCGGGCCGAGCGCGCGGCGATCTGCTGTGCGAGGTGCACGTGGCGCCGCACCCATACCTGGAGCGGCACGGCGACGACCTGCTGTTCGAGCTGCCGATCAGCTTCACGCAGGCGGCGCTGGGCAGCCTGGTGGAAGTGCCGACGCTGTCGGGCAAGGCCGAGGTGACGATCCGCGCCGGCTCGCAGGATGGCGACGTGGTTCGGCTGAGCGGGCAGGGGGTGCCGAACATGCGCTCGCGGCGGCGCGGCGACCTGCACGTGCGGCTGTCGGTCGAGATTCCGCGGCGGCTGACCGACCGGCAGCGGCAGCTGCTGGAGCAGTTCGCCGAGACCGAGGACACGCAGGCGCTGCCGCGCAGCAAGGGGTTTTTCGAGAAGTTGAAGGAGTACCTGTCGTCGTAGTCGCGGCGGGATCGGGGTGAGCCTGTGATGGCGAGTGATGCACACAATTCGACGGCGCGGGTGGCGGTGCCGACGCCGGACGAGGTCGCCGAGTTCTCCGGCGCGGCGCCGGCAGCGGCGCCCGCTGCGGCACCGGCTGCGATTCCGGCCGAGGTGGAGCTGAAGGAGCTGCGCGACAAGCTGCTGCGGGCCCAGGCCGAGTGTCAGAACGTGGCCCGGCGACTGACCGATGAGAAGCAGCACGCCGTGCGACTGGCGGGGGCGAGCCTGGCGCGCGACCTGCTGCCGGTGGTCGACAGCATGGAGCGCTGGATGGCGTCGATCGGCGATCGACCGGCCGGCGACCCGCTGGTGGCCGGGGCGCGGCTGGTGAGCGAGGCGCTGGCGAAGCTGCTGCGCGATCATCAGATCGAGCGGATCGCGGCGGCCGGGCAGCCGTTCGATCCCCATCTGCACGAGGCGCTGCTGCATCAGCCGAGCGCGGACGTGCCCGCGGGTCACGTGTTGTCGGAGCTGGTGCCGGGGTATCGGATGCACGAGCGCGTGCTGCGTCCGGCGCGGGTGGCGGTGGCGCGGCGGCCGGACGAGGGGGCGGCGACCGATGCGCCGGCGTCGCCGGACGGGGACGACTGATGCCGACGTACGAATACGAGTGCGTGCGGTGCGGGAGCGTGTTCGAGGAGTTCCAGTCGATCACCGCCAAGCCGCTGCGGAAGAAGCGCTGCGAGAAGTGTCGCCGGGTGCAGCCGGTGCGGCGGCGATTGGGCACCGGTGCGGCGATGCTGTTCAAGGGGGGCGGGTTCTACAAGACGGATTATCGGAGCGAGTCGTACAGGAAGGCGGCCGAGAAAGAGACCGCCAAGCCGGCCGAGAAGAGCGATACGACCAAGCCGGCGACGAAGTCGGGCGAGTCGTCGTCGTCCGGCGCCACGTCGAAGCCGGGCACGAAGCGCGACAAACCAGGCAAGTGAGGCGGTTGGGAGCGGTCGCGCGGGCCAAGCGGCGGCGCGGGCGGCGGCGGTGCGCGCCGCGGTTGCCGGGTGGCGCGCGGCTCATATAATAGCCCCCCGATCGTTGCGAGCGGAAACGAGCGACGTCGCGGGGAGCATTGCGCATGTCGGAAGGACCGAGCGAGCTGCGCCGGATCGTCTGGTCAGAGGTGCTCCCGCTCTCGATGCTGTTTCGCGGGTTTCAGCTCGCGATCGACGTCAACAAGATCGTGCTGGCGACGGCGCTGATTGCCTCGGTTTATCTGGGCGGGCGCGTGCTCGACGCGGTCTGGCCTGGCTCGGGCGCGGCGGTCGTGGGGGCCGACGGCGTCAACGAAGCGCAGCTCTTCCGGATCAACCGCATGGATCGCGAGCTGGCGCTCGATTGGATCCACGTGGTCGGCGAGCGGAAGAGCTCGCAGCACGTCGGCGTGTTTCGCCTGCTGATGAGCGAAAGCCGCGGCGCGCTGCACGAGCTGATGACGGCGACGGCGATGCTCTCGCCGGGCGGCGTGATCGGCGCGGTGGTACACATGGCCGCCATCAAGCTGTGGCTGCTGGCGCTGCACCCGGTGTACGCCTTCGTGTTCGTGCTGCTGGTGGCGCTGCCGGCATGGGCCTATTTCGGCGCGGCCATCGCGCGGATGGCGGCCGTTCAGGCGACGCGCCACGAGCCGGTGTCGATCGGCGCGGCGCTGGCGTTCGCCAAGAAGAAGTTCCTGGGGTTCTACCTGGTGCCGCTGGTGCCGCTGGCGATCCTGCTGGTGGTCGCGCTGTTCTTCCGCGTTGGCGGCTGGATCGGGGCGATTCCGCTGGTGGGCACGATTCTCGTGCCGCTGCTGTGGTGCATCGCGATCGTGGCCGGGATCGGTGCGTCGCTGGCGCTGATCGGCATCGTGCTGGCCTATCCGCTGCTCTATCCGACGATGGCGGTCGAATCGACCGACGGCTGGGAGGCCTACAGCAAGGGCTTGTCGTTCGTCGCCGGCTGTCCGTGGCGGACGGCGATCTATTACACCGCGTCGCTGGTGTACGGCGCGATCTGCTACGCCTTCGTCAAGTTCGTGGTGCGGCTGGGCCTGTTCCTGGTCGGCGCGATGGTCGGCGCGGGAATGAACATCGGCTCGGCGTCTACGCCCACCGGCAACGTCGAGCACAAGCTCGACGCCATGTGGAAGTCGCCGGCGCTGGACTTCAGCACGCCGTTCTTCGGGCAGATGGCCGACACCCACCTGTCGGGCGCCAGCGCGGCCGGCAAGTTTTTGATCGCCTGCTGGACGTTCGGTCTGGTGGCGGTCGTGGGCGGATTCCTGGTCAGTTTCTACCTCTCGGCGAGCACGCTGTGTTACCTGCTGCTGCGCCGCGACGTGGACGCGACCGATTTCGAGGAAGTCTTCACGGACGAAGAGATGCAGGAGCCGTCGTCGGCGTCGACCCCGCCGGCGGCGGAGAGTTCAACGGCCGCGCCGGCCTCGCTGGCGTCGCTCCCGGTCGTGGGAGCCGACGCGGCGGCGCCGCACGGCCCGGAGCCGGGACACTAGGCCGCCGATGGCGGGCGCGGGGCGCGGCCCATCGGTCGCGCCGCTTGGGTCCGTGCATCGAGCCTGCCGAAACTCGGCCGCGCGGCGTCTCGCCGCCCCGCGCGGAGCGGAAGGGTTTTCTCGTGCGGAACGCCGGACTGCGGGTCCTGGTCGCGGTGGCGCTGTGCGCGCCGCTGACCGGCTGTGCGGAGCTGTATTTCTACTTCGGGCCCAACGGGCTCTTCCCGCCCGGCGGCACCGGCACCGGCGGAACGCCCACGCCGAACCCGGGCACCGGCGGCCTCCAGAACCCCGACAACACCATCCCCACCACCACGCAGCCGGCGCCGGTCAGTCCGCCGCTCTATCGCATCAGCCTGCTGGACGACCTGCTCGAGCAGACCGCCGGCGCGACGATGATCACCGCGACTGACCTCGACAACGACACCGTTTCCGAATTTGCGTCGATCTCTTCGCAGTCGCAGGTGGTGCTGCTGCACATCCGCGACACCGCGGGGCGATTTCAGCAGATCAGCGTGGCCGGCGGCCTGCCGCTGACGCGGATGGTGCGCATCGCCGCGGCGGACGTCGACTCTGACGGGCGGACCGACCTGGTGGTGGCGGTCAATCACACCGGCCTGGCGGCCACCTCGCCGGCGACCAAGGTGGGGCAGGTAGTGGTGATTTTCGCGCCGGCCGACCCGCGCGACGCGCTTTCGTGGCTGACCGTGCCGCTGACGAACTCGCTGCGGCAGAATGACGACCTCTCGATCACCGACCTGATCGTGCGCGACTTCGACAACGTCAACGGGCCGGACATCGTCTTCATGTCGAACGAGCCGCCGGCGATGGGCGCCGCCACGCCGCGGCGCTTCGTCTATTTCTTCTCCAACCCCGGCCCGGCCATGGCGCGAACCGCCGGCGCGTGGGGCACGCCGCGACCGAGCGTGCTGGGCGTGCTGCCGCCGTTCATCGAGGTCGACGCGCCGAACGCCTCGCAGATCATTCCGGCCGACATCGACGGCGACGGCGACCTCGACATCGTGGCGTCGTTTCCGCCGGCCGAGAGCTTCAACATTCGCTGGCTGGAGAACCCCGGTCCGGCGAACATCGACCCGAACCCGGCGGTGGCTCTGCCGCGCTGGAACCGGCACTTCGTCGGCCAGCAGGACCTGGGGGCGAACGTGATCGCGCTGGGCGACATCGACGGCGACGGCGACACCGACGTCGCGGCCGGCACCAGCCTTCAGGGACTGGTGCAGTGGTTCCAGAACCCCGGTCCGCCGGCGGTCGGAATCCAGGACTTCCCGTGGCAGGTCTACAACGTGGGGCTGGTCGCCAGCACCTCGCTGAACCAGCTGCACCTGGCCGACCTGAACAACGACGGGCGGCTGGACGTGTGGGTCGCCGGCGGCGGAACGATGTACGGCTTCTTCCCGCGCAGCGGCGCGAGTTTCCTCGACTATTGGACGCCGTTCACGATCGCCAACACCAACCCGGTGGCGACCATCGGCTTTCCGGCCTTTCTCGACATCGACGGCAACGGGACGACCGACTTCGTCGTGCCGCTCGATCGCGACGGCGTGAACCAGGACTCGTTCGCCATCTTCGCGCGGCGCTGAGAGCATCTCCCGCTTGGCGCATCGCCCGTTGTGGGAAGTCGGTGGCAAAGAGCATCTTCGCGCTGCCATCTTCGCGCGGAGCCAAGGCCGGCCGCGCAGCGCGATCAACAGCGCAGTGGCGGCAGTGCCGCGGCACCGCGCAGGGCGTTGGCGGCGGCCAGCAGCTTTGAATCGCGCGTCAGCAGCTTGCTGAGCTGGCCGGTGGTCAGGCCCAGTCGCGCGGCGGCATCGGCGACGCGGCCGGACGACGCCGCCAGCGCGTCGAGCAGGCGTGCGACCAGCGCCGGGTAGGCCTGGTTGCGCGGCGATATTTCCACGGCGAGCGGCTGCGGCGCGGCGGAGGCGTACCACGGCGTGCGGACGTGCAGCGCCAAGGCGAGCCGCAGGCGGCGCAGCGCGCGGGCCTTGTTTTCGTGCTGGCTGCGGCTCTCCTCGGCGATGACGATCAGCCCGCTGGGGCGATGGCGCAGCCGGACGGCGGAGGAGGTCTTGTTGCGCTTCTGTCCGCCCGGCCCGGAGGCGCGGTAGCGGTCGATGGCGCAGTCGGCGAGCAGGGCGTCGTCGTCGGCGGCCAGCCAGGCGTCGCGCCTCGCGGCGTCGATGGGCGACGGCGCCGACGGGTTCGCGTCTATTTCCATCCGATCACGTCACAGTCCACGTTTCGGCCATCGGTCCGCGCCGCGACGCGGTAGCATCCGGGCGGCAGCTCGCCCAGCGGCACGTGCAGCCAGGCAAATGTATTCCAGTCGCGCGTGCGCGGCACCGGCACACCCTTCTGCTCGACCACGATTTGTTCGCCGCGGCGGACGGTGAAGCTCATCCGGCTGCCGTGCGGGTGGGCGCAGGCATAGCGCAGATCGAGCGTTCGGCTGGCGGTTTCAGTCGCGGCGAGCGTCACCTCGATGAACTGATCCGCCGTGCTGCCCCAGCCGCGGTCGAGGCACTGGTGGCCGAACGCGGCCGGCTGGTTGCCGAAGAAACCGCCGACCAGCGGGTCGCGCCCCCAGGCGAATTCGCACTCGACGAAACTCCACCCGCGCCGCGCGGCGGCATGGGCGGCGAGCCAGCGCTCGGCCTCGGCCCCGGAGCCGAAGCGGCGGAAGGTCAGTTCGTAGAGGCCGTCGCGCAGCGCGGCCAGGACGCTCGGCTCATTTTCTTCGACCCAGCGCCGCGCGAGCGACTCGGCGGCGGCGGGCACCGATCTCCGCCCGGCCAGGGCGCTGGCGGCTGCCCGGCGGACGGCGGGCGCGGCGTCTTGCAGCAGCGGCGCGAGCCTTGAGACGGCGACGCCGTCCGGCCCGCGCCACGCGCCGAGATAGGCGACGGCGGCCGCGCGGCGCGCGGCGTCGGGATCGGCCAGCGATGCGCGGAACAGGTCATCCGCCGGTTTCACGACGCGATAGCGAATGTGCAGCCCGGCCGGGCCACCGTGGTTGGCGACCTGTACGCGCAGGCGCGGAGCGTCGTGCGTTGCGGCGGCGAAGGCGCGGTCCGGCTGGTCGACGTCGACCGCGCGCGTTCCCCAGAAGACGTGGAACCGCTGACCGTCGAGCCAGCAGGCCGCGTCGTCGTCGCTGGCGATGCGGAAGTCGATCAGGTCGCCCCCGTGCGCGTCGAGGCGCGTTTCGAGGAAGAAGACCGACGCCGCGGAGCCGCCGGGCAGCGCGCTGAGCAGCACCGTCCCGCACGGGTCGCCGGGCGGAGTGCGCCCCCACGCGCGGGGGGCGCCGTCGAGCGTGACGCTCGGTCGATCGGCGAGGTTCAGCACGTCGATCGGGTCGAACGCGAGCTGGCGCCCGCGGGCGTCGGGAATCGGGCCGATGACGCGCCAGCCGTCGGCAACGACAAAGCCGTCGGCCTGCCACTGGCGGCGGCGCGTCGCGGCATCGAACGGTGACAGCGGTCCGCGCGCCAGCCGCGCGGCGGCCGCGTCGAGCATGGCCGGCAGCGGGAAGCGATAGCGCGTGAGAATCGGGTCGGCCACGGGGCGGCCGAAGACTTGCCGGGCATCGAGGGCCACGCGGCCGGGCCAGTCGATCTCGTCGAACCGAAGCGGGGGTTTTCCGGCCGCGGCGGAAAAGAGGCGCTTCCACGGGCGGAAACTGATCTCGGCGCTGCGGCGCAGCTGCGACGCAGTGGCAGCGCGGGACTCGGCGCGATCGGCGGCCAGCGTCAGCGCCATCAGAAACGACGAGCTGGGGTCGTAGTTGATGATCTCCTCGATCGGCAGGCGCGTATCGAGATACTCGACCTGGCCGCTGTGGCGGAAGCCGGCGACGAAGTAGTCCCATCGGCCCGGAAACGGCGGGCCGAGAAAGGCCAGCCGCCGGGCCACGTAGGCCTTGCAGAATTCGGCCCAGCCTTCGCCGAGTCCGCCGCCGCGCCAGTGTTCGAGCGTCTGGATGTTGATGAACGGATGGGCCAGCTCGTGCACGAGCGGTTCGAGGCAATCGCCGTTGTCCCAGTCGCCGCGGCCGATGGCGACCGTCAGCCAGTCGGTGTGAGTGGTATAGCCGCCGGGCTTGTCCTGGCGAGGAAAGATGTAGAAGCGGTGCCCCCGGAGGCGCACCGGATCGATGGCGAACAGGTCGCGCTCGAGGAGGTAGGCGAGGTCCAGCAGGACCGGCAGTTTCATCTGCCGGGCGGTGGCGGCGAATTTCGGCGTTGCGAGCGTCAGCGTGTAGCGGCCGGCGAGCAGCTCGGCGCCGGCCGGGTTGTCGCGGCGAATGTCGGTCAGGGCGCGCTGTTCGTCCGGCGTCGGCGGCGGCCCGGCGTCGGGCAGGCGCTGGTGCAGCGCGGCAAGGACGGCGCGGGCGGCGGATTCGTCGGGGGCGGCCAGCAGCAGTTTCTCAAGCTCGTCGCACGCCGCCGCGGCCGGCAGCGACCGGAGCGCGGCGAGTTTGTCCGTCCACGGCGCCGCCTGCACGGCCGCGGCATCGACCGCAACCAGCCCGGCAAGCGCGATCAGCCAGCGAGAACTCTTCAGCAGATGCGACTCCCCATTGGCCGCGACGGGTCGGATGGCTTCCGCCGCGCGGCGCGCCCGGCGTTTCCGCGGTCAGGAATGATTGTAATATCGCATCGGCGGTCGGGCGGACAGGCCCGCCGGCGCGGCGGGCGGCCGATCGGAAGCGGCCCGCCGGGCGGAAATAAGAGCGAATCGCGCGGCGGCGGCTTCGCGCTGGCACCTCGATTGCATGCGTGCCGTTGAAAGAATGGCTTTGTTTGTAATACCCGACCGGCACCGGCGCGGTTAGCCTTTCTGGTCGGCATTGTCGTCGGCGGGAGTCTCATGGTCGAAGCGGATTTCTACCTGTTTGCGATGGCGCTGATTGCGGTCGCCGCGTTTGTGGCGTGGCGCCTGGCCGGCGCCCGGGCGCGCCAGACGGTGCGCTGTTCGAACCGACAGTGCCGGACGGTCAACCGCCCGGAGGCTGAGTTCTGTTCGCGGTGCGGCGCGCCGCTGCACGCCGGCTCGAGGCAGCCAAACTGACGCGCCGCGGCGCGTGGAGGATGGATCGATGAGTGAAGATTTTCGCAAGGTGCGGATCTATCCCGACGGGCCGGGCGACGGCGGCGGCGGAGCGCGTCGCGGGCGCGGCATCGCGATGCCGCGGCTGAACTGGCTGCTGCTGGTGGTCCTGGCGGGGCTGGTCTATGGCGGCTGGTGGTGGTTCGTGGAGCGGGTCGAGGTCGGCCCCAACGCACTCTTGGTGCTGGTCAACAAGACCGGGCGCGAGCTGCCTGACAGCGCCGGCGACCAGGTGGTGCTCTATCCGGAGCTGGTGAAGGCGCTGGCGGCGAAGGACGGTCGCAGCAATGACTGGGTGCGCGAACACACCAAGGGCATTCGCTACGAGGTGCTGCGCGAAGGGCGCTACTTCTTCTCGCCGATCGATTTCGAGCGGATCGTGATCCGCGCGACGATCATTCCCGAGAACAAGTTCGGCGTGCTGATCCGGCGTTACGGCCGGCCGCTGCCGGCGGGCCACACGGTGGCCGTCGCGCCGGACGAGCGCGGCCCGGTGTCGGGGACGCTGCCGCCCGGCCGGCACGACGTGAACACGCTGGCGTACGACGTGCAGTTGTTCGATCGGGTGGCGGTGCCGGAAGGCTGGGTGGGCGTTCAGACGCTGCTGTCGAGCGGCGACCCGAACAACGCCAACGAGTACGTGATGCAGCCGGGCGAGCGCGGCGTGCAGGCCGAGATGCTCGGGCCGGGCACCTATTTCGACCGCAACCCGTACGAGTATCGCGTCGACCTGGTCGATGCGCGGAGCCAGAAGTACGACATCCTGGGGGACGACGCGATCGAGTTTCCGTCCAACGACGGATTCACGATTCACATGGAGGCGACCATCGAATGGGCGCTCTATCCGGACCGCGTGCCGTTCGTGGTGGTCGAGGTGGGCGACCTGGACGACGTGGTGTCGAAGGTGATTCGACCCTATGCGACCAGCCTGGCGCGCATCCAGGGGTCGAAGATGACGGCGCGCGAGTTCATGGGGGCGCGCGAGGCCTTTCAGCGCCACCTGTTTACCGACCTGCGCGAGCGGTGCCGCGTGCAGGGGGTGCTGATCAAGGCGGCCACGGTCCGCGACCTGAAGCCGCCCGAGCGCGTGCGGGCGATCATCCGCGAGCGCGAGCTGGCCGACCAGACGATCATGAAATACGAGAACGAGATCGCCGAGGCGGCGGCGCGGGCAAATCTCGTCGAGCAGGAAGAGCTCGCCAACCAGCAGCAGTCGATGGGCGACGCCAACAAGGAAGTGGTGGCGCTGGTGACGCAGGCCGACCAGACCATGCAGGTCGCGGTCACGAACGCCAACCAGCGGCTGGACGTGGCGAAGCTCGATCTGGATTCCGCCCGGCGGCAGGCCGAAGCGGTGCTGGCGCGTGGCCGGGCCGACGCGCAGGTCGTGCTGATGGGCTACCAGGCCAAGGCCGAGCCGCTGCGGGCGCTGGTCAGCGCGGTCGGCGACGGCGAGACGCTGGCGCGGAACCTCTTCCTGCAGAAGGTTGGCCCGGCGATTCGTAGCGTGCTGGCGGATGCGAACGGGCCGATCGGCGACATTCTGCGGGATTTCGCGCGGACGTCGGGCGCGGCGGCGGCGCCGGCGCGGACCAGCCCGGCGCGCGAGTCGGCCGGGTCGAATCGAACGAAGAAGGAGGGGCGCTAGATGGGCATGCTTGCAAACAGCATCGGTGGAACGCGTCGGTTGGTGGCCGTGGTGGTGGCGGCCGCCGTGGCCGGCGTGGCGGCCTATGAGGCGATCGAGTGGACGATCTTTCGCGTCTATGTGCCGCCGGGCAAATGCCTGGTGCGGATCGCGAAGCAGGGCGCCGAACTGCCGGCCGGGCAGACGCTGGCCGAAAACGGTCAGAAGGGCATTCAGCGCGAGACCTGGGGGCCGGGGCGATATTTTCTGAACCCCGTCCTGTGGGACACGAAACTGGTCGACCTGGTGGAGATTCGCTCCGGTCGGCCGGACACCTGGCACTGGGTGCACACCACCAACCGGCTGCCGCAGCAGCGTGGCGCGGGGATGAACATCATCAGCGGCGAGTTTCCGGAGGTGGGCATTCTGGTCCGCAAGTCTGGAAAGTCGAACCCGGCCGGGTCGAAGGAAGCGGTGGTGGACCTGGCGAGCGGCTACTCGGGCATCGTGCGCGAGGTGCTGACGCCGGGGGTCTATCGCATCAACCCGTACGAGTACGACGTGCGCAAGGAGCCGGCGGTGGTGATTCCGGCCGGGTTCGTCGGCGTGGTGACGAACCAGATCGGCGCGCAGACCGGGATGGTCGAAGTGCCCGACGTGGGCCTTCAGCCGACGACGACGGAGGGTTCGGCGAGCCAGCCGGCCGCCGCGCCGCCGATGAAGCGGATCCGCCCGCTCGCCAAGCCGGGCGAGCGCGGCACGCTTCAGACCGTGCTGCCGCCCGGGGTGTACTTCCTGAATCCGTACGTGGTGCGGGTGAAGATCACCGAGGTGGGGTTCAACGAATTTTCGCAGCTCGCGAGCCAGAGCGAGACGATCCGGTTTCCGAGCAAGAGCGGCTACGACATCGAGCTGGGAGTGACGGTGGTGTGGGGGCTGCATCCGCGGCACGCGGCCGAGGTGATCAACGAGTTCGGCACGACCACCGAGGTGCTCGAAAAGGTCATCAAGCCGCAGCTCCGCAGCATCTGCCGCAACCAGGGGTCGTTGTTCGAGGCGCGCGACTTCATCCGCGGCGACAAGCGCGAAGAGTTTCAGACCGTGCTGACCAGCAGCCTGCGCGAGGTGTGCCACCAGAAGCACGTCGAGCTGCTGCTGGCGCTGATCAGCACGATCGACGTCCGCAGCCGCGAAGGGCAGACCGCCGAGCAAGGCGAAGAACTGAAGAAGGAGATCCAGGACAGCTACATCGCGATCGAGAAGCAGATCACCAACGAGAAGCTTCAGGCGACCGCCAAGAAGCAGGCGCTGCTCGAAGAGGCCAAGAAGAAGGTCGACGTGGCGCGCGAGACGATCCAGGCCGGTACGCGCCGCAAGGTGGCCAACATTCTCGCCGAGGGCAAGCGCAAGGCGGCCGAGACCGAGGCCCGCGGGCGGCTCCAGGTCGCCACCATCGAACAGCAGATTGCCCTGCTCGAGGCCGAGAAGACGCAGGTGCTCGGCAAGGCCGCGGCCGACGTGGAGCGGCTGAAGCGCCAGGCCGACGCCGACGGCAAGCAGTTGCTCGTTTCGGCGCTGGGCAGCGGCGCGGCCTACAACCTCTACACCTTTGCCGAGAACTTCGAGCCGGACAACATCCGCCTCATCTTCGCCGGCGAGGGAACGTTCTGGACCGACCTGAAGGGCTTCACCGAGCTGGGCGCGGCGCGGATGCTTCAGGAACGGCCCGCGCCCGCCAAGCCGCCCGCGACCGCGAAGCCGGCGGAATAGCGGCCCGGCAGGACCGCGTCGGAAGCTCGCGCCACGCCGCGCGGCGCGCTAGGCGATCGTCTCGCCGGCGGCACGCTCGAGCGCGAGCCAGCGGTCGAACAGCGCCGCAAGGTCGTCGCCACGAACCGCGGCCGGCGGCGCGCCCGCCGATGTCAGCGTGGCCCAAAGCGCCTTCATCGCCACCACCGTCGCCGCCAGCGCCGCGCCGGCCTCCACCGCCGCGTGCCGCGCGAGCCACTCGGCGGCAAGCTGCCGAGCCTGCGTCGCGCCGCGCAGCGCCACCGCCAGCACGGCCCGCGCGTCGTCCGCGGCCACGCCGCTCAGTCGTTCGCGCCACCGCTCGATGGCGGCCGGGCCGGTCAGCGCGCCGCAGCGTGCCGGCAGGCGGTTGTTGAGCACGTCCGCCGCGCGGCGCAGCGCGGCATGCAGCCGATCGCCCGGCGGCGCGAGCGGGCCGGCGGCGTCGGTCAGCACGTAGCACTGCACCGCGGCGCGCTCGAGCGGCACGGCATCGCCGCCGCGGCCGGGCAGTCGGCCGAGGCAGGTGCCGCTCGAATCGCAGGCGATGATGACGCCCCAGTCGCGGGCGTGCGGCGCGGGCCAGCCCATCCAGGCAAGCGTCGGCTGCTGGTGGGCGAGCGCGGCGCGGATGAGCGGCAGGTAGCTGTCGCGAAAGTGCCACTCGAACTCGCGCGGCGGAGCCGGCAGCGGCGCGGCGTCGGGCGGATGCAGGTCGCGCAGCACCAGCCCGTAGTGCAGCGCGGCGTCGACCAGGAACGCGTCGCGGGCGTACGCCGGCCAGGCGGCCGGGTCGGGCTCGTGCACCGCGGCCGGCAGCAGCGCTGCGACGCCGGAGACGGCGATCAGTTCGTCGGCTGCAACGGGTCGCTGGCACCAGCCCAGCAGGCCGCGCAGGCTGGCGACCAGTGAGCCGCCGGGCTCGGGCGCGGGGCAGTCGAGGATGTGCAGCGGCGGCGGCATGGGGTCATGGTAGTTTGCGGGCGGCGGCGCGGGAACAGCGGGCGGGCAGTGGGGCGGTCGTAATTGGTTCGCGGCGCGGCTGTGGCGAAGGTGACGCCGGGCGTGGCGAAGCGCCGGTCCGACGGTCCACGGCACATACGGAATCGCAGGTGGGCTGCTGTGTTTCCACCCTGACCCGTTGTCCACGCCCCGCATTGCATGGGGCCGAACCGGCGCTTCGAGACGCCTCGGGCGTCGCGGCCCGGAGTGTATTCCGCGGGCGGGATCGCGTCGAGCGGCGGGCCGGACGGCGAGTAAACTGCCGCCGCGGGCGCGCCGCGGGGTGCCGCATGTTCTCGCGCTGGATGGTTCTCGTGGTTGCGTTCCTAGTCTTCGCGCCGCTTCTGACCTATGCGGCCTGCTGCGCCGTGCGGCGGCGGATGTCGCGCAACGGCCTGCCGCTGGTCTCGGTCTATTACGCGGCCACGGGCGCGCTGGTCCTGGCGGCGACGCTCGGGGCCGTCCCGAGGTCGCTTGTGATTCTGCCCATCCCCGCACTGGTGGGGCTGCCGGTGGCGGTGTCGGTGGCGATCTCGGCCTGGTCCGACGCGCGGCTGGCGGCGCTGGCAGAAAGACGACGGAGGCAAGGTTGCCCGCGCTGCGGATACAGCCTGATCGGAATCGTCTCCGGCATCTGTCCGGAGTGCGGAACGCCGATCGAACAGACGCAGACATCTCTCCGCTGAGCGGACCCGGGACAACGGAGGTTTGCAAGTGTTGGCTCAATTGGCGGACGCCTGGGAACCGTGGATGACCTGGGCGATCGTGATCTCTGGCCTGCTCCCGGCCGGCGCGCTGGTGTGGGCGCGTTGGAGGCGCGGGTCGTGGCATTCAACAGCGGTCTTCTGCTGCGCCCTCTATTACACGCTGCTGGGTGTGAGCGTTGGCTGCGTCGCCGTTATGGATTCGAGTTCGTTGAAGACCAGCCTTCTGCCCGTGATGGGGTGCGGGGCCATGCTCCTATTCGCAATGGGACTGCCCGCGGCGGCGACGATCCTATCGATCGGTACAAGACGCGGCGGGGCACAGCAGCCCGGCGATGGGCCGCGCTGCCGAAAGTGCGACTACTTGCTCATCGGCTGCACGTCTCATGTCTGCCCGGAGTGCGGAACGCCGATCGAGTCCGTCCCGTCGGACGTGTCGTCTGAATCGGGCTGACCGCACTCGCCGTCCGCCTACGCCTCGTCCGCGCTGATGACGCCTTCGCGAACCGCCACCGCCGCGTCGGCGGGCGGCGCGACAACGCGACGCTGCGCCAGGTCGATCGCCAGCTTGATGGCCGCCTTCATACTGCCGGCGTCGGCCAGATTCCTGCCGGCGATGTCGTAGGCCGTGCCGTGGTCGACGCTGGTGCGGATGATCGGCAGGCCGAGCGTCAGGTTGACGGCCTGGTGAAACGCCAGCAGCTTGATCGGAATCAGCCCCTGGTCGTGGTACATGGCGACCACGCCGTCGAACTCGCCCTGTGCGGCGCGGCGGAAGAGGGTGTCGGCGGGAAACGGTCCGAAGACATGGGCGCCGGTCTGCCGCGCCATCTGGATGGCCGGCTCGATGACGCGCTGTTCCTCGTCGCCGAAGGCGCCGTCCTCGCCGGCGTGCGGGTTCAGTCCGCAGACGGCGATGCGCGGCTCGGCGAGGCCGAACCAGCGGCGCAGCGCCTCGTCGAGCAGGTCGATGGGCTGGTGCACGCGGCCGATGGTGAAGCCGTTGCGCAGCTCGAAGAGCGGTTCGTGGACGCTGGCGAGCGCCACGCGCAGCTCACCGGCGGCGAACATCATGGTCACGCGGCGCGAGTGAAAGCGGGCGGCGAACAGCTCGGTGTGGCCCGGAAAGTTGTAACCCGCCAACCGCCAGGCGGTCTTGTGGATCGGCCCGGTGACGACGGCGTCGAGCCGGGCGCGCTGCAGCGCGGCGATGGCGGCGTCGCAGAAGCGCATCGAGGCGACGCCGTGGTCGGCCGTGGGGCGCGGCGTGCCGGCGGCCGGGGCGGCGGCGGGCAGCTCGTCGAAGTCGGCCACGACCACGCCGCTTTCGATGCGGTCGACGGTTTCGTGGGGCAGGCGGAACCAGTAGGGGCTGATCTCGGCCAGGTCGGCGGCGTAGCTGATGTGTTCGTGCAGGCCGTAGATGATGAACCGCGCGGCGCGGCGCAGCGATTCGTCGCACAGCGCCTTGACGATCACCTCGGCGCCGATGCCGGCCGGATCGCCCATGGTGATGCCGATCGTCGGGCGGCGCGGCGCGGCGTCGGGATGTGGGCTGGCGCTGTTCATGGTCCGAATTCAGCACGTGCGGGCGGCCTGTCCGACGGCGGACCGGCCCGAGCGAGGTCCATCGATTCTAGGGTGCGAACCACCGTCCGGGCGAGGATGTCCGTTTCAATATTCACGCGGGCGCCGGCCAGTTTTCGGCCCAGCGTGGTGCGTTCGAGCGTGGCGGGAATGATCGCGACCGAGAACTCGCGCCGCGTCACGTCGACCACCGTCAGCGAGATGCCGTCGATCGCGATCGAGCCCTTGGGAATGACGTAGCGCAGCGCGGCCGGGTCGAGCTCGAACAACCACCGGGCGTCGCCGCCGGCCCGCGTGACGCGCGCCACCACCGCGACCGCGTCGACGTGTCCCTGCACGAAGTGGCCGTCGAGCCGGGCGCCGGCCGAAAGGGCGCGCTCCAGGTTCACGTCGTGGCCGGGCGCCACCTGGCCGAGCGTGGTGCGCTGCAGGGTCTCGGGAATCACGTCGAACTCGGCGGCCGCGCCGCGCCGCTCGACCAGCGTCAGGCAGACGCCGTCGATGGCGACGCTGGCGCCCAGCGGCAGGGGCGACCAGAACTCGGCGTCGGCCTCGACGGTCAGCCGCGCCGCGGCGCCGCGGCGGCTGACGCCGCGGACCGCGCCGGTGCGCTCGATGATGCCCGTGAACATGTCAATATCGTATGGTCGATGCCGATTGCGGGCCACGCGACAGGCCGGAATGCGGCGCGGCTGAGTGAGCGTGCAGTCGCGCCGGCGTGATGCGCGGCCCGTGCGCGGGCGTGGTCGGCGGCGGAGGGAACTTCGGTTACGGAATCGGCAGTGTTCGCAGGAAGTCGGCGATGCGGTTGTCTTCGGGAGTGTCGGCCAGGCCGAGCGCGGCGCGGATGGCGGCGCGGCGCTGATCGACGGTCATGGTCGGGTCGCGCTGGATGGCGCGCAGGTCGGCAAGGCTGAAGCCCATCGAGTTGGGCAGCGGGGCGTCGATGAAGGTGGTGCCGCAGCCGGCGACCGACAGTCCGAGAATGGTGCCCGCTGCCAGTTGGCCGAATCGCCGGCAGATTGCTCGAAACATGGTCGTGAACTCCGGTCTGCGAGGGGGTGCCGCGGGCGCGGTGGCTCTACCTGATCTATATGTTCGGCAACGGGCGGATTCAACTTCAGCGCCTTCGGAGCCCGGTGGAACGCCCCGCGGCGCGGTCGGCGAATTCGGCGCGGCGGGCGCGGCCGGTCGGTTGTCGGGGGTGGGGCCATCGGGTAGCGTCAGGTCATGCCTCTGTGTGGCTGGGCGTGCGTCATTGTGGCCTTGTCGCCGGCCCTGTCGACCCGTTTCGCGATCGACGAGCCGGGCGCCACCTCCGGCCCGACGACGGCCGCGGCGACCACCGCGCCGACCGAGAAGGACCGCATTCAGCCCGGCACGCTTTCGCCGGCGACCTGGGACAGCCAGCCGGTCAGCGAGGCCCAGCTCAACCAGCGGATCGGCCAGCGCCTCAACGCGCTGCGGCAGCAGGCCTCCCAGGCCGGTGACCCGCTCGAGGCCGCCTGCACCGAGCTGAACGCGGTCGAGCTGATCCTCAGCCGGCAGATCGAGCCGGCGCTGTCGCGCGAGCTGCTGGGAGTGGCGAGCACGGCCGATCGCAAGTCGGTCGTCGAGCGGGTGCGCGCGGCGAGCGAGCTTCTGGCGTCGGCCGACGGTCACGTGAAGGCGTCGAAGCAGGAGGTGCCGGACGAGCTGGCCGACCGGTTGGCGACGGCCCACGCCTACGCCGAGCTGTTCGGGGCGGTCTTCAGCGGGCCGCGCCGACCGATTCCAACGCAGCCCGCCAGCCAGCCGACGTCGCCGGTCGACGAGCGGATCATCGCGGCCTGCCGCGGCCTGGCGTCGCTGATCGACGACGGGAAACCGCCGGTGGCCGCGGGGGCGCGGCTGTGGCAGGCGGCGGCCTATCGCCGGGCCGGCCGGGCGGATCGGGCGCTGCAGGTGCTGCCGCTGGCGTCGGCGCCGATGACGGTCGTGCCGCTGGACATCTTCTCGCGGCTCGAGCGCTGCCGGGCGCTGGCCGACCTGGGTCAGCCGGCGGCGGCGATCGCGCTGCTGATGCAGCTCGATACCGATTCGCGGCTGGGGCAGGCGCTGCCCAACAGCGAGCGCGGCGCGGCGCGGCACGCGCTGGCGCTGCTGCACGCGCAGATTCTGGATCGCTGGGCGGATTCGCTGTCGGAGGCCGATCGGCGCGACAACGAGGCCGCGTTGCGCGAGCAGGCAGCGGCGCTGCGCACGGAGATTGTCGAGCACGACGTCGCGTCGCTGCGCCTGGGGTCCAGCGTCGGAGGAATGGACCGGCCGCTGGTGCTGCGGCGACCGACGGCGCGGCTGGCGGAGATTCCGCTGTCCGATTCGCTCGTGACACTGGTGATCGAGCCGGCGCACACGACGGACGACGCCTGGGCCGACGGCCGGCGGAAGATCGTCGCGGCGCTGGCGCAGCTGGACGAGTCGCAGTCGGTCGCGGTGATCGCGGCGCAAGGCAAGGAATTGAAACGGTTTCCGGCAGAAGGCAGCCTCCCGGCAAACTCCAAGGAGCTGCGCAAGCTCGACCAGTTCCTCGCGCGGGCGCGCAACGGCGCCGGCGGGCAGGCCGACCTGGCGGCAGCGCTGGCCGAGGCGCTGGCGCTGCGCGCCCGCAGCGTGGTGCTGGTGACGGCAGACGAACCGGCCGCGGCGCGGCTCGAGGCGCTCGCCAAGGCGCTGCACGACTCGGGCGCGAAGCTGCACGTCGCGTGGTTGGGGGCGCCCGGCGCCGGGGAGGCGCTGGCCGAGCTGGCGCGGAACTCGGGCGGGACGTTCGCGCGGCTCGCTCCGCCGGGCGCAGCGACCCAGGAGACGCCCTCGGGCGACGACGACGACGCCACGCCGTAGCGGCCATCGCGGGCGCGCCGCTCAGGCGGAGGTGTCCGCCTCGCGGAAGAGCGTCTGCAATCGCTGGTAGTGTTCGGCCCCTTCCTCGGCCAGTTCCTTGAAGACGGCGTGCAGCGGATCGGTGCGGATGAGCTGCGCCAAGGCGTGGTAGAAGGTGGCGGTGCGCTGCTCGGTCGCGAGGGTCAAGCGCAGCGCGGCCGAAAAGCTGTCGGCGTCGCGAACGTCGAGCAGCCGCGGTCCAACGACGACCAGCGCCTTGTCGTTCTCCGAGAGCACAAAGTCGGCGTCGGGGTAGAGCTGCGCCAGCAGCCGCTGCAATCGCTGCTTGTGAGACTGCTCTTCGTCCGCCATCGAGGCGAACAGGTCGCGCTGGCGCTGGGTGGCGGCCTTTTCCGCGAAGATGAGATAGCGATAGGCGGCGACGCTCTCGCCGTAGCTGCCGATCGCCAGCGCCTTGTCGGGCCCAAGATCGGCTGGAATGGCCGGCGACGCGGGTTCCATGGGGGTATTATCCCGCGATCGGCGGCGGGCGGCAATTCGGCGAGCGGCGGGAGGCGCGGCGCGATGAAGATGATCCGGAACGTCGGCGGATGTGTGGGCCGGGTCGCGCTGGCGGCGATGGCGGCGCTGCTGGTGAGCGGGTGCGGGTCGCAGGCGCGCTGGGGCTATGAGCCGGTTTCGCCCGAGCGCGCGGCTCACGCTCCGCCGGAACGCGCCGCGCACGCGGTGAGCGCGGCTCCGCCGGTGTTGAGCGACTCGCCGGGCGCCCAGCCGCGCGAGCGGCTGAACTCGGCCGACGCGCGCTATTCGACTGGCAATGGCGCGGTGCGGCTGCTGCTGCGCTATCCGCGGCCGGACACGATCGGGCGCGGCTACGTGGTCTATGTGCGCCTGCCGGACCGGACGGGGCGGCTGGCAATCGGGGGCGGTTCGGACGCGGCGGGCGGGTTCCTGGTGACGCCGTTCGGGCGCGGCCGGGCGCGGCGGTTTCGCGACGGCTGGGTGGAGGTGCAGGCGTCTCGCGGGCTGCTGGAGGAGCGGCGCGGGCGGTTCCACCTGGTGTGCAGCGACGGGCGCTCGCTCGACGGCTCGTTCACCGCTCTGCGCGGCGACGCGGAGGTCGAGGCGTACGAGCACGGCGAGCGGGCGGGCGACGTTCGGGCGGCGGACGTGCGGGGGGCGGCGGCGCGGGCCGACTGAGCGGCCGCGGTGAATCGTCAGCGCAGGGAGATGAGCAGGTCCAGATTGAGGAAGACCATGCCGGTCACGAGCTGCGCGGCGATGATGGTGGCGACGGCGTGCTGGAAGCGGAGGTAGCGGCGGTAGGCGCAGATCAGCCGATAGCCAAACCAGACGGCGCCAGTAATCATCAGGCTCAGTGGAATCCCGATGAACAGGAGGAGCTGGCTGACTCCGACGCTCAACAATGTAGGCCAGATGGAGAGATTGTCTCCGATGAAGACGGCGGCTGAAATCAGCAGCCCCAGCACGACGGTCGCGTCCAGGCAATAGGCGATGCAGCGCCCAGACGTGGATGCAGCGACCTTCGCGCGACGCATCGACTGCTGAAAGACAAGCAGCGCGGCAAACGTCACCAGCGGCCAGAGAACGGACCAGAGCAACACGCGAATTGGGGCGTCGAGACGAAGACCCCGCCAGCCGCGCATCATCGTCCAGAAACTAACGCTCGGAGAGAAGGTGTTGATGTAGTTTGCGATGGAGCCATATTGGCTGATGATCCACCGCTGCCTCTCAGGCGGGGTCTGTGGGCCACTGTAGAATGCAAGGAGGTAGGCTCGGTCGGCGGCGTCCCGTTGCGCGATGATCTGTGCGCACGTGGCGAGCGAGCCGACCATCAATCCGCCCCACGCGAACAGCGCGGTTCCAAGAATGACCAAGGCATAGGCGAGCAGTCGCCGCGGGCGAGACGGCTGCGCCGGATGCAGCGTGGTCCAGAAGCGGCGCGGGCGCCACGAGCCGAACAGCGTGCGGCGGAACGACCAGAGATTGGCCTCCGGGTGATGCTCGAACAGATAGGGGTGATGCCGCGCGGCCGGGTCGAGCATTTCGGCCCAGGCGAATCGGAATCCGCACTCCGGGCAGCGCGGCTCGGTCAGGCCGCGCAGCGCGTAGTCGCACAGGGGGCAGCGGACGTCGAGCGCGATGGCGTTCCAGTCGGGCGGCGCGGCGCTGGCCGGCGGTGCGGCGGAGGCTTGGGCGGGAGATTGGGGGGCGGGGTCGTTCACGGCGTGCTCGCGTCGGCGGGTGCGGCGGCGCAACGCGGTTGCGGCCGGCGGCAAATTCGGCGCAAACTCATCGCCACAACAGGATAGCGGACGGAGCCCGGAGCCGCAGCCGGGGAAACCGCACCCGGAATGGCGGGCTCGCTTTTGGTTTGCAAGCGCATTGCCGGGCAGGCCGATACTCGGCAGGGACGCGCGGAGTGCGCGCCAGCCGGATATCGGACTGCCGGCGTGGATTGGGAATCAGGGTGCGACTAGAATTGGGCGTTGAGGGGAGTTCCGGCTTGCACCCGTCCGTCAGATGCGTGGGGCAAGAGCGATCTGACCCGGTCATGGAGTGATTTCATGTTCGAGCGATTCACCGACCGAGCTCGCAAAGTGATGGCGCTGGCGAACCAGGAAGCCCAGCGGTTCAACCACGAATACATCGGGACGGAGCACATCCTGCTGGGCCTGGTGAAGGAAGGCAGCGGCGTCGGGGCGAACGTGCTGAAGAACCTCGACATGGACCTGCGCAAGGTCCGGCTCGAGGTCGAGAAGCTGGTCAAGTCGGGGCCCGAGATGGTGCCGATGGGCAAGCTGCCGCAGACGCCGCGCGCCAAGAAGGTGATCGAGTACGCCATCGAAGAGGCCCGCAACCTGAACCACAACTACGTCGGCACCGAGCACCTGCTGCTGGGGTTGCTGCGCGAGCAGGACGGCGTGGCGGCCCAGGTGCTGATGAACCTGGGGGTGAAGCTCGAGGAAGTCCGCGAGGAGGTGCTCAACCTGCTGGGCGCGGGCATCGAGCACGACGACAACATGGGCGGGGCCAATCCGAACGCCGAGCAGGCGGCCCCGGCCGAGCCGACGAGCAAGAAGAACGCCAAGTCGTCGCGGACGCCGGCGCTCGATTCGTTCGGTCGCGACCTGACCGAGATGGCGAAGGAAGGCAAGCTCGACCCGGTCATCGGTCGCGAGCGCGAGATTGATCGGCTGCTGGTGGTGCTGTGCCGGCGCTACAAGAACAACCCGGTGCTGCTGGGCGAGGCGGGCGTCGGCAAGACGGCGATCGTCGAGGGGCTGGCGCAGCGGATCGTGACCGGCAACGTGCCGGAGCTGTTGACCGACAAGCGGATCGTGGTGCTCGACCTGGCGATGATGGTCGCCGGGACGAAGTACCGCGGCCAGTTCGAAGAGCGCATCAAGGCGGTGATGAACGAGGTACGCCGGGTGCGCAACGTGATCCTGTTCATCGACGAGCTGCACACGCTGGTGGGCGCGGGCGGGGCCGAGGGGGCGATCGACGCCTCGAACGTGCTGAAGCCGGCGCTGTCGCGCGGCGAGATTCAGTGCATCGGCGCGACCACGCTGGACGAGTATCGCAAGTACATCGAGAAGGACGGCGCGCTGGAGCGGCGCTTCCAGCAGATCATCGTCGACGCGCCCAGCCGCGAGGAGACCTGCGAGATTCTCAAGGGGCTTCGCGACCGCTACGAGGCGCACCACCGCGTGCGCATCACCGACGACGCGCTGCGCGCGGCGGTCGAGCTGTCGAGCCGGTACATCCCCGGGCGCGTGCTGCCCGACAAGGCGATCGACGTGATCGACGAGGCCAGCGCCCGCGTGCGGCTGAACAGCATGACCAAGCCGCCCAGCCTGACCGACCTCGAGAAGCAGATCGAGCGGCTGAGCGCCGAGAAGGACGAGGCCGTCAAGAACGCCGACTATGAGCGGGCGGCCCACATTCGCGACAAGATGCTCTCGCTGCAGGCGCAGAAAGAAGCCGCCCAGAAGGAGTGGCGCGAGCGCCGCAAGGAGATCTGCGGCGTGGTCGACGAGGAGACCATCGCCGACGTGGTCAGCCGCATGACCGGTGTGCCGCTGACGCGGCTCGAGAAGCAGGAGGCCGAGCGGCTGCTGGAGCTGGAGGCCGAGCTGCACAAGCGCGTCATCAGCCAGAACGA
The DNA here is from genome assembly GCA_046350375.1 of Phycisphaerae bacterium. Lineage (GTDB taxonomy): Bacteria > Planctomycetota > Phycisphaerae > UBA1845 > UTPLA1 > JAXMAO01. Next base: position 28,954 of record JAXMAO010000016.1, read on the forward strand.
GGCGATCAACGCGGTGGCGCGGGCCGTGCGGCGGGCGCGCAGCGGCCTGAAGGATCCGAATCGGCCGATGGGCAGCTTCGTGTTCATCGGCCCGTCGGGCGTGGGCAAGACGCTGCTGGCCAAGAGCCTGGCGGAGTTCCTGTTCGGCTCTGCCGACGCGCTGATCACGATCGACATGTCGGAATACATGGAGAAGCACAACGTCAGCCGGCTGATCGGCGCGCCGCCGGGCTACGTCGGCTATGAAGAGGGCGGGCAGTTGACCGAGCGCATCCGCCGCCGGCCGTACAGCGTCGTGCTGCTGGACGAGATCGAGAAGGCCCACCCCGACGTGTTCAACATGCTGCTGCAGATCATGGAAGAGGGTCGCCTGACCGACTCGTTCGGCCGGCACATCGACTTCCGCAACACCGTGCTGATCATGACGAGCAACATCGGGGCCGACAAGATCACCAACCAGTCGACCTTCGGTTTCGAGCGGCGCGACGAGAACACCACCTACGAGAAGATGCGCAACACGCTCAAGAACGAGCTGGACGGCTACTTCCGGCCCGAGTTTCTCAACCGCGTCGACGAGATCGTCGTCTTCCGCAAGCTGGGCCACGCCGAGCTGGTGTCGATCGTCGAACTGGAGCTGGCCAAGGTCTCGCGGCGGCTGCTCGAGCACGGGCTGGAAATGGAAGTCACCGCCGAGGCCAAGGACCACCTGCTCGAGCGCGGCACCGACGAGAAGTTCGGCGCGCGGCCGCTGCGCCGGGCGATCGAGCAGAACGTCGAAGACGTGCTCTCCGAGATGATCCTGCGCGGCGAGTTCAAGGGCCGCGACAAGGTCGTCGTCTCGGTGAAGGATGAGAACGGCGAGAAGAAGCTGACGTTTGAAGGCGTCACGTCGCCGGGCCAGTCCGAGCCGGCGCTGGCGGCGGCGGCCGAGACGACGTAGGTGGCCACGGCGCGATCGCGTCGCGGGTCGAATCTGTGATTCACCGAAGCCCGGTGCGTGCGCCGGGCTTCGTCATGTCTGGAGACAACGACGATGGACCGGCGATACGGGCTGGGCTTGCTCGGTCTGATTCTGGCGACCGCGATGTGGCGCAGCGGCACGGCAACGGTCTGGGCCGACGCGGCGCCATCGAGCAGCTCGGCCCCCGCGGCGCGGCCGCCCCTCACGACGCGACTGACCTACCTGCCGCCCGCGTCGCGCCCGGCGCTGCGCCGGCCGGTCCGCCCGCCGCTGACGACGCGACCCTACGTCCATCGCCTCACGACGCGCCCGGCGCCCTATCGGCCTGTCGGCGGGTCGTATCGCCGGCTGCCCACCACCCGGCCGACCACGCGCCCGTTCGTCGGCCGGCCGCCGCGCCCGGCGGGGCTGATGACCCCGGCGCGGCCCACCTCGCGCCCTGCGCCCAAGCCGATGGTCGAGCGCCCGCCGCGCCCGGGCGAGTCGATCTACGCCGGCACGACCTCCGGCCACGCCGTCATCTTCCCGGACAACTATCGCGGCAAACTGGTGATGGTCACCGTCTGGGCGACCTGGTGCCCGCACTGCAACCACGAGCTGGCGTTCTGGAAGTCGGCCTACGCGACCTATCGGCCGCGCGGCTTCGAGATCATCGGCATTGCCACCGACGCCAACCGCAAGCGCGGGCTGGACATCGTGGTGCCGTTCCTCGAGAAAAACGCCATCACGTGGGACGTGATCTACGACGACGCGCCGACGCTTTCCAAGCGACTCGGGGCCGACTCGATCCCGATGTCGTTTCTCTGCGACGGCGACACCGGCATGATCCTGAGCGAAGGCGGCTGGCTGCGCGGCACGATGCTCAACCGGACGATTGAGAAATACCTGGCGCGGAAGTTCGGCCCCGCGGCCACGCAGCCAGGCTTCGTCGCCCCGCCGGCCAGTCAACCGGCCTCGGCGCCGTCTGGCGCGGCGCACGCCGCCCGCTAGGCGCGCGACGCGGCACACCACGGTCCGGCCGCCACGGCTTATCCGCGGGCCGGCTCCCCATCCGCCGATCGAGGATAGACTGCCGCGGCATGAACGCCGATCGCTTGCGAATCTCCCGGCTGCACCGGCTGGCGTCGCTGGTCGCGACCGTCGTGGCGTTCGGGTGCGAGTCGCGGCACCGTCCGCCACGTTCCCTGGCCGATCCCCCGCACCCCACGGCTGCCACGCACCCCGCAGCCCCGCGCGCCCCCGCGAAGATCGCCGAATTCCAGGGCGAGTACCGCTTCCTGTCGAACTTCTGGCTCTCCGAGGTGTGGTTCGAGGGGGCGCGCTATCCGTCGGTCGAGCACGCCTACCAGGCGGCCAAGTCGCTCGATCCGGCCGAGCGCCGCCGCGTCGCGGCGCTGGCCACGCCGGCCGACGCCAAGCGGGCCGGGCGGGCGCTGTCGTTGCGGCCGGACTGGGAGCGGGCGAAGTTCGCGGTGATGGAGGCCTGCGTGCGCGACAAGTTCACCCGACATGCCGGGCTGCGGGCCAAGCTGCTGGCGACCGGCGACGCAGTTCTCGAAGAGGGCAACACCTGGGGCGATCGCGTGTGGGGCGTCTGCAACGGCGCCGGCGAGAACCGGCTTGGGAAGATTCTGATGCAGGTGCGGGCCGAGCTGCGCGCGGCCGGGCGCTAGCCGGCGATCGCCGCCCGCAGGGCGCGGCGGCGCGCGGTCACCTGCAATATTTCCACACGTCGGTCATCGAGCCGAGCCCGAGGCGCTCGCGGACCTGGGCGATCTTGGTCAGCTCGTCGCGCGACAGCGAAATGACCCGCCCGAGCTGCCGCGCCACCAGCAGCACGTGCGCGGCGTGCTCGAGCTTCTCGAGCTTGTAGTAGGCGTCCGACAGCGACCGGCCCACCGTCACGCTGCCGTGGCGTTCGAGCAGCACGGCGTCGTGCTCGACGATGAGCGCGCCGATCGCCGCCGGGCCTTCGGCGCTGCCGGGCGTGGCATAGGGCGCGGTCGGAATCGTCCCCAGCGTCAGCACGACTTCGGGAATGACGCACTCGGCCATCGACACGCCGGCAAAGGTGAACGCGGTCGCGGTCGGCGGATGGGCGTGCACGACGGCCTGCACGTCCGCGCGGCGCCGGTAGACCTCCAGGTGCAGCGGCAGCTCGCTGCTGGGGCGGCGGGTGCCGGCGGTGACTCGGCCGTCGGGCGAGACGCGGACGATGTCGTCCGGCGTCAGCTCGCCCAGGTGCGTGCCGCTGGCGGTGACGAGGATGGCGTTGCCGGGCGCGCGGCACGAAAGGTTGCCGTCCGACGCCGCCACGTAGCCGCGCGCGTGCATGCGGCGGGCGATGTCGACCATCTCGTGTCGCAGTGGCCAGTCGCTCATGGCACGTGGATGTCGTCGACGATGCCGATGATGATCGAGCGGAGCGGCGCCTGCTTGTCGCCCACCACCTGCCGCGCCGAGTTGCCTTCGTCGATCACCAGGACGGTTTCCCCTGCGCCCGCGCCGACCGAGTCGACCGCGACCAGGTATCCGCCGTCGGGCGATCCGTCCGGGCGGATGCGGTCGACGATCAGCATTCGCCGCCCGCCGTAGAACGGGTGGTGGATGGTCGAGTAGAGCCGGCCGCGGACGACGCCGAGGATCATGCCGGGCCCCTTGCGGACGGCGCGTCGTCGCGCGGCGCGCCGTCGACGATTCCGACGATGGCGTGGTCGACCGGCACGAACCACTCGCGCAGCAGCAGCGCCGCCTCGCGCCCGCCTTCGTAGTAGACCAGCTCGCCCGGCCCGGCCATGCGCGTCGGGTCGGCACAGACCAGCGCCGCCCCCTTGGGTTGCTGGTGGCGGTCGAGCGGGCGGACCAGCAGCATCGGCACCCCGGCCAGCCCGCGATAGACGCGGCACGGCACGACGCGCCCGATGACTCGACCCAGCAGCATTCCGCCCTCTCCTGCGGCGCGACGCCCGCGCCCGGTGGCTCGCAACCGTCCTAGCGCGCGAAGCGCGTGGTCTGCGACAATTCGCGCAGCAGCCCGGCGTGCGCGGCCGGGATGATCTGCGGCTGCCATGTACAGCCGTGCGGACCGACGACGCCCGTCGCCGCCGCCACGGCCGCCTGCACGTCGGCCAGCTCGCCGTCGAGGTGCACCAGCCCCTTGCCGCCCAGCCCGTCGCCCAGGCGGACCTCGCGGATCGTTACGGCGGCCGCCTTGACCGCCGCGTCGGCCGCGTGGATGGCGGCCGGCAGCGAGCCGGTCTCGAGCACGGCCAGCGTCTCGCCTTTCGGCGCGGTGCGCTGTCCGGCGACGGCGCTCTGCACGCTCGCATGGGCGTCGGGCAGGACCACGTGATCGGCGACCGCCGCGCCGCCGACGCGCAGCCCCTCGCGATAGCTCTCCTGCACCTCGCCCACGCCGCCGGCGATGACCACCAGGTAGCGCCCGGGCTGCACCGTGCCGCCGCGGAACGACGCGATGGCGGCGCGCTTGATCATCGCGTCGCCGCTCCGCACGCCGGCGGAGATCGACGCGAATTCAATCGCGGCCAGTGCCGGGGCATTCATCAGACGATCCGAAAATGATCGACCAGCACGCAGCGCCGCTCGCGCGAGAAGCTGCGCGGGTCGGTCAGACCTTCGCCGGTCGGGCTGGCGATGCTGAACGAGCAGTAGCCTTCGCCGCCTTCGCCGAGCCCGGCGTAGATCGGCGCGTTCTTCACGAAGATGCTGGTGTTGATCTCGCGCGCCATGCGCGACAGGGCGTCGATGTTCCGGCTGTGCATGGCGGCCGAGTGGCCGAACCCGTGCTCGGCCTGCCGCGCCAGGTCGATCCCCTCGTCGGCGCTGCGCACCCGCGCGACGGGCATGACGGGCATCATCTGCTCGGTCCAGATGAGCGGATGGTCGACTGGCACGTCGCACACCACCAGCCGCACGCTGGCGGCGGCGCGCAGGCCGATCTTCTCGAGAATCGTCGCGGCATTCTTGCCGATCAGCTCCTTGTTCATGACTCCCGGCTTGCGCGGCCCGCGCACCTCGGAGAACACGACCCGCTCGAGCTGTTTGAGCTGCGCCGCCGAGAGCACCACCGCGTCGTTCCGCGCCATCTCGTGCAAGAAGGCGTCGGCCACGCGCTCGACGACGAACGTCTCCTTCTCGTCGACGCAGATCACGTTGTTGTCGAACGACGCGCCGCGCACCACGTCGTGGGCCGCCTGGGCGAGGTCGGCCGTCTCGTCGACCACCACCGGCGGATTGCCCGGCCCGGCGCAGATGGCGCGCTTGCCGCTGGTCATGGCGGCCTTCACCACCGCCGCGCCGCCCGTCACCACCAGCAGCCGCACGCCGGGGTGGCGCATCAGCTCGGTGGCCGTCTCGATGGTCGGCTCGGGAATGGCGTTGACCAGGTTGGCCGGTCCGCCGGCCGACAGGATCGCCTCGTTGAGCAGCGCCACGTTGCGGATCGACACCCGCCTGGCGTTCGGATGGACGTTGAAGACCACGGCGTTGCCCGCCGCCAGCATGCCGATCGTGTTGCAGATGATGGTGCTGGTGGGGTTGGTCGTCGGCGTGATCGAGCCGATGACGCCGTACGGGGCGCGCTCCAGCAGCGTCAGCCCGCGGTCGCCGGTGTAGGTGATCGGCACCAGCACCTCGGGCCCGGGTGTCTTGCTGGTCACCAGGCGGTTCTTGATGACCTTGTCCTCGGCCCGGCCGAGGCCGGTCTCGCGGGCCGCCTCATCGGCCAGCTCGGCCGCGTGCGCCAGCATGCTGCGGCGAATGGCGGCGATGATTTCGGTCCGCTTGACGAGCGTCAGCCGGCCGAACTCCACAAACGCCGCGCGGGCGGCCTGCACGGCGGCGTCGATGTTGGGGTGAATTCCGGCGGGCCAGGCCGGCAGGTCGGCGGGCGGGCGGGCGGTTGCACCTGTGGCGACGGGCGCCGCGGCCGCGGCACCTCCGCCTGAAAGGGTCGCCAGGACGCGCCGGGCGATCTCATCGACCTGTCGATCCGAAAGCCGCGACACGTCGTCTCCGCGGGCCGTTCACTGTTCGGCCGCTGCTGCTGGGCCGGTTACTTTTTGTACTTGCGCTCGCCCATCACGTCCCAGCTGTCGACGATGCCCATGATGACGGCGTCGCACGGGCGGTCGCGCGTCGCCTCGGTCTGGCGCGCCGAGCTGCCGGTGGCGAACAGCACCACCTCGTGCAGCCCGGCATCGACCGCGTCGACGGCCACGAGCGGGCTGCCGATCTCCTGCCCGGCCTCGTCCAGTGGACGAACAAGCAGGAACTTCAGCCCCGTCATCGAGGCTTCCTTGCGGGTCGAAACCACGCTGCCGATCACGCGTGCCAGTTGCATCGCTCGGGTTCCAAGGCGGCGCTTCGCCGGACGCCGGGCCGCGCCGCCGCACGCACCGCCGCCGCGCGACGCGAGTCGGTCGCGCCGCAACGGTGTGCAGGGTGCGGCCGGGGCCGGTCTAGGCCTGCCGCGGCATCTTCTTCATTTCGGCCTTGCCTTCGTCGGCCCGGCCGAGCGGCAGCGCCGCATCGACGTTCGAGTGCGGCCGCGCGATCACGTGCACCGCGACGATCTCGCCGACCCGTGCCCCGGCTGCCTGGCCGGCGTCGGTGGCCGCCTTGACCGCCGCCACGTCGCCGCGCACCAGCGCGGTCACGTATCCGCCGCCGGTCTTCTCGTAGCCGACCAGCTCGACCTTGGCGGCCTTGACCATTGCGTCGGCCGCCTCGACCATCGCCGCGAATCCGCGGCACTCGATCATGCCCAGTGCTTCAGCCATGACTTTCTTGACCTTTCCTTGCGTGTATCCGCCCGCCAGCCTTGCCCCGGCCCGCGCGGCGCGCCGCGAGTCGTTCGTCGCGGCCCCGAGTTCCCAATTTCCTCAGCGCCCGGCGCCCGGCGCACCGGCGGTCGCGCCCCGGCTACTCGCCCTTCTTGGCCGATCGGCCGGTCACGTTCTCGATCGCCCGGGCGGCGGCCTCGGCGCCGACCACGATGTCGCGCTCCTCGCCGCCCAGATAGACCCGCCCGAAGCTGCCGAAGGCGCGAATCTCGAGCACGTTGATCTCGGCCGCCTTCTCGGCCTCGTTGGCCGCCAGCGCGGCATAGCCCGCCGGCTCGACCTCCATGATGTAAAACGACTGCCCCGCCAGCAGCATGTTTCCGTGGCGCATGCGATTGACGAGCTGGCTCTGGTGGTCGTCTACACGCCGGATGATCTGGCTCGTGAGGATGCGCGGCTTGATGCGATCCTCCTCCTTGTGGTTCATGTGGGCCAGAATCGCCGCGCCGGCCTGGCGCACGTCGGCCTGCGAATCGCTGTGGATCTCGAGCATGCCGTAGAGCCGCTCGACGATCTGCATGCCGGGCTTGACGGGCGTGGTCTTGAGCGCGATGTCGGTCACGCGGTTGATGTCGATGCCGGGCGAGATCTCCACAAACAGCGACGCCATGCCGCTGTTGGGCAGAAAACCCTGCGCCACCGTCGCCCAGAACGAGGCGTTCTGCGGCTGCAGGGCATCCAGAAACACGTAGCAGCGTAGTTCAGCCATACACCCTGTCCCGTGGTCCGCGATCAGTACTTGTCGCCGCGCGGCGCGCCGGACGCGCCGCCGCCGCCGCTGACCGCCTCTTTCACGATCCGCACGCCGGCGCTGGCGCCGATCCGCGTCGCGCCGGCCTGAATCATCTTCGCCGCGTCGTCGAAACTGCGAATGCCCCCGGCCGCCTTGACGCCCATGCCGGTGCCGGCGACCGCCTGGCTCATCAGCGCCACGTCGTGCGCCGTCGCCCCGCCCGGACCGAAGCCGGTCGAGGTCTTTACGAAATCGGCCCGGGCGCGCTTGGCCGCCTGGCAGGCGCGCACCTTCTCCTCGTCCGACAGCAACGCCGCCTCGATGATGACCTTGCACAGCGCGCCGCCATCTTCGCACGCCTCGACCACGGCGCGGATGTCGCGATAGACGCCTTCGTCGTCGCGCGCCCGCAGCAGGCCGACGTTGATCACCATGTCGATCTCGCGCGCCCCCTCGCGGATGGCGCGGCGCGTCTCGAGCGCCTTGACCTCGGGCGTGTTGGCGCCCAGCGGAAAGCCCACCACGCTGCAGACCACGGCCGAGCTGCCCTTCAGCCGCTCGGCCGCCAGCCGCACAAAGCAGGGGTTCACGCAGACCGAGGCGAAGCCGTGCTCGGCCGCCTCGGCGCACAGCCGCTCGATCTCGCCCGGGGTCGTCTCGGGCTTCAGCGCGGTGTGGTCGATGTAGGCCGCCACGTCGCGCGGAATCGGTCCGCCGCCCAGGCCCGAGCCGATCCGTCCCGCGCCCATGCCCAGCAGGCCGCGGACGGTCTCGGGATTCTGCTGCGCGCAGTGGCCGCTGCACCCGGCCCCGCAGCACGAGCAGGCCGCGCCCGGCAGCGCGCCGGCCGGGCCGAGCAGCGCGCGGATGCGTTCGACGATGCGATCGATGTCCTGCGCGGTCAGCTCGTCCACGCGCTGTTCCTTCGGGCCGTCGGACGCCGGGCGCTGCGGCGGCGGCGCGCTCGGTTTGCCGGTCGCGCCGCGCTCGATTTCGCCGATCATCGCCACGCGGCGCAGGTGCCGCTCTTCCCTGCACGCCGTCGCCAGGAACGTCTCGACGATCTGTTCGGCCAGGCCCGGCCCGATCAGCCGCGCCCCGAGCGTGAGCACGTTGGCGTCGTTGTGCTCGCGGGCGTTGCGGGCGCTCGACAGGTCGTAGCAGAGCGCCGCCCGCACACCGGCCACCTTGTTGGCCGCCATCGCCGAGCCGATGCCCGCGCCGTCCACGATGATACCGCGCTCGGCCCGTCCGTCCGCCACCCGCGCCGCGACGGCGGCGGCGATCTTCGGATAGTCGGCCGGCTGCCGGTCGAACGTGCCGCAGTCCTCGACCGCGTGCCCGCGCCCGGCCAGCAGCGCGCGGAGCTGCTCTTTGAGCTCGAACCCGCCGTGATCGGCCCCGATTGCGATCCGCATGCGGCCTGCCGCCAGCGTCCAATAACCTGCGCCGCGCGGGGCGCGAATTCTGAAGCTGAAGCGGCGGGCGTGGCAATGTCAAGCCGGCGGGAACGGGCGTCCGCGAAGTCGCGCGCCCGGCGCGCAGGTCGCGCCCCGCGGCTCTTCCCGGACGGCGCCGCGCGCGCGGCGCAATCGTCGTTCCGAAAAGCGGTTGGCGCAGGTCCGCAACAGCGGCACCGCTTGAACGCGGCCGCGCGGCGCGCATAGCATCAGCACGATGCCGTCGCGCTCGGCCCGTTCGCGGCCGAAAGGCGACGCTCACGGGGGGGAATGGTCATGATCAAGCGTTTCAACCTGCTGCACCTGATCTGCGTGGCCGCGCTGGCGGCGCTGTCGACCGGCTGTCATCAGCCGACGACCTGGTCCTACACCGGGCCGCGCGTCTATCTCATCCGCGGCACGCCCCACGAGCAGAGCGACTCGCTGTTCGCGATTCGCGACCAGCTGCTGAAGCACGAGATCAACGCGGCGGTCTATTCGCCCGACGACTGGCTGAAGATCGTGGTCGACATCGACGCCGACCCGGACGAGGAGGCGATCCTCGTCGGTCACGGTCACGGGGCGTTCCTCGCCACGCAGGTGGCGCGGCACTACGCCCAGCATCACAAGACCAAGCACATCAAGGAAGTCATCTGCGTCGATGCCTTCAACAAGGACTGGCCGCATCGCTCCGGCGTCCGCCAGAACGGCTCGGGCAACGTCAAGCCCGACGCGATCCCGGTCGGCCACAACGTCCGGCGGGTTTACAACTACGTGCAGCGCAATCCCCAGTCGGACACCTGGGGCAGCCCGCTGGTCAGCACGCGCGACAGCAACATCGCCGAAGATCATCCCTACTACTGGTACGACCACTACTGGAACGACCGCCCCATTCTCGGTCAGACGCTCGAGGCCGATCTCTCCTCGACCGGCGTCGCGCACGAGAACATTGACAACTATCCGCGGCTCGTCGATCGTATCGTTTCGCTCTGTCGCCGCGCGGCGCTGACGCCCTGTCATTACACTCCGGTGCGCCACCATCCCCATGTGTCCGCATCCTCACCCGTCGGCCGGCCGGGAACGATCGAGCAAGTCTCCGCGGCGCGCTAGCGCCGCCGGGTCCGCAAGCGGCCGAGTCACCGCTGCCCTCACGCTGGTCGCACTTGCGGCCAGCGTGATTTTTTTGGCGCGGCTGTGCGACCGCGGCGGCGTGACGGCCAACTACCTCCGCCAGCTCGAGCGGCTTCGCAACCCGCCGTGGCGCGACCCCGCCACCGCCATCCGCACCGCGCTCGGGGGCATCCAGGGCGCCCAGTCCATGCTCTCGACCGCCCAGGTGCTCGAACTGACGCGCATGGCGTTCGCCACGGCCGCGCCCGACCTGGCGCGCCTGCCGACCCTGCGGGCCGCCGCCGCGAAAGACGGGCTGAACGGCCTGGCGCGGAGCTGTGTGGCGCTGCTGGCGGCCGCCGGCGCCGGCGACTCGTCGCCTGCCGCGCGCTACGCCGCGCTGCGCGCCGAGCTCGACGCTCCGCCGCAACTGGTCCTGGCGCGGATCTACTCGCACGAGTGGGCCCGATCGTGGGACGCGCCGCTCGAAGCGCTCGGCCTGCGGGCGGACTTCGCCCGTCATGCCGGCGCGGTCGAGTACCTCACCTACCAGCGCAACGTTGACGCGGCCGTCGCCGCGGTCCTGCCGCTGGTGACTGCGCGGATCGCCGCGCTGGCCGACGACCTGGCCGCCGCCGGCGACGCCACCGCCGCGGTCGAGTGTCGCTCACGACTGGTCTATTACCTCGCCGGACTGTTCAAGTATGAGCTGCGCCCCGCTCACCGCCTGCTGGTCGCCGACTGCCTGCTGGCGCTGACGGGCCGGGTCGGCCCGGCCGACGCCGTCGCCGCGCTGCAGCGATTCCGCGACGAGCTGCGCGCCGCCGTGGACGCCCGCTGTGGCGCAGTTGTCGACCTGACCGACCTGCCGCCGTCGCCGTCGCCGGCGCCGGTCGAATACGATCGGATGTTCCGCCCGCTGGCGGCCGCGATCGCGACCTTTCTCCTCGCCGGCGGCGCGCTGCTCTCGCTGCTGCTGTCGGCGCTGATGCGCCTGGCGCGACACCAGCCCGCGGAGACGCCCGCGACTGGGGCGCCGACTGATCCTGCCGTGCCTGCCGCCGTACCGCTCGCACTGCTGCGCGAGGTGCTGCCGCCGGTCACCGTCGCAATCGTCGCGGTCGCCACCATCGGCTGGTCCGCAACCGACCAGAATCTGTGGGGCTATCGGCCGCTCGTGTGCGCCGTGGCAATCGGCCTGTTCGGACTGGCCGCGCCGATGGTCGCCGGGAAAGCTGCCCGCAGCGCTCGCCTGTTCGGCCACGCGCTGGCGATCGTTGTGGTGCTCGCCGTGCTGCTCCTGCCGCCGACCGCCAGCGTGCACGTCGAGCGCGCCATCCGCGGTTCGATCGCGGTGGCGCTGGCGAGCGGGCTGTTCGGCGCCGGGCTGATCGGGTTCGCACTGCTTCGCGGCTGGCTGGCGGCGCGGCGCGTGCCGCTCGACGCATTGCAGCGCTGGACGCGCTCCGCGGCGCTGGCGGCCTGCCTGTCGGCGATCGGCGCGTCGATCCTCCTGGCCGTGCACGACGGCGCGGACCGCGACTATGTCACCGCCGTCGTCGCTGCGGCGAACGATCCGTGGCCGGGCATCGTCGGCGTCGAGCGGGCGGCGTCGCTGCCAGGCGAGTTCGATCGGCTCGCCAGTCCGTTTGTGCCGCCGCCGGTCGCGGCGTCGCAGCCCGCGCCGCCGCCGCACGACCGCTGACCAGGCCGTATAATCCGCGGCGGGATCGCCCTCAGCCACACGACCGGCACCGAACACGCGTTGGGCCAGACGCTCGACACCAACGCCGGCTGGATCGCCCAGGAGCTGACCGCCGCGGGAATCCATCCCGTCCGGCATGCCGTGGTCACCGACGACCTGGCGGCCATCCGCGACGAGATCGCCCGGGCGGCCGAACAGGCCGACCTGCTGATTGTCTCCGGCGGCCTGGGCACCACCGCCGACGACCTGACGCGCCAGGCGCTGGCCGCGGCGATGGGCGTCGAGCTGGTCCTCGACGAGAAATCGCTCGAACGCATCCGCGACTTCTTCATCCGCCGCGCCGTCGCCATGCCCGACGCCAACCAGCTCCAGGCCTGGCTGCCGCGCGGCGCCACGCCGCTCGAAAACCCGGTCGGCACTGCGCCGGGCATTCGCGCTTCGCTGGCCCGGGCCGACGTCTTCGTCCTGCCCGGCGTGCCGCGCGAGATGAAGCAGATGTTCCAGCAGCACGTCCGCCCGGCGCTGGCCGGCCACCGGGCCGAGGCGGTCATCCTCCAGTCCGTCGTGCGAACCTACGGCGCGCCCGAGTCGGCCATCGGCGAAACCCTCGCCGACCTCATGCAGCGCGGCCGGAACCCCAACGTCGGCACCACCGCGGCCGACGCGATCATCGGCGTGCGCGTCAACGCCCACGGCCCGTCGCGCGCCGTCGCCGAACGGCTGCTGGAGGCCGACGTCGCCGAGCTCACCCGCCGGCTGGGGTCGCTGGTCTTCGGGCGCGACGATGCCACGCTGCAATCGGCCGTTGCCGAGCTGCTTGTCCGCCAGCGGCGCACGATCGCCACGGCCGAGTCGTGCACCGGCGGACTGCTCGCCAAGCGCCTCACCGACGTGCCCGGCAGCAGCGCCTATTTCCTCGAAGGCTTCATCACCTACGCCAACGCCGCCAAGGAGCAGCGCCTCGCCGTGCCCTCCGAGCTGCTCGCCCGGCACGGCGCCGTCAGCCGCGAGGTTGCCGCGTGCCTGGCCCAGAACGCCCGCCGCCTCGCCGGCGCAGACCTGGCGCTGTCGACCACCGGAATCGCCGGGCCGACCGGCGGCACGGCCGATAAGCCGGTCGGACTGGTCTTCATCGGCCTGGCGTCGGCCGAGCGCGTCGAGGTGAAGGAGCTGCGCCTGGGCGAACAGCTCAGCCGGGTCGAGATTCGCGATCGCGCCGCCAAGGCGGCGCTGAACCTGCTGCGGCTGGCGCTGTTATAGGACGAGCGAGAGCACATCCAATAGCGCAATTCGTCGCAGAACTGTTTATCCTATCTGACGATTTACATAAATACCCCACGGCTTGATTATGCAAATGGGTAGATGCAACAACCATGGCATGGAAGTTCCCTGAATCCGAGTTCACCGATCTGATTCTCGCCCAGAATCCGTGGTGGAGCGGCCAGCCAGTTCCGGTGAATCCCCCGTTCCGCCGCGCCATGCAGCGCTTGCTCCTTCGCGAAGTTCGCTCGCCATCGATTCGACGATTCGAGTTGGTCGTAGGTCCGAGGCGCGTTGGTAAGACCACACTGATGTCGCAGATTGTAGCCGATCTCTTACAGAGCGGAGTTCCGGCGCGCCGGATAGCCTGGCTGAGACTCGATCATCCACAACTGATGTCAGATAAGCTGGGCGACCTTGTTGCACTATTGATCGATTCGCAACCCGATGAGAAGCGTCCGAACGTCGCCGACCCATTGTACGTTTTCCTTGACGAAATCGCATACGCCAACAACTGGTCCGGCTGGCTCAAGACATTCTATGATGACAATTGGCCGGTCCGGATTATTGCCAGCGGCTCCTCAACGGCCACTCTGCGCCAGGAGCATCGCGAATCCGGCGTTGGGCGCTGGCGGGAGTGGTTTCTCTCACCACTGCTTTTGCACGACTACCTGGGAATATCTGGAGTGACTACTCCCGCCGCCGATGGGGAACCGCGGCAGTTGTCCTCCTGGCGAAACGTCCGCTCGAACCTCGCACCGGATGCACTGCATGAGCGCCTGCTCGAGTACCTTTTGATTGGCGGTTTTCCAGAGCTCGCACTCGCCTCCACACAGCCGCAATCCCAGCGGATCTTTCGGGCCCAGGAAGTCCTTCGTGACGATGCGATCACGCGCTCGCTCTACAAGGACCTTTCCCACGCATATTCCATTCAGAACCCGATGGCGCTGGAGAAGCTCCTCTACATCCTGGCCGGTTCGGTCGGCGGAGTCTTCGCGGTCGAAAGCGTCGCGGGAAGCGTCGGCGTGTCACAACCGACCATCGATTCCTACATTCGCTATCTCGAAGAGGCTGGCCTGATCTTCGTCCTGCCCAATTATGCAACCAGCGAGGAGACCGTGCAGCGCCGCGGAAGAAAGGTGTTCCTGGCCGATTCCGCACTGCGGAACGCAGCCTTGCAACGTGGCAGCACGCCCCTGCGCGACCCGGCGGAGTTGGGGATCCTGTTCGAGAACACGGTGGCCGTCCATCTGCATGCCTATTGTCGCGCCAGGCAGATCCGTCTGTATCATTGGCGTCATGGACGTCTCGAGGTCGATTTCGTCGTGGGTCACCCGAGCGAACCAATTGCGTTCGAGGCGACTGGCAGCCAGTCCCACGCCACGCGCGGCCTACGTGCTTTGCTGAAACGCTATCCTGCGTTTCAAGGTCGCGGATGGGTACTGCGCCCGAACGCGCTGCCGCACGATCCAACCAACGCTGGCGAGCCGACGTTGGGCGAGGCGCCCCTGGCCGAATGGCTCCTGCTGTGCGGGATCGAAACAGATGAGGCAATCCTTCGCCGCTAGGTGCGGAGCGCAACGGATTGAAAGGCCCTCGATGACACCCAATGCCTTCACCATCCGCCCCATCATCGGCCTCGAGATCCACGTGCAGCTCGCCACGCGGACCAAGATGTTCTGCCCCTGCCCGGTCGAGTTCGCCGCGCCGCCCAACGCCCGCGTCTGCCCGGTCTGCCTCGGGCTGCCCGGCTCGCTCCCGGTGCTCAATCGCCGCGCGGTCGAGTTCGCCGTCCGCACGGCCGTCGCGCTCGGCTGCCAGGTGAACCGCTTCACGCAGTGGGACCGCAAGAGCTACTTCTACCCCGACCTGCCCAAGAACTACCAGATCAGCCAGTACGACCTGCCGATCGGCTACTCCGGCCGGTTCGAGCTGCCCGCGGCCGACGGCGGGGCGCCCAAGCGCGTCCGCATTCGCCGCGCTCACCTCGAGGAAGACGCCGGCAAAAACCTGCACGAGGGGCTCGACCACACCCGCGTCGATCTCAACCGCGCCGGAACGCCGCTGCTCGAGATCGTCACCGAGCCCGACCTGGCGTCGGCCGACGAGGCCTATGCCTTCACGGTCGAGTTGCAGCGCCTGGTCACCTGGCTGGGCGTCTCCGAGGCCAACATGCAGAAAGGGCAGATGCGCTTCGAGCCCAACGTCAACGTCGCCATCACACCCGCCGGCGGGGCCGAGGTCCGCACGCCCATCGCCGAAATCAAGAACCTGAACAGCTTCCGCGCGGTTCGCGCCGCGATCGCCTACGAGATCGACCGCCAGGTGGCCGCGTGGCGGGCCGACGCGGGCTACACGCTCGATCGCCACGGCAAGCACAACTTCGGCTGGGACGACGTCCGCGGCGTGACCGAGTTCCAGCGCGGCAAGGAAGAGGCCCACGACTATCGCTACTTCCCCGACCCCGACCTGGTGCCGGTCGTGCTGGCCGATGCGCAGCTCGACGAGCTGTCGCGCGGCGTGGGCGAGCTGCCGCTGGCGCGCGAGGCCCGCTTCATCGCCGACTACGGCCTGCCCGCGAAAGACGCCGCCACGCTGACCGCCGACCGCGAAACCAGCGACCTGTTCGAGCTGGCGATCCGCGCCGGCGGCGAGCCGCGCACCCTCGGCAAACACTTCATCGGCTTCTGGGCCGCCCACGCCAACGCCCGCCACGCCAGCGTCGCCGGGCTGTGCATCTCCGCCGAGCGAATGGCCGAGCTGGCGCGCCTCGCCGCCGACGGCGTCATCTCCGCGTCGGCCGCCGCGCAGGTCGCCGAGAAGATGCTCGACGCGCCGGGCGCGCCGCGCGCCCTGGCCGAGTCAGCCGGGCTGATCCAGGTGCGCGACGAGTCGGCCACCCGCGGCTGGGTCGAGCAGGCGCTGGCCGCCAACCCGCAGGCCGTCGCCGACGCCCGCGACAACCCGAAGAAGCGCCAGGCGGCGCTCGGCTTCCTTCGCGGCCAGGTGATGAAACTCTCGGGCGGCAAGGCCGACGCCCGGCAAGTGGGCCAGCTGCTCGAAGAGAAGCTCGGCTCGTAGGCGCGGCTTCTGCAATGCCCCGCCGTGTCTTTCTCAGTCAGTGTGGTTGCTGTCATACGACGCTCTTCGTCCGCGCCGTGCGATCATCATGGCAACCGCGCTGAACAACATGATTCCCGTCGTCGGCTCAGGCACACGCAGTTCGTAGGAGACCTGCTCGGCAGAAGCATGTAGGGTGGGTCACCGCACGTGACCCACCGTCGCCGGACCGGTGGGTCGCTGCTGCGACCCACCCTACTCAGCCTACGGTAATTGACTGATCATCCCCGAGCCGGCGGGTCGCTGCCGCGACCCCCCCCCACGCCCACGGGGTCGTCGTTGCGAGGCATGGTTGGTCTCCTTCAAGCTGTGAGAGCGACTACCGCTTCAACGATCGGCGCA
>JAXMAO010000017.1:0-16164 GCA_046350375.1 Phycisphaerae bacterium
CAGGGCCCGGCGATCGCAGATGACTTTCATGGTAGTCGCTGCCTCAACTCCGACCGAAGTCGACTCATGTAGACCAGAGATAGATCGTAGACCGTACCCGTATGGGCTGTGATTTCGGTCGAAAACCGGCTCATTTCGAGCCTGCCTATTGTGCGGCAGAACGTTGCCGTCGGCAAGCCGATTCGTGCCCTTGTGGGCAGGTTGGGCGGCAATTGCGGACAGCGCCGGTCGGATCGCGAAAATGCCGCGGCGCGGCGGGCGCGGGTGGCGGCGCTGCGACACGTGTGAGTAATGGGCCGGCTGGTCACAGGCGCGGCGCTACGCACTCTGAGTTTCGCGCGGGGCGCCGAGGGTCGATTCGATCTGCGTGAGTGCGGCGGCCAGGTCGGGCTCGGTGGTGCGGCGGGCGGCGATGGTGCGCTCGGCGTGAAGCACGGTGGTGTGGTCGCGACCGCCCATGAACCGGCCGACTTCGCTGAGGCTGTGGCTGGTGAAGCGCCGGGCGAGGTACATGCAGACCTGGCGCGGCAACGCGACCGAGCGGTTGCGGCGCTTGCCGACCAAGGCGGTGCGGGTGAGGCCGAAGTGTTCCCCGACGGCGACCAGCAGGTCGGCGAGTTGCAGGCCGCGGCGGGCGACGGTTTCGCGGCGGGCGAGCTGGCGCGCCAGGTCGGCGGTGATGGGGTGGCCGAGCTGGGCTGCGTGGTGGAGCTGGGTGAGGGCGCCGTCGAGCTCGCCGGCGTTGCGGGTGATCTGCTCGGCGAGGAGGGTGGCGACGTCGGGCGGGAGGTCGAGGCGGCGCTGTTCGGCCTTGCGGCGGAGGATGGCGAGGCGCGTTTCGAAGCAGGGGCTGTCGAGCTCGACCACGAGGCCCCAGCGGAAGCGGCTGACGAGGCGGCCTTCGAGGGTGGGGATGTCCTCGGGCGGGCAGTTGGCGGTGAGGACGAGCTGGCGTTGCGTCTGGTGCAGGGCGTTGAAGGTGTGGAAGAACTCGGCCTGGGTCTCTTCGCGGCGGGCGAGGTGCTGCACGTCGTCGAGGACGAGGACGTCGGCTGAGCGGTAGAGATCGCGAAACTCGGAAGTGGCGTGGTGTTGAGAGGCGGAGACGAACTCGTTGGAGAATTTCTCGCAGGAGGCGTAGATGAGGCGCGTGGCGGGCGCCAGGTCGAGCAGGCGGTGACAGATGGCCTGGGCGAGGTGAGTTTTTCCGATGCCGCTGGGGCCGAAGAGAAAGATGGGGTTGTAGGACTGGCCCGGATGTTCGCTGGCGGCGACGGCGGCGGCATGGGCGAGGCGGTTGCACGGCCCGCAGACGAATTCGGCGAATGTGAAGTCCGGGCTGAGGGGCAGTCGGCCGGCGCCGGCCAGCCAGGGATCGGACGGGACAACGCCGAGGCCGTCGCAACTGACGGTGATGGAGCACAGCCGGCCGGAGACGGATTGTGCGGCGGCGCGGAGGGCGTCGGCGGCGTAGCGGACGAGGTAGGTGGCTTGGGCGGGGTCGGCGGCGCGGACGGTCATTTCGAGGGGGTCTAACTCTTGAACGGACAAGTCACTAAACCACTCACGCACCAGGCCGGAGTGGTGTGATTTCAAGTAAGTGAGGATTGCAGGCCAGGAATTGGGCCGCTGGGACTTGGCGCTGCGATGTCGGACAAAGTGGGTATCTGCCACACGCGCACCTGGGGCCCGAAGATCACCACTAAGATCATGCGATTCAAAAAGTAAGTGCTACAGAAACGACCGCCAAACAGTGTCGGGATCATACCGCGCCGCGATGTGTTTCACAACGGTTTTCTGGCGCGATTGTCGCGCGGCGCGGCGCGGTCGTAATCTTCGGCGAACACGATGGATCATGCCGCGCGCCGGGCCGACGGCGCCGCGCGCCAAAAAAAAGTTCTCCGGAGATCATCCACGTTTCTTGAACAGCCGCGCGAACCGCGCGGGCGGATGCGCGGTAGCAAGAGAGAGCGTCACCGGCCCGGAATCCGCCACGTTCCGGGAGATTTTCTTTGACTTGCGCACATGGACGTGATAATTCCTTGCGCGGCGCGAGTTGTATCTTGATGCGCGCGGGGTCATACACGGAGGTTCCTGCAATGTCACGCTCGGGTTATCGCTTGGGATGGCTGGTTTTGCTCGCGGCAGCCCCGCTCTTTGTGTCGGGCTGTGCCGATCCGAAAGACAAGCAGATCGCTGACCTTAACACTGAGGTCGAAAAGCTCCGCAACGAACTGAACGACAAGGATGCGCGGATGGCGCGCATGATGAACGAGCAGAGCACACCGGTCTCGGGCTCGTCGGCGGCCGATCAGGACACGATCCGCAGCCTCAATTCCGAGCTGGCGTCGCTGCGCGACAGGCTGCGCGAGGCCGAGGCCAAGGGCAAGGCGGCCCCGATCGCCGAGATGGGCGACGGCAAGTGGATCGGCATGCCGGGCTTCGACATGCTGACCCTGCCGGGCGAGGTGCTGTTCGACTCGGGCAAGGCGACGCTGAAGCCCAGCGGCAAGACCACGCTCGATCGCATCGCCTCCGACATTCGCAAGCAGTTCCCCGATCGCGAGATTTACGTCGTCGGCCACACCGACAACGACCCGATCCGCAAGAGCGGCTGGAAGGACAACTGGGAGCTGGGCGCGCAGCGCTCGCTCACCACGGCGCGCTACCTGGTGCAGGCGGGCGTTTCGCCGAACAAGGTCATCCAGGCCAACCGCGGTGAGTTCAGCCCGCGCGGCGACAACGGCTCGGCCTCCGGCAAGTCGAAGAACCGCCGCGTCGAGTTCTACGCCGTCGTCAAGGGATCGCAGGGCATCAGCGAGCCGACGCAGGTCGGCCTGTCGTCGCCGAAGCGCTGACCGGCGCGGGCGCGGTTTTCATAGGCACAAACCCCCGCTCGCGCCCCGGCTTCGGGCGTGAGCGGGGGTTGTTCTTTGTGACGCTGGGCCCCGGGTCGCGCCGCGGCCGATTGAACTGACTGGCGGCCTGCCGCGCGTCGGCCGCCCCGGGAAGGGTGGATCATGATCGCAGTCATCGACCACGGCGCCGCGGACCAGGGGGCGCTGTTGCGGGCGCTGCAGCGCGCCGGCGCCGATGCCGAACTGGTGCATTCGGCCGACCGGCTGGACCGCGCCGCGCGGATCGTGCTCTACGCGAACGGATCGTTCGCGTCGTTGGCGCGCGGCCTGCGCGACCGGCGGCTGATCGGCAGTCTGGTGCGGGCGATCCTCGAGGGGCGGCCGTTTCTGGGCGTCGGCGCGGGGATGCACATGCTGCTCGATGTCAGCTACGACGACGGGCAGCACACCGGCCTGGGGGTGGTGCCGGGCAAGGCGATTCCGATTCCGTACGACGCCAGTCACCCGGCGCGGCGCGTCTATCGTCCGCCGCACCAGGGCTGGGCCGCGGTGCGCTGGAATGAGAATTGTCCGCTGCTGCGCGGGCTGACGAGCGGCGAGTCATTCTACTTCGAGCACGCGTGCCTGGCGCAGCCGCTCGATGCGGCGGTGACGGTGGGGCGCTCGAACTATGGCGTGGATTTCTGTGCCGTGCTGGCGCTGGGGCGGACCTACGCGGTGCAGTTCCTGCCGCAGCAGTCGCAGGAGGCCGGGCAGCGGCTGCTGGCGAACTTCGCGGCGGCGTAGCGCGGGCGGGCGCGCCAGGCCCGCGAGCGGCTGAGACGGCGCATCAGTTCGGCTGATTCGGTTTGCAGTGGGGGCAGGGCGTCTTGCCGGCGGCCTCGGCGGCGGCGGGGGTGTCGAAGGTTTGCAGGTTCTGCAGGAAGATCTTCCGACCGCCTTCACAACCGGGGCGGTGATAGACCCGGCCGACCTTGCTCGAAACGAAGTGCAGCCTGGACTCGTCGATGTGGCCGGGCCAGGCATTGGGCTGCACGTCGCGCGCGGCGCCGCCGGGTGAGACCACCGGCGCATCCTGCACCGGCACGACTTCGACATGCGCGCCGTCCGGCCGGTCGCTCGGCGATGTTGGCCGCGCGGCGCCGGGCGCGGGCCGCGGCAGCGGGCGCGCCGACTGCCGGCCGATGCGATCGAGATAACCGAAGACGAACAGCACGGTCAGCGTGATGACCAGCAGCGTGGCGACGGCGGCGCCGATGACCACCTTGTTGCGGCTGCGCGTCACTTCGCGGACCGGGACGACGGGCTCGTCGGGCTCGTTGCCGCAGTGTTCGAGGAAGGTGGCCAGCTCGTCGGCGGAGTGGAAGCGATCGTCGGGGTCTTTCGCGAGGCAGCGCAGCAGCAGGGCACGGCCGTCCTGCGACAGGCCGGCGATGTTGTCGAGGTTGGGCTCGGGCGGATTCTGGTGGAGCTCGA
This sequence comes from Phycisphaerae bacterium, assembly GCA_046350375.1. Lineage (GTDB taxonomy): Bacteria > Planctomycetota > Phycisphaerae > UBA1845 > UTPLA1 > JAXMAO01. Next base: position 4,335 of record JAXMAO010000017.1, read on the forward strand.
GCAGGCGCGAGCGCGACGGGGCGTTGAGCCACTGCTGGCCGGTGAGGGCGAAGAACAGCACCAGGCCGAAGGCGTAGATGTCGCTGGCGGCGGTGGTCGGTTCACCGCGGGCCGTCTCGGGGGCGACCCACCCGAGCGAGCCGACGGCGCGGCCGCGCATCGAGGCGCTGGCCTGTTCGCCGGCGACGTCGGACAGGCCAAAGTCGCCGAGCTTGAGGCGGCCGAGGTCGTCGAACATGAGGTTGCCGGGCTTTATGTCGCGGTGAATGATGCCGCGCGCGTGGGCGAGCGCCAGGGCGCCGGCGGGGGCGATCATGAGGCGGAAGAGTTCGCGCGGCTCGATGGGGCCGGAGCGATCGATCTGATCCTTGAGGGTGCCGCGGTGCATCATCTCCATGGCGATGAAGCGCACGGCCTGGTCCTGGGCGATTTCGAAGACGGTGATTGCGCCGGGGTGATTGAGCTTGGCGGCGGCGCGGGCCTCCTGCAGGAAGAGCGCCTGCGTCAGCGAGCCGTCGGATGAGCGGCCGGACGGCGGGTTCAGAATCTTGATGGCGGTGGCGCGGTTGAGCGTGGCGTCGAAGCCTTCCCAGACGGTGCCCATGCCGCCGCGTCCCAGCAGGCGTTTGAGCTGATAGCGCCCGAGTCGCCGGCCGGCCCAACTCATGTCGATGACGGACGAGCTCTGGTTGCCGGCGACGGGCAGGCCGCCGGCGTCGGATGAGGCGCCGAGGTTTGAATCGGAACCAGGGATGGCGACGGCGGATTGCGAGCTGGCGGACCCGTCGCCGTCGCGTTCGCCCCAGCGCCACACGTGGGCACACTTGCGACACTGAAAGCGCCGGCCGGCCAAGGCCGCGGGCACGTAGTAGTGCGCGGAACAGGCCGGGCAGACGATCTGCACCTGCGAGGCCGATTCGGCGGCGGATTGTGACGAGCGGCTGGACTTCATGTCGCTGGGGGGCCCGTGCGGGTTGGGCGGCATCTCGATGTCTATTGTAACACGGGGTCGGGGCGATTTCTTCCAAAACTCTGCTGTCGAAAGGATTTCGGCACAGGCCTGGTGGCCGGTTGTGGCCGACGGCGGCGGGCGGGCGGCGTGGCGCGGCAGGGCCCGGAATGCAGCGCTCGGGCGAGTGTGCGTTGGCCCGCAGCGCCGATTTAGAGGCGGGATCGCAGTTGTTTCAGGAACCCATGCAGGACCATGGCCGGCACGCCCGGAAAGTCTTTGGTGAGCAAGGCGTCGGCGCTGAGGGCGTCGATGGTGGCCAGGGCGCGGGGGCGCTGCGCGGCGAGGGCGACGACGCAGGCGTCGGCCTGGTCGAGGCGACCGCCGGCCATGGCGCGGAGGAAGTCCTTCACGAGCTTGACGGGGTCGCCGGCAGCGGCAGGTGTGGCGGCGGGTTCGGCCGGGGGTCGGCGGGTTGCGGCGGCGCCGCGTTGCCCCGGCTCGCCGGGCAGGTTGGTTTCGCGGAGCAGGCGGTTGCGCAGTTCGAACTGTTCGCGGGCGGCGGCGGCGGCGCGCTGTTCGTCGCGCGGGTCGAGCGGCGCGAGCGGGAGCTCGCCGCTGGCGTCCGCGGGCAGCGGAACATAGACCGGGTTCTGGCAGCGCGGGCACTTGCCCTTTTTTCCGCCGGCGTCATCGGCGGCGCGAATTTCTCCGCCGCAGTGTTCGCAGTGGAAGGTGATCGGCATGGGGCCACCTCGGATCGTGCGGCGGGCGCCGTCGTTCAGCGCCGCTCGGGGCGCCGGGCGCGGGCGATGCGCTGTCCGCGCTGATCGGCCGGCTCGGGGCGCTTCGCGCGCCAGAGTAATCGTATCGGTATCTCGGGGAATGGCAAAGCGGCGGCGAGCTGCTTGGTGAAGAAGCGGCGGTAGTCTTCGCGGAGGAAGGCCGGGTTGTTGACGAACAGGACGATCGTGGGTGGGCAGGTGGCGACCTGTGTGGCGAAGAAGATGCGCGGGGCGCGGCCTTTGGAGTCGGAGGTGGGCTGGCGCTCGGCGAGGGCGGCCTGGATGGCGCGGTTGAGCTGTCCGGTGGTGACGCGCGTGCGGGCCTGCTTGAAGAGCGACTGGGCCAGGTCGACGACGCTCTTGAGGTTGCGGCTGGAGGTGGCGGTGGTGAAGGCCAGCGGGGCGTAGGTGACCTGCGGCAGGGCGCGGGCGACGTAGTCGGCGTAGTCGTCGCTGGTGGCGCGGCCCTTGGCGAGGTCCCACTTGTTGACCACGACGATGACCGGTTTGCACTCTTCGGCGAGGAAACGGGCCAGCTTCTTGTCTACTTCGGTGACGCTGGCGGTGGCGTCGAGCATGAGCAGGACGACGTCGGCGCGCAGCGCCGCCTGTTCGGCCCGCAGCGCGCCGTAGTAGTCGATTCCCTGCTTGTCGGCGCGGGCCTTCTTGCGGATGCCGGCGGTGTCGATCGCCATGAGCGTGCGGCCATCCATCTCGAAGCGCACGTCGATGGAGTCGCGTGTCGTGCCGGGGATTTCGCTGACGATGACGCGCGGCGCCTGGGCCAGCCCGTTGATGAAGCTGCTCTTGCCGACATTCTGCCGGCCGAGGATGGCGATCTTGAGCACCGGTTCGCCCGGCAACTCGGCTGCTTTGCCGAGTCGCTCGGCCAGATCGGACAGCAGCTGCTTGATGCCGCGGGCGTGCAGCGCCGAGACGGCGCGCGGCGGGCCGAACCCGAGCCGTGCAAACAGCGCCGCGCCGGATTCGTGCTGCGGCGTGTCGGTCTTGTTGGCGATCAGCCAGACGCGCTCGTTGCGGCCGCGCAGCAGCCGCGCCACGGCCTGGTCGAGCGGTGTGATTTCGGCGTGCAGGTCGACGACGAACAGGATGAGGCTGGCGGACTCGACCGCCAGGCCGATCTGGCGTTCGATTTCGCCCGTGAGCTGGTCGCGGTCTTCGATGCCGTAGCCGCCGGTGTCGATCAGCTCGAACCAGACGCCGTCGTGTTCGATGACGGCCGAGACGCGGTCGCGGGTGACGCCGGGCTGGGGGTCGACGATGCTGATGCGCCGGCCCGCCAGGGCGTTGAGCAGTGAGCTCTTGCCGACGTTGGGGCGTCCGACGATTGCGACCACGGGCAGTGCCACGGCGGCGATTCTAGGGGCGAATTCAATTGCATGCCCGCGCGCGGCGGGCGTGGTCCGGACGCACGGCGGCGATGGCGGCTACAATGCGTTTCTTGCGGCGCGCCCGGCGGTCGAAATGTCGTGCGCCGGGCCGGAAAGGGGCAGCGTGGGCGGAATCGGGCTGAGAATCGGGGCAGTGGTCGCGGCGCTGCTGCTGGCGGGCTGGATGGCGCCGGCTGCGGTCGCCGGACCCGCGAGCCAGCCCGCGACGCCGGACCTGGTGGGTCCGCCGATTGCGGTGGCGTCGGAGGCGGAGCGCGTCTCGCGGCTGCAGCGCGGCATCGACGAGACGTCGCGTCGGCTGGCGGAGCTGCGGCAGTCGATCAGCAGCCCGCAGAGCGACTACGCCCGCGCGCAGGCCGAGTTTCAACGGCTCGACGCCGAGCACGAGGCGGGCAAGCGCGAGCTGGCGCAGCTTTCCGAGAGCGGCGCGCCCGGGCTGGCGGACAAGCAGAAGGAGTTTGACGCGCTCGAGCAGCGCTGGAAGCTGGCGAAGGATCGCTTCGACCTGGCGATCGCCGAACACAAGACCCGCCAGGAGCAGGTGGCGACGCTGGAAACCAAGCTGGCGCAGGACCGCGCCGCGCTGCAGAAGCTGCTGGAGCCGGCGCCGGCCGCGACGCAGCCCGCGGTTGCGGTCGCGGTGACGACGTCGGCGCCGGCGGCGGGCGGCGTTCAGCCCGCCAGGCCCGCCGTCATTCCGGCGCTGGGCGCCGCTGATGCCCGGAGGCCGGGCGAGCGGCGCGGCGGCGCCGCCGGCCGGCGAATCGAAGCGGCCGCCGAGCGCGGAACTGGCCAAGGCGCAGGTCGAGGCGCAGCGGACCGAGGCGCGCGCCCAGCAGGCCGAGCAGGCGCTGCTGTCGCTGACCGAGCGGATCGACGCGCAGCGCAAGTCGGTCGAGCTGGAGCGGCGGCTGGTGGAGACGGCGCGGGCCAAGGCGCAGAACGCCGAGGCGACCGAGAAGACGCTGACGGCGCAGCGCCAGCGGCGGACCGCCGACGGCGCGCCGGCGGGCGAGCTGGGGGAGATTTCGGCCAACATCGACGCGGCGCGGCAGCGTGGGCGCGAGGCGCGCGACGAGATCGCGCGGCGGATCGAGGGACTGGAGAAGCTGCAATCGGAGCTGGCAAGGTTGCAGGGCGAGCAGATCGCCCAGTTGCAGCAGGCCGAGCGGGAGCGGCGGGCGGCCGTGTCGGCCCGCGAGCAGGTCGAGGCGCTGGAGAACCCGCTTTCGCCGCGCAACCTGTACCAGTGGGTGATCGCGCGCGGGCCGCGCGTGCTGGGCATCGTCGTCGGGGTGATCGCGTTCCTGTGGCTGTCGCGGCGGATCGAGAACCGGATCATTCCGCTGGTGGCCGGGCGGACCGAGCAGGGGACGCTTGAAGAGCGCGAGAACCGCGCCCGCACGCTGGTGGAGGTGTTTCATTACGTCGCGACCGTGGTGCTGGTGAGCGGCGGCGCGCTGATGGTGCTGACCGAGCTGGGGGTGAACATCGTTCCGCTGATGGGCGGGGCGGCGGTGATCGGGCTGGCGGTGGCGTTCGGCGCGCAGAACCTGATCCGCGACTATTTCTACGGGTTCATGATCCTGCTTGAGAATCAGTACGCGATCAACGACGTGGTGAAGATCGGCTCGACCAGCGGCATGGTCGAGAAGATCACCCTGCGGATTACCGTGCTGCGCGACCTGGAAGGTGTGGTGCACTTCATTCCGAACGGGCAGATCGCGCAGGTGTCGAACCTGACGCACGGCTGGTCGCGGGCGCTGTTCGACATCGGCGTGTCGTACGAGGAAGACGTCGATCGCGTCATGGCGGTGCTGACCGATCTGGGGCGCGAGCTGCGGCGCGATCCAGAGTATCGGCGGCTGATCCTCGACGACCCGGAGATGCTGGGGGTGGAGAAGTTTGAGAACTCGTGCGTGGTCATTCGCTTCATCATGAAGACGCGCCCGATGCACCAGTGGAAGGTGCGGCGCGAGATGCTGCGGCGCATCAAGAACCGATTCGACAAAGAGGGCATCGAAATCCCCTACCCGCAGCGGACGGTGCACCACCGCTACCCCGACGCGAGCAAGGCCGGAACACCCCCCGAATTCGCGGACGGGGCGGACTAGGCGGCGGCGATCAATCGAGCCGGCCAAGACTCTGCCGATCCGACAAACAGGTAATCGGCGCGGAATGCCGCGCTAGGGGGCGAGGAGCTTCTGAACGAAGCCGGTCACGTCGGCCGCATCGATGACGGCGTTGGCGCTGAAGTCACCGTGGCAGAGGTCGCCCGACGTGGTCGAGCCGGCCAGCAGGGCCGCGGTGAACGGCTGCACGTCGGCGCCGTTGGCCTGGGTGTCGACGTTCATGTCGCCGTCGGGGGTGCAGCCGACGACGGGTGTGGCGATGTAGAGCGCCTGGTTTTCCTGCAGGGCGTCGAAGGCGACTTGGAAGCCGATTTGTCCGTTGTTGTTGAATCCGCCGCGGAGGAAGGCGACGTTCATGACCGTTTGGCCGTCGAGGGTGTCGCCGGTCTGGATGACCTTGTCGCTGACGGCATTGGCGCCGGTGTAGATGCCGACGTTGAAGTCGTCGAGGATGGCGCCGAAGGCGATCTTCCCGCTGTTGTTGAGGTCGTATTCGAGCAGCGAGCCATAGGCGCCGGATTCGTCGGCCAGGGTGGTGATGGGTCCGCCATTGCCGAGCCACAGGGCGGCGCCGCCGGCGTCGAGGTTGGCGAGCAGCAGCACGTCGCCGGCGTCGTTGATATCCGGAAACGTGGTGCAGTTCAGCAGCGGGCCGGTGCTGTCGGCGATGGTGATGATCGGTCCGACGCCATCGGTGCGGCGAACGCCGTTGACCGGCGGCACGAGCGTGATCGCGGCGGCCAGCGCGGCCTGCCCGGAGCTGTTGGGCGGCGAGAGGAACCCGCTGCCGGTGTTGAAGAGCAGCGTGGCGGGCCCGCCGTTGCCGCGGTAGTGGAAAAACGTGGGTGTCACTGAATAGGAGATCGTGTCGGCGGCGTTCAGGCCGTTCACCAGCGAGACGCTGCTGTACAGCGCCGTCGAGCCGACGCCGTCAAACAGCCTGGCGTCGCGGCCGGACACGCCCGGCAGCGAGGCGAGCACCTTGCCGGACTGGCCCAGGTGATAGCGTCCGAAGACTTGCGAGTAGGTGCCGGTCGGGCCGACGGAGAAGAGCTGGACCACGGTGCCGCCGGTCTTGCGCCAGAAATGAGTATCTTCGTCAACAACGGCGTTGGGGTCGGTCTCGGTGAACAGCACCTGGCCGGCGTCGTTGATCTGCGGCGCGTCGAGGTTGTGGCCGGTGAACGCGCCGGCCTGGTTGTCGAGAATTTTGGTGAAGGTGTAGGTCGTCGCGTAGGCCGCGGTTGAGAGCAACCCGGCGCAGAGAGTGACCAGCGCGGCGCGGACGGTCATGGATTGCCCCTTCCCGGCCCGCGGTTTCTGCCGGATCACTTCAGGATAGCAAACCACGACAACCAAAACAACTGGCCGGGCCGGCAGGGTTGCTGCCGATCGCGCGTGGAATCAGCGAATTACTCGCGGGCGCGCTGACCCGCCGCGCGCTTGGCAGGCACGGTTGAATCGTGGACGATAGCCGGCTTCACGCGAGCGAGAAGGAGTTTCCGCATGAGTTCGGTGCGCGTACTGGTGGGGACCAAGAAGGGGGCGTTCATTCTCACGTCCGACGGACAGCGCCGCAGCTGGCGCGTCAGCGGTCCGCACTTTGCGGGGTGGGAAATATATCACCTCAAGGGCTCGCCGGCTGATCCGAACCGCATCTATGCCTCGCAGACCAGCGGCTGGTTCGGGCAGATCATTCAGCGCTCGGACGACGGGGGCCAGAACTGGCACCAGCCCGGCACGCCGCCCGGGCAGGAACTCAAGTCGCCCGAGGGGCACCCGATGGGCGAGAGCAACAAGTTTGTCTACGACACGACGCCGGCCGGGCGGCCGCTCAGCACGCACATGTGGTTCGACGGCACACAGCACCCGTGGGAGTTCAAGCGCGTCTGGCACCTCGAGCCGTCGCTGAGCGATCCAAACCTGGCCTATGCCGGCGTCGAGGACGCGGCCATCTTCCGCACCACCGACGGCGGCCAGACCTGGCACGAGCTGGCGGGGCTGCGCGGTCACGAGTCGGGCCCGAAGTGGCAGCCAGGCGCCGGCGGCATGGGTCTGCACACGATCGTGCTCGGCCCGAACAACAGCGGCCGCATGTTCGGGGCGATCTCGGCCGCGGGCGTCTTCCGCAGCGATGACGCGGGCAAGACCTGGCGGCCGATCAACCGCGGGCTGACGTCGAAGTATCTGCCGGAGCCGTCGCCGGAGGTGGGCTTCTGCGTGCATCGCATCGCCATGCACCCCGCGCGACCGAACACGCTGTTCATGCAGCTGCACTGGAATGTCTGCCGCAGCGACGACGCCGGCGAGAGCTGGCAGAAGGTGAGCGGCAACCTGCCGAGCGACTTTGGCTTTCCGATCGTCGTTCACGCGCACGAGCCGCAGACGATTTACGTGGTGCCGATTCTCAGCGACTCGCTGCACTATCCGCCCGAGGGCAAGCTGCGGGTCTATCGCAGCCGCGCGGGCGGGAACGAGTGGGAGCCGCTGACGCGCGGCCTGCCGCAGAGCGATTGCTATGTGAACGTGCTGCGTGGGGCGATGTCGGTGGATACGCTCGATCCGTGCGGCGTCTATTTCGGCACGACTGGCGGGCAGGTCTATGGCTCGGCCGACGGCGGCGACACGTGGACGGCGATCGTCCGCGACCTGCCGGCGGTGCTGAGCGTCGAGGCGCAGAAGATCTGAGTCTTGAGCGCAGCATGAGTTTCGCCTGATCGCGCACCGTGTGCCGCTCATGTTCGCGCGGCCCGAGCGCGATTCTGGTTCGCGCAGAACGAGACGGGGCGTTGCGTATGGCGCCCCGGCTTTCCGAAACAGATGCCGCAAGGAATCTGCTCATGCGATACGTCGATGGCTTTGTGCTGCCAGTTCCAAAGAAGAACCTGGCTGCCTATCGCCGCATGGCGCGTGCCGGCGGACGGGTGTGGCGAAAACACGGGGCGCTTGAGTACGTCGAGTGCGTCGGCGACGACCTCAAGCCGCACTGCGGGACGTCGTTTGTGAAACTGGCCCGCTGCAAGCGCGGTGAAACGGCGATCATCGCCTGGATCGTCTACAAATCCCGCGCCCACCGCGACGCCGTCAACAAGAAGGTGATGTCTGACCCTGCCCTCTCGGAGGCGATGAAAGGGCAGCCCATGCCGTTCGACATGAAGCGCATGGCCTACGGCGGGTTCAAGATGCTGGTGGTCGCCTGACGGGCGCCGCCGTCGACCGCCCCCCCGGTGCTTCGCTTCGCGTCCCCGCCCGCGTTACAGAGGAGGCGTCGCTCGGCCTTGCCGGCCCCTGCGGCGCGGCGAGCCCCTTGCTGTGCCCGCGAGGCGCAGGTGTTGGCGCAGTGGATTCCGCAAACCAGTACCAGCGAGCTGCTTCGGCGCGCGACTAGGGGATAAGCGCCACGCCGGCGAAGTTGCTGCGCTGGGCGCTCATGTGCTGCGTCATCGCGGTCATGGTGTCGTCGGCCGGATCGAAGAGATCGCCCGAGTCGCGGACGTCGCCGTTGTCGACGCCCCCCAGCAGCATGACCGTTCCGTTGGGCATGAGCATCGCCACGTGCGACTGCCGGGCGACCGACATGTGCGGCCCCTCGGTGAACATGCCGGTGTTCGGGTCGTACAGGTCGGTGCGGTCGGACGCGTTGGGGTCGCCGCTGTAGCCGCCGGCGACGAGCACGCGCCCGTCGGGCAGGGCCGTCGCGGTTGGGAAGTAGCCGTGCACGCTGTGCAGGTTGCCCGCCGTGGGGCTGAACTGATTGGTGTTGGGGTTGAAGAGGTAGGCGGTGGTGAAGATGCCGCTGCCGACCATGAGCACGCGTCCGTCCGGAAGTCGCGCGCTGGCGCGCGGGTCGCCGTCGATCATTCCGATCGAGGTGAATTCGTTGGCGGTCGGGTTGTAGACCTCGGCTGACAGATGGAACGTTTGCTGATCGGGGTCGCCGCCGGCGATCAGCACGCGCCCATCGAGCAGCAGCTCGACGATGAAGAAGTTCCGGGCGCGCTTCATCGACGGCGCCAGCGTGAACTGTTCGGTATTGGGGTCGTACAGCTCGGCCGAATCGAGCAGGCTTTCGCCGTCATCGCCGCCAAGCACCAGGACGCGACCGTCATTGAGCCGGACCATTCGGTGCTGGTTGCGGGCGACGTGCATGTCTGACACCTGCCGCCACGAGTTTGTGGCGCCGGAGTAGAGATACGCGGTCTTGGTGGCATGGGTGCCGAGATAGCCGCCGGTGAACAGTGCCATTCGGCCCGGCAGCGCGACGGCGGCGACCGAATCACCCAACTGCTCGCCGCCCGGCACGTCGGCGCTGAATTTCCAGGCGTCGGCCTTGGCCTTGCCGAAGATCTTCAGCCGCGAGGCATCGTCGCTGGTGTCGGCGTCTTCGACGATTTCCGATTCTTCGGTGTCCCCGTCGCCGGTCTTGTCGCCACCGCCGACGACGGCGTCCGGATCGTCGGACTCATCGTCTCCGCGATCACCGCACCCCGACAGCAGCGACACCGTCGCCGCCGCCAATGCCACCAGCGACAGAATGCGAATAATTTCAAGACTGCGGGACACGGTTATCTCCTCACTTCTCCCCATCTGCGCGGCAGGCGGCGCGGCCCCCGGGGCGCATCGGCCGCGTCGCTTCACTCACTCACAGATACGACGGGTGCGCCGAACATGCCAAGTGCGAGGGTGGCACGCCGTGCCCGCAAGCAACCAAACCGTCCATTGTATGTCGCGAGCGCGCCCGAACCAACCCGGTCGCGCGTGTTTTCGCGCCGGCGCCGCGCGATCGGCCGCCGCACGGCGATCAGCTTGAACTGCGCCGGCCCGGTCGGTTAAGACGTTGCGCATGGATCGAGTCGCACGGTCATATTGCCGGTCCGCCGGGGTTTTCGCGTGAAGCGCCGCGTTTTGATCGTGTGCACCGGGAACATTGCCCGCTCGCAGATGGGCGAGGGCTGGTGGCGCAGCCTGGGCGGCGATGCGTGGGAGGTGCACAGCGCCGGCACGCGCCCGCGAAGTCGGGTGCATCCGGTCGCCGTTGCGGTGATGGCCGAGCGCGGCGTCGACATCAGCTCGCAACGGCCGAAGCCGATCGACGCATTTGTGAACGAGCCGTTCGACGTGGTGGTGACGGTGTGCTCGGTAGCCGAGCAGGCCTGTCCGGCGTTCCCGAACGCCGCGCGGCGCGAGCATTGGCCGGTGGACGATCCGGCCATTGCCGGCACAGATGCGGAGCGGCTGCTCGCGGTGTTCCGCCGGCTGCGGAACGAGCTGGAGGAGCTGATCCGCGGCTATCTGGGACGAGCGGGGGCACACATGATTCGAGTTGTCCGGCCTTTTCACCTGCAAACCCTGGCCCGCTCGGCCGAGGAGGTGACGGTCGACGTCGCCGGCCCGGTCACGCTGTGCGCGGTGCTCGATGCGCTCGAGGCGCAGTTCCCGATGCTGCGCGGCGCGATTCGCGATCATGTCACGCTGCGTCGCCGGCCGTTCGTGCGGTTCTTCGCCTGCCAGAAAGACCTGTCGCACGGGCCGGCCGATGCGCCGCTGCCCGAGGCGGTGACGCGCGGGAGCGAGCCGCTGCTGATCGTCGGGGCGATCGCGGGGGGGTAGCGCGTGTTGGCGGCCCGATGGCGCCTGGGCGCGGCGCGGGCTGAATTCATTACATCTTGATCTGGTGATCGTGAAAGGGGTTTATCTTTTCCGGGCGCTGGGGCTACAGTATGAGTACTCGGCCCGGTTTCTCCCGCCCGGCAGGGGAAGTTTGATCGCGGCGTCGCCGGACGCTGATCGCGCCGCAGGTCGCCGGCGCCTCACGGCCTCCGGGGCGTGGAGCGGCGTGCAAAGGGGAGCGCTCGTCATGCCGGCACGTTCAAATCTCGCGATGCGAGGCTTGGTCTCGATTGGGTTTGTGCTGGCGCTGCTGCTGGCCGGGCCGGGCCCGGCCTGGGGGCAGTTGGTCAACCAGCCGCCGAACCAGAGCGGCGGGCCGACGTCTGACACGGATTTCATCAACATGTTCGGCCAGCAGAGCTGGCAGCAGTTGGCGGAGGACTTCACGCTCTCGGCCCCGGCCGACATCCGCAAGATCCGCTGGTGGGGGTTTTACGACCAGGACAATCCGCCGGCGAGCGAGGTGATGCGGATCCGGTTCTACGGTGCCCGGCCGGGCGACGGGCTGCCGGGGGCGGTGTTGCAGGAGACGCAGGTTGCGAACCCGTTGCGCGTTGCGACGGGGCGGATCGTCGCCGTGGGCATCGCCCCGCACGAGTACCGCTACGAGGCGATCCTGCCGGCGTTGTTTTCGGCGGCGGCGGGCGTGCCGTACTGGATCGAGATCGTGCAGGTGGGGGATGTGAATACCAAATTCCGATGGGAGGATTCGAGCATTGGGAATGATCGATGGCTTTTTCTCAATCCCACCGGTCCGGACTGGCAGGTTCCCGTGACTCTATCGGATCGAGCGTATGAAATGTTCGCCGTGCCCGAGCCGGGCGCGGCGGCGCTGGTTGTTTCGGCGCTTGTGTTGGGGCGTCGAATGCGTAAGCGATAGCG
>JAXMAO010000018.1:0-15345 GCA_046350375.1 Phycisphaerae bacterium
GCGACCATCCCTCGGACGCAACCCTGAGCGACCCCGTCCGCCGCACGCTCGACACCCACGCGCCCGATTCGCGCACACGGATCGTCATGCATCCGTCCCGGCCAGCGACTCGATCCGCCGGATCAGCCGCGCCGCAATCGCCCGCTTGCTCGCCCGCCAGCGCTGCCAGCGCCCGGCGCGGTCAAGCAGCTCATATTCCGCTACATCAGCTCCGATATTGCGCGGACCGTTCAGCAGGACCAGGTCGAAGTTCTTCCGCGCCATCTTCTGCCGCGCATGGGCCCGGCCGGAATGGTCCTCCAGCGCGAAGCCCACCGCGATCCGCCGTCCCTTCACCCGCCCCAGCGTCGCCGCGATGTCCGGCGTCGCCACCAGCCGCACCGACAGCGCCCCGCCCGCTTTGGCGCGCTTCTGCCGCGCACGCCGCGCCGGCCGCCAGTCGCACACCGCCGCGGCATACACCAGCACCTCGGCCGTGCGGAACGCGGCGCGGGCCGCGGCCAGCATCTCGGCCGCACTCACCACCCGCACCACGCGCACGCCGCGCGGCGCGGGCAATTCCACCGGCCCGCTCACCAGCGTGACGCGATGGCCGCGCCGCGCCGCCGCCGTCGCGATGGCGTATCCCATCTTGCCCGACGAGGGATTCGAGATGAATCGAATGGTGTCGAAGTATTCGCGCGTCGGCCCGGCCGTCACGAGAATGCGCAGCCGGCGCATCACGACGGCGATCCGGACGCGCGCCCGCGCGGCGGCTGTCGCAGCAATAGCGCGGCGCACTGCGCGACAATCTCGTCCGGCTCGGCCATTCGCCCGGCCCCCACCGTGCGGCAGGCCAGCCAGCCGCTGCCCGGGCCGACGAAGTGATGTCCTGCCTCGCGCAGCGTCGCCACGTTTCGCTGCACGAACGGGTTCTCCCACATGCGCGTGTTCATCGCCGGCGCCAGCAGCACCGGCCCGGCGACCGATAGCAGCAGCGTGCTGACCAGGTCGTCGGCCAGTCCGTGGGCGATCTTGGCGAGAATGTTGGCCGTGGCCGGCGCAACCAGCACCAGGTCGGCCGCCTCGGTCAGCGCCAGGTGCTGCGGATCGAACGGATCGGCGACCGTCCACAGGCTGGTGACGGCCGGCCGCGCGGTGAGCGACTCGAACGTGAGCGGCGTGACGAAGCGCCGTGCCGCGCGGGTCATGGCGACGCGCACGGCCGCGCCGCGCTGCACCAGGGCCGACACCACCGCGGCGCACTTGTAGGCCGCGATGCCGCCGCACACGGCCACCAGGACGTGGTAGCCCGACAGCGCCGCGGGGTCAGGCGTCGGCGGATTGGGGCAGGCCGGGCTTTGCAAGGTTGCTGCCTTCGTAGTCGATGCTCAGCTTGTCCTGCAGGATCTCGTCGATGATGACCTCCATCGCCGTGCGGTCGCCGGGGTCGACCATCGGCCGCGCCCCCTGCATCAGTTCCAGCCAGCGGCGCTGAATGAGCGCCGCGAGCTTGAACCGCCCGCCCACCTTCTCCACGATCCGGTCACTCCGCAAGGCATCAATCATTCCACCAGCTCCTTCACGACCGCCTGGGTGATGGTCTGCACGGTCTGCTCCAGGCTGTCGTTCACGATGAATTGGTTGTAGCACCCGCACTCGCGCGCGAAGCCCACCTCGCCGTCGGCCCGCGCCAGCCGCGCGGCGATCTCGGCCTGCGGATTGGCCTGCCGCGCCGTGATCCGCCGCCGCTGCTCCTCCGGCGTCGGCGGCAGCAGGAAAAACGCCAGCAGCTCCGGATGCCGCTGCCGCACCTGCTGCGTGCCGTGAATGTCGATCTCCAGCACGATCACCCGCCGCTCCGCCAGCGCCCGCTCGACCGGCTCGGCCGGCGTGCCATAGTAATGGCCATAGACCTCGGCCCATTCCAGCAGCCGCCCGGCGTCGCGCAGCCGCGCAAACTCGTCGCGCGTCACGAAGCGATAGCTCTGGTCGCGCACCTCGCCCGGCCGGATGCCGCGCGTCGTGTACGAAACGCTGAACTCGGCCGGCAGCGCGGCGCACAGCCGCGCACAGACCGTGCTCTTGCCCACCCCCGACGGACCCGACACGATCACGACCGCGCCGCGGCGCCACTGTCCGGCCGGCGCGGCCCCGGTCGAACCCTGTTTCGTGCCCGCCTGGCTACTCAACGTTCTGCACCTGTTCCTTGATCCGGTCGATGATCGTCTTCATGTCGACCACCAGCCGCGCAATCGACCCGTCGTTCGCCTTGCTGCCCACCGTGTTCGCCTCGCGCAGCATCTCCTGAGCCAGGAAGTCGAGCTTCCGACCGGCCTCCTCGGGCACGTCGCACAGCGCCGCGAAGTGATCCAGGTGGCCATCCAGCCGCGTCAGCTCCTCGTTCACGTCGCTGCGGTCGGCGAAGATGGCGATCTCGCGGATCAGGTCGTCGGCCTTGAGCGACAGCTCGTTGGCGGCCATCAGCGCGTTCACCCGCGCCCGCAGCTTCTGCTGATATTCCTCCACCACGCGCGGGCCGCGCTGCCGCACCTGCGCCACCAGCGCCCGCAGCTTTTCGCACTGCGACAGCAGATCGTTCCGCAGCGCCGCCCCTTCCACCTGGCGCATCTCAACCAGCCGCGACACCGCCGCGTCGGTCAGCGACTCGACCAGCGTCCGAAACGTGGCCAGCGTGTTCGCATCGACCGTCCGCGCCTGGGCTACGCCCGGCAGCGTCACCAGCGCCGCCAGATCGATCGCGCCGTTCAGCCCCAGCGACTTGCCGACAGAAAGCAGCCGGTCGGCATACGCCCGCAGCGCCGCCACGTTGATCTCGCTGGCCGCAGCCGGGCTTTCGTCCTTCATCGTCAGCGAAAAGGTGATGCTGCCGCGGCCGACGCGGTCGCGCAGCCGCTTCTCGACCACCGTCTCCAGCCCGCCGAGCGACTCGGGCAGCTTGATCGCCGCCTTGAAGTAGCGGTTATTGAGGCTGCGGATCTCGACCCGCCACGAGACCCCGGCCTCGTGCCGTTCCGATGCGCCGAAACCCGTCATGCTGAGAATCATGACCAGATCCGTCCCCTGCGATGAACGCCTGGACTGCTCGATGCCGGCAACGACGCCGCGGCCACGCCTGCGCCGCGCCGCGGTCCATCCGCTGGCCTACGGCTTTGGATGATCGGCAGTCGACCCGGCCGGCGCGCCGCCCGCCGGCGCGGCCGCCGGAGGCGTCGCGGGGGGAACAGCCGTCGACGAACCGCCCGCAGCCGGTGCAGCCGGCGAACCGCTACCCGCCGAGGGCGCGGGCTTCGCCGGTGCGGCCGACGAGCCGCCGGTCTGAACCGCGACCGGCTTCTGCCCCGCGGGCGTGCCGGCCGGCAGGGCCGGTGTGGGCGGCGGTGCGGTGTCGCTGCCGCCCGGCGGCGCGGTCAGCCCCATTTCCTGCGCCGAGCGCTGCGGCTGAAACGCGTAGTTCGCCACCACCGCCAGCAGCAGCAGAAACGCCGTCATGCCGACCGTGACCCAGGTCAGAAAATCGCCCGTCTTCGTGCCGAAGGCCGAGTGGCCGCCGACGCCGCCGAACGCGCCCGACAGCCCCGAGCCGCGGTTCTTTTGCAGCAGCACCAGGCCGATCAGCAGCAGCGCCGTCAGAATGAACACAACCGCCAGAATCGACTGGAAAAACGTGGCCA
Source organism: Phycisphaerae bacterium (assembly GCA_046350375.1). Classification (GTDB taxonomy): domain Bacteria; phylum Planctomycetota; class Phycisphaerae; order UBA1845; family UTPLA1; genus JAXMAO01. Next base: position 3,675 of record JAXMAO010000018.1, read on the forward strand.
ACATGCCTTGTGCCCTGTATCGACTAGCCAACCCGCGCCGGGAGTCGGCCGGCGAACGTCTCTTGTGACCTGACGATTCGACGTGAACCGCTAGCCCAAGCCCTTCGCAGCGACGCAACCGGAAATGATACCCAGAAAATCGGCGGCGACCAGACTCGCGCCGCCCACCAGCGCCCCATCGACATCGGCCGACCGCAGCAACTCGGCGGCGTTGGCCGGCTTGACGCTCCCGCCGTACAGAATCCGCACCGCCCCGGCGGCCGCCCCCCCAAAATCTTGTAATATCATATTGCGTATATGCTTATGTGCTTCGGCCGCCTGCTCCGGCGTGGCGTTCCGACCCGTCCCGATCGCCCAGACCGGCTCATACGCCACCACCAGCCGCGACACCTGCGGCGCCGATAAACCAGATAATCCGACCTGGATCTGTCGCGTCAACACCGCCGCCGTCTGCCCCGCGTCGCGCTCCGCCAGCGTCTCGCCCACGCACACGATCGGCGTCAGCCCTTCGGCCAGCGCGAACCGCGCCTTGCGATTCACCAGCGCGTCGTCCTCGCCGCGCACGTGCCCCGCCGCGTCCACCGAGCCGATCGTATGCCGCCGCTCGCTGTGGCCGACGATCACATACTGGCAGCCCGCCTCCTTCAGCATCGCGGCGCTGACCGCCCCCGTAAACGCCCCCTTTGCCTCCGGCCACAGGTCCTGACCGCCCAGCGCGATCGGCGTCCCCGAAACCGCCTTGGCCGCCGGCATCAGATAGACGAACGACGGACAGACCGCCACGTCCAGCGCCAGCGGCGCCCGCAGCCCCGCCGCGACGCCGGCGATCAGCTCGCGCGTCGACTTCAGATCCCCGTTCATCTTCCAGTTGCCCGCGACAAACGGACGGCGCATCTGCAACTCCACGACGGGTGCAACTCGGCCCGCACGCCGACGCGGCCACACCGCGCCCCGCGGGCCAGCGGCGGCCATCATAGTCGCACGACGCGATCCGCGCCTCACCCGGGTCCGCGACACACGTGGTCCGCCTCGCACGCGGTCCGCCGATTGCGACCGATCGCGCCCGGCGCTATCATGCCCCCGGTTCAGCTCGACGACACGCACAGCGAGACCTGGCCATGCCCGATCCTGCCCCGCACAACCCCGACGGTCTGTCGCGGCGCGAATTCGTCGCTTCCACCGTCGCCGCCGGGGCCGCCCTGGCGGCCGGCGAACTCACCCACGCCGAACCGACCTCCGCCCCGGCCGGCAGCGGCGATGCTGTGGCCCGCGCAGAGCCCATCGAACTGTCGCTCAACGTCAACGGCGCAACCCGCACCGCCCGCGTCGACCCGCGCGCCACGCTGCTCGACGCATTGCGCGACGGGCTCGGGCTCACCGGCGCCAAGAAAGGCTGCGACCACGGCCAGTGCGGCTCATGCACCGTGCTCATGGACGGGCGCCGCGTCAACGCCTGCCTGGTCTTCGCCCGCGCCGCGGTCGGCGCGGCCATCGCCACCGTCGAAGGGCTGGCCCACGGCGACGTGCTGCACCCGGTTCAGGCGGCCTTCCTGGAGCACGACGCCTTGCAGTGCGGCTTCTGCACTCCGGGCCAGATCTGCTCCGCGGTCGGGCTCGTTCACGAAGGCCACGCCACCTCCGACGCCGACATCCGCGAGCAGATGAGCGGCAACCTCTGCCGCTGCGGCGCCTACGCCAACATCGTCGCCGCCGTTCACGACGTCCTGCCCGGCAACGCGCAGCTCGGCTGACTTGTCGCGCGAGGGGAACTCGATGCGCCCGTTCGGATACAGCCGCCACGACAAGCTCAACGACGCCATGCGGGCCGCGATGCGCCAGCGCGGATCGGCCTACCTGGCGGGCGGCACCTCGCTGGTAGACCTGATGAAGCTCGGCGTCGAGTCGCCCGAGACGCTCGTCGACATTGCCCACGTTCCCCTGACGCAGATCGACGCCAACGATTCCGGCGCGTCCATCGGCGCGCTGGTCCGCAACAGCGACCTCGCCTATCACCCCGCCATCCGCGAGCGCTACCCCGTGCTCTCGCAGGCCATTCTCTCCGGCGCCAGCCCGCAGCTCCGCAACATGGCCACCCTGGGCGGAAACCTGATGCAGCGCCCGCGCTGCGCCTACTTCCGCGACAACCACTCGCCGTGCAACAAGCGCGCCCCCGGCAGCGGCTGCGCCGCGCTGGCCGGCGACCACCGCATGCACGCCCTGCTCGGCACCAGTGACAGCTGCATCGCCACCCACCCGTCCGACCTGTGCGTGGCGCTGGCCGTGCTCGACCCTGTCGTCCACGTGCAGGCCGCCAAGGATCACAAGACCATCCCCTTCGCACAGTTCCATCGCGAGCCGGGCACCGACCCGACGCGCGAGACCATCCTGAAGCCCGGCGAATTCATCCTCGGCGTCGACCTGCCGTGGCTGCCGTTCTTCAGGAAATCGTGCTACGTCAAGGCCCGCGACCGCGCCAGCTACGAGTTCGCCCTGGCGTCGGCCGCCGTCGTGCTCGACATCCACAACGGCCGCATCGCCACCGCCCGCGTCGCGCTGGGCGGCGTCGCCACGCGCCCATGGCGCTCGACCGAGGCCGAACGCGCCCTCATCGGCTCCGGCGCGACCCCCAGCGTCTACCGCGCCGCCGCCGACGCCGCGATGCGTGCCGCCCGGCCGCGCGAGCACAACTCGTTCAAGATCGAGCTCTGCCGGCGCGTCATCGTCCGCGCGCTCGAGACCGCGGCGGCGCTGTCCTAGCGCGTCCGTCGGTCGAAAGCGGCGGCTGAGCTCGGAGGGAGTGGCGCGGCCGAATTCCCGGGTGGCATGGGCCAAGACTTGGGTGGCACGGGCTTTCAGCCCGTGAGGCCAGTGCCGCTCGATGGACGCAACGGGCGAATGGTAAGCGCGACCCAACGGAGAGATTCGCACATGCCTTCGGAGCTGATTGGCAAGCCGATCAATCGCGTGGACGGCCGCCTCAAGGTCACCGGCGCGGCTCACTACGCCGCCGACGCCCGGCCCGGCGGGCTGGCTTGCGCCGTCATCGTCCCGTCGCCGATCGCCCGCGGACAGATCGAAACGCTCGACCGCGCCCCCGCGGCTTCCGCTCCCGGCGTGCTCGCAGTCCTCTCGCACGAGAACGCCCCCAAGCTCACCATGCCCAAGGCCGACTTCATGGCCGGCGGCATCTTCGGCGAGTCGCGCCTGCCGCTGTCCGACCGCGAAATTCACTACGCCGGCCAGGCGATCGCCGTGGTCGTCGCCGACAGCTGGCCGCGCGCCGTGCACGCCGCCAGCCTGGTCCGCGCCACGTTCCGATCTCAGCCGCCGCGCCTGATGAGCGAGAAGACCGCCCCCGCCATGGAGGCCCCCAGCGAACACTTCGGCGAGCCGCTGCAATACGCGCGCGGCGACGTGGACGCGGCGCTGCAGGCCGCCGCCCAGACGCCGCCCGCCGCAAACGGTGCGGCCGGCATCGTCCGCCTCGATGCGACCTACACCACGCCCGCCGAGGTCCACAACCCCATGGAGCCCTCGGCCACCACCGCCGTCTGGGCCGGCGACGCGCTGACAATCTACGACTCCACCCAGTGGATCACCGGCATCCAGGCCGTCATGGCCGAGGCCTTCGGCATCCCCCGCGACCAGGTCCACATCGTCTGTCCATTTCTGGGCGGCGCCTTCGGCTGCAAGGCCTTCATCTGGCCCCATGCCCTGCTCGCCGCGATGGCAGCCAAGGTCGTCCAGCGCCCGGTCCGCCTGGCGCTGTCGCGCGCCGCGATGTTCTGGAGCGCCGGCCACCGCCCGCCCGCCGAGCAGAAGCTCACCCTCGTCGCGAAACGCGACGGCCGGCTGACCGCCATCCATCACGAAACCACCCATCACACCTCGCAGGTCAACGACTACGTCGAGCCCTGCGGACTGACCACTTCGCGCCTGCTCTACGCCTGCGAGAACGTCCGCACGCCCCACCACCTCATCCGCGCCGACGTGCCGCCCCCCACCTTCATGCGCGCCCCAGGCGAAACACCCGGCCTGTTCGCCCTCGAATCGGCCCTCGACGAGCTCGCCGACCAGCTCAGCCTCGACCCGCTCGAACTCCGCCGCGTCAACCTCGCAAAGGTCCACCCGCCCACCGGCCGGCCGTGGTCGAGCAACCATCTCGACGAGTGCTATCGCATCGGCGCCGAGCGCTTCGGCTGGAAAGACCGCAAGCCGCAGCCGCGGACGATGCACGCCGGCGGCGAGCTGATCGGCTGGGGCATGGCCACCGCCACCTTTCCCGGCTTCAAGTTCATGGCGTCGGCCAGCCTGCGCCTCGACGCCGGCGGCCGCGTCACCGCCGCCAGCGCCACGCACGACCTGGGCACCGGCGCCTACACTGTCTTCACGCAGACCGCCGCCGACGCCCTCGGCCTCCCGGTCGAGCGCGTCACCTTCGAGCTGGGCGATTCGCGCCTCCGCCCGCCCCGGTCGCCGGCAGGTCGAACTCGACCGCCACCGTCAACGACGCCATCCGCCGCCGCCCGCAACCTGGTCGCCGAACTGGCCAAGCTGGCCGTTGCCGACAAGGCATCGCCGCTCTTCGGGCTCTCGGCCGACGCCCTCTCGTCGACCAGCGGCCGGCTCTTCGTCACCGCCGAGCCGGGTCGCGGCGAGCCGATCGAGGCCATCGTCAAACGCGCCAAGCGTGAATCGGTCGAAGCCCGCGGCAGCAGCGCCCCCGGGCCGGAGCAGGCCAAGTACGCCTTCCAGTCCTTCGGCGCGCACTTCTGCGAGGTCCGCGTCGACGAGGGGCTGGGCCGCGTCCGCGTCGCGCGGCACGTCGCCGTGATGGACGTCGGCCGCGTCATCAACCACAAGACCGCCACCAGCCAGGTCCGCGGCGCAGTCGTCATGGGCATCGGCCAGGCGCTGCTCGAGCGCACCGCGTGGGACCCGCACACCGGCCGCTGCCTCAACGACAACCTCGGCGACTACCTCCTGCCCGTCTGCGCCGACGTGCCCGACATCGACGTGGTCTTCATCGATCAGCCCGATCCGCACATCAACGAGCTCGGCTGCCGCGGCGTCGGCGAGATCGGCATCACCGGCGTCGCCGCGGCCATCGCCAACGCCCTCTTCCACGCCACCGGCCGGCGAATCCGCGACCTGCCCATCACCCTCGACAAGCTGCTGGGTTAGCCCGCGCCGCGCCGCGTTCGCCCGCCGCGGCGGCGTGCTATGATGCCGACGCACCGGCCGATCGCGCCGCCGGGCCGCGCGAGGCCTGCCCGTGGCCCGCACCGGCGAGCGACAGCGGCGCCCGTAGCTCAGTCGGACAGAGCAGTGGATTTCTAATCCACCGGTCGCAGGTTCGAATCCTGCCGGGCGCGATGGGCAACGTTCCGCGTGACCGAATGGCCAAGGCCGCCAGCGACGAAACCATCCGCAGCGCCGAGGTCGTCTTCCGCGACTATCTCCGCAGTCGCGGGCAGAAATTCACCGACGAACGCCGCGAACTGCTCCGCGCCATCATGCGCATGGACGAACACGTCGAGGCCGAGCGGCTGCTGCTCGCCTTGCGCGAATCGGGCAGTCGCGTCGGCAAGGCCACCATCTACCGCACCCTGCCGCTGCTGGTCGCCTGCGGAGTCGTCAAGCCGGTTCAACTCGCCAGCGACCGAGTCCACTACGAGCACACCTTCGGCCAGGACCCGCACGACCACATGCTCTGCCGGCGCTGCGGCCGCATCATCGAGTTCGACGCCGCCGACGTCGTCCGCCTGCGCAGCGAACTGGCGCGGCAACACCGCTTCCACGCGCTGTCGCATCGGCTGCAGATCATCGGATTGTGCGAACCGTGTCTGAAGAGCTGTCCGGCCGGCGGGCCGCGACCGACGAGCACGGCGCGCCGTCGCCGGACGGCGAGCAAGTAGCCCGAGGGACCGCGCGAACGGTCTCCGCGGGCTGATCGCGACGGCGATCGAAACCCGCGCGTCTCGCGCTGATAGGCGAGCTGGCCGCCTTAGCAGAGCGCGGCGTAGGTGAAAAAGGCGAGCGTCAGGATCTTCGCACGAGCCAACAGGAATCGTTCAACGGCGAGCAACATTGCCTCTCCCCCTCGCTCGACCTCCACCCAAGCGGGTCGAGCACGAATCTCCGAGGCAACATGTTGCAAGGTATGCACCGCGTGGCGCATGGCGAGTGTCCGCGGAAAATCAGACCCAAGTCATCGTCGCAACTCCTTTTGCAACAGACCGATAACAGAATTCGCACCCTGCCGGCTGGCGCGATTCTAACGCCGCGATGCCGGCGATGCACGCAAAAACTCACAGCCGCGCCGCAACTGCTTGAGCCGCCGCGACTAGCGCCGCCGTTTGCCCGCCGAAGCGCAGCGCACCGTGCCGCGTCAGCCTACTGCCCCTTCGCAACGCACAGACAGCTCGCGCCGATCTTCACATCTGCGCGCGCCCACGTCGTCCGGAACCGCGCCTGCACCGCCTCCGCGTCCGCCACGCGCCCCTGCGACCGGAGGCTCCGCCCCAGGCCGAACAGCGCCCAGCCGTTCTCCGGCCAGCGCTCCAGGTCGGCGCGGAACACCTGCTCGGCCTCGGCCTGCCTTCCCGCGTCTTCGAGAATCGCCCCCAGCGTGTGCCGCACCGGCTGGATCCACTCCGGCGGCTCCATGTAGAGCAGCCTGTCCTCGCGTTCGACCGCGTCGCGCAGGCTCGCGACCGCCGCGTCGATCTTTCCTTCGCGATAGGCGATCTCGCCGTCGAGCACGCCGCGCGCAATCTCGAGCACGTCGTGGGCGCGGTTGATCGCCATCAGCGCGTCGGCCGGCACGGCCCGCGCCGCGGCGGCGAATCGCTCGCGCTCGCGCCCGGCGGCCGGCAGGTCGCCCTTGGCGGCCTGCGCCACGCCGCGCGTGAAGTGATACAGCGCGGTCGTGATCGGCAGCTGCGCCGGCGGCGGCGGCTCGCGCAGCAGGTCGTCCCACCGGCCAAAGCGCATCAGCACGTCGAGCACGATCGCGGCATACGGGTCGATCAACGGCGCCTGGGTGCGCACAAACTCCGCCGGCACGCTCGCCAGCATGTCGCGCGCCGCCCGCAGCGCCACCGCGCTGCGACCCTCCATCATCGAGGCGAACGACAGGAAGTGATGGTTGTGCGCCATGTAGACGTGATAGAAGCCGGTCGGCGGAACCAGCCGGCCAAACCGCTGGTCGGCGGCGATGGCGGCGACGTTCTGATCGGCGGCGGCCGCCCAGTGGCCGACTCGCACGTCGATGTGGGCCGGCATGTGCACCAGGTGACCGGCGTCCGGCGCGAGCGTGCGCAGCACGTCGGCGGCGGCCATCGCGCGCCGCGGCCGCGGGGACGCCTCGACCGCGTGAATGTAAAGGTGCGTCGCCCCGGGGTGTCGCGGATGGCGCGCCAGGACCCCCTCCAGCACGGCGATGATCTCGCTGGCCCGCCCCTTCGGCTGGCCGTCGCGGGTCCACAGGTCCCACGGCTGCAAGTCCATCAGCGCCTCGGCGTAGAGCACGCCGACATCCGGGTCGTCCCGATGGGCCGCAAAGACCTTCCCCATCGCGTCGGCATACGCCGCATCGAGCGAACGGCGATCGGCCTGGAAGTTGGCGCTGTACCGCGCCGCCGCCGCCTCGATCAGCGCGCGCTCCAGCGGCGTGGCGTGCGCGGCCCGGCGCCGCGCCTGTGCGATCGCGTCCCACGCCGCCCGCGCCCGCTCGGGCGGAACGACCGGGTTGTTGATGTGCGGCCCGCTGCACAGCGCAATGCCCCACCACGCCATGGCGCACTGGGGATCGAGCCGCGCGGCCTCTGCAAACGAGCGGATCGCCTGGTCATGATTGAAGCCGAACATCCACACCATCGCCTGGTCGAAATAGCGCTGCGCAGGCTCGCCCTGCACGCTGGCGACTCGGTGATACGGCCCCAGCCCCGAAAAGAGCGGCGCCGGCCCGGCATGCGGTGCGCCGCAGCCCGCGGCGAAGGCGACCAGGGCCGAGGAAACAACGATTCGACGACGCGGTGCGGACATCGCGTGAACTCCTTTTCGCAGTGATGAAGGTGTACGAGTCGAACACTCTAACGCGCCGGCCCGCGCGGCCATACTCGATATCGCCGCCAGCGGCACGATCGACCTGCGGCCACCGCCTTTGCCGGCCGCGCCAGCGGCCCTATCATGCCGCGTTCGACTTTGCACGGCGATCGCGGCGACGGCGCCGCGGCCCGCCGGGAACGCGAGTCGCAGCGGACACGCTCATGGCGAACCCCACCGCGTCGAAAATGGACAAGATCGTCGCGCTCTGCAAGCGGCGCGGCTTCATCTTTCAGTCGAGCGAGATCTACGGCGGCATCAACGGCTTCTGGGACTACGGCCCGCTCGGCGTCGAGCTGAAACGTAACATCAAGGAGGCCTGGTGGCAGGACATGGTGCGCAACCCGCCGGCCGGCCCCGACGGCCGCGAGGTGCAGATGGTCGGCGTGGATTGCTCGATCATCATGAACCCGAAGGTGTGGGAGGCGAGCGGGCATGCGACGGGGTTTGCGGATCCGATGGTGGAGTGTGGAGAGTGTCAGGGGAGATTCCGAGCGGACAAAGTTTTTTTCTTTCAGGCGTCGGTCGTGCCGCCGGCCCTTGCGCAGTTTTGCCAAGTCTGCGCCGTTGAAGCAGATTCGGTCGAAGAAGCCGAGGAGCTCTACAAGGCCGAGATCAGTAGATTTGCTCGCAAGAACAACGTTATTGACTTCAAGGGTGAGCTGCAAACTGGTATGCTGCCTCGCGCCATCGGTTTCCGGCAAATCCGAGGAGAGCGCGGGGAAGCTGTTGAATATCAACCGCCCGTGCGAGCGGATAACGAGACGTTTTTCCAAAATGACCAGGCCTACAGTGCGGTATGGCCATGCCCCCGATGCAAGAACATTGGATCACTGACCGCGCCTCGCAGATTCAATCTGATGTTCAAGTCTCATGCGGGAGCTATGGAAACTAGCGCTGACGAAGTGTTCCTTCGCCCCGAGACCGCCCAAGGCATCTTCGTCAACTTCAAGAACGTCTGCGACTCGACCCGCGTCAAGATTCCCTTCGGCATCGCCCAGGTCGGCAAGGCCTTTCGCAACGAGATCAACCCGCGCAACTACACCTTCCGCTCGCGCGAGTTCGAGCAGATGGAGATCGAGTTCTTCTGCCACGACAAGGACGCCATGAAATGGTGGGAGTGGTGGCGCGACACGCGCATCAACTGGTACAAGTCGCTCGGCCTCGCCAGCGACCACCTCCGCCCGCGCAACCAGACCGACAAGGAGCTGGCCCACTATTCCAAGGCCTGCACCGACATTGAGTACCTGTTCCCCTTCTCCGACGAGCCGCAGGAACTGGAAGGCGTCGCCCATCGCGGCTGCTTCGACCTCACGCAGCACGCCCAGCACAGCGGCAAGGACCTCACCTACTTCGACGACGAGAGCAAGGAACGCTTCCTGCCCACCGTCATCGAGCCGTCGGCCGGCGCCGACCGCGCCGCCCTGGCCTTCATCTGCGAGGCCTACACCGAAGACCCCGCGCGCCCCAGCCCGGAGCTGATGAAATTCCACCCGCGCCTCGCGCCCATCAAGGCCGCCATCTTCCCGCTGGTGAACAAGGATGGCCTGCCCGAGGTCGCCGAGCCGATCTTCCGCGCCGTGAAAAAACTCTGGCCCGCCCAGTACGACCCCAAGGCCAGCATCGGCAAGCGCTACGCCCGCATGGACGAGGCCGGCACCCCCTTCTGCTTCACCATTGACGGCCAGACCAAGGAAGACAACACCGTCACCGTCCGCGACCGCGACACGGGCGCCCAGCAGCGGATCGACAAGGGCCGGGTGGTCGAATTCCTGCGCGACAAGCTGTCGTCGTCGACGTAGCCGTCGTCGCCGTAGCAATTCCACTGCCCGCACGATCCGCCCGGCCGCGCTCGATTCAAGCCCGCAAAGAGCCCGCGCTCGTCGGGCGAAGAGCCTTTCCGGTTACGCCAAAGATCCTGTCTTGCCCTCAGCATCTCGGCGACGCGAGATCAGCAAGTAGACATAGCTTCCAGACGAGCGCCCGCGTGGCGCTCAATGGTCCGTGCCCCGCGCCGATGGGGCGATAACGTGGCCGTTCGGCCGATCGCGGGCGCCAGCGCACACCCGGCCGAGCGTCGAACCGCGCCGCCGCGTTTTTCGACAAATCCTTGCGAAGCCGATCGGCCGCCGGTTATCATTGGCAGGGTACGTCGGACTCGGATCGGGGCTTTCGCCGGGCCTCCCCCGATTTGAGGCAATGGCATGAAAGATTGGGGCGCGAGGCTCGCACGCCCGCGCCATCCGAGTCCAGGGCGTTCTGTTCGGTGACAGTTCGTTCGCTGTCGACCTTGAAAACTTCAGGGGAGCTACCATGCGCCGTAATCAGATCGGTCTCGTTCAGCTTTGTTGCGCCGCTGTCTTCATGGCCGCCATGGCCCAGGTCAGCGCCGCGTTTCCGCCGCCCAGCGGCACCACGCGCTATGTCTCGCACAGCGGCAGCGACACGCCGCCGTACGACACGCCCGAGACGGCGGCCTCGCACATCCAGGATGCGATCAACGTTGCCGACCCCGGCGACACCGTGCTGGTTGACGACGGGTTCTACAATGAACGCATTGAAATCGACATTCCGCTGCGGCTGGTCTCGGTCCACGGCCGGGACGTCACGACCATCAACAATCCCGACACGCCCTACCCCGCCGTGGCGATCTTCTCCGACGGCGTCTCCGTTGGCGAGTCGGAAACCGGCTTCACAATTCAGCAGTTTTACGATTACGCGGCGCTCGGCTTCCCGCCGAACGCGGCGATCGGAATCAACGGATACGACGTCGGCCCCGACGGCGTGAACGTCCAATCGTGCCGGCTCGCCGGTCTGTACGCGGCCTACGGAATCCTGGTCGATGGCACGATCTCCGGCGGCCACCTGTCGATCAGCGACGTGCAGATCGGCCTGCCCGACTCCATGTCCCTGAGCAATTACTACTCGTTCCGCGTCGGCATCGAGTTCACGTCCTGCTTCGACTGCGGCGAAGATGCACTGGGCGGCGGCGATCCGGCGCTGTTCAACGCGCAGGTCCACATCGAAAACGTCTCCATCACTTCGTGGGAGAACATCGGCATCGAGTTCCCGGAGTATTACGGCGGCATCTACAAGAGCACCCTCGAAATCTTCGAATCGAACATCTCGAATCCCTCATTCTCGCAGAACGATCACACCGCCATCAGCTTCAACGACCAGATCCGGGCGCTCTCCGACGTCAGCGTCGCTAGCGTCACCATCGCCAACGTCGATCGCGGCCTGCATGCCGACACCGTCACCGAAACCTCCAGCCTCGACATCTATGACGGTACCTGGACCGACGTCCACTCTGTCGGCGTCGACCTGTCCAACCTCGACAACAGCGGCTTCGTCTCCGTCTCCGGCATGACGCTGACGGGCACCTTCGGTACGGAATCGGCCGGCATCTACGTCAACTCCCAGTTCTACCTGGCGTTCCTCTACATCTCGAACAACACCATCTCGCGATTCGACTACGCCCCGATCGCCTTGGCTGACGTGGCCGACTCGCTCGCGGTCACCCAGGTCGTCGGCAACCAGCTCTCCGACGGCCACTACAGCG
>JAXMAO010000019.1:0-13145 GCA_046350375.1 Phycisphaerae bacterium
GAGGAAGACGCCGACACGCTGGTGCCGCTGCTGGTCGGCGGCTGGACCAACCGCTTCGCCGGCACGCACCTGCACCTGTCGCTGGCGCACGAGGAGCTGAGCCTGCGCGACGCCCGGTCGCTGGCGCGCCACCTGCACGACCACCTGCCGCTGTTCATCGCGATCGGGGCGAATTCGCCGATCTGGGACAAGCGGATCACCGCCAAGGCGTCGAACCGGCTGCTGCGCGGCAGCGGGGCCTATTTCGCGCCGCTGAAGCGCGGGCAGCTTACGTCGGCCGACTTGCTGGAGCTGAAGTATGCCCCGGGTCGCAAGCGCAAGCCGGCGACGCTGGAGATCCGGGCGCTCGATTCGAACATCCCCGAGTTTGTCGTGGCGAACGTGGCGCTGATCGAGGCGGCCTGCCTGCGCTGGCTGCGGAACAAGGCGATATTGAACCAGGTGTCGCACGAGGAGTATCTCCAGTCGCGGCAGGACGCCGGGGCGCGCGGCATGAAGGCGCGGCTGTCGTGGAACGGCGAGCGCGTGCCGGCGCGGAAATACCTCGACCGGTTCCTGTGGGAGCATCGCGACGAGCTGGAAGAGCTCGACGTTCCGGCCGACACGTACGAAGTCTTCCGACTGCTGAAGCGCGGTTACAACGGCGCGCGGATCATCCACGACGCGGCCCGGGCCGCCTGGCGCGAACATCCGCAGACCTGGCAGCGGCGCTTCGCGCGGCGCTACAGCGCCGGGCTGGAGCGGCTGCTTTCGGGCAATTCGCTGCGCGACTTCGCCGCGGCGCTTGGCGTGTCGCTGCCCGGCACCGACGAAACCTGGCTCGGCCGGCGGACCGCGACCATCGATGGCTGATCGCCGCCACGCCCCGCTGATCGGCATCACCTGCGAGGCGATCGACCGCGGGCGGTCGTTCGCCGAGTACAACCTGCTGTGCGACCACCGCTATGCGCAGGTCGTGACCGACGGCGGCGGCCACCCGGTGCTGCTGCCGATCGCCACGCGCAAGACCATTCTGCGGCGGTACCTCGAAGGGGTCGCCGGGCTGGTGATCGTAGGCGGCGACGACGTCGATCCGAGCCTGTACGGCGAGGCGCCGCTACGCTCGACGCGGGTGATCTTCGGGCGTCGGACGGCGTTTGAGTCGTGGCTGTATCGCGCGGGTCGGGCGCGTGGTCTGCCAATCCTGGGCATCTGCTACGGCATGCAGCTGGTCAACGTGCTGGAAGGCGGGACGCTGTACCAGCAGATTCGCCCGCGGCGGAACGCGGCGCGCGTCCGCCATCGCGGGAAGCGCTGCCGGCATGGCGTGCAGCTGATCGAGCAGTCGCGGCTGGGAGAGATTCTCGGCGTGCGCCAGACGCTGATTGCCAGCGATCATCACCAGGCGGTTCGCGACCTGGCGCCGGGGTTCATCCCGGCGGCGGTCGCGCCGGACGGCATCATCGAGGCGATCGAGAACCCGGCGCTGCCGCAGGTGATCGCGGTGCAGTGGCACCCGGAACTGCTGCGCTTCAGCCGCGCGACGCGGCGGCTGTTCAGGGCGTTCGTGACGATGTGCCGCGAGTACCAGGCCGGCGGCGGGGCGAAGCGCTGAGCCGGGCGGGCGCGCGGCCTATTTGGCGCGGTGCGTGTTGATGATGATCGGCCGGTCGTTCTCGGTGCCGGGATGCGAGATGGTGGCGCGGACGTCGTCGTCGGCGAGGCGCTCGTAGCGGATGCGGACCGCCCGCGGGCCGCTGGGCGAGTGGAAGTCTGACGTTCCGTCGAACGTGAGCACGGCGAAATCCGGCCCGACGGCGGTGAGCGCCAGGGCCATCGGCTCGGCGTGCAAGCGCGACATATTCGCACCGAAATGCTGCAGGTGCAGGGAGAGCGTGCCGCCGGGCCGTTCTTCCAGCAGCATGAATTCGTACACGGGGGTGTTGGATCGGCCGGTCATGTGGCACATGCCGAGCATGGCGCGGCCGGACGAAGGCCCCCAGGTCTCGCGGTAGTTGGGATCGTCGGCGCCGACCCAGCTTCCGACCAGCCACGCAACGTCGGACAGGCGCGTGGCGACCTTGCACTCCACGGCGGGCTTCGGGTCGCCGGCGACAGCCGCGGCGGGCAGGGTGCACGGAACGAGTAACAGCCCGATGCGACGAACGATCATGGCGCGAACCTCCCGGCGGGCGGGCGACGCCCGCGACACTGGGCCCCGCGATGGGCAACCATCGATCGACCAGCGGCTAGCGGCCAGCGGCTAGCGTCGCGCGGCGGCGAAGCGCGTCTCGCAGTCCTTCCAGTGCACGACGTTCCAGAACGCGGTGACGTATTCCGCGCGGCGGTTCTGATACTTCAGATAGTAGGCGTGCTCCCACACATCGAGCAGCAGGACGGGCGCGCTGCCGAGGATGGTCAGGTTCTGCTGGTTCATCATGGTCTGCACGGTCAGGCAGCCGAGGACGCCGTTCCACGCCAGGACGCCCCAGCCGTTGCCCTCGACCGCCGCGGCCGCGGCCGAGAAGTGGGCCCTGAACTTGGCGAAGTCGCCGAAGTCCTTGCGGATCTGGGCGGCCAGGTCGCCGCCGGGCTCTCCGCCGCCACCCTTGCCGGCGGGCGCGAGGTTGTTCCAGAAGATCGAGTGATTGCTGTGGCCGCCGCCGTGAAAGGCGACCAGGCGCGAGAGCTGCTGAACCGCGGCGAAGTCGTTGGCCTCGCGGGCCTTGGCGAGGCCGTCGAGGGCCTTGTTCAGGCCGTCGACGTAGGCCTTGTGGTGCAGGTCGTGGTGGACCTGCATGGTCTTGGTGTCGATGTGGGGTTCGAGGGCTTCATAGGCGTAGGGCAGCGGGGGCAGTTCGTACGGCATGGCGTGGGCCTCCTTGGGTTGATTGAATTCGGCGTCGCGTGCGACCATAGCGTAGCCACGCCGCGGACCGCGGGCAAGACGCGGGCGGACGCGCGCTCGATTGCGGACAGTGCTGGCTCGCGCGCGGCTCGGCGGCGATCGTCGCGGGCGTGCTGGGCCGCGACGCGGGCGGCAGATACAATGCCGGCCCGGCGGAGACGGCGAGATGGCGAAGCTCGCGCGGCGACCACTGCTGCTGATTGTCCGCGACGGCTGGGGACACAACCCCCATCCCGAGTGGAACCACGCCAACGCGGTGCACCTGGCGCGCAAGCCGGTCGACGATCGGCTGATGCGCGAATATTCGAACACATTGATCCATACGAGCGGTGAAGACGTCGGGCTGCCGACGGGGGTGATGGGCAACTCCGAGGTCGGCCACCAGAACATCGGGGCGGGGCGGATCGTGGACCAGGAGCTGATGCGAATCACGCGGCGGATTCGCGACGGCAAGTTCTTCGAGAACGCGGCGCTGAACGGGGCGATCGGCCAGGCGCTGCGGACCGGGGGCCGGCTGCACCTGATGGGGCTCTGTTCCGACGCGGCGGTGCACAGCCACCTCGATCATGCGTACGCCGTGGCTGAGCTCGCACGGCGGCGCGGTTTGAAGCGCGAACAGCTCTGCTTTCACGCGTTTGGCGACGGGCGCGACACGGCGCCGAACGCCGGGCTGGGCTACATCCGGCAGGTCGAGGCGCGGCTGGCGGAGATCGGGATCGGGCAGGTGTGCAGCGTGGTGGGGCGGTTTTATGCGATGGATCGCGACAACCGCTGGGAGCGGGTCGAGAAGGCCTATCGGCTGCTGGTGCGCGGCGACGGCCGGCCGGTGGCCCAGGCGGCCGAGGCATTCGAGCGCTATTACGCCCAGCCGACCGATGCGTCGCGGGCCGGCGACGAGTTTGTCGAGCCGACGGTGGTGGTCGATGGGCGCGGCGCGCCGCGCGGCGTGGTGTCGCCGGGCGACGCGGTCATCTTCTTCAACTTCCGCGGCGATCGGCCGCGCGAGCTGGTGAAGGCGTTCACGTCCGCGCACTTTCCGTTCGAGGGGAAGGACAAGGACGGCTCGCTGCGGTTGCAAGGCTTCAACCGCGGCACGCGGCTGAAAGACCTGTACTTCTGCACGATGTGCGAATACGAGGAAGGGCTGCCGGTGCACGTGGCGTTTCCGAAGCCGGAGCGGATGGTGGACATCCTGGGCGCGGTCTGGGCCGACGCCGGGCTGGCGCAGTTCCGCTGCGCCGAGACGGAGAAGTATCCGCACGTCACCTTCTTCTTCAACGACTATCGCGAGCAGCCCTTCGCGGGCGAGGAGCGCGGGCTGGTCGCGTCGCCGCGCGACGTGGCGACCTACGACCTCAAGCCGCGGATGTCGGCCGACGAGGTGACCGCCGAGATGCTGCGGCAGATCGCGTCGGACCGGCACGATCTTTTCGTGCTCAACTACGCCAACGGCGACATGGTTGGCCACACGGGCGTGCTGTCGGCGGCGGTCACGGCCGTCGAGGCGGTCGACGAGTGCGTCGGGCGCGTCGTGGACGCCGTGCTGGCGCGCGGCGGGGCGGCCATCGTCACCGCCGATCATGGCAACTGCGAGCAGATGATCGACCCGGCGACCGGCGGGCCGCACACGGCCCACACCACCTACGACGTGCCGCTGATCGTGGTCGACCCGCAGCAGCCGCGCCGCGCGCTGCGCGGGGGCGGCCGGCTGGCCGACATCGCGCCCACGCTGCTGGCGCTGGCCGGCCTGCCGCAGCCGGGCGAGATGACCGGCACGTCGCTGTTCGGCTGACGATCCCGCCTGCCGGTCGCGCCGGCTTGGACGTTTCTGGGACATTCCGTTGTAATGTCGCGTCGCTCATGAGTGCGCTGCTGGAAGCCCGAAATCTGCGCGTCGATTACGGCCGGACGACGGCTCTGCGCGGCTTTTCGCTGACGCTGTCGGGGGGCGAACTGCTGGGGCTGGTGGGCCCGAACGGCGCCGGCAAGACCACCGCAATGCGGGCCATGGCGGGGATGCTGCCGCTGACGACCGGCTCGGTGCGCCTGTGCGGGCAGAAGGTGGCGCCAGGCGCGACGCCGGTGCTGTCGCAGATCGGCTTCACACCCGACACCCCGGCGGCGGTACGACGGGCTGACGGTGGCGGAGTTTCTCGAGTTCGTCGGGCCTCGTACGGGCTGAGCCGCTCGACGGTCGAGGAGCGATCGGATTACTGGCTCGAGCAGTTGTGGCTGACCGAGAAGCGGACGGCGCGGATCTCGTCGCTGTCGCGCGGCATGCGGCAGCGGCTGAATGTGGCGCGGACGCTGCTGCCGAACCCGCTGCTGATCCTGCTCGATGAGCCGGCCGCCGGGCTGGACCCGGCCGGGCGGGTCGAATTCCGCCGGGTGCTGGCCAGCCTGCGCGACCAGGGGCGGGCGCTGGTGGTCAGCTCACACATCCTGGCCGACCTGCACGAATACTGCACCCACATCGCCATCATGGAGCGCGGCGTGCTGCGCCAGGTCGGCAGCGTGGCGTCGGTAGTGAGCGGGTCGGCCGATCATCGCTGCCGCTATCGCGGCCGGCTGGCGGCGGCGCGGAGCGATTTGCCGGCGTGGTTGTCGGCACGGCCGGACGTGAGCCACGTCGAGAGCGACGGCAGCACGTTCTCGTTCGAGTATCACGATGGGGAGTCGGCGGCGGCGGAGCTGCTGCGCGAGTTGATCGCGGCGGGGATGAGCGTGTCGTCGTTCGGGCCGCTGCAATCAGGGCTGGAAGAGGCCTATCTGCGGGCCGGAATCCGGCAGGTGGACTGATGGACGCGATCGAGTTGCGCAGCAATCCGCTGGTCTGGGCCCAGTCGCGGCTGGTGATTTCGCCGCAGCGGCGCTGGAAGATCGCGGTCGCGTATCCGCTGCTGGTGCTGGGCGTGGCGACCCTGGTGGATCGCGCCTCGGGCGGCATGGCGCTGTCGCAGTTGTGCACCGGCGTGATCGGCTTCATGTTCGGCGGCCAGGCGCTGTTTCTGGGCATTGTTGCCACCAGCGTGCTGTTCAAGGCGGTGCAGCGCGACTACGCCACCGGGATGATCGAGTCGCACCGCCTCTCGGGCATGGCGCCCACGTCGATCGTGCTCGGCTACCTGTTCGGACCGACGAGCCAGTCGATGCTCTTCGCGCTGGAGAACTTCGCGATCGGCGGGGTGGCGTCGCTGCTGGGCGGCGGAACCGGGATCCGGTCGTGGGTCACGCTCAACCTGATGATCGCCATCATCGCGCTGATGCTCTGGACGCTGAACGCGCTGGCAGCGATCTCGTCGGGCGGGAAGTCGAACGCCTTGGGCGCGCTATTCGCCTTTGTCTTCATGGGTGGCACGGCGCTGCTGAGGTTCATCCCGATTTTCCCGGTGCTGTTCGGCGGCGTGCTGTCGGCCGGCGGGAGTGTGCTGGGCACGGGGTCGGGCGTGGCGGTCGGTTCGCGCGCCGGCGGCGTCGCGGTGCTGATCGGCGTTCCGGCGCAGTTCCTGCTCGGGCTGCTGTGCTTCATCGCGGCGGTGCGCAAAGTGCGCCGGGCCGACGTGCAGGCGTTCGACTGGCGCCTCGGCCTGGCGCTGGTGGCGCTGGTCGATGTGCTGGTGGTGACCGGCCTGTGGGGGGTGCAGTCGGTGACGCAGATTCGGCTGCGCCCCGGGCGGCTGCTGGCCGACACGGAGGATGGCAATTTCATCCTGGTGCAGACGGTTGCATCACAACTGCTGCTGACGCTGGCGGCGTTTGTGCCGGTCTCGGCCGCGGCCCAGGCCGAGGCCCGCTGGCGCCGCCGCCGCTGGTACGACCCGCAGGACGACGAGCGCCGGCCGGTGCCCGCCTGGATGGTGGCGCTGATCGCCGCCGGGCTGCTGTTCGTTCCGGCGATCGAGTCGTCGCACGTGACACAGACGAAGGCGGACGCGGCGATGGCGTGCGGCGTGCTGGCGCTGGGCCTGGTCGGCATGGGCGGTTTCATGCGCTGGATGTATCGCGGGCGCGACCGCGTAGGTTTGTTCGCGACGGGTTACTTCTTCGCGGCCTGGATCGTGCCGCTGATACTCGAAGGTCTCTGGCAGGCCTATTTCGCACCCGCGGAGATCCACACGCGGTACACGCCGTTGATGGGGTTCTCACCGTTCGGCGCAACGCACGCCTTCGTCTTCGGCACGAACGCTCCGATCCTGATCGGCGTCGTGGTGCAGGCGTGCGTTGCGATCTGCCTGTGGTTCTTCGCGCTCAAGTGGCGCCCGCGGGCAGTGGCGGCGCGCGCGGCGAGCGCTGCTGCGAAGGGGTGAGCCGGCCGCTGCCGGGGCTGTGATTCCGCGCGGGTCGGCGCGCGCTGGCGTTTCCGGCGACGCGACTCTATTCACAGGGCCGGTCGAATCGATTTCCACCTTCAACTGGACGATCTCGCGTCGCGGCGCGACACTCCGTCGGGCGCGGCGTCGCCGCGCGGCGGAGGAGGGGCCATGAAGATCATTCGCGAGCCGCAGGTGCACGTGGTCGGGCGCCAGTCGATCGACTCGACCGCGCTGGATCGGTTTCTGGCCGAGCACGACGTGTCGACCTGGGAGACCGACACCGACGTGGCCGGGCAGAAGTTGTGCGAGGTCGCCGGTCGCGTCTGCTACATGTCTTTCGCCAAGCCGCGGCCGGGCGGGAACGCGGCCTACCTGCGGCACATTCTCGAGGTCGGCCACGGCAGCGTGCTCGAACACGCGACCTGGAACCTGCTGTTCACCGGCGTGTCGCGGAGCTTCACGCACGAGCTGATCCGCCATCGTGCCGGGTTTGGATATTCGCAACTTTCGCAACGCTACGTCGACGAGAGCGTCGCCGAATATGTCGAGCCGGACGTGATCGCCGCCGACGCCGAGTGTCACGCCATGTTCGAGGCGGCGATGCGCGAGGCGCACGCGGCCTACGTGAAGCTGGTTGATCGACTGGGGGCGCTGCTGGTCGACGAGCCGGACAAGACGCTGCGGCGGAAGCTGGCGCGGCAGGCGGCGCGATGCGTGCTGCCGAACGCGACCGAGACGAAGATTTTCGTGACGGCCAACGCGCGGGCGCTGCGGCATTTCATCGAGCTGCGGGCCAGCGCCCATGCCGAGCCGGAAATTCGCAAGGTCGCGGTGCGGGTGTGCGAGGTCATGCAGCGCGAGGCGCCGCACCTGTTCGGCGACTACACGCTGCGATCGCTGCCGGACGGCTCGCAGGTGGTCGAGACGCCGTTTCGCAAGGTGTAGCCGGGCCGGCCGATTGCCCCCGGGCCGAGCGCGCGGTCGCCGCACGTCAAACGGGGCGCCCTGAATTCGCAATTGCAGCAAACCCCCGCGGGCGGATGTTCGCGGACGCGCGCGCCGCGCGGGTCGAGACGTATGCGGGCCGCGGGGATATAGTGCAGCTTGCAGCCTGGCGAGCTTCTGCGGGCCGGCGACCGTTCTCGGTCGCGCCCGGCTGCGTGGGGGTTGAAGCGTGAGGGGTCGCATGCGAAATCGAGCCAGCGGCGGTGGGGCGGTTGTTGCGATGGCGCTGGCGTGAGTCCGCGACGCCGACGCGTGGAGACATCTCGCCGAACCAGACGCTGGTGGTCTACAACTCGGCGGCGGCCGAGTCTCTGCCGCTGCTGGCGAGCTATCTCGCGGCGCATCCCGGCATTCCGCCGGAGAACGTGCTGGACCTGAACTATGCCGGCCTGCTCACGCCCGACGTCACCTATGCGACGTTCGTGCAGCGCATCCGCGACCCGATCCGTGCGTATCTTGCCGCGCCGGGCCTGCCCGACCCGTCGTCGATCATCCTGATCGTCATCCTGCGGCCGTTTCCGCATCGGGTGCAGGACCCGGCAAACCCCGGACTGGGCGACTCACCGAGCGCGGCCGCGAACGCCTTCGTTGCCGGCCGGGCGGGCTATGCCTCGGTCGATTCGGAACTGACGCTGCTGTGGCAGCCGCTCGACAGCGGCGAGGCCGGCGGCACGATGGACAGCAAGTCGGACAACGCGATCGTCAATCCGTATCACGGGAGCCCGACGCCGATCGACACCATATCGCGCGCGAACATTCTGACGGCCCAGCCGTTCACCAACGTGCTGAACGTCGCATGGTTTCTCGACGGCACGACGATGACGCCCGGCGACATGTACCTGGTCTGCCGCGTCGATGGCACCACGCTGTCCGACGCGCAGGCGCTGATCTCCCGCGCCGCCGGGCTGTACGTGAACAAGAACGTGGCGCGGGCGTTGTTCGACGAATACAACACCGCGGCGCGGCCGCCGCTCGACGACGACAGCCTTTTCACGCCGCCGAGCGCCGACCCGTTCTGGGGCGGGCCGGACTATGACGACGCCCAGGCGGTGCTCGTCGGCGCGGGCTTCATGGTTCGTCATGACGAGACGTTCAACTTCATCACCGGGCCGGAGGACAGCGGCCGGCTGATTCTCTATGCCTCGTACGGCGAAAACCACAGCCTGGGGGGCGCCGGCGAGGATCCGCCCGGCCTGGGAGTCTACATCGACACCTTCGCCGGAAAGTTCGTCCGCGGGGCGATCTTCAACACGATCGAGTCGTTCAACTGCCGCGCGTTCGGCGGGCTGGGCACCATGGCCAACCAGGAGCAGGCGGCCGACTTCTTCGCCGTGGGCGGCACCTTCGCCGTCGGCAGCGTCTGGGAGCCGCTCAGCGGGCTGGTGCCGGACAACGAGTTTGTCGCGCAGAACTTTCTGGTGAACAACCGCACCTGGGCCGAGGCGGCCTGGTCGGCCATACCGGCGCTGAGCTGGGCGACGATTGCGGTGGGCGATCCGCTCGCCAAGGCGGCGGTCATTGCCGACCCCGGCCTGCCGACCGGCGACATGAACGGCGACGGCTTCGTCCGCGGCGACGACGTGCAATGGTTCGTCACCGTGCTGAACGGCGGCGAGGCGACCTACCGCGCCGCGTTTCCGGCGCTCGATCCGCTTTTGCGCGGCGACTTCACCGGCGACTACCAGGTTCACTCCGACGACATCCCCGGCTTCATCGCGGCGCTGATGGCGCCGTAGGCGGGCATCCGCGCCCGGCTCGCACGGAACGGCCGCGCCGCGCGCCGTCAGCGCGGCTGCACCACAATCGCCTTGGGCGTAGTCGGGCAGAAGAACTGGCACACGCCGCACCCCACGCAGCCGCGGCCGCCGGCGTCGCCATCCAGGTCGATGACGCACCTTGCCGCCGGCGTCGATCTCGATGGCCTCGGCGCTGATCGGGCGCTGCTCGACGCAGATGCGGCATTCGTCGCCGCGACCGCACCACAGCCGCTCGTCGACGCGCGCCCCCCCCATGCGAATGGCGAACCGGTCGACGAGCTGCACGCTCCCGCTCGGGCAGACCTTCATGCAGGCCAGCTCGTCGCACACCACGCAGGCCGAGAGGTCGGCGTCGATGGTCGGGGTGCCGCGCAGCTCGTCGTCGGCACTGGTCGACAGGCGGATGCACTTGGCCGGGCAGGCGTCGGCGAGCGCGCAGCGGAAGCAGGTATCGAGGAACTCGCGCTCTGGCTTCGCGCCGGGCGGGCGCAGCGAAGGGCGCTGGCCGCCGACCGGCAGCGGCAAACGCCGCTCAATGGCGTCGGCCAGCGGGCGCAGAATGCGCGCCAGCCCGGCGGCGAAGAACTCTCGCCGACCGCTGGGCGGGCGCGCGTCGGGGGCATCATCCGGCATTGGGTTTCGGTGCGGCCTTGGCGGCCAGCTTCCGCTCCAGCTCGCGGAGCCTGCGGTTCAGCCGCTCGACGACCGCCCGGACCGGCTCAGGCAGGGCGGGCGCAGGCCGGGCAGTAGCGCGTGGCGCCGCTGTTGGGCACGGGATAGTCGTACTTGTCGTTGCAGGCGCGGCAGACGCGCTGCTGGAGCTCATCGTCACGCGGGTCCATGGAGGCGATTGTAACGCCGGCCGGGCGGCCGGCGCGCGTCGCGAGTACCTGCCGCGATCGTGTAGCGCTACCTGCGACTGGCATTGATGTTTGCCGCGTCAGCATTCAGGACGACGCGGCGTATCGCGTGGACGCGATCATTCGCGCCGTCGTGGCGCTGGTGCACGTGGCGGCCGAGCTGATGGGGCTGTGGGTGCTGTTTTCGAACACGCGCTCGCTGAACGGCTGGACGGTGTGGCAGACGGTGGCGCTGCTGGGCGTGTTCCGGGTGATGGTGGCGTCGATCCGCCTGTTCATCGCCCCCAACATGCGCCAGACGATGGAGGACATTCGCAACGGCACGCTCGATTTCGTGCTGCTGCGGCCCGTCGCCACCCTGTTCCTGGCGAGCTTCCGGCGGGTGGTGATGGTGGAGCTGTTCGACGTGCTGCTGGGGCTGTCGATGACGTCGGTGGCGGTGGTGAAGCTGCGCGGCACGATCTCGGTGGCCGGGCTGGCGTCGTTCGTGCTGCTGGTGTGCGCGGGGGTGCTGATCTGCTACGCCATCTGGCTGTCGCTGGCGACGCTGTCGTTCTGGTTCACGCGTGTCGCCAACATCGAGATGATCTTCTGGAACCTGTTCGAGGTCGGGCGCTACCCGGTGGACATCTACCCGCCGATGATGCGGCGGCTGCTGACGTACGTCATTCCGGTCGCGTTCATCACCACCGTGCCGGCGCAGGCCGCGTGCCAGCCGATCGCGCCGCTCAAGCTGCTGTTCGGGCTGGCGGTGGGGTCGGCGCTGCTGGCGGCGGCGGCGCGGTTCTGGCGGTACGGACTGCGGCATTACAGTGGCGCCTCGGCCTGAGGCCGGGCCGCGTCACACCGCGGCGGCCGGACGGGGGAGCAGCGCTGCGACGGTTGGGGTGGTGGTGAGCTGATTTTCGAAGAGGGTGCGATAGAGCCCGCAGCGGGCCAGCAGCTCGGCATGCTGTCCAACGTCGACGATCCGCCCGGCGTCCATGACGACGATGCGGTCGGCGTTCAAGATGGTGCTGAAGCGGTGGGCGATGATGAACCCGGTGCGATCGGCCAGGAAGGCCTCGACGGCGCGGTGAATCTTCTGCTCGCTGTCGGCATCGATCTGGCTGGTGGCCTCGTCGAAGATGAGGATCGGCGCGTTCCGCAGAATCGCGCGCGCGATGGTCAGCCGCTGGCGCTGGCCGCCCGAAAGCGTGGCGCCGTGCTCGCCGACGCGCGTCTCGTAGCCTTCGGGCAACTGCGTGATGAACTCGTCGGCGTAGGCGGCCTGCGCGGCGCGGACGATGCGCCGCCCATCTTCGGGCGACATGCGGTGACGCTCGGGATGGCGGGCCGCCAGGGTCATCTTGCGCAGCAGCCGCTCGTCGCCGTAGGCGATGTTCTCGCGCACCGTGGCCGCGAAGATGATGGATTCCTGCGTCACCAGGCTGATCTGGCGTCGCAGAGACTTGAGTGAACAGCCGCGCACGTCCTGCCCGTCGAAGCAGATCCGCCCGGACTGCGGCTCGAAGAAGCGCGCCAGCATGGCCAGCAGCGTGGTCTTGCCCGAGCCGTTCGGCCCGACGACGGCGATGCGCTCGCCGCGCCGCACGGTGAGGCTGAATTCGTGCACCGCCGGCCGATCGGAGCCGGGATAGGTGAAGGTCAATTCGTCGAAGGTGATTTCGCGCTGCAGCGGCGGCAGCTCGGGCAGGCCGCCGGGGGGCTGCACTTCCTCGACCGGCAGGTCGATGATCTCGAAGACGCGTTCGGCCGCGGCGTTGGCGCGTTGCAGGCGGGTGTAGAGGTTGGAGAGCTTGCGGAGCGGGTCGAAGATGGCGATCAGGCAGATGACCATCGTCATGAAGGTCGCCGGCTCCATGCGGCCGTCGAGCATCTGGCTGTAGAACCAGACGGTGGCGGCGGCGCCGATGGCGATTCCAAGGAACTCGAAGGCCGGGCTGGTGATGGCCTCGACCAGCTCGATGCGGACCTGCTGGCGGAGCATGGCCCAGTCGACCGCGAAGAGGTGGCGGCGCTCGAACCGCTCCATGTTGTAGCCCTTGACCACGCGGATGCCGACCAGGGCCCCTTCGAGCCCGCCGAGCATGCGGGCGTAGCCTTGCAGCAGGCGGCGCGTGGCGCGGCGGACGAGCTTGCCGAAATAGCGGATGAGCCAGGCGGCGGCCGGGGCGACGATGACCGCGAAGAGCGTGACGCGCGGCGCCATGCCCAGCGCCAGGACGAACACGCCGGCACTCTTGAGCGGCTCGCGGATGGTCTGGGCGAAGACGAAGGTGATGCCGCGGTAGATGTCCTGGCTGTCCTGGGTGAAGCGGCT
>JAXMAO010000020.1:0-11599 GCA_046350375.1 Phycisphaerae bacterium
CGCCAGCGGCGGGACCCCGCGACTGACCCCCTCGGGCACCAGCAGGTCGTCGCCTTCGGCCAGGTCGGAGCGCAGCTGCGTCAGCGCCTTGTCGGCCGCGCGAAACTCGGCGATGGCGGCGCCGATCCGCTCGACCGCGCCGCCGTCGGCCGGCACCAGCCCGCCGCCGAGAGTCAGTCGTTCGAGATCGGCCGCGCAGCCGCGGCGCAGCAGCAGGTCGGCGAGTTCGAGCCGCCAGCGAATGACGGCGAAGCGCCGCGCCGGGTCTGTGAGCCACTCGGCATGATCGGTCGTCGCGAGCAGCGCTCGATAGGCGGCCGCGGCGCGGGCCAGATCGGCGGCGCGCTGCGTCGCGTCGGGGTTGTTCCAGGCGGCCTGGGCACAGGCCCGCGCCAGCCACACCTGCGTGACGCCCGGCGCCGGGCCGAGCAGCTTCTCGAGCGGCTCGGGCATGCCTTCCTGCGCCAGGCGCTCGGCGACGACCGCGTCGGCCCGCGAGAGCTCGCCGCCGGACGTCTGGCCGCGCGCCGCGGCGACGATCGCCAGCCCGCCGCAGGCGGCCATCGCGGCCGTTCGGATGGCCCGGCGAACCCGTGCACTTCGTTGCATGGCGTGACTATGCCCCCGGCGGCGGTGGCGCGACGCCCACCGCCGCGCCGGCATCGACCGCGAACTGGACGTTTCGGAAGCCGGCCTTCGTCGCCGCGTCCATCGCCGCGATCACGTGTCGGTATGGAACGCTGGCCGCGGCCGAGACAACCACGCGGCTGTCGGCCGTGACGCCGGCGCGGCTCTTGCTGCGCAGCAGCGACTCGAGCGAGTCGAACGAATCGTCGGCGATCGGCTGGCCCATGACCGCGAGCCGGTAGGGTCGCGAGCCGCTGCCGGCCAACAGGTCGATGCGAATCGGCGGGACAATGCTGACGGCCGGGCCGGCGTCGGGACCGACATCGCGCGGCAGCTGGGCCGCGAGCCCGAGCTCGTGCACCGTGAAGGCCGAGCCGAGCATGAGGAAGATCAGAATCACCATGACCACGTCGACCAGCGGCGCCAGGTTGGGCGCGGCGTCGAGCGGGCGGCGGCGGGGGTCGCGGCGGGCACGGCGCTGCATCAGCCGCCCTCCACGATCGGTTCGGCCGCGAACGTCACCTTGGCGATCTTCAGCCGGGCGCAGTGCACCATGATCGGCTCGATGCAGCGGAACGGCAGGTCGCGGTCGGCGCGAATGGTGCAGGTCACGCCGGCGTCGCGCTCGACCTCGGCCTCGAGCCGCTCGGCCAGCTCGACCGGCGTGACGGGCTGATCGTCGACGCTGTAGCCCGCGCCGCGCTCGGTGTTGCGGACGTTGACCACCAGCCGCCCGGCGCCAGACTGCGGCGCGGCGCTGCTCGACTGCGGCAGCGGCACGGCGGCCTGGCGGCGCTCAATCAGCTTGGCGGCCAGCATGAAGAAGATCAGCAGGCACATCATGACGTCGACCATCGGCGCCAGGTTCAGCGACATCGAGGCGGGCTCGCGTGGGCGGCGACTCATGGCGGATCCCTATCGAAGGCCCGTGGCGCCGCGGAGCGAATAGGGCCGCGGCGTCGCGGCGGGCGGCGGCGGCGGCACCGGCGTAGTCGTGTCGATCCGCGGCGTGCGCGGCGCGATCGTCATCTCGCCGCTGGCGGGCCGGAAGTGCTCGAGCAGGCCCTGCACGGTCGCCGCGGCTTCGCTGGTCAGCGCCTCGATGCGGTTGCGGCAGACGCCGAACATGCCCAGCGCCAGCACCGCCAGCGCCAGGCCGAGGAACGTGTTCACCAGCGCCAGCGAGATGCCGCCGGCCAGGTCTTCGGGGCGGTAGCCGCCGTGCGTCTCCTGCATCTTGCCGAACGCGCGGATCATGCCCAGCACGGTGCCCAGCAGCCCCATCAGCGGACCGAGGTGGCCAAGCACGTGCAGATACTCGGCGCGGCGCATCAGGCGGTTGGTCCACAGGTCGGAGGTGTCGCGGGCGATTTCGCTCATGGCCGTGAAGCCGTGCCGCCCCTGCTTGAGGGCCGCCAGCAGCGTCTGGCCGAACATCTAGCGGCTGTGCTGAAGCTGTAAGTTGCAATCCTTGAAGCGCCGCCCCTCGAGCGTTTCGCGGGCGGCGTCGATCTCGGCCGGCGGCGCGAGCGTCGCGCGGCGGACGGTGCGGAACTGCTCGACCAGGATCGCGACCGCGACGACCGAGAGCAGCACGATGATCGCCCCGGGCGCCTCGGCCCCCTCGACCAGCAGCCGCAGGAACGACTTGTTCGCAATCGCCAGCATCAGGTCCGTGGTGTGCACGATGGCTACTCCGCCTCTCTGCGCGCGGCCGCGGGCGCCGCGCGATTCATCGCAGGCCGACCTCGTCCTCGGTCACGTGCTTGAACGTTCCCCCTCCCAGCTCGGCGATCTGCCGCAGCACACCGCGTCCGGCCAGGCCGGCGTCGAACAGGAAGAGAATCGTGTGGACGATCGGCCGCTTCTCGCGCGGCGTCGCGCGCAGCAAATCGAGAATGGGCTCGTTCTGGTCCGCAAAATCGCCGTCCGACAGCAGGTAGAGCACGTCGGGCCGCTGCGCCAGCCCGCGCCGCACGGCGTCCAGCGGCTGGGTCTGCCCGCCGGGAATGATCCGCCGGATGGCGTCGAACGCGAACTGCTTGTTGTCGGCACTGGCCGGCAGCAGGGACGGCGAGAGCATCTCGCACGGGCCGGCTGAAAACCAGATGACGTTGAAGCTCTGCTCGCTCGAAAGCGAGTGAATCGCACTGATGAGTTCGCGCTGCAGCAGGTGGAACGAATCCTGCATCGAGCCCGATCGGTCCAGGACATAGACGAACGACCGGCTGGTCTCGGGCTTGCCCACGCCCCACAGGCTTCCGGGCGGAATCGGCAGGGCCGCGCCGCCCAGCCGTTCGCCGCGCCGCGCCGTCGCGGTTCGACCGGCCGCGCCGGCCCCGGCCCCCACGCCGATCAGGTCGCCGGCCGGCGGCCCGTCGTTGGCGTTCACTCGCCCGCTGCGCGCGCCAGGCGGAGCGGCCTGTACCGGCGGTACCCCGCCGGCGCGGGCTGTGCGACCGGGGGCGCACCGGTCGTCTCGTCGGGGCGGCCGTCGGCGAAATTGCGATCAACCAGGGCCCGCAGGTCGGCGATCGGCGGGGCCGGCTCGCGACGAGATTCCTCCGCGGGCGCGGGCGGCAACGCTTCGGAAAGCAGCGTGACTTCGAACTCAGCCCTCGGCCGGAGGGGGGCGACATTGGCCCGCGCGACGGGAATCACCGAAAACCCGGCCATCACGCCGGCATGAATCGCAAGACTGGCGACCAGCGACAGCAGCCCAACCGGCAGCGCGGCATGGGCGCTGGCGGACGGTCGCGGTACTCCCGCGCCAATCCACGGAGCTAACCTATTTTGAATAATGACGTTACGCTGACGCACCGGTTTCTCGCATGGCGGTCCGCGGATTGCGGCCCGCCGTCGAGATATATCGGACTTATTCAGCGTAAAACTTGCCGCTCAGCCGACGTAGCGACATTTGCCAGCAGCTTGGCGACGGTCACTGGGCCCACCCCGCCCGGCACCGGTGTGATCCAGCCGGCAACTGCCTGAGCCTGATCGAAGGCCACGTCGCCCACCATCCGCGACCGGCCGTCCGGCCCGGGGAGCGTGTTGGTGCCCACGTCCACCACGACCGCCCCGGGACGGACGTGGGCCGCGCCGATGGCGCCCGCCCGGCCGATGGCCACGATCAGCAGCTCGGCCTGGCGCGTCAGCGCGGGCAGGTCGGGCGTTCGGCTGTGACAGATCGTGACGGTCGCGTGCCGCGCCAGCAGCAGCGCCGCGACCGGCTTGCCGACGATGTTGCTGCGTCCGACCACGACGGCGTGCCGTCCGGCCAGGTCGAGCCCGCTCGCCAGGGCGCAGGCGAGGGCGGCCTCGGCCGTGCAGGGGGCGAGCGCCGGGCGCGCCATCCAGACCAGCCCGAGGTTGGCCGGGCTGACGCCCTCGACATCCTTGCGCGGATCGATCTGCGCCTGGAGCGCGAACGGATCCAGCCCGGACGGCAGCGGCGTCTGGAGGATGATGCCGTGCACGGCGGGGTCGTCGTTCAGCCGGTCGATGGCCGCTTCGGCGTGCGCCGGCGCGGCGCCTGCGGGCAGTTGGACGATGCGATGGGCGATGCCGACGCTGGCCGCGCCGCGGGCCTGCGACTGCGCGTAGGCCGCGGCCGAGGCGTCGTCGCCGATGAGAACCGCCGCGACGGTGGGCTGCGCGCCGCGCGCAGCCACGAGCGCGGCGACCTGCTCCTGCGTGCGCGAGTTTATCTCGCGGGCGAGGGCCTTGCCGTCGATCAGTTTCGCGGACATGCGTGTGGCCCGGAAGCGTGGCGGGGGCGGCGCCGGTTGTCGTCGGACGGCCGCCTGGCCGCGCGACCCGGCGCGCGGCGGACCGCGTTACACCGGCTGCGGCTCGGCCGGTCGCCCGGTGCGGAAGCGCGGGGCGTTCTTGTCATTGCGATAGGCCGTCAGCTCGACCGTTTTGGCGTCCAGCAGTCCGCGGAGATACTTCTGCGCGTCGGGCAGGACGCGCTCGGCATCGGCCAGACCGGCGTGCCAGAGCTTCGGCCAGTCGAACATCAGGTAGCCGTCGAACGCCAGCCCCTTGAGCAGCTCGACCTGCAGCGGCACGTCGCAGCGCCCCTTGCCGGGCGGCTCGATCGACTCGACCGCGCCGCCTCGGGCAAACACGCCATCCGTCATGCGGACCATGCCGATCAGCCGGCCGAGCCGCTTGAGCGACAGCGACGCCGGCTCGCCGCGCGTCAGCGCGGCAAACTGCGACCAGCAGGCGCGGACCGCCGGCGAGGCGGCCGCATCGACCCAGTACCACAGCGACTGGCTGTCTACAAAGTCGCCGCTGTTTTCGATCAGCAGGGTGACGCGGTGTCGCTGGGCGAACGCGGCCAGGCCGCGCAGCGCCGCTGCGACGCGCTGCAGCACGGTGTCGCGCGACTCGTATCCCAGCAGGGCGCGCGGAATCTCGCCCGCGAAGACGCGCACGTGGCGGCAGCCGAGCTTCCCGGCCAGCTCGACATATTCGCGCGCCTCGGCCTGGTTGGCCGCCACGCGCCGCGGATCGCGGTAGTGAAAGGCCGCCGAACTGCAGAGGCACACCAGCTCGACGCCGGCCTCGGCGAACAGGGCGCGCGTCGCGGCCGGGTCGGCCGCCAGCTCGGCACACAGCGGCAGATGCATCTGGCCGCACAGGCCGCGCAGCTCGATTCCCTGGTAGCCGAACGCCTTGGCCTTGGTCACGAGGGTCGGCAGGTCCCAGGTGGGACAGGCGACCGATGAGAAGCCCAGTTTCATGCCCGTCTCCGCGATGCGAATCAGCTACCTTAGCCGGTCCGGCCGGCGGGTCAACGGGTGGGCGGGCGCGCGGTGTTTGCGGGGCGGCGTACGGGGCTGGCGCGGCCCGGTCGGTGGCGGGTCGAACCGCGCCGGCCTACTGCGCCGCGGCGCTATACCACTCGATCGAGCGCTTCAGCCCCTCGTCGAACCGCACCTTCGGCTGATAGCCGATCAGCTCGCGCGCGCGACCGATGTCGGCCAGCGAGTGCTTTACGTCGCCGGCGCGGCTCGGCACGTACTTGGGCTGAACCGATTTGCCCAGCAGCTCGTTGATCCGCCGGATGACGTGGTTGACGCTGACCGCTTCGCCGCAGGCGATGTTGCAGACCTCGCCCGACACCCGGGGCGCGGCGGCCGCGGCCAGGTTCGCCGCGACCACGTTGTCGATGTAGGTGAAGTCGCGCGTCTGCTCGCCGTCGCCGTACACGGTCGGCGGCTCGTTCCGCAGGATGCTGGTGACGAAGGCGGGAATGGCGGCTGCATATTGACTGGTCGGGTCCTGCCGCGGG
This sequence comes from Phycisphaerae bacterium, assembly GCA_046350375.1. Taxonomy (GTDB): domain Bacteria; phylum Planctomycetota; class Phycisphaerae; order UBA1845; family UTPLA1; genus JAXMAO01. The sequence continues at coordinate 5,930 of JAXMAO010000020.1, forward strand.
CCGAAGACGTTGAAATAGCGGAGCGAGATAGTCTGTATTCCGTAACATTCGCTGAATGCGCGAGCGTAGAGCTCGGCCGCGAGCTTCTGCACGGCATACGGACTGAGCGGGTCGGAGCGCATCGACTCGACCTTCGGCTGCGTGGGGGTGTTCCCGTAGGCCGAGCTGCTGGCCGCCAGAACGACGCGCCGCACGCCGGCCTGCCGCGCCGCCATCAGCAGGTTGAGCGAACCGCTGATGTTGCAGTCGTGCGAGGTGGCCGGGTCGGCGACCGACTTGGGCACCGACGGCAGCGCGGCCTGGTGCAGCACGACTTCGACGCCGTCGCAGGCGCGGGCGCAGTCGGCGGGGCGGCGCAGGTCGGCTTCGAGTACTTCCGCGCGGCCGGCGAACGGCTCGAGGTTGGCGCGCTTTCCGGTGATGAAGTTGTCGATGACGCGGATCGATTCCCCGGCCCGGACGAGGTGCTCGACCAGGTGCGAACCGATGAACCCGGCCCCGCCGGTCACAAGGTACTTGGGCACGAAAAGCCTCCGCGCCAGAGCCGCGCTTCTGGCCGCGGACTCGCCGCGGCCGCGCGGGCCGGCGCATGTCGATCCTATCGGATTCCCCCGCGCGCGTCTTCAGATGGGCCGTTCGCGGGCGAGCAAGTGCGCGTCGCCTGACGGCTCAGACGGCCGCGCCGGACCGGGCCACGACGGCGATCCCGGCGGCGTCGGCCGCGGCGATCAGCGCGTCGCGCTCGAGCATGATCGTCTTGCCGGCCTCGATCACCAGCGCCGTCGCCCCCGCGGCGCGGAGCTGTTCGATGGTTGCCGGGCCCACGGTGGGTACGTCGAAGCGCATGTCCTGGTTCGGCTTGGCGACCTTGACGAGCGTCCAGCCCCCCTTGCGGCACAGCTCGCCGGCCCGCGCGATCATCCGTGCCGTGCCCTCGATCGCCTCGACCGCGATCACGTCCTTGTCCTTCACGGCCACGCTCTGTCCGACGTCGAGCCGGCCCAGCTCTTTCGCGATCCGCCAGCCGAGCTCGATGTCGCTCTGCTCGGCGGGCGTGGGCTGGCGCGCCGTGAGCACGCCGGCCGGCGCCAGGGCCTCGCGACAGTAGGAGGTCGAATCCACCAGCGTTACGCCCCGCCTGGCCATCTCGTCGGCGACCGCCCGCAGGAGCGAGTCGTTCCGCCGATCGGCCGCGCTAAAGTACCAGATTTTGAAGCTGGTCCAATCGGGCAGATAGGCGAGCCACGCCCGCCACCACGGCAGCCGCAGCATGGCGGCCTTTTCGACGGCGCCCGCCATGATCGCCTCGCGCACGCCGGCGCGGCGGAAGATTCGCAGCCAGCGCCCGGCCTGAACGATGCCGGCGCGGTGGAAGGCGTCGGAGTGTGCCCGCAGCGAATCGGCGGCGCAGCCGCGCAGCGCGACGGTGATGACGCGTCGGCCGGCGGCCCGGGCTCCGGCGGCGACCAGGTGGGGCAGGGTGCCGGAGCCGGCGATGAGGCCGAGCGGGGTGGTTGCGTCGGCGGGCGGCATGGGGGCGATTGTAGGGCGGGTGACGGGCGGGTGCAGGGTGGGCGGCTGCGGCGCGAATTGGCGGGTGGCGCGGCGGGATGGGGCCGGGGCATCCGAGGATTTTTCTGATTCGGACTGGGAATTCGCCGGATTGAGTCGCGGGCGGCAAATCTGTATTCTCGTAGTCAGTTTCTCTGGCATATCGATCGAAGAGGAGCGGCCCTATGTCGGACAGCGGCACCGATAGCAAACTCGGCGAACAGCAGCAGCGCGAGCTCGGCAAGCTTATTTCAATGCAGGAGGCGTTACAGCTTCTCGAATCGCTGAAGAAGAGCGTGGTCGAGGAGTTGGAGCGGACCGCGACGCCGCGCCTGGTGAAGGAGACCTCTCAGGCGGTGGTCGACCGCCTGCATAAGAACGGCGACGTGATCAAGATGTTCGACAAGGAGGCCAGCGCGCGGACCAAGACCATGCTGGCGTGGATGGGCGCCGTCGTGGGCGTGCTGACGATCGCCGGCGTGACGCTCGTGCCGACGATAATTGGTAGCGTAATTCGCGGGATGGCCGAGAGGGAGGTTCGAAACCAGTATAAGGACGAGAAGGGGGAATTCATCAAGATCGAGGAGGGGATCAGGGCCACGGCAGCAAGTGCTACGGCTTCCATGAACCTAGAGGTTTCGCTCGCGCTCAGTCGTTTCCGTGTGGACGCAATCAAGGAATCGAATGACGCAGCCGAAAAGCTGAAAAGCGTCGGGCGCAACACCCAAGAGGAACTATCAGAGCAGTTTCGCAGTCAACGAGAGCGCGACGAGTCAAACCGTAAAAGCGTCGAGCAGTTCGTCAAGAACTCGCTGGAGGATTTCATAAAGCGCAAGGCGGATTACGAGGGCGCCATCAGCACGGCAAGAACCGTTGCGATCTACGACATTCACGAAGCGGCGGCGAGCGTGATCCGCCAGATTTCGAACAAGCAAGAGAACATCTCGCTGTCTTCGTCGCCCAGGCGTTCGGTGGGTTCTGGAACGACCGAACCATCTGGCGGTCCGTCTGGTTTCGAGCCGACCAAGCTGCTTACTGTGATGTCGGCGATTGGAAGTCGCGACTACGAGCACTTGGTCGAAACGGCGAGCAAGCTCGTTGTGGCCGGTACGCCTGAATTCACTGCGCGCGTTCTTCAGCCGATGATCGTACGCATGAACTGGTTCGCCGAGGAGGATCGACCCTCTGGAGCCAAGATGCTGCTCGATGATTCCTCCGCCGATCCCGGGGAACTCTATGGCACGCTGACCGAGCTATTGATCTGTGCGACTCGCGAGGGTGATGAGAAACTGTACAAGTCAGTCAATGAGAAGATCAACGAAAATCCGATTTCAAGAGTCACCACAAATGACCTCATCGATTTCGTTCGCGCAGTACACGACGGGCGCCGAGACGAGGCCGAGCGCGCGTACGACACCATGAAATCACTTACAGGACGTGGCTATACCAATGTGCTACTGCTCGCCAAGAAGGCAAGGCTCTCGGACCCGAAGTTGCGCGACTGTGAACGAAACCTGCTGGACTCACTCGAGAAAACAAACCTGATCGACCGGCCGTCGGACTACCCGCTGGCGTGGCTGGTTGTGACGGCACTGACCACCGAGCCGATCGATGATCGCGAGCGCATCGTCCGCGGCCTGGAGCGAATCAAGCGGATCGTCCTTACGACCACGCGCCCGGACGACGATCCCTGGGAGCTCGGAAAGCTGATCGACGACTTCGTCAACAAAGCCGCGACTTCGCAGCCGTAGCCCCGGACCCGGTAGGGCAAAGATCCTCCTTGCCCCCGACGGTCGCCGATGGGCGACGAGCCGATCGGGATTGGCGCTACGAAAGACTGCGATTGGAGAGATGACGCGATCGCTCAAGACCCTTCGCGCCGACAGCCGCTCGACGCGCGACAACCGGCCGCGGCCCTGTGCCGGGCCGATGGCTCGCTCGCGTGTCCCGCCGCATCAGCGCGGCCCGTCGCCCCCGTTCGGCGCGGTGCCCGCGCTTGGCGCGCTGCCTGACTGTGGCCCGTCGCCCGCCCGCGGCGCGTTTCCAGCCTTCTGCGGCTCGCTGCCCGGCGACTTCTCGCCTGCCGGCGGCGTCACCCGGCGATGCTCGATCTCCTCCATCCAGCGCTCCTGCCCGTTGGCGAACCACGTCCAGCGCGTCCGCAACTGGCCCGACGGCTCGAAGACCATCACGTGCTTGTCCATGTGGCCGGTGTCGCGGCTCGGCAGGTTGGTCGCGTCGAGCAGCGTAAAGGTGATTCTCGACAAGTCGTCGGAAATCTCGGTCGCCCGCAGCCGCGGCTGGTTGCCGGCGATGCAATAGTGCGTGAGCAGCAGCCGATCGCCGTCCATGTGGAACATGGTCGCCATCCACTCGCCCGGGTGGGCGCCGTACGAGAGGTGCATGACCACCGAGCCGCCCGAGATGACCTGGTAACTCTCCTTCTCGGTCCAACCCCTGGTGCTCTTGGAGTTCCACTCGCCGGCGAGTGACTTGATTTTCTCGAAGGCCGCGTGGGCCTGCTGGCCGGCGGAGTTACTCGGCGCCGAAGTGGGCGGCGCGCCGCGGCAGAGCACGGAGGTCGGCACACCTTCCTGCGTCGGCTGGGACGCGGCGACGTCGACCAACCGGCCGGTGGCTGGCTGCCCGGGCGGCGCGCCGCCGGCGGGCGGCTGCATCAGCCCGGCGGAAACGACCAGCGCGCTGCACGCGAACAGTTGAACGATGGATTGCATGGGAAATGCTCCGGTTGGGCTCGCACGGACTGTGGATCGGGATGGCCCCGGCGGCGCGACGTGCCGGTCGCGGCGATCTGCCGCGCCGGCGTTCCTTCGATTGCCGCGGGTGCCAGCACGCATCCCACGGTGGTCGGCGCTGTCCGTATCAGCGCCGGCCCGACGCGCGACGGGTCAGCACGTCGGATCCGTGCGCCCTCAGGTCCAAGCGTGACCGGCCGCTATTCGTCCTCGTCATCGTCCTCATTCAGGATGGTCTTGATGGCCTCTTCGATCAACTGATCGACTTCGTCGAAGCGTACCTTCTCTACGCGAGCGCCCCTGAAGCGACCATAGAGCTCGTAGATTCGCCCCACCTCGCCATTCGCCTGGAGCACGAAGCTCGTCTTGGGAACGGATGGGTTCTTTTCGAAGAATTGGATGACGTCGCCCGTCGATCGACGGCTGCGATGAACCTGGAAGGGCACGATTCGGCGCTCGGGCACGGAGATGTCCACGACGCCCATATCGAGGATTCCCGACTTCGCGATCGCCTCCACCATGGTTTCGCTCACCATGCTCGTACGGCCGTCGCGTATCTCGACGCGCGACTCCTTGTTCTCCGTCGCGGAGCGGCGCTTGAAGACCATTGAATCCCGGTCGCGAAACGTCTCGAACCGCCGCACGACCGCTCGACCTTCCCGTGGAATCTGCCGCTCCGTAATCACGCTGCGCTTCAGTGAGAAGTCGTCGCCAAACGTCGCATCGACCTCCGCCCGCACGCGGACGCCGTCAACCCGGGCCTCGTCATAGGTGGAGTGGTAGTGAATCGTGTGATGCGCGGCATCGAACGCCCATTCCACGGCTAGTCGGCCGATCTTCACGGCCTCGGTGGAGTATTCGTAGTAGCGCACCTGCTTTTCAGCGGGGAGCAACGAACGAGCCTTTGCCAAGAACTCGTCGCCGACCTTGAAGAGCGCTTCCTTGCGCTGCGTGTCGTCGGGAGGGGCCGGTCCGATGCCAAGGAGCGGCAGAGTGAGCACAACGGCCATCAGCGTGCGGGACACGGTGGTACTCCCTCGCGTGGAGATTCTAGCCGATGGACCCGCGCCGCGGGATGCGTGAGAAGCAATCGAGTGTGGGTGACTCGGCCTACGCCGCCGCGTCGATCGACTCGATGCTGGCGATCTGGTTCATGCGCAGCATGGCCCAGCGATCGGAACGCGGGAAATAGAACGTCAGTTGCGACTGATCCGGCGCGACCCGGTGGGGATGGGTGATTTCGTACGCCTGCCCGCTCGTCAGCATGATCCGAAACGGGGCGAACGGCCGGCCGCGCAGTCGCTCAACGATCGCGTCGCGCATGTCAATGTTCGCAGCGGCCGAACCGGGGGCCGGCGCCCGC
>JAXMAO010000021.1:0-7730 GCA_046350375.1 Phycisphaerae bacterium
CCCGAAGCCTGGGCGCCGCCGACCGAGCGCAGCTTCGTCGACCGGCCGCGCGCGCGGCTTGCCGACATGATCGCCGATCGGGTCGCCGACTGGATCAAGACGCCGCACACCCTGCTGTCGCGGAACCGGCCGATCCGGCCGGGCGACATCATGATCCTGGTGCGCCGGCGCGACGCGCTGGTGGGCGAGCTGGTGCGCGCGCTGAAGGAGCGCCAGGTCGCCGTCGCGGGCGTCGACCGCATGGTGCTGACCGAGCAGCTCGCGGTCATGGACCTGATGGCGCTGGGCGAGACCCTGCTGTTGCCCGATGACGACCTGACGCTTGCCACCGTCCTCAAATCGCCGCTGTTCGGCTTCGACGAGGACCAGCTCTTCGCCCTTGCGCGGGGGCGCCAGGGCAGTCTCTGGGCGGCGCTCAACGCGCGCGCGGCGGCGGACGCGCAAGGCCCGGAGGCCAAGGCGCTGGCCGAACTCGACTGGCTGCTGAAGCGCGCCGATTTCCTGTCGCCGCACGCGCTCTATGCCGAGGTGCTGAGCGCCAGGGGCGGGCGGGCCAGGCTGCTCGCGCGCCTGGGGCCGGATGCCGCCGACCCGCTGGACGAGTTCCTTGCCGCTACGCTGGCCTTCGAGCGCGCGCATCCCTCGTCGCTGCAGGGGTTCCTGGCGTGGCTGCATGCCGGCGCGGCCGAGATCAAGCGCGACCTGGACCAGACCGGCCGCGACGAGGTGCGCATCATGACCGTGCACGGCGCCAAGGGGCTGCAGGCACCGATCGTCATCCTGCCGGACACCGAGCAGGCCGCGACCCGGCTGCCGGCGGTGCTGTGGTCCGACAACGGCCTGCCGATCTGGACGCCCCGCGTCGCGATGGCCGACCAGGTTGCCGCCGCCGCGCGGGCCGCGAGCCGGGCGGCGCAGGACGAGGAATACCGCCGGCTGCTCTACGTCGCGCTGACCCGCGCGGAGGACCGCCTGATCGTCACCGGCTGGCACGGCCGCGGTTCGCCGCCGGAGGACTGCTGGTACAACCTGATCCAGCGCGGCGCCGCCGGGCTGGCGGAAGTTGCACCGCTGCTGGACCCCGCGTTTCCCGCGGAGGGCTGGAAGGGGCCCGCGCTGCGCCTGGCCAGCAAGCAGATCGACACGCCGACGCCGCGTGCGGAGGCGGCCGCGGCGCCGCCGCCGCCGCCGGTGCCGGCTTGGGCCCGGCATCCGCCGCCGCCCGAGCCCGATCCGCCGCGGCCGCTGGTGCCCTCGGCGCCCGAGCCGGAGGAGGGCGAGCCGCCGGTGCTGGCGCCGATCGGGGCGGCGGAGCAGCGACGCTCTGCCGCGGCCGCCTGATCCACCGTCTGCTGCAGGTCCTGCCCGAATTGCCGCCCGCGCAGCGCCGCGCCGGCGCGTCGAAGCTTGCGGACCGCTTTGGCCGCGACCTGGCGGCCGAGGCGCGTGCCGATATCGCCGCGGCCGCGCTGGGCGTGATCGAGCATCCCGACCTCGCGCCGCTGTTCGCGCCCGGCAGCCGCGCCGAGGCGGCGATCGTGGGGCGGGTCGGGGGACGCGTGCTGTCCGGCCAGATCGACCGCATCGTGGTGCAGCAGGGCCAGGTGCTGGTGGTGGACTACAAGACGAATCGCCCGCCGCCCCGGCGGGTCGAGGACGTGCCGGCGATCTACTTGCGCCAAATGGCGGCCTACCGCGCGGCGATCGCCGCGGTCTATCCCGGCCGGACCGTCAAGGCCGTGCTGTTGTGGACGGACGGGCCTTCCGCGATGGCGCTGCCCGATGCGCTGCTCGACCGCTTCGACCCCTCGCGGATGCGTGACGCCGCGCCGCCTTGACGCTGGCCGGGTAGGCTCCCTACATATGTGCCAATAACGTTCACTGAGACCGGAAAATTCGCCATGACCCCCAGGAAAGTAACGGAAACCTCGTTCGATTCCGACGTGCTTAAGTCGCCCGAGCCGGTATTGGTCGACTTCTGGGCCGAATGGTGCGGTCCGTGCCGCGCGATCGCGCCGTCGCTCGAGGACATGTCGAAGGACATGGCGGGCAAGGTCACGGTGGCCAAGGTGAACATCGACGAGAACCCGTCGATCGCCAGCAAGTACCAGATCCGCAGCATTCCCACGCTGATGCTGTTCAAGAACGGCAAGCCGGTGGCGACCCGCATGGGCTCGCTGCCCAAGCAGGCGCTTTACCAGTGGGTGGAGCAGTCGATCGCCTGACGCCTGTGCGGCCGTGGCCTTCGTCTACGAGGGCTGCTGGATCTTCTGCAGCAATCCCGGCCTCTGGGCGATCGACAAGTTCCTGCTGAGCGGCCCGCGCGACGACAGCTGGGGCGTGCCGCTGTGCCAGGCGCGCCATTTCGCCCGCGGCCAGCGCGGCTTCATCCGCGTGGGCGTCGATTCCCGCACCAAGAAGCAGCTTGAAGGCCGACCGCGCATGCGGCCGGGGATCTACGCGCATTGCGAAGTGCGCTCGGCCGCGCGGCCGGACACCGACAAGCCCGATCCCTACTGGTACGAGACGCCGACGGACCGCGTGCGTCCCAGCGTCAAATTGCGCTACCTGCGCTCCTTCCTCGACAAGCCGCTGTTGATCGACACGCTGCGCCTGATCGCGCCGGACATCGATCCGCTGGTGCTGCGCGGCTTCCGCCAGGCGAGCTTCCCGATCTCCCGGAAGACCTATCGACGCCTGCTGGAGCTGCTGGACTAGTCGTTCTCGCTCAGCACCACGCCCGCGAGATAGAGCGAGCCGCAAATCAGTACGCGCGCAGGTCCCTGTCCGGCGGCGACGATCGCCCTGATCGCCGCCGCCACGTCGACGGCGGGGGCGGCCGCGATACCGCAGGCTCGCGCGTTGGCGGCCGACTGCTCGGCCGATACCGTCGCCTGGGCGCCGGGGATGTCGACCGCCTGCAATCCCGTGACCAGCGGCGCCAATGGTTGCAGGAAGCCCTTGGGCTCCTTCGTGTTCAGCATGCCGTAGACCAGGTGCAGCGGCCGGTCGCGCCATCCCTTGGCGACCTCGGCCAGCACCTCGCCGCAACCCGCGTTGTGCCCGCCGTCCAGCCACAATTCCCAGCCCGGCGGCAGCATCTCGACAAGCGGGCCGCGGCGCAGGCGCTGCAGCCGCGCCGGCCATTCGACCGTCGTCATGGCGCGCCTGATGTCGGCCTCGCTCACGGGAATGGCCTCCAGCATCTCCAGGCAGGCGATCGCCGCGCCGGCATTGATGACCTGGTGCGCGCCGAAGAGCGCGGGCCGCGGCAGGTCGAAGGCGAAGCGCCTGCCGTCGTAGCGCATCCCCTTGCCCGTCGTCCGGCAGCGCCATTCGATGCCGGCGCGATAGAGCGGCGCGTGCAACGCCGTCGCGCGCGCTTCCAGCACGGCCTCGGCGTCGCGCGGCTGCGGCGCCAGCACCGCCGGTGCGCCCGGCTTGAAGATGCCGGCCTTCTCGGCCGCGATCTTCGCCAGCGTGTCGCCCAGGTGGTCCATGTGGTCCATCGAGATCGGCGTGATCGCGGTGACGGCCGGCCGGTCGATCACGTTGGTGGTGTCCAGCCGCCCGCCCATGCCGGTCTCCAGCAGCACCGCGTCGGCCGGCACGCGCGCGAAGCAGAGGAACGCCGCGCAGGTCGTGATCTCGAAGAAGGTGATCGGCTCGCCCGCGTTGACGCGCTCGCACTCCTCAAGCGCGTCCACAAGCGCGTCCTCGCCGATCGTCTTTCCGGCCAGGCGGATGCGCTCGTGGAAGCGCACGAGATGCGGCGAGGTGTAGACGTGGCAGCGCCGGCCCGACGCCTCGATCGCCGCGCGCAGATAGGCGACGGTCGAGCCCTTGCCGTTGGTGCCGGCGACATGCACGACCGGCGGCAGCTTCTTGTGCGGATCGCCCAGCCGGCCGAGCAGCCGCAGCACGCGGTGGAGCGACAGGTCGATCAGCTTGGGGTGCAGCGTCAACAGCCGCGCCAGCACCTCGTCGCTGCGCACGGGCCTGCGGGCGGGGGCGGCGATCATCACTCGCCCGGCGCTGGTGTCCCTGGGCCGGGCGTGCCCGCGCCGGGCGGCCCCGGATTGCCGGTCGGCGCGGCTGCGGCTTCCGCGAAGGGCAGCACCTCCGCGCTGGGCTCGCGCCGCAGCAGCAGGCCCAGGACGCGTGCGATCGTCGGCCGCAGGTCCTTACGCCGCACCACCATGTCGACCATGCCGTGGTCCAGCAGGTATTCCGCGCGCTGGAACCCCTCGGGCAGGGTCTCGCGGATCGTCTCCTCGATCACCCGCGCGCCGGCGAAGCCGACGACCGCGCCCGGCTCGGCGATGGTGATGTCCGCCACCATGGCGAAGGAGGCGGACACGCCACCCGTGGTCGGGTCGGTCAGCACGACGATGTAGGGCAGGCCTGCCTCGCGCAGCTTGCCGGCGGCGATCACCGTGCGCGGCATCTGCATCAGCGACAGGATGCCCTCCTGCATGCGCGCCCCGCCCGAGGCCGGGATCACGATCATCGGCGCCTGCTGCAATTCGGCCAGGTGCGCGGCCGCGATCAGCGCCTCGCCCACCGCCGTGCCCATCGATCCGCCCATGAAGCCGAACTCGAAGGTCGCGATGACGGTCTGGATGCCGCCGACCGTGCCGTGCGCGACGATCACCGCGTCGCTCTCGCCCGAACGGGACTGCGCGTCCTTCAGCCGATCGCCATAGCGCTTCTGGTCGCGGAAGCGCAGCGGATCGGCCGGCGTCTTCGGCAATTCGATGCGCTGGTACTTGCCCTCGTCGAACAAGGTTGCCAGGCGCCGCTTGGCGTCGATGCGCAGGTGATGGCCGCAGCTCGTGCAGACGAACAGCGCGGCGTCCAGGTCGCGGTGGAACAGCATCTGTCCGCAGCCCGGGCACTTGTGCCACAGATTGTCAGCGGTATCGGTCTTGCTGACCAGCGCGCGGATCTTCGGGCGGACGAAGTTGGTGAGCCAGTTCATCTGAAGCCGATTCTAGCGCCGCGCGCCGCGCACGCTTTTGGCGAGGAGCGACACCTGTTTCAGCACCGCCGCCGTCACCCCGGGCCTGGCCTTGCCGGTCTTGCCGACATGGTCGGCCACGATCTGCACGATGGCCGAGCCCACCACCGCCGCGTCGGCCACGCGCGCCGCCTCGGCCGCCTGCTTGGGCGTCTTGATGCCGAAGCCCACGGCGATCGGCAGCTGGGTGTGCCGCTTCAGGCGCTTGACCGCCTGCTCGATCGACTGCGCGGCCGCCGAGCGCGTGCCGGTGATGCCGAGGATCGCCACGTAGTAGACGAAGCCAGAGGTGTTGGCGAGCACGGTCGGCAGGCGCTTGTCGTCCGTTGTCGGCGTCGCCAGGCGGATGAAGTTCAGCCCCGCTTTCATCGCCGGCACGCAGAGCTCGTCGTCGTGCTCGGGCGGCAGGTCGACGATGATGAGACCGTCCACGCCCGCCGCCTTGGCGTCGGCGAGGAACCTGTCGACGCCGTAGATGTAGATGGGGTTGTAGTAGCCCATCAGCACGATCGGCGTGGCATCGTCCTGGCGGCGGAAGGCCCTGACCAACGCCAGGGTCTTCTTCATCGTCTGGCCGTTCTTGAGCGCGCGCAGCGAGGAGGCCTGGACCGCCGGGCCGTCGGCCATCGGATCCGAGAAGGGCATGCCCAGCTCGATCACGTCGGCGCCCGCGCCGGGCAGGCCGGCCAGAATCTTCGCCGACGCATTCGCGTCGGGATCGCCCGCGGTCACGAACGCCACCAGCCCGGCGCGTCCCTCGGCCTTCAACGCGGCGAAACGCTGCTGCAACCGGCCGTTGGCGGCGCTCATATCTTCACCCCCAGCGCGTCGGCGACGGTGAAGATATCCTTGTCGCCGCGTCCGCACAGGTTGACCACCAGCAGGTGGTCCTTGGGCAGCTTCGGTGCGCGGCGCGAGACCTCCACCAGCGCATGCGCCGGCTCCAGCGCGGGGATGATGCCTTCGAGGCGCGAGCAGAGCTGGAAGGCCTGCAGCGCCTCCTTGTCGGTGGCCGAGACGTATTCCACGCGGCCAACGTCGTGCAGCCAGGAATGCTCGGGCCCGATGCCGGGATAGTCGAGGCCGGCGGAGATCGAGTGTGCCTCCTTGATCTGCCCGTCGGCGTCCTGCAGCAGGTAGGTGCGGTTGCCGTGCAGCACGCCGGGGCGCCCGCCGGTGATCGACGCCGCGTGCTTGCCGGTCTTGATGCCGTGGCCGGCGGCCTCGACGCCCACCATCTTCACGCCGCGGTCGTCGAGAAAGGGGTGGAACAGTCCGATCGCGTTCGACCCGCCGCCGATGCACGCCACCAGCGTATCGGGCAGGCGGCCCTCGGCCTGCTCGATCTGTTCGCGCACTTCCTCGCCGATGATCGACTGGAAGTCGCGCACCATCGCGGGGTAGGGGTGCGGCCCGGCGGCCGTGCCGATGATGTAGAACGTGTCCTCGACGTTGGCGACCCAGTCGCGCAACGCCTCGTTCATCGCGTCCTTCAGCGTGCCCGAGCCCGAGGTGACCGGCCGGACCTCCGCGCCCAAAAGCTTCATGCGGAAAACGTTGGGCTGCTGGCGCGCGATGTCGGTCTCGCCCATGTAGACGACGCAGGGCAGGTTGAACAGCGCGCAGACCGTGGCGGTGGCGACGCCGTGCTGGCCGGCGCCGGTCTCGGCGATGATGCGGGTCTTGCCCATGCGCCGGGCCAGCAGTATCTGGCCGACGGTGTTGTTGATCTTGTGCGCGCCGGTGTGGTTCAGCTCCTCGCGCTTGAAGTAGATCTTGGCGCCGCCGAGCTGCTCGGTCATGCGCCTCGCGAAGTAGAGCGGGCTCGGCCGGCCGATATAGTGCTTGCGCTGCTCGGCCATCTCGGCGTGAAAGGCCGGATCGTTCTTGGCCTCGTTGTAGGCCTTCTCGACCGCCAGGATCAGCGGCATCAAGGTCTCGGCGACGAAGCGCCCGCCATGGATGCCGAACTGCCCGCGCTCGTCCGGCCCGGCGCGAAAAGTGTTGAGGGTCATCGAACGCCCCGGTCCCGCTAAAGCCTTGTGGGACAAAGATTAACCGCAAAAATGGGCGGGCGACGGAAGCTCCCAAACTTCCATCAGCCGCGCCGCCGTTGTCTTAGAGGAGAGCGGCCGGAATCACAAGTCGTGCCGCTGACTACAGCCCCTTCATGAACTCGCCCAGATGCGCACCCCAGAGCTGGGGTTGAGTCAGGTTTTGGTGGCCGAGGGTCTTGTCGGTCGGCGGCATCATCACCAGCCGCACGTTCGGCACGCGCTTCAGCTCGGTCTCCAGCGCCTTCAATTCGACCGCATTGATCAGGTCGTCGGTGAAAGCGATCGACAGCAGCTTGGCCTTTATCTTCCCGAGATCCGGCCCGGGATTGTAGTCGTAGGAGGAGTCCCACCAGTACATGTAGTCGTTGGCATCCAGGTTCTTGCGCGCGGTCTCGACCTGGCGGTCATAGAAGGCGCTCAGCCCGTTGCGCCCCTGGCCGCGCGGATGAAGGCGAGAATCTTGGCCGGGTCCTTGTGGCCGGGGTGCGTCTCCACACCCGAGGAGACATCGACGCAGGGTGGGCCGGCAACGCGGATCGCCTCGGCGACGTTGCCGGGGTCGAGGCCGCCGGCCAGCATCCAGGGCTTGGCGAAGCGCCGGCCCTTGAGCAGCGTCCAGTCGAATCGCGCGGCATTGCCACCGGGCAGCGCGC
>JAXMAO010000022.1:0-6758 GCA_046350375.1 Phycisphaerae bacterium
GTTCATCCCCGCGTCGCACGTCGAGCAGGTGCTCGACGCGGCCCTTGAAGGCCCGCCGCGCCCGGCCCGACGTGCCCCCGCGCCGCGCAGGCCGACCCCGTCACGCCGCAAGCGCCGGCGCTGATCTCGTGCGACAGCCGCGCCCGGCCCGGCCGCGCAGGCTGGATTGATGATTCAGGAATGGTGTGGTTAGCTCAGATCGCCTTCGGCCGCCGCCGACGCGCCAGCAGCCAGCCGCCGATCGCCAGCAGGCCCAGCGTGCCCGGCTCGGGAACGAGCGTGATGACCCACGCCTCGTTCTTGCCGGACGGGTTGAGCCCCCAGCCGGCGATGGTCTGGCCGTTGTCCGAGACGGCAGTCGCCTCGATCAGCCGCCAGCCGGTCATGTCGACGCCCATCGACTCGAGCAGCGTCTTGAGGTTCTGCATGCCGTTGGCCTGCGTCCAGATGAACGCCTCGCCGCCCGAGCCGGTCGTGCCGGTGCCGACGATGACCGAGCCATCCGCGTTCGTATCGAGCGCCCGGCTGGCGAATCCGCCGCCGGCCAGATCGCCCAGCGCCGTGAAGACGCCGCCGACCCAGCGGAAGGCCTCGTTGCCGTTGTTGGAGCTGCCTTCGCCGACGATCACCTGGCCGTTGGACGAGACGCTGGTCGCCTCGCTCCAGAAATTGCCGCCGGTCAGGTCGCCGATGCCGACCATGCCCAGCGCCTGCGTCCACATGAACGCCTCGCGGTTCGTCCGGCCCGAGGCGTTGGAGCTGCTGCTGCCGACGATGACGCTGCCATCGGCTGAAACGCCCAGGGCGCGGCCGCTGAACTCGCCGCCCGGCAGGTCGCCGATGCCAATCAGCGGGCCGACCGGGGCCGGCGGAACGGGCGGCGTCGGCATCCGCCAGGATTCTTCGATACCGTTGACGGAGCCGGACGAGCCGACGATTCGCGTCCCGTCGTTGGAGATGTCGAACGCGCGCGAGAAATAGGCCCCGCCCGGCAGATCGCCGAGCGACTGCATGACGCCGCTGACCGAGCGCCAGATGAACGCGTCGTTGTTGCCGGCCGAAGACGAACTCCAGCCGACCACGATGTTGCCGTCGGAACTGGTGGCGGTGGCGGTGCTGAAGAAGCTGCCGCCGGCCAACTCACCCAGGCCCTGCATGCCGCCGACCAGCCGCCAGCGGAAGGCCTCGTTGCCGAACACGCCGGTGCCCTGACCGACGACGGTGGTTCCGTCGGAGGAAACGCCGAAGGCACGGCTCTCGAAGTTTCCGCCCGGCAGGTCGCCCAGGGCGAGAAACTGCGCCTGGCCGGCGACGGCACCCGACGGCCCCCACAGCCCAGCGCCCAACACGAGCCACGAGCAGAAGTTACGTCGCATGGGTCACCCGGGGTCTCCGCGGCTGTTCTCCGTCCAACCCGCACTTGATTATATCCCAGTACGTTTGTCGCTCCCACCGGTTCGCCGATGGTCCGTCAATCAACCTAAGCCACCCTAGAACCTCCTGTTGGGCGGCAAAGAGGATCTTTGCCGCTACCGGGATGGGCTCATCGCGCGGCGCCGCGAGGGGCGGCAAAGAGAATCCTTGCCCAACCGGGTGAGGGCCGAACTCGGCCTGCTGGGCGAATGAGACTCGAACGATGGAGCTGGACGCGAGATACAAGAGGCTTCTGCAGAAGTGACCTGCAACGGTCAGCGGCCGAGAGGACGACCCAGCTCGACAGTCCAGTAGCGGTCGAGGCGGCCGCCATCCAGCACGGCGACGCCCACTTCGCTGAAGGCCGGGTCGAGCAGCGTGGCGCGGTGCGCCGGGGAGGCCAGCCAGGCGGCGAACACCTCGTCCGCCGAGTCCTGACCGGCGGCCAGCGTCTCGCCGACCTTGGCGTAGTAGTAGTCGAACTTCATCGCCCGCGTGCCGACCGTCGAGCGGTCGTACGGATCGACGTGCGCAAAAAAATCGCCGTCGATCATTCGCGCGGTGTGATAGTCGGCCAGCTGATCGAGCGCGTCGCTCGTGGAGAGCGCCGGCAGGTCGAGCCGCGCCCGCTCGGCGTTCACCAGCGTCAGCAAGCGGCGGCGCAGCGCCGCGGCGTCTTCGGGCGCGGCCGCCGGGGCCGACAGCGGGCCGATCGCCGGGCCATCGTCGACCGGCGCCGGTTGGGCCGGCCGGGCTGGCCAGAGCGAGACCGGGGCCGCGTCGTTGCAAGCACCGACCGACAACAGGCCGGCCGCCGCCAGCAGCACGGCCGACACGCACGATCGTGGATTGGATCGTAAGTGCATCATTGAGCGATCATTGCGCTGCGGGACGGCACCGCCCGCAACCGCCGCCGCAAACAGTCTAACCTTACTATCGGTCCGCGGCAACCGCGGGTTCGCCCGCGCCGCCGAAGTTGCGCGGCCGCCGGCAGGCCGGCAACCGCATGGTCCGCAAACATCCGCGGCGATACGATCTGACAGAGGCCTGTCTGCATGTCGATCCCAAACTCGTCCGACTCTGTGCCGCTGGTCGGCGGTCGCGTCCTGGGAATCCCCGAGCTGCTCGCGGCGCGGCAGACCATGATCGATCGCGACCTGCGCGGGCGCGGCATTTGCGATCCGCGCGTGCTCGCGGCGATGGAACGCATTCCGCGCGAGCTGTTCGTCGAGCCGGCGCGGCGCGACGAGGCCTACGCCGATCGCGCCCTGCCGACCGCCTGCGGACAGACCATCTCGCAGCCTTACATGGTCGCGGTCATGACCGAGCTGCTCGCGCCCCAGCCGCACGAGGTCGTGCTCGAAGTCGGCACCGGTTCCGGCTACCAGACCGCCGTTCTTGCGCAGCTGGCCGGCGCGGTTCACAGCGTCGAGCGCATCGCCGAGCTGAGCTGCGCCGCCCGCGAGCGCCTGGCCGCCCTGGGCATCAGCAACGTGCAGCTCCACGTCGGCGACGGCAGCGAAGGACTGCTGGAACTCGCCCCGTTCGACGGCATCCTCATTTCCGCCGCTACCCCGCGAATCACCGACGTGCTGCGCTATCAGCTGCGCGTCGGCGGTCGGCTGGTCCTGCCCGTCGGCGACGAACACGACCAGACGCTCACGCGGGTCGAGCGAACCCCGGCCGCCATGATCGAGCAGCCCGTGCTGAGCTGCCGGTTTGTGAAGCTGATCGGCACGGCCGGCTTTGCCGCCGACTAGCCCCTCCGGCTCAGCCGCGCGTTTCGCGGTCCTTGGAGTAACGAACCTCGTAGATATCGCCGGCGCGGCGCCACACGCCGAGCGTCCGCAGCAGGATCGCCGCGTCCAGCCGCAGCGAGCGCGACAGCACGTATTGCACGTCGAGCTCGAGTTTCTCCTCGAGCGTCAGCCCCGCCCGGCCGGAGATCTGCGCCAGTCCGGTCAGCCCGGGCTTCACGGCCAATCGCAGCCGCTGGCGCGGCGTCCACTCGGCCATCTGCTCGACGTACAGCGGCCGCGGCCCGACCAGCGTCATGTCGCCGCGCAGCACGTTCCACAGTTGCGGCAGCTCGTCGAGACTCTTTTCGCGCAGCCACCGGCCGAACGTCGTCAGCCGCGGATCGTCGCCCGCGCGCGGCGACGGGCCGTACGGATCGGCATCGGTCCGCATGGTGCGGAACTTCAGCAGCACAAAGGGTTCGCCGGCCCGGCCGGCCCGACGCTGACGGAAGATCGCCGGCCCGGGGCTATCGCGCCGGATCCGCCAGGCGAAACAGGCCACGACCGGAGCGCCCAGGAACAGCACCGCGCCGGCGATCAGCAGATCCAGGGCGCGGCGCAGCGCCTCGGCCAGCGGGCTGGCGCGCGGCGCCACGGGCAGATCGGCGACAGGCGGCGTCTCAGGCAACGGCGGCACGCTCATAGGCGATGGGCGGCGAACCACACCGCGGCTATCCTAGCGGCCGCACCCTCGGTGCCAGCGGAGGCCGCATGGAAACACTATCGGTCGTGATTCCGGTTTACAACGAGCGAGCGACTCTGCGCGAGATCGTGCAGCGCGTCGCGGCGGTCGATGTCGGCCTGAAAAAGGAGCTGATCCTGGTCGACGATTTTTCGACCGACGGCACGCGCGAGCTGTACGACGCCATCCGCGCCGAACACCCCGGCGTCGCCCTTCAGGTGCTCTATCACGACCGCAACCGCGGCAAGGGCGCCGCCTTGCGGACCGGGTTTGAAAAAGCCACCGGGCAGATCGTGCTCGTACAGGACGCCGACCTTGAATACGACCCCAAGGACTACGACCAGCTCCTGCGGCCCATCCGCGCCAACAAGGCCGACGTGGTCTACGGCTCGCGATTCGTCGGCGGCGACGAACACCGCGTCCTGTTCTTCTGGCACATGATCGGCAACCGCGTGCTCACCCTGCTGTCGAACATGGTCACCAACCTCAACCTCACCGACATGGAGACCTGCTACAAGGTTTTCCGGCGCGAGGTGCTCGACGAGATCATGATCGAGTGCGACCGCTTCGACTTCGAGCCCGAGATCACCGCCAAGATCGCCCGACCCAACCGCGCCGGCCGACACTGGCGCATCTTCGAGGTCGGCATCTCCTACTCCGGCCGCGACTATGCCGAGGGCAAGAAGATCACCTGGCGCGACGGCGTCGCCGCCATCCGCACCATCGTCCGCTTCGGCTCGCCGCGAATGGCGGTCGTGGTCGTGCTGCTGGTGCTGATGGCCGGGCTGACGGCCCTGGGCATGCTCGGGGCGCTGGTCGGCCTGGTGCGGATGATCCTCTAGCGACCGCTCATTCGTCGCCGTCGTTCCGCAGCCACTTGCCGATCGCCGGCAGGTCTTCACGCCACGCGCCGCTCAGCCGCCGCCGCAGAAAGACGTCGAACAGCCCGTCCAGCGTCTGGCACAGCGTCCGCACCTGCGAGACGCGCTCGATCGCGTCCGGGCCGGCGTCCGAGTCATCCGCATCAGCCTCGGGATCGGTGATCACCGCGCCCGTCACCGCGAACGTCTCGGCCGACAGCGACAGCTCGAACTGCAACCCCTGGCTGGCAATCATCAGCCCGGCGCGGCGCGGCAGCTTGCCCGTTCGCAGCGCGCGGCGCGCCTCGGGCAGGCTGGTCGGCGCGTCGGCCAGAATCGAAATCTTCCCCGACAGCGCCCACGGACACTCGAGCGTCAGGCTCTTCAGGAACACCACCGCCGCGTCGCGCCGATCGGCCAGCGCAATCGCGTCGCCCTGCTCGCTCACGCGCCACCACAGCCACAGCAGAAACTCGTTCCCCAGGAAATCGCGCGACGCCGCGTCATGCTGCGTCCACAAAACGCCCGGCGACGACTCGCCGCGCGGGTGCTTCACAAACGCCGATGGCATCGCCTGCTCAACCTGCCGGCCGGCGCCGTGCGCCTCGGCCAGCCGATAGGCCAGCTTTCCGGCCGAGAGCTGCTCGATCCGCCGGCCGAAGGTCGTGTGATACAGCGGGTGGAACTGGTCGAATACCGCCGGTGCGGCCGAGCCCAGCAGCACCGCGTCGGCCGCGCTGTCGATCAGCACGGGCACGAACTTCGCCCGGTGAAACCGCCCCTCGCGCACCTCGCGCTCGACACGGCGCTCGGCGTTGGCCCGCGCCTCGCGCCGCTGGGTCCGCGTCGGCCGCTCGGCGCCCGCCGCATGCAGCAGCGCATCCAGCTCCAGCCGCGTGTAGGCCCGCATCAGGTCAGCCGGGCAGCGCGCCGTGTCGATCCGCAGACCGAAGTGCACCGTCTCGCCGACCACATTCTTCTCGACCGCGAAGTGGCGATCGAGCACGTGATCGCCGCCGACCCAGCCGCACTCGACGTGGTCGGGCCGGGCCGCCGACTGCTTGCCGATGACGTGCTCGGCGAGCTTCTCGACGAGCGCCGCGTCCAGCCGCTTCGGCACGCCGCCACCGGCCGCGCAGCGCGTAAACGAAAGTGTGCCGCTCAGGATGGCCATGGCGCTCCTTTGGAACCCTCCGGCGAATCGGGAGGCGGGATGCTAGGGGTGGCCTTCTGGGCGGTCAATCGCGCGCCCGGGCCTGGCCATGCCGCGGGCCGCCGCCGCACGTCGGGGTCGCACCGACCCTTCCCCCGCCGCGATTGCGTGGGTACAAATCGCGCCATGAGAAACCGCACTGGCCCCCTGCTTTGCATGGCGCTCGCCGCACCGCTGGCCGGCTGCGTGCCGGGTGACGATCACGAAATCGCCCAGATGGTCGCCGCCGTTCGTCCCGACCGGGCGCGCCACACGGTCGAAACGCTCGTCGGCTTTGGCACACGCAATACCCTCTCCGACACCGAGCACGCCACCCGCGGCATCGGCGCGGCGCGGCGCTGGATTCTCTCCGAGTTCGAGCGCATCCGCGCCGAAACCGGCGGCCGGCTGGTCGTCGAAACCGACCGCTTCACCTACGGCCCGGACGGCAATCGCATCCTCCGCCCCACCGACATCATGAACGTCGTCGCCACGCTGCCCGGCCGGCAACCGGCGTCCGCCGATCGCATCTACGTCATCAGCGGCCACTACGACTCAATGGGCAGCGACCCGAAGGACGGCGCCTGTGACGCGCCCGGCGCCGACGACGATGCCTCCGGCGTGGCGGTCGTACTCGAGGCGGCCCGCGCCCTGGCGGGCCACGAGTTCGACGCGACGATCGTCTTCATGGCCGTCGCCGGCGAGGAACAGGGGCTGGTCGGTTCCAGGCACTGGGCCCAGCAGGCCCGCGCCGCGAAGCGCGACATCGCCGGCATGTTCACGAACGACATCGTCGGCGCCAGTCGCGGCCC
>JAXMAO010000023.1:0-6617 GCA_046350375.1 Phycisphaerae bacterium
CGAGCTCAAGCGTCACATGGCGGCCTAGAACCCTGCTGCAAGCAGTCGTCCCACTCATCACGCCAGCCGGCCCGTTGGCCGGTGGATGCGTCCATTGCCGCGTTGACGGCGATGTTGCGCCGGTGGCACTGATGACGCAACGCAACAGTGGCGGAGCACGCAGGCCCAACATGGTGCAGTTCACACTTCCCCGCAATTCCAAGGTGCGGGCGGGCAAGGTCTGGAACAAGCCGCAGGCGAAGGGCAAATGGCGCGAGTTCCGCATCTACCGCTGGAACCCCGACGACGGCCAGAATCCCCGCCTCGACACATACTGGGTCGATCTGGCCTCGTGCGGCCCGATGGTTCTCGACGCGCTGATCAAGATCAAGAGCGAGACCGATTCGACGCTGACCTTTCGCCGGTCCTGCCGCGAGGGCATCTGCGGGTCGTGCTCGATGAACATCGACGGGACCAACACGCTCGCCTGCCTGAAGGCGATCGAGGACGTACGCGGGGCGGTCAAGATCTACCCGCTGCCGCACCTCGAGGTGGTCAAGGACCTAGTGCCGGACCTGACCAACTTCTACGCGCAGCACCGCTCGGTCGAGCCGTGGCTCAAGACCGAGACGCCGATGCCGCCCAAGGAATGGAAGCAGTCGCACGGCGATCGCGAGAAGCTCGACGGGCTCTACGAGTGCATCCTGTGCGCGTGCTGCTCCACGTCCTGCCCGAGCTACTGGTGGAACTCGGACCGCTACCTCGGCCCGGCGATCCTGCTGCAGGCCTATCGCTGGCTGATCGACAGCCGCGACGAGGCGACGGGTGAGCGGCTCGACAACCTCGAAGACCCGTTCCGGCTCTACCGCTGCCACACGATCATGAACTGCACCAAGGCCTGTCCGAAGGGGCTCAACCCGGCCAAGGCGATTGCCGAGATCAAGAAAATGATGGTCGAGCGGCGGGTCTGACGACGGCGGATGCGACCCGCCCGACCGCTGCCACTTTCATCACGCGGAGGCGTCCCATGTCCAAAGATCCGATCGTCATCGCCGGCGCGGCGCGCACGCCGATGGGCGGCTTCCAGGGCGACCTGAAGGACGTGGCCGCTCCGCAACTCGGCGCGGTCGCGGTCAAGGCGGCGGTTGAGCGCGCCAGGATCGCGCCGGACGACGTCGACGAGATCTATTTCGGCTGCGTCCTCCCGGCGGGCCTCGGCCAGGCGCCGGCGCGCCAGGCCGCACTGGGCGCCGGCCTGCCGCTCACCGCCGCCGCGACCACCGTCAACAAGATGTGCGGCTCCGGCATGCAGGCGACGATGCTGGCACACGATCTGATCGCCGCCGGGACCGCCAAGGTGATCGTTGCCGGCGGCATGGAGAGCATGAGCAATGCGCCCTACCTGCTCGACCGGGCGCGGGCCGGCTACCGCATGGGCCACGGCCGGGTGCTCGACCACATGTTTCTCGACGGGCTCGAGGATGCCTACGACAAGGGCCGCCTGATGGGCACCTACGCCGAGGAGTGCGCCGAGGCCTACCAGTTCACGCGCGCCGCCCAGGACGCCTTCGCGATCCGCTCGCTCGAGCGGGCACGGGGCGCGATCAGCAGCGGGGCGTTCGAGCGCGAGACCGTGCCGGTCACCGTCAGAAGCGGCAAGATCGAGCGCACGGTGACGAGCGACGAGCAGCCGCCGAAGGCCAAGCCGGAGAAGATCCCGACGCTGCAGCCGGCATTCCGCAAGGACGGCACCGTGACCGCGGCCAACTCCAGCTCGATCTCCGACGGCGCAGCCGCGCTGGTACTGATGCGCCGGTCCGAGGCCGAACGGCGCGGCCTCGCGCCGCTGGCGGTGATCCGCGGCCACGCCAGCCACGCCGGCAAGCCGAGCCTGTTCACGACGGCGCCGATCGGCTCGATCGAGAAGGTGCTCGGCAAGGTCGGTTGGACCACCAAGGACGTGGATCTCTACGAGATCAACGAGGCGTTCGCGGTCGTCACGATGGCTGCGATGCGCGATCTGTCGCTGCCGGCCGACATCGTCAACGTCAACGGCGGCGCATGCGCCCTCGGCCATCCGATCGGCGCGTCCGGCGCGCGCATCATCGTCACGCTGCTCGCCGCTCTCGAGAAACGCGGCCTGAGGAAGGGCGTGGCGTCGCTGTGCATCGGCGGCGGCGAGGCAACGGCGGTGGCAGTCGAGCGGCTGCAGTAGCCTGGCGCCTCATGCGCCGTAGAAGTAGCGGACCAGATGGAAGAAGATCGGCGCGGCATAAAGCATCCGCCCGAGCAGGCCGAGCATGCCCGGACGGTCGGGCGCGCCGCCCCATTGCTCGACGCCGCGGTCGCGCTTGATCGCGGCGAGCACAAGACGCCCGAACCCGCCGAGCAGGGCCACAGTGGCCGCCAGCGCGGCGGAGCCGCTGATGCCGAACGGGACAGTGTCCGATAGCAGCGCGCCGATCGCCGAGGCGGCGAGCACGCCGGAGAGCAGGCCTTCCATCGTCAGCGACGGGGCAAGGCCGGGCGCGAGAAGCCGTCGCCCGATCACGGCATCGCCGGCGCGCTCGGCAATCGCCGCGCCGTAGACGCAGCAGGCCAGGAACACCACCAGCATGACCGGCGAGGTGCCGGCGTCGAGCAGCGGCATGTTCAACAGCGCCGGCACATGGCTCAGGCAGTAGACGCAGGTCATCAGCGCCCATTGCAGCTCCGCGACACGATCGAGGTAGCTCTTCGGGTCGCCGCGGAACACCGACAGGATCGGCAGCAGCAGGAAGGCGTAGACGGGGATGAAGACCGAATAGAGCCCGTACCACTCGATCGCGATCAGCCAGTGCTGGACGGGCACGACCACGAAGAACGCCGCGAACAGCGCCCAATGGTCGGCGCGCCGCGTGTGGGCCAGCGTCAGGAACTCGCGCAGAGCCTGGAACGAGGCGAGCGCCGACAGCGTGAGCACGACCGCCATCATGGCCTGCCCCCCGCCGGTGCCAGACCGCGCACCGCCGCCTCGGCGCGGGCCAGGAACACCGGGCGGGTCTCCCCCGGCTCGAGCGCCAGCGGCGCGCCGAACGTCACCGAGCACAGCAGCGGCACCGGCAGAACCTCACCCTTCGGCATGACGCGGCCGACGTTCTCGATCCATACCGGGATCAGTGCCGCTTGCGGCCGCGCCTTCGCCAGTCGCCACAGCCCGCTCCGGAACGGCAGCAGCGGAGCGTCCGTCGTATTGCGCGTGCCCTCGGGGAAAATGATGATCGAGGAGCCGGCATCGAGCGCCGCCAGCACCGGCGCAGTCGGATCGCTGCCGCGACCGATCTTGCCGCGCGGGATCAGTACGGCGTCGAACACGTCGCGCCCGATGAACGAGCGCAGCCGGCCGCGGCCCCAGTAGTCATCGCCCGCGACCGGACGGGTGCGGCGGCGAAGTGCTGGCGGCAACGCCGTCCAGATCAGTACGAAATCGCCGTGGCTCGCATGGTTGGCGAAGTAGATCCGCTGCTCCGCCGTCGGACCGCAGCCGAGCCAGCGCGCGCGCGCACCGGTCAGCGTCCGCGCAACGGCACGGATGGTTGCAGCGGCAGCCGTCCGCACGGCGTGATGTGCCGGCGCCTGGTCGGAAAAGCGGTCCATGCCGCCATCATCACCGAGGAGAGTGACGATTTTGCTGAGATCGAGCCGGCATCGGTGACCACCGGTCGCACGTCAGCCGGCCGGCGCGCTCCGGCCGAGCAGACGCCGCCAGAGCCGCGCCGGCAGCGTCAGCCAGAACCAGACGCCGAGCAGCCCGCTCCATACGGCGGCCGGGATGCCGGCGACAGGGAGAAAAAGCATGACGAAGGCGAGCAGTCGCGCCGCGCGGGCGGCCAGGAAGCCGGCCAGACCCGAATACTCGCCGCGCTGCTCGGCCGGCCAGATGCGGCCCCACCAGTGCCGCAGCACCGGCAGGCCCATGACGCCGAGCACGAGCGCCCCGATATACCCGAACTGCAGTGCGGCCGGAATGCCGGGGACGATGCGGCTGTCGAGCTCCGCCTGGCGCGAAGAGCTTTTCACGTCCGCTTCCATCGACGCGCTGACGACCTGACCCGTCAGCTCGGACAGCATCTCGCTCATCAGGTCGCCGAGCTTGGATGATCTCGGCTCCGCATTGGCGCCGTTCACCGGCACCGCACGCAGGCTGACGCGGCCCGCTGCCGGCTCGCTCGCCGCGACCATCAGCTTCGAGTCGGGCGACGCCAGAGCGTTGAAGAAATCCGCAAGACGGGCGCGGCCGAGCGCGCCGTCGAGACCGGCCACCTCGACCCGCTGCCAGAGCCAGTTGCGGCCGCCCGGCTGGCGGGACGCGGGCGAATTGAGCACGATCAGATCGACGTCGTTGGCCGCAGCGGCGCGCCGGAGCTCGCCGAGCGGCAGGCTGCGCTCGCCGCCGCTCGACGGCCGATAGAACAACTGCTCGCCCTCGATCCGCCCGGTGAGCAGCACCGTCTGTCCGTCGAGCGCACCGAGTGCTGATGGCAGCCGGGCCGGATCGATCGCGTCGACCGTCGCGCGCGGCGATCCCGGCTCCGGCCGCGGCAGCCGCGCAAGCGTCTGCGGTCCGTCCGGCTCGAGCGACAGCATCCGGAAGCGCGACGCCTCGAGCGGCCGCGACAGTTGCCAGAGAGCCTCGTCGAACAGGCGACGCTCGCCGACCTCCACGATGACGTTGGGCAGCGCCTCCGCGTAGAGCCGCTCCGCGGATCCCTCCGTCCGGCGGATCAACGGGTAGCTGTCGGCGCCGACGGCGACGCGAAGATCGCCACCATTCGGCAGATCCTTGAGCTTGTCCCGGTGCACGAAAACCGTGTCCTCGGTCAGGATCAGCGTCGGCCGCGCATCGGCGGCCGCATCGGGCAGCAGCACGGTCGCGGCCCGCTTGAGCTCGTCGGGCGTCGCGGCGGTGAAACGCTCGCCGGCGCGGTTGATGAACGTCCAGTGGCCTTCCTGGCTGACGCCGGCCGCGAGCGCACCGCCCTTGGCGGCGGATGGCGACAGCGACTGCAGGCGGGCCGCCGCGCTCTCGAGCGCGCTGGCGCCGGAGCGAGCGACGCGGGCGCCGCCGTGCTCCGCTGCGGCCATGATCCGCGACAACCACCCCGCCTCGGCCTCGCTTACGACGGCCGCCGCCAGCGCCATGACCAACGCCGCCGCCTTGATGCGCGATCCCGTGCGCATGCTCGCCACTCCCGCCAAATCCTTGCCCGCTCGGCCGAGCCCGCTCCTTGCCGCACGCGAGCGGCGATATTGGGGCTTTCTTGCCCGCACCGACGTCTACCTCTTTCCCGCCGCTCCCGTCGTTGGGGCGTCGGCGGGCAGCACTGCGAACAGGCCGGAGCGCGACATGCGCGGCTGCATGGCGGCGCTGTCGAGCAACGCAACCGGCAACTTGGCACCATCGAAAATACGAAATAAATCATGCTGTTGGTCAAGCGGCCAGAACACCCGCCGGCCGGCTGCCCGATCGCCGACCGCGTAGCTGTAGCCCGGGCCCATGCGATGCCCGATGACGCGCCCGTCCGCGCCCGCCTCCGCCCGCAGGTGGGCGGCGAGCTCGCGGGTCAACCGTTCCACCGCGAGCCAGCCGGCGGTTTCGAGGAACAGTCCTTCCAGCGGATTGCTGTCGACGCCGAACAGACCCGAGACGGTCTGGTCGAACCTGGGACCGAGCGTGAGCACGAAGGCGATCACCCGGTCGGCTCCGGCCAATAGCCGCTGGAACGCCTCGCAGCGGAACGCGATGCCGCCTGCGAGCTCGACCCCCTCCGCATCGAGGCTCGCGACCTCCCGCCAGCTCCAGCGCGCCTCGGGCTCGGCGATGCCGGTGATCCGCCGAGCCACGTCCTCGGCGGTCCGGCGCAGCACCGGCCGGATGCGTCGCGGATCCTTGTAGCCATGGATGCGCAGGATGCGCTCGGGGTCGACCGACGGACAGAACGCCCGCCAGTCATGCACCTTGGCATGCTCCGGATCGTCCCTGACGCCCGCCGTGCTCATTCCGCCCCCTTGGCGAGCGCTGCGGCGCGGATGGTCTCGTAGTCCGCCTCGAGCTCCGCCGCGACCGCGGCAGCCGCCGCTTCCGGCGTCCCCTCGCGCTCGCCCCGCGGCTCGCGCCGCCACTGCGCCAGATAGTCGTCCGATCCCGACAGCTTGCGGCGCATGGCGATGGCGTCGATCAGCTCCATGAAGCGGGCCGAGAGCTGCAGCTTGGCGCGGTTGCGCCCCTGTTGCGCCTCGACCGCCGACGGGATCTCCTGCCAGCACAGGACAGTCACCTTGGCCATTCCGCCGTCATCCTCAATTCGATCCGGACCGCTTGAACAACGTGCGCGACGCCGGCCTCGGTCCCGCGCGGTGGACCAGCAGCGACAGCAGGATGCCGAGCACGGACGCCACCGTGTACATCATGAAGGCATTGCCGTATCCGATCAATGCAGCCTGCCGCACCATCTCCCTGCCGAGACGCGCGAGCCCGGACAGGCTGTCGAGCGACCAGCCGCCGAGTGCCGACGGCATGGTCAGCGTCTTGTTGTACGCCGAGATGTCCTCGCCGAGGCGGCTGTAGTTGGCGCCGGTCGAGCGCACCACTTCCGACA
>JAXMAO010000024.1:0-3119 GCA_046350375.1 Phycisphaerae bacterium
GCTGGCCGTCGGCGTAACGGCGCGCGATTGGCGCCGCCGCCGGGCCGCGCGACGCGCGGAGTCAGCGGACGTGGCCGCCAAGGACGGCAGCGCCGATTACTACTCCGCCTCGTGGCGCGACGAGCTCGTGCTGCTCGCGCCCGCCATCGCCGTGTTCGTGCTGGTCAGCTCCCAGACGGGCTTTAACCACCATTTCCGCTACGTCCTCCCCTGCGCGCCGTTCGCCTTCATCTGGATCAGCAAAGTCGCCCGCTCCGTCGAATTGCGGCACTGGAAGATCGCCGGCATCGCCGCCGCGGCGCTCGCCTGGAGTGTCGTCAGCAGCCTCTCGGTGTTTCCGCACAGCCTGTCGTACTTCAACGAGCTGGCGGGCGGGCCGACGGGCGGCCACTATCACCTCGGCAATAGCAACACCGACTGGGGACAAGACCTGTTGTACCTGAAGACATGGTACGACGAACATCCGGACGCGCGTCCGTTGGGCTTGTTGTACGATTTGCCGCTGGTCGACCCGCGCATCGCCGGCATCGAATATGGCCCGGTGCCGCAGTGGTCGACCGCCGATGGCGTGCACAGCACGTCGCCCGACGCCGCAGGCCCCGAGCCCGGCTGGTTTGCCCTCAGCGTCAACCTGCTGCACGCGCGCGAGCACTACTACGACTACTTTCTCAAGCTCCAGCCGGTCGCGATGGCCGGCTATTCGATCTACATCTATCACCTCTCGCTCGACGACGCCAATCGCCTGCGGCGCGAGCTGGGCCTGGACGAATTGCCGGCGGAACGCGCCC
Source organism: Phycisphaerae bacterium (assembly GCA_046350375.1). Taxonomy (GTDB): domain Bacteria; phylum Planctomycetota; class Phycisphaerae; order UBA1845; family UTPLA1; genus JAXMAO01. The sequence continues at coordinate 789 of JAXMAO010000024.1, forward strand.
CGAACGCTGCCGCGCCGGGCAAAGCTGGAACCGGCACGGGCGGCCTGCCATGAACGGACCGCCGCCTTCCCCACTCCCCACCCGCCACTCGCCACTCCCATGAACCGGCCGGCGCCATCGTCCGCGCGGGCGGCGCAGCCGCTGCTGACCGTCATCGTGCCGGCGTTTAACGAAGGGGCGACGATCGAGCGGCTGCTGGCGCGCGTCGTTGCCGCGCCCTTCGACAAGCAGGTCGTCGTCGTGGACGACGGCTCCACCGACCGCACGGCCCAAATCCTGGATCGCTGGCATGGGCAACGCGGCGTCCAGGTCGTGCGGCACGCGGCCAACCGCGGCAAAGGCCACGCCATCCGCACCGGACTGGCGCTCGCCCGCGGGCGGTTCACCATCATTCAAGACGCCGATTTGGAGTACGATCCGGGCGATTACCCCCGGTTGATCGAGCCGTTGCTCGCGGGGACGGCGCAGGCCGTGTTCGGCTCGCGGTACCTCGCCAAAAAGGGGACAGGTCCATTTTCTGCGTTCCGCTGCGGCGTCGCGCTGCTCAACCTGACGGTGCGGCTGTTGTACGGCGCCGTCCTGACGGATGAGGCCACCTGCTACAAGGTCCTGCCGACCCATCTGTGGCGCCGGCTCGACCTGCAATGCGAGCGGTTCGAGTTCTGCCCCGAAGTGACGGCCAAGCTATGCCGCCTGGGCATCCCGATCGTCGAGACGCCCGTCTCCTACGATCCGCGGGGCGCACAGGACGGCAAGAAAATCCGTTGGCGCGACGGCCTGGCCGCCCTCCGCGAACTGTGGCGGTGGCGTTCCTGGCGACAAGACGGTTCTTGTTAAGGGGAATATCTGCGTTTAATAGCTGATGGGATTTCCAAAAAATCAGCTTACGCAGTCATCGCAGAATACTCATGTTAACGTCGCGGCCCGTGCTTTTCGTCGTGCTCTCACGCACGCACGCCCCCCTTTCGAGCCCCGCCGCGAACGGCCCGACCGATCGTACAGGCCCGGTTTTCCCGGCGAAAACGGCGCTTTTGGGCCGCAGGTGACCAGGACTCGGCCGGCGCCGGCCCAGCGTTGCGCGGATCGCAGCCGGGTTGCGACAGTGACCGCGCATCCGCAACCGATTATCACGGTCCATGAATATCAGCCGTGTTCGGCCACGCCCGCGGCCGACTACATGATCTGGCGCAGGTGGAAGTGGAACTTCCCCAGCTTGCCGCCATAGTTGCCGGCGGTGATGGCGATCACGCCCGACCCGCAGGCGGCGCGAATCCCCGCGGCCATCGCGCGGGCGACGTGCGCTTCGTCGCTGCCGTCGATGACCACCTCGTAGGCGCAGTTGGCCCGCGGGTCGAGCTTGCTCTCCACGCGGCCGCGCAGCGTGGGGCAATAGGCGTCGGACGTGGAGGCCTTCAGCTTCTTATAGCGCGAGCCGACCTTGCTGCCGCTGCGGGCGACGCCGCCGGGAAAGGGGGCGATTACGCCCGGCGCGGCCGCGATGGCCGCGCTGGCGCGGCGCGCACCGGCCAGGGCAGCGGCCGGCTCGGCGGCCTGCAGGATGAAGTTGCCGCCGGCCACGCCTTTGCCGACGAACAGCGAATCGACGACCAGAAACTCGCCGTCCATCACGGGGATGCGCCAATAGCGGCGACCGGCGATCTGCTTGCTCTTCTGATAGCCGTCGCCAAAAAACCGCATGTGCTTGCCCAGCGGAATTCGCGCCTCGCCCTCGGTCAGGCCGTCGAACACGGCGGTCGTGGGGCAGGTCATCAGGCACTGGCCGGCGCGGTTGGGCACGGCGGCCGCCAGGCTCTCGGGCGAAAAGCCGACCGCCAGCACGGCGGCGCCCGGGCGGCCGTCGGGCGTGTCGGCGGGAGCGAGCCGCTCGGCGACGCCGATCTCCGCGTCGCAGGCGATGACCGACGTGCTATAACCGGCAAACTCCGCCAGGCCCGCGGAGAGCCAATGCTCGTCCTCGGCCGTCACGACCAGGCGCACGAAGCGCACGCGGAAGGCCTCGGCAAACGTGTCGTCGATCAGCGTGCCGTCGATTTCCACCCGTTCGCTCCCGTTCCCTATCGCAGCCTGCCGCCGCAATCCCGGCACCATGATGACCGCCCGGTCGCTCGTTGGAAAGTGCCGCTCGGGCGCGAGAACGCGAGGACAACCGCGGTTGCCGGGCGGTGCGCGGGTATCTTAGAATGGGACCGTCACTCTACCTGAACCCGGCAAGCGAGGTTGGCCATGCACATTCCCGATGGTTACTTGACCGATCCCGTTTGCGCATTGACGGCGGCCGCGGCGTGCGGTGCGGTGGTGGCGTCGGCCGCC
>JAXMAO010000025.1:0-2115 GCA_046350375.1 Phycisphaerae bacterium
GGCCGCTCGCCGGCGTCCCAGCCGAACGCATGGCCGAACTGGTGAATCGTCGAGGTGTCGCTCTCATCGAACTTCACCACGCGAAAGCCCTGCTTTTCGAGGTCGGCGCGGGCAAAGGGACAGCGCCCATCGGCCCAGGGAATGTACGGCTTGCCGGGCTGGTTCGGCCCGGGGCAGACGTTGTAGATCAGGAACCACCCGCCGGGCCGCAGCGACTCGTACACCGCGCGCACGAACTCTTCGTCGCTGGCGCCCAGGTCGATGGTCATGCGCTTGTCGACCTTCTCGGCCGGATGGATGTAGCCGTTCTTGAGCGTGTTCTTCGAGACGATGATGTCGAATTCTTTTCCGGCGGCGCGACGAATGGCGGCGTCGCCCGGCCAGTGACCATCGAGCACGGTCACGCGTCCGGACGCGCCCGCGCGATTCGAAACCGCGCCCTGGTCCTGCGGCTCGGAATAGAGCTCGTGCAGAAACGGATCGACGTCGACGCCCACCGCATCGCAGCCGAGTGTGGCGAGCATCCGCAGGTGGCCGATGCCGCCGTAGCCGAAGTCGAGCAGCCGCGCGCCGCGCAGCGTTGACAGGCCGTTCTGGCCGAGCAGGTCGATGGCCCGCGCGTAGGCGACCGGCGTGCCGTACTTGGTGAAGTAGTAGTTCTCTTCGTTGATCGTGTCGCGCTCGAAGCCGGCGCGGGCGGCGGCGTCGGCCTTCTCATACGACCCGGGGCTGAGAATTCGCCGCGTCTTGGGATTGTGATAGATCGGCCGCTCGGCGATCGCCGGCAGCGCGTCGACTGCCGACAGGAAGGCGCGCCCCAGATCCGACCGCACCAGCGATCGCGCCGCCGCGGCGTCGGCACGGATGCGCGCCAGACCCGTGAGTTCCGCCGGCTGGCTCGCGGGCCCCCACGCCGCGCTCAGCCCCGCCAGAATCGCCACCGCCGCACTGCTCAGCCGATGATTGCGCACGTTTTCGCTCCTGCGGCGCGGCGCGGAATTTCGACCGGCCGCGCTTTCTGACGACCCTTTTCGACTGTCTCAACGTATCCTCTCCAGATCGGCCGGGTCGAGCCACGGCCGGAGAGGATGCACTCTGATCTCCCTTCAGAAACGTAACGACCTACGCAATCGCACGCCAGTCCGTCCGAACGAGGCCGATTTGCCCGGTTCGACTGCGGCGTTGCCGCTCGGACCGCCGGCAACCGCGGCCCCCTGGCGAATCGTGGTCGCCTTCGCCGCAATCTACGTGATCTGGGGATCGACCTACCTGGCGATCCGCATCGGCATCGGCTCGGTACCGCCGTTCGTGCTCGCCAGCGTGCGGTTCCTGGTTGCCGGCGCGATGCTCTACGTCTTTGCGCGCTGGCGCGGCGCGGCCCGGCCGACCGCGGTGCAGTGGCGCAGCACGGCAATCATCGGCGGGCTGCTGCTCTTGTGCGGCAATGGCGGCGTCGTCTGGTCGGAAACGCGCGTCTCGTCGGGCATCGCCGCGCTGCTGGTGGCCGTCGTGCCGCTGTGGATGGCGCTGTTCGACTGGATCGTGCCTGGCGGACAGCGACCCACGCGGCGCGGCGTGGCCGGGCTGCTGGTCGGGCTGGCGGGCGTGGTCATTCTGGTTTCGCAGCAATCGACCCGCGCGACCGAGCGCGTCGATCTGCTCGGCGCCGCGGCGCTGGTCTTCGCGTCGATGGCGTGGTCTGCCGGCTCGGTCTATGCGCGCGTGGCGCCATTACCGCGCTCGGCCGAGCTGACCACGGCGATGGAAATGCTGTGCGGCGGCGGACTGCTCGCGATCAACGCGGCCGCGACCGGGCAGTGGTCGGCCGTGCATTGGCGCGCGGTCACGCCCGCGTCGCTCGGGGCGCTGGTCTATCTGATTATTTTTGGATCGATTATCGGCTTTAGCGCGTACATCTGGCTGCTGCGCGTCACCACGCCGGCCCGCGTCGCCACCTACGCCTACGTCAATCCGGTGGTCGCGATGCTGCTGGGCTGCCTGCTGGCCGGCGAACCGCTCACCGCGCGGACGCTGGTCGCGGCGGGCGTCATCATCAGCGCGGTCGTGCTGATCACCACGCAGCGCGGGGCGCGGTCGGTGAAAGGCCGAGCCGAG
>JAXMAO010000026.1:0-1601 GCA_046350375.1 Phycisphaerae bacterium
CCGGTTGAAAGCGGCGTTCATCTGGGGTTCATGGGCGTGCCACTTCGGCGCAACAATCGCGGAGATCGGCTCGGGGGCACCGGTAGAGCAGTGGAATGGATCCTGATCCTGGCGGTGGGCGTTGCCGCCGGCACGCTCGGCGGCGTGGTCGGCTTCGGCGCGTCGTTGATGCTGATGCCGGTGCTCGTGTTCGCGTTCGGGCCGAAGGCCGCCGTTCCGATCATGGCCATCGCCGGCCTGCTCGCCAACGCCTCGCGCGTCGCCGTGTGGTGGCGCGACGTCGACTGGCGGTTGAACGCAGTCTACTGCACCGCGGCGGTGCCGGCAGCGGCACTCGGCGCGCGGCTCCTGGTCGCCCTCGACCCGCACCTGGTCGAGATGGGGCTCGGCGTGTTCTTCATCGCCATGATCCCGATCCGCCGCCTGCTGATGGCGCACGGGTTTCGCATCGGGCTGCCGGGCATGGCGATCGTCGGCGCCGGCATCGGCCTATTGACCGGGCTCGTCGCCTCGACGGGACCGCTCAACACGCCGTTCTTCCTGGCCTACGGCCTGGTCAAGGGCGCATTCCTGGCAACCGAAGCGCTCGGCTCCGTCGCCATCGGGCTCACCAAGGTCGTCGTCTTCCGCTCGCTCGACGCGCTGCCGACGGACATCATCCTGCGCGGGCTCGGCGTCGGCTCCACGCTGATGATCGGCTCCTGGCTCGCCAAGCGGATCGTGGTCGGCCTCGACGCCAGCCAGTTCCGGCTCGCGATCGAGGCGATGATGCTGGTGGCCGGCACCACGCTGCTCTGGTCGGCGGCCACCGCCGGGTCGTGAGCCGCGGCGCAAATGCACGTGAGCACCCACCGGCGGTCCGAAAGCGCCGATGAGTGCTCACGCTCCGCCACGCGAGCCGTTGGGGGGCGAGGGAGAGGAGGGCCGGCCCGAGGCGGAAGTCAGGAAACGGTGTCGTTCAGCGCAGCCCGGCGACCCGCGACCGGTCGCTCAGCATTGCGATCTGGCCGCGATAGGCGCGGGCGATGCATCGAGCCGACGGCCCGCAGGCGTCGCGGCCCGAGAGAAATGTCCGCTGCTCGTCCCGGAGCTCCAGCCGGCGGCGCTCCGCGTCGGCACGGTCGCCGTAGGCGTCCCACAGCCGCCCGTAGACCCGGGCCAGGTGCTCGTCGAGGCGGCGCAGCTCATCCGAGCCGCAGATCGTGCGCTCGCTCGACGTCAGCCGGCCGTCGCAGCTGAAGTCGAGCGCGTGGCCGCCGGACGGCATGAGGAAACAGAGACCGGCGGCCGCAATGATTGCGTGATGAAAGCGCATGGGGTCCTGGTCTGTTCGCTGCGGCGCCCGGACCGATCCGGAGCGCCTTGACACGCACCATCTAGGCGGTCCTGGCGGGAAGCGGCAGCCCGTCCGGCGCCAACGACCGGATGCCTCGCGCATCGGCGCGGTGCCGAGATTTTCCGAATTGCCGCCGAGGGATAACTACCGGTACTGTGCGGAACCTGGCCACCGGCCGGCCGACAAGCCTGTTGCACACGGGGCGGAGCGCCATGACGGGAGCAGAGCGGAACGTCGCCTTGTCGCGGATCAAGACGGCGATGAT
>JAXMAO010000027.1:0-2748 GCA_046350375.1 Phycisphaerae bacterium
GCCGGTCCACTCATTGTGAGAGTTCGGGCTGTATATCCTCTCCGGCGGGCGGAACGAAGGGAGCCGTAGGCGACCGGAGTTCGGCCCGCGCGCGCCGCGCAAACTCCGCCGGCGCCAGGTTGCCGATGGCGCTGTGCGGGCGCACGGCGTTGTAGTCGTGGCGCCACGCTTCGATCACCTCGCGGGCGTGATCGAGGCTGACAAACCAGTGCTCGTTCAGGCACTCGTCGCGGAACTTGCCGTTGAAGCTTTCGATGTACGCGTTCTCGGTCGGTTTGCCGGGCCGGATGAAGTGCAGCTTCACCCCATGCCGGTACGCCCAGGCGTCGAGCGCCCTGCCGGCGAACTCCGGGCCGTTGTCGATCACGATCATCCCCGGCACGCCCCGCTCGGCCACCACCGCGTCGAGCTCGCGAGTGATCCGCTCGCCGGGCAGCGAGTGGTCCACCACGATCGCGGGCGCTTCGCGCGAGAAGTCGTCCACGAGGTTGAAGGTTCGGAAGGTGCGGCCGTCGGCCAGGCTGTCGCCCATGAAGTCCATCGACCACCGCTGGTTGATCTCCGTGGCGGGCGCCAGCAGCACCCGCCGCTGTTGCGCCACGCGCTTGCGCCGCTTGCGCCGCACGGCCAAGCCCTCGACGCGATACAGCCGGTGGACGCGCTTATGGTTGATCACGACGCCTTCCCGGCGCAGCAACACGTGCAAGCGCCGATAGCCAAAGCGCGGCCGCTCCGCGGCCAGCGTGCACAGCCGCGCGCGCAGCGCCTCGTCCGTCCGGGCCGGGCGCGGCTGCCGACACGTCGATCGAGGGAAGCCGATCACTCGACAGGCCCGTCGCTCGCTCATTCCATACGCCTGCTGCATCTCACCCACGACTTGGCGTCGCGCCGTGGGCGTCACCACTTTTTTGTGGCGATCGCCTTCAGCGCCTGGTTGTCCAGGGTCAGGTCCGCCACCAGGTGCTTCAGCCGCCGGTTCTCGTCTTCGAGTTGCTTCAGGCGTCGGGCGTCGTTGACCTCCATCCCGCCGAACTTCGCCTTCCAGCGGTGAAACGTCTGCTCGCTGATCCCGTGCCGGCGGCAGAGGTCGGCCAGCTTCGCCCCAGCCTCCTTCTCCTTCAGGACCTTGATGATCTGCTCTTCGCTGAACCTGCTCTTGCGCATCTGAGTTCTCCTTCGCGGTTGGTAGCATGGAGAACTCTCATTTTGGCTGGACCGGTTTCAGGGGGGCAGGTCACGTGGATTCTCATGGGGCTTCAGCTTCGCCCTCGGGGGCCGCGTTCGCGCCGAACTCTACATCGACACGCCGGACAGCGAACGGAATGAACACATCCTCGACGCGCTTATGAAGGACCGCGCCCCAATCGAAGAAGCGTTTGCAGAAGGCCTTGAATGGGAGCGCCTTGACGAACGACGCGCCTGCCGCATCGCGACCTATCGGAGCGGCAGTATCGAGGATCCAAGCGAACGGCTCGAGGAGGTCCACGACTGGGCGGTTGATCGACTGTTGCGTTTCAAGAAGATCTTCGGCCCGCGACTGCGCTCTATCTCAGAATGAGCCACTGAGGTGCGACGATTGGCGCCGACCGGCCCTCTCAGGACCCGCCCGACACGAGTAGGGCCTCTGGGACGACTCGTGGGTCAGCTATTGCCGGCGCGCTGGTCTCGCCGTCCGCCGGCGCGGTAGAGCTGGCGGCGTGCTGGTCGCCGCGCTGTTGTCGATGGTCGCCGGGATCGCGGGAGCGCGGCTGCTGGCGCTCGGGCAGCCGGTCGGGCTGGTCGGGCTGGCGGCCGGGGTGATGCTGCTGCGCTGGCCGGAGTCGATCTGGGCGCAGCCGGCGCCGCCCGAGCTGACGCCGCGCGCGCGGCGCGGGTGGTTGCTGGCGATCACCGCGGTCGCGGCCGGCTTCCGCTGCTGGCGGCTGGACCAGCCCGGGCTCTGGGGCGACGACGCCATCAACGGCCTGCTGGCGCTCGACGTGCTCGACGGGCACATCACCTCGCCGTTCAACCTCGTCGCGCACGCGCACAGCTACTTCCACGCCGTCTGCAGCTACCTGATCGCGGGCGCGTTCCGGCTCTTCGGCGTCGACCTGTGGACGCTGCGCCTGCCCGGCGTGCTGATGGGCATCGCCGGCGCGCCGCTGCTCTACGGCATCGCGGCGCCCCTGTTCGGCGCCCGCGCCGGCCTGGTGGCGGCGCTGATCTACGCCTCGTCGCCGCCGCAGCTGACGCACGCCAAGCAACTGGTGCAGATCATCGCCGGCGAGTGCTTCCTGTTGGCGGGCCTGTGCCTGCTGGTGCGCGGCTGGTGCGCCCGCCGGCGCCTGGCGGTGATCGCGGCGGCGGTACCGCTGGCGGCGAGCGTCTACACCTACCACGCCACCCGCCTGGCGCCGCTGATCGCCGCCGCCTACGTCGCCGCCGCGTGGTGGGAACGGCGGCGCGGCACCGAGGAACCGCGCCCCGGCGTGGGGAGCCGCACGCTGCTGCTGGCGGCCCTGGTCTTCGCCGGCGCGCTGACGCCGGCGGCGGTCGGTTGGATCAGGCACCCCGAGGCGCTGGCCGGACGCGTCAACGCCACCTCGATCTGGGTGGCGATGCGCGCCGCCGACAGCTGGCAGCCGCTGTGGGAGGCCACCTGGCGGACGCTCGCCATGTTCCACTACCGCCAGGGGCCGGAGTACCACTGGTTCGGGATCGGCACCGACCCCGCCTTCAACCTCGTCGTCGGCGCGCTGCTCGCGC